>NZ_AP042407.1:0-1494469 GCF_055392325.1 Acidilobus aceticus
ATTCCGGCGCCTGAGAGGGGGCCGGACGCAATTATGAGGGGCAGCTCCGGCGAGAGGGGGTCCTGGGGCCTGCCGTAGCCCCCCTTAAGCGCGAGCAGGAGTCCTATGCCCCTGCCCCCCAGGTAGGCCCTCACGTCCTCGTCCCTCAGCTCGTCGTACTTCACCTCGCCGCTGCCCAGGTCGACCCTTATGAGCCTGCTGAAGCTCCCCAAGCCCAGCCCCCTTTTCAGCTGAAAAAGAGAAGTATTAAGACAGCGCCCCTACGGCTCAGAACAGGGGCCTGGGTATCCTCGGGTACTTCTGCCAGTTGGTGGGGTCGTGGGTCATGAACATGTGGACCCTCTTAGATGACGTCCAGAACTTCATCTTCCTTGTGAACGACTCGAACTGGTCCCCGTTGTAGAGCAGCCAGCCCTTGCTCTCCGTCTCGAACTCCTCAGGCATGTGGAAGAAGTCGCCCATGAAGTACCACGTGTCCCCGTTGGGGGCCTCGACCTTGACTACCATGTGGCCCGGCGTGTGGCCCCCCGTGTGTATGACCTCTATGCCTGGAAGGATCTCGAGCCTCTCCTCGTCAATCAACACCCACCTGGCCCCCTTGAGCGGCTCGAAGTCTGAGGGCACGTAGGCCCCGTACTTGCCCTCCCATATCTGGGTCAGGGCGTGCTGGAGCTCGAGCCTGTGGGCTATGAGGTAGGCGCTGTCCCTGTACATGTAAGCCTGGCCGGCGTGGTCCAGGTGCAGGTGCGTGAATACTATTGCCCTTATGTCCTCGGGCTTAAGGTTCAGCTGCTTGAGCTGGTTCACCGACACGTTGTCCTGCGTGAACCTGACCACCGGGAAGGCCTCGAAGGACTCCTTGGGCCACACCCTGGCCGCGTCGGGGCTCGGGCCCGAGTCTATCATTATCCAGCCGTCCTCGTGCTCTATGAGGGCGCCTGCCATGGGGAACTCGACCCACCTCCTAGGCTTGTCCCTCTGGCTGTTCGTGGCGGGGTCAGGAAGGAACCAGCCCCACTCCGCCTGCATAAGGCCGTAGTCAAAAAGGTACGCGTGCTTGACGCCCGTCTCAGCCAACCGACTCACCCCTTGGCCTTCCCCCTTTGCCGCTCTTATTTTATATATCTTGTAACATAAATACAGTGGGACATTAATAATTCAGGCCGTGCCCAGGGTTAACGCCTCAGGCAGCCCGCGAATCGCGGTGAGAGCGTGGCGTACCTGGCGTACTCGGAGCTCACGGACTCCGTGTTCGTGATAAACCTGCCCTACATCAAGTTCGGCCTAGGCGCCTCGAAGGACGTCGGCTACGAGGCCAGGAGGCTTGGCATGACGAGCGTGCTCCTGGTCGTCGGCAGGAGGCTCGCCGAGACCAAGCTGGCGGAGCAGGTGAGGGGCAGCCTCGAGTCCCAGGGCATAAAGGTGGAGGCCTTCACCGACGTCCACGTGGAGCCTGACGACGAGGCCATAGTGCAGGGCTTCTCAAAGGTCAGGGACCTCAGGCTCGACGGCTTCGTCGCCCTGGGAGGCGGCTCAACTATCGACACGGCCAAGCTGCTGAACCTCCTCTACAGCTACCCGGCGGACCTGATGGACTACGTGAACAGGCCCGTGGGCAAGGGCATGTCCCCTCCCGGCCCCCTGAAGCCCATGATAGCAATACCTACAACCGCGGGCACGGGCGCTGAGAACACCAACGTGGCCGTGCTGGACATAAAGAGGCTCCACGTGAAGACAGGCGTGAGCAACCAGTACCTCAGGCCGTCCGTGGCAATAGTGGACCCGCTGACGACGGTTAGCATGCCCCCAATGGTGACGGCCTCCACCGGGCTCGACGTGCTTAACCACGCCATAGAGTCCATAACGGCCCACCCTTACACAGCGAGGCCCGCGGTCTCACCCGCGGAGAGGCCCGTCTACGCCGGCTCAACGCCCATAGGCGACCTCTTCCTGCCGGTGATAACCTGGGCGGCCAAGTACATAAGGAGGGCCTACGCGGACCCATACGACATAGAGGCCAGGTACTACATGCAGCTCGGGGCTAACCTGGCCGGCCTGGGCTTCGGCCACGCCGGGGTCCACGTGCCCCACGCCATGGCTTACCCCATAGCTGGCATGGTGAGGGACTGGCGCCCGCCGGACTACGACTTCGGCTACCCGATAGTCCCCCACGGGATAAGCACGGCAATACCCGCGGCATACGCCTTCAGGTTCCTGGCCCCATACAACGAGGACAAGTTCAGGGCCGTCGCCAGGGCCCTGGGGCTTGACGACAGCGGCACGCCGAGGGAGGTGGGCGAGAGGATATTCGACTTCTACCTGAAGCTCCTCGAGGACCTGCACGTGCCGACCAACCTCAAGGAGATAGGGTTCAGCAGGTCAGACCTCGACGGCCTCGTCGAGGGCGCCTGGGCGCAGCAGAGGCTGCTGGTGCTGTCCCCCAAGGCCATAAGCAAGGACGACCTAAGGAGGCTCTACAGCGAGATGCTCGAGTAGCCTCACCTTTATATGAGCCCTTTTATTTTGGTATGCCCTCCCTCCTCCCAGGTGAAACTTTGAGCTTCACGAGCACTGACATAATAATCACGACGTCCAACGACGTGCCGGGCCACAGGGTTGTCAAGGTCCTGGGCGTGGCCCTGGGCATAACGGTGAGGTCAAGGGGGCTCGGGGGCAACCTGCTCGCGAGCCTCAGGTCCCTGGTCGGGGGCGAGATCAAGGAGTACACGGAGATGTCAGAGCAGGCTAGGATACAGGCCATACAGAGGATGGTGGAGCACGCCAGGAGCATGGGCGCCAACGCGGTCATAGCCTTCAGGCTGGACTCAAACGAGATAGGCGAGACGATGGACGAGATTATAGCCTACGGCACCGCCGTGGTGGTTGAGCCCACCGCCTGAGGCGTCTGGCCTAGAGGCTCACATAGCTGGCAAGGCCAAACGCTTTAAAGTGTGTGAGGGCCTCCTGTAAGTCGCGTGGCACCGATGTCATCAGCTGACCTCAGGGCCAGGCTCGAGGGCTGGGCCAAGACTGAGGTGGCCCACGCAAACAGGCTCTCCGAGACCGCCAGGAGGGCCAGGAGCCCCCTGGTGAGGGCCGTGCTCACGGCCATAGCCGTTGACTCTGAGAAGCACTACCAGCTGCTCATGATAGCGGAGGAGCTGCTCACGAAAAGCGAGCTCAGCGTTGACGAGTTCGAGGGCACGCTTAACGACATAAGGGAGCACATAGCTACTGAGGAGGACGCGATCAAGTTCTTCGAGTCCCAGCTCAGGGACCCCGCCGTGGCCTCAAACCTGCAGCTGACCTTCGTGCTCAAGCTCCTGCTGAGGGACGAGAAGTTCCACCACGTAGTCCTTCACGACCTCTACCAGGCCCTGGTGAGGGGCAGGATAATTGGGCAGGGCGAGGAGTGGGAGGAGCTCTACAGGGAGCTCGACAGGTACCTGTAGCCAGCTTAAAGCTTAGCCCTGCCCAGGACGTTGGGGCAGGCCCTTGGACAGGGGCTCGAGGCTGCTGTGGGCCAGCTGGACCTTCAGCGTAGCCAACGGCCTATCGTCGCCGGTCCTGGGCCTCTACCTCTTCACCGGGGGCTCCATGGAGGTCTCCGTGGAGTTCTACATAGTGAGCGCGGCCTTCATACTGGCGACCTACATAGCCGTCGGCATGTCAAGCGGCAGGCTCAGGTCGACGGCCTCCCTCTACAGGCCGGGCCTCGCCCTGCTGGCGGCCTTCTACTTCACACTCCTGGCCCTGGGCCCCAGGGCCCACAGCTGCGTGCCTCCCTTGGCTGCACTCTACGGGGTGGCCTCCGGGCTCTACTGGAGCGGCTGGGACATAGCCTACTACGAGTTCATAAGCGACAGGCTAACCTTCTTCAACAGGCTCTCCTACCTGGGGTTCGCCTCGTCCCTGGCGCTGCCAGCCATTTACGGCGGCGTCCTGGCGGCCCTCAGGTCCTCGGGCTACTACGTGCTCTTCGCCTCATCAGCAGTTGGCCTCGCGGTGGCCAGCGCCCTAATGCCGAGCCTCAGGCCGAGCCTGGGGAGCTTCTCGGTGCTCCACATGGCCTCGCTCCCAGCCAGGGACAGGAGGTACGGGGGCCTCGTGACCGCGCTCTCGATGCTCTTCGGCTACGGCTACTCCACGTCCTACGTTAACCCCATACTGACGTACGTCTACTTCGGCGACAGCTACTCCAGGTTCGCCGAGTTCAACTACGCGCTCAACGTCCTCGGGGTTGCCGTCGTGAGGGCCAGGAGGTGGATGGCGAGCAGGCTCGGCGCTGGCAACCTGGTGCTGTACTCCTCCGCCGCCCTTATGGCGTCAGCCGCCGCCACTGCAGTGACCTGGAGGGCGGCCCCGGCGTACCTCGTGGCCTCCTCGTTCATGGGGCAGATGGTGACCTTCGTTGACGTAGAGACGTGGAACTCCATGAGGCACGACAGGTTCGCCGAGTACATGACCAACAGGCACCTCATGCTCAACACCGGCAGGGTGACGGCCAGCCTCCTGGTCCTCGCCGTCGTGAACTTCCTGGGCCCCTTCACCTCGCCCCTGGTTCCAGGCGCCTTCGCCCTGGCCGGGGGGTCGTACTTCAAGGTCATCAGGAGGGACAAGCCTTAAGCTTATATTTTAGCCTGGCCTCCCTGGGCCAGGTGCCTGACGGTGGGCACGCTCGTTATAGAGGACGCGCTTATCTTCGACTCCTCCGGGAGGCAGCCCTTCAGGGGCACTGTAGTAGTAAAGGATAACGTAATAGAGGACGTCGGGACCAGGGGCGAGGTCAGCCCCCCTGAGGGGGCCAGGGTGGTGGAGGCCAGGGGCATGTTCCTGATGCCTGGCCTCATAGACGCCCACCTCCACCTCACGGGCTCAAGGAGCGGGAGGATAGAGGAGGACCTGGTGACCCCCATAGGCGTCTTCTTCGCCAGGGCGGTTAGGGACCTGGAGGCCCTGGCTGACGCGGGCTTCACCACAGTGGTGGACGCCGGCAGCATAGTTGGGCTTCACCTGAGGGACGCCGTGGCCGAGGGCACCGTGAGGGGGCCCAGAGTGGTGGCCGCGGGCCCCGTGCTCTCGCAGACCTTCGGCCACGCCGACGTCCACTACCTACCAGTTGAGTGGGTCGACTACAGGACCACCAGGAAGCTCACCCCGTTCGCGTCGCTGATATGCGACGGGGAGGCAGAGTGCAGGAAGGCCGCCAGGCACGCCATGAGGGAGGGGGCCGACTTCATAAAGGTCATGGCGTCGGGAGGGGTCCTAAGCCAGAGGGACAGGCCCGAGTACAGGCAGTTCACGCTCGAGGAGCTGAAGGCTATTGTAGACGAGGCCAGGGCCGCCAACAGGTGGGTCCACGCCCACGCGGAGGGCAAGGCTGGCATAGTGAACGCCGCCAGGGCAGGGGTCAAGATAGTGGCCCACTGCGACATGATGGACGAGGAGGCCGCGGAGGAGGTCCTCAAGGCCGGGGCGACCTGCGTGCCCACGTTCGCCATCGACTACAGACTGCTGGAGGAGGGCCAGAAGCTCGGGGTGCCCGAGTGGGGCATGAGGAAGATAGCTGAGCTGGCGGACATACACCTAGAGAACATAAGGAGGGCCTACAGGATGGGCGTGAGGCTGGCCACGGGCACGGACTTCTCGGGCGGCGTGGGCAGGCACGGCGAGAACGCGGAGGAGGTGGCAATCTTCGTCGAGAAGGTCGGCATGACCCCGCAGGAGGCCCTTATAGCTGCCACCAGGAACGCGGCTTACGCCGCCGGCCTGGAGGGCAGGGCGGGCATAATAGCCAAGGGGGCCCTGGCGGACCTCATACTCGTCGACGGCAACCCGCTTGATAACGTCAGGGCCCTCACCGACAGGTCAAGGGTAAAGCTGGTGGTCAGGGGAGGGGAGGTAATTAAGGACCTGACCACCAGGGCCTGACCTTTGCCTGA
Source organism: Acidilobus aceticus (assembly GCF_055392325.1). NCBI lineage: Archaea > Thermoproteati > Thermoproteota > Thermoprotei > Acidilobales > Acidilobaceae > Acidilobus > Acidilobus aceticus. The sequence continues at coordinate 5,943 of NZ_AP042407.1, forward strand.
CCTTTCACCTGTTAAAAGTTACCCTAACACGTAAATGCGTCCCTTTCACTCCTTAATGGGAAAAGGGAACCGCGTTGAGAGCCTGCGCCGACCTGGGCCCTGACCTGACGCCCGCGTGCATAAACGTTGAGCTCACGGACGAGGCGCTGCTGGCCGACGGCAGGGTGATAGCCAGGCTCAGCGACGTTAGGAGGGCCTTCGTGGAGCCAGGGGTTAACGTCAGCAGGCTTGTGCTTGAACTGAACGACGGGAGGCAGGTGGAGGCCCTCTACTTCACCAGGCCCAGGGAGGAGGACTTCAGGAGGATGGCTGAGGCCATAAACAGGAGGCTCAGGGCTGAGGGCGAGCAGGCGGGGCGGGGCGGCAGCAGGAGGGAGAGGAGGGCGAGCACTATAAGGTGGCTCTACACCTTCGCGAGGCCCTACAGGAGGAGGCTCATAATAGGCACCTCCCTGGCCCTCGTGGCCACCGCCCTCAACCTGGTCCCCCCGTACCTGCTGAAGGTGCTCATAGACAGCGTCCTTGAAAGTCCAACTCACCCGCGCGGCCTCTTTACAGAGCTCATAGCCACGCTCCTGGGCTCCTACGTGGCGCTCACCATAGTGTCTGCGGTTCAGAACTACGTGCTGAACTCCACCGGCTCCATGATAATAAACCACATAAGGCATGAGCTCTACAGGCACGTGGTCAACAACGTCGAGGCGTCGTTCATAGACAGGGTGACGCCGTCAAGGATACTCTCAAGGCTCACCACGGACGCCGGCAACACCAACTGGCTCATGGTCTGGGGGCTGCCGACAGTGCTGACCAACGTGCTCACGGTGATAGGCATAGGCGTCATACTCTTCACCATGGACGCCAGGCTGGCCATTTACTTAGTCATACCGGTGCCCCTGGTGGCCTACATGATATACAGCTACAGGAGGAAGTCGCACAGGCTCTACCACAGGAACTGGAGGAACAGCGCTGACGTCACCTCACTCATAAACGACACCGTGCCTAACTACGTTGTCATAAGGTCCTTCGGCAAGGAGGAGGCCGTCAGCTCAAGGCTTGAGTCGGGCCTCAGGAGGCTCCTCAGGTCAAGCATAGATATAACAATCATGAACCAGACCTACTGGCCCCTCCTGGGCTTCCTGCTCTCACTGGCCACGGTAGTCATATGGTGGGTCGGGGGCACAGAGGTCATAAGCGGCGCGGTTAAGCTGGGCGTCCTGGTGGCGTTTGTTGCATACGCGAGCCAGTTCTACGCGCCGATAAACAACCTGGGAAACGTGCTCCCCTTCGTCCAGCAGTCCCTCACCTCTGCCGACAGGCTCAGGGAGCTGCTCGAGGCCCCAGCCTCGGGCCAGGGAGGCAGTGAGAGGCCCAACATGAGGGGCGACGTGGAGTTCAAGGACGTGACGTTCGGCTACGACCCGCTGGTCCCCGTGGTCAAGGGGGTGAACATAAGGGTCAGGGGAGGCTCGAGGGTAGCCGTAGTGGGCCGCTCCGGCTCAGGCAAGAGCACGCTGGTCAAGCTGCTCCTCGGCCTCTACAGGCCCCAGGAGGGCTCAATAACCGTTGACGGCGTCGACGTGAGCAGGATTGACAGGAGGCACTTCATGTCGAGGGTGGCCTACGTGCCCCAGGACGTGACCCTGTTCTACGACACGATTGGGAACAACATAGCCTTCGGGGCGGAGAGGCCCGTGGGCCCCAGGGAGATAATAGAGGCCGCCAGGGCCGCCATGATACACGGCGAGATAGCCCAGTTCCCGCTGGCATATGACACGATAGCCGGCGAGAGGGGCACGTACCTCTCTGGCGGGCAGAGGCAGAGGGTTGGGATAGCGAGGGCGCTCATAAAGGACCCTGACCTGGTCATACTTGATGAGGCCACGTCAAACCTTGACGTCGAGAGCGAGACGCTGGTGTACCAGGCCATAACTAACCTGACAAGGGGGAGGACCACCATAATGATAACCCACAACCCGGTCGAGATCATGGGGGCCGAGCAGGTGGTGGTAATGGAGGACGGCAGGGTGGTGGAGGTCGGCACGCCGAGGGAGCTCATGGAGTCCCACGGCAAGCTCTACGAGCTCATGTCGTCCTACGGCTACAGCGAGTACGTCCCGCCCCCGCCCCCCAGGCCCGCGAGGGAGGCGCCGATCGTAGAGGACCCGTCAGCGGTCAAGGTTATGCCCTCGGGCAGGGGGAGCCTTGTGGACGTAAGCATAGACGGGGTCACGCACAGGGGCCTGAGGCCCAAGCTTCTCTTCCCGATAACCCACCCCGAGGTTGTTGGCCTCTACGACGGCGAGGGCAACGAGGTCGCCATAATACTTGACATGAACAGGCTTGACGAGGCCTCCAGGAAAGCCCTGGCCGACGCCATAAGGAGGGGCCTGGTGAAGTACAGGGTCTCCAGGATCAAGGACATCGTGGCCACGGGCGACGGGCTCTCGTGGAGGGTGATAGCAGTGGACGGCTCCAGGAGCTTCGAGGCCTCCGTGCTGTCCCAGAGCAGGGGCGACGTCCTGCTGCTGAACAACAGGATAGCCGTGATAGACAGCAGGAGCGGCGTGATATACGAGGTCTACCCTGACCAGCTCGACGGCAGGAGCCTTAAGCTGCTCAGGGAGACCGTCGGCTAAGCCCAAAAGTCCTCGGGGCCCAGGGTCCGCGGGGGCAGGGTTGAGCTGCGACCTGGTCAAGGTCTCCGAGGAGGCCAGGGGAAGGGGCGTCTTTGTGGTCTACACCACGGTTGAGCTCAGGGGAAGGGCCGACGGCGACCCCCTGGGCGGCGTCGTCTCAGACTACGTGACCTACTTGAGGTCCTCCCTCACCCTTGAGGGGCTCAAGTATCACCCGGTGGTCAGGGCCTACAGGGACTTCTTCTGGAGGCTCGGCATAGACCCCACCAAGGTGAGGCCGAGCTCCGAGGCGCTGGCGAGGAGGGCCCTGAGGGGCGAGTTTCCCAGGGTGAGCCCTCTGGTTGACGCGGGAAACCTCGCCTCCCTGAGGACCCTCGTGCCCATAGGCATCTACGACCTAGACCTGGCCTCCCCTCCGTTCATCATAACGCTGTCGAGGGGCAGGGTCAAGTTCTACCCCATAGGGGGCAGGGAGCAGGAGCTGCCCGAGGGGTACCCAATAATGGTTGACTCCAGGGGCGTGGTGGTGCACCTTTACGCCCACAGGGACTCCTCGCTAACCTCGGTGAGGGAGTCCACCAGGAGGGCGCTGATAGTGGGCACCGGCGTCCCAGGGGTTGAGAGGGGGCTGGTGGGTCAGGCCGTTGAGCTCACAGTCAGGCTGTCCTCAGCGGTGGGCTGGGCCCAGGAGGGCCCCACCTGCGAGGCCTAAGTGCTGATCAACTTATAACCTTTGCCAAGGCTTTCCTTCCGGGTGGGGAAACGGTGAACATGTTCCAGGCCCTGGGAGTCAGCCTCTCGTCGCCGACGGGCATAGCCATCACCATAATAGAGTTCCTGCTCGGCTTTGGCGCCGGGTACGTGCTGTTCAAGGGGCTTAAGTACATAGTTGCGTTCTTCCTTATACTAATAGTAGGCGACCTCCTGAGCGTGTGGAAGATCAGCGCGCTGAACTTCAAGTCCCTGGCCGCCGGCGTGGCCTCAGGCAACACGACGGAGCTGGCGGAGGGCCTCAGGTCGCTCGCGCCGTTCCTGGGCATCATAGAGCCCCTGTTCACGTCAATCATAATATTCGTGGGGTTCCTGATAGGGGCCGCGGTGGCCTTCTTCAAGTAAATAAAAAAGGAGAAAGAGAAGGGGGATGGTAGGGGCTTTTTACGGGCTAGCGGCTCATATGTAGAGGATCACATCGGATGAGGCGGCCTCGCTGAGGAAGGTGGCTACCCCGGCTACGTCATCTACTAGGCCTGGGTCGAAGTCCTCCTTTTTGAGGCCAAGCATGTCAGCCACGAGGCTGCACGCCACGACCCTCACCTTGCCCTCCCTCTTGGCGTCCCTCAGCATCGAGTGCCAGCTCACGTTCCTCTGCGACAGGTACTTCATGGCCGCGTCCCTGTACTCCTCGTAGTCCTTGCCGAGCTTCGAGAACCTCTCGACCTCGCCCCTCCTGAAGGCCACCTGGGCGAAGCTGAGGAAAATGAAGACCTCCATGCCCTCAGCGACCGCGCCCTGGGCTATCACCGCGGCCGAGAGGAGCTTCTCGTAGGTCGGGGATATGAGGAATATCGAGACCTTCCCTGCCAAGCCCCGCACCCACTTTCTATAAATAGAGAGGGTCCATTTATTTTTTCTATTTAGAGAAAAACGTGCAGCTCACGGCTTGGCCCCTTCGCCTCCCACGACTGCATATCAATATTAACCTGCAGCTCCACAAAAGCGCGGTGCAGCGCTTGCTCTCAAGGAATCCAACGGAGCCCTCGCAGAGGGTTGAGGGCTCAGGGGTCGCCCAGGCGGTGAGGCTTGCCATAATAGCTGAGCTCGACGCCATAAACCTCTACCAGCAGCTCGCTGACGCCGTGAGCGACGAATCCGTGAGGAAGGTCCTCCTGGACGTGGCCGGCGAGGAGAAGACCCACTTCGGCGAGTTCCTCGAGCTGCTCAGGAGGCTTGACCCAGAGCAGGTCAAGGAGCTGGAGGCCGGGTCCAAGGAGGTGGCCTCGCTGGTCAGCGGCCAGGACAAGGGCCAGGGCGACCCGAGGGACCCACAGCCGCTTGGGCCGCTGAGCGGCGAGGAGGCCGAGTCCCTCAGGTCGGCCATAGCCGAGGCCCTGGGCAGGGCCAGGGCCCTGAGGTCTTCACTGCCAGTGACGGTGCTGGGCGACGGCTCCCTCGTGGCCCCATCAGAGGCCATAACCGAGGGGGACGTGATTAAGGCCTCCTCCCAGCCCGTGCAGCTCTCGAGGCTCATAACCTACTTCGATGTGGAGCAGGACCTCATAGACTACTCCCGCAGGCTCTCCGCCCCCCTCAGGCCGGCCTCAGCCGCAAGGGCCGCCTCGCTCCTTGGCCTCGAGGAGGACGCGCTCATAGCCAACTCGCTGGCGTCCTCGGCCTCGGTCAAGGAGGCCGGCAGCTGGTCGTCCCCAGGCTCGTTCACCTCCCTCCTGGCCAAGGCCCTGGAGGACCTGAAGGTCAGGTACCCCTCCTACCTGCTGATAATTTCCCCCTCGACGAGGGCCAGGCTGGCCTCGGTTGTTGACCCAGCCGGGGTTGACGAGCTGAGCAGGGCCTCGAGGCTGGTCGACAGGGTCGTCGTCTCCCCCGGCGTGGGCGACGGCGTAGCCATCCTGGTCCCGCCCTACCCTGACGCCGCTGACGTAGTGGTAGGCTCGGACCTGAGGCTTGACTACCTTGGCCCCAGCGGGAGCTCCCACAGGTTCGCCATCTGGGAGACCGTAGCCGTGAGGGTCAAGTCGCCCCAGGCCATAGCCGTAATTACGGGCTGATTTTTATTTATAATTATTCACAAAGTATTTTTAAGTTGGCCCCTGTCATTCTCGTGAGAAGACTTGATGAGGGGAAAGGCCTTCAGGGGAGCCCTCGAGTACGTCCTGCTGGCCCTGGTCGCGGCCCTCACGGCAGCCCTGAGGCTAGTGCCGTACCTGAGGTACGGGCCGACGCTTAGCGAGGTAGACCCATATGAGTACCTCTGGCTTGCTAACTACTTCTACTCCCACGGCCTCGGCGGCCTCCATGGCCTCACCCACTCGGCCCTCTGGTGGTACCCGTGGGGCAGGGACTTCCTGAGCAGCGAGTACCTCGGGCTCCCGTGGCTCTCGGCCCTGGCGTCAAGGCTCACGGGGGCCAGCGTCGAGGTCGCCCTCTCGCTGTCCCCGGTGGCCTTTGCGGTGCTCGGCGTGATAGGCGTTTACCTTGCTGTGAAGGAGGCCGGGGGCAGCTCCGTGGCTGCCCTGACGGCCGCGGCGGGCTTCGCCTTCCTGCCGATAACTGTGCTGGACCACGGCTTTGCCACCGACCCAGCCAAGGTCTTTGACGGCATAGCCCTGCTCCCCTACCCGCTCTACTTCATGGCCAGGTCGTACAGGGCGCCGAAAGCGACCACGTCAATAGCGATGGCGGCCGCCGCCGGGGCCTCAGGGGGACTCATAGCGTGGCTCTGGGGAGGCTACCAGTACATGGCCCTCGTCGTGGCCCTGTTAGCGGTAACTGAGCCGTTCCTGAACGAGCCCTCCCTGCCGGGCCTCCTGAGGCTTCTAGCCGCCTGGGCGGCCTTTGCAGCCGTAGCCCTGACCTCGCCGGCCGTGAGCCCCCACGTCTTCACCAGGGGGGTCGGGCTGGCGGCCGAGGCGTCCCTGCTCGCTTACGCCTTTGAGTACCTCGCGCTTACCAGGCTAAGGGGCCTCAGCAGGCTCAGGGTGCACGCGTGGACCCTCGCTGTGTTGGCCGGCCTCGCGGCGGTCGCGGTGGCCTCAGGCATAGTGAGCCTCCCCTCCAGGGTTCTCATGGGCCTCGGCGTGACCCCGCCGCCCGGGGCTGTGGTGCCCCTGACAGTGCAGGAGTACATGGGCGTCCCGCCGCAGCAGGTGATATCATCGTATGCGCCCTTCTTCGTCCTGTCGCTGATAGGCGTGGCGACCATGATAGCGGGCAGGGCAACTAGAAGGCTGACGCCCTCCCCCACTGACGCCATGGTCGTGGTGTCGCTGGAGCTCATGGTTATCTTCACCTACGCCTCCGTCAACCAGGCCTACTACCTGCCGTCGGCGGCCCTCTACGCGATAATAGCGGGAGGGGTGTCGGTGGCCCTGGTCGGGTCGCTCAGGCCCGCTTACGGCGCCGCGAGGCGCCGCAGGCCCCGGCAGGCTGCTGGCAGGGGCGCGGCGATAGGGGCCGCCCTGCTGGCGGCCATAGTGCTGGCGTCCATGGCCTACTACGCCTCCGTTGACTACAGCGCGCTCCAGCTCGAGGCGCCCTCGATAGAGACCGGCTGGCTTGGGGCCCTGAGGTCCCCCGACGGGAAGGTGATAGTTCCAGTCAACAACGCCTGGCCCCTCGCGCTCAGCTACGTCAAGGAAAGGACGCCCCCGGGCTCGGTGGTGGTGACCTGGTGGGACTACGGCTACTGGGTTGGCGTCCTGGCCAACAGGGCGTCCGTGGTCGACGGCTCAACTATAAACGGCACCCAGATAGAGCTCGTAGCCGACGCCCTCACTGCCCCCGTAGAGCAGTCCGGGGCCTACCTGAGGATGCTGAGGCTCCCGGCAAACGAGACGTACGTCATGGTATACGACGTCTTCCTCGGCATATACGACAACTCCACGGGCTCCGTCACCATAATGCCGTTCCCCAACGTGGTCAGCGTGGGCCCAGGGGTCTACGCGGTGACCTACGGCCTGGGCGACATGGCCAAGTCATACCAGATGCTCAGGATAGCCGGCAGGGTCAACCCCTACTCGGGCCAGGCGCTGTTCACAGGCTACTCCTCCGTCAGCTACCAGTCCAACGTAGAGGTGCTCCAGTTCCCCGGCCTTGCGGGCGGCCCGGCCAAGAACGTGAGTAACACGCTCAACACCACCATATACGACCTCATTATGTACGGCCTCTCGCAGCTGGGCAACTACGGCGTCCTGGGCCAGGGGGCCTCGTGGCTCAGGAGCGCCTCCTCGTTCACCCCGGCGGCCGTGGCCTACGTGACCCCCACGGGAGGCATGGTCCCGGCCCCCGTGAGCGCCCCGAGCCCTGAGCCCTACTACGTGCCCGTGGCGTTCTTCGTCTCAGTGCCGTACTCCTGGCAGGGGGCAGGTGTCACGTACTTCTACGCGGTCATAGTGTTCCTCTACAGGTGGGGAGGACTGCCTTAAAGCTGGGGCCGCGAGAGGGCCCAGGGGAACGCCTTGGACTCACCCTCGAGGCTCGCCAGGGAGCTGGCCAAAGAGCTGGAGTCGGAGCCCTCGGCCGAGGAGTTCGCCAAGAGGTGCCTCAACTCCATGAGGTGGGGAGGCAGCGCGGTCCTCATGGTGGTTGACGCCTCCTTCACGTCGGCGGGGCTCAGCTACTTCACCGCCGTGGTCCCCAGGGTGCTCAGGTTCAAGGAGGAGCTCGTGGACTCTGGCAGGATAAGGGGGCTGGAGGACCTCGCCTCGGCTGACGAGGGCCTCCTGCTGAGGTACTGGAGGAACAGGAGGTCGTGGTCTGTCGCCAAGGGGGTGGCCTCCTCCCTGCTGCGCTTCGGGGGCGACGACAGGTCAAGGCTCAGGTCCTGGGCGTCGCAGTCAAGGCTTGAGGGCTGGAGGTCTGACCCGGTGGGCTCGGTGAGGGGCGTGGGGCTCATAACTTACCAGTACCTCAGGATGATGGGTGGCGTGGACACCGCCATGCCGGACAGGATAGTCAAGAAGTACGTTAAGGCCGTGGGGGAGAGGGCTGGGGTTCCCGTGCCGCAGGGCGACGTGGAGTTCGTGAGGCTCCTTGAGTCCCTGAGGCAGCACGGCGTCAGCCCCGTGGCCGTCACCTGGCTCTCGTGGCTTAAGCTCTCAGAGGGCGAGGAGGTGCTGAGGAGGTACGGGGACCTGGTTAACCTGCTCTAGGGAGGCACGGCTATGCCGGTCAACGTCCTTGATATTAGCAGGTTGGAGGGTCCGCTGGACGTGACGGGCCCCCTGGGGCCGGCGCGGCCAGCGGCGTGAATGACGTGGACCACCCTGAGGAGGTGGACCAGGAACAGGCTATGGCCAAGGGCCACGTGCGCGGTTACGCCGAGCCCTCCGGCGGCCGCGAGGAGGACAACTAAGAGCAGCAGCCTCACTTCCCTCCCCCCGGCCTGAGACGGCGGGCGGGCCTATTATCTGCTGCAGGGAAGCTCAAGGCCGAGGCTGAGCAGCTCGGAGGCCCTGAGGCCCAGGGCCCCCTTCCTGGTGACCTTATATGATGCCGCCCTAACTGCAACTGAAGCCGCCTCCACGAGGTCAAGGCCGCAGGCTAGCGAGTGGGCCAGGGCGGCGTTGAACGCGTCCCCTGCCCCCGTGGGGTCCACTGCCTCAACCCTGGGGGCCTCTAAGACAGCCCTGCCCCTGCCCCTCTCGGCCACCAGGGCGCCCCTCTCGCCCAGAGTTATGACCACCGCGGGGACAAGCTCAAGGAGCCTCTCAGCGGCCTCGGCCGGCGAGGAGGCCCCTGTGAGCTGGAGCGCCTCCACCTCGTTTGGTGTTATCACGTCAGCCAGCCTTGCCAGATCCCTCGCCTCAGGGGTCGCCGGGGCCGGGTTGAGCACCCTGATTCCGTTGAAGGCCTCCAGTGCGGCCCTGACTGCGCTCAGCGGGACCTCAAGTGATGCCATCAGCGCCCCTCCCCTCGGCAGCGACCTGAGGACGTCCTCCTCGCTTAGCATGGAGTTAGCGCCCGGGTCCACAACTATCATGTTCTGGCCGCCGCCCACAATTATGTATGCCCTGCCGGTCCTCGCCTGCTTCACGGAGACCCCTGAGGCGTCAACCCCCTCCGAAGAGAGGAACCTCAGGGCCTCCCTGCCCTCCTCGTCGTTGCCAACGGCCGCTATGAGCCTTGCAGAGGCGCCGAGCCTGGCCGCCGAGACTGCCTGGTTTGAGCCCTTGCCTCCGTGGCCAACGTAGAGCTCCCTGGCCCTGAGGGTCTCGCCCGGCATGGGCAGCCTGTCGACCACTATGTAGTAATCTACGTTGTAGCTTCCCACCGAGGTTAGCTGGGGCTTCACGGCGGCTGCCGGCAAGGGCAGTCCTGGCCTGGGCTTTAGCCTTCACGGTCGCCGCGGCCCAGCTGAGCCATGCCGAGGGCCCTGCACATGGGATATAACCTGGATGTCTAGGTGCCGGGGTGAGCGGCTTCAGCTACCCGCTGCCGAGCGGCTGGAGGACCCTGCCCTGCGACCTCAAGGGAAACGCCTTTGTGCACGTAGATCCCGAAGAGGCCAACGGCGGTTATGCCAACTGACGGCGGGAGCCGAAAGATTCGGCCAGCGGGGCTCCTCCCCGGCGACCAGTGAAGAGCCGTGGCGCGGGCCCACAGCGATGAACGCGTGTGGAGCGCGGATCGCCTTCAGGGGCTGAGGGAGCGTTCACAAGGGCCTCGGTGAAGGGCCTCCTGGCTAGGCCATGAAGGCGACTGCAACGGCGACAACCACGGCCGCCGCCCCTGCCACCTCGGTTGGCCTGGGCCTCTCAGCCCCCGAGAGCCACGCCATGAGTTGAGCGAAGAGGGGGAGCGAGCTGACAATCACAACGGCCTGGTCGAAGCCCGATGCCCTGACCGAGAGGGCGAACAGCGTGACGCCGAGGCCGAGGTCCAGGGCGGCCACCAGCGGGAGGGAGGAGCGGGCCGTCCTCCTGAGCGCGCTCATCAGGCCGGCGTCGCCTCCCCTGAGGCGAGCCGCCAGCTTCAGCCCCGCCGCCAGCAGGGCCCCCGAGGCGGCCACCCTCAGGAAGGCTATGACCACGGGCGGCACCCCTCCGGCGTCGGCAAGGCCTATCATCACCTGCCCGAGGGCCCAGGCCCCCGAGGCCCCCAGGGCCATTGCCACGCCCCTCGGCGACGCCCTGCCGCCCGGGCCAACGCTGATAAGCGCGACGCCAGCCACTATGAGGGCCCCAGCCGCCGCCAGGCCCGGCGTGAGCCTCTCGCCCAGGAGCACGGTTGATATCACCTCGGCCAGTATGACGTAGGTGTAGGAGAGCGGGGCCGCCACGGAGAGGCCCGCCGAGCCTATGGAGGCGAGGTACATGGTGTCCCCGACGCTGAGCGAGAGGACCCCGCTCAGGACTGCAAAGGTCTCCCCCTCCTTAAACGTCATGAGGGCCAGGGCGAAGGGGAGGGTGGCCAGCGAGGCGTAGAGCATCCTCATCACGTTGGTCCTGAGGGCGCCGAGCCTGGCTATGAAGGGCTTGTATGCCAGGCTGGCGTAGGCCCATATCATCGCTGTGGCCAGGGCCGCGGCGTCCCCGAGGGATCTCAAGGCGTTGGCCCCCGCCAGCGGCTGAAGCCCGTGAGGCCCCCTGATCTGTTGACGGAGAGCTCGCCCACCATGACCAGCCTGCCTGGGCCAAGGCCGCTGTGCCTCAGCTCGAGCGCCTCGCAGTACTTGGCGACGGTGGATGAAACCACTGCCGTTGTCGAGCCCGCGCTGATGACCCTGAGCTCGTAGTACTCGCCCTCGCCGAGGTCCCTCCAGTAGCTGTAGGCGTAGAGCCTCGCGGCGCCCGAGGGCCTGTCGACCTCCATTATCAGGAGGTCCAGGGCCGTCTCCGTGTAGTTCCTCAGGAGCTCAAGCGCCCCCTCGCTGAGCCCCTCCCTGGCTATCACCATAAGGGCCAGCTCGCTGTCCACGTAGTTGCCCGAGAGCTCCCCGAGGCCCAGGGCCCTGCCCAGGCCTTCCCTGTCCACTGAGCCGTTGTGGGCAAGGAGATAGAGCCTCCTGCCGTCAGCGCTGAGGGCCTCATAGGGGTGGGAGTAGGCTATGCCGACCTTAGAGCTGTCCGAGGCCGCCCTGGCGTGCACCATGACAAGCTGTTCCCCGGCGGGCAGATGAAGGGAGTCCACGTCGCTGAGCTCATCAAATATGGGCCTGGCGCTCCTCCTGACCAACAGCCCCTCGCGCGAGTAGGCCGCCATGCCCCACCCGTCGCCGTGGACCTCGTCATGCCTCAGCACGTCCCTCTGGGCGGCCCTGGCCAGGCATGAGACCAGCAGCCTGACCTCAGCTGGCGAGGAGGAGGCCGCCCCCAACATCCTGCACATAGGGCTCCCGGGGAGGACGAGGCGGTGGGGCTCTTATGCCTAGCCTCACCTGCAGCTGGGCCTCCTGCACCTGTAGACCTTGACCCCTCCCTTCATGTACTCGTCTATGTAGCCCATGCCCTCGAGCTTGGAGAGCCTCCTGTACATGGGCGTCTTAGGTATGCCCGTGTCCTTCATCAGGTCCGACGCCGTCGCCTCCCCTCCCCTCCTGGCCAGGGCGTCGAGTATGGCCCTGTCCCTGTCGTCAAGCGCGTTCTCGGGCCCAGCGGCCTCCCTTTCCTTGGACCCCCTTGCCGCCCTGAGGCCGAGGAACGCGGCTACTGCAGCTATCACCGCAGCCACGGCCGCCACCATGTAATACTCTGAGCCCGCGGGGTGCCTGGTGACCGTGGCGGTCGGGGTGCTCGATGTTGTTGTCACGGGCGCCGGCGTGGTCGTAATTGGCGACAGCATGTAGTCCACCGAGACCTGGCCCTCGGGCAGGAGGAGCTCCGGTGAGCTGTCGGTGTAGCTCACCTGTATGGGGAGCGGGCTCGCCTGGACCGGGGCTGAGCCAGGGGGCATGACGAGCCAGCCCTCGCAGGGCATGTAGAGCTGCGCCTGCCACAGGTCGCCGGCCTTTGAGGTGGCCTGGAGCGTCAGGTAGCTCACGTTAACTATCCCGGGCTCGTCAACCGCGACCTCCAGGTCAGTCCCGTTGTAGCTTACCGGCAGGGGCGTCGTGCCGTTCTCCACCGCCTGGTAAGCCACTGGGGAGGTCGCAGGGAGCACTATGAGCGCGGGGGCCCTGGTGACGTTGTAGGCCGCCCAGAGGCTCAGGTCGCCGGCAACATCTATAGAGGCGCGTGACGAGTAACATGTGGCCTGAGCCCTTGCAGCGGGGAGCATGGCCAACAGCAGTATGGCCAGGGCGAGAGCCATAAGCCTCATGACGGCGACCTGTGGTATCAGGCTTGGCCTGGCTCTTAAGCTTTAGCAACTTAGCGGTGCCAAAAAAGTTGACGTTAACCGCCCGCCCGCGGCCTCACTGGCCGCAGCCGCCCCTCCTCTTCTTGGCCTTCTGCTCCTGGGACGTCCTGACCACCGCCATGCCCTTGATTAAGACAAAATATAAGGCGGAGTACTGACGCCTTGCGTGCCAGGCCCCCACAACTTAAATGCATAAATGTCGCTGAGCCTATGCCTGGGTGGGATGCGGCTTGAAGTACTCGACCTACCTAATGGTCGGGGCCCTGCTCGCGGACCTGATCATAGCCATAGTCTTCCTCCTGGTGGCCCTGGCCGTGGGAGGGCCTGCCCTAAGGCATGACTTCTACACCTTCTTTGGCAGCATGATATTTATACTGATAGGCATGGCCGGCTCCCTCGGCCTCACCATGGCCGGCTACAGGAGGTCCATGCTTGCCGTGAGCGTCATATTTAACGTCGTGATCGCCTGGCTGCTGGTGCAGTCAAACCTTGACGTGACCACTGAGGTAGTGAGCCTGCTCGTGGTCCTTATAAACCTGGCCATAACGGCCGTGGCCTACGCCTACATGAACAGCGGCAGGGAGGTGCCCCTGCCCATAATAGGCGCCTAGGGCCTCACGTAGGCCTCGTCCTTCCCGGCCATGCCCGCGCGCCTCCAGCCGCCCGGCCTGTAGTCGCTCACCCTGGGGACCAGGGTGACCAGCGAGGACCTGGAGACCCTGGCTATCTCCGCGACTGCCGCCGCGGGGTACTCGAGGAGGTTCACCACAGAGAAGGAGTAGGCCACGTCGAACACCGCGTCCCTGAACGGCAGGGCCTCAGCGTTAGCTATGACGGCCGTGCACCTTCCAGGGCACAGCGCCGATATCCTCCTGGAAGCCAGCGAGAGCATGGAGCCGCTGATGTCGACGCACACTAGCTCTTCCACGTCGCTCAGGAGGCCCGTGGAGGCCATGTACTCCAGCAGGAGCCCCGTGCCGCAGCCCACGTCAATGACCCTGCCCCTGGGCGGCAGGAGCCTGAGGCCGACCTCGTACTTCTCTACCTGCTCCTGGCCGTAGAGCTCGTCGTAGGCCTCTGCGCCGTAGTCATACCTGGCCGCCAGCTCCCTGTCGCCGACCAATTATGACCTCCTCGGCCACCTTCCAGTCCTCTGGAGGTAGGCCTTAAGGTACGGCGTGTCCTGAACCTTCCAATCGCTCAGGTACTCCATGAGCAGCCCTGGGGGCCTGGGCCGCCTCGGCGACACCCTTATGACCCTGGTGGGAGTCGCTATTATGTCAACAGGCACGTCGTAGGGCATGTGGGGGACGTCGCTGACCACCTGAACGTCGTGCACCGTGGTGGCTATCGGCGTGGAGTCGCTCACCTTCCCCATCTCCCTCAACATGGCGTACTCAAGCTCGCTGTAGCCCTCCCCCTTGCCCACCCTGAAGCCGCCCGGCGACACGGCCACGGAGCCGACCACTATAAGGTCTATGTTAGGCGCTGACTCCACGTCTACCTTCTCGCCTACCCTGGTGAAGCCCGTTATTGAGGACGCGTAGCCCGGGTCCACCCTGGACGGGTCAAGGAGGTAGAACTGGCCCCGCAGCCTCGGCGTCGGCACGAGCACCAGCTTCCCGGCCCTCAGGGCCAGCTCCCTGACAGGCCTCTGCGGGGAGTCCGGGTTGACCTTGATTACCCTGGCCCTCCTGAACTCCTCTGTTGACGCCAGGTTCTCGGCCGCCCTCCTGGAGCCCACGAAGTTGGGTATCCTCCCGTGGACTGGCCTTGGAAACGAGGCCACGTTGGTCCTCTCCATGAGGTCCCATATCATCTGCCTGAGCGACTGCTTCTCGTCAGCCACATCCAAGGCTCCCAGCTCTCGCCCTGAGTTATGGGCCCGAGGCCTTTTAGCTTGGCCCGCGGCCTCAGCCTGGGAGCGTTGAGGCTCTGGTCCATAGATCCGTCATACCTTGACGCCAGGGGGCTTGTCGCCCTCTGGAGGGGGCCAGGCCGAGGAGGAGGGCAGAATATTAGCCGTGAGAAGGTACACGCGGAATGCGAGCTGCTTTGCCCTTCAGGGCGGGCTTTCCGTTTCCCTTTGACCCACTTTTTATTTCATTATTTTATAAGAAGCGATGCTGACCACGTTCTTACATTGACAGAACGAATGATAGGGCCTCGCCCTTCAGAGAGGAGGTCAAGTGATGGATATGCATATATCGCTCTAACTGTTTCCTAAGCATTGGGCTCGCCGTTGAGAGTCGCGCTGGTTCACACCGTAATTGAGGAGGCTGGCGGCGGCGAGGTGCTGAGCCTGAAGATGTACGAGGCTCTGAGGGAGCTGGGCCACGACGTGGACTACTACACCACGTACGTCGACGGGAGGGCGTGGTTGCTGCTCAGGGACTCCGTGAGGAGCCCGCCCAGGCCAGTGGTGATCCCAGCCCTTAGGGCCAACCTGGCCAGGGCGCTGCTAGGCAGCAGGGGGGTCAGGCTCAGGAGGATCCTCGCGCTCTACGAGCTGAGGGACATAAAGGCGAGGCTCCCGGGCTACGACCTCTACGTGGAGACCCAGGCCAACATACCTGCCAAGGGCTTTGACGTCAGCTACGTCCACTTCCCAGCACTGATACCCACCGGCAAGCCCTCGATATACGAGGTCCTGGTGAGGCGCTACGCCTACCTGGCCACCGGCACGCCCGTGGTGTTTACCAACAGCGAGTGGACCAGGGCCGTGCTCTCCAAGCTCTACCCGGGCAGGGCGCTCGTGCTGTACCCTCCCATAGACGACGACGTCTTCAGCCTGGGCGCCGACGACAAGGACTACAACATGGTCCTCACTGTGAGCAGGTTCACGCCTGAGAAGAGGCTTGAGGAGGTCGCCAGGGCGGCCTGCTCGGCCAGGGACATGAACTTCTACATAGTTGGCTCCACGTCATCGTACTCGGCCCCCACCCTCTCCGCAGTGCTCGAGCACGCCAGGCGGTGCGGCAACATCCACGTAGAGACCAACGTCCCCAGGAGGAGGCTGCTGGAGCTCTACTCCAGGGCTGGCTTCTACCTCCACCCCCCGTTTGCGGAGCACTTCGGCATAGCTATAGCGGAGGCGGCGGCAGCGGGGGCTATACCTGTGGTCTACGCTGACGGCGGGGGCTACTACGACATAGCCGCCAGGGTTAGCCCGAGGCTGGGCTACAGGAGCGTTGAGGAGGCCGTGAAAATTATCCGCAGCCTGAGGGAGGAGGGGCTCACAGAGTCGCTGGGCAGGAAGGCCAGGAAGGTGGCCTACGCCTTCACGTTCGACGCCTTCAAGGAAAGGCTAAAGTATCTCCTGAACCTTGTTCGTAATGAGGCGGGAGCGTGACAGGACTGGCGGCCTACTCGGGTTGCGATTCTAATGAGCAAGTCATCAAAATGACTTACCTGTCAACGCCGTCCGACTGAGGGCCTGACTCCAGCCTGAGCACCTGATCCACGACGGCAAGAGTCAGCTCCCTGTTAAGCTTCTCTTCTATCTTCTATATGAAGTCCAGGACGCGGAGTGCCTCACAGAGCTCCTGAGGCCTAAGGCTATGCGAAGCCTTGGGATAGGGCGAAGAAAAGGAGGAAGGGAATGTTAAAAAAGGGTGAAGTAAGGGCTTTAAGAAAGAACTTTGGGACACAGCCTTACGGCAGTGAGTACGTCGGGCACACGTAGCTCATGTTCACGGAGTTCGTCGAGGCTATGACCCAGGGCGGGTAGTAGCCGTCGAAGGGCTTGCCCGAGAGGCCCAGGTAGCCGAGGCCTGCCTTGGCGGCGGCATACCACTCGCTGCACTCCTCGTGCATCATTGAGGCGAACTGGCTGTTGTAGACAGGTATGTAGGGCTTCCCCACCTCCTGCAGGGCCAGGAGCTGAGATATCCAGGTGCCGAAGACGTCAGCGAAGGTGCCCCCGTCGGGCATCCACCACACGAACTGGTCGGGCGGCGTCGATATGGCCTGCTCCCAGTCGACGTACCTTGAAGGCGCGAATGACCACCACTTCGGCGAGGTCGCGTTCTTGTACATGGGCACCGCCTTCCACGTGCCCCACGTCACCTGCCCCTGGTAGGACATGAAGAACTCGGCGAACGTGACGCCCTCCTGGGTGGTCGGGAACCCTGCGGGCACGCCTATGGAGCCTATGGCTATCGCGTAGACCTCCTGTGTGCCCGGGAACGGCTCGGCGACCACGGTCACGTTGGGCCAGCTTATGTAGGGCTCGGTGGCAGGGTATATGGTGGTGTTGTCGTAGTCGTACGCGTAGGGCGGCACCCAGTTCCCGTTGGCCTGGAACACGACCTTCCCATCAATGAGGTCGCTGAGGCCCTGGGTCCAGGTGAGGTCCTGCCAGCCGGGGTAGTCGTAGGAGGTGAAGTTGAGGAAGAGGTAGTCAGTCTCGTTTATTATGCTCTGTATGGTGGAGTTGCCAAGGTCAACGACGCCGTACATGGTCTCAAGGTATACCCTGGCGCCTCCGACGGGTCCAAAGTTCTGGACCAGCAGGGACAGGTATATGTTGTTCCAGAGCTCCAGCTGGTCCCAGCCGCCGTCCGCGCCTGGCACCATCCACGGGGTGACGCCGTGCCTGGCCAGCTGGACAGTGTCGTAGATGAGCGTGCTCATGTTTGTTGGCAGCGGCAGGTTGTACTGCCTGAGCACCTTCATGTTGATGAACAGCAGCGCCCCCCTCTCGAGGTCTATGGGCGCCGAGGGCATGGTGCCGTTGTAGGCGCTGGCCTCAACTACCGCAGGCACCACATTGTCCCAGAGGCCCTTCATGCTCATCATTATCGGCGTGAAGTTGACGAAGCTCCTCGCCCCGCTGGGGGCGGCGAGCACGTAGGAGGCTATCAGGGGGCCCGTGTCGGCCTGGAAGGCCGCGGGGGGCTTGCCGGCCGCCATCATGCCAAGCACCACGAACTTCGCGTTGGTGCCGCCAGCGCCTGGTATGACCTCAGGGCTTATCACGTACTGGGGGTAGGCGGCCTCAAAGGCGTTGATGACGTGGTCTAACGCTATCCTGCCCTCAGTGGCCCACCACGTGTAGAACGTTATGGTAGTGACCGTTGTAGTTGTAGTTGTCGTTATCGGCGTCGTCACGCTGGTTGTGGTCGTGGTTGGCGTTGTCGTGGTCACGTGGTGCCTCGTCGAGACGTACGCGAGGTAGCCGCCCACGGCGGCGACCACCACGATGACTATAACTATGGCCGCTATGGCCGCTGAGCTCAAGGACCTCGAGCTCATTTCATTCACACCTTTTAGCCACAGCACTGAGAGTTAAAAGCCTGACATGTATACACGTAGGTATTGCCGTTTTTTATCAAGCGTTGCCGAGGCGCAAGCCTACAATTAAAATGTCCTGCGTAGTACCACGTATGGGAGAACAATTGAACGCCGTCCGCTGGCTCGCCGTCGCGGTAATAGCAGTTGGCGCCGGGCTGGCAGCATTCAAGGCCGTGAGGCCTGACTCGGCGCTGATATCGTATATCGCAGGGCTGACGGAGCTCGCCATAGGCAGGCTGGGCTACGCGGGGGTCGCGGGGCTCATGGCCCTTGAAAGCGCCGCCATACCAGTGCCAAGCGAGGTCGTCGTCCCCCTGGCGGCCCTTCACTTCAGGTCGCCGCAGGGGCTCATCAGCGTGGTCCTGGCGTCAACTGCCGGCAACCTGCTGGGGTCGGCAGCGCTTTACTTTATAGCAAGGGAGGGCGGGAGGGGGCTCCTCTACAGGTATTCATCGACCCTCGGCATAGGCAGGGAGGAGCTGAGGAGGGCCGAGGAGTTCTTCGCCAGCAGGGGAGGCCTGGCCGTTATAGTTGGCAGGGTGCTGCCCGCCGTGAGGACGTACATATCAGCCCCTCCTGGGCTCTTCAGGATGGCCGTTGCAAGGTTCCTGGCGTACACCCTGGCGGGCTCGGTGGCCTGGAACTCCCTCCTGGCCTGGCTGGGCTACAGCTTCGGCTACGCCATAATATCCTCGCCGTGGCTTGACTACGCCGGGGCCGCGGGGCTAGTGATCCTTGGCCTCGTGATGCTTTTCAGGGCGTAAGTCCCGGCCAGCGTTTATTAGCGTCTCAAGCGGAGCAGGGAGTGGCGTCTGAATTTGATAGAGCTCAAGGACTTGACAAAGTATTATGGAAGGGCCCGAGGGATTGAGAAAGTTACGTTCTCTGTCAACAACGGCGAGGTGGTGGGCCTGGTTGGCCTTAACGGCGCCGGCAAGACAACGACAATAAAGGTCACGGCCGGGGTGCTGAGGCCTACCTCCGGGGACGCGATAATAGACGGCATAAGCATTGTGAGCGACAAGGTCGAGGCGTCAAGGAGGGTCGGGTGGGTGCCGGAGCTGCCCAACTTCGAGGACGACTTCAGGGCCAAGGACTACCTGGTCTACCTGGCGGGCTACTATAACATAACTGGGAGGCAGGCAGATGAGCTAGCCGAGAGGCTCCTGGCCGAGGTGGGCCTCTCGGGCGCGGAGGGCAGGAGGCTCAGGGAGTACTCCCAGGGAATGAGGAAGAGGTTCGCCCTGGCGGCCTCCATGATATCTGACCCTGACAACTACCTCTTTGACGAGGTGCTCAACGGCCTTGACCCCCAGGGCATAGCGTTCTTCAGGAAGTTC
This sequence comes from Acidilobus aceticus, assembly GCF_055392325.1. NCBI lineage: Archaea > Thermoproteati > Thermoproteota > Thermoprotei > Acidilobales > Acidilobaceae > Acidilobus > Acidilobus aceticus. The sequence goes on from NZ_AP042407.1 coordinate 25,249, forward strand.
GCCCTCGACTCAAGGCAGGGGGGCAAGGCAATACTGTTCTCCTCGCACATACTGAGCGAGGTGCAGAACGTGGCCAACAGGGTGGTCTTCATACACAGGGGCAGGGCGATAGCAGTGAAGGCCATGGATGAGATATTGGCCGAGGCCAGGGCAGCCGTGAAGGTAGTCGTCGCTAACCCTGACGACAAGGTCCTTGACGTGCTCTCGCAGCTCGGCAAGGCCAGGGCGATGGGCAGGGACTCCTTCGAGGTCTCAGGGGCGAGCCCTGACCAGGTGACGTCGCAGCTGGTGGCCAGGGGCTACAAGGTCATGCAGGTGACCCAGGTCGGCGGCCTGGAGGAGTACTTCTTCTCCCTCATAGGGGGTGAGGGGAGTTGAAGGGGGCAGCGCTCTACGACCTGAGGAGGTCGCTCCTCAACAAGGCCCTGATCATAATAGTGATAGCGGTGGTGGCCCTGGGCGCCGGCATAGCTTACCTGGAGCTCAGCCTGTCGAGGTCAATAGCGCCCTACTACATTGTGATCGAGCCCTTCCACAACGGCAGCGCGCTGGGCCTCCTGCTCAGCCCCTCCGGGAGCCCCCTGGGCAACGCAAGGATCTACGTGATATACCCCAACTCGTCGCCGGGCGTCTTGGTCACCAACTCCAGCGGCTACGTCCTGATTGGGAGCGGAGTGGGAATAGGGCCCGTCTACGTGAACGGAGCCAACAGGTCAGTTATGTTGGGCACCGCGGCGCTGGTTAACGTCAACCTGAGGGCGGGCAGGGCGACACTGTTCTTCAGCGTCTACCCCGAGCCTGGGGCCAGGGAGTTCAAGGTCTACGTGCGCCAGGCGGAGCTCGGGCTCAGGGGCAGGATAATCAATTACACGGCCGCGCAGTACCTGGGCGAGTACGGGCCCGGCATATGGAGGGCCGAGGTCAGGGTAGGGCCTGAGCCCGCGGTGGTTATCACCGCGGTGCCCGTTAACTCGAGCTCCGCGACAAATGAGACCACAGAGCTCATGCCGCCTGAGCTGGAGCTCAAGTCAGTGGCCTTCCAGCCCATGGCCACAGCTGCCAACATAATGGCCGAGTTCCTGCCACTCGTAGCCCTGTTCCTGACCAATGACCTGTTCGCGAGGCTCAGGTCAACCAGGGCCATAGAGTTCCTCCTGGCCAGGCCCATAACCAAGGGACAGCTGCTGACCTCGAGGTACTCCGCCGGCCTCCTGGCCCTGCTGATCTCATCGCTGCTGGCCTCAGCGGCCCTGGGGCTCATAGTTTACCTCATGGCTGGGCCCGTGGTGACCCTGAGCGACGCGCTCGTGGTCTTCGCTGCCTCCTTTGCAAGCGCGGCGGCGTTTTACTCGCTCCTCTACCTCGTCTCCGCGGCCACCAGGGGGCACTTCATAGCCATAGCCGTCATCCTTTATATAGTCCTCTACCTGTTCAATTTCAGCTTTATAGCGGCCGCCGTAGCGCAGCGGCCCTGGCTCGTCTACGCCGGGCCCCTGGGGGCCGCGGGCTCCATCATAAGCGGCTACCTGGGGGTCTCCTCGCTGCTTCAGTCAGGCGTCAGCTACTCCGAGGCCGCCGCCTCCCTGGCGGCGTGGGCTGTGGTCCCCATAGCGGCCGCCATAGCGCTGTACTCAAGGTCTGGCGAGCCATAATTACCTCCTGGCCACTGGGACTGGGGGAGTCCCTTGAGGGAGGCGTCCCTCATAGGCGTCGAGCTGCCCGAGGTCAGGAAGGGCGACGACCTGGCCTCACTCATATGCTCCTCCGTAAGCCTCCGGGACCGCGACGTGGTAGCGGTGGCCAGCAAGGTCGTGTCCAAGGCCAAGGGCTACCTGCTTGACGTCAGCTCGGTGAGGCCGAGCGAGAGGGCCATTAGGATAGCGTCGGCCCTGGGCATGGACCCCAGGTGGGTTGAGCTCGTGCTAAGCCAGAGCGACGACGTCCTGGGCGTCATACCTGTAAAGGAGCTCTACGACTCTGGCGTGCTGAGGCTCGAGGACGTGGCGTATGACGCGGAGGCCGCCAGGAGGGCCCTTGAGAGGTTCCCCTACCTCTTCATAGTGAGGCGCTCAGGCATGATATGGACTGACGCGGGCATAGACGCCTCCAACGTGCCCGGGGGCCTCTACGCAGTGCCTCCCCCAGACCCGGACGCCGAGGCCAGGGAGCTCTCTAACAGCATAGCCTCGAGGTGCGGCGCCAGGGTGGCCGTCGTCCTCTGCGACACGGAGGTCAGCGTGGCCGGCGCCTCGACTGACAGGGCCATAGGCTCCTACGGCATAAGGCCCGTCGACAGGGGCTTTGGGAAGCCCGACAGGAACGGGGTGCCCAAGTACGGCGGCGTCGACCATATTGCTAACGAGGTCTGCGCCTCCGCCGCCCTGCTGGCGAGGCAAACGAGCGAGTCAATACCTGTGGTCGTAGTGAGGGGCATAAGCTACGAGTGGTACGAGGGCGGCCTGAGGGACTTCTCCATGAGGCAGCCCACCGAGGCGCTGAGGGCCGTGATAAGGGCGAGCCTGAGGGCCCTGGGACCTGACGCGTTAGCCAAGCTTGTTGGCGACCTCGCTCCCTAAGGCCAGGCCCTCAGGCGCCTGACAGCGCCGTTTTCTCTTAACATAGAAAGCTTTTATCTCTCCCAGGACTAACTTATACAGGGGACAGCTCACGTTTGAGAGCTTTGTTAAAAAGATGATGGACAGATTTAATTTTAACGTTGAGCTGGTCGACGGCCTTGAGCTGTCGGAGCCCGAGGGCCCCCTACCCCTCTACGTTCACGTCCCCTTCTGCCCCTTCATGTGCCCCTTCTGCGTGTTCTTCAGCGTCCCCTACAGGGAGGCCGAGGCCAGGGCCTACGTCAAGTCCCTGACGGCTGAGGTCGAGGGCCTCATGAGCCGCTGGGAGGGCGCCCGCTTCCCTGAGGTCTACGTGGGAGGGGGCACCCCCACCATGCTGACCGAGGGCGTGTGCGAGCTCCTCGACGTTATAAGGTCCTACCAGGGGGCCGTGGAGGCCTCTGTCGAGGGCTCGCCCTATGACGTTGACGACAACAAGGTCTCGATGCTGGCCTCCGCCGGGGTCACGAGGATATCGCTTGGGGTCCAGTCCTTCTTCCCGGACAGGCTTGCCAGGCTTGGGAGGCCCAGGATAAGCTCGGAGGCCATACTCTCGACCATAGAGGCCTGCTCCAGGGTAAAGACCGTCAACGTTGACATACTCTTCAACTACCCCGGGCAGAGGGAGGGGGACCTCATTGACGAGGTCGAGGCGTTTTACAACAGCAAGGCAAACCAGCTGACCCTCTACCCCCTCATGCCTTCAATAAGGGAGCCGGCCACCGTATGCCCGTGCAAGGAGGAGAGGGAGAGGGCCCTCTACAGGCTCGCCGTCAGCGAGGCCAGGAGGCTTGGCCTGACCCAACTGACGACCTGGTGTTTCTCTAAGTCGTCCGGCGGCCTCAGTGATGAGTACATAGTGGACTCAGACCTCTTCGTTGGTGTCGGGGCGGGGGCCATGAGCCACCTCAGGGGGCTCTTCACGGCCAACACATTCAACATATCTAAGTATGAGTCGCTCGTGGCCAAGGGAGAGCCAACCGTAAGCCTTGCCAGGAGGCTCAGCAGGGAAGAGGAGGAGAGGCTCTACGCGCTTTACGGCCTCTACGGCCTCGGGCTTGACAAGGACGGCTTCAGGAGGAGGTTCGGGAGGGGCGTCTACAGGGCCATGTCGAGGGAGCTGCTCTTAATGGAGCTGCTCGGGCTCGTCAAGGACACGGGGAGGAGCATAGTGCCCACCAGCAGGGGGCTCTACGCGGTCAGCCTGCTCATGAAGCTCTTCTACATTAAGGTCTCCCACATAAGGGCTATGGCTATAAGGGCGAGCCTCTGAGCCAGCGCCGGGACCGCCGTTGCTGGGCCCCGCCACCGACGTCGCCCTGGCCCTGCTGGGCTCTGAGAGCTGCGTGCCCCTGAGCGACGTCGCTTCGAGGGCCGGGCTCAGCCGTGAAGTTGTCCAGGCCTACCTGAGCAGGATGGAGGAGGTCGGCGGCCTGAGGCTTGAGGGCGAGTCCGCGTGCCCCCTCAACAGGGCCCTCCTGGCAGCAGCGGCTGTGAGGCTCGGGGCTGACCCGGAGGCCGTGTCAAGGCTCCTCAGCTGGAGGGACTTTGAGGGGCTGGTGGCGGAGGCCCTGAGCGAGGCCGGCCTCCGCGTGTGGAGGAACCTCAGGGTGCCGGGCAGGGGAGGCCTCGAGGTCGACGTGCTTGGCCTTGAGGGCGACCGAGGCGTCGTCGTTGACTGCAAGAGGTGGTCCTACAGGTCGAGCTCACCTTCAAGGATAGCGGAGGCGGCCTCGAGGCACGCTGAGAGGGCCAGGAGGCTGATAGCCCTCTGGGGGTCCCTCGGGCTCCCAGACATGCCAAGGAGGCTGCTGCCAGCCCTGGTAGTCCTCAGGGAGGACCTGCCAAAGGTTGTCAACGGGGTCGCCGTGGTGCCCGTGCTGCAGCTCAGCGGCTTCACCAGGGAACTTGAGGCGGTTGTAGACGAGCTGGGCATCGACACTGGCCTTTAGAAGCTGCTAGTAGCTAAGCGGCCGTTGATGACAGCCCACTGTAAGCCCCGCTGTACATTTAACCTAGCCCAGCCGCAAAACCGCCGGAGGTAAATGTGAAGTTAATCAAGCTCCTGGCCGTTGTCCTTGAGGCCGCAGCCCTGGCCTCCTTGCTGATGGGCGTCGCCAGCGCCGCCCCGGTTAGCTTAATCGTGGTCAGCCCTCTGGCCCTGTCAGGGCAGGTTAGCCTTTTGGCCTACCGCGGGTCCCTGTACATCTACTACACCTACCTGGTCGGCGACAACACTACCAACATAGGCGGCTACGTCCTCAACGAGGGGTACGCGTCGCCTGCGCCGCTGCCCCCCGTGCCGTTTGTCCCTACGCCTTCATCTCAATCATTTTAAGTTCACTCACGATCAGGCGTAGGGACTTAGCCCTCAGCCACCTGCCTAGCCCAACGGCAGGCGGGTCATGGGACTCCTTCGAGCCCAACGGCACTGGGCTCACATCCCCAGCCCTCCTCCTCAGGTTGTATAACGCCACGACGTCCCTGTGCCACCTCTCCCCTCCCTTCTCGCAGACTCCGACCCTCGGGGCAGCGCCCCCATCGGGTCGGTAAACGATCCTCGACCCGTGGACTGGGCACGTGGAAGAGGTGTAGGAGGGGCTGACCAAGACCACGGGAACGCCGAACTCCCTGGCCTTCTCAATGATGGCGTTCTTAGTTGAGGAGAACGCCGAGCGGTAGATCCTCAGCCTGAGCTGGGGATCCTTCACGTCCTTTATCATGTGCTCTGGAACCCTCTTCGGCAGGTCCTCTAAAACTATCGCGCTCCTGCTCTCGAAGGCCTCCTTAACTATAAGCCTCGCCAGCTTCCTCCTTATGTCGGCCTTCCTGTACTTCTCCCTAAGCCTCTTTAGCCTCCTCCTGACGTCCCTGTCCTCAGTGGATCTGCCGCTCTGTACCCTCTTCCTCCTGTACTCGTAGCCCAGGGTGATCTTCTTAATGTTGGTCTCCAAGAGGATCGGCCTCCCGTCAACAAGCACGGAGGCCGAGCCCTCGTTAAGGTCTACTGGGGTGAAGCCCTTGGGCTCATAAGGCTTCGGCTCTTCCTTCTTGAAGACTATGAACAGCTCGACTACGTTGCCCTTTGCGAGCCTGAACCTGGCCTCGCCCGCTATCCTCCAGCCGCCGTTGTAGTACCTCCAGAAGAGCTTATGGAACGTGGGCGAGACGCGAACCTTTCCTCCCTTTGTCGCTATCGAGATCTCGTCGAGGCTGAACCTCCAGAGGTGGTCGTCCAAGTGGACGGTGACCCTCCTCACCGAAGGCCTGTCGGTGTAGGCCCTGCCCCTCCTCTTGAGCTTCTTAAAGCTGTCCAGCCTCTCGCTCGCGTCCTCACAGGCCGTGTAGATGTAGTGAGACGGTAAGTCCTTATGCTTCTCCCTTTCAACTCTGTAAACGCCTGCTTTGATCCTCGTGAACGACGTCGTGCTGTTCCGAAGCCCGTAGTCTACTGCGTCCTCAAGGATCTCCCTGTACTCCCTCTCGACCTCCTTAAGTGCTGAATACGTGGCGTGGTCAACTTTGACCCTCAGCTTAACCGTCCGCTCCACTCAGCTCACCCAACAGCTTTTTTACTCCCTGGACGAGGGCCGTCTTCTTGTGGCTCCTCATTCCGTAAATCTTGCCAGCGAACGACGTGATAACGGAGATTAAGTCCTCCACGAGTTCCTGAGTAGCGTCTTTCGGCTCCTCGCCGAAAACTACCTCGACCCTGACGCCCATTGCCGAGAAGAACTCCTCCAGGTACTCGAAGCCGAACCTCGTCAGCCTGTCCTTGTATGTTATTAACACGACGTCTACGCCCCTCCCCTCGACCAGCTTGAACAGTTTGAGCAGCCCTTTCCTTTGCGTGTTGAGCCCGCTGGCGACGTCCTTTAGCACTTCAACTACCCTGTAACCTTTTGCCGTCGCGTAGTTCGTGAGGTAGTTTATCTGCCTCTCCAGGTCCTCCCTCTGGTCAGCTGATGAGACCCTTGCGTAGATTACCGCCCTTGTCCCCTCCCTCCCCTCCAAGTACCTCTTTACCTCGCTGTAAGGTATCCTGTACCTGCCGCCCTCAGTTGTTGCCGCCCTTATCTTCCCCTCCCTGATCCACCGCAGGAGCGTTGAGTATGATATCCCTAGGAGCTGGCAGGCCTCCTTAGGCCTCAGTAGCCTCTCCACTCAGGCAAACCCTGCTAGATTAGTGATAATGAATAGATATAAAAGGATTTCTATTGTAATGAATTATAATGAAAAAGGATTTACCCCTAGTTAATGCCACGAGGCTCTACGCCTTCACGGACCATGGCAAGTTGTGCCTTGCGTGGGCCTACCTGTCGGGAGGGCTTCACCTCTCAAACAGCACGACGGGCTCGCTTAGGTACTCCTGTTATTACGACGGCCGCTGGTCAAAGCCCTTAACGCTCGTGAGCGGCGGCATGCCCTGGGGCTTCGTCGAGGTCAATGATGTCTTCTACGTGCTGTGGAGCCCAAGGTTTAGCCAATCCCTGAGCGGCGTCAGGCTCCTGGAGGTCACGCCCTCCGGCAGGGTTATCATAAACGTCAGCGTCCCTGGAGCGCTCATAGCCGGCGTCACGGGGCAGGGCTACCTGGCGCTCGCGAGGCCCAGCTCCATGCGCGGCGTCGGCAGCGTGGAGCTTGTAAACGTCGCCCAGCAGGGCTTCGAGGTGCTGGCTAACCTGAGCATGAAGGGCCTCCTGTTCGCCAACGCCCAGGGGGACCTCCTGGCGCTCTACAACCTCTCCACGCTGCAAATCTACAGGGTTAACGACCTTGGCCAGGTGACCCTGGCCGCAACCTCGCGGCTTCCAAGCCATCGCTCCCTGCTCTTTGTCATGATAGTGACCCAGGGCAACCAGGACTTTGTAGAAGAGTACGGCAACTTCGGCCCTCAGCCCTCCTCGCTTGACTTCTTTAACGTCTACAGGCTGGCTGACGGCACGCTCCTGCCAGTGCTTGAGGTCAACGTCACCGGCGGCTACTACGTTAGCACCGGCTACGTGTCAGCGCTGGGCGACGACGTGTACGCTGCCCTCGAGGTGGGGGGCTTTGGCGCGGGTGGGGGCCTGTTCAGCCCGATGCCCCTCCTAATAGCTGTGGCGCCGGCGGGCTCAAAGATGACAATTAACTTCACGAGCCCCGATGACGTTTACTCGGGAAGGGCCTTAATTGATATCCCCTCGTCCAACTCTACTACCACCGCCAGCGTGAGCGCCACCGACATAGCTTCAATTATGAGGGAGCAGCCAGCCGCGCGGTCGCCCGCCAAGGCCTACCTGTACCTCGCCGTCGGCGCGCTGATAGCCATAACAGCAGCGGTCGCCGCCACGCTTCTAAGGCGCGGGCATTAGCAACCCTTTTAGTTTTGTCAATGGCTGCGCGCCTGGTGGGCCAACTTGAGGACCGAGGCTAGGGGGAACCTGGTAGTCACCGACAGCTCCTTCAGGTTCCTGCTCGGGGTCAACTACTGGCCAAGGAGGACCAACATAAGGATGTGGAGGGACTGGGACGAGGGCGCCTTGCTTGAAGACATAAATGCCATGAAGTCCATAGGCGTCAGGGCCGTGAGGCTGTTCCTCCTTGACCAGGACTTCGTGAGCTCCAGCGGCGACGTGGACCAGCGGCAGCTTGAGAGGCTCAGGTGGCTTCTTGACAGGCTCGGCGACAACAACGTGGCCGGCTTCGTGACGCTCCTGGTGGGCCACATGAGCGGCAGGAACTGGGGGATACCGTGGGCCCCAGACAACGACATATACTCGCCCAGGGCTGTGGAGGGCGCCGCCAGCTTCGCCAGGCAGGTGGCAGAGAGGGTCAGGGACAGCAGGGGCCTGGGGGGCTGGATACTGAGCAACGAGATGAGCCTGGTGAGGAGGGCCTCGAGGCCTGAGGAGGAGCTGACGCTGCTCAGGGCCGTCAGGCAGGCCATAAGCTCAGTGGACAGCGGCCACGTCTTCAGCGCGGGCGACGTGCCTGACAGCTACGGGCAGGCGCCCCACCTGGTCAGGGGCATAACCGACTACGTGGGCCCCCACCTGTACCTCTACGACGGCGACCCCGTCAGGCACGGCTACCTATACTCTGGCATGCTTGAACTGTTCTCCGACGACGGCCAGAGCCCCGTCATACTCGAGGAGTTCGGCTTCAGCAGCCTTCAGTACTCGGAGGCCGACAGGGCCGCCTTCATCTACGAGGCGCTCTACGCGGCCCTGGCCCACCGGGCCTCAGGGGCCTTCGTCTGGTGCTTCTCCGACTTCCCTGACGAGGCCGACACGCCCTACCTCTGGAGGCCCCTTGAGCTTGGCTTCGGCCTGTTCGACAGGGACGGAAGGCCTAAGCCCTCCGCCGAGAGCTTCAGGAGGTTCTCAAGGGAGCTCGAGGCCCTTGAAGGCCTTGGACTTGAGGGCCTCAGGAGGAGCTCAAAGGCGCTGGTCGTGGCCCCCTTCTACGTGTTCGGCGAGTACCAGTTCGCCGACTACAGGAGGTGGGCCGGGGGCCTCTACCAGGTTGCCAGGCCGACGCTGCTGGCCCACCAGCTGCTAACCATGGCGGGGGCCCAGGCATCGATAAGGTATGAGCCCGAGCTCAGGGAGGACGACCCGAGGAAGCTTGTTGTGTTCCCCTCAACCATAAGCGGGCTCACCGTGACCTGGAGGAGGCTGCTCAGGCTTGCCGAGGGCGGGAGGCTCGTCTACGTTTCGCTTCTCAGGGGCCTCGGCCAGATGATCTTCATGCACGAGTCGGCCACTCACATGTGGGGCGAGCTCTTCGGCGTTGAGCCCGCCCTGAGGGTGGGCTCCCCTGGCGTGAGGCTTGAGGGCTCTGTCAGGCTGAGGCTCGAGGCGGACCTCGGCGACCTGAGGGCGGGGCACGAGGTTACAGTTGGGCTTCAGCAGCCCGTGCTGACTTATGACGTCAGGCCAGTGGACGCTGAGGTAATGGCGACGGCCAACGGCAGGCCAATAGCATTTGCCGCCAGGAGGGGCAGCGGAAGGGTGATCCTGTCGCTGTTCCCGCTTGAGGCTGTGCTGGCGGACCTGTATTACGTGAGCGACTGGTCGCCCTACGCCGCCCTCTACAGGGCCCTCGCCGTGCAGGCCGGCGTTGAGCCCACCGCCAGCGACGACCCCAGGGTTGAGGTCCAGGTCTTGAGCGACGGCAGCAGGGGGCTCGCCTTCATGATAAGCCACTGGCCGGGCGAGCTGACGGCCTCGCTGCCGGTCAAGGGCGACCTGGTCGCCGGCAACTCGCAGGTGAGGGAGGGCAAGGCCGTGATGCCGCCCAGGGGCGTCGCAGTGATAAGGTTTGGCTGATAAGTTATTTACCCTCCCAACTCACGGCTTCCCTGAGCCGCCTTGAGCGACTACTCCAGGGACATCTACATACTTGGCGCCGTGAGGACCCTGAGGAGCTTCAGCTTCGGCTACGTGGCCTTCCTGCTCCCGCTCTACCTCAAGTACGTGGGCTTCTCCTACGAGATGATCGGCCTCTACACGCTCATAGCCACGCTGAGCAGCGCCGTTCTAACGCTTGCGAGCGGGTGGCTCGGCGACCTCTACAGCAGGAGGAAGGCCCTGGCCATAATGTCGCTGCTCCCCGCGGGCACCTACGCCATAGTGCTCTCCACCAGGAGCTACGCCGCGCTCATGGCGTCTGCCGCCTTCGGGCTCACCATGAGCCCCATAGGCGGGGGCTCCGGCGGCGGCCCGGTGGCGCCGCTCCAGACTGCCATGGTGGCCAGCAGGGTCGGCCCTGAGGCAAGGACAAGGGTCTACTCGTACCTAATGATGGCGGCCATAGCCTCGGCCCTGGCGGGCTCGGCCTTCTCAGGGGCCATCATGAGGGCCTCAGGGGGCTACTACCTTGAGCTCTTCGCCGTGGCCCTGCTGATAACTGTGGCCACGTCAGCGCTCGTGCTCCTCGTCTCGGAGGAGCCCGACAGGGCGCACAGGCCCACCAGCGCAGTCCCCAGGAGGTCCGCCAAGAACATAGGCAAGGTCTCGCTGGCAGGCCTCTTCGGCAGCCTGGGCCTCGGAATGGTCATGTCGCTCCTGCCTGTCTACTTCAGGGAGCTGGGGGCGAGCGACTTCCAGGTCTCTTTGATATACGACGCCTCCTACGCGGCCGCCGCGGCGGGGGCCCTCATCGCGCCCCTCGCGGAGAAGGCCATGGGGCCCGTGAGGTCAATACTTGTGCTGAGGGGCCTCGGCTCCCTGCTGCTGGCGGCCATACCGTTCTCAAGGCCCCTGGCCCTGGCTGGGGCCATATATGCAATTAGGACCGGGCTCTACCAGGCGGCCCTGCCGATAAGGCAGAACGTCAGCATGGAGCTCTACGAGCCCTCTGAGAGGTCCAGGGGCCTCAGCATAACTGGCGTGTTCAGGAGGCTCCCCTACGGCGCGGCGGCTGCAGCCGGCTCAGTGCTGTTCCAGGTCGGCGCTTTCGTCGCAGTGTTCTCCGCGGCCGCGGGGATCTCCGTGCTCGACCCAGTGCTCTACTACGCCTTCTTCAGCTACTTCGACAGGGGAGGCAAGGCCTTTAAGGCTCGGGCGGAGGAGTAAAGTGGTGATTACATGAACGCCGCGGCCTGGTTCCTCATAGGCTTCCTGATAATACTTGTTGGCATGTTCATAATAGTGGCGGCCGGCGTCTACGAGGCCTACAGGCAGTCCTCCCAGGCCAAGGGCCAGGTGCAGGCCGGCGGCGTCGTCATGATAGGCCCCATACCCATAGTGTTTGGCACCTCGTGGAAGATGGCCATAATAGCCATGGTCCTAGCAATAGTGCTGATAGTGATATCGATAGCCCTCATGTTGCTGGCCAGGGGCATGACTTTGCCTAGGGCGGAGTCCCTGGCGGCGCTGCTCCTGAGGCCCACTTGAAAATAACAGCTTAAGCTTAAGCCCACCGGCCGGCAGAGCCTCCTGGGCGACTGGCTCTGAGGGCTAAGCTCATATCAACAGTTCTCCTGGCAATCATCATCGCTGCCGCGGCCCTTCCTGTAAGCTACGTTAAGGCCGTCGCTGGGCCCGCCAGCCCTAACAGTATAGTATTTAGCTACATGGGAGGCCTGAGGGGCTTCAAGTACGTGGGACCCCTTCCAAGTAATGTCAACGTAGTTGGCGTCCTCTACGTGCCTCTGAGGGACGTGCCCCTCATATTCTACTACGCCCAGGCCGTCAGCGACCCCGGCTCGCCGCTCTACCACAAGTTCCTGACGCCATCCCAGGCGGCAAGCATGTTCTACCCTGAGGCCGAGGTGTCCAAGGCCATAAGCTACCTCAGGTCCCACGGCCTGAGGGTGATAGCGGTCGCAGGGTCAATGATAGCCTTCAGCGGCCCGGCCTCAGCCGTTGAGGGTGCCCTCGGCGTCTCAATAGGGGTCTTCAGCAACGGCACCTCCAGCTACTACGCCGTGACCGGGTACAGGGGCAAGTTGCCGTGGCCTGTGCCCTACATATCTAATATCACAGGAATAGTGCTGGGCACCCCTAAGTTCCTGGTAACTGAGCAGGACCTGATCAGGCTTAGGTCCCTCTATGAAGTTAACGTCTCATACCCCGAGGAGGTGTACCCCATGACTTCGCTTGCCGAGGCCTACAACGCGACGTACCTCTACTCGCTCGGCGACGAGGGTCAGGGGGTCAACGTCGGAATTATAGACTTCTACGGTAACCCGACGCTGCTCCAGGACGTAGCTTACTACGACTCCCTCGTCGGCCTCCCGCCGGCGAACATAACGGTCGTGCCCATAGGCCCATATAACCCTAACCTGGGCGTGCTGACGGGCTGGGACGTGGAGATAGACCTGGACGTGGAGGCAGTGCATTCCATTGCGCCGAGGGCCCACATATACCTGTACGTGGCGGGCGGCGCCCTTCCGCTGTCCACTATAATAGCCTACATAGACCAGCACGACAACGTCTCAATAGTGAGCCAGAGCTTCGGCATACCGGAGTCCGCGTTCTCCTACTATGGCTTCAGCTTCTACTACTACAACGTCTACCTGAGCGACGTCTACTACGCCCTCGGCGCGGCGGAGGGCATAACATTCCTGGCCGCAAGCGGCGACGGCGGGGGCATGGGCTACAGCGCTGGGCCCGTCGGCGACGTCAACTACCCTGCCTCCTCGCCCTGGGTGCTGGCCGTGGGGGGCACGACAACTTATATAAGCGGGAACTCAAGCGTCCAGACAGCGTGGTCCTCGGCCGGCTTCGTGCCGTACATGCAGAACGTGGGCGGCTCCACGGGCGGCTACAGCGCCTATGAGCCCATGCCGTGGTGGCAGGAGGGGGTGGCGCCGAGGCCTCCCGATGGCTTCCCGCACGGCAGGGCCGTGCCCGACGTCTCGGCCAACGCAAACATATTCCCAGGGGCCATTATGGTCGCTGAGGACAACGAGACGGTCCTGGCCGGCGGCACGAGCGAGGCGGTCCAGCTTGTGGCCGGCCTCCTGGCCCTGGTCGAGGGCTACGTTGGCCACGGGCTCGGCCTCATAGCGCCCACGCTCTACAGCCTGTACTCTAACTCGTCCACGAGGAGCGCGTTCATACCCATGACATTTGGCTATAACATACCCTGGGCCGCGTCCAACGGCTACAACCTAGTCACGGGGCTTGGGGCTATAAACGCCGGCAACCTGGCCCGCTACCTCTCAATGGTCCATGAGAGGGGCCTCTCCATAAAGGTGCTCCTGGGCAACGCGTCCCAGTTCATAGAGCCTGGCTCCACGCTTAACGTGAGCGCGAACATAACCTACGGAGGCTCCGAGGTAGTTAACGGCTCCTTCGTCGCCAGCCTGAAGCTCATGAACGGCGTGGTTGCTGAGGAACCCATGTACTTTAACTCCACCAGGGGGCTCTGGGAGGCGTTCCTTCACGTGCCCCTGAACTCCTCAGGCCCCGCCTTAATCGAGGTAAGCGGCAGCTACAAAGGCTCCCGGGCCTCATACGCGGTCGAGGCCTTCGTGGGCTACTTCGGCGCCATGTCCCTCCCGACCCCCATGTACCCGTACATGCCGTACCTCGGGGTGCCGCTGGCCGCCTTCGCCACCTCGCCCACGGGGGCCCCGGGCAACGTCAGCATGGAGGTGGAGGTCCTCAGGTACAACCCGCTCAACAACACCTACACCGAGGTTTACTCGCAGCCCATAACGCTGGGGACCTCGAGCATAAACTTCACCGCCCCGCCGGGCTACTATATAATCAGGCTGTCAGGCCAGGCCTACGGCCTGACGCCCATATACATGGGCGACCTCATGCAGCTCTTCCTCCTGTTCCCCCAGGTCCTCTCCATGCCAGGCGCCGTGCCCGAGGGAGGCTATGTAATAGTTGAAGGGATCCCGGTGCCGCCCATAGAGACCACGGCCCTGGTGTCGTCCCAGACGGGGCTTGACCTCTTCGACGCAATACTCTACGGCTCCAACGTCACGGCCAGCCTGGTGAGCCCGGCGGGCTACAACACCGCTTCCTCGCAGGTTCCCCTGACGGGCTCCGGCCTCTACTATGGCCTCCTCCGGGTGCCCAGGCAGGCCCAGCCGGGCCTCTACTGGGTGCTGCTCAACGCCTCCTACAACTCCACCACGCTGGGCGGCCTCGTGGAGGGCTACGGGGTCGACATGATATACGTGGGGCAGCCCCTGAGCGCTGAGGTGGCAGTGCTGCCGCCAATAGTTGAGGGCGGCGGGAGGGTCACCATAGAGGCCAGGATCACGTACCAGAACGGGACCCCGGTCAGGTACGGCCTCTTCTCAGCCACCATAGTCCCGGCCAGCCTCAGGCAGCTCTACGAGAACGCGAGCCAGCAGGTGGAGGTGCCCCTTTACTACAACTCGACCCTTGGCCTCTGGGTGGGCCAGGCTTACCTCCCCGGGCCGAGCTCCATAGGCAACGTGAGCCCCTTCGAGGTGGGCAAGGGGGAGGAGTGGTACATAGTGGTCACCGGGGTCAGCCCCTTCGGCAACGTGCTGACGTACTCGCAGGCATCAGTGATAGAGGGCAGGGTGGCCTACTACGCCAACGAGGCCCTGACGCCCCCCTTCGAGGCCAGCGGCGCCATGTTTAACAACGTCACCATAGAGGGCTACAGGGGCAACATAACCTGGAGCTACTTCGAGGGCGTGAACTACATACGCAACAGCACGCTCGGCCTTGAGTTTGACGACGCTGAGGGCGAGCTCATAATATATGACAGCGTCGTCACCATGAACTACGTGAGCGCCAGCGAGGTGGTTCTCATCAACAGCAGGCTCTACCTCAGGTACTCCAGCGTGGGCAGGCTTGTGCTGGGGCCGGGCTCGAACTACACCTCGAGCTACTCAACCATAGGCTCCGTCGGGGGCCAGTACCAGATAGCGAGGATAACCGGCTGGACCCCGCAGCGCTCCATAGCGATCCCCTCCTCGAGGCCCTACATAGCCCCTGTGCAGCAGGCCCACGCCGTCCAGCCCCAGAGGGAGAGGGCCACAGCGTCGGCGGGCTACAGGAACCTCGCCGTGGCCGCGGCCCTGGGGGCCGCGCTGCTGGTTGCCGTGCTCCTGCTCATGAGGCGCCCTAGCCGGTCACGTTGAAGTAAAGCTGGTTGAACAGGCCCGAGTAGTAGAAGCTCCCTGTGCTTACATTATAATAATATAGCAGTAGCAGCAGCTTGTACTGCCCCGGCCTCGCGGGGGCCCTCAGTACTATGGGCGCCGTGGCGTTGTGGCCCGAGGGTATAACCATGTATAGGTCGTAGCCGCTTATGGACTCGTTAAGCGACGAGGGCCCCGGGGGCAGGGAGGCGTTGAGCACGCCGACCCTGACCTGGTAGAGCATTATGTCGTTCATCTCGTTCTTTATGAGCACGTAGAGCGTCACGTTGGAGTTGGGCAGTAGCTCCTGGGGGTAGTCGCCTATCTCCAGGTTGCTGTTGAGGAGGGCTATGACGCTGAAGGGGCCGGGCCTCCAGTACAGCTGGGCCAGGGTGGCCCCTGACAGGCCTATGGCGAGCACTATGAAGAGCCCGGCCACGTAGAGCGGGAACCTCTCGGGGCCCGCCTCACTGGGCCTGGCCTCCCTCCTGGGGCCCTCCCTGAGGACCACCTTGTAGTTCCTGTGCGCGTACATCCAGAGCCTCCAGGTTAGCCTCCTGCCGTACCTGACTGAGGCGAAGGCGCCAAGCGAGAGGGCTACAACTGAGGCTATGACGGAGCCCATGAGCGTCCAGAAGTCCGACCTGGCCCTCGCGAGGATCAGCGGGCCCTGCGACTCGAGGGCCCTGGCCCTCGATGCCAGCGAGCTGCACGCCGTGCTGTTCGCGTAAGAGGCGTTTATCATGAGCTCGTTTAGCTCGCTGTCATAGCTCAGGTTCACGAAGAGGTAGCTGTGGTAGGCCCTCTCCGCATAAGCGAAGGCCGCCTCGCCGCCAGATATGGCGGGCCCGCACTCCGCCATGGCTGGCGCTATTGCCATGAGCGCCACTAGCAGCAGGACTGCTGCCGCAGCTGGGGCCCTCAACCTGCCTCCCGCCCCGACCAGGAGGGGCATGTTATAAAAATGAAATTGATAAAGGGGGAGTGATCACTCGCCTACAGCTCCCTTGATGCCCAGCTTCTCCTTTACCGCGGCCTGCGCGGCGGCCAGCCTGGCGACGGGCACCCTGAACGGCGAGGCGCTCACGTAGTCAACTCCGGCCCCGTGGAAGAAGTTAATTGAGGCCGGGTCGCCGCCGTGCTCGCCGCAGACGCCAACCTCTAGCTTGGGGTTGGCCTCCTTGCCCTCCTTGGTGGCTATCTCCACGAGCCTCCCGACTCCCTTAACGTCAACCGTGTCGAACGGGTCGTTGGCCAGTATGCCCTTCTCGAGGTACTGGTTCATGAACTTGTTCTCAACGTCGTCCCTGCTGAAGCTGAAGGTGGCCTGGGTCAGGTCGTTGGTTCCAAAGCTGAAGAAGTCAACCTCCTTAGCTATCTCGCTGGCGGTCAGGGCGGCCCTCACGGTCTCTATCATGGTGCCTATCTTCACGTTGAGCTTGACGCCGTACTCCTTCTCAACGTCGCTGAGCGCTGGCAGTATGGCGTTGTTCTTGACGAACCTTATCTCGTTCACGTCGGACACCTGCGGCACCATTATCTCAAGCACGGGGCGCTTGCCCTCCTTTATGAGCTCCGCGGCCGCCTCAGCCATCGCCCTGGTCAGGTAGTAGTAGATCACCGGGTAGGTTACTCCCACCCTGACTCCCCTGTGTCCCATCATTGGGTTGGCCTCCTGCAGCACCTTGACCCTGTTGTAGAGGCCCTGGAGCTCAGCAATCTTCTGGTCAAGCTCCTTAACCTTGGCGGCGTCGCCGGAGGCCTGGGCCCTCTCCCTCTGCTCCCTGAGGTCGTAGATCTGCGCCAGCAGCTCCTCGCTTGAGGGCAGGAACTCGTGGAGCGGCGGGTCTATGAGCCTTATGACCACGGGCTTGCCGTCCATTATGTCCAGCATCTCCTTGAAGTCTGGCTTTATCATGTCGGCGAGCTCCTTCATGTGGGCCTCCCTCTCCTTGTCGTCAGCTGCCAGTATGACCCTCCTCAGGGCCTCCAGCCTCTCCGGCTTCCTGAACATCCTCTCTATCCTCAGCAGCCCTATGCCCTCGGCGCCGAACTTCTTGGCCATCATGGCGTCCTCTGGCACGTCCGCGTTGGCCCTGACGCCCAGCCTCCTCTCCTCGTCGGCCCACTTCAGCAGCTCGTCGAGCCACCCCCCGAGCTCTGGGGTCACGGTTGGCAGCTCGCCGAGGTAGACGGAGCCGCTGTTGCCGTCTATGGTTACCCAGTCGCCCTCCTTCACTGTGACGCCGTTCACCGTGAAAGTCTTGGAGTCGTAGTCTATCTTTATGGCCTCTGCGCCGACGACGGCCGGCTTGCCTATGGCCCTGGCCACTATGGCCGCGTGCGAGGTCATACCTCCCCTTGAGGTCAGCACGCCCTGGGCGGCGTAGAAGCCGTGGACGTCGTCTGGCTTGGTCTCAACCCTGACCAGTATGACCTTCTTGCCCTGCTTGGCCCACTCGACGGCGTCGTCAGGGTTGAAGACCACCTGGCCGCTGGCGGCCCCGGGCGAGGCCGGCAGTCCCTTGGCTATAGGCGTGGCCTTAACCTTGGGGTCTATGGTCGGGTAGAGCAGCCTCCTCACCTGCTCTGGGTCAACCTTGAGCAGCGCCTCCTCCTTCGTCAGCAGCCCCTCCTTCACCATCTCGACCGCGCTCCTGACCCTGGCCAGCGGGGTCATCTTTGCGGGCCTGTTCTGCAGGAAGTACAGCTTACCCCTCTCCACCGTGAACTCTATGTCCATGACGTCCTTGTTCACCTGCTCGAGCTTCTTGCCCGCCTCTATGAGCTGGTTGTAGACCTCCGGCATCCTCTTCTTGAGCTCGTCGAGGCCCAGCGGGGTTCTTATGCCTGCCACGACGTCCTCGCCCTGGGCGTTGGGCAGGAACTCGCCGTACGGCCTGTCCTCGCCCGTGGACTGGTCCCTGGTGAAGTAGACTCCCGTGCCCGAGTCCCAGCCCATGTTGCCGAAGACCATCGTTACTACGTTCACGGCCGTGCAGTCCGCCATGTCAGGGGTTATGTTGTTCGCTATCCTGTAGAATATTGCCCTCGGGTTCATCCAGGACCTGAACACCGCCCTTATGGCAAGCTCGAGCTGCACATACGGGTCCTGCGGGAACTCGCCCCACATCTTCCTTACTAGGTCCTTGTACTCGCCCACCAGCTCCTTTATGAGCTCCAGCGAGCGGGCCCACAGCCTGGGCGCTATGTCCTTCGGCGGCTGGGCGTCCAGCCTTGGAGTGTACTCAGGGTAGAGCTTCCTTATGGCGTCAAGCTCGTCCTTGTACGTGGTCTCCGCCTCCCTGGCGAACTGCTCGCTCTTCCTGTCGAAGGCGTCGTTGAACGGCTTCTCGTCCAGGGCCAGCACAATCCTGGCGAACATCTGTATGAACCTCCTGTAGGCGTCGTATGCGAACCACTCGTTGTTCGTTGCCTTTGCCAGGGCCTGGACGCTGTTGTCGTTAAGTCCCAGGTTGAGGACAGTGTCCATCATGCCTGGCATTGACAGCGCCGCGCCCGACCTAACTGAGACCAGGAGCGGTATGCCATCTGCTGCGCCGAACTTCTTGCCAGTCCTCCTCTCCAGCTCCTGCATGTGCTCCCTGACGTCCTCCATTAGGCCGGCGGGCAGGTCGCACTGGTCTATCAGGGCCCATATCTTCTTTATTATCTCATCCCTCACCGCGGGCGGCGGGTTGCCCCTGAGCTGCCTCTCAAGCTCGTCCATCTCCGCCTTCCTGGAGGAGTAGAACTTGCGGCAGGCCTCGGTGGTTATTATGAACCCCGGCGGCACGGGAAGGCCTATCTGGGTCATCTGGGCGAGAGAGGCGCCCTTGCCGCCAAGGAGCTTCTTGTCCCTCCAGTCGGCCTCCTCAAACCATAGGACCAGCCCTGTCCTTGCCAACTTATCCCACTTCCCATGCTGCGCTGTATAAAGCTTCTTATAAAAGCTTAGCTTTCATTTAGTTTAATATAAAGTTTCTGAAAAATAAACGCGGCTAAACTGTACGCCCACGCAGGCCCCCGAGGACCGGGGGCAGGAGCGAGACGAAGTCGCCCTCGGACAGCCTCAGGCTGCTCACCTCGGAGGGCTTGACCGACCTGCCGTTGACCAGGAGGAGAAGCCTGTTGCCCAGGGCCTCCAGGAGCCTCCTGCCGTGGGCCCTCTCAATATATGCCAGCAGGTCCGACAGCGTCGAGCCCTCCTGGAGCTCCACGGTCTCCCTGCTGACCCCTGCCATGGAGGCCAGCTCGCCGCCATACATAACGTTGACCTTCAACCCGCAGCCCCGCCGTCCCTGGGCCCCAAGGGATAAGGGCTTTAGCCAGTACACTCCTTGTGCACACGGATTTTAAAATACAAAGGTTTTTATGCACAAGTTGTGAGCTCCAGAGGCCGTGAGGAGCTCGAGCTTAGCTCAGGGCAAGGAAAAGCCCCGCGCAGCCAGGGCAGTCCCAAGGCTTAGGAGGGGGGTCGTGGGAACCCTTGAGGCCGTAGCCCAGGAGATAGCTGCCATGGCGCCCGCGTGCGACACCGTGGCGTTCATAACGTCCGCGGCGGCGTTCGCCTTCGTCCTGACGCCCCTGGCCTTCCTCCTGGCCACGCTGACAATGTTCATAGAGGTCAACACGCTCTACCACCTCTCGAGGAGGCACGCCAGCGCAGGGGGCTACTACGGCTACGTCGCCACAGCCTTCGGGCCCTTCCCAGCCATAGTGACTGGGCTCATGTACCCGGTCTACCAGATAGCCAGCACGGCGGCCATACCAGTTTACGTCGCCGGGGTGGTGCTGCCAGGCGTCGTCCACTACTTCTGGGGCGTCAGCCTCCCTGGGTGGGTGTGGCTGCCGTTCATAGTGGTCTTCATAATGGTCCCCATAGCGCTGGCCGCGGTTGGCATAAGGCCCCAGATGAAGTTCCTCAGGTACGCTGCCCTTACTGAGGTCAGCTTTCTGGCAATCACCTCCCTCATAATAATACTCAGGGCCCCCGACAACACGTGGAAGGTCTTCGACCCCTTCGCCTGGCAGGCGATATACGGGCCCCACTGGAAGGCCTACGGGGGGCCCATGGCCGCCCTGGGGCTGGGCATGATATTTGGGCTCACGAGCTTCATAGGCTACGGGGGCTCCGCCCCGCTGGGCGAGGAGGTGAGGAGGAGCAGGGACATAACCAAGGCCCTTGTGCTCGGGGTGCTCATAGTTGGGGTCGTGCTGACAGAGGTGGCCTACGGCCTCACCGTGGGGTGGGGGACCGACAGGCTGACCTCCTTCGCGAGCAGCGCCATACCTGGCATAATAGTTTACACCGAGTACCTGGGCATAGCTGGCGGCCTCATGCTTGCCCTCTTCGCCTTCAACTCAGCCTTCTCAGACAGCGTCGCCATGCAGTCAAACGCGGGCAGGGTCTACTTCGCCATGGGGAGGGACAGCATACTCCCGAAGTTCTTCTCATACGTGCACCCCAGGTGGGTGACCCCGAGCAAGTCGCTGCTCTTCGTGGGGGTGGCCTCGAGCGCTGCCGCCGTGGCGTCCGCATTCATAGTTGGCTACTACAGCGGCGTCAGCCCGCTGGCCATGCTCGCGCTGCCCGCCACCTCGCAGAGGATAGTCACGGCGCTGGGCAACGCCTTTGACTTCCTCACTACCATAGCCCTAGTGGGCTTCATAACGGCCCACTTCATAAACAACACCGCAGTCATGGTTATGTTCAGGAGGCTCAGGGAGAGGCACTTCGGGCTCAACAAGGTGGTGCACCCGCTCCTCCACTACTTCCTGCCGGCGCTGGCAACGGCCATATTCGCGTTCGTGCTCGTTGAGTCCATATGGCCGCCTCAGTTCCCAGTGACTCAGGCGGTAATTGTGGGCGTCGCGCTGCTGGCGTTCTCAATAGGCTACACCGCGTGGCTCTCGCGCTCCAGGCCTGAGGCCTACAGGAGCGCTGGGGTCACTGTGAACATAGTGGAGGAGGAGAGGCTGGAGTCCAAGGGGTGAAGGTGCTAACCATTTATATCCCGCACCGCTCCTAGAGCTGGGGTCCGCCTTGCCTAAGTTTGAGAATCCTGTCATAAAGGAGCTTATTGAGAAGTACAGGAGGCTGTGGGCCCTGAACCACGCCATGTCACTCATGGGGTGGGACGAGGAGACCTACATGCCGTCTAAGGGCGTCGAGGAGAGGGCTGTGGCCACCGCCGAGCTGAGGGCCCTGTACCAGGAGCTGCTCCTGAGCGACCAGTTCGTCTCCCTAGTCGAGAGGGCCAAGGCCCAGGAGAACCTCAACGACTACGAGAGGGGGGTCGTCAGGGTAGTCGACAGGGAGCTGAGGATAGCCAGGAAGGTGCCCCCGAGCCTGACCTACGAGATGGCCAAGACTTCCTCTGAGGCCTTCATGGCCTGGAGCGAGGCCAAGAGGAGGTCCGACTTCAGCGCGTTCAAGCCGTACCTCCAGAAGCTCATAGACCTGAACAAGCAGATGGCGGAGAAGCTGGGCTACGAGGAGGTGCCCTACGACGCCCTGCTTGACCTGTACGAGGAGGGCCTGAGGACCAGGGACGTGAAGGCCGTCTTTGACGTCCTTGGCCCTGGCCTCAGGGGGCTGCTCGACAAGGTCGTCAGTGACGGCTACTACACCGTGCCCAGCCCCCTGGAGGAGGCCAAGTACCAGGAGGAGGCCATGAGGAGGGTCAACCAGAGGGTCCTGGAGCTACTCAAGTTCCCCCAGGACAGGGCGAGGCTTGACGTGAGCCCACACCCGTTCACGACCAACATGGGGATCAACGACGTCAGGATAACCACCAGGTACGAGGGCTTTGACTTCAAGAGGAGCCTGTTCAGCGTGGTTCACGAGTTCGGCCACGCCACCTACGAGCTCCAGGTCGACCCCGAGCTGGCCATGACCCCCATAGGGTCTGGCGTGAGCCTGGGGGTTCACGAGGGCCAGAGCAGGTTCTGGGAGAACGTCATAGGCAGGAGCAGGGCCTTCGCCTCCCTCATAAAGCCCGTGCTTGACCAGGAGCTCGGGCTGACCAAGGGCATAAGCGAGGACGACCTCTACAGGTACTTCGCCACCGTGAGGCCGAGCCTCATAAGGACGGAGGCCGACGAGGTCACGTATAACCTGCACATACTCCTGAGGTTCGAGCTGGAGCAGCTCATGATAAACGGCGAGGTCAAGGTTGACGAGCTGCCCGAGATGTGGAACGACGAGAGCGAGAAGCTGATAGGCGTGAGGCCAAAGAACGACGCCGAGGGCATACTCCAGGACGTGCACTGGGCCCACGGAACCATAGGCTACTTCCCGACGTACACGCTGGGTAACATAGTGGCCTCCATGATGTACTTCGCGTTCAGCTCGCGCGTGGGGGACATATACAGCTACGTCACCAGGGGCGACTTTGACACAGTAAAGTCGTTCCTGAGGGACCTTGTGCACAAGTACGGGGCAACCTACGCCCCGAAGGAGCTGCTGAGGAGGCAGCTAGGGGAGGAGTACAACGCCCAGAGGCTCCTGGACTACCTGTCATCAAAGTACCTCAAACACTAAAGAGAAGAGAAAAGAGGGAAGAGCTGAAAAGAAACTAAGCTAAAGGGTTCCTTTTTGAGTTCAGTCGTACCAGGTCCGGGCCTGCTCCCTCATGAACGAGAGCAGGTAGTACGGCCCTCCGGCGTTCCTGCCGGTCCAGCCTGAGCCCTTCCAGCCTCCGAAGGGCTGCACGCCTGGCATAGCGCCGGTCGTGGAGCCCACCACCCTGTTGGCGTAGGTGACGCCGGCCTCTATGTTGTCGAAGAAGTACTGGACCTCCTTCGGGTCCTCTGAGAATATCCCAGCGGTCAGGCCGTAGTCCACGTCGTTGGCGTACCTTACCGCCTCCTCCAGGCTGTCCACCTTCATCACTAGCAGTATCGGCACGAAGAGCTCCGTCCTCCAGAGGTCGCTGGTGTACGGCAGGTCCACGACCACTGTGGGCTCGACCAGGTAGCTCTTCTCCTCCTCAATGACGCGGCCTCCCACTAGTATCCTCCCGCCCTCCCTCTTGGCCTGCTCTATGAACCTCCTGTACTTCTCCACCGCGGCCTTGTTTATTATTGGCCCGAGGAACGTCTCCCTCCTCCTCGGGTCGCCTATGACTGCATTCTTGACCCTCTCCACGAGCATCTCCACGAACTTGTCGTAAACTGGGGCCTCAACGAAGACCCTGGCGGTGGCCGAGCACTTCTGGGCCCCGAAGCCGAAGGCTCCCCTGAAGACCCCCTCGACCGCCTTGTTCAGGTCCGCCTTGGCGGTCACTATCGTGGCGTTCTTGCCTCCCAGCTCCAGCACGGCCGGCCTTGGCCTTATGTTTATGAACTGCTTCAGCAGCCTCTGGCCCACCTCCTTGGAGCCCGTGAAGGCGAGGCCGTCCAACTTGTTGTCAGTCTCGAGGTACTTGGCTATCACCTCGTTCTCGACGGTTATGTAGTTGACGACCTCCGGCGGGAAGCCTGCCCTCCTCATGGCCTCAACCATCTTGTAGGGCAGGAGCGGCGTGTGGGGCGACGGCTTCACCACTACTGTGTTGCCTGTTATCACCGCGCCGAGGGTCATAGTTGTCGTTATTGCTGCCGGGAAGTTGAAGGGGGCCATTATCAGCCACGCGCCGTAGGGCCTCATAACGGAGTAGGCGTGCTCGTTCCTGTATATGCGGCTCTCCATCTCCCTCACGAAGCCCCTGTTCTCCTCAAGTATGTGGGCGTAGTACGTGAAGTAGTCTATAGTCTCGTCTATCTCTGCGACGCTCTCAAACCTGTTCTTGCCGTTCTCGTAAGTCATGAGCGCCGCCAGCTCGAACTTCTGCCTCCTTATCTCCTCCGCCGCCTTCAGCGACAGCTCGACCCTGTCCCTCCAGTCAACGGAGGACCACTCCTTGAACGCGGCCTTAGCCACGTCAACAGCGCGTGAGACGTCTTCAACGCTCCCTGACTGGAAGACGCCCACCACTATGGAGGTGTCTATGGGGGACCTCTCGACAATCTTCTTCTCCGTCCTGACCTCCTCCTTGCCTATCAGGATCGGGTACTCCCTGCCAAGCTCCTCCTTCACCTTCTCGAGGGCCGCCTCGTAAAGCCTGTGGAACTCCTCCTCCCTGCCCTCGGCCACGTACCTGTTGTATGTGTTCTCGTTCACGAATGGCATGGAGGCTCGCCAAGGAGGGCGGTGGGCCAAGGGGACAATAAGCGGGGTGCCCTTGAAAATATATACATACGGATTAAATATCTTAGATGTGTATTAATACAGTATCAAGACGAAGCGTCCCTCGACCCAGGATAACTTAGGGTTGTCAGTGCAAGCCAGGGGTAGCTTTTAACTTCCCCCAAGGCTTTAGTGTTGGGCGCGCGGGAAGGGCCGGAGGGGCCGCCTCCCTCCCATGGCCCGAGGGCGCCACGCGGGGGCCAGTAACTCCGCCGCGGGCCACAGGGCCAGGCCAAGGCTCCCGCGGTAACTGTGAGCGCCCAGCCCACGGGGTCAACGGTGGCCGAGCGCCCGCCGGAGGACGGGCGTTGACGGCCTCAGCCGGGCTAACCTGGCCAGGCCCGGAAGGGAGCAACCTAGCCCGGCCGTTGACGTTCGTGGTGACTGGGCGTGAGGAGCCGCGGGGTTAAAGCCTGACCTGGTTCCGGGAACGCGGCGGGGGTCCGCGCGCCCGCGGTGAGAGGATGTCGCAGGAGCTCGAGGGCATAAGGAGGCTGAGGTCAGGAGCGCTTTACATGATAATAGTGCCGCTGCTCCTCATGCTTCTGCCGGCGGTGGTCGCCCTGGGCTTTGGCCTAACCGGGTACCCCAGGACCATAGTTGGCCCTGGCATGGTGCACGTCAGGTACGTGAGCTACGGCGGGGCGGCCGCCCTGGGGGCCCTGACGGCGGCCGTGGCCCTGGGCGTCGTATCGCTGGTCCTGATGGTCCTCTCCTTTGTCAACCTCAGGGAGGGCTTCAGCATGCTGGCCCTTGCCGGCAGGGGAGGCCTCACGGGCTCCGCGGGAGTCATAGTGGTCCTTGTCGGGATACTGATAGTCATAGTAGGGGCTCTGCTGAGCCTCATAGGGGGCCTCCTGCTCATAATGGTTGGCCTGGTTATCATCGTGGTTGGGTATATCTTCATAGGCGTGGGCTTCTTTGAGGTCGGCTCCTCCTACAACAACGGCATCCTTGAGGCGGGCGGCATCCTGGTGGCCATACCGCTGCTCATAACCAGCTTCGTAGGCCTCATATTCTGTTACGTGGGCCTGGGCGAGGTGGAGACAAAGCTTGGCACCCAGGCCGCCGGTTCAAAGAGTTAACTGCGCACAAAAAATTTTAAAAGCACTAGTAAAAACGCCTGTTAACACATATATATGGGCTATACCGCTATACATTGGTGTTATGCTTGTCCAACAGCGGCGAGCTTGAGGGAGTTGGGGACCTCAAGAGGGGCCTGATCTACATTTTCATATCAGACCTCCTGAGCAGCGTTTTCTACGTGTCTGGCTTCATAACCCACTCGGCATCGCCAATAGTTGAAGTCGTGTCGTTGCTGATAGGCCTAGTATTAGCCGTGATGGCGCTTATGAACCTCAGGAGAGGCTTCACCACGCTCTCCTCCATGGGCAAGGGAGGGTCCTTAGGGGCCTCCGGCGTGATGCTCATTGTTGTGGGCCTGGCGATAGCGTTACTCGGAATCCTGCTGATGTTCATAGTCCTCCTCGGCGGCGCCGCGGTGGCGATAATGGGCCTGGTAATAGTAATCGTGGGGTTTGTGATGATTGGCGTGGGCTTTTACAGCGTAGGCAGCGCCTACAACAACAGCACCCTGAAGATAGGCGGGATACTCACCGCCCTGTTCTTCGTGCCGTTCCTCCCTCTGGTGGGCCTCATATTAGACTACGTCGGCCTGGGCGAGGTTGAGGGGCAGCTGAGGGCCTCCCAGGCGAGCCAGCCAGGCGCGGCGCCTACAGTGTCGCCCCCTACCCTATGACTATGGGGGCAGTGCAGGGCGTCGGCTCGGCAGCCTCGACAGCCCTGACCAGGTCCTCAGCCCCATTTGAGAGCGGGCATAGGGGGTCCTCGGCGTAGGGGCTGTCATGCCTTATGTAGGTCCTTGCCCTGCAGCCGCCGCAGACTTCCTTGAACCTGCAGGACCCGCAGGCCCCCTGTAGGGAGTCCCTTGACCTCAGGGACCTGAACAGGGGGCTGTTCCATATCCTTGAGGCCGGCTCCCTGGCCGCGTTGCCGGCTGAGACTGACAGGAACGGGCAGGGCCAGACCTCGCCGTCAGGCTTTATGTAGAACATCCCCCTGCCTGCGGCGCAGCCGTAGACGAAGTACCTGGAGACGCCAAGGGGCAGGCCTGACTTGGAGGCAAGGTAAGCGTAGTACCAGGGCACGCCTATGGGAGCTATCACCAGGTTTGACCTGCCCTGGAGCTCCGCTGCCCTCCTGACAACGTAGACGGCCTCCTTCGGCGTCAAGGCCGTAAAACCTGAGGCCCTCCTGCTCCCAGCCCAGCAGGAGGCCTGCAATGAACAGCGAGAGCCCAGGCGTCAGGAACGGCAGCCTGCTGAGCGCCAGGAATCCCTTGATCTTCATGCCCAGGTTCTCCAATGTTTCACCACTTATCAGATAATGTTACCACGTATAAGTGGTTTTCCGTTAAAGCGACTCTCGCGGCCAAGGCGAGCAGCCGCCGGCTGAAGGGTTAATAGCCTGCCCAACTTCACAGCAGCGGGGGAAGCCTTGGCTAAGCTGTTTGGCACTGACGGCGTCAGGGGGGTTGTCGGGGACCTCATGACTCCCACCTTCGCACTGAAGATGGGGCACGCCATAGGCGCCTACTTCGGCCCCGGGTCCAGGGTGCTGCTGGCCAGGGACGCCAGGGCAGCTGGGGACGCCCTGGCCAGGGCGGTTGCCGCGGGGCTCATGGCTGAGGGGGTAAAGGTGTATTACGCCGGCATGGTGCCCACCCCCACAATGCAGTACGGGGTCAAGGCCCTGGGCTTTGACGGGGGCGTCATGATAACAGCCAGCCACAACCCGAGGGAGTACAACGGAATAAAGGTGATTGAGCACGACGGCGTTGAGATACCCCACGAGAGGGAGCCCATAATAGAGGACTACTACTTCAAGGGCCACGAGACCAACCTGCCGTGGAGGTCAATGGTATATGACGTCGCCGACGTGAGCCAGGTGGTCATAGACACGTACGTTAAGGCGGTCGTCTCCCAGGTCGACAGCGACCTTATAGCGAAGAAGGGGTTCAGGGTCCTAGTGGACTGCGCCAACAGCGTCGGCGCCGTCACGACCCCCCTGATACTCAGGGAGCTGGAGGTTAGGGCCATAACTGTGAACTGCAACCTCGACCCCGGCTTCCCGGGGAGGAACCCGGAGCCCAACGAGGAGAACCTTGCCCTCACGCTCAGGTTCGTGAGGGAGGCGGGCGTCAACATGGGTGTTGCCCACGACGGCGACGCCGACAGGGCCATACTGATAGACGAGAGGGGGAGGCTCATATGGGGCGACAGGGCAGGCGCCCTGCTGACTCGCTTCGTTGTTGAGAGCGGCAGGTGGAAGGGCCTGCCCATGAGGACCTACACCGCCGTCTCGAGCAGCCAGCTGGTCGAGGAGTACCTGAGGCCGACGGGCGTTGAGGTCAGGTGGACGCCCGTGGGCAGCGTCACCATAGCGAGGACAATATTAAGCGAGGGAGGGGCCATAAGCGGCTTCGAGGACAACGGCGGCTACATGCACGTGCCACATCACACCGTCAGGGACGGGGGCATGACCACAGCCCTTGCCCTCTACATGCTTGCCCTCGAGGGCAGGAGCCTCGGGGAGCTCTACGACTCGCTGCCCCAGTACTACGCCATAAAGACCAAGGTGGAGGCCACCAGGGAGCAGGCGCTGTGCGGCGTCGAGGCCGTCAAGGAGGCCTTCTCGGGCTACAGGCAGATAACCATAGACGGGGTCAAGGTGATAGGCGACGACTTCTGGGTCCTCGTGAGGCCCAGCGGGACCGAGCCAATAATGAGGATATCGGTGGAGGCCAGGACAAGGGAGAGGGCGGAGGCCATAGTTAAGCAGGTCGAGGACCTGTACCGCTCCAGGTGCGGGGGAGCCGGGAAGTGAGGTACTACTTCTTTGAGCTGCTTGCCTGCCCCGTGTGCAAGAGCCCTGACCTGGTGCTGGTAGAGTTCAGGGTTGACGAGAGCAGGGCCAACGTTGACCCAGCCAAGGTTAGGTGCAGGGAGACCTGCTACCTGCTCAGGAGGCCCGCGGCCCAGGTGCCCCTGGAGACCTGCGCCCAGTGCGTCAACAAGGACGTCATAGAGGGGGTCCTAGTCTGCAGGAGCTGCGGCAGGTGGTACCCAATAATTGACGGCATACCGAGGATGCTGGACGACAAGTTCAGGAAGGTTAAGGAGGACGTGGCCTGGCTCACCTCACACCTTGACAGGGTGCCGGAGGACGTGAGGAAGCTCATGAAGTGGCCCTCCCTCTCTTCCCAGTGAGCCCCTTAGTTGACATTGACTGGACCATTGAGCCCACCGTGGGGTCCTCCGAGAGGGAGCCTATCACCGTGTCAGGGCTGACGGCCAGCTCAACTACCCTTGTCTTGCCGTACCTGCCCCTGCTTATCACCCTGCTGCTTATTATGCCCAGCATGTCGAGCTCCCCGAGGACGCCGCTCACCCTCCTCAGGGTCACCTCCTCGAGGCCTAAGGAGGAGGCCAGCTGCCTGTAGGCGTCGTATATCTCTCCCGTGGTAGCCCTCCCCTCCGGCGACGTCAACGAGGCCTTGAGTATCGCCGCCAGTATCAGCTTGCTGTGCAGGGGCAGGGTCCTTATGACGTCGCTGGCCTTGTCCCTCTCTATCTCCTGCCTGGCCCTGTAGACGTGGTCCTCGCTCACCCTGTCAGCCCCCTCCCTCTCAGCTATCTCCCCCGCCACCCTGAGCATGTCCAGGGCCCTCCTGGCGTCGCCGTGCTCCCTGGCCGCCAGGGCGGCCACAAGCGGTATGACTCCCTCCTCCAGCGCGCCCTCGTTGAACGCCATGGAGGCCCTCCTGGAGAGTATGTCCTTCAGCTGCTCAGCGTTGTAGGGCGAGAATACCAGCTGCTCCTCGCCCAGGCTGCTCTTGACCCTGGGGTCCAGGGAGTCCACGAGCTTCACGCTGTTAGTTATGCCTATCAGCGACACCTTGGCCCTGGGCAGGTGCTCGTTTATCCTGGTCAGGTCGTACAGGACATCGTCCCCCTTCCTGACCAGGAAGTCTATCTCATCGAGCACAACTATGTAGACGCCCTCAAGCTTTGAGAGCCTCTTGACTATCCTTGAGAACAGCTCCCCTATGGAGAGCCCCGTGAAGGGCACCCTGAGGCCCAGCTGCTCCCCCATGTCGGCGAGCACCTTGTACGGGGTCTCCCTCTGCCTCACGTTGACGTATATCCACGACACGCTGGAGCCCCTGGCCTTGGCAAGCTCCTCAAGCCTCCTCAGCACGTACTTCGTCACCGCCGTCTTCCCGGTGCCCGTGAGGCCGTAGATGAACGCGTTGCTGGGCCTCTCGCCCCTGAGGGCCGGGGCCACCACCTCGGCAAGCCTCTTTATCTCAGCCTCCCTGTGCGGCAGCTCTAGGGGCACGTAGTCGGGGAGCAGCACCTCCCTGTTCTTGAACACCCTGCTCCTGGCGGCGGCCTCGAATATGTTGTCTATCTCGTCCAAGGGAAACACCGGCTCCAGAGGAAGCCTTGCAGCTAGGCGGTGAGCAGAGGTAGGGCACAGTAACACTGGGGCTGGTGACCTAAGGGGCCCAGGGCCCTCCGCGCGGCTGGCAGGCCCATGGGCTTAACTGATGTCCTGGCTGTAGCCATGAAGCAGCAGGCCCCGCGGGCCTGCCAAGGCTTCTGCGGCAGGCCTCTATGAGGCCTTAGCGATTGGCCGCGAAGGCATAATTAGGGGCCCTGGTGGACCGGCCGGGACTTGAACCCGGGACCTCTCGGATGCCAACCGAGCGCTCTTCCAGCTGAGCTACCGGCCCACAGGGCCATTAACAATACTTTAGGGAAGCATTAAAAAGCTTACAGCTGGAGCCGCAGGAAAATTTAGAAAAATGGAACATTAATTAGAATAATTGAATTTTGAAACTCTTTTTAATAACTTAATTATATAGGCCAAAAATATAACTCTTAAAAATGCATTTAATTAAACAATAAACTTTTATAAGTTTGTTTTACATCTTTTCACCTTTTGTGAGGTGAATACCGTGGCGAATCCAACTGTGCCGCAGGAGGCCGAGGAGAAGAGGGACAGGGAGGCCTACTGGACCATAAGCGGCGTCCTGCTGGCGCTCGCCATAATACTCCTCGGGCTTGGCCTCTACTTCCAGCTTGACCTGCACCACCAGCCTGCCCCGCTGCTCCTCGGCATACTTGCGGGCTTCGTGCTGGCCACCCCGCTGGAGATCTGGAACTGGGGTGACCCTGACATAGTCTGGAGGGTCGTGTCCTTCCAGGACAGGTTCCTAATGGTGTGCTTCGGCTTCGCCATTGGGCTTGGGGCCCTGCTCCTCTACGGCCTCTACCTGATACCTGGCACCGCGCCCCACTTCGGCATCAAGGACTTCTTCGTGCCCGGCATTGTAGTTGGAGGCCTGCTCTTCGGCATAGGGGTTGGCCTCTCAGGGTACTTCCCAGGGCTGATATGGATAAGCCTCGGCCAGGGCAGGAGGGACGCCATATACGCTGTGATAGGCGGCCTGCTCGGCGCCCTCACCTGGTCGCTGATATTCGGCGCCGCCAGGGGCTTCTTCTGGAACACCCTCAACTTCGGCCCAATAACCTGGGCCACTCTGGCTGGCTTCAGCATGTCTGACAGGCTCGGGTACTTTGCCGTTGCAGTGGTGTTCTTCATAATAATGTTCAGCATGTTCATGTTCCTGCCAAGGTACCCAGGGCAGCCTGTGAGGCAGTCCTGCGCCTACCACCTGTCGGGCGCCAGCAAGGAGTCGACCGTCTGGGAGGAGGTCGTAGCTGAGGAGATGAGGAAGTACCCTAAGGCTAACAAGTTCATAACAAGGCTGACCAACGAGAGCAGCATAAGGAACTCGAGGTCCATCATACTGCTGGGCATAGCCTTCACAGTGACGGCCGTGGCCGTTATCTACCTCAGGCAGATCTTCGGCGAGTCCACCACGTTCTCATGGATAGGCGCACAGATAGCATACGCCATCAACCCGAGGTGGGCAGCCGCTAACCCCTACTGGCAGCTCTTCGGAGGCCTCGGCTTCAAGAACGGGGTGCCGTACGACAAGCCCTTCAGCGAGATAGGCTGGGAGCCCTTCAGCGACCTCGGCACCTTCCTGGGAGCGCTGATAAGCTCGCTCTTCGTCACGAGGAGGTTCATGGGCTACAGGAGGCAGGTGCCGACCCTGTGGGCCAGGAGGTTCGGCGACAGCGAGGCCAAGAGGGCCCTCGGCAGCTTCTTCGGCGCCTACCTGGTGCTCTTCGGCGCCAGGATGGCCAACGGCTGCGCCAGCGGGCACATACTGAGCGGCAACACCCAGATGGCCATATCAAGCTTCGTCTTCATGATATTCGTGCTTATAGGCGCCTGGATAACCCTCTACGGCGTGCTCGGCCTGAGGATAAACAAGTGGGGCTTCAGGAAATAAACCTCAGCTCAACAACCTTAATTTTTATTTTTCTCTCCCCCTTTTTGAGGCTACCAGGATAGGGCCCTGACTCCGCAGGAGCTGTCGCTATACCTGGTTAAGTTAATCAGGGTGCTGAGCTCGGCCGCTGTCAGCGTCGTGACGCCCCTGTACCTGGAGTCGCTCGGACTTGGACCGCTCTACGTCGGCGCTGCCGTTGTGCTCATGGTTTTAGGCAACGTGGCGTCAAACCTCTTGGTGGCCAGGCTCCACGGACAGGGCCTCAGGCTGACCCTGATGGCAATGTCGGCGCTGACGGCCGCCAGCGGCGTCGCCCTCTACGCCTCCAGGGAAGTGGCTGTCATAATGGCGTTCCTGGCGCTTGGCAACATAAGCACCACGGGCACCGAGGCGGGGCCGTACCAGTCCGTCGAGACGTCAGTGATACCGCTGGTCTCCAGGGACCCCCAGATGGCATACACGATCTACAACTTCCTTGGCTACGCCGCCTCGTCGCTGGGAAGCCTTGCCGTGACGCCCCTCAGGGACCTCAGGGCGGTCTACCTGGGCCTCGTGGCCTCAGGCCTGGCGATGCTGGCCCTCTACTCCAGGCTCACAATGCCGGCCAGGAGGCCAGGCAAGAGGTACTTCTCTAACGAGAGGTCGAGGTCAACGGCCGCCCTGCTGGCCGCCATGTTTGCGGCCGACGCCTTCGGAGGGGGGCTCGTGTCGCTGTCCCTGCTCTCCTTCTGGTTCCACTACCGCTACGGCGTCGGCCTGAGCAGGCTTGGGCCCCTCTTCTCCGTAGCGTTAGCCTTAACCGGGGTCTCCATACTGGCCACGTACCCGCTGGCAAGGCGTTATGGCAACCTAAACATCATGGTATTCAGCCACCTCGCGTCTAACGTCTTCCTTGTCGGCGTGGCCCTCTCGCCCAGCTTCACCCTGGCGGCGGCCACGCTGCTGGCAAGGCAGTCGCTCTCCCAGATGGACGTGCCTACGAGGCAGGCCTTCATGTCCGAGGTGTTTCCCAGGGAGGACCTGGCCCCGGCCAACTCGCTGACTAACACCGCTAGGCTGCTGGCCTCCCTGCCGGGCGGTGCAATAGTTGGCGCCCTGGTAAGCGTTGGGGCCGTCCAGCTGCCGGTGCTCCTGGCGGGGATGATAAAGGTAGGGTATGACATTAGCATCTACGCCAAGTTCAGGGGCCCCTACAGGGCGCTGAGGCCCGCGGGAGGCAGGGGGCCTCATTAACTTTAGATATTTTATATTTCTTAATTTATAAATAACGTTTAAACCTTACGGATGTCACTTAACCTTTAGTGACAGCCCTTGGAGGACCTCAGGGTGAACACCAAGGTACTGAGGATAGACCCGGAGAACATAGACATGGACCTGGTGAGGGAGGCGGCCGCCGCTATAAGGGCGGGTGGCATAGTGGCCTTCCCCACCGAGACCGTCTACGGCCTTGGGGCTGACACCTACAACCCCGAGGCCGTCAAGAAGGTGTTCATAGCCAAGAGGAGGCCCATGGACAACCCCCTCATAGTTCACATACACTCGCTCAACCAGCTTTACGAGGTGGCAGTTAAGATACCCCCTGAGGCAGAGAAGCTAGCCAGGAGGTTCTGGCCGGGCCCCATGACCCTGCTGCTCTGGAAGTCGGACAAGGTGCCCCCGGAGGTGACTGCCGGGAGGCCCACAGTGGCCGTCAGGATGCCCGCCCACCCAGTGGCCCTGGCCTTCATAAGGGAGAGCGGGGTCCCAATAGCCGCCCCCAGCGCTAACCTCGCCGGCAGGCCCTCGCCTACAACTGGTGAGCACGTGGTAAGGGACCTCTACGGCAGAGCTGACGTCATAATTGACTCTGGCGAGACCGTTTACGGCGTTGAGTCCACGATAGTTGACATGACCAGGGACCCGCCGGTCCTCCTGAGGCCCGGGGGGCTGCCGGTGGAGGAGATAGAGAGGGAGCTGGGCAAGGAGGTAGTTATACCGCAGTTTGCGAGGGGCCTGGGGCAGGCCGACGTGGCCCTGGCCCCCGGCATGAAGTACAGGCACTACGCCCCCTTCAAGAGGTTGACCATAGTTGAGGGGGACTACAGCGACCTAAAGGCCTACGCGGCCAAGGTGGCTGAGGTAGTTAAGCAGGAGATAGCCAAGGGGGCGAGGCCCATAATACTCTGCTCCTCCGAGACCGCCCAGTACTACGAGCAGCAGGGCCTGAGGCACCTGGTGCTCGGCCCGAGGAGCAACATATTCATAGTCGCCAGGAACCTTTTCAAGACGTTCAGGGCCATTGACGAGATGCTTGACGTTGACGAGGCCTTCATGGAGGGCTTCGAGGAGAGAGGCCTGGGCCTCGCGGTCATGAACAGGGCCAGGAAGGCCAGCGGCTTCAGTATTATCCGCGTCTAGAGCCCCATTCAAGGTAGCTGGCCTGGCCGCACGCCTTCACTTTTAACCAATGGGCTCCAAAGCTAAGTCTTGGTGAAGCCTATTTCGAGCGCGCGGAACCCTGAAGCCCTCATGCTAGAGCGCGGCCTCAGGAGGGCCGCCCTGGGCCTCCTGGCTGACCTGGAGGTCTACTTCAGGGAGACCGTGGGCAGGGGCTTCGTCCAGTACCTCATGGAGGACCCTGTCAGGGCCTACAGGCTTGCGGCGAGCAGGTACCCTGAGAGCCTCGTCAGGGCGGCCCTGAGGGCGGCCCTGAGGCTTGGCCTCGGGGCCTCCTCGGCTGACGTGGAGCTGGCAGTGGAGATGCTCAGCACGGGCATACCGTCAAAGTTCTTAGCCCTCCTCAACAGGGCGGCCCAGTGATCAGATCTCCTGCTGCTCCTGGTAGGGGGACCTTGACCTGTAGTAGGAGTAGCCCATGTAGGCCGCTATCGCAGTGGCGGCCAGGGCCCCGGCTATAATGTAGTACTTAACGTTCCTCACAACGGGGGCCCCGCGCCTGACTGGGACGAGGCCCAGGGTAACGTTCACAGTGGAGCCTGGGGAGACCGTCACGGTCCTGTTAACTCCCACGTAGCCGGTGCCCTCCGCCGAGACCACGTACTGGCCCGGGGAGACGGAGACCTCCACGCGGCCAACGCCGACCGCCACAAGTGTGCCGTTGGGGAACCTGACGTAAACAGAGGCGGAGCTCACGTTGCTAACCGCCTCTATTGTGCCCCTGGGAGGGGCGGGCGGCGCCGTCGGCGTCACGTTGTAGAAGTAGAGCTGGGGCAGCGTGGCGTTGACCTTAATGCTGGCTGAGAGGCCGTTAGCTGTAGAGAGCACGTCGTAGCTCCCCGGCGCCACGGGCAGGTAGAGAGGCGCCTCGGGCTCCAGCTGGCCAGAGAACACGGTAACGCCTGACTTGCTGACCTTAACTGAGGCGGGGAGCGAGCTGACCAGCTTTAAGACGGGCGTCGTGAGGCTACAGCTGACCTCGATGGTCCCGTTGGACTTCATTATAACTGTCTCGCTCACAGGGGCGCAGACGTTAAGCGGGTAGAAGTAGTTGACCTCGACCTCGTAGGGGATTCCCGAGAGAAGCTGGAGGCTCGAGTTGACCGGCAGCCTAAAGCTTGACCCATTTATGTAGCCTTCGACGTAGCTCACGGGTATGGGTGAGACCACCGAGAGCGTCGCGTATACGGTGACGGGCCTGAGGCTGACCTTTATGTCCTCAGACGTCAGGGGCAGCACCGTGGAGGAGTAGGCGGCGTAGCCCGCGGCAGAGACGGTTACGTTAATTGGCGTCGCTATGTCGTAGACCGTGGCGGAGCCCACGCCGACCCTCGTGCCATTTATGTATATGACAGCCGAGGGGGGCGACGCTGAGATGTTGACCTGCCAGGCGCCCTGGACCAGGCCCTCGTAGCTAACTATCTCGACGGTGAAGCTGCTCTTGTTGTATATTGCGAGGAGCCCCCCAGGCATCGGCGCGTACCTCAGGTAGCCGCCCCAGGCGGGCATCACCACGTACTCCGTCATGGAGCTCAGGTTCACTATGTACAGGTTGCCGTCAGCCCCCTGAAAGGCGGCCGAGGCCCCGTTGACTGAGGCGGTGCTCACAACGGCGGGCAGGCTAATGTTGAGCCCGGGAGCCTGAACGCCCGCGGGCGTAACTGCAACTCCAGAGGACGGGTCCTCAACAACCGGCGACTGCAGCCGGTACTCGCTGGCGCCGCCAGGGCCGTAGACGTACATGTAGGTGCCGAAGGGGCCTGAGGACTCCACCATGACGTAGTAGCCGCCGTAGGCCCTGTAGACCCCCATGTAGGTGGGCACGAACGTTATGTTGGCCCTGTAGGCCGCCACGGGGCTCCCGCTGTAGCTGAACACGTAGATGGTGCCGTTGGCCGAGTACAGGGCTATCCCGCCCGGCCCGAGGCCCCCGTAGAGCCACTCGCCGGGGATGACCAGAGGCCTAGGCGACACAGTGACGTTAACGCCAGGGGAGAGCACTATGGCCTTTGACGGCACCACCAGCAGGAGGGACCCACCCCCTGAGGCCATGTAGGTGACCTGCCTGAAGACCTCCAGCGGCGAGACGGCCGGCGGCCTTACAACGTAAACTGCTCTCACGGGCCCGCCTACCTTGGCAGGGTAGGCCAGCGTGCCCCCCAGCAGGTCAAGGAGCCTGTTGCCGACGAGCAGCAGGGAGGGGGTAGGAAGCTCATATGCTCCGGGCGTGAGGTTCAGCTGGACCAGGAGGCCGCTTATGTTAAGCGTGCCGTACATGGGAGCCTCCGCGACCAAGGTTGTAGGCACGGCCGGCGCGA
Organism: Acidilobus aceticus; assembly: GCF_055392325.1. Classification (NCBI taxonomy): domain Archaea; kingdom Thermoproteati; phylum Thermoproteota; class Thermoprotei; order Acidilobales; family Acidilobaceae; genus Acidilobus; species Acidilobus aceticus. Next base: position 61,868 of record NZ_AP042407.1, read on the forward strand.
GCAAGGTGACGCCGTTGTAGTCGGTTATGAAGGCCACCCCTCCCAGCGAGGCCACCTCAAGCCCTGGGACAGGGATCCAGGAGCCCCCGCTCATGACGTAGCTGTAGCCCGAGGATGGCATGTAGTAGCCGTCAGGCACCGGCAGCGCATCACCTATGACCTGCGCCCTGGTCCTGCCGCAGCAGGCGGTCACCAGCTCCAGCCCCGGGGGGCCCTGGACAACGAGCTCGTCGCCCTGAGCCCTGTAGACGGCGAGCGGCACAAAGCTGGCGACGAACTCCCCCACGGGGACTGCCCTCAGGGGGCTGGAGCTGACGTCAAATATTAAGAGCATGGGGCCCTGGCCGTCAACGTAGCCGAAGACGTAGGCCCTTGTCCCGTTCAGGATGCCCGCGGGCTGCCCGCCGGAGCCGCTCACGTTAAGCGAAAGCGCGCCCTGGGGCGACTGGAGCTCAAGGGTCCCGTTGACGTCCTCAAGGAGCAGGGGGCCGTTGGCATAGCTGAACGACAGGACTCGGGAGCCCTGGGGCAGGGGGATCACAGCCGCCGTGCCCCTTGGGCCCTCGACGTAGGCCTCGTTGCTCAGGTTGTAGACCACCATCCCACTGTACACGCCTATTATGTCTGAGTAGGGCTCCCTGACTACCCAGGCCAGGGACGCGTTGGAGGAGTACAGGAAGTAGGTGCCCTGGTACCCCAGGACCGCTATGAAGCCGTCGCCGCATGAGGCCCCCAGGGCGACATCGCCAGGCCAAGGGTCAGTGAAGGAGCCCGTCGCCAGGTCCAGCACCCCGCCCTGGGCTATGAGGTAGGGGTAGCAGAGCCCCACGGAGCTCCCGTTAAGGAGGACTGGCAGGGTCGCCGAGGCCTTCGCTGAGGTACTGGCAGCGTAGGGACCTAGGGCTGCCGCTATAAATAATATCAGCAGCGCTGCTGTCCACACCTTTAACAAGGGCGCGCCCCATGGTGCTAACTCAAGCTAAGGGGAACCTAATTGCGTTACTCGCCTCGGCTTAAGCCGCAGCCCCATGGAGGGCCGCCCTCGGTGTTACCGGCCGCCCACGTGCCTCCAGAAGTTAAGCTCATAGGTCTGGGCCGACAGGGCCACGTGCCTGTACATCTCCATGTTAAGGTGTCTCTCAGCTATGGCCTCTGCAAGCGACTCCCTGGCCTCGTCTATCCCCCTGCACCTGAGGAAGCCGGCAGACCTCACGCCGAGGGACTCGGCCCACTCGGCCAGGACGTTGGTGTTGACGCAGAACGACCTGAAGTTGACCCCGACCAGCACCGCCAGGTCGCCCATGGTGCCGTTCACGCCAAGCCACGTCAGGAAGTGGGAGTAGGCCACGGCGTCAGGGCTCACCTGGTCAGGGCTGTAGGACACCCCCAGCTCCCCCGCGAGCGACCTTATGTTCCTTATCCACCTGGGCCCTCCCTCGAGGAGGCCCATTATGAAGTCCACCTCGTCGTCAGCGGCCGCCTTGGGGACGAAGAGCGAGAGCGCCCTGTAGTCGTAGGGCGCTATGTACATCTCGTTCACCACGAACCTCCTGAGGGCCTCAAGGCTTGGGCCGAGGCCCTGCAGCGATGACTCCACCTGCCTGGTCAGGTCGGCCACATAGCCCCTGAGCTCGTCAAGTACGCGGCCCACCCGAAACCCCTGAGCCTTAGGGCTCCTCGGCTTTAAAGAGGGCCCTCTTTACACTTTCAAGGGAAGAGCTTGAACCGCAGGGACTGGATGATATCGCTGATACCGTTCAACCTCGCCATGGGGCCACTCTCCACGCTGGTGACGCTTGAGGTCTACGAGCTCAGGGGAGGGGCGGTGGGGGTAAGCTACGCTATATCAGCCGGCACCGCGGCCTCCATACTGGCCTCCCTGATATGGGGCTTCGCCCTAGACAGGTACGACAGGAAAGACGTGCTGACCGTAGGCCTCGCCGGCACCCTGCTCTCACTCCTCGCCCTGGCCTTCTCGAGCTCCCTGGCCGAGGTGGCGGCGTACTACGCCGCCGCGTCCCTCTTCTCCTCAGCCGTAGGCATGGCGGTCAGCGTCCTGATAATGGACACCATAGAGAAGTCCAGGTGGAGCTCCGCCTACTCAAGGTATAACATGCTCTCCTCCGTCGGCTACTTCTCGGGGGACGTGACCGCTGCCATAGCCTCGGGCCTCATGCCCACCAGGACCATAGTTGAGGTTATGACAATGATCACAGCCGCCTCAGTGGCGTGGGCCTCCCTCACGGTGCCCAGGTCGCCGATCTCGTTTGAGAGGGAGTCCCTGCTCCACATAATTGAGGGCTTCCTGCTCAGGATAAAGCTGGTGCCCACGTTCTTCCTGAGGCTGCCATCAAAGAGCACCTTCAAGCCCCTGAGGCTCATAAAGCTCGGCAGGAGCCCCGCGGCCTACGTGCCCATGCTGTTCATAGCAATAACTATATTCTACGTCTCGTCCGGCATATTTAACACCCTCTACCCCTACGGCCTGAGGGCCCTGGGCCTCTCCAGGTCAGAGGTCTTCCTGGTAATATCAGCCGGCATGGCGGCCCAGGTGGCCGGGTTCCAGCTCGCACCCAGGATAATAGCCGCCTCAAAGGGCAACGCCGGGGCCTCCTACAGGGCCCTCCTGGCCAGGGGGGCCTCCTACATAGGAATTGGAATTGCCACGTCCGCGGGAGGAGGCCCCGTTTACCTGCTCGGCACGGGGCTCACGCTCTACCCCCTGGCCGCCGGCATAGCCTTTGCCACCTTCTTCACGGCCTCCAATGTAATGGTGTTTGAGGTGCTCAAGGGCAACAGGGAGGGCAGGGGCCTCGGGCTCTACAGCACGCTCACCGGCTCGGCCTACTTCGCCGGGTCCCTGGCCTCGGGCTTCCTGGCCAACTCGGTCGGCTTCGGGTACACTTATGTGATAGCCGGAGCTATGCTGGGAGGCTCCGCCTACATATTCAACGAGCTCAGGAACATGGCCTGAGGGTCAGCGAAGAGCGCTTCGGCCACGGCTTAGCCCAATGAGACCTCTCGTCATCCCTAGGCTCCAGTGGCCCCGCGGGAGTTAAGCGTTGCCCAGGTACTTCATCACGAGCCTCGTGAACCCCACGTCCTCCGCTGGCCTGAAGAAGTACTCGGCGCTCCTTATTATGCCCAGCACGAAGTCCCTGGGGACCCTTATGGGCAGCCTTGAGGCTATCAGGTCAGCTGAGGCCTCGGGGTCCCTCCTCATCATGTTAACTCCAAGCTCGTAGGCCTCCCTCACGTAGCCTAGGGCGTCCGCGTTAAGCACGCTCACCCCGCACGCCCCGGGGGCCCCCACCATGGCCTCAAGGGTTGGCCTCCTGTTGACCATAGCTATGCTCAGGACCGCGCTGTCAACCTCCCCCGAGGAGAGCATCCTGTAAAGCTGCTGCCACTCGTCCGCGTAGACCAGCGACGCCCTGACCCCGTACATGTCCATGGCGGCCCTGACCAGGACGTCGGCGGCTGACCCCCTCCTCCACACGCCCACCCTTGGCCCCCTCAGCTCGGGGTAAACGGTCATCAGCTCCCTCACGGTCACGTAGTCCACCCTCAGCCCTCTCCTGATCAGCGACACTACCGAGTCGGCCACGGCGTCCGCCGAGCCCTCCTTGCTGAACTCCAGTGATATGTTGGCCCTGTCCTCGGCCACCACAAGCGGGTATGAGACTGGCCCTGGGGCAGCAAGCACCTTAACGGCCATCCCGGTCACCTTCAGCCGCTGGGACCGCCGTCACTATTAAGCGCTTCTATATATCACATGATTTAAGATAAATTATTTACTACAGCGGCCGCAAGGAGTATGAACCAGTATTTTCTCGCATATATTTATTTTTACAAAATAAGTAACTTTATATACGACCCTTTCTCTTATAATAGAATTGGTGGGAAGGTGTCAGCTGGAGACTCCTTCCTCTCGGACCCCCGGAAGAACTTAACCGCGATAGCTGTTTACACCGCCGTCCTGTTCGCCATATCACCGCTGCTCGGCGCTAACTGGATATCGCCGGGCGACTTCGACTCATCGACCCAGGCGGTCTACCACGCGCTCATGATACCCCTGACCCTGCTCCTGGCAATACTTGCGTGCGAGCTGCTCGGCCTGCCCCGCTGGGCCAAGCTGTTGGCAAACTACGCCACCTACCCGACCCTCGCCCTCACGTTCGTGGGTAACGCTATACTTCAGAACTACTACCCCTCCTCGCTGGCCAACTACGCGGTCCAGGGCGTCAGGGACGTGCTGCTCTACCTGGTGGCCCTCGCTGTCATAGTTGCAGCGCTCCTCAAGGCTGCCCGCGAGAGGGCCTGGCTCAAGGCGTATTGGGCTCCCTTCCTGCTTATATTGGTCGCCGGCGTGTCAATAGCCCTCGCCCCCATCTATGGAATTGTATCGCTCATGCCGCAGACGTGGCACCTGTCCTTCCTGGCCTCCACAGTTAACGCCGTTGGTAACCAGACCTTTGTGTCAGACCTCGTGACGTCGCACTCGCACCAGATGCTCCCAGCGGTGGGTGACGCCATTGTTGGGCTCACCGCTATCTGGTTCGGGTACTCCGAGCTCAGGGGCAGGGCGAGGGCCGCCGCGGCTGCAGGCCTCATTATAGGCCTCGCCAGCGTCATCGTCTTCACCTACCTGTACTGGGCCTCGGGCGTCGGCACCTACTCAATACCTACCATAGCCCCCTTCGGGCCTCAGGGGGTCAACGGGCTGGCACTTGACGACTTCACCACAGGGCTCTCCGGCTGGGGAGCTATGCTCGTGCTCGCGGCCCTCTACGTTGGGCCGCTCGCGTACCTGGCCAGGTCTGGACAGAACGCCGAGAGGCTCTACAGGCTCGCCACCCTGGCCACGTGGGTTGCAGCCATGGCCATACTTGTAGGCATAGGCTACTTCATAGAGTTCAACGAGGCCTTCTTCGGCTTCGGGAGCCCTGGCCAGCCGCCCAGCGGGGGACCCGGCTACATGTTCGATGACGCCTTCATGAAGGGGCACCTGGTCACCGCATTCATGATAATACCCCTGCTGGCCGCCACCATGCTCGCCGTGGACTACATAGTTAAGGAAGGGGGCAAGGCCAAGAGGTACCTGGCCTACCTCACCTTCGCCTCCCTCCTCCTCTGCTACCTCGGGGTCCAGTTCTACACAATGACGCTGATACCTACACTGCTTGAGGCGGCCCTGGCGGTCTCAGGGCTTGACCTGCTCCTCAACGCGCTGGCGCCCCTCTACGTGAGGCCTAGGACGGCCAGCTGAGAGGCTTTAGCCTTCACACCAAGCCTATTTTTCTTGGTCCAGGCCGGCCCGCGTTTTACCTTCTCCCCGCGCTCCCACCTGGGCGTCCGCCAGGTGGAGGTCTTCCGCATAAAGGGCATGTCAAATTCCTACCTCACCAGCGACGGGATCCTCATAGACGCCGGGGCCAGGGCCAGCGACGTGGCCAGGGTGGCCGAGGAGCACGGGGTGAAGGTCAGGTACCTCCTCATAACGCATCAGCACGTGGACCACGTCAGGTACGCGGCTGAAATTGTAAAGGCCTTCAACTGCAGGGTCGTTGCCCCCTCGCTGGAGGCCGACGTGATCGAGGGGAGGGCCAGGCCCTCGGGCAGCGCCCTGACGGCGATCTTCCAGGCGCTGCTCAGGGCCAGGGCCGTCCACGTAGATGTCAGGGTCAACGAAGGTGACGCGGTCGAGGGCTACAGGGCGGTGCTCGCCCCAGGGCACACGCCGGGCAGCACGGCCTACGTTAAGGACGAAGTGATGTTCAGCGGCGACGCTATAGTGAGCCGCAACGGGAGGCCCTCGCTGCCCTCCAGGGCCCTTAACGTGAACTACGCCTTAGCCGAGGAGAGCCTCAGGAGGCTCCTTGAGCTGAGGCCCAAGGTCATCTACCCTGGCCACGGGAGGCCCATAACGCTGTGACTGAAGGTGGTGGGCCCGGCCGGACTTGAACCGGCGACCTCCGCCGTGTGAGGGCGGCGTCCTAACCAATCTAGACGACGGGCCCACCAGCGCTAGAGCTTCAAGGGGAACCAATTAAAGCTTTGTGCCAGGCCTTAAGTTCTAAGCCATTATTATCTGGTAGCCCTGCGCCACCAGGTCCTCAAAGGCGTAGTGGTGCCCCTCATCGCCTATGAGCCTGAACCCCTTGAGCCTCTCCCTCAGGTTCAGGTGCGGAGGGGAGGCGCAGTAGCCGCAGGCCCCCAGAAGGAGGTTGTTCCTGAGCACCTCCTCAAACGCTGGCCTGAGCCCCCTGTAGGGCGACTCCGACACCGGTATCTTGACGCCCGGGCCGTCGAGGTATACTTTAACCTCGTGGCCTGCCTTCGCCAGGCTCACTGCGTAGTGGAAGGCGTGGGCGGCCCTTATGGACCCCTCGAGGCCTGAGGGGTCATCCATCACGACGAAGAGCAGCCTCATGTTCCCACAGGGCTCCCCCCTCCAGCGATATTTAAAAATGTTGATATTGACTAGCTCAGCCACGTCGCCCTCCAAGTACTTCATCTTAGCTTATAAGGGCCCCGCCCAACGGGAACTGGGTAAATAGGAGTGCAGGTAAAGGACCTGGCTCCTGGCGTCAACGTTGACAGCCTCACTGTGAAGGTTGTCAAGGTTGAGGAGCCCAGGAGCGTGAGCGGAAGGGACGGGTCAACCCACAGGGTTGCCGATGCCCTAGTTGGAGACGAGAGCGGCAGCATACTCATGACTTTGTGGGACAGGAACATAGACTCCGTTAGGCCGGGCGCCGTCATAACCGTCAGGAACGGCTTCGTGGGCACCTTCAAGGGCCACATGAGGCTGAACCTGGGCCGCGGCGGCACCCTGAGCGAGTCGGACGCCCAGATAGAGAACGTGAACACGTCAAACAACCTCTCCGACAAGGTAGTTGAGGACGCCCCGCCCAGGAGGCGCGGCTTCGGGAGGAGCCGCAGGTTTTAACCCTCCCTATCACCTTGTTTTAGACTAATTCTTCCTTGAGCTATAGTCTGCGTCTTAATACTAAGCCCTCCTATAGTCATGGATAGGCCTTACAGGCCTGAGCTCCACTTTATACGGCTTGGCCTCCCCGACAGGCTGGGACTTGCTGTGAAGTGGTACGGCTACAAGGGCCGCATCCTGAGGGTTGACCTCTCCGCTGGCAAGACCAGCGTGGAGGAGCTAAGGCTGGACTACGTCAAGATGTACATGGGAGGCCTCGGCTACGCCGCCAAGGTGCTCTGGGATGAGCTTCAGCCGGGGGTAGACCCGCTGTCGCCCGACAACATTCTCATAGCCACCGCCGGCCCCTTCACGGGAACCCTGGCCCCAGGCAGCGGCAACATATACTGGGCCTTCAAGGCCCCCATGACGGGCGGCTGGGGGGAGACAAGGTCAGGGGGCAAGTTCGGCTCGTGGATGAAGTACAGCGGCTTTGACCTAATAGTAATAAGGGGCAGGGCCCCCGAGCCCGTCTACCTGTACCTTGAGTCGGGCAGGGCTGAGATAAGGAGCGCAAAGAGGTACTGGGGCATGACAGTACATGAGGTCACCGACGCCCTCAGGGATGACACAGGGGTTCACGACGCCTCGGTGGCCGCCATAGGCCCGGCTGGGGAGAACCTGGTCAGGTTCGCCGCCATAATAAACGACTACGACAGGGCGGCCGGCAGGACGGGCGGAGGGGCGGTCATGGGCTCGAAGAACCTTAAGGCCGTGGTGGCGGCCGGCGGCGAGGGGATAGACGTCTACGACCCAGAGGGCTTCATGGCTGCCGCGCTCGAGGCCCAGGGAGGCATAAAGGCCGACCCGGGCCAGAGGTTCATGGGACAGCACGGCACCATAGGCGGGCTCCTGGGAACCAACGCCATGGGAGGGCTCCCCACTGCGAACTTTGAGACGGGCTACTTTGAGGCGGCCGACAGGGTGTCGCACGAGACGCTCGAGAGGAACTACATGATAAAGAGGAGGGCGTGCCACGCCTGCGCAATAGGGTGCAGCAGGTACAGCTACGTCGCCTACGGCCCCTTCGCCACCCCGCCCAACGAGGGCCCCGAGTACGAGACTACAGACATGAACGGCCCCATGAACATGATAGACAACATGGAGGCCATAATAAGGGTCAACTACCTCGCCAACAACTACGGCCTGGACACCATATCAACGGGGCACACGATAGCGTGGGCCATAGAGGCGTACCAGAAGGGGATAATAACGAAGCAGGACACCGGCGGCCTTGAGCTGAGGTGGAACGACCCCGAGACCCACGTGAAGCTTGTCGAGATGATAGCCTACAGGAAGGGCTTCGGGAACCTGCTGGCGGAGGGGAGCTACAGGGCCGCCAAGGCCATAGGCAGGGGCGCCGAGGAGCTGGTGAACCATGTCAAGGGCCTCGAGTTCCCCGCCCACGACCCCAGGGTCGAGTCCAAGCTGTTGGCCATACAGTATGCAATAAGCCCTAGGGGCGCCTGCCACGTGCACCCAATATACCCGTCGTACGACATGATGCAGGTGGACGCCGGCCTCAAGGACTTCGGCCTCCCGTGGCCGCTGCCTGACAGGCTCGCCGAGACGGGAGTCGGCAAGGGGATAGCCTACAGGGCGCTGGCCAGCTACGGGGAGGCTTTCAACAACGTGGGCCTCTGCATATTCTACTCGGCGGGGCCCGAGAGCGGGGTCATAAGTCCAAGGAGGATAGCCAGGATATACACAGCACTGACGGGCATAGAGACCACCCCCCAGGACGTGCTGTTGGCCGGCGAGAGGACGTGGAACCTGAAGAGGGCCTTCAACCTCAGGGAGGGGTTCACCAGGGAGCACGACAGGCTGCCCAAGAGGATGATAACGCCTATACTCACGGGGCCCGCCAAGGGGCTCAAGGTTGAGAGCCCAGACGGCCTTGTAGATGAGGCCTACGATGCCTTTGGGTGGGACAGGAGGACTGGCTACATAAGGAGGTCAACGCTTGAAAGGCTTGGCATGAAGGACGTTGAGGAGCAGCTCCAGAAGCTCGGCAAATTGTCTGACTGAGATCCAGATAAATGCTACAAAGCGGACGTTGAAGGAAAAAAGGAAGCTTTTCACCAACAGTGGTCGTGACGGCCGCAGGGACTATTTATCACCCGGACCTCACCCTGTAGATAGTGATGTATAGGTCAGCCACGGCCTCAAGCCTCTGGTTCTGCCTATTAGCCTGCCTGTACCCCCTCTCCATTTTTCTCACCTCTTCTCCAAATATTTAATAGAATCCAAAAAGCCTAAAAAAGGTTTCTCCTAATATTTACCTGAAAATACCCTTGTAATACTGTATACAAAAGTTGATAAACGTCTCCGGAGCTGGTAACACGAGCTGCCGTGAGCTCCGACAAGTGCGACCCCTTCACCAGGGGCCACGTGGTGGAGGTCTGCAGGGAGAGGTGCGCAGAGGTCAGCCTGGGAGGGAAGGACTTCGCGGAGTGCGTCAGGTCCTGCGTTGAGGAGCTCAGGTCAAGGTGCGGATCCTAGAGACCAGGTCGTAAAACTTCAGCCCGCTGCCCGTGAGCACGGCTATGAACCCGCCCACGTCAACGCCCACCTCCCTCAGGAGCTTCAGGGCTGCATATGCCGAGGCCGAGGTGGGCTCAGCCATGAGCCCCATGGACCAGAGGTCCCTGGTGGCCTCCGCTATCTCCTTGTCCGAGACCAGCACCAGGCCTCCCCCGCTCCTCCTTATGGCATCAGCGGCCTCCTGGGCCCTCGGCGCCGAGGGGAGCACCAGGCCGTCGGCCAGGGACGACGTGCTGCCGGAGCCAACGGCTATGGGCTCCACGAGGCCCCTGAGGGTGGCGTTCTGCACCCCCTGCACGGCGTACAGCCTGACCTTGCCCCCTGAGCCCCTCCAGATGCCAAGGAACAGCGAGAAGCTGGCCGAGGGGACCACCACGGCGGAGCCCTCTGGCACCTCCCTGCCAGCTGAGGTCATCCCCTCAAGGAAGGCGGCGCTCACAGAGTGGGCCACGTAGAAGCACCTGCCAGCCATGGCCTCCGCGTACTTGGCCGCCTCCTCCCTGCTGTCGAGCTCGACCACCCTGGCCCCCAGCGACGCTATTATTGACTTCTTGGAGGGGGCCGCCGTCCTGGGCACCGCCACTACGGCCTCCAGCCCAAGGAACGAGGCGTAGGCGGCCGTGGAGATGCCCGCGTTGCCGCTCGAGTCCTCGACCACGCACCTGTAGCCGAGGTCCCTGGCGAGCTGAAGCGAGTAGGCCGTGCCCCTGTCCTTGAAGCTGCCCGTCGGGTTGACGTACTCCAGCTTGAAGCCTATGGGGCCGAGCGGCGTCTCCCTGTAGACAAGGGGAGTTGAGCCCTCGCCGAGGAGCCTCCCGTACCTCGGCCTCTCCCCCTCAAACTCCAGCGGCGAGCCGCACCTGGGGCACCTGTGGTAGTACCTGCTCTCCTCGCCCCTGAAGCCGCACCTGGGGCACACTAGCCTCCAGGCCAAGGCCCGCGCCTCAGTAGGTAGGGAGCCCCGCGGCCTCAGCCACCTCGTCGTAGGCCCTCCTGGCGTCGTCCTCGTTCATGGCTCCCTCTATCACTACGACCCTCCTTCCAAGCACTGTGACGCTCACCCCCTCCTTAGTGACCACCTTCACGTAGTTGGGCCTTGAGACCACCCAGCTGAACCTGCTTGAAAGCCTGGATGCCAGGTCCTGGGGCTCAGGGGCGTCAAGCGGGAGCCTGAGCTTGAACGCCTCGCTGCCGCAGACCCTGCTGATAACTCCGAACCTCGGGGGCCTTGAGAGGAGCTTGAACTCCCTCCTGACGCAGACGGGGCACGAGGGGTTCCTCTCTACCTTAACCTTCTCAACGGTGTTCTCCCTGGCGTCTATCGAGTACAGGACCCCTGGCTCGGGCCCGTCGCCCGCCAGGTACCTTATAGCGAGGTTGGCGGCCATGGCGCCAACTATAGTTGTCACGGTGCCTATTGCAGGTATGATATCGCATGAGGCCTGCTGCCCCTCCTGGCCCTCGGGGATGAGGCACCTGAGGCACGGCCCCCTGCCGGGCTCTATGAGCATCACAGTGCCATACCAGGAGTTCACGCCGGCGTAGACCCACGGCTTGTTGTACTTCACCGCGGCCTCGTTTATCACGAACCTGGTGTCCATGTTGTCCGTGCCGTCAAGCACTATGTCAACGTCCTTAACTATGTCCTCTATGTTGTCCGAGTCAACGTCGTCTATGTAAGCCTCAACCTTAACCGACCTGTCTATCCTCGCCACGCCGTCCCTGCAGGCTATAGCCTTGGGGACCCCCTGCTCGGCCTCCGCCTCGCCCACCATGTGGGTCCTGTGGAGGTTGGTGTAGTCCACCACGTCCCTGTCAACGACCCTCAGGAACCCTACCCCTGACCTGGCCAGCAGCTCAGCCTCGGTGGAGCCAAGGGCCCCACAGCCTATTATTGCGACCCTCGACTCCCTCAGCCTCTTGACGCCCTCCTGCCCTATTCCCTTTACCAGGGCCTCCCTTGAGAACCTAGAGAGGACCTCGGCAACGTCAGCTGAGGCCATAAAGCTCCCAGCTGGGCGTGGCCCAGCGAGTTTTTGAACGTTAGTAGGCTGTCCGACTGGCTCAGTCCTCGCGCGGCACGAACCTCAGGTCCAGGTTCTCCTCCTTAGCGAGCTTCTTGAGGCTCCTGACCTTCCTCGAGCTCAGGTTCGCCCTCCTGGGGAGCTTAACTATGAGGGCCCCGTCCCTGACCTCGGCCTCGGCGCCTGGGACTATCCTTGAGACCTTGTCCTCTATGCTGAGCGATGACCTCCTCTGGCCCACGGGTATGACCATGACCTGCTCGCCGAAGGTGTACATCTCGTACTCCAGCTCGCCAGTCAGGAAGTCCCTGACCTCCACCACCGGCCTGGCGAGCTCCTCCTCCTTGAGGCCCGTCGGCAGCTTGACAGTTATGCCCAGCTCGTACACCTTGCTGACCTGGCCGCTGTCTATGAATATTACAGTGTCAATGATGCTTGGTATCATGCCGAGCTCCACCCTGGTGGCCAGCCTCTGGACGGCGTCTATGGGCGTCGTGGCGTGAACAACTCCTATCATGCCTATGCCGGCCAGCCTGAGGTCCACGTAGAGCTTGAAGTCCTCGTCGTCCCTCATCTCGTCGAACACCGTGTAGTCGGGCCTCGAGAGCAGGAGTATGTCGTGGAGCTCCGTCATGTCAGCGTAGTTCTTGGAGTACTGCGTTATAGAGGGCGAGAGCCTCATGTCCCTCGGCGACTCTATGGTCTTCACTACCTTGCCCCTGCTGGCGTAGAACTCGGCCAGGGCCTGGGCAAACGTTGTCTTGCCGGCGCCGGGCGACCCAGCTATGAGTATGCCCTCAGCCCTCGAGAGGAGCCTGTCCATGAGCTTCTCAGGCAGGTTGTAGTCCTCAAGCTTGAGCTTCGCTATCGGCCTCACCGCGGTTATCTCCCACCCGTCGCTCAGCGGGGGCCTCGTTATGACGACCCTGTAGTCGCCCAGCTGAACTATGGTGGAGCCGCTCCTGTCTATCTCGACGAAGCCGTCAGTTGTAGTCAGCGCCCTCTCGATTATCTCTCTTGCCATCTCCTCAAGCTCTGACCTCTCAAGCGGCCTGTCAGAGAGCTTCACGAAGAGCCAGCTCCCGGGCCTCCCTACCTTAGCCAGCGGGGCCGCCCCCTCCTTGAGGTGTACGCTCATTGTCTTCTCGTTGAAGTACTCCTCTATCCTGAGCTTGCCCTCCCTGGGCATGCCAGTGTAGAGCACCTTGATGCCTATGAACTGGGCCGCCTGGGCCTGTATGGGGTCGCTCGTCACCAGGACGGCCCCGCGCCTCAGCGCGTAGTCCCTCACGGACAGCTTGAGCCTCTCGTAGCTCTCGCCCTCCACCTCGGCTGAGACCTCTATGGTCACTCCATTGGGAGCCTCCCTGGCCAGCCTGTCGAGCTCCTGGAGCCCCGTGAAGCCCACGCTCCTGCCGGCCTTGGCCTCCGAGTAGAAGTAGTCGACCGCGCCCTTCGGTATAACCACCCTGCCCATAACCTTGCCTGACTCCACGAGCTTCCTGAGGCTACCGTCAACTATGGAGTCCACATCTGTTACGTAGGTCGTCGGTTCACCGCTCAACCCATCTGGCCCCTTAGTCCACTGTAAGCATAAAGTCCAGCGATTTTAACCTCTCACGTGACTGAGGACTTCCTCAATGGGGGGAGCGATCCGACACGCGTAATTACCCACGGAAAACCAAAGGGAACGTGGATGAAAGATGACCCTCACTGTGCTGATTAACGCGGCGGCGGTCTACACGGGCAAGGAGGTCATAAGGGACTCCTACGTCTACATAGAGGACGGCATAATAAGGGACGTGGGGCCTCAGCCCGCCCCCGATGACATACAGGACGCCACGCTGGTGATAGGCGGCGAGGGGAGGGTCGTTGTCCCCGGGCTCACGGCCGTGGCGGACGTGGCGGCTTACCCCATAAGGTACGCGAGGCCTTCCCTGACAGCGAGGATAGAGCTCTACAGGAGGCTCAAGGACGAGGAGCTGTTCACAGCCTCCCTGCCGGGCGTCTACGAGCTCCACATGATGGGGGTGACCACCGCACTGGTCGAGAGCCTCTCAAGCTCCCTCGCCCTTGACCTGGCCCGCAGGATAGGCGGCTTCTACGGCGTCGCCAGGCCGTCGTGCACGGAGGCCTTCTCCATACAGCCCATACTGAGGGGGATGGTGACCATAGGCGGCAAGGACTGCCCAGGGGGCCAGGTTGAGGACGGCGACAGGGAGCACCTGGTGCTGACCGGGAGAGGAGGCTACGGCCTCGAGGACCTTGGCGACGCGCTCTCGCTGAGCCAGTCCCTCAGGAAGCTGGCGGGGCTTGAGGAGACGCTCATAGAGCCCAACAGGCCCGCCGAGGTGGCAGTTTATGACGCCTCGAAGCCCCCAGCTATGCTGATATACAAGGCCGGCGAGGACGAGATAAGGAGGATCTACACGTCCCACGCCACGCTCGAGAGCCTCATAGCTGGCATGGACGTACTTGTGGAGATGGGGGAGCACATGAGGATAGGCAGGAAGCACCTGAACGAGGCGGCCCAGCTCTACAGAAGGCTGGGCTACGCATGACGAGTGCACCCTTTTAATCTAAAACTTCGCGGCCCTCCTGAGGGGCTACTGAGGTGAGCCTAGAGGAGATCCTCTACCTCTCGCTGGCCGTGGGCTTCATAGTTGGCCTCGCCCTTGAGGGCAAGGGGTCGGGCCACCTAAAGGTCCTTGACACGACGTCAACCATATTCATACTGGCCCTCGTGTTCTCAATGGGCCTCGTGGTCGGCTCCGAGGTGCTCTCCATAGGGAGGAGCGCAGTAAGTATAACAGCGGCCTCCCTGCTGATAGCGGTCCTTCCAGGCATCCTGGGGGCCTATATAGCTGAGTGGGGGCTGAGGAGGCTTGAGGGAAGAGCTAAGGGCAGCGGCTAGGACGGCCTCCGCGTTTGCTATAGGCATTGCCCTGGGGGCAGCGCTGAGGCCAAGGCCGGACGACGTGCTGCCCTACGCTTACATCTTCCTGTATATAGTTGTCGCGACTGCCGGGGCCTACGTGGGCCTCTCGTGGAGGAGGCTCGCCAGTGCTGGCAGGAGGATACTCTCCGTGGGCCTCATGTTCACCGCCGCCGCGCTCGTGGGTGACGCCGCGGCGGGGCTGGCCATTGCCGAGCTCCTGGGCCTCCCGCTGAGGCTCACCGTGGCCGCCGCCCTGGGCTCGGGCTGGTACTCCTTCACAGGGCCGTTCCTGTCGCTCTTCAGCCCATCCATGGGTGTCATAGGCTTCGTGGCAAACCAGCTCAGGGAGGACCTGACCCTCGCCCTCTTCCCCGCGATTGACAGGCTCATAGGGGAGGGCTCCGTCGTTATGGGGGGCGCCACGTCGATGGACACCACACTTGGCGTCATAACTAGGTACGCCGGGCCCGAGACAGGCCTTGAGGGCCTTGTCCAGGGGGTGGTGCTTACCCTGCTAATTCCTATTATAGTGCCTGCCGTCGTCAGGCTATAGGTTCTCGCCCTGGTATGAGCCCCTGTAGAGCGAGGAGGGCCTCGACTCGAGCCTTATAAACACCATCTGGGCCACCCTGGCGCCCTGCTCTATGACGGCCCCATGGGGGTTGGCCACTATCATGAGGGCCTCCCCCCTGCCCGTGTACCCGGGGTCCCACACCGCGCATGAGATGGTGACCCCCATCCTCAGCAGCGTGCTCCTGGGGTAGCAGATGCCGACTGCGTCCGGGGGAACTGCGACAACGTCAAGGAACCTTATCTTGTAGGCTCCAGGCTGGAGCCTGTAAAGGCCGTCCACTGGCTTCACTGGCCTGACGTCGGGGAGCCTCTTGGAGCTCGCCCTCAGCTCGCCCTCGTTCAGGAACTCCATGACCTCCCCCAGCCTTATGTCGACGCCCGCCGGCTGAACCTGCTCGTCCACGGAGTCCCTTATGTAAGACCTGGCCGCGTGGCCCGGGACAGCCAAGCCCTGCACCTGGGATAACTCAAGGTCTAGGCCTAAAGAAGCGAGTGGGTCTAGAGGGTCAGAAGGAGACAACCTCATAGCCTTCCTGTACCTTCTTAGCCGTGTGGACGCCGCCCATCACGGGCTCAACGCCCTCTATCAGCATGTCTGGCGTCAGCCCGAGCCCCTTGGCTGAGACGCTGCAGTAGGCCACGTCTATGCCGGCCTGCTTCATCTGCTCTATCTGCTTCCTCACCTCGTCTGCGTTGGCCGCGTTCTTCATCAGGTACTCAACGCCCCTGCCGAGGAACATGAACGACACGTCAGCGCCCGCGTTCTTCCTGGCGCCGAGGGCGAAGTTTATGGCCATGTTGACCCTGTTTATGTCGTCCCTCCCAGCCGTGCAGATTACAAATATCTTTACCATGCGCGCCACCCTTGACCTGAGTGCCCGGTGGGATTAAACGCTTCAGCCGTGGTAGACAAACGTGTACTTGACGTCCGCCGGCATCCCCTCAGCCGAGCAGGTGCCTCCCCTGCACCTTACCGTGGCCCTGACGCCGTCGTCGTAGTAGGGGTAATCCGCCTCCGTCACCTTGAACGCGTGGAACTCCACTGGGCTGAAGCGGCCGTCAGGCACGTGGTCGACCTCAACTCCCAGCAGTGGTATCACTGAGCCCTCCTTGACCAGCAGCGGGAACCTGTCGAGCGAGTCATATGATATGGTCACCCACCTGCCGCCCTCGTACTCCCTGCCCGTGAAGTAGTCTATCCACCTCCCCTCCGGCAGGTAAACACCCCTGCCCCTCTGGCCCTCCTCAACTATCGGGGCCACCAGCAGGCTCGAGCCCAGGTAGAACTCGTCATCTATGTCATACACGTTGGGGTCGTCAGGGTGCTCGAGCGGCAGCGGCCTCACGAGCGGCACCCTCTCCTCTACGGACCTCCATGACTCCGAGTAGAGGTAGGGCAGCAGCCTGTAGCGCAGCTTGAGCGCTGCAAGGGTTTCCTTGGGTGAGTACTTCCAAGGCTCCCTGTCAGTCACGCCGTGGGCCCTCACGTGACTCACAGTTACCCCCGCCTGGAGGAACCTGAGGTACAGCTCGTCGCTCGGCCTCCCTATGAAGCCCCCCACGTCGAAGGAGCCGAAGAAGGCGCCGCTGGCGTGGTATGAGAGCAGCCCCCTTATGGCCTGCCTTAGCCCCTCCCAGCTTGAGGGCACGTCGCCGCCCCAGTTCAGGGGGTAGGCCCAGACGCCCGTGCTGCCTGACCTGCCCCATACTATGCCGTAGCCCTTGGCCTCCACCGTGGCCTCGTAGACGGCCTTCATGTATAGGAGCGGGTAGTAGTTGTGGGCCTCCTCGCCGCTCATGCCGTTCCTGAAGTCCGCCTCCTCCGGTACGGCCTCGCCGTAGTCAGCCTTTATCACGTCCGCGTATGGAAGCACCAGGTCCTTGAGCGCCTCCTTGAAGGCCCTGAAGCCCTCGGGGTCCGTCAGGTCCACTATGCCGGCCCCCTCCCTCCTCTGGCAGTCAGCTGCCGGGGTTGCAAGGCCCCCCAGCTTTGACTTGACCATGTACTTCTCAAGCCTGGCCCACAGCCTGGTGCCGGGCTCTATGTAAGGGTTCATCCAGAGCGACAGCCTGAAGCCCATCCTGTGCAGCTCGTCCACCAGCCCCTTGGGGTCGGGGAAGGCCGACGTGTCCCACTCAAGGTCTATAGTGTCACACCTGTACTTCTTCCAGTTGCCCTCCCAAGGCGGGTCTATGTGGATGACGTCGGCCGGGTAGCCCCTGCTCCTCAGCTCCCTGGCGACGCTAAGGACCTCGTCCTGGCTGTAGTAGGCGCACTTGCTCTGCCAGAAGCCGTAGCTCCACTTGGGCGGAGGCGCCTTGGGGGTCCCGGTCAGCCTGTAGAGCTCCGCCAGTATCTCCTTTGGGCTTCCCAGGAAGAGGTAGAGGTCCAGGGGGCCCCTGACCATGATGAGGAGCCTGTCGTACGAGCTCTTGCCGAGGTCGAAGTAAACCGGGGAGTAGGTGTTTACAAGGAGCCCCCAGCCCCTGGGGGACCATATGAAGGGCACGGGCACGTAGGTGGCGTAGTTGGGCGTCGAGGGCGCGTCCGCCGCCCAAGTTATGAACTCGCCTCCCCTCTTGTTTATGTGCCCGAAGTGCTCCCCAAGACCATAAAGCGGCTCGCCGGGCCTGAGTGAGACGGTGAAGGAGCTGCAGACTCTGCCGTCAGCGCAGGTCACCTTGCCGGTAACTATGGTGCGGTAGTTGAGCCAGCTCTCCGTGGGCTTCACGTCTAAGAAGAGAGGGTCTACCCACGTCCTGTTGGCGCCGCGCACCAGCCTGTCGTCCGGCTCCCACTCCTCAAAGATCGTCACGCCCCCGCGCGTTACCCTGATGTGAGGCAGCAGCTGCACCCTGTAATCCCCTGTGACGAGCTCGGGCGACCCCAGCTGCTGGGCCTTGAAGTCCCTGGCCTCAGGCTCGGCTATCCTTATGGTCCTCTCGCTGACCTGGGAGACGCATATCCTGCCGGCGTCGCTCGCTATGCAGCTGTCCACGAAGGCCCTGTTGGACGAGGGAAGAAAGCTTACAGCCCTGAACTTGCTCTCATCAAACCTAAACGTGGGCAAGCTGAGCCCCTGCAAGGGGTGAAGCTAAAAAGTAAATAAAAGGACCTACGTTAATCAAGTTTTAAGTTAGGGGCCCTTGAGCGTCTGCACCAGGGCCTCAAGGTCCTTGGTCCTGCGAGCGCTGAAGAGCGCGAACACGTAAAGAACTGCGGCCACCACCGCTGTGCTCACGTCGTCAAGCGGGTAGCCTATGGGCGCGTTGGACCCGAAGGGGCCCAGGGTGCCGTAGAACACAAGCACTAGGCCGATAAAGAGGGCAGCTATGACCCACCAGCCCGAGTTTATCTCCTGCCTCAGCTCATCGTTGCCCTTAGAGTATATGACCAGCGTGAAGCCGACCGTCGTAAGCAGGTTGACCAGCACGAAGGCCCAGAAGTCAACCTGGTAGGACTGCCTGAGCGCGAGGGGCCCGTAACCTATCGAGGCCCAGGGAAGCACTATGCCTCTATATACTAGGAAGTACGTGGTGAGCGCCAGCACGACCCAGTAGGTCACGCCAAGGGCGACTCCCAGGGACCTGCTGACGCCGTACCAGCGCGGCGCCACATAAATGTAGAAGATCGGCAGGCCCGCAAGCACTAGCGGCACCGCTATCCACATGGTGCTGAACCCCGCCCAGTAGACTATCATGTAGGCCGCTATGAAGGCTATGCCTCCCATAACTGTTGGGGCCCAGAGCTTGAACGGCCTCCTTATCTCGGGAGCGTGCTTCCTGAGCGCTGGGACCGCCGCCCCGCCTATGGTGTAGGTGAACACCGTGGCGAACACCGTCAGGCTGGCTATGTAGGCCCACGAGGGGAACGGCAGCAGGTAAAGGGCCCCTATGAGCCATGATATTAGCAGCCCTACCCAGGGCACCCTGTGCCTGTTGAGCTTCATGAAGCTCTCCGGTATGCTGCCGTTCGTCGACATGCCGTAGAGAACCCTTGAAACAGTGCCTATGTATATCAGGCCGGTGCCTATGGGGGCAACTATGGCGCCCACCATGACGCCCCAGCTCCACCACCTCAGGGCCGAGGAGCTTGAGAGCCTGGCCACCTCAAAGAACGGGGCCGCTGATATGGGCGTGGCGGAGAGGCCCGTCCAGTTTCCGGGCCTGAGGCCAAGGGCCGACCACGGTATTGACCCCGTGAAGGAGACCTGCAGGAGCACGTAGACTATTATGCCCATCACGAAGCCAAGTATAGTGCCGAGGGGCACGTCCCTCTGCGGGTTCTTCGCCTCGCCCGCAAAGTCAAGGCCCTGCCTGAAGCCCAGGTATGAGAACACTATGCCGGTAGTAGATATAGACATTATGATCGGGGCCGTGCCGTAGGGCACGAACGACGGGGTGCTGAAGTTCCTTGGGTGCAGCGCGAGGCCCAGGAGGAGCAGCACCGTGACTATGGGCACCACGAACTTTATGTAGGTCAGGAACGTGTTGGTTGAGCCCATTATGTTAACTCCATAGTAGTTTATCAGGAAGAACGCAGTCAGCAGCGCGAAGGCTATGGCAACGCCAGGGGCCGTGAGCACGGTGACGCTTCCCAGGGGCGTCGTCTTGCTGGTGTAGAGCCACGGGAAGAATATGGCGAGGTATGTGACTACCGCTATCGCCTCCGCCGGGGCCACGCTCAGGGAGGCTACGAGGTAGGACCATGAGAGCGTGAACGACGCGAAGCTGCCGTGCGTGTACTGGGGGTACCTCACTATTGAGCCCGACTTTGGTATCGCCGCAGAGAGCTCAGCGAAGGCAAGGGCTACGAAGAGCATGAGCACCCCAGCGACTATCCATGATATGAAGGCCGCCGGACCTACCGCCATTGCTGTGTAGTAGGAGGCGAAGAGCCACCCGCTTCCCACCAGGGCGCCGAAGACCAGCGCAGTTATGTCTATGAACGACAGGGACTTCCTGAGCTGCCTGTCTGTGCTCTCAGCCCTCTGAATTCTCTCCTCGCTACTCATACGCTAAAACACCAACAGGGGTCCCACTGAATGATCTTTAAAAATATTATGATATGGACCGCACGGGTTTATGAAGCGCGTTCTTAGCAATAACGTCTATCCCATAGAAGGTGGACGCATATTATAACACCACTTAGACCGCGTTTAGGCCCAGGGCCTTAGCCGTGGAGAGGCCGACGTAGAAGTAAGCGCACTTGAGCCAGGCGAGCGTCGCCCTGATGTTAGCCTTAAGCGTCCCACCTATCCTGGGGCTCCGCCTCCTTGGGGGCGGCCTGTAGAGCACCTCGCAGACCTTTGCCCCCCTGAGCCTCGAGGCCGCCAGGAGCTCACAGCCGAAGGTCTCCCCAAGCTTAAGGTTATAGTCAGCCAGGAGGGACCTCCTGAAGACCCTGAAGTTGGAGAAGAGGTCCCTGACGCCCAGGAGCCTTCCGAGGGTTGCTGAGGCTATCACCTCGGCGGGCCTCGGGAGCCAGGTCCTCGACGCCACCACCACGTCGCACCCCATGTCCCTGGCGGCCTTAATGATGCCCGGCACGAGCTCGGGCGGGTTCTCTAGGTCCGCGTCTATAGTAACCACTAGGTCTCCTGAGGCCTCCTTGATGCCCTCCAGGAGGCTCGCGGTCTGGCCCACGTTGTTCATAACTATGACCCTGTCGAAGTACTTGGCCGCCACAGCCGCGGTGCCGTCAGGCGAGCTGTCGTCGACCAGTATAATCTCGTGGTCGTAGCCCTTCAGCGCGGCCCTGAGCCTCTCGGCGAGCTTTGGGACGTTCTCCGCCTCGTTGTAGGCAGCTGTAACCACTGAGATCAAGGCTCTTCCGTATTACTTTCCTGCAGTTTCAGGGAATAATAGCCGTACCCGGAGGGGAGTCCCTTTATTAGGTATTACTGTAACGTTATTACCACGAGCATAACTGGTGAGCAGCACGCCGTCTGTCTCAGAGATAGTAGGCGAGCTCGCAAAGAACCTGCTTAACCCGGGCAGCAGCTCCAGGAGGAGCGGCAGGTCGTCACTTAGCCTCTCTGAGATCCTTGAGGCGTCAAGCGACGAGGACAGGGGGCCCGTGGACATGTTCGAGAGGGCCTCGAGGCCCCTCCTGCCCAGGAGGGTGCCGGGCTACTCGAAGGACATGGTGCACATAGGCGTTGACACCAGCACCAGGCTCCTGGCCACGCCTTACGCTGACATAGTAGTCTCCGCCCTCTCGGTGTCAGGCCCGGGCCCCGTGGAGCTGTGCGACTACCCGTCGCTCTACGGCGAGCCCATGAGCTGCGGCCCCTCGCCCCCGCCCTTCATATATGTAGTGCCCCACGGGGCCGTCGAGCTCCCTGAGCAGGAGGGCGTGGCCTCAGTAATTGCAAGCCCCTCAGACCTGTCCCAGTCGTTTATATCTAAGCTCGCGGACTACGCCAGGCTCTCGCTCGAGAGGTGGGCCATGGAGGTCCCAGTTGAGCAGATAGCCAGGGCGTTCGCCGAGGCGGGCAGGAGGCCCGTGGTCATGCTCGACGGGCCCATATTCATAAGCCAGGGCAAGGGCGTCGGCAACCTCATGGTTCAGAGGTATGAGGCCGTTAAGCAGCTGGAGTCCGCCGGCGTCCCTGTGATAGGGGTAGTCAAGAGGGTTGAGAGGAGCTTCATGCTCTCCTCATCGCCGACATACTCAAGGCTCCTGGAGGGCTGCGGCCTCTCGGCGTCCGGCGAGACCGACGCAATGATATTGCAGAGGCTGGCCTCGCTGGGGTGCGTGGACGAGGTGCCGGGCAGGGTATATGTTACCCCAAAGATAATAGTTAAGGGCGGCGACGGCATAGAGAAGATAGTGGAGTACGTAATTATGATGCCCAGCGCGTGGCAGAAGCTCGGCGTCAGGTCCAAGGTCTTCAGGCTGGAGTACGCGGAGGAGACCCTTAACATGCTTGAGGAGTTCAATGTGGACCCACTCCAGGCGTTCCTTGGTGACTCCCTGGCCAGGGAGAGCCTCGAGCCCGTGAGCGTCTCCATGAGCGACAGGAGGGCCAAGGCCCTGACCTCCTCCTTAAGAGCGCTGTTGGCTAAGGAGGTCGTGGGGCTGGGCGGCAGGCTGGGCTACGAGAGCGAGGTCGAGCTTAGGGGGCTGGCAGGGGAGGGTGAGGAGTAATTGGCCGACAAGGAGGGGCTGCAGCTCGACAAGCTCAAGGCTGTCGAGAGCGAGGTGGACAGGCTAGACCAGATGCTGAGGGCCGCCTATGAGAAGGCCAACAGGGTCGGCAAGCTGGTGGGCAGGGTCTCGAGGTTCAACGAGGTGAAGGTGGGCGAGGGCTCCAGGATAGAGTTCGTCATAGACCCCTCGACCTACTACAGGGAGAGGGAGGCGCCCTTCCAGAGGGTCGGCGACTACCTGGTCATAGTTGACCCCAAGGACCTGAGGCTCGTCCTTGTGAGGGTCACGTCCATAAACAGGAGGGACGAGCTCGCCATGATGGGCCTCCAGCCCCCGGTGAGCCCCATAGTTAACAGCGTCGAGCCCAGGGGGCTCATAACCGACGCCATAATAGAGGGGGAGCTGGTCCTGGAGAAGGGCGACGGGGACCCGTCGCCGAGGCCAGCGGTCAAGAGCATAGAGCCCCAGGCCCCCGTCGTTGTCCCGTCGCCCCAGACCCTCAGGGAGCTCCTGGACCTGCCCTCGGAGGGCGTTGTCCTCGGCAGCCTCGCCACGCCGGGAGGCCTCATAGAGGGCGGCAGAATACCAGTTAAGCTGCCGGTCCAGACGTTCCTTCACCACATACTGATAGTGGGCACCACCGGGGCCGGAAAGACGACCCTGCTTAAGAACATGATAGCCGCCGCCTACAGCAACTCAAGGAGGGGGTTCACGGCAATAATAGTTGACCTTAATGATGACTTCGTTCAGCTGCCCATGAAGCCCCAGAGGCCCCCAGAGCCCCGTGAGGTCTACGAGAACGCCTACTCCAACGTGTCGCCGCCCCCCGGAGTAATGGTGGTCCTGCCCATAACTGCCCAGGTCCTCGGTGAGATCTGGGCTTCAAGGGAGGGAGGCAAGTACGTTGAAGTCCTCAGGGAGCTTGGTAAGGAGTACGTCAGGGACGTCATAGCTCCCCTGCTTGAGAGCGAAGTTGAGGCCGACTTAAAGCACAAGGTGTCGGACTCCACCGGCCTGACGTACCTTGAGGCGCAGGGGCTCCCGTTTAGGCTGGCCCTGGTGCCGTACTTCATCGACACCAGCAGGAGCACCACCGACTCACTCGTCAGCCTCATGCCGGGTCTGAGCGAGCTGGCAAGGAGCATGCTGGCCTCAATAAGGAGGAAGTTCAAGGCCAAGTTCAAGTTCAACCCACCCATGGAGATTCTGCAGGCGGCGCTGCTGGTCGCCCTGATGAAGCTCAGGAAGGGTCCATCCGACGAGGAGGCCATGAAGATGGCCTGGGAGCTCATGAGTAACTACGTGGCCAACTGGAGGGAGTCCCAGGAGGCCGCGAGCCCTGAGGACATACCGCTCCTGAAGCTCGTGGGCTACGACGAGAGAGGGAGGGCCAGCGCCGTCAAGCTCGACGAGGCTGTGGACTTCACGACCAAGGTAATACTGTCACTCATGCCGCACAGGAGCACGGTTGAGGCCCTGTTCAGGAGGGTCTCGGCCCTCCTGGACACTGGATTCGTTGACGTCATGATAGTCTCCGACAAGGGCCTTGAGGTCCTCAGGGAGCCCAGCTGGGAGAGCATCGTGAGGGAGGCCAACCTGCTGCAGGTGCCCGTGGTGCTTGACCTCAGGAAGGGCCTCGAGAGCTCCCAGGGAGGCCCCGAGTCCCTGAGGGTGCTTACGTACAGGATGCTTGAGAGGATCATAGCGTGGAAGCACGAGGCCTGGAGGAGGAGGGAGAGGGACTCGCCTGAGGTAGTTATCTTCATAGATGAGGCGCACCAGTTCTTCCCAAGTGAGGGCAGGTCCAAGGAGGAGGCGGAAGAGGTCAGCGAGATCTCAGCAATGATTTCCAGGATAGCCAGGCTCGGGAGGTCAAGGGGCATAGGGCTAGTCTTCAGCACCCACAGCCCCAAGGACCTTAACAGCATAGTAATACAGCTCACTAACACCAAGGTGCTGCTCAGGAGCGAGGAGTCCCAGGTGGAGTCGCTCTCGCTCCCCCAGGAGGTTAAGCAGTACCTGCCGAGGCTCCAGGACAGGTACATGGCCATAGTAAGCTACGCCTTCAGGGAGGGCTACGTGTTCGCCCAGACCACCACGCCACTGACAATGCACTATGACATATCAGCCTAGCGTCGGCTGGCGACTTATCGAGAAACCATAAAGAAATGCGCTGAGGAGCAGTGAGCGAAAGAGGATGAAGAGGGCTAGCGTCGTTAAACTCGTTGTGGCCAAGAGGATTATTTACCGAAGGGCTTCAAGCTGACCTTAAAGTTCAAGGAAAAGTGGCGCGGGGAAGCAATTTAGACTGACTGGAGGTAGTTTATAACGAGGTTAGGAGGGGGTTGGTATGCCCACGTCCCAGTTGAGGTCGAAAATACCACCTGAAAACAAGGGTAATTTAGGGGCCTCCGTTGATTTGGGAGTCATTAACTTGGCCGCTGTGTACGTAGAGGACGGCGACGTGGTGGAGAGGCAGCCGCTGCCCACGCTGAGCAACAACGGGTGAAGAGGCTTGGAGAACCTCGTCGCCCAGAAGCTGATGAACGTAGTCTCAATGAACGAGGAGCTGCTGGAGATGGCAGTGGCCTACTCAGACGCGAACGCCTTCAACCGGTTCTACGAGGCCGTGAGGAGCGCCTTCGCTGAGGACGGCCTTGAGGTGGTCAAGTACCCAGCCCTCAGCGACGTGGACGAGACCGGCGCTATGTACCTCTCCACGGTAGCCGTGAACGACGTTAAGAACGGGGTTTCCTACGTCGTCTTCGGCAAGGTCAAGGCAGAAGTGATGATAAGGACCATCTACAGGTACGTGGGGTTTGAGGTCGACACTACAGTGCTGCTCGACGATAAGAGTGCCCCGCTGGCGAACGCCGTGATGAGGTACGCTGCCCAGAACATCGAGGACGGCGAGCTGTTTGACGCCATTGAGAGGGTAGCCATGGAGCTCTCCAGGGCCGAGGCCCAGGGCAGGGTCAGCGAGTTCATAAAGGAGCTCGACAGGAGGGCGAGGGCGCAGGACGTGGCGGCAGTGCTCGTAAGGTCGATACTGAACGACTTAGGCGCCAACACGTGACGGATATAAATTAATTACAAGCCTCGCCCTTTCAGGGGCGGGGAGAAGGCCAGGTATTAGCTTAGCGGCGCTGAGCCCAGCCTTTATTACCCTGGCAGGCCTTAGCCAGGCGGTGGAAGCGCTTGTCCCATGTGTTCACTAGGACGGGCGACGAGGGCACAACATACTGCAGCCTCCTCAACGAGAGGGTCCCAAAGGACCACGTCCTCGTGGAGCTAATGGGCTCCCTGGACGAGGCCAACAGCTTCGTTGGGCTCGCCAGGTCGCTCGTCCCCAGCTACATGACTGACGTGCTGGCCGACCTGGAGTACATACAGAGGCTCATCTTCAGGGTCGGCTACACGGCCTCGGGAAGGGTCTCGGTGACGGAGGACGACCTGAGGAGGCTTGAGGACATGGCAGATAACTACTACGGCAGGCACCCCCTCAAGAACTTCGTGTTGCCCGCGGGCCCCAGCCCCGCGGCGGCGCTGCACGTGGCCAGGGCCGTGATCAGGAGGGCTGAGAGGGTCATGGTAAGGGCCTCGAGGGAGTACAAGATAGACCCCCTCGCGCTGAAGATAGTCAACAGGCTGAGCAGCGCCCTGTTCGCGCTGGCAGTCTACGTGGCCACCGCCATGGGCTACCCCGAGGAGCCCGTGTAGGAGGTGTAGGCCTTGAGCGAGGTCCCCGGGCTCCTGAAATCAATAGACGAGGTCCTCGTCACGGACGACGGCCTCGGAGTTAGGTACGTGGTCGGGGGGCAGGCCAGCGAGCAGGGCAGGAGGGTCTGGGTTGAGACCCCGCTGGGCCTCAGGTACTACATAACCGTCCCGCCCGACCCCTCGCCGGCCTTCAGGCTCAGGTACGACTCCCTCTCGCTTATGTCGCCCTCCGACAGGGTCGAGTCGCTCCTCGAGGCCTCCGACGCCATAGATGACTATAAGGACGCTATTATAAAGGTCATCTCCATGGAGACGGGCAAGAAGCTCTCCGAGGCCAGGGACGAGGTTGAGGCCTCGCAGGCCATACTTTCACAGGCCCAGGAGCTTGCCAGCGCCAGGGGAGGCTCACTCACGGGCAGGCTTCACTTCGACATGAGCGGCGAGTGGACCTCGACCACAGTTCACTCCAGGGAGGGCGTAGGCCTAGTCCTGCCCCCCTTCACGTCGCCCTTCTTCGGCGCCATAGCTGGCGCCGCCTCGCTCCTCGCCAACGGCATGCCCGCGGTGGTCAAGTCCCCCTGGGGGGCCTCCGCCTCGACGGCCGCAGCCGTAGCAATACTCAGGGGCACTGACCTTGGGGACTTCGTGTCCCTTGTCAACATGAACGGCTACAGCAGGCTGACGGAGCAGGACGTCGCGGCAACGGTGCTCTTTGGCAGGGAGTCTACCAGGCTTTCAGTCAGCAGGACGTTCAGCAACGTGATAGCCAACTGCTCAGGAAGGGCTGCGCTCCTCCTGTGCGGCGAGCCCAACGACATAGAGTCCCTGGCTAGGCAGGTAGTTGACTCCGCGGTCTCCAACGCAGGGCAGGCCTGCGGCTCGGTGAGGTGGGTGCTGGCGTCTAGGCGCCTTGGCGAGGAGCTCCTCGACTCAATGGAGGACTACATATCACAGCTCAGCGTTGGAAGCCCGCTGGAGGGCAAGGACGTGGGGCCGCTGAGGACTAGGGGGCTCGTGGACAGGGCCGTGAAGCTCATAAACGACGCCGCCTCCAAGGGCGCGTCGCTCTCCGACGAAGTTAACGTTAACGGCAACTACGTCTCGCCGCTGGTGATAAGCGACGTGCCCAGGGGCGCGGAGCTCCTCTGGACCGACGTCCAGGCGCCTATAGTATCCGTGTCCCTCTACGACGACTGCTCAGAGGCCTCGCAGGTAGCAGCCATGATTGAGGGCAGCACCGCCGTGCTGGTCTATGGCAGCGTGAGCGCCGCCCTGCAGCTCTCCAAGTTAAGGCAGGGAGTAATAATAAGGGGAAGGGACGACTCCTTTGAGGCCCTGAAGGCCCTATGTCACGTCGTCGGCGACCCCGTTAAGTACTTTGGTGAGGGGCCCGAGGTGCCCACGACCAGGACCTCGTTACTCCTCCTCTGACGAGCCCTCATCCTCCCCCTCTTCTCCCTCGCTCTCCTCGGCCTCCTCCGACTCCTCGGACTCCGCGGCCTCTTCCTCCTTAGCCTCCTTCCTCCTCGACCTCCTGCCCGTCTTCTCCTCACCGGCGGCCTCGCCAGTGTACGGCGCCAGCACGTACCTAACTGAGAAGCTGGGCGAGTCGAGCCTAAGCTCAAGCGGGTTGTCGGTCTTAAACATGACCTCCACCTGCTCGGCGACCTTGGTTAGCGACAGCACCTTGTCCAGGTAGCTGTAGTCATAAACAGCCTTGGCGCTCTCCTTGACCTCAAGCGATATCAGGGAGCCGGAGCCACTGAGGAACTTCGCCTCGGCGCGCCTCTCCCCGCTGGCCCTTACTGCAAAGTATGTGTCCGTGGCCTCGAACTCCACGGCGTTCCCAAACTCGCCGGCGTCCTCTACGGCCCTCCTGAAGGGGTCCGCCATTATCTTTATGTCAGCGTCGTGCTCCAGCTTCATCTCAGGTATCTCGCTGGCCACCTCTATGTTAGGGAGCAGGTAGACCCTCCTGGCCTGACCCTCGACCTTTATAAGCACCTGGGACTGGGAGACCCTGAACTCAACGCTGTTGCCCTTCTTAGTGTCAACAAGTGCCTTGGACAGCGAGGCCAGGTTGGCCCCCATGGTGACGGAGTCCTGGGAGAGCTCATACTCGAGGAAGCTCGAGTAAGGTATCGTAACCTCCACGTAGGCAACCTTGGCCGGGTCCAGCCCAGAGACCTTGACCCCGTCCTTGGTTATTGTGAAAGCCGCCTCCTCAATGATGTCGGACAGAGAGTCTATTATCGACCTGAACATCTTGGCGTCAGGGTACCTGAACCTGGCCACGGCGTTGCCGAACTGCGACTCAAGCTCGCTCAAGCCCTGTCCCCTCTTGTAGATAGCTATTACAGCTTATAAGCGGACGGCCCCAGCGTTCTTGGGGCCCTGCTTGTCAAAGGCCGCAGCCTACGCGGAGCTGATGAGGCCCGTCAACGGCGTCATGATGGGAATCATAGTGATAGTTGGGGCCTTCGTCGCCGGCCACGGCAGGCTTCCGCCCGTGGCCTCGATAGTCATGGGGTTCCTGGTGGCCTACACCTTGACGTCGTCAGCCATGGTGCTCAACGACATAGTTGACGTCAAGATTGACATGGTTAACTCGCCCGGGAGGCCCATACCTTCAGGCAGGGTGAGCGTGGCTGAGGCCAAGGCCCTCTTTTGGCTGACGTCTGCGGTAGGCCTCGCTATTTCAGCAGTTATGGGCCTGCCGGAGCTGACCGTTGCCGCCGTGTCCTACGTTGACGCGGTACTTTATGACACTGTGACGAAGAGGACGGGCCTTCTGGGCAACTTCATGGTTGCCTTCACTGGGGTCTCGCCGCTGCTCTACGGCGCCCTCATGGGAGGCGGGGTCAGCATGGCCATAGTGCTCGAGACCCTCATGATATTCCTCTCCATGGTGGGGAGGGAGATAGCGAAGGGCGTCGCTGACGTTGAGGGCGACAGGCTCCACGGGGTTAGGACGCTGGCAGTGGTGCACGGCCCTGCAAAGGCCTCCCTGGCCTCCATGGCCTTCTACCTGGCAGCAATAGCCCTCAGCCCGCTGCCGCCGCTCCTTGGAATAGCCAACCCCATTTACTACGGCGTGCCAATAGCAGCGGTAGACCTGGTGTTCATCTATGAGTCGCTAAAGCTGGTGAGGTCGCCCACAAAGGACGTCGCCACCAGGGTCAAGGACGTGGAGCTCTACGTGGTTCCCCTGGCCCTCCTGGGCTTCGCCCTCGGCGCGCTTGGCTGACGTTACCGGTTTAATTATTTACAAAAACTTTAAAGAGTTAGTTTACACATTATAGCCTCCCTGGACCAAGCTATGACACACGTGATACCGCTGTACGCCCTCGTGCTCATAGGGGTGGCCGTCGGCGCCCTCACGGGGATAACGGGCTCCAGCGGCGTCCTTATAGTGGTTCCGGCCCTCTCCTACCTAGGCCTTAGCTTTAAGGACTCCATAGGCTCAAGCCTCCTGGTCGACGTCATAACTACTACCTCGGTGATATACGTTTACTTCACTCACAGGAACGTCGACGTTAAGAAGGCCGTGCTCATAGGCCTTGGGGCCGTCCTTGGGGCCCAGGTGGGCTCAGCCATAGCCTTCAGGGCCCCCGTCAGGGCCCTTGAGATAGCCTTCTCCACCTTCACCGCATACATGGCCTACGTGTCATTTAGGAGATCCAAGAGCCCGTCGCTGAAAGTGAGAAGCCTGGGGCTGGGCAGGGCCGCCTATGTACTTGCGCCTGCCCTCAGTTTCGTGGTAGGCCTGGTGACGGGCACCCTTGGGGCCAGCGGGGGGATAATGTTCATAGCCATAATGATGCTCCTCTACTCAATGGAGGTCAAGAGGATGATAGGGACCGCCACCTTAGCCATGTTCATGTCCGCGGCCTCAGGGGCTGAGGCCTACATAGCTGACGGCATGTCAGACGTCATGGCGTCAGTAATAATAGGCGCCGTTGCAATGCTCTCCGGCATATACTTTGCAAGGCTGGCCAACAGGATGAGGTCATCAACCATATACAAGTTCCTCGGGAGCGTGTTCGTGCTGACCACTATAAGTGAGCTGGTTAAAATAATTTGAAAGAGTTACGTGCAGTCAAGTTGGGCTTGTAATTTATAAGCGCGGCCTCTGAAGCAGAGCTGAAAGGCGAGGGTTTTGGGAGACCTTGAGCTGATCGCTGAGCTGCCGCCCAAGAGGTCCCTGGAGAAGATGGCGAGGGCGGCGTCAAGGCTCCTTGAGCTGGCGGACTCCCTTGACGTGCCCGACGCACCGCTCGGCGCGCCGGCCCCCTCGTCACCTGTCATGGCTGCAGCCATTAAGTCGGCCCTGGACGGCAGGGCAGACTTAATAGCTCACCTGAGGCTCCTAGACGTCAGCCCCCTCGGCGCGATCAACATTGCCATGTCAATGGAGGCCGCGGGGATCTCGAGGCTGCTCCTCCTCAGGGGGGACAGGCCCACCCTTGGCGACCCATGCAACACTGACCCCGAGGCCATGGCAGCGGTAATAAGGTCCCTTGGGATAAGGGTGAGGGTCGGCCACCTCCTGAGCCTCGCTAAGCCTATGGACCAGGTTCTCAGGAGGGTGTCCTCGGGCGCCGACTTCTACGTGATAACGAGGCCCTGGCGCTCGGGCCTCGTGGGCGAGGTGGCCAGGGAGGCCCACCTCAGGGGCTCTAAGCTCTACGTGTACCTGGTGCTGCTCACTGAAGCCAACGCCGATGCGCTCAGATCCATCCCCAGGGAGGAGCTCATTACCATGAGCGAGGTCAGGGAGGCCGTGGAGAGGCTCAGGGACGTGGTGGACGGGGTCATAGTTTCCTCCCCCAGGGACCTCGAGTCCCAGCTCAACGCCCTCAGGGAGGCCAGGGCGGCGCTTTAGAGGAGCAGGAAGAGGGAGGCCGCCGACGCCCTGGCTATCGCCGTGTACAGCATCAGCTGCCTGAGGCACTCGTAGCCCTCTATCGCCTTAAGGTACTCGAAGGCCCAGCCGCCCAGCTCGCCCCCTATCAGGGCCCCCACGCCCATGACGACGCTGTAGGTGCCTATGGCGGCCCTCTTGTCCTCCACCTTATCGACGAGGTATGAGAAGTAGGCCACGTTATTTATTGAGTTGGCCAGGCCTGCCAGGAGCTGGGATACGTATATGCCGTAAATGTTGGGTGACACGGCGTAGGCCAGCGCGAAGAAGGTGTTGGTGAGCCTGCCCAGGAACATGGAGAGCTTCATCCTCCTAGCTATGAACCCCCCTATGAACCTCTGGACGACAACCGTTGAGGAGGTGGCTATGACGTTTATTATGGCCACCTGCTCGGTCGTCATCTTAAATATGTAAATTTGCGAGAGGGGGAAGAGGGGCCAGGCGAAGGACCACACAATCATGTAGACAAAGTTAAACGCCAGGAACTTCTCAAGCCCCTTGGCGGAGAGCCTGAGGGACCTTCGTCCCTGGGGCTCGTCGTAGGGCAGGTCAAACACTATGAAAGTGGAAAGGGTGGTCACCACAGCTGATGCGACGAAGATGTACTTAGCCAGCTCCACGTTAGTGGCCATATACAGGCCTCCCGCCACTATTACAGGAAGCGAGCCCAGGGCCGAGTAGAAGGCCATCCTGGACAAAACTATGCTCCTGCTTCCCCTGCTGTAGTACTCACTCAGGAGGGAGAGGCCCATGGAGCTTACGCCTGAGCCCGCCATAATCACGGCGACTAGAATGGTGTATATGATGTGGCTGTTCAGGAAGAACAGCATAAGGAAGAGGCCGAGGCCCCTAACTAAGTTCCCCTCAAGTACCAGGAGCCTCGCCCTGCTCCTCGTCACTGACGAGAAGTACTGCGCCATGTTAGTGAAGAACGTGCCTGCGGTTGAGACTATGCCAAGGGTGTAGCCTGAGAGCCCCAGGGAGGCCCCTATAAATGAAAGGTAAGGCGAGTAGGCGCTGCTGGTCATGCCGTTTACCAGGTTGTAAAGCGATATCCTCATCACTCCGCGCGATCTTTCTGGGTCGTCCGGCCGTCCTTTCATTGTTAGCCCCAGCCGCTGGGAATCCCTTTTGCCCAGCGCAATAAATAACGCCAACAGCCGAGGACCTGTGGCCCTATTAATGCTCCACGCCGAGGGAAGCTGGGTGGTAAGGTTGCCCAGGGTTGAAGGCGTCGTCGTGCCTCTCATAACGCCCTTCACCGCTGACCTCAAGGTAGACTATGACGCCTTCGAGTGGCACGTTAAGAGGCTCGTGGAGAGCGGCGTCAACGGCCTCTTCCCAAACTCCACCACGGGCGAGTTCGTCCACGTGACCTTTGACGAGGCCCTCAGGCTGGTCAAGACGGCAGTCAACGTCGCCCCCTCAGGGATAATGGTGCTTCCAGGCGTCAGCTCCCTGAGGACAGAGGACTCCGTCAGGATGGCAAAGGAGTTCATTAACGTCGGCGCAGACGGCGTTGTTGTTCTGCCCCCCTTCTTCTACAGGTCCTCTGATGAGGTAATGTACAGGCACTTCTCCGCGGTGGCCAGGAGCGTTGACGTGCCTGTGATAATATACAACAACCCGCTGAACACCGGGGTTGTCGTGCCGGTCAGCATCTACGTGAGGCTGGCCAAGGAGTTCAGCAACGTGTCGGCGGCTAAGGTCACGTTCGCGGACTTCTCGTACCTGGTGGAGCTGATAAGGGAAGTCAAGTCGGTGAGGAAGGACTTCAGCGTGCTGACAGGCCTTGACTACATGCTGCTCCCGACCCTCTTTGCGGGAGGCGACGGCGTCGTCCCAGGGCTCGGCAACATAATGCCTGAGCCCTACGTGAGCCTCATAAGGGCCTTCGAGTCAAAGGACTGGGGGCTCACGGAGAAGTTTAACAATGTTATACTTAGCCTGAGCAGGCTGTACTGGATGAGCGGGCAGGGGGTCGAGTCGCCGGCTGTAATAAAGGCCGTACTGGAGGCCATGGGAACCCCGGTGAAGAGGTTCGTGAGGGAGCCCCTCAGGCCGCTCAGCGACGATGAGATGAGGGATGCCATAAAAATAGTTGACGAGGTCAGGAGGGAGCTAGGCTGAGCCGACTATTCTGATTGCCCCAAGCACCATGCCAACGCCGGCCACGAGCGCGAGGACCCCGTAGGCGAAGTAGACCAAGGGCACGTCCTGAACCCTGAGGACCCCGTCGTGATAGAATAGCACGGTCACATTATAGAGTTTATAGATGGCGGTCGAGTACGGGGTGCCATTGGCATAGACGTAGGTCAAGTTAGCGAAGAGCAGGTTTCCAGTGCTCAGGTCATAGTAGGACGTTATGGACCCCCTCAGGTTGCCGTTAGTTATGTTGGTCACGTTTAGCTGGGCCGCGGCGTAGGGGGCTCCGTTAAGGTAGTAGACGAGGTGCGGCAGCTGCTCCAGCTCCGTCTCATTAAGCACGAAGGGCTGGGCTGACTCTAGGACCTCCGTGGGCTGAAGCGATAGGCTCTGCAGCGACGCCACTATTACAGGAGATCCACCTGTACGGACAACGTAGACTCCCATGACCATGAACGGGGGCTGCGTCTGGTTGAACCTTACCATTATCAGGGCCCACCCAGTGCTGTTCTCATGGTAAAGCCTTGCACTCACGTTGTAGAAGAGAGCCTCATAGGTCGGGTTCTCAGCCAACGATGAGCCCCTGAGTGGGTAATATATCGTGAGCTGGCTCATCGCGAGGCCCAGGTAGAGGCCCAGCGCGATAACCCCTATTATTATGAGGGCCACGCCCTCAATAACCGTCTGCCTGTCCAATCGCTACCCCCTCTGAGCCTGGCATCGCAAGGTTAAAGTGAATTTAAGGCCTAACGTCAATTACCCTTGCCCCCTCAGCGGGGGTCACCACCCAGTGCTGCGGCCTGTGCGGGAACCTCCTCACATACTCCTCCTCGGCCTCCCTGCCGAGCTGCTCCCCCTTGCCCCTGTCAACCAGTGCTATGGCGGCACCCCCGAAGCCGGCGCCCGTTAGCCTCGCCCCGTAGGCTCCGTGGGAGGTGGCGAACTCCACGAAGAAGTCGAGCTCGGGCACGCTGACCTCGTAGTTCCTCGCAAGGTCCCAGTGGGCCTCCGTCAGTATCCTGCCGGTCGTCACCACGTCGCCGCTCCTCAGGGCGTCCCTCACGGCCAGGACCCTGGAGTTCTCCCTTATGACGTAGCCGAGCCTCTTCCTCTGCAGCTCATCAAGCCTTGAAAGCTGCTCCTCCCTGACGTACTTTGACGAGCTCACCCCGAGGGCCCTGAGGGCGGACTTAACAACCTTGACCCTCTCTGAGTACTCAGTGCCTGCCACCGCCCTCCTTATGCCCGTGTGGAACACCAGGAACTCTACGTCCTCAGGTATTGGAACGTACTCGTAGTTAAGGGTCTCCGTGTCCGTAAACACCGCCTTGCCCTCCTTGCCCATCACGGCAGCGAACTGGTCCAGGATGCCGCTAGGTATCCCAAGGAACTCGTTCTCCGCCGTGACCCCCAGGCGGGCCAGCTCAAGCCTAGAGAGGCCCAGCCTCGCCAGCTCGTTCTGGGCGACGGCTATTGCCATCTCGAGGCTTGCCGAGGAGCTGAGGCCAGAGCTCATGGGCAGGTCCCCGCTGAGTCTGCCGCTGACGTGCATGTACCTGAGCCCCCTGCTCCTTATTGCATAGTAGACCCCCTTGACGTAGTCTATCCACCTGCCCTCCCTGACGAGCTCGTCACCGAAGCAGAGCTCCTCCTTCATGGCCTCTGAGAATATGCACGTCCTCTCGTCCAGGGACGGCTCAGCGGTGAAGGTGGTGCCCAGCTGAATGGCCATGGGCATAACGTAGCCCAGGGCGTAGTCCGTGTGCTCGCCAATTATGTTAACCCTGCCAGGCGACCTAACCGTTATCATGTTAAGCCTCCTGGGCCCCTGTGGGCGTCCCACCTAAATAATGCCTGGCCCCGCGCCGCACGTTCCAAGGAGGCCAAGCCTGGGCTTCACGGACTCGCAGGCGCTCCTCAGCAGCCCAGCGTTCTCCTCCGGCACGCTGTCATAGGTGAAGTCCCAGGTGGACATCTCTATGCCAGCCGCGTACTTCAGCTTGTCCCTGTCCCTGAGCAGCGGGTATATCTCAAGGTGCATGTGAAGGAAGGGCCACCTTCCCTTGAGGGGCGCCTGGAACAGGTTGAATGTGTAGGGCATCTGCCTTGAGAACAGGGCGTTAAGGGCCCCCAGCGAGGCCCTAAGGGCGTCCGCCATGTACTTCAGCTCCTCGTCGCTCAGCTCAGTTATGTATTGGACGTGCCTGAGGGGGTATATGTGGAGCTCAAAGGGCCACGAGGCGTAGTAGGGCAGGAAGGCGACGAAGCCGCCGTTTGAGTAGACCACCCTCTCCTTGTCCTCAAGCTCCTTCCTCACTATGTCGCAGAAGGCGCACCTGCCGAACCTCCTGTAGTACTTCCTGGCGTTGTCAGCCATGAGCCTTGGCCTGAGCGGGAAGAACGGCATGGCATAGTACTGCCCGTGGGGGTGAGTGAGCGAGACCCCCACCTCCTCGCCCTTGTTCCTGAATATGGCCAGGTAGACTATCCTCCTGTCCGACATCTCCTTGGCAGTCACCTGCTGCCACAGCTTCAGTACCTTGACCACGTGGTCAAGGCTTAGCTCGTCCAGGTCCTTAACGTTGTGCTCGGGCGTCTCAACTATCACGCCGCAGTCGCCGTAGGCCTGGGCCCTCCTGAGTATGTCGCCGCCCATCACGGGCTCGGCCTCCCTTGAGAGCACGGCAAACCTGTTGGGGAGCACCAGGGCGTCCCAGCCGTAGCCCGTCTCCTCAGCCCCTGGGCAGAACGGGCAGTACCCCTGGGGCCTCCACCTCCTCTTGGCCCTCTCGCTTGAAACCATTATCCACTGGCCGGTGAGCGGGTTGTACCTCAGCTCCCTCAAGTTGCCCGCCGGGGGCAGTGGGTCCCCTTGAAAATATAAGGCAGCATCGCTTTACCTCGTCCTGATCGCCCTCACCTTGTACCGCCTGGCTCCCAGCTCCTCAACCGTGGCCACCCCGAAGCCGCTCCTGTTTATGAGCTCTGCCGCGACAAAGGCGCACTCCTTTATGTCAACCTCAGCCTCAACCCACTCGCCCACGCTCAGCTTCCCGAACTCTCGGTAAAGAAGTATGGCTGGCTCTGGGCAGTCGAGGCCCCTGAGGTCAAGGACCTTTGACGCCCTGTCAGCTATGGTGGGTCACCTCACATGGTTGTGAAGTGGGCGTAGTTGCAGCCCGTCAGGTCCTCAACCTCTATGTTATCTATGTCGAAGTGGCTCTCCCTCAGCTGCTGGAGAAGCTCCTCTATGGACTTCTCCTGGCCCTGGGCCACTATCTCAACGCTGCCGTCAGGCATGTTCTTGGCGTAGCCTGTCAGCCCTAACATAGTGGCGTGTCTCCTCACGTAGGCTCTGAAGCCGACCCCCTGAACCACGCCGGTCACCCTGATCCTCTTGCAGGCCTCAGGCACCTCCCGCACCCAGCTCAGAGAGTATGGCCTCATCGTATATATAATATGAAATATCCCTGGGCGCTATCACCTTCGGCGTCCCCTTGGCCACGACCTCGCCTATTA
The DNA here is from genome assembly GCF_055392325.1 of Acidilobus aceticus. Classification (NCBI taxonomy): domain Archaea; kingdom Thermoproteati; phylum Thermoproteota; class Thermoprotei; order Acidilobales; family Acidilobaceae; genus Acidilobus; species Acidilobus aceticus. The sequence continues at coordinate 98,402 of NZ_AP042407.1, forward strand.
TTGACGGCGAGTAGCCCCTTGACCTCAGGTCCCTCACTATGTCGTCAGCCACCTGCTCGGGGGCTATTATTATGAAGCCCCCGTTGGTCCCGGCGGTGGCGTTCGGCATTATGAAGTGCTCCGTGGCGAACCTGGCTATCTCCGGGAACAGGAGCGGGAACTGGTCTATCCTTATCGTCGTCCTCGAGAGGTCCGCCAGCTCCTTGACAACGTAAATTCCGGGCCCCGTCACGTCCGTGGTCGCAGCTATGTGCTCGTCCGGGCTGTACTCCTCGCCGAAGGCAGGCAGGTACTTCTCGATGACCTCAGCCGCCGCCCTGTTGGGCGATGATATTATGTTGACGGCCTGCTCCTTAAGCCTCTCCAGCTCGTCAAAGCTTATCCCCTCGGCCTCAAGCTCATCAACGACGCTCTCATCTATCGCCGCTGTGAGGTAGGTAGTTATCGGCGCCAGTTCACCCAGCGGCCTCGTCGCTATCACCTTCATGCCCGGCCTCACCCTGTCGTGGAACTGGGGCGGCTGCCTGTCGCTGTAGCCCATTACCGTGGCCCCCATGAGGAGCCTTCCCCTGCCAGGTCCCGGCACGTCTAGAACCTCTGCCCCTATGGACTTTGAGAACTCGCGGGCGTTCTCAATTAGCCTCTCCTTGAGATCCTGGCTAGGGGCGTTTATCACAGGCGCTATCATGAGGCCCCTGTGGACCCCTATTACAAACAGGTCGTTGAGCGCGTTCGACAGCGCCCCCGAGACCTGCCTTATGTCCAGGGGGTCCTGGGTAGGATCTATTATGTGCATGGTGTCGTTGTTTATCGCTATGAACTCGTCGCCCTTTCCTGACGAGACCAGGTCCGCGAGTATGAACTCGTCCTCCCTGAAGGGGGTCACTATTGAGTGCCCCTTGCCTATCCTTATGCGCGGCGCGCACTTGGCGAGCGACCTGTACGCGGGCTCCACGCTGGCTGCGAACTTCTCCGGGGACTCAGCGTTAAGCTGGTACGCCTGTATTAGCACGGCGGCCCTGGCAGGCCTTGAGAGCCTCCTGCTGGGCTCGAACTCAGTCCCCAGGGGCGACACCGCCCTGACTACCTCCAAGTCATTATGGTCTCCAACGAACACGTCTGCGTCCTCCCTCTCGGCTATCTCTATGGACTCGCCGAGCCTGGACCTCAGGGACTTCATGGCAGGGTACACAACCCTAAGCAGGTCCACCTTGACGGAGCAGCCCGCAGCCAAGGACATGGGGTCTGCCCCCAGGGACCTGTAGTGGGCCGCCATCTGCCTTACCCTGCGAAGCCTCTCCTTAACTTCCTCGCTCACCATGGCCGTTCACGATAACATTCTCTAGTAGAGAATTTAAGCCTTTTTTATAAAGAGAATTACATGGCCTGTTAAAAGTCCTTAAGCTGCAGCGGCACGGCTAGGCTGGTGTAAGCTTGAGGCTGAGGCCCCTTGAGGAGCTGAAGGCAGAGGAGGTAAGCTTGGAGGAGCTGCTGAACTCCATGAGGTCCATGCTGAGGTCCAACTCGGTGGCCTCCTCGCTCGCGGTGGAGGGAGACAGGGTAATTGACGGCGCCGTCGACTACTGGGCCCTGAGGTGGCTCAGGTGCAGGCTGGCCCCCGTCAGCGAGGGCCTAAGGGAGGGCGGGCCCATACCGCTTGAGGCGCTGGGATTCTATGACAACGCCATGTCCAATGAGTACAGGGCCTACAGGGACGTCATGGAGCTCCTCAGCAACGACCGTCCAACTCCCATGGTTATGCTGAGAGGGAACTGGGGGCCAGGCGTGAGGGTGTGGGCCAAGCTTGAGTGGTACAACCCTCTCAGCCTGAGCATAAAGGACAGGACGGCCCTCGGGGTGCTGATGGAGGCCCTATCAAGGAATCCCGACGCCAGGAAAATCTTTGAGGTGTCCTCCTCTAACACCGGCATAGCACTCGCCGCCCTCTCAGCCGCCCTGGGCCTGAGGGCCAGGATATACGTGCCGACCACTGCTGAGGGCTTCGGCCCCTCCATGCTTAGGATCCTCGGGGCCGAGGTCGTGGTGAGGGGCTCATCGACAGTCGAGGCCCTTCCGTCAGCCATTGCGGAGGCCAAGGCCGAGGGCGCCATAATGCCCAACCAGTTTGAAAACATTGCCAACCCGCTCACGCACGTGGGGACGACGGCCAAGGAGATAGACCTCCAGGCGAACTTCCTGGGCCTCAAGCTCAGGGGCATATTCGTGACGCTTGGCACCCGCGGCCACTCCGCTGGCATAGCGTTTTACTTCAAGAACAGGAGGCCTGACGTCAAGGTCTTCGGCGTGCAGCCGGCCGAGGGAAGCATAATACCCGGCATCAGGAGGCAGGACCCCTCAAAGTGGTGGCCCATGGCTGAGAGGCCCGATGAAATCATCGACGTCACGGACTCCGAGGCCATGGACTCCGCGATAGCTGTTGCCAGGACCAACGGCCTCCTGTTTGGGATGAGCGGGGGCGCGGCCGTGGCGGCCCTGCTCAAGAAGGGCAAGCTGGAGGAGGGGGACTACGTAGTAGTGGTTCCTGACCACGGCATTAAGTACTTAGATCGCTACCTCTCAAGGCTGGGGGACTAAGGAGTTGTGGGAGGAGGCCATCAAGGTAGTCGATGACGCGGTTGAAGCCCTCAGGAGGCTCCCCCTGATAGTCCACCTCGACGGTGCCAAAAGCATAGCAATACTCGGCGACGTACATGGATATGATGAAGTTGTCGACAGGTTTGAGCAGCTGGTGGACGAGTTCTCGATAGACAAAGCCGTAATGTTAGGGGACTACGTTGACAGAGGGCCGAACAGCTCCCAGACCATAGTTAAGGTCCTCAGCCTCGCGAGCTCCGAGCCCAACAGGTTCGTACCGCTGAGGGGCGACCACGAGGACCCCAGGATGAACGAGGGCTACGGGTTCTACGAGGAGGTGCTATACATGCAGGCCACCGACCTCTTCTCGCACGTGGTAGAGGCATACCAGCATTTGCCTGTTGCCGCGGTGGGCCTTGGGGCCTTCCTAGTCCACGGCGGCGTACCGTGCGCTGACTGCGCGAGGCCTGACGTGCCGATATCGCTTAGCAACGTTGAGCTGCAGTACTCGGGCGTCAAGGGCACCAGACGCTACCTTGAGCTGGCTGACGACGTGCTCTTCCAAATGCTGTGGAACGACCCAAACGGCGACGCGGAGTACTTTGAGCCCAACCCTAGGGGTCCCGGAATTTACTACTACGGAAGGCTGGCGTGGTCCTCGTTCCTCAGGGAGAACGGCCTGGACCTAATAATCAGAGGGCATGAGGTCGTCGACGGGGCCTTCGCGATAAGGCACGACGGCAGGCCCGTGGGGACGCTCAAGTGCAACGAGTGGCGCTCGAGGCGCGAGGTCAGCGGCGGGGTGATAACGGTGTTCTCAAGCAGGTACCACGGGGGGAGGGCCGGGGCCCTTATAGTTGACAGTGACGGCCTCATACTTAAGTGCCTGTGACGCTCGGCCTGAGGCTCCTGCCCTTCCATGAGATGGGCCTGAACCTCGCGCTGACAAACCCATAGGCAACCAGGGCCCCGGCAAGCGGCGACGCGAGGAACCAGGGGCCCCTTATGCCCTCCAGCCTCTGGCCCATGGCAGTGAACGCCGCCTGCGCTGCGTAGGTGATGGCGGGCCCGAGGGCCAGCAGGGGGTGGCCCAGCGCCGCCAGCGGGATCATCACAAGGGGCCAGACCATTAAGATCGTAACGCCCACCGAGAAGGCCAAGTAGGACGGCAGGCTCATGACGTTGGCCACCGCGTAGGAGACCCTCCTTATGAGGTTAACGAAGTCCCTCGCCGTGCCCCACGACTCGACCAGCAGGCTCCCCCTGGCGTCGTAAGGCCTCAGCCTGAAGCCCCTCTCCTTGAGCTTCACGGCCAAAGTCCTGTCCTCAACTATGGAGTCCCGCACCTGGGCCATGCCCCCGGACTCCCAGAAGGAGTATGGATCTATAGACCAGCAGCAGCCGAACATCATCGAGTGCCTGTCGCTCGGGTTGAGGGCCCTGTCAAACCCGAAGAAGCCGTGAACTATTGACGTGAGGAGCGGCTGGGTGAGCCTGCACAGCGACGTCCTGCAGACGAACCTCGGCTCAAAGGCCACCAGCTCCCCAGGCCTCACTGTGGAGGCCGTCACTATCACGTCATGAAGGTCACCCCTTACGTCGGCGTCAAGGAAGAGCATTGAGGAGCTTAGGCTGACCCTGCTGGCGCCCAGCTCCAGCGCGTGGGGCTTGGGGAGCCAGCCCGGCGGAGGGCCGTCCGCCCTGATAACCTTAAGGCTCACCCCTTTGAGCTCCTCCTCAGCCTTCCTGACGGTGCCGTCAGAGCTGCTGTCATCAACTAGGACCACCTCCCTGAGCGGCTGCCACGAGAGGGACCTCATGAGTCCCCCTATCCTGCGCTCCTCGTTCCTGGCAGCGACTACCACTTCCACCGGCCTCCTCACTTCGCCGTCCTCGAGCTTCCTTAGGAGGGAGTAGCTCCCCCTGAACTTGATTATGCCGTAGACGTAGATCCCTGTGGTCACCGCTGAGAGCAGCCAGGCCAAGAAGTAGAGGAGGTACTTTAGCGGGGCCATCACGACTCAGCCAGCCTTAGGAGCACTTCCCTCAGCTCCTGGGGGCTTGCCACGTAGTACCTCGCCTTGCTGGGGCCATAGCCCACCTTGACAGTTATGGCTCCCTGGGGAAGCGACGCGAACAGGTCCTCATCGTCGCCCGAGTCCCCGGCCGCAAATATGAAGTCGTAGCTTCCCCTGGAGAGCCAGTTCAGCGCCGCCCTCGCCTTGGTGAGCTCCGCCAGCCTGACCTCTATGCTCATGGGCCCCCTGACCACCGCCAGGTTAGGGTGAACGGCTATGAACCTCGAGAGCAGGTCCATCAGCTCGTTCGACCTGGCCTCGCCGAGCTCGCTGGGCACGTTACGGTAGTGCCAAACTATTGAGAAGTCCTTCTCCTCGACGTAGGAGCCAGGGGTCCTCTTGGTGAACGACGTGAATATCTTCATCACCTCCTGCTTCCAGCTCAGGTCGCTCGCCGCCACCCCCTGGGACCACTTTCCGTCTATGTACAGCCAGCCGCCATTCTCTGCAGCTATCTCAACGCCCTTGACGTCGCCCAGCATGGACTCTATCGAGGCCCTTGACCTGGTGGTCACTATAACCACCTTGGTGTTCGGCTTTGACGCTATCCTGGAGAGCAGCCCCTTGAGCTCCTCGTCAGGCCTAGCCATCCACGAGAACTGCGTGAGTGGCACTAGCGTCCCGTCATAGTCAAGGAAGAGTATCCTGCTCCTTGACGCTATGAAGGAGCTCACAACCATGGTGAGCTGCACGCCTGAAAGCCTCCTGGTCCTGGCCTCCTCTATTTCCACTGCCTGGGTCTTCTTGAAGGACAGAAGCGTTGAGACAAAGTCATATGACCAGGCGTTAACGTCATAGCTTGAGACCCTGCTCTCGAGGGAGGCCATCCTGTTCTCGCGCTCATAGTCGCTCATGTCAAGGGCCCTCTTCAGCGCGTCTGCAACGCCATCGTAATCGTTGGGGTTCACCACTATGGCCTCCACCAGGTCGCTCGACGCGCCTGCCCCCTCGCTGATTATAAGGACGCCGTTGTGGCCGACGTTGGCAGCTATGTACTCCTTCGCCACCAAGTTCATGCCGTCCCTGAGGGGCGTTATGAGGGCCACGTTGGCAAGCCTGTACAAAGCCAACAGCTCTTCCTCGGGTATGAACCTCCTTATGTAAATGACTGGGGTCCACTCCAGCGTTGAGAACTGGCCGTTTATCTCGCTCACAAGCTCGTTTATCTCCCTCTTCAGCCTGGCGTACTCCTCAACCCTCTCCCTTGAGGGGGAGACCACGAAGATGTAGGACACCTTGCCGCGGTACTCGGGGTACTTCTCAAGGAGCCTCTTGAAGGCCCTGAGCCTCTCGGGCAGGCCCTTCGTGTAGTCAAGCCTATCTATTGAGAATATTACCTTGACGTCGCCCAGCTTCTTCCTCAACTCGTTGTACTTGGCCGCCACGGCCTCGCCCATGGCCGCCGCCCTGATGCCCCCGAAGTCTATCCCCATCGGGAAGACGTCGACCTTAACGCTCCTCTCGCCGTACTTTAGCTCGCCAAGGTAGTGCTCTATGCCGAGGAGCCTCCTGACGCTCTCAAGGAAGTAGTTCATGTAATCGTAGGTGTGAAAGCCTATGAGGTCAGCCCCGAGGAGCCCCCTTATTATGTCCTCCCTCCAGGGCAGCTGCCTGAAGACCTCAAATGAGGGGAACGGAATGTGAAGGAAGAACCCTATGGGGACGTCATCCCCCAGCCTCTCCCTCAGCAGCGAGGGGAGCAGCATCAGGTGGTAGTCGTGAACCCATATGACGTCGCCCCTCCTGTACGCCTGGAGCACCACATCGGCGAACTTCCTGTTGACCTCCACGTACCACCTCCAGTAGTCCTCATCGTAGGCTGCCCTCTCAACGAAGTAGTGGAAGAGAGGCCATATGGTGCTGTTGCAGAACCCCTCGTAGTACCCCTCTATCTCCCTTGAGTTAAGCCAGACCGGGACTACGCCCCTGAGCCTGAGGGTCTTGCTTATTGAGTCCCTGAGGTTGCCCGCGGCCTCCTCGCTGATGCCCGGCCAGCCCACCCATGTGGCTAGGCCGCTCTCCAGGAGCGGCCTCATGCCTGTGGCCAGGCCCCCCGTGCTCGGCGCTAGGCTTACCTGGCCCTTCTGGTCCACCTTGACCGTGAACGGGAGCCTGTTGGACACCAACAGCAGCCTTGACGTGCCCAGCAGGTAAGATATGTTGCTTGACACCTTGACCCTCCTTGGCTCTCAAGGAGGCTAAGAGGCATATATTTTCAAGCAGGCGTAGGTATACAGGTGCAAAGTTTGGAGATCGACGAGTCCCTTGAGAAGGCCGCAAAGCTTACCGACATAAACGCGGTTGTCACGGTTAACGAGAGGGCCGAGGCAGAGGCCAACGCGGTGGCCAGGAGGGGCCTGACGCCCATCCCAATAGTTATCAAGGACATAATATACACCAAGGGCCTCAGGACCACCATGGGCTCAAGGGTATTCAGGGACTACGTGCCCAGGGAGGACGCGGCTGTAGTTGCCAGGCTGCGCAGGGCGGGCTTTGTAATTATAGGCAAAAGCAACACCCATGAGTTCGCCTCAGGGGCGACCACGACGTCGTCCGTCTTCGGGCCCACCAGGAACCCCCTTGACAAGGACAGGATAGCCGGCGGGAGCAGCGGGGGCAGCGCCGCTGCCGTGGCGGCCGGCATAGTTGAGGTGGCCATAGGCACTGACACTGCAGGCTCAGTGAGGATCCCGGCCTCCCTCTGCGGCGTCTTCGGCTTCAGGCCCACCTCGGGCTCAACTCCCAAGGCCGGGGTCTTCCCGCTTGCCCCCACCTTTGACGAGGTCGGAGTCATAGCGTCAAACCTTGACGTTCTGAGGAGGGCCCTTCAGGCCATAATGGTCAGAAGGAGGAAGGCCAGGCCGATCCGTGGACAGCCAAGGCTTGCGGTGCCAAGGGGGCTCCTGGTAGCCGACAGGGACGTCTCCAGGGCCTTCTGGGACCTGGCGGCGAGGCTGAACGCCGCTGAGGTTGACCTCCCCATAGCCAGGGCCAGGGGCAGGGAGTCGTTCACAGTGATAAGGCTCTCCGAGGCCTCCAGCGTGCACCTGCCCTTCAGGGACAGGTGGCAGGAGTACTTCCCGGACGTCAGGAGGCTCCTTGAGAGGGGGCTGGAGTTCAAGGCAACCGACTACGCCACCGCGCTGGAGGTTATGAGGAGGGTCAAGGACGAGTTCACGTCTGTCATGAGGAAATTCGATGCAATGATACTGCCATCAACGGCAATACCGGCGCCGAGGATAGATGAGGTGCTGGGCAAGGAGGATGGACCAGTGAGGGACCTGCTGACGGGCAACTCGTGGCTTGCCCCCTTAGTTGGGGCGCCTGCCATCTCAGTGCCCATGTTTAAGGTCAATGGGCTGCCGGTGGGCCTTCAACTTATAGGGAGGCCTGGGGAGGACCTGGAGCTCCTAGAGCTGGCTGAGCGCATACTGAGCCTATAAGATTATAAAAAAGAAAAGGGAAGGATTATGAGGGCATGCCTTGGCTAAAAGGAGTTAATGACCGGTGACCAGTTCATGGACAGGGCTCTGGGTAGATCGCCGTGGCGTTGGCGTACTCGGACGGGTAGAGCAGGTTGACCGTAGTTGTGCCGTTGGGCCAGACGAAGACCTGGGCAGGTATTGGGTTCTCACCAACCTGCATCCCGTTTGAGGTCACGTTGAATATGCCGTCTATCGTCATCACCTTGCCGCTTACGTCGCTGAGCACGGCCTGCTTGAGCGCGGCCTGGTTCAGCGTGCCCGCGTCCTGTATGGCAAGCTGGATTATGAGTCCAGCGTTGAAGCCGGCTATTGCCAGGAAGTTAGGCGACGTGTGGGTGAAGTTCACCCACATGCTCTCGAACTGGGGCAGCGTGGGCCCAAACCACTGAAGGCCCAGCTTTGAGGCCACCTGCGGCGTGTACTCCACTATGGGCGGGTAGGCCAGGGTGAAGGTGCCGTTGACCGCTGTTGGCTCGCTGCTCACAAATATTGGGAGCAGCTGGCCTGGGAAGTTGGTTAACACGAGCGGGAAGCAGGCGTGCGAGGCCTCCACCTGCGAGAGGAAGGCTTCATCGTTAGTCGGATAGCCAAGCTCAAGCACCGCCTGCGGGTGTAGGCTCTCAATCGCTGCCACTAGGCTGGTGTACTGCGACGTTGACGTCGCCACGCTCGTGTTGTAGACCACCTTAATTCCGTAGCTGCTCAGGCCTGGGGCCAGGAAGTACGCCTGGTAGGCGTTGAAGTCGTTATCATCATAGACCACTGCAACATTATGAATTCCTAGCATGTGCAGGAACCCTGGGACGTAGAGGACGAAGTACGGCGAGACAGGCAGGCTGGTCAATATTATGTAGTTGTTGTTAGTGAAGAACTTGAACGAGCTGCCCGTCACGTCCCACAGCAGCACGTGGCTGGCGTTCGTGAAGCTCACCGCGGGCGCTGTCATCACTGAGCCGAAGTCAGCCACAAGCACGTCCACGTGGTAAGTGTTGACAAGCGTCTCGTAGTCGCTCTCAGCAGTGGACGGGTTGCTGGCCGCGTTGAGGGCTATTACCTTAACCGTGAGGTTCCTGCCGTACTGCTTGACGTATATGCCGCCGTGGCTGTTGACCCAGCTCGCCCAGAGCTCAAGGCCCTCGTACTCTGGCATTGACGACGACGCGAACTCGCCGCTCGAGTCGTAGACCACGCCAATGGTTATGTACTTGACGGAGGGCTTCTTAGTTGATATATATGCATAGTATCCTCCTATAACAGCTACTACGACTACTACCACGATGATGACCGCCAGGGCGGTTGTTGATATACTTCTGCGGACCCTGCTCAAAACACCCGTCACCTCGCTCAAAGTTCACCTATTATATCGTGTGACTACAGTTGGGCTGCCAGGGTATTAATTTATATCATGGTCGCTAATCATTATTCCCAAAGTTTTCCGGGGCCGCCCTTAGCAAAGCAACCGAGAGAATGGCCATGGTTTGGCCCTCGTCCTGATCAACAGTCACGAAAAGCCGCTGCTAATAGCTGGCCTTATAATCCTTTTCCTCAACAGGCTCCTCGACAGGCGCCGCCTACGAGCTACCTAGCCTCAGGGACCATGAGACCTCGTTGGGCGCCCTCCCTCTGCCTTGCAACTGTCGCCGGGCTTCACAGTGGCACCTTCAGTAGCCTAAAGTAACTAGCAGTTACGTAAATAGCATTACAGGCGCTCCCGAGGCCCACCAATGAAAGGGCCCGCGCCTTGCTTTACAAAAGGGTGCAAGCCCCCATCATGACGGCCTAGAAATCAACTTTTAAGTTCAGGCGTGTATACCACGTTGACCAGAGGCTGCAACAGGTTGAACGCTGGCCCACTGGTAGGATATGCTCTGGTCGTCGGCCTCCTTGAAGGCCTTTACTTCGCGTTTATGGCGCTGGGCCTGAACCTGGTTTTCGGCGTGGTCAGAATGGTCAACATAGCTCACGGCGACCTAATAGTTATGGGCGGCTACCTGGCCTTCGTGCTCTTCTCCGCGTTTAAGCTTAACAGCCTCGGCTCTATGGTGGCCGCGTTCCTGCTGTTCTTCGTTGTTGGCATAGCCCTCTATTACGTCCTAGTGCCGAGGCTTCAGGGCAGCTCAGACCCTGAGATGTTCTCGTTCATAGCCTTCTTCGGCATCTCCATGTTCATAGAAGCTATAGCGACGCTTATATTCGGCGAGTACCCGCTCAGCCTCCCCTTCTCGGCGCTGTTAGGGGGCTCCGTCGAGTTCATGGGCCACGGCATACCCAAGGCCTTCATAGTAATGGCCGGCGTCTCAGCGGCAGTGCTCGTATTGACCTACTACTACCTCGAGATGACGGGCCTCGGCAGGGCCACCAGGGCTATGATGCAGAACCCCGAACAGTCGGCAGCCCTCGGCGTGAACTCCAAGCTGGTGGCCCTCTTCGCCTTTTCCTACGGCATAGCCCTGGCCGGCGCGGCCGGCGCCTTCACCCCGTACGTCTTTGGCAACATCTACGCCGCGGCGGGGACGCAGATAACTGCGATAGCCTTCACGATAGTCATCATAGGGGCCCTGGGAAACCCGCTGAGCACCGTCATAGGGGGGCTCATATTCGGCGTCTTCTACCAGGTGCTTGAGGTCTTCGTGCCGTCGCTCGCCTACGCCATAGTGTTCATCGCGCTGCTAGCGATAATCGTGGCAAAGCCGGGAGGCCTGCTGGGAGGTGAGCAGCGTGAGGTCTGAGCTGAGGAGCCCCGTGGGCTTCGGCAAGAGGGAGGCCAAGGAGCTGGCCATACTAGCAGCTGTCCTGGCCGTCATATTCCTGGCCGGCCCGCTGGCCTACAGGAACCAGTTCTTCTTCCTCAGCATGATGATCTACATGATGCTGGCCTTCGGAATAAATATGATATATGGCTTCACGGGCTACCTTCCCTTCGGCTACACGGTGTTCTACGGCCTTGGAGCCTACGGCGTTTACATAGGCCTGGTCCTCGGCCTTCACCCCGCCCTGGCGTTCATCTTCAGCATAGCAATATCAATGGCCGTCGCCGCAGTCCTGCTGCCCCTCTTCAGGCTCAGGTCCCACTACTTCGCAATAGCCACCTTGGCCGCCCTGCTGGCAGTAAATTACCTCGTGGCGTCCTCGGAGCTGGCAAGGTGGACCGGCGGCGGCAAGGGCGCGTCGCTGGTGACCATTTATGACCCCAACCTGACGTACTACGTGACCTTTGTGCTCCTCCTGGTATTCCTGGCCGTGACGTCGCTGGTTAAGTACAGCCGCTATGGGCTGGCCCTCAGGGCCATAAGGGGTAGCGCGCTCACAGCGTCGATGGACGGCGTCAACGTCCCCCTAATAAGGGGCCTAGCGTGGCTCATCAGCGCCCTCATGGCGGCTGTCGCCGGGGCCATGTATGGCTGGTACGTCTCGTTCTTCTACCCTGATATATTCAGCGTTGCCACCGACGTCTACGTGATAACCTACGCGATATTCGGCGGCGCTGGGACCCTTACAGGTCCTATACTGGGCTCTATAATACTGAGCAGCGTCTACCAGTTCATAGGCATCTACTACACGGAGTACCTTAACATAGTATTTGGCATACTGCTGGTGCTGCTGATACTCTTTATGCCAAGGGGCCTGGTGGACCTGCTCAACAGGAAGGCGCACCTGAGGCTGCCGTAGCCTTAGGTCACCTGGAAGAAAGTCTTCCTGACGTCCTCCAGCTTGCCGACCTCCTCGGCCCTCCCAAAGATCTTGGCCCTGCCCATCTCCATAACCATCACGTAGTCGGCCACTGATATAAATGATGGGTTCTGCTCGGCCAGAAGTATAGTTATCCCCAGTGACTTGAGCAACTTCACGTAGCCTACCACCTTGGACACCATCAGCGGGGAGAGGCCCGTTGAAGGCTCGTCGAGGAGCAGGACCTTCGGCTTAGAGACCATGGCCATAGCCATGGCCAGCATCTTCCTCTGGCCCCCTGAGAGCGAGGCGGCCCTGAAGGAGAGGAACTTCGAGAGCTCAGGGAAGTACTTAACTGCCTCCTGGACAACTCTGCTGTCCCCCGTCCTCGCGGCAAGCTTTATGTTATCGGACACGGTCATGTCAGGGAAGACGGGGTTATCAGTTATCATGACCAGCCCCATCCTGGCCCTCTGGAAGGACGGCGTGTGAGTTACGTCCTTTCCCTCAAATGTTACGCTGCCCTTAATGGCAGGCAGTATGCCCGCTATAGTCTTAAGGGTTGTGGTCTTTCCGGCCCCGTTAAGTCCAAGTATCAGCGTGGTGGTCCCCCTCTCCAGCGAGAGGCTCAGGTCCCTGACGACCACTAGCTTTCCGTAGCCTGCCCAGAGGCCCTTGACCTCAAGTATGGGGTTATTCGACTGCACCCTTCTCACCCAGGTAAATCTTTATGACCTCCTCGTTATTGGCTATGTCGTCGTAGGTCCCCTCGGTGACCTTCCTGCCCTCGTTCATTACTATAACCCAGTCGGCCACGGACTTCACCATCTTCATTATGTGCCCTATGTAGAGCACTCCAACCCCCTGCTTGGCCACGGCCCTTATCTTTGAGGCCAGGCCCTCAAGCTCGTCAACGCTCAGGCCAGCCCCTATCTCATCAATAAGAAGGTACTTGGGCCTGGCGGCTAAGGCCCTGGCAAAGTCGAGGAGCTTCTGCTGCTCGGCGTTGAGCTCCGAGGCCAGCCTGTCTGCCATGTTATAAATGCCCACGTACTTAAGCGCCTCCACGGCGGCGCTCATCGCATCCTCCCCCTCAAGGCCTGCGGCGTAGATGGACGACACCATGACGTTCTCCAACACAGTGAGGTTTGGATATGGCTTGGGTATCTGATAGGTCCTAGCTATGCCAAGCCTGGCCCTCTTGTACGAGGGTAACTTAGCTATGCACCTGCCGTCAAGCCTTATCCTTCCCTCGTCTGGGGCCAGGGCCCCCGTCACAAGGTTGACAAACGTAGTCTTGCCTGCGCCGTTAGGGCCTATGAGAGCCTTTACCTCGCCCTTCTCTATGCTCAGGCTGAAGTGGTCAACTGCGACCAGCTTGCCGAAGCTCTTGACCAGCGACTCCGCCTCTAGCAACCCTTCTTCCCCCGCCTTGTGTAGGGTTTTCTGGTAGGAAAGAAATATATGTAACCCCGACCCAGGTATTAGTTTCCTCGCCTCTTAAGGGTCCTGCGCGAAGACTCCCAGTTACGTTCAAAGTCCTAAACCTTAAAGTCCTAGAGAGCGCAGGCCTGCGAGGAGGCCAACTATGAACATAGCCGAGAGGCCCATCAGGCTCTCGAGGCCCGCCGTGGTAGTTCACGGCGGCGCCGGCGCGTGGAAAAACGCCGACAAGGAGGCCGTGAGCAGAGCAATAAGGGAGGCCCTGGAAAATGGCATGAAGGCCTCAAGGAACGGGGGCAGCGTTGAGATGGTTGTTGAGGCCGTGGCGTCCATGGAGGACTCCGGCGTCTTTGACGCTGGCGTGGGCTCGGTGCTAGACCTGAGGGGCCACGTAACTATGGATGCTGCCGTCATGAGGGGCCACGACCTGAGGGCTGGCGCTGTGGCTGCCGTGACATATCCGAAGAACCCAGTCAGGCTGGCGAAGGCGGTTATGGAGAGGACCCCGCACGTAATGATAGTGGGCAGCTGGGCTGACGAGCTGGCTAAGAGAATTGGCCTTGAGCCCTTCCCAGGGCCCAGCAGGAGGTCGCTGGAGAGGTGGAGGCAGCTCAAGGAGAGCGGCGGGGGCGACGACGAGCTGGCGAGGAGGTGGATCGCCATGGCCAAGGAGGTGGGCCTCGACACCGTGGGGGCCGTTGCCGTGGACTCGGACGGAAGGCTGGCGGCCGCGGTGAGCACCGGGGGCGTGATAATGAAGTTCCCCGGCAGGGTCGGGGACTCCCCCATTGTTGGGGCCGGGCTTTACGCTGACAGGCTCTCGGCGTTTGCGGCCACGGGCATAGGGGAGTACATCATGTCACTGGGCCTCAGCCTTAGGGCGTCGCTGGCCTACGCACAGGGAAAGGACATTGCAGAGGCCGTGGAGTCCCAGATAAAGCTCATAACGGATACCTTCGGCCCTGGCACCGCGGGCCTTATTGGGATAGACTTTATGGGCAACGCGTGGGGCGATGCGAACACTAACGCAATGCCGTGGGGGGTAGCCGACGGCACGAGGCTCCTGGTGCTTGGCCTACCTGAGGGCCACCCCTAGAAACCAAAATTGTAATATTAAAAGAATAAAGTAAATTTTTGAAATGTATATATGTTAATGGGTCCCTTTCTGATAGGATAAGCCTTAAATATTCCCATTGGGAGGAGTCTCCCAGTGCCAGGAAAGTGGTGATTTTATGAAAGGCAGGCATAGTATAGGTTCAAATAACAGAAGGTCCCTCTCGACCACAGCCCTCGCGGCAATAATCATTGTAATAGTGGTTATAGTGGCCGTAGGCGGTTACCTTGCCTACACGTCTACCAGGCACCATGTAACTACGACTTCTCCTACCACTACACCTGTTACTACTACAAGTACCAGCCCGACGACCACGACAACTACCACCACTACCACTACTACCACCACTCCTATATCACCTACCTACACCATGTCGCCGGCGGCCCTCAGCTCCTACTCAACCACCGCGGGCTCCCCCATATCGATAACCATATCAACATTTACACCATCAGCTGGCAGCTACGTCCTCGTCTACACAGGCAATGGATCTGTAATTAACACCACCAAGTCTTACGCATCAGTATACTACGCTTACCCAGGCCACTACCTGGTGTACTACGCCATATATAAGAACGGCCAGCTCGTGGGCAGCTCCCAGGGCAACCTGCTGGAGGTCCTCGTGGCCCCGCCGCAGTTCAACGAGAGCTACGCCCAGCTCATAACAGTGCCAGTGATAACGCTCGTCAGCCCCACCACTCCAGTCGTCAGCGTGGGCCAGCCGGTCAACCTCTCGGCGGGCTTCCTGCAGCCGCCCTCGGGCACCAACATGACCATAGAGGAGTACGTCTGGAACCTCGGCAACGGCACGACGATAACTATACCTTCAGTCAACGGCACGGGCTACGCCGAGCAGGTGTGGCTAACAGGGTCAGGCAACACCACTTACCTGGAGCCGAAGGAGAAGTACATAAAGGTAAGCTACAGCTCCCCAGGTCTCTACGCCGTGTCGCTCACGATAGTCACTGAGAACATAACTACCAAGGCAACGTACAAGTATACCACGTACTACACCATAGCCGTCAGCTCTACCAGCTCGCCGTTCGCTGTATTCAGCCCACTCATAAGTGTGCCTAACCCAGGCACCATTGTGGTTGCCGAGAACGTGCCAGGAGGTCCCTTCAGCTTTGACCCAGACATAGACTATGAGAGCGTGGGCTTTGAGGTCATAGCCAACATCTACGGAACACTTATACAGTACTTCGGCGCTAACACGACCAAGTTCATACCGATGCTTGCCGAGTACGTGCCGACCGTCGGCCATGGCATTAACTCCAACTACACTGAGTACACCTTCCAGCTGAGGCCCGGCCTCAGGGCGGCCAACGGCGACCCCATAACAGCTTATGACGTGTGGTACAGCGTCATAAGGGACATGCTCTGCGCCGGCGGCACTCCGGGAACCCCAGGCTGGATACTCACGCAGTACCTCATACCCAACTACACGCCGTTCACCTTCGTTGTGACCTCCCCCAACGACACTCAGGGCGCGGAGGAGATAGTGAATGCGGTGACATACAACAACGCCACGGACACCGTGACGTTCCACCTGGCACAGCCGACATCACCTGAGGCGTTCTTCACCGCAATAGCTGACCCACTTGGAGGAGGGGTCCTTGACGCCAAGTGGCTTGAGGAGGTGGGGGACGGCATAAACTTCACTGGGCTCTACGACCACAACATGACCCAGCTGGCGGAGGCCTTCTACAGCTACGAGCAGACCTGCAGCGAGGGGAGCTACAACACGGCGGTCCAGTGGCCCTCGGGCACCTCAGCCGGCTTCACCGGGCCGTACTACATAGCCGTTTACACTCCGGGCCAGAGCGTGGTTCTCAAGCCTAACCCGTACTGGCCAAATAACATAACTTACTTCCCGAGGCCCAACGACACCGTGATCATAGAGTGGGTCAAGGACCCGACGACAGCTTACGAGCTGTTCGCCTCTGGACAGGCAGACATAGTGACTGGACTGCCCAGCAGCTTCATACCTAGCCTTGAGGCCCTCGAGTCCAAGGGCCAGGCAGAGCTCTACGAGTTCCCAACGCTCAGCGAGTTCTTCTTCGTGTTCGTAAACAACGTGAGCCAGTCAGCGCTTCACCAGCTCAACCCTGCATACCACATACCCAGCTGGTACTTCGCCAACCCGCTCGTCAGGGAGGCCTTCGCCTACGCCTTCAACTACACCGAGTACATAGACGACATAGTCGGCAACGTGAAGTATCACTTCAACTTCGGCAGCCTTTACTGCGGCGTGCTCATACCTGGCCTGAACTACTACTTCCCGCCGTCAGAGCTCACGGGCTGCCCCACCTTCAACCTGACCTACGCGAGGCAGCTGCTGGAGGAGAGCGGGTTCTACAACATAAGCGTCTACTTCCCCATCGTGATATCAAGCGGCGACACCACCGACTACACCGCCGCCCAGATGTGGGCAGCGGCCCTGCACAACATAGACCCGAACATAAACGCTGTGCCAATATACTTGCCGTTCTCAACTATAATAAGTGACGAGATACCGGGCCAGAACCCAATGCCATTATACTACCTGGGCTGGATAGCCGACTACCCGCTGGCCTCGGACTTCATAAACGCCATGTACGAGCAGGGAGGCACGTACCCAAGCCCCAACGGGTGGACGGTGCAGTACTTTGAGAACCTCAGCGCGTACTTCAACCAGTCAAGGGTAAGCTACCCGGGACTGAGCCCGAGCGTCGAGCCTGAGATAGGCAAGTGGCTCTGGCAGGAGGCCATGGAGTACCAGGAGCTGAACAATGTAATCACTAAGGCCGACGCCGCCGAGCTAGCCAACAACGTGACTGCCGCCTCCACCTACTACAAGCAGGCTGAGGACATGGCCATAGAGCTCTACATGTACGTCTACACAATACAGCCCAACGAGTACTGGGTCATCAAGCCGTACATGCACGGCTACATGGGCATGATATCGTGGGAGGAGAACCCAATGGTTGGGGGCTCCGGCGACAGCTGGTACTTCTGGTGGGTTAAAGGTTAGCCAACAGATTTTCAAATAATAATCTTAATATTTTATTGATTTTTCACACCCTAACGCTTTTTAGGTTCCACTTTTGTTCTCCGTTGCCGTGGAGGGTGGTTTAAAATAAAGCTCTGGCAATACATACTTAAGAGGGTTCTCTACTACATACCCACGCTAATAGGGCTCACAGTACTGGTCTTCGCTTTAATACACGTCGGCGGAGTCACAAAGCTCCTAGCCATGTACATAAATCCAAGGCTCACGGGGCCCGCAAGGCAGCAGCAGATCCAGATGCTAATAGAGAAGTTCCACCTCAACCAGCCCCTCTACGTTCAGTACTTCTACTGGCTTGACGCGGTGCTTCACGGCAACCTTGGCTTCACTGCCACGAGTTTCTTCAGCGGTCCCGTTACCCAGGCCATAGAGATCTTCTTCCCCAACACGGCAATGCTAGCAATAGTCGCTGGCATACTTACATGGCTTATGGGGATACCCCTGGGCACCTGGTCCGCCGTCAGGAGGGACAAGCCAGATGACATAGCTATAAGGGTCATCTCATATGGCCTTTACGGCATGCCTATCTACCTGATAGCGTTTGCCCTGATAATCATCTTCGGGGTCTACCTCAAGGCGTTGCCCATCTCAGGAACCGTCAACACCGCCCTCCTGGCCGGGGTCAGCTGGTACCGCGATGGAACCTCCTACCCCACTCACGTGATACTTATAGATGCAATAATACACAGGGACTGGCCGGTGGCCCTGAGCGCCTTTGAGCACCTGCTGCTGCCCGCCTTCACACTGGCTCTGGCTGTCATGGCAGGGGTCATAAACATACTCAGGGCCTCCATGCTTGAGGTCCTGGATCAGGACTACGTTAAGTTCGCCAGGTCCAAGGGGCTGCCAGAGAGGGTTGTTATAAACAAGCACGCCAGGCCAACCGCTATGTTCCCAGTCTACACGAACTTCGCCTACACCGTGGCCGGCATGCTGAGCGGCGTAGTTGTCGTTGAGGACGTATTCAACTACCCTGGCATAGGCTACTGGCTCACGCTGGCCATGGAGGAGAACGACATGGGGGGAATTATGGCCGGGACCCTGCTCTTCGGCCTGATATTCATAACGGTCAGCCTCGTGCTTGACATAGTGTTTGCCCTTAAGGACCCGAGGGTGAGGCTGGGATGAACATGCTTGCCACAGTAGCTGCGGCCGCCGCCTTCGTGATCTTAGCGTTTTCTGTGACGTTCGCCAGAGGGCGGAGGTCCCTCTCACTTCTGACGCCCGAGAGGAAGCTCTCCCTTCAGGTGTTCTTCTCAAATAAGCCCGCCATAGCCGGCCTCATAATAGTCCTAGCATACGTTATTGACGCCCTGCTCGTCCAGTTCGCGCCGTGGGCGCTGGGCCTCAGGCACCCCTACGTGCTGGTTCCTGACTATGCCAACCCTATACCGCAGCCCCCGTCCTGGAAGCACCCCCTGGGCACAACTTACCCGGGCGTTGACCTGCTCAGGGCTGTGATAAAGTCAATAAGGGTCGACTTAGCCCTCTCCGTCGCAGTCGTGCTTCCAGGGGCCTCCATTGGGATAGTCATAGGTATACTGGCCACCTACCTGGGCGGCATAGTTGACGACGTGCTCATGAGGCTCACGGACATATTCTTCAGCATCCCCTACCTGGTCCTAGCGGTTGCCGTGGGCTACGTGCTTGGGAGGGACCTGAAGAGCCTCCTAATAGCGCTCATAGTTGTCTGGTGGCCGCTCTACGCCAGGTACACCAGGAGCGTCACGCTTCAGGTGAAGGAGATGACCTTCATAGAGGCCGCCAGGGCCGCCGGGGCCAGCAACGTGAAGATAATGTTTAGGCACATACTTCCCAACGCCCTGCCCCCAGTGCTGGTGCAGATGTCAATGGACCTCGGGACCATAATGCTTGTCATATCAACGTTGGCCTTCATCGGCTTCCTGCCAGTCTCCAACTTCCCAGAGCTGGGCTACCTCACCACGCTTGGCATCCAGTATCTCACCACAGCCCCCTGGACGGTCATAGTGCCCGGCTCCTTCATCGTGATATTTGCAGTTGCGGTCTACTTGATGGGGATGGGCCTCATGGACGTGATTAACCCTAGGAGGAGGAGCTCGCTATGAGCGGGAACGACAGGGCCCCAGTGGTTGTAGTCAGGAACCTCAGGCTCGCGTACTACACCAGAAGAGGCATCTACAAGGCGCTGAACGGAGTTGACCTGGAGATCTACAGGGGTGAGGTGCTCGGAGTGGCGGGGGAGAGCGGCTGCGGCAAGAGCACGCTGGGCCTCACAATAATGGGCCTTATACCCAGGAACGCCGCCGTAACTGACGGCCAGGTCCTTGTTGACGGCTTTGACGTAGTTGCGCCTCTCAGGGAGTACTTCAAGAAGGCAAAGAAGTTCAAGGCCGATAAAAACGAGGACGTTCTAAAGAGGCTCCACAAGAAAATGATGAGTATAAGGGGCACCAAGATATCAATGGTGTTCCAGGAGCCTATGACAACTCTTAACCCCGTGCTTCCAGTGGGCTACCAGATAGCAGAGGTGGTGCTTCAGCACAACCCCGCGCTCCTGGCCAAGAGGAGGCTTGCAAGGGCCAGGGCCACAAAGGACGACGTTAAGACCATCTTAGGTTACCTCAAATCTAACGACTATGACAACCTGAGGGAGTTCGTCAAGGCTAGGGGGCTCGAGGGCCTTGATGACCAGGCGATAGCTATCTGGAGAAGGAAGGACATACATGACATAGTCAAGGAGCTCAGGATCCTTAACCTCTGCTGCCAGAAGATCAGCCCAATGCTAGCGAAACCCCTGGAGGACGTGGCCAGGACGAACAGGATACCTAAGACGCCGATCATCTCCTCAATCGTGAGGAGGGAGCTCATCAAGGAGGGCTACATCAAGGCGGCCGAGTTCCTGGGCCTGCTCGGCATGCCCGAGCCCGAGAAAGTGGTTAAGATGTACCCGCACGAGCTGAGCGGCGGCATGAGGCAGAGGGTTGTCATAGCCACAGCTATGATTAATAGCCCTGAGCTAGTAATACTTGACGAGCCCACCAGCGCCCTGGACGTGACCATACAGGCCCAGATACTGGAGCTCCTCAAGGAGCTCAAGGAGGACATAGGCTCAGCCTTCATGTTCATATCCCACGACCTGAGCGTGCTGTACCAGGTCTCCGATAGGGTAGCTATAATGTATGCAGGGAAGGTGGTCGAGGTAGGCCCCAAGGAGGCGGTCTTCAAGGAGCCCAAACACCCCTACACGCAGATGCTCCTTGAGGCCGTGCCTACCATAGAGCCGCACGAGCTCAAGGGCATAAAGGGCGAGGTCCCTGACCTGAGGAACCCGCCGAGCGGGTGCATGTTCCACCCCAGGTGCCCGTTTGCCATGCCGGTCTGCAGGTCCAAGGAGCCCCCAACCGTAGATTTAGGCAATGGGCATAAGGTGGCCTGCTGGCTTTACGCCGGAGGTGAGAGGCAGTGATAATAGCTGGAAGGAACCTTAAGATGTACTTCCCAGTCAAGGGCGTCAGAGGGGCCTACGTAAGGGCCGTCGACAACGTCAGCGTTGAGGTAAAGGAGGGAGAGATAGTAGGCTTGGTGGGCGAGAGCGGCAGCGGCAAGAGCACCCTTGGAAGGCTGCTGATAAGGCTCCTTGAGCCCACGGCAGGCGACGTGCTGTTCAAGGTGCCCGACAACGAGCTTGAGAACTATGACGCTGCCCTTGAGAGGAACGACCTTGAATCGGCCAAGAAGATAGCGTCCAGGTACTCCATCCTCAAGCTGAGGGGGTCAGCCCTCAAGCAGTTCCGCAGGGAGGTCGGCATAGTTTTCCAGGACCCCTACTCGTCGCTTGACCCAAGGCTAAGGATAGCAGACATCATAGCCGAGCCAATGATAGAGACGGGCTTTGCCAGCAGGGACAAGGCAATGTCGAGGGTCTACGACCTCCTGGAGGAGGTGCAGCTACCCAGGGAGTTCGCCGACAGGTACCCGCACGAGCTCAGCGGAGGGCAGAGGCAGAGGGTTGCCATAGCCAGGGGCATAGCCACCAACCCTAAGTTCGTCGTGCTCGACGAGCCCACCAGCGCCCTGGACGTCTCAGTTCAGGCCGAGATACTTGAGCTGCTGAAGGACCTTAGGGAGAAGTACAACATGGCCATGCTCCTCATAACTCACAACATCTCCGTGGTCTCATACATGGCCGACAGGATATACGTTATGTACGCCGGCAAGCTTATGGAGAAGGGCCCCAAGTCGGCCGTGATAAAGAGCCCCGCCCACCCATACACGCAGGCGCTGATATCTTCGGTGCCCCAGGTGGGCAAACTGATGCAGAGGGTGGTGCTCAAGGGAGACGTGCCCAGCCTTGTCAGCCCTCCCAAGGGGTGCAGGTTCCACGAGAGGTGCCCGGTGGCAGTGGCGACCTGCGGGTGGACCTCTGACGAGGTCGCAGAGGCCCTCACCAGGCTCTCTGAGGCCAGGTACTCTGAGCTTAGCAACAGGCTCTCAATTAAGGTAATAGACGAGCTTACCCTGGCCGTCAGCGGCATCTCATCAGAGGAGCTGAAGTCCATAATAGACAACGAGTCGGAGGGGGTCAGGGCCCTTAAGTCCATAGAGTCGGTCAAGGAGGAGGACGGCAGGGTCATTATAAAGCTAAGCAGGTACGCTGAGCCCCCGATGCGGGCTGTCTCCGAGGGCCACTATGCGGCGTGCCACCTGGTTAACCCAAGGCTTCAGACCTGAAGCCTTGAATAGAGATCTTTTCTTAGCCTGACCCCTTATATATACTGGGCCAGTAGTAGGAACAGCGGTGACAGGGGAGAGGGCCACTAAAGGGCCGCAGCGCCAAAACCTGAGGGTTCCAAGCCCTCAGGCCAAAGCGCCGCGACCCACTGGAACCCTCACGGCCTCAGGCTGTGGGGGCTTCCGATGGCCCTCACCCCTGTCACCTCCTGGACCCTCACTCCACCCTGATAACTGCCTCCTCGCCATATCCAACTATGACCCTTCTGTAGCCCCTGAGCTGCCTGTTAAGCTCCTCATCGCCGGTGTCAACACGGAGCACCTTAAGCCTTGAGATCTTGTCCTTGGTTGCGACTATTATAATGTTGTTTACTCCAACCGCCCTTATCACCTGGGGGCTGAGCTGCTGGTTCCCCCTACCCAGCAGGAAGCCCTGGCCTCCAAGCGGGGATAACACAACCTTAGCCTTATGGTAGGTCCTCAGCAGGCCGAGTATCTGGGCCTCGTTGAGGTCCAGGCCCACCACCTTGCCGTCGTAGACTGCGTCCACGCCGAGAAGGGTCTTAGGGACCCCCAGCTCCTCGGCTATCGCTGCCACCGAGGTCCCAGGCCCCAGGAGGTAGAGGGTCCCTGGCTCCATGTTCTCAACTACGTACTTCGCTATGGACTTAAGCTCCTCCAGGTCGTGCCTTGAGGAGTCCTTGCCCTCCAGCACGACCTCCGGCGCCCTGGGGACCATGGCGTAGCCGTAAAGCCTGACCATGAGCTCGCCCCTCCTGAATGCCTCCTCGTCTATGTCAAGCACCTCGGCCCTGACCAGCTCGGCCTCCCCGCTGAGGAACTTCCTCAGGGCCTCAGCCGCCGCGGCCGGCGTCTCGGCAAAGACCCCGCTGTACATCTTAACCCCTGAGGGCACGCCGAGTATTGGCACCCTGCAGCCGACCGCGCTGATTACGTCCCTGGCCGTGCCATCCCCTCCAACGAAGACTATTAAGTCCACCTGACTCATCATCATAGAGGCGCACCTCCTGGTGTCCTCAGCGCTCGTCAACTTGCCTTCACTCGCGCATCGAATCACCGCAGGTCTGAGGCCCTCCTCAGCGGCCTCCTCCTCGCCCATGATGCCGTTGGGAGCCACTACCTCCACGCCGCGAGGCAGGGACCTCAGGAACTCCCTGGCCCTTGAGGGGGCCACGGGCTTTGAGCCAAGGCTAAGGGCCTTCAGGTAGGCGTCCCCGTCCGTCCCCTTCAGGCCCACCCTGCCCCCCATGCCAGCTATTGGGTTGACTATAAGCCCAACCCTGCCCTTCATTTTGCTTCACTTTCAGCGGGGGGTGAGGGATGCTCTTTAACCTGCGCCACCTGTGGTGAAGTTAATGGGCAGGAGGTCCCTGAGCGAGGTAATAGGCGCCTTCATAGTACTTGGCGTGGTGCTCCTCGCCGCCATATCGCTCGTCAGGATGGGCTCTGAGATCGTAGGCTACTCGGAGAAGGTGTCATCGCAGCTCTTTCAGAGGGCAGCGGAGGAGGCGACCCCTCCTAAGCTAGAGCTCCTGGTAAACGGCTCCAGGCTTTACCTGATGGTGTCACCCAACTCCCCGCTTAACATCTCCTATGCTATAGTTGAGGCCAACGGCAACGTGTTTATAGAGAGGGTTAACAGGCTGGTCAGCTCATCGGAGGCCCTGCCGCTGCCGGGCAACTACTCCGCCTGCCAGAACGTGAGCGTGTACCTGGTGACTTCGAGCGGGGCCATGTTCGCCTACTCGGCGTCCTCAGATCCGCTCATAGCTAAGGCGTGCGGGTGGAACACCTCTGACGCCGGAGGGGGCTACCAGGCGACGGGGCCCTCGCAGGCGTTCCTTGGGCCGGACTCCTACCCGGCCGCCCTTGACATGGTCTACATCTCTGGGCTCGACGGGGGTAACTCCACGCTTGAGTACCTGGGGGAGGTCAACGTGACTGTCCACTTGTCGGGGAAGCTGCTCAGCTACATCAACGTAGTTGTCACCTCAGGGGGCAGGAGCCTCAGCGGGACAGTGAACCCCTCGGCCGGCGACTACGTGACCTTGCTGGGCTACATTAACGTCTCCGGACAGAACCTGGCGGTGGCAGCCTACGATATACCGAGCAGGGGCGCGGTGGGCATAGCAATAGGGGGCCCGGGCGACCTAGTTAACTACACGGGCCGCGTCAGCGTCAGAGGGTTCATCTCTAGCCCCTACACCACTATCCTGTCGACTGTCCTGGCGTCGCTGGTGGGCTACTCGGGCAACTTCACCTCTAAGTGGTTCATAGGCAACCCCATAATTAACACCACGTACTACTACCGCTATAACTCCACCGCGACGGGTTACGGCTCAACCCTGGGGCCCATAAACCTCGCCTACTACGTGATGTTCTACCACGACCCGCTGATATTCTGGCCCACCACGATAAACCTTAACGCCTCCCTGAGCCTGAAGGTCTACCACGTCACGGGAGGCTCCTACGTGAACATCAGCCTTCCGTCGCCACTCTCGCTCTACTCAGTGCCGGTCTACACCAATGCCAGCGAGAGGGCCTACGTGGCCGGGGAGCTAATGGCAATGTACGGCCCCTTCAAGGTAACTTTCCAGACCAGACTGGGCAAGGCCTCCGAGTACTTCGGTAACGGCACTTTCCTCATACAGAGCAGCTCAATATCTGTGGAGTCCCCCGAGCTGGTCATGATGCCGATAACCTCCAACCTGACCTTTAACTACACTAACTATGGCAGCTACGTCAGCGGCGCCGCCTGGGCCAGGCGCGCGTTCTACGTGGAGCCTCTCGCGTACCTGCTTGAGGTCAACGACTCCTCCTACAGCGTGTTCCTGTCGCCCTCAGTATATAACAGCAGGCCCGTACTTGTCAACGGGGTCCTGGAGTCAGGGCCCGTGCTGGCCGTGATACCTGGAGCTAACGTGACCCTGCCCTGCCCTGGGCTGCTGTTCCCCGCGCAGGTTGAGGGGCTCCGCGTCTCCCTTGGAAGCCCCCTGGCGGTCGGGCAGTCCCTGCCCCAGCTCAAGCCAGGGCTTTACCTTTACGTGTGCTCCGACCAGGAGTACTGGCTTGTTTACTCATGACGCGGCCACGCCTCAATCAACTATAAGCCCTTGGCTTAACACAGCAGGCCAGAGGAGGCTTGATACAGGGGGTAAGGGTAAAGTACGACTCTGAGCGATGGGAGATCCTGCGGGGGAAGAGGGCCCTGGCCGAGGTCCTGCTGAGGGCCCTGGGCGGGCTCAGCGCCTTCGTGTACGGCAGCGTTGCCAGGGGTGACGTGAGGCCGTCCAGTGACGTTGATGTAGTAGTTCTTGATAACGTGTCCCCATTCATGGTTGAGGTCAGGCTTGAGGCCGCCGGCCTGAGGCCGTACGCCAAGGAGATAGTCCAGGCGACCCCCAACTACGTCCCAAAGGCTTACATTTACCTTGACCCAGACCTCAAGGTCACCGTCAGCTTCCCCCTGGGCAGGATGAGGAAGAGGGAGGCCGAGTTCTACTCCTGGGGAGGGAAGCTTGACCTGGACGGCCTCAGGAAGGGGCTCAGGGTCCCGGGGGTCAACAAGGAGTTGAACCTAATAGTTCCCACGGAGGACGGCCACATAGAGTACCCCGTGGCCGGCCACGAGGCTGAGGTGGCGAGACTGCTTAACATAAGCTTGGACACCGTTGAGGAGAGGCTTAGGGTCCTCAGCAGGAGGAGGGAAGTGGGGAGGACCGGCACCTTCCTTAAGGTCGAGGTTCCCCCGGACGAGCCCATAGAGGACGCGGTGAGGAGGATTGCGGGGAGGAACGAGTTCTTCAGGAGGGCCGTGGACCTCTAGGCTTTTATTTTGAAGGGCACTAGGCAGGTGGGAGCTGAAAATGTCGGCGCAGCCCGTGAGGATAGCCCTCGTGGTCTCGGAGTTCAACTATGACATAACCAAGATGATGGAGGAGAAGGCGCTGAGCCACGCCAAGTTCCTCGGGGCCGAGGTGCCAGTGGTGTTCCACGTGCCAGGCTTCTTCGACTCCCCCTTTGGCGTGGCCCAGGTGATAAAGCTTGACTACGTTGATGCGGTTGCAGTGATAGGCGCCGTAATCCAGGGGCAGACAAAACACGACGAGCTGATAGCCAACCAGGCCACAAGGGCCCTCGTGGACCTGTCGCTCCAGTACAACAAGCCCGTGACACTCGGGGTCATAGGCCCAGGGGCCTCCAGGGCCCAGGCCCTCGAGAGGATAGAGGAGTACTCAAGGAGGGCCATAGAGGCCGCCGTGAAGCTGGTAAGGAGGCAGAGAGAAATGTCCGCCCTCAGCCACACTCCGGGCCAGACGCTAGTGGTGGAGTGATCTTGAGCGAGTGCGTCAAGGTAACACTGGTGGAGCTCGCGAGGTACAGGGAGTGGACAGAGCTGCTCGGGAGCGACAGGGAGTGGAGGATACAGGAGGAGCAGTCAAGGATTTACAGCAGGGCGCAGGAGGCGGCCTCCTCAAGGGGAGGCCTTGCCATACCCCTGAGGTACGACTACCTCCTACTCCTCACCAGCGGGCTCTCGGATGGCGACATAAGGGCCATAGTGGACTCCATAAGGGAGGAGTCGCCCGTTGAAGTGAGGTACTCCACGGCCGCCTCACGAAGCCCTGCCGCGGCTGTTTCAATGGCATTCGCGCTGCTAAGGGGGAACGCCGGAGGCCAGCGGGAGGGATGCAGCCAGGAGGTCTCGGTCCTCGGCCACGTGGACCTTGACGACGTTACAGGGCTTACCGAGAGGACCGACCCCCTGGAGGCCTTCCACAGGGTTCAGGAGCTGCTCCACTACGTCTCAAGGGAGGCCAGGCTGTACGGCGGCATAGCTCAGTACCTTGGAGGTGACAACATACTTGTGGTAATGCCTGTTGACAACTACGAGGCCCTCGCCAGGAGGCTCTCCGAGACTGACAGGGTTAAGGTTGGGGTGGGAGTTTCGGTCACGCCTAGAAGGGCCGCTGAGCTTGCCACTAAGTCGCTCGACTGGATCAGGAGCCACAGGGGGGCCGCCTACGTAAAGGTCATGGATGACCTTAGGGCCCCCGTGACGGCCTCAAGCGGTGAGGGAAAGGCCGCTAATACATGATACCCCTCGTGGCGATCTTGATGGGACCCCCGGCCCTCCAGGAGTGACCTCGGGGGAACTCCAGGGGCCCCTCGAGCTCCTTTAGGCCTTCCTCCTCATTCCCAGCCCACAGCTTGGCCCAGGCGGCCAGGACCTTGGAGTCGTCGAGCGCCCTTTGAGGCGTGTCATCTGTGGCCGTTATGTCTATCCCTACCGACGTCGTAACCCTAGATATAGGTGTTATTGGGCCGCACGTGTACATAAGTACAAGCCCCCCGTAAACAGTGGCATACCATAGGGAAAGCCTGACGGAGTCCCACCCAGCTGGAGGGCTCCACTGAGAGAACGAGAGGTAGGCGTCGTTTATCGCTTTCTCAACCTCAGGCTCTGCGGCGAGCGGTGCGCCCTCAAGGGGGGCGGCCACCTTAAGGCACCTGGAGGACGCCAGGATGGCCGCGGGCTTCACCTTGACCAAGACGAAGGCACCTCACATGTGGATAACCGTGCTGAACCCAGGGCCCTGGTCCACGTGGGCCACCTCTGCGTTGAAGAAGCTCACTATGAGCGCATACTCATTGACCAGCACCCTCACGCTCTCGCCTATAGCCGAGGGCCCTATGTTCTCGTCGTATATTACCTTGCTGACAACTATCGTGTCCGGTAAGTCGAGCTGGGGCTGAAACACTATTATGCAGGATGGGCACAGTGATGTTACGTTGACCAGCAGCTGGCTCATGAGCTTTGCCCTTTCCTTTGGAGCCATTGAGGACAGCGCTGCCTTGTGCTGGTCGGCCACCTTGACGACCATGCTTATCACCAGCCTGTCAGCCTTGGTCTTGGGCTTCTGAACCCCCAGCAGGACCCTGAGTGGGGCCTTCACGGTAGCGTTGAGGGCCCACTCGACCGGCGCCCCCGCGGGCACTGGAACCTCGTCAACGTCTATCTCCTCGTCCTTGAGCCACCTGGCCACGTCGTCCTTGAGCCCCAAACCAGACGCCTGATAGCTTCTAACTACACACAGTTATTAACCTTCTCAATGCCGTTAACCTTGGGCGAGAGCTTTGCTGGAGGACCTGCTGTCCAGGCTTGACAGGCTCAAGGAGTTCCTTACCATAAAGCCCCTCTACTACGACCTCAACACTAACGAGTTCGTCTGGATAGACACCAGGCAGCTGCCCTGGAACGAGGTCTACATAAGGACTAAGGACTACAACAGGGTCGCCAGGGCCATAAAGGACATGGAGATAAGGGGCGCGCCGGCCATAGGCGTCACGGCGGCCTTTGGCCTCACGCTGGCGGCCGTGCACTCTAAGGCTAAGAGGGCTGAAGAGCTGATGAATGAAATAAAGGAGGCCTACGGCGTCCTCGCAGCCACCAGGCCCACGGCCTACAACCTGTTCTGGGCCCTTGACAGGACGTGGAGGGCCGCGCAGAGGGCCTTTGAGGTCGAGAACGACGCTGACGCCATAAGGGAGGCCGTGCTGAGGGAGGCCTTCACCATATACGTCGAGGACGTTGAGAACAACGTAAACATGGGCAGGAACGGGGCCAAGCTAATAGATAACGGCGACAGGATAGTGACGCACTGCAACACCGGCTCCCTCGCAACCGCGGGCTTTGGAACGGCCCTGGGAGTCATAAGGTACGCCTGGCACGAGGGCAAGAGCATAAAGGTATACGCTGACGAGACGAGGCCCCTGCTCCAGGGCGCCAGGCTGACGGTGTGGGAGCTCAAGAAGGACGGCATACCCGTGACCCTGATAGTTGACGGGGCCTCAGGACTGCTCTTCAGGAGGGGCATGGCTGACCTTGCAATAGTTGGCGCTGACCGGATAACGCTCAGTGGTCACGTGGCGAACAAGATAGGCACCTATAACCTGGCGCTCGCGGCCAACGCCAACGGCAAGGAGTTCTACGTGGCGGCCCCCACGAGCACGATACAGCCCGTGGTGGGCGAGGACTCAATAGTTATTGAGGAGAGGTCGCCGGACGAGGTGAAAACGGTCCTAGGCCGTCTAACGATAACAGTTGATGACGTCGAGGCCTGGAACCCAGCCTTTGACATAACGCCCCCCGAGCTCGTGTCTGGCATAATAACTGAGAAGGGCGTGGCGAGGAGGCCCTACGAGAAAACTTTAAAGGAAATCATAGGCCTAACGGAATAAAGCTACATTTAACCTTTTTAAAGCCTCGTATGTACCCCTCTGCCTGGGACCTTTCATGGTCTCTCACCCCTGCACTGCAGACGAGGCTAAGCCTCCTTCGGAGGGCCAGCTGGCAAGGTTTGAGAACGGCAAGCTCATAGTACCTGATAACCTGATAGTGGCCTACTTCAAGGGAGACGGCATAGGGCCTGAGATCGTTGAGAGCGCCAAGAAGGTGCTTGACGCTGCCGTTGACAAGGCCTATGGCGGCACCAGGAGAATAGTTTGGTGGGAGGTGGCCGCCGGCGAGGAGGCCCAGAAGGAGTGCGGCTCCCTGCTGCCTGATGGAACGCTTCAGGCCTTCAAGCTGGCCCGCGTCAACCTCAAGGGGCCCCTGACCACCCCCGTGGGAGGAGGCTTCAGGAGCCTCAACGTGACCCTCAGGATGGTGCTTGACCTATACTCAAACGTCAGGCCAGTCAAGTGGTATGGCCAGCCGACCCCGCACTGCCACCCAGAAAAGATAGACTGGGTGATATTTAGGGAGAACACTGAGGACGTCTACGCTGGCATTGAGTGGTCCTTCGACAGCCCCGAGGCCCAGAAGCTGAGGGACTTCCTCAAGAAGGAGTTCGGAATAGAGCTGACCCCGGACACGGGTATAGGCATCAAGCCAATATCCAAGTGGAGGACGCAGAGGCACGTCAGGAGGGCAATGGAGTGGGCCATAAGGAACGGCTACAAGCACGTCACAATAATGCACAAGGGTAACATAATGAAGTACACTGAAGGCGCTTTCAGGCAGTGGGCCTACGACCTCATACTCTCGGAGTTCAGGGACTACGTTGTCACCGAGGACGAGGTAAACACTAAGTATGGAGGCAAGGCGCCCGAGGGCAAGATAATAGTTAACGACAGGATAGCTGATAACATGCTGCAGCAGATAATAACTAGGCCCGGCGACTATAATGTGATAGTGACTCCCAACCTGAACGGGGACTACATAAGCGACGAAGCCAACGCCCTGGTGGGCGGCATTGGAATGGCCGCAGGACTTGACATGGGTGACGGCGTGGCCGTCGCCGAGCCCGTCCACGGCAGCGCCCCCAAGTACGCAGGCAAGAACGTCATAAACCCGACCGCCGAGATACTGAGCGGCATGTACCTGCTCAGCGACTTCGTGGGATGGCCGGAGGTCAGGCTGCTGGTTGAGTACGCCGTCAGGCAGGCAATTGCCCACAAGCAGGTTACCTATGACCTGGCCAGGGAGATGGGAGGGATAACACCGATATCGACTACGGAGTACACGGATGTCCTAATTGACTACATAAGGCACGCGGACCTCAAGGCCCTCAAGGGCCAGTGAGGCCCTCCCACTTTTGTCCTTCACCCTCTATTTTCTTCAGGAGGTCGCACACCTCTGAGAGCCTGTTCACCCTATACTTCGCCACGCCCTCGAGGGACGCATCATCACCCATGGCAACCGGGTAGCCTACAAGCTTCATGGCCCCTGCGTCCCACTGCGAGTCGCCGACATACATGACCTCGCCGAGGCTAACCCCGAGCTCCCCTGCGAGGAGCTTTATGGCCCTGGCCTTGTTGACCCCCACCGCCGCCACGCCCCCGGGAACCAGCCTCCACCTGGAGTCAAAGCTCAGCTGGTTCGCCATCCACAGGTCAGCGCCAACCACGTCAGCGACCCTTGCGACTAGGAGGTCTATGCCTCCACTCAACAGGGCTATCCTCTTACCCATCCTGTGGATGCATATCGAGACCTCCCTTATGCACGGCCTCAGCGGTATCCTTGATAATATCCTCTCCAGGTCCCACCTCGTTATCTGGCCTCCTGTTGCCTCAACCCAGAGGCCGGTGTCCAGCCTAAGCCAGTCCTGGTATGTTATTTCGCCTCTCTCGAACATTTCAGCGTACCGCCTGGCCCTGTCGGCGACCCCAAGGGTCTCGTGGACGAAGCCCCAGCTGCTCTTAACCTCTGTAAGGACGCCGTCAACGTCAAATATCACTGCCTTAACCTTCAATGTCCCGCGGGTCCCCCGGCCCTGGGGGCCTGGGGGCTTTATGATTTTTAACCCATAAGGACCTTAGTCGAGGTGAACGGGCACCTCAATTGCTTATGTCCCACCGACATGGTCATCACCAAAATCAACAAGTGTCCCCACAGACTTGAGAAGCGACACCACCGCGGCCCTGTCGCTGCATATGAACATGTGAGGCCTCTTAGAGTCCGTGGCCCCAAGCATTCCCACGGGCCTCAGCGATTCGAGCTCCATTAGCCGCCCGGCCAGCTCGTCCTCCGCCTTAACGCCAGAGCTCCCAACCCTGTAGAATATGAACTCGACGGAGGCTGCAGCCCTCGATATGCAGTCTACGTGCCACCAGCAGCGGTCGGCACCCCAGAAGTGCCTTGAAATCCTCGACCTAAGCCCTCCTGGCCCCCCGGCGCTGCCTACATATAGCACAAGCCCTGGCCCGGCCGAGCCCAACACCTTGCCTCCTCTGCCCATAACGATAACTGGGCTGTCGAGCCTGAAGCAAATGGCGTAGACCCCCTTACAGGAGGGCAGAGCGTCAACGACGCCGTCAGGGCGGCGTCTGATACCCCGGAGAGCGTCACTGCCCCTAAGGGCTCCCTCCGGGCACAACTTACTTCACCCGCCGCCTTAGGTTGATGCACGTAGGTGGAAGTATTATACTTATGTGCGCTTATATGTGCTAGGAACCGGGCCTGCGCCATGAGCAAGCCAAGATTAGGCCGTCGCTGCCCTGTCCTTTACTTTGGCCTGGCCCGCGGGACGCAGGGCCTGACGCCCAAGTTTGAGGCCACGTACTTCTTCAGCTCCGACAGCGAGGGAACGCCTATCATGCGCAGTTCCTTGAGCAGCCTCCCCTGGGACACAACGGCCCAGTAGAGCGTAGGGGAGTCCTTAATCTTGAACTGCTGGAAGGCCCTCCTTGCCATCGTGTCAAGGCACATTGTAGTGAACCAAGTGCACGAGACCACGTAAATTGTCGCCCTACAGTAGTACATTTCAACTATGTCAGGCATCTTGAGGTCCAACACAGCGCAGGAGGCGCACCAGTTGTTCCTAAAGTATATCAGGTTCAGGCCGTCGCTGAGGGATGATGGACTTAAGCAGCCGGCTTTTGACCAGCCCTTACCCTTGCTGTAGACGTAAACGCCTTCGGCCTTAGGTATAACATCTGATGACACTGCCCTGCGCCTCAGCCCTCCCCTATTCAAGTGATGAGAAAAGAAAATAACAGGAAAAGGACGAGTTTGTAGCTCATTATTCACCCGTAGAAGGGTACCCACTTTGCCCAGTCGGCCGTGTGCTCAAACGTGGCCATGCCACCTATGTATGCTGACAGCAGGGCTGCCAAGACGAGCAGTATTACCTCTAGGTATGCGACGTACTTTGATGACTTGCTCAGGTTAAGGAATGGACCAAGTATTCCAGAGAGCCCTACCAATACGAACAGCGCCGCCGCTGCTGCAGGAGAGTTAGTTAGGTGATACTTAGCTATGTCAGCTGCATATATCAGGACAGAGATGGAGAGGAACGCTATGGCTATCGTGGGGCCCTTGAGGTCCACGCCGGCTATAAGGGCGAGGCCTATCATGAGAAGCGCGACCCCGTAAAGGGCGTATGGATCCATAAGCACTATGTTGTAAGAGCTTGGCAGAGGCCACGTCATGGAGCCCCAGAGGCCCATCACTAAGGCGTAGACGCCTATAGCAAGGAAGGCGTACCCAAAGCCCCTGTCGGCCTGCTGCCCCCTGCCCATGACAAACCTGTAGGTCACCCAGGCGGCCGCCGTGAGGAGCCCCCAGGCCAGCACAGCGAGCCAAATGTCGAGCGTGTCCACGAATAGAGGATCCGCCACGCTCCTTCCCCTTTCTCTAGTTAGAGATCACGATATTTAAGGTTTTCTCTAATGAGAGTACGTTCGTACCCCTATTGACCCTAAATAACGCGGGGCCGCTGAAGGCGATCCTTAGGCTTTGCCTCCCGAGGTCGCCGCGCTCTTTATCGCCTCAACTATGGGGTCCGTCACCTCGGGCCCGTAGCCCTCGCGGGGGTCCTCCAGCAGGGGCAGCTCAACCTTGCTCACGTAGCCCGTGAGCTCAAAGAGCTCCGAGGCCTTGGAGACCCACGGCTTGCCGTCCATTACTAGGATCTCCATGGCGTTCCTGTACCTCCTCCCGTCGACTATGTAGGCCTCGCCCGGCGACACCAGGACAACCAGGTCTGGGGCGGCCGAGGCTGAGGTGGGGGCTGCAACGTCGCTGTTAGACTCTATTACTACCACATCGCTTGACCTCTCCTCAAGAGCTATGCAGCTGTCGGCGGCCTCGTTGGCTGAGCCCATGAATATGCCCTCGGCGACCTGCTCATTTACCTGGACCGGGGGAGGCGTCAGGTATGAAACTATGTCCTGGACCTCCTGCTCAACGGGACGGGTGACCCTTGAGAGCGCGGCGGAGTTGACCAGGTGGACGCTGGAGCTGCCGCCGACGCAGCTTGTTATCCTGAGGAGGGCCGCCCTGGAGTACGGCTGTGAGAGCGAGGCCTCATACGCTGTCCTGCTGGGGTACTTCGACCTTGGCGTGGGGACCAGCAGGGCCCCGACGGGGTTCACTATCTCCACTGGGAGCCTCTCGCCCGACGCCTTGTACAGCACGTATCCGTCCTCCGTGGTTAGGATGTGAAGCCTGCGCGTGTATGCAGCCGCGTCTGGAGAGCCCCACAGGTCCGTGGCGCCCACCGGCTTTGAAGGCGCCGCAGTAAAGCCCTCCCGTATCAGCTGAGCTGTTAAGCTCGCCGCCAGCGTCGTCTTGCCTGAGTTCCTTGGCACTAGGCCTGCCACTAGCACCTTCAACTTCTGTCCCCGACTCGTGAAACAGTAAGCCTTTATCTCATATACGGCTTAGCCTCTGTCGTGGCCAGAGGGAGGCAAATGAAGGTGCTCCAGGTGGACGGCAGCATGGGAGAGGGAGGGGGCCAGGTGCTGAGGACGTCATTAGCCCTGGCGGCTGTCCTTGGGGTGCCGGTGAGGGTCTACAACATAAGGGTCAAGAGGTCAAGGCCTGGACTACAGCACCAGCACCTGGAGTCCGTCAAGGCCATAGAGGAGATGTCGCACGGCAAGGTTGAGGGCGCCAGGCTCGGCTCCACCGAGGTGACCCTTTACCCTGGCAAGATATCAGGGGGCGAGTACAGCTTTGACATAGGCACCGCGGGCAGCATAACGCTCCTGCTCCAGGCCATAATGCCGCTCATGGTCGCCGCCGAGGGCGAAGTCAAGGTCCGCGTCAGAGGGGGCACGGACGTGCCCAAGTCGCCCCCGATAGACTACTACCGCTTCGTCCTGAGGCCCCTCCTATCTAAGTTTAACGTAGAGCTAGACTTAGACCTCATCAGGAGGGGGCACTATCCAAGGGGTGGGGGCGAGGTCGTAGTTAAGGTTAGAAGGAACGGGGCCCTCAGGCCCGTTGACCTGGTGCGCGCGGGGAGGCTCATCAGGATCGAGGGCCTCAGCCACTGCGTCAGGCTCCCAGCGCACGTGGCCATAAGGCAGGCTAGGGCTGCGAGCGAGGCGCTCAGCGGCCTCGGGGTGCCAGTCAATATTGAAGCTGAGCATTACGAGGGCAGGCCAGACCCGCACCTGGGCCCCGGAAGCGGGATCGTGGTGTGGGCCCTCACGGAGAACTCCGTCCTGGGCGGCGACTCCCTTGGAGAGAAGGGCAAGCCCGCGGAGCGAGTTGGCAGGGAGGCGGCCACCTCACTGATGCAGGACCTCTTAACTGGGATGGCGCTGGACAGGCACTCCTCTGACATGCTTCTAATATACGCTGTCCTGGGCAGCGGGGTCAGCAGGCTGGGAGGAGCCTCGCTGACCTCCCACGCCAGCACGGTGGTGGAGCTAATCAAGATAATGGCCCCTGAGGCCTCGATATCAGTTGAGGGAAAGCCTGGGTCGCCCTTCACTGCAACAGTCAAGGGCCTGGGCCTCCTGTAGGCCGCATATAATCAGCCACCATGTAGTCCGTTAATGACGCTCAGCTGCTGTATATGAAGTATAACCCTGTATTTACGTGTATACATATTAGCATAAAAGTTAAAAACAAGATAGCTTACGACTACGGCGGTGTAAGTTATGGAAGCCCTTAGGAAAGTCCTTGCGGCTTTCACGCTAGCCCTAGTGGTAGCCGCCCTAGTAGCTCCCTTCACGTCGCTGGGACCCCGCGTCTCCCTGGCTCAAAGTGACGAAGTTTACTCTAACTTCACGGTGACGCCCACTGGCTACCTTACCGTTTACCTCTACGGAGTGCCCCCCTCATCTAAGGTGCTGCTCTGGTGGGGCGTAGAGCCGTACCCGCAGGGGCCGTGGAGTACGGTCAACGGCACCCCGGGGAACATGGAGACCCCAATGACTTACAACAGCTCGATAGGGGCCTTCCAGGCCACCGTGGGGCCGTTCAAGAATGGCACGTGGATAGGCTACGTCTTCAACGTGAACGGGAGCACCTGGCTAAACTACGACAACCACCCGTTCTGGAACTGGAACGTCATAATTAACCCGCCAGCTAACATAATAGGCTTCACCAGGGCCTGGGTGCTGCCGAACGGCTCCATAGTTATAACTACCATAGGAAGGCCGCCGGATACCCTGCTGCTGTGGTGGGGCCTCACAACCGGCCCGCAGACGGGCCTGCCCTGGTACAACACGGTTGGCAAGCCAGGAAATAACGTGAGCGTCATGCACTACAACCCTCTCTGGGGCAACTACACCGTGATGATAGGCCCCTTTGAGCCCGGCCAGTGGGTTCAGTGGGTCTATCATGACAACACCACTGGGGCCTGGATACACAACAGCAACGTGAGCTCCAGCGCGAACTTCGCAATACAGGACGTCTACACCCCTGTGCACGTCGTTGCCGCCTACTATAACGAGTACGTCTACCTTGTCGGGGAGCAGGCCAAGGTCAACGTTACAGTGCAGAACGAGGGCCCGGCCGCAAGCTACGACGTGGCCCTTGTCGTGGGAACTAAGGCAGTCTTCAACTCGACAGTTACAATACCGTCGGGAACAACTAACCTGACGTTCAGCTTCCCCATCAACTACCCGCAGGGCATCTATAACGTGTACTTCCTGGTAGGCACCTCAGGCCTGTGGCAGAACACGTCTCTGCCGCAGCTCTACGTGCTTAACACCACCGGCAAGAAGCCCATAAGCGTCGTGATAGTGTGGAACATGCACCAGCCTCTCTACATAGAGCCCAACGGCACCTGGGGCCAGCCGTGGGTTCAAATTCACACGGGCCAGGATATGGACTGGAACGGGCAGCTCGTGGGAGCCTACGAGCTGCAGGCGATGCTGCTCAACGAGTTCCCCAACCTAAACGTAACCATAGACTTCACGCCAGTGCTCCTCTACCAGTGGGAGGCCTTCCTGCACCAGTCGAGCCCCACCTTCACGACATCCGGCGTCAACGTAACCCATGACATTAACGCCACCGAGTACACGCTGAGCCTCTACAGAAAGCTAGTCAAGGAGGGCAGGCTCCAGGTGCTCACGGTGCCCTTCTACCACCCGCTCATGGCAATAGAATATGATAACGGCTGGTCCTCCGACCTGCTGGCACAGATACTCATGGGCAAGAACATGACCGAGTACGTCTTCGGTGTCGTGCCCAACGGCGCCTGGACCCCAGAGATGGCCTTCAACATGGGCCTGGTCTGGCTCTACAATGAGACGGGCATTAACGCCACCGTGCTGGACTACCAGGCCTTCGTTCAGATGGCGCCCGACCTGACGGTCGTGTCAGGAAGCCTTAACAACGGCCCCTACGGAGTCTACGTAGTTCAGAACTCCCTGGGCCAGAGGATCTACGTGTTGTTCAGGGACACTAACCTCTCTAACGAGTTCGCGTTCCTCTTCTTCCACCAGTCGCCGCAGCTGACGGAGCAGGAGCTGCTCCAGTACCTGGCCAAGGTCTACATGGAGCACCCAGGAGGTGTCGTAGTGGTTGCCCTTGACGGCGAGAACCCGATAATATTCAACCCGATGCCGCTCTCCGGCGAGGACCTCTATGCCATATATCAGGCCCTCTCAAACGCCGAGGACCAGGGATGGCTTGTCACCCAGACAGTTGACCAGGCCATAGCAACCCACGGCGTGTCAGCCGTGCTGACAAACCTGCCAGAGGAGAGCTGGGCCCTCAGCCTCAACAACTGGAACAACGGCTACATAGGCAAGGTGCTCATCTGGAGGAATGTGACTGAGGCCAGGGAGTACCTGGTGGCATTCTCAAACGTGCTCGGCATGCCCACGTCGCCCCTGGTGCCGCTCTCCTTTGCCCACGCGCCGAACGCCAGCACAGCGGCCTTCGAGGCCATGACCCATATGCCCGCCTATGTAAACGTCTCGGGCTACACTGAGGCCAACCCGCTTTACATGTACTATTCGCTGTGGAACTACCTCTACGTCAGCGAGGGCAGCGACTGGACGTGGCAGGCTGGGCCGCCCAACTATGGGCCGCAGTGGTTCTCCGTGCAGCCCATAATATATGACAGTGCCATAGTAAACTACGTCAAGTCCCAGCTCTCTGAGATAACTCCAAGCGGCGCCATACCGCTGCCTGGGCTGAAGGGAGTGACCGTGTTCATAAACGACAGCCTCGGCGCGCCGCTGCCTATAGCGTCCCACGTGATAGTTGTCGTGAGCAACGGCACCGCCAACGCGAGCGCTGAGGTAACGTTGTACCCTGGCGTTGACATAGCAATAGTTAAGGGCGTCTACTTCAGGCCCTCGTCGCCAGTCTCAGTCTATATCTACGCCCCGCTGAACGCATCGCAGCTGGGCTCCTACATAGTGCCCTTCAGCAAGTATGGGCTCCTGATCTCCAGCGGCACCTTCGGGCTCGGCAACGTAACGTTCAACGTTAACGCGGTGCACATAGCTAACGTGAACACCACGGCGCCTGAGACCACCCATCAGACACCGCAGCCCAGCGACTACAGCGTCTGGGTAGTCGTTACGTTGGTTATAGTCGCAGTTATAATAGCGGTCATAGCTGGATACCTTAGGCTCTAAGCTTGGCTAAAGCTCTGACCCCTTTAATCATTCTTCTTTTTCTCCCCTTTTCCCTGATTAAGCTCAGGACTCCGCTGGGCCACAAAACGCGTTTATTGTTAATTGGCCGCTGAAGAATTCCTAGGCGGGGACCTTGTCCGGGTTTGTAGGGCTAATAACTGACTTCGGGGATTCCGTCTATGACGGCATTGTGGAATCCGTCATAAAGTACGTGGATCCCTCCATAAACGTGATAAGAATTGATAACGAGGTTCCGCACTTCTCCGTGCTCGCTGGGAGCTACATAACGTACTCCTCATACAGGTGGCTGCCGCCGGGCTCCGTAATAATGATAGTAGTTGACCCCGGAGTTGGGACCAGCAGGAGGGCAGTAGTCATAAGAACCAACAACTACTACTTTGTAGCACCCGACAACGGAGTGGCCTATGAGGCCGCCGCAGAGGACGGCATAAGGGAGGCCTATGCAATAAACTACTCCAGGGTCCGCTCGCTGGCCGGCGTCAAGGCATTCAACTCCTGGCCGCTCTCATACACGTTCCACGGCAGGGACGTCTTCGCTCCAGCGGCGGCCCTCATAGCCAAGGGGGTCCCACCGTCCCAGTTCGCCACCCCTATACCAGCTGGCTCCCTGGTGTCGCTTCGCCTCAGGTACAGCTTCCGTTCAGAGGGCGTCACGCGCACGAGGGTGGTCTACATAGACAAGTTCGGCAACGTCGCCCTAGGGCTCACGACAAGGGAGTACAGGCTGCCGCGCGGCAGGCTAGTGGTAAACGTCAAGGGCACCCAGCACGTGTTCACCACTGGCAGGACCTTCGCTGACGTCAGGCCTGGGGACGCCATAGCTTACATAAACAGCTTCGGGTTCGTGGAGCTCGCGATAAACCAGGGCAGCGCTGCCTCGAAGCTTAACGTTAACGTAGGTGATGAGGTGTCGCTGATACCTTAGCACTCGCAGAGCCTGTCAAAGGGCTCCCTGGGGCCGTTGAGCCTTCCATATAAGAGCCTTCTAGGCGAGAGCCTGCTGTCCTCTTTGCTGACTCCCTCAGCGACGTCCACTACTAGCCTTGCCAGGCCTGGTGAAAGCGTGAGTCCGGCTCCGTCGAGGCCAGTGAGTATATAATAGCCGTTGAGCTCGCCGACCACAGGCATGCCGTCTGAGGCTGATATGCACGGCGCTGCCCACGATGAGACGGGGTAGAAGTTCTCGGCGTCAGGCAGCCTGGCGGCCACAAGCTCCAGCACCTCATACGCCTCGCCCTGGGATAGCCTGAAGCCATCCTCAGGCCTCACCAGCTGGGAGTCCCCACCCCCAACTATGGCCTGGCCCTCAGCCTCAGGCACCACATAGAAGCCGTTTATGTCGTCTTCAACTATCACGTCAGGCGTCTGACCCCGCACGCTGTGGGCAGAGCACCTGTATATAGTGAAGTTGTCCCTTAAGCCGACGAGCTCTGGCGTCCAGGGCCCCGCCGCTATGAACTTCAGGTCCGCCTCCACTTCAAGGCCATTATAGAAAAGCCTGTCACCTTTTCGGATTACGGGACCCTCCTTCAAGGTGAAGCTCGCGTCGGCCAAAGCCTTGGTCAGGTGAGCTAGGGCATCGCCTGGACTTACCACCCCCTGCACCATGATGGAAACAGGCAAATCGTCGTCGCCAGCGAGCTTCAGGTTTAGCCCCCTTAACTCCTCGAGCCTCAGCACGTCAGCGTCTATGCCCTCGAGCCTCAGGGTGGAGATTACGTCCTTAATGCAGTGAAGTTCCTCAGGCCTTGGTATCCATACGGTTTTTGTCATCCTCTCCACTCCGAGCTCCGCATAAGCCTTCACGCCCTCTATGGCATATCCAAGTAATGACCTAGGAAGCTGTAACGATATTATGCCCGCGGCCCTTGATGAGGCCCCATAGCCGACGGAGTTCGCCTCATAGAGGGTCACGTCATAGCCTCTTCGAACAAGTTCATAAGATATCCAGAGGCCTGAGAGGCCGCCGCCTACGACTGCGGCCCTTCCTCGTCTATGCAACATCGCACCTGTACGTTGACGGTAGTCCTGGAGGGTTATTAGCATTAGCATGTAGCTGCCGTGTCCAAAAGAAGGGATTGACTTAGAGGTTACATATGGCGGCGCGGTTACCTCCTCATGGCCCCCGCGGCGAACTCGGCTATCCTCTTGACGCCTTCAACTATGTTATCCATGGACGTGGCGAAGCTGAACCTCACGAAGTCCCTGCCCAGCCTGTCAGGGAACGTGGTGCCGGGCAGCACTAGGACTCCCTTCTCGTAAAGAAGCCTGTTGACCAGCTTGTCCACGCTGTCAAGCCCTAGGGCCTTCATGAGCTGCGAGACCCTCGGGAACATGTAGAAGGCGCCCTGCGGCTTGTAGGACTCGAAGCCAGGGACCTCCTTCAGCAGGTTGTAGAGCGCGTCCCTCCTCTTCCTGAACTCGTCTATCATGTTCCTCACGGGCGTCCAGTCGCCCCTGAGCGCGGCCACGCCGGCCTTCTGAGCTATGCTGGTTGCACAGCTGTATATTGAAACTGCCAAGTCAAGCATCCTGCTTATGACCTCGCGCCTTGCAACGAGGTAGCCCAGCCTCCAGCCAGTCATCGAGAAGGTCTTGGAGAAGCCGTTTATGTAGAGGAGGTTGTCCCTCCAGCCCGAGTGACTTATTGTGCTGCCGAACTCCCCCTCATATATGAAGTTATCATAGATCTCATCAGCGACCACTATAACGTTCTTCTTCGCCGCCACCTCCATTAGCTCCTCTACCTGCCTGGGGCCTATTACCACGCCAGTCGGGTTGTTGGGGTTGTTGAGGAAGAGCAGCCTTGTCCTGTCAGTTATGGCCTCCTCAACTTTGCCTATGTCGAGGCTGAACCCCTTGCCCGGCTCGAAGTCCATGCTCACAAACCTTGGCCTAGCGCCGAAGAACTTCGTGACCTGGGCATAAGCGTAGTAGCTGGGCTCTATTATTAACGCTTCGTCCCCGGGCCTCAGGTAGGCCGCCCCTGCCATGAAGAGGGCGGTCTTGGTGCCCGTGGTAACTATTATCTCGTTTGGCTTAACGTCGGACTTATACCTGCTGTTGAGGTAGTCGGCTATGGCCTCCCTCAGCTCCGGTATGCCGGCCGTCTCCGTGTAGCCCGTGAAGCCCTGGTCAAGGGCGTCCTTGGCCGCCTCCCTTATGTGCTTGGGCGTCGGAAAGTCAGGCTGCCCTATGCCAAAGCTGATAACCTTAATTCCCTTGGACTCAAGCTCCCTTATAATCGGGAGGTAGCTGAAGGCGCTCTCTCCCTGTATTAAAAACATCTCCTGCTTGAGCCCCAGCGTCGGAGGCTCATTCGACAATTTTCAGGCACCAAAGTTAACTTGTACTGTCAGAAATTATAAGGATTTGAGATACAGATAGGGACATCTGAAGTATTTAATCTATAAGAGAACCCGCTACTACGTATTAAATACGCTTTGGAGAGGACAACTAGAGGGGGAGCCTATTGGCAAAGCTGCAAGTTAGGTGGTTCAAAAGGAGGACGCTGACAATAGGCCCAGTGGAGCTTGAGGTGATGAACCCAGTCGCCGATGACACAATAGAGGTCAGCGGCAACGTCCTGGACTCGATGCTTACTGAGGCCGACAAGTTAATGAGGAACAGGAAGGGGGACTTCGTCATAATCGTTGGTGAGACG
Source organism: Acidilobus aceticus (assembly GCF_055392325.1). Lineage (NCBI taxonomy): Archaea > Thermoproteati > Thermoproteota > Thermoprotei > Acidilobales > Acidilobaceae > Acidilobus > Acidilobus aceticus. Next base: position 140,589 of record NZ_AP042407.1, read on the forward strand.
CCCGAGACCAAGTACGTCATTGGCGAGGGGGTCAGGGACAGAGCGGGAACCAGGCAGCTGAGCGCCCTGCCCAGGAGGCTCCTGAAGCTCGCGGTTATAAGGCTAGGCTCCCTCTCCTCAGTTCAAACAGAGGGCATGGCAAAGTTCTCCCTGAGCTCGCTGGAGTGGTACGACGCCCCGCCAGACACCTACATATTCGACGGGCCGCTCAAGGCAGAGGACGACGTTGAGTACGTCGTGCTCCAGCTGGAGGACGGGATCAGGATTGTAAGGGCCCCGAGGCTCGCGAGGCTCCTGCTATCCTTGAGGCCTCCTGTCTCACAAGATCAAGGATCTCAGGGTGATGAGAGCGAAGAAGGTGAAGGTAGTAGCCCCGAGGAGTGAAGGATCCTCTCCTCTCGTTACAGAGGGCGCAGGTGAGAACCCCATCCTTAAGGCTCCTCAGCCTCATGCCAACAAGCTTTACAGCCTCGGCGTAGTGGCCTGAAAGGATTCCGAGCTCGGCGCTCTCGGGGCTCTCAAGGCCGCTGGCTATTTTGGCCACATGTTCAACTATAACGTATTCTAATAGCTCTGAGCTCCTCCTGGACAACTTGCCTCAAGGTAATATCACACTTTGACGGTTAAAAGCGAGGGGGAACATTGGGTCAAGCCTTAGCCTGCTGACCCCTGGGCGAAACTGAGCCTTCAAGCCAGGAGAGGTACTCCGGAAGCCCCCTCTCAACCCTGAGCGCCAGGACCTCAGGCACCTTATACGGGTGGACCCTCCTTATGAGCTCCTCAAGCCTGTCGTAGGCCTCCTCCGTGGTCTTTATTATAAGCAGGTCCTCCTCAGCCTCCTCTACCTTGCCCTCCCACCAGTAGGAGCTGTGGACCCCAGGTATCACGTTAACGCAGGCCGCTACCTTGCCGTCCAGCAGCTCCTTGGCTATCCTGGTGCCGTCGCCCTTGGGCGCCGTCACCAGGACCACGAGGGCCGCCAAGGCCTAGCCCTCTTCCTCGGGCGGCTCGTCGTTAAAGTTCTGTATGTCGCTTAGGTCGAGCGTTATGGTCTCTCCCTCCTCCTTTTCAGTGGTCTGCGGGACCCCGGCCCCCTCCTCCTCGCCGCTCTTGAACTTCTTTATCACGGCCTTCCAGGTGTGGCCGTTGGGGCACCTGAAGGCGCCCATAACTGTTATCGTCACCCTTCCCTCCCTGTCAGGTATTGGCGACACCAGCGTCCAAGTCCTCTCTGGGTCCGTGACTCTGACGCCGCACACGGGGCACGTGAACGGGTCCCCTGACTTACCCTTGGACTTCCTTGGCAAGCTTCCGCCCACTGGCCTCCTGACCCTTAGCGTTAAAATACCTAATAGGGTGCCTTGCGTCTGCAGCTTAATAAGAGGCCTCGGTCAAGGCCTGTGGCGGCGTAGGCGGAGCCCATCGCTTTTTACCTAGGGCCCTCACTGGCCACGCGGTGAGCTGAGTGGCCAGCGACGAGGACTTCATTATATCCTCGGTGCACGGCGTCCTAGCCCTCGACTCGAGGGGAAACCCCACGGTTAAGGTAATAGCTAAGACGAAGGCTGGGGTAGGCGTAGGCATAGCGCCCAGCGGGGCTAGCAAGAGCAGCAAGGAGGCCATAGAGAAGAGGGACGGCGGCAGGGGCTGGGGCGGCATGGGAGTTAACCAGGCGCTGTCAAACGTTAACACCATAGTCGCCCCCAGGCTCATAGGCCTCGACTCAAGGAAGCAGTCGCTTATAGACGGGGTCCTGATAGAGATAGACGGCACCCCTAACAAGTCAAGGCTCGGAGGTAACGTCACCACCGCGACCAGCATAGCGGTAGCTAAGGCGGCCGCGGCCTCCTCAGGGGTTGAGCTCTACGAGTACCTTGGAGGGCCAGGAGCTAAGGTGCTGCCGACCCCCCTCATGAACGTCATAAACGGGGGAGTGCACGCGGGCAACAACCTAGCCTTCCAGGAGTTCATAATAATACCTGCAGGCGCCCCCACGTTCACTGAAGCCATGAGGATGGCCGTTGAGGTCTACAAGTCCCTCAAGAGCTACCTAAGCGACAAGTATGGCAAGACGTCAACTAATGTGGGCGACGAGGGGGGCTACGCGCCGCCTATGAACGAGGTCAGGGAGCCCCTCGAGGCCCTGAGGGCGGCCATAAAGGCCGCAGGGTACGAGCTGGGCTCTGACTTCTTCCTGGGCATTGACGCGGCCTCCTCAGAGTTCTACGACCCTGAGAAGAAGGCCTACAGGGTTGACGGAAAGCTGTACGACCCTGGCTCGCTCCTCGACCTCTACGTTCAGCTTGTCGACGAGTTCAGCATAGCCTACCTCGAGGACCCCTTCCACGAGGAGGACCTGCAGCACTTCTCTGAGATAACTGCAAAGCTCGGCTCCAGGGTCCTCATAGTTGGCGATGACCTCTACGCTACTAACGTCAAGTACCTGCAGGAGGGCATCAAGGCCAGGGCGACCAACGGGGCCCTGGTCAAAGTAAACCAGGTGGGCACCCTCACGGAGACCCTGGACTACATAAGGGTCGCCAGGAACGCCGGCATAAGGCCCGTCGTAAGCCACAGGAGCGGGGACACCGAGGACCCGTTCATAGCTGACCTCGCAGTTGCGGTCGGCGCCGGCGTGATAAAGACCGGCGCCCCGGCCAGGAGCGAGAGGCTGGCCAAGTACAACAGACTCCTTGAGATAGAGGACTCCCTGGGCCCGATGGCGACCTACGCAGGCAGGGAGCCCTTCATTACCAGGGCCTGAGGCCCACATCTGAGCTTATTTTTAGCGGCCCCTCCCTAGGCCGGGGAAGCCAAGTGGAGGTCAAGGTCAAGGACCCCTCGCTCGCCGGCGAGGGCAGGCTTAAGATAGAGTGGGCCGAGGCCCACATGCCCGTCCTTATGGAGCTCAGGCGCAGGTACCAGGACAAGAAGCCCCTGAGGGGCTACAGGATCTCAGCGGCCCTTCACGTCACCAAGGAGACGGCCGTGCTCATAAGGACCCTGAAGGCGTGGGGCGCCGAGGTATCCCTGGTGCCAAGCAACCCCCTCTCAACGCAGGACGACGTGGCCGCGGCCCTGGCCGATGAAGGCATAGCGGTGAGGGCCTGGAGGGGCATGAACGAGCAGGAGTACTTTGAGGCCATAAGGGAGGCCGCCAGGTCCTCCCCTGACGTAGTGGTAGATGACGGCGCTGACCTCCATGTGACACTCCACGAGGAGATGCCCAATGTAGCGAAGAACGTCATTGGGGGCAACGAGGAGACGACCACAGGGGTCATAAGGCTCAAGGCCCTGGAGGCCAGCGGGAGGCTCCTCTACCCCGTCATAGCAGTTAACAACGCGCTGACCAAGTACCTCTTCGACAACAGGTACGGCACCGGCCAGAGCGCGCTGGACGGCGTGCTCAGGGCCACTAACGTGCTCCTCGCGGGCAAGAGGCTTGTGGTAGCCGGCTACGGCTGGGTCGGAAGGGGCATAGCAATAAGGGCCAGAGGCATGGGGGCCAGGGTTATAGTCACCGAGGTTGACCCGATAAGGGCCCTTGAGGCGGTTATGGACGGCTTTGACGTGATGAGCATGGACGAGGCCGCGCCCCTGGGCGACATATTCATAACGGCCACGGGGGACAAGGACGTCATAAGGAAGGAGCACATGCTCAAGATGAAGGACGGGGCGATACTTGCTAACGCCGGCCACTTTAACGTTGAGGTGAGCGTGACGGACCTGGAGTCCATAGCAAAGTCCAAGAGGGAGATAAGGCCGAACACCGTGGAGTACGCGCTGCCCGACGGCAGGAGGCTCTACCTCCTGGCAGAGGGAAGGCTCGTCAACCTGGTCGCGGCCGAGGGACACCCAAGCGAGGTCATGGACATGAGCTTCGCTAACCAGGCCCTCTCGGTTCTATATCACATAAACAACAGGGGGAGGCTGCAGCCCAAGGTTTACGACGTGCCCCTTGAGCAGGACCAGGAGGTGGCCAGGCTGAAGCTAAGAACCATGGGCATAAATATAGATGAACTCACGCCGGAGCAGCAGGAGTACCTGAGGAGCTGGAAATGAATGGAGCCACTGCGGTCCTGGCGGCGGCCCTGTTTGTTGTGGCCTGGCTCCTGCTATACGTTAGCCTGAGGAACCGAAAGGTCGAAGGCCTCACGGTTTACCCCTTTATCCTGATTTACAGGCTGAGATACTCCAGGAGCCCCCTGAGGCCGGGGCTTGAGTCAAAGCTTGTAAAAGTTTACGGCGTTGCGGGCCTGGCGGCGACGGCTTTTGCCATGGGCTACTTCTACTTTGTCAGCGGCTCCCTGTTCCTTGAGAGGTACCTCGTCAGGGCCCCGCAGGCGAGCGCCGAGGGCTTCGTGCCCCTCATACCGGGGGTCACGGTAGGCCTCTATGAGTTCATGTTCATACTGATAGCCGTTGGCGTGGCTGTCCTAGTTCACGAGTTCTCCCACGCCATTGTCTCAAGGGCCGCTGGCGTGCCCGTGAAGGGGGCCGGCCTGCTGCTAATGGCCTTCGTGCCCGCGGCCTTTGTGGAGCCAGACGAGGGGTCCCTCAAGGCTGCCCCGCTAAGGTCAAAGGTAATGATATACGCGGCCGGCGTGGCCTCCAACGTTGCCCTGGGCTTCCTCTTCGCCTATATTATGTCATTACTTATACCGTCGCTGGCCTCCGGCATAACCATAGTGTCCGTGGAGGCGAACAGCCCAGCTTACGTCGCTGGCCTGCTGCCCGGCATGAAAATCATAGCAATAAACGGCGCGCCCGTGAGGACCGTCACCCAGGGGCTCCAGGAACTGATAAAGGCCGGCGCTGAGGGCGCGGCGCCTGCCAACGTCACCCTGACCGTGATATACAACGGACTTGAAAAGGCCGTGACAGTCGTCAAGCCTGCCGGGGTGGACCACATAGGCATAGAGGTTGTCCAGAGCTTCAGGCTCAACTGGCTCGTGGAGCTCCTCACGTCATTCTACGTTGTTAACATGGGCCTGGCGCTCATCAACGCCGCCCCCTTCGCCTTCCCGCTCCCAGGCTTCGGCGTGGAGAGCGACGGGGGGCAGATGCTCAGGGAGGTGCTGTCAAGGGCCGCGGGCAGGCTAGGCTACGCTATATCAGCTGGGGTTGAGATGGCAACCTTGCTCCTCATAATAAGCCTCCTGACGCTCGCGCCCGTCAGGCTCCCGTGAGTGCTAAGGAAAATAAGTTCCCCCAACCACGCCAGAGGGGGTAACGCCTTGTTAGTGGCTGTCATAAGTGACTCGCATGACGATGTGGCCTCTATGAGGCTGGCGGCCGCTAAGGTGAAGTCCCTTGGGGTAAAGCTTATCATACACCTGGGCGACATAATATCGCCGTTCACGCTCAGGGAGCTCGGTCAATCTGGGGCGAGGGTGGAGGCCGTTTTTGGCAACAACGACGGCGAGTTTGAGATGTTAAGCGAGGTTGCCAGGTCGCTTGGAGGCAGGATAGGGAGGTGGCCAAGGGTCCTGGACATAGATGGAAGGAGGATCCTCGTAATGCACGGCCAGGGGCCTGCTGATAGCACCGTTGAGCTTGCCCACGCTCTTGCTGAGTCGGGCAGGTACAGCGGGGTCCTCTATGGGCACACCCACCAGCAGGAGCTCACCTATGAGAGGGGGGTGCTGATACTGAACCCAGGCCCGCTGGCTTCATTCCTTGGGGGACCGTACATGGCTTTGCTTGAGACGACCTCCATGGCGGCTAAGCTTGTGAGGCTGAGCTGATTGAGGAGCCTAGTTATCGGCAGGGGCCTCGCGGAGCACCTCAGGATGCTCTCCATGGGGAGGAGCGAGGAGACGGGGCTATGCCTTGGGATAGGCAACAGGGTGCTCGCGCTGGAGCCGGCCGAGAACGTGCTGAGGTCGCCGACTGAGTTCATGGCCAACCCGCTCGACATAGTTGCCGGCTATGCAGTAGCAGAGAACCTAGGAGTGGAGGTCGTAGCGCTTTACCACACGCATCCCGGCGGCCTCCCTGTGCCAAGCGATAAGGACGCCGAGGGCATGAGGCTCTGGCCGCTTCCATGGATAATAGCCTCGAGGAGCGGCCTAAGGGCGTGGGTTTTAAGCAATGACGCGCCTGAAGAGATAGCTATTGAAATTGTGTAGCCCGAGTATAAACTAAAGCCCTTTTGCGAAAGGGGGCCGCTGAGGCGCCTGTGACCGACCATGGAGGCCGTGGAGCTCACGCTGCCTCCCTATGACTCGCTCTCTGATATACATGGTTATACTGATGGTGTTCCCATGTCCTTCGCTGGCAACCAGTGGTTCCTAGTCGACAAGATCGTTGAGATCCTCCTGAGGAGCGGCATAAGGGCCTACATAGAGACCATACCTCCTGGAATAGTGAGGCAGAGGGCCCTCGGGGCGCCGCTTAAGGTGGGGACACTTACCTTCTCGGCCAGGCCCCAGGTGGTTTCCCTGCCGCCAGCGCTTCTGGAGGGCCTACAGCTTGAGGAAAGGTATGAGTACGTCGAGGACACTATAGTGCTGGCCTACAGGGGGTCAAGGCCTAACGTCAGCTCATGGTGCGACATCAGGGAGATCCCAAGGCTTGCTATACCAAACCCTGTGACCGAGGGCATAGGCGCCCAGGTAAGGGACGCCATACAGAGGTCCTGCGGAGGGTATGAGTCGCTGGCGTCCCGCTCCTTCATAACTAGGGTTCACCACAGGGAGATACCGCCCCTGCTCTACGGCAACGTGATAGACGCCGGCGTCATGTGGATCTCTGAGGCCAGGTACTGGGGCCTCAACTACGTGGTGCCGCAGCCTGAGCTCAGGGGGCGGCTGGCCTTCGCGCTCCTGAGCGGCGCCAGCGAGGACGCCAGGAGGGCCTACAGGGTCCTGGTGAACTCAAGGGATGAACTTAAGGCTGCCTATGAGGCCTACGGCTTCAAGTGGATAGGAAGTTGATAAAGCAACTCAGATGAGTTCTATATTAAAAAGTCTTTTTAACTAATAAGCTCTTCAATGGCCTGTGAGCGGAAATGGCAAGGATAGTGCTTCATGAGAGGAACCATCCTTATATCATAAAGTTAGATAACGGAAAGGAACTCCACATATGCGCCTGCGGCCTCTCCCAGAACAAGCCGTACTGCGACGGCCATCATAAGCTGACCCTGAACGAGGAGCCAGGTAAGATTTACGTCTATAAGCCTGACGGCACGAGGGTCGAGCTCATAAGCTACTACCCTGAGGAGCAGGGCAAGTAAATCAGGCCTGAATAATAACCCTCTTCTTTCTTCTTTTCTTTTGTTCTTAGGTATTATTTCCCCTGTTGGCGTTAATGGTCTCCATGCCTACTACCTCCTGGTGTCCCTGTTGGAGTGCCTGGACGTTCACGTGGAGAGGCTCCTTAAGGAGGAGATAGCTGAAGTCCTTGAGGAGATAGGAAGCGTTGACGCAAGGCTTGAGGAGCTCAGGGGGAGGAGCGACGACGACTCAAGGATAGAGTTTATAGTGATGAGCGCCTACAAGAGGCAACTCGTCGAGGACCTTGACCAGCTGCTGGGGTTCGCAAGCTATCATAACATGGACGTCATAGGTGACCTAGTTGCAAAGCCTCAGCAGGCCGCGGGCGTCACGTGAAGGCCCTCAGTGCTGCAGTGGGTCCTCATCAGTCAGCGGTTACATTACATCACCGGGCCTACGCATTTTAACTGGTGGTCTCAGCTTCCCCTAGGTGGCTAAGGCTGAGGGCCTTAATAACGGCCTCTAGCAGGGGCATAGGTTTTGGAGTCGCCAAGGTCATGCTTTCGAGGGGGCATGAGGTCACGATAAACGGCAGCTCCGAGGAGCACGTGAACAACGCCCTGAGGCAGCTGTCCCCCCTGGGCAGGGTGCACGGCGTTGTGGCCGACATAACCGCCCGCGAGGGCGTGGTGAAACTTGTCTCGGAGGCGGTTAAAGCAATGGGAGGGCTCGAGGGCCTCGTCTTCATAGCGCCGCCGCCGAAGCCAGGGAAGTTCGAGGAGCTGAGCCCTGCTGACTGGGAGCTCGGCGCCAGGCAGCTGATGCTGAGCGCGGTGTGGCTCGTGCAGGAGGCGCTGCCCTACCTTAAGGCCAGCAGGGGAAGCATAGTGATACTCTCAAGCTTTGCCATAAGGGAGCCCGTGGAGGTGCTGGCGCTGAGCAACGTGATAAGGATTTCCCTGGCCGGCCTGACCAGGACCCTGGCCAGGGAGCTGGGCAAGTACGGCATCAGGGTCAACATGGTGCTGCCCGGCAACATAGAGACTGACAGGTCGAGGCAGGTGATAGAGAGCAGGGCCAGGGCTAAGGGCATAAGCTACGAGGAGGAGCTCAAAATAGAAATGGCTGACGTCCCGCTAGGCAGGATAGGAAAGCCGGAGGAGGTCGGGGAGGTGGTGGAGTTCCTCCTGAGCGACAGGGCCAGCTACGTGAGCGGCGCTGCCATACCGGTTGACGGCGGGCTGCTGCACGGAGTCTTTTAGAGGGGCTCGAGGTACGCGCTGAGCCCTAGCCTGCTTAGGACTCTCCTGCTGACCCTTATTCTGGCCCTGCGACCTCCACTTAACTTTATGAGGACCTCGTTCATAAGCCTACCCTTGACTACCTGGACAGACAGTATATGATATTGCTGAAGCCCACTGGGATTGCATGACTCCCTCAGCGCCCTGCTAAGTCTAAGCGAGCTGCCCAATAACAGCATGGAATCAAGGAAGGCCAAGGGGCGCCGGCTACTAGGCCGAGGACTATGACTAGGGAACCCCTCAGGTTAAGCGATGAGATGGCCAAGCTCAAACCAGTTAAGACAGCGGCCACGGCCTCCGCCAGGTAGACGCTCCTTCTCTTGCTCCGAGCGGCACCCATTACTAGATCCTCCCCGATGGGCCTCTCCGCCACAGACCCCGACAATATAGTGATATCGCAGGAGTACTCCTTGTTGTCGGGTCCAGAGCACATGCCTGTGACTATCCATGCGCCGGCCCTGCACCTCTGAACATATGACAGCCAGGCCTTATCCCTGTCCATCTCAAGGCCTAAAGCTAAGCGCGTGTTAAAAGGGGTTGCACAAGATGAGCGCCAACACGTAGGACTTCAATATGTGGGCGTTGGGCTCAGAACGCCCTGAGTCCTAAGCTGCTCAAGCTCCCCGCCACTCAAGTAAAGCGTAGCCCTGACGCCGTTTGCCATCGTAACAACTACCTGCCTCGCGCCCCCAGGGCCCTCCAGCTCCTCGGCAGACGTTATGGTTACGAACTCCACGCCCTCCGCCTTGCAGAGCTCGTCCCTGCTAGTCATGACTGAAATTGAGGAAAACCTCCGTGCGGGTGAGGGCCTGGCCCTTAGGACCACCGCGATAACAACTATTGCCAGCGCCGCAGCAGCGAAGTAAAGTCCCTGGGAGGTCACTGCCTTCGTCTGGTAGAGGACGAGAGTGAGCAGGACGTCAAGTGCCACCCCAATGGCCGCGTAGAGCCACCTCCTGGCCGAGCCCTGCCCGTACGAAACTGCCTGGCCCATTGATGCCAGCGGCCTGACGCCGCCCTCGGCCCTCCTCAGGTACACCATGCAATGAGCAGGGCCCCTGTAGCCTTTGACGCCCTCGCACGTGCCAAGGCTGACGTAGATGCCGTTCCTGCACTCAATAAGCATACTAGTCGGCCGAGACCTTAGACGTCCGTCATTGTTTAAATTTTTGAGAAGGGCTCAGCCGCCGCCCGAGATGAGCGAGTAGGCCTCCCTTATGGCCGCCTGGACCTTGTTCAACACATCAATTGCCGTTATGTTATCCCCTTTCTCCTCGACCGCCAGCTCGCCCGCCCTGCCAGAGGTCCAAGCGGCCGCAGCAGCTATGTTGAGGGGCTCCAAGCTCTTTGAGAGGGCGGCCCTCCTGGCCAGGAAGCCCGCGGTTATCCCAGTGAGCACGTCCCCAGTGCCGCCTACTGCCATGGCTGGGTGGCCCGTCATGTTGAACCTGCACCTGCCGTCGGGGCCACATATTACGTCGCCTGGGGGCTTAGGCGCCTTAACTATCACGGTGGCGCCGTAGGTCTTGGCTATCTCTGCCGCGAGCTCCTGGGGTTCCCCGTCGTGGCCCGCGAGCATCCTGGCCTCGCCCCTGTGAGGCGTTAGCACGGCCTCTGGCCACAGCTTAGGCCTGAGCTCAGCGACAGCCTTGAGGGCGTCAGCGTCTATGACGGTTGGCTTGCCCCTTATGGCCTCGAGGAACTCCGCCACAGCCTGCTTGGTCTCCTCCGCGGTGCCGAGCCCTGGGCCTATTGCGACCGCGTTCACATGCCTGGCCTCCTCGACCAGGTCCTTAACGTGTTCCCTAGTAATGATATCGCCCTTGAGCGGCACCGGTATTATGCCTGGGTTCGCCGTGGCGGCGGACCTCGCCACGTCCTCGGGCGCAGCCAGGAACGAGAGGTCTGCCCCAGCGTAGAGCGCTGCGGAGGCCATGTAGAACGGCGCCCCAAAGTAATGGTAGGAGCCGCCGACGCTCAGGACCTTGCCGTTGCCCCCCTTGTAGGCGTCCCTGGGCCTCCTTGGGATTCTTGCGGCGACGTCGCCAGGGCCGGCGTAAATGTAGGCGTCCCTCGGCATCCCTATGTCAGCCACCAGCACCTGACCCACGTAAGGCTTAGCCTCGTCGGCAAGAAGCCCTGGCTTAAGCGTGCCCATGGTCACAGTTATGTCAACCCTCGCCGTCCCCTCGACGGCCTTCCCAGTGTCGGGGTCGAGGCCAGTCGGTATGTCCACGGCAACCCTGAGGCCCTTGGACGCGTTGAAGGCTGCCAGGGCGCTGGCGACGGGCTCCCTCAGCTTGCCTCTCACGCCTATGCCCAGTATGCCGTCTATGAGCGCGTCGGCCTCCTGGGGGCTGTAGTCCCTGGGGTCGTCAAGGTGTACTATCTTTACCGTCTTAAGCCTCTGGAGGTGCTGCAGGTTCAGCGCGGCGTCCCTGTGCTCCACGAGCTTTGGGTCGTATAGGAGGTAAACTGTGACGTCAGCCCCTCTCAGGGCCAGGTGCCTCGCCGCTACTATGGCGTCCCCGCCGTTGCCCCCCTTGCCAGCGTAAACTACGACCTTCCTGTTCCTCACGTCACCCAGGACACACTCGACGGCGTCTGCCACGGCCCTCCCAGCGTTCTCCATGAGGAGGAGCAGGGGGAGGCCGAGCCACACGGTGTTTGTTTCGTAGGCCCTGGTGTCCTCAGTGGTCCACGTCTCTGGGTTCCTGATAAAACCGGGACACTCCAGCTCCAAGCCTGACCCCGTTGACTCTGGGGCCCAAGGCTCTATTTAAGTGGCCACGGGCTAGAGCCCGGCCCTGTTAAGCCTTCCTTCTGGCTCGGCCACGTAGCCCATTACTCCCAGTATCTCCTCCCCCTCACCTATTGCGTGGCCTACTAGCTCCACCTCGTCGCCAGGCCTGAAGACCTCGAAGTCCGCCAGCACGCCCATGGGGTCGTAGCCTCTAGTGTAGAGCTCCTGCATCACTATTATGAGCCTTCTGACGCCCCCTCGCAGGACCTCTAGCTGGACAACCTTCGGCGAGGGCGACTGGTTGTAGAACCCAAATATCACTATCGCCTGGTCGTCCCTGACCCTGTACCTCAGAAGCGTGTTCCTGCCGCTCCTGACCTGGAACATCCACTCAGGGCCAGGAAGGCCAAGGTCCTGGGGCCTCAGCTGCCTCACCACAAGCCTTTTGCTGACGCCGCCGCTCAGGAACGCTATGCCCGCCTGCATGGCCCTCTTCTGGGCCTCCAGGTAGACGCTGTAGACCGACTCCCTGGGCATCACCGTTATGGGGTAAATGACCGCGTACTGCTCCTGCCTAATGTTATACTTCGAGATATCTATGTCCTCAAGCCTCCTGAAGCTGTCCTCCATTCGCTTCACCCATGGCGCTTCCAGGGCGCAAATTTAAAGGCTAGATATTTCTAATAGAGATATATGGAAAATTTACGCTTAGGGGTAGCCAAATGAAGGAGCCCACCAGGTCGCTTGTTTACCTGAGCGTGCTGAGGTCCGTGAGGAGCGTCGCAGCCGGGATACTCTTTATAGTGTTCCCCTACATGGTGCGTGAGCTGCTTCACGGGAGCCTCTTTGAGCTCGGCATAATGTACGCCGTGGCGGGGCTTGCCACAGCGGGGCTCTCAATCATAGTCGGCTACATGGCTGACCTCATTGGAAGGAAGGCCTCGCTATACATATCCTCCGTCCTCCTGGTGCTGACGCCCATAGTAATGCTTGTTAAATTTAACCTAGCCACAGCGTTCGCGGCTGCCATACTCGGAGGCATATCAGCCACCGGAGCCATGGGGGCGGGAGGCGTCGGGGGCGTCGTGGGGCCCGTGCAGAACGCCATAATAGCTGACCTAACCCACAGGGGCAACAGGACGAAGCTCATATCGCTGCTTTCCTTCATAGGCAGCGTCACAGCCGCGGCTGGAACTCTGATCGGCGGCATGTTTAACTACAGGGAGGAGCTCCTTCTGGCCACCGTGATAAGCGCTGCCTCGATGCTGCTCATACCGCAGCTCAGGCTCCCAGACGTGAGGGCCAGGGGCCTGAGCATGAAGTCCAAGGTCAACGCCTTTAAGTTTTCAGTGACCGGGATGCTCAACGGCCTCACCAACGGCCTCACTGTGCCATTTATAGTGCCCATATTCATCTATGTCTATGACGCCCCGAGGTACCTGACCGGCGAGGTGACAACGGCCGCGTCGCTTATAGCCACGTTCTCAATGCTGCTGGCGCCGAAGCTTGAGGAGTCCCTGGGCTTCCTGAGGAGCATATACATAACCAGGGGGCTCACGATACCCATAATGCTGGCGTTCCCCCTGGTCGGCAACTTCTGGGCCGCCGTGGGCCTCTACCTAGCGTACCCCATGCTGAGGGTCATAGCAATACCGGTGCAGCAGTCCTTCCTGCTCGAGCTCACCCCGCCCGAGGAGAGGGGGAGGGTCTCAGGCTACAACCAGGGGTCAAGGCTTCTCCTCTCATCAGTTGGCACCTTCATAGGTTCCCCGTTCTTCTACCTGCAGGACGCATCACTGCTCGGCCTCATGCCCCTCTACGCAGTGCCTTTCTTGGCCTACGCCGTGGCCATGGGGGCTAACATATACCTTTATAGGAGGTTCTTCGGAGCTGACGAGGCAAGGCTAAGGGGGTCAAGCGCTGGAGTTGAGGCCTGAGGACAGGCTAGCTATAATAGGCGCCCTGAGGGTGCTGGGCTTCTCTATAGCGTTGCCCTTCGCTGGGCTGGCGCTTAACCTTGACTTCAGGGAGCCCCTGGCGGTGGTCTCAGAGTTCTACGCTTCGCTTGCAGTGTCCAGCGCCCTGGGCCAGGTGGTCGGCGGCTACGTCAGCGACAGGACGGGAAGGGTGAGGACCATGTTTATGAGCGGGCTCGTGGCGTCCCTCAGCCTGGCCGTGGCGGCCCTCCTCTGGAGGGCTACAGCCATAGAGGTGCTGCTCGCCGTTCAGTCCTTCTTCTCCAACGCCTACTCGGTCGCCAGCATGGCAATAGTGGGGGACTACTTCAGCGAGCACTCCAGCCTGGTGAAGGCCTACGGAAGGCTCAGGGTCGGCTCCAACCTCGGCTGGGCCCTCGGAATAGCTGTTGGCGGGGAGCTCTACGCGCTCATAGGCTTTAGGTGGCTCCTTGCGGTGACCTCGGCCGTCCTGGCGGCCTCCCTGGCGGCCCTCTGGGGACTTGGTGAGCCGCCAAGGAGCGAGCTGGCCGTCGCCTTCGAGAGGCCGACCCCTGCCATGGTGAAGTTCCTGGCCCCCACGTTCATGACCTTTATAATAGCTGGACTCATGGGCTACCCGCTCGTGCAGTACTTCTCAGGGTTTCTGAGGATAAGCACGAGCTACTCTGGGGCGCTGCTGGCCATAAACGGCCTCATGGTAGTTCTACTACAGGACATGGTAGCTAGGAGGGCCAGCGCGCACAGCCCGGCCAAGTCCCTCGCCACGGGCATGGCAATCTACAGCCTGGGCTACGGCCTCATGCCTATGGTCAACAGCGTCCCGGCCGCCGCCTTGGACATAATGCTAATTACCTTGGGCGAAATGATAGTGATGCCCGTCTCTTCGGCGGTAGCTGCGGAGCTCAGCTCCCCTAGGGCCAGGGGGTCCCACATGAGCCTCTACGGCATAGCTAATACTATTGGAAGGAACCTCTCCTCGGCCATCTTCGCTGCAGCAGCCTACTCCCTGGGGGCCTCCTATGGGTGGGCCCTCATGGCCTCCATAGCTATGGCCTCGTCCGTAGGCTACCTCGCTGTAATAGGCTGAGCTGACCTGAGGTAGCTCTCCACCTCGTCACTGTTGAGCACGGTAGCGCCGTAGACCTTCTTGTAGTAGGTCTCCCAGTTCTTGTCAATCCTTGCGGCCACCGCGTCCCTAACAACGACAACCTTGTAGCCCCTGAAGAAGGCGTCTGCCGCCGTGTGCCTGACGCATATGTCCGCGTCAAGCCCCACTAGGACTACCGTATCAACGCCGAGGGACCTAAGTATGTGGTCCAGGGCCGTGCCGAAGAAGCCGCTGTAGGCGTGCTTCTCGAGGACATACTCGCCCTCCCTGGGCGCCAGCTCGCTGTAGACCTCGGCCCCCCTGGTCCCCTTCATGGCGTGCGGCCCCCAGAGGGGCATCTCTATGTCTGTCGGGTAGTGGGCGTCATTGACGTATATGACTGGCCAGCCGTTGCGCCTGAAGGCCTCAAGGACCTTTCTCACGGGGGTCACCGTGGCCTTGGCCTCCGGGGTCGCGAGCGCCCCATCAATGAAGTCATTAAGCATGTCAACAATTACAAGCGCGGGCCTCAAAGCGCTCACCTAGAGAACAGCTGTTCTCCAGGTATTTATTGATTAACACTGACGTGCTGGGGCAGCTCGAAGGCCACGCTCTCATAGCCCTTCACCTTGGTGCCGCTCCTGACCCTGACGGAGAGCACCCTGCCGTCCTCCGAGAGCCTGGCCTCGCCGCTTATGTCAAAGCTCTTTATCCTTCCTCCCCTCGGCATTATCCAGTAGACGGTGTAGTCGTACTCCGCCACGGCCTCCTCATACATGTTTTCATAGGTGTTGGTGCCGCTCAGGGGCCTGTAAGGTATCTCTATGAAGAACGTGGCCGACGAGAGCCTCCTTAAGCCCCTGACCTCGGCCTTGGCTGAGAGCACGAGCGCCCTTGAGTAGGAGCTGTTTATTACGATCTTCTCATCGTCAAGAATCCTCTGCATCTCAGCCCTAAGCCTCTCCTCCTCTTCTCCCTCGCTCCCTCTGCTGATCAGACTGTAATATTCTTCCTCCTCGTCGGAGTACTCGAACACTATGGTATAGAATATGGTCCCAGGGGTGACGTGAAAGAAGCCGTTGCCGTAGATGGGCCTTGCCATCGCTGACCGCCCAGGAGGCTGTGGCCCTGGACCTTCTAAGCTGAAGCGGCCAGCCTTAGTGCTTGAACGCGGGGCCCAGGTAAAGGAACAGCTGCACAAGGGTTAACGGCATGAATGCCCAGCCTGCAGCCACCTGCCTTATCGTGTGAACTCCCAGCCTAACCCTAGCCCACGTCAGGGCGGCCGGTATAGCAAAGAGGGGGAGCAGCGAGAGGCCGTCCAGGTAAACGATTGCGGTAACTATGGCGGACGCCGTTGAGACGTGTATGCTGATCTTAAACTTCAACAGGAGCGTCACTATTATTACTATAGCTGAGTTGACCAGGTAAAGCACCTCAAGGAGCAGGAGTCCCCGGCTGCGGCTCACGAGAGCAGTTGTTATTATGCCGACCACGTACGAGGCCTCGGCTAACATGAGCGGCGCCAGCCTCTGTGACGTCCTAACTACGTCGAAGGAGCTCACGAGCCCGAAGGCCCTCAGAGCCGCCAGTAAGGTGAGGGGGAGCAGGGAGTAGGTGAACACCGCTATAGCCGCTCCCAGCGGCCCATAGCCCAGCGCTGGGCTGGCGGCCAGGAACAGCGCTGCTGTCATTACAGTTGGATGGAAAATCCAGGAGAACGCTGCAGCTAAGTTCTCAGCCTTCAAGGTAATCTCCTTGGTTCCTTGGCTTTCTTCATATTAAAAGCTCTACCCGTGGATCCACATCTATACCCTGCCTTTTAGAGATTCCCGGCATAGCGGTCCCGGGCTAAGAAGATGGCAAACTTAGTAGACTACATAAAGTCCACCAGGCCTTGGACTGTGGCGTTCTCAGCGCTAATTTACATGCTAGGCGTGTTCGCTGCGGTCAGGCTGGGCCTGGGCATAAGCTACCTCCTCGTGGGTCTGGGCCTTGCTGGGGAGGCCCTGGTGCACACCATGGTTAACATGTTCAACGACTACTTCGACTTCAAGCTCGGCTTTGACTCGGCCCCCAGCCCCGTCAGGCTTCACCCAATACTTAACGGCATAACCAAGCCCTGCAACCTGAGGAGGGACGCCATCGCCGTTGGCCTCGCTGGGCTCTCGCTGGGGGTCGCGGTGACTGTGCTGGGCAGGCCCCTGGCCATGGTGTTTGGCCTTATAGGCATATTCTTCGGCTACGGCTACAGCGACCCCCGCATAGGCTTCAAGTACAGGGCCCTCGGCGACCTGGCGTACCCGCTTTCAATGGTTGTCCTGGCAGAGGCGGGCTTTTACCTTGCGAGCGGGAGGCTCCTGCCAGAGGGCCTCCTGGCCGGCCTGCCGGTGGTTATTGCCACTGAGGGGGTGCTCTTTGCAAACTACTGGAGGGATACGGATAGGGACCGCTCCCTAGGCGCAAGGACCCTAGCGCAGGTCCTGGGCCCCCGGCTGTCGGCCGCCTACTACGCGGCCGTTCTCCTCGCCTCCTTAGCGTCAGTGGTTGTGCTCGTGACCATAGGACTATACCCGGTCCTCTCGCTTGTGTCGCTGGCCTCAGCAGCCTACGCGGCGAAGCTGCTCAGGGAGTCTATGGCTGGGAGGCTGGAGAAGCTTGACTTTGAGACAGCCGTTTACTCATACCTAATCGGTTTCCTGGTGCTCGCTGGAATGGCCTTAAGCCTAGCTTAAATTTAGACCGTCATGTTTGTGCCGCCTGCTGGCTGGGACGCCGCCAAGGCCTCGGCCCTCCTTATGAGCGTGCGCTCGTGCAAAACCATGGCACCCGCAGCTATGTAAAGCACTAGCTGAATGATATCTATTATAGACATGACTCCAACTATGATCAATATAACTCCAATTGCTAACGATGCGGAGGAGGCGCCGCCGAAGTTCATGTTCAAGGCCATACTCCTGGGCGCCAGCAGCGCAAGGCCCAGGGCCAGCCCTACGACGCTCACCCCGAGCAGGTAATAGCCAAGTCCCCTGGCTATGGAGATGACCTCAGCTAAAGTCTCGTTCAGCTGGGACTGACTTATGTTTGGCACCCTCTCCACTAGGACGCTCCTTAGGTAATTCATGGCAATCGGGGACCTTATGTAAAAAATCATAACGTAGGACATCACGAAACCTATGAGGCTTGCCACGGTGACAAGCACCATCCCTATTGCGAAGAACTTAACGTCTGGCCTTATTTGCTGCAAACGTCAGCACCCAGTGCCTTGACGTGAGGGGACTTAAAAAGGGCTCACCAGGTGCCCTGCCTTTGTAACACCACCTTACGACTTGTATATCGCCTTTTGAACGGATATTTACCTGAGGGCCCTAGTTGTAGCGGAGAAGCGAAATGCCCACCCAGAGGAGGTTAGCGGGCGCTGAGGAGTTCTTCGCCGCATCTATGACGTTACGTGAGGCGGGCCCTAGGCTTAGCCTCATGAGGCTCATGTCATTTGACGGCATGATTAAGGCGAGGGAGGAGCTCAGCAGGAGGGCGCCGCTTCAGAGGCTCACGCCGACGGTAATCCTGCTTAAGGTTCTGGGCGCCCTGCTCTCAAGGCCCCAGTATAACGAGCTTAACTCCAGGGTTGACCAGGACACGGTCATAACTTACGAGTCCGTCAACGTAGCGCTCCCAATATATAGGGAGAGGGGGAGAACGACAGTCATAGTAGTTGAGGATGTAAACAGGAAGACCGTTGAGGAGCTGTCCTCAGAGGTGAGGTCGGCCAAGGAGGGCACCGACTACTCAAAGGCCACGTTCCTCCTCGTAAACCTCGGCGTGATGGGCATAGACGCCATAACTGGCATCAGCCTGCCCGGCATAGCCTCGTCGGTAGCGATAGGCAGGATCAGGAAGGGGCCTGTCTACGACGAGGCCAGGGATAGGACGGTCACTGCGAACATAGCGTGGGTCACGCTTACTGTAGACCCAAGGGTGGTGGGGCCGGACGTCACAGGGTCCTTCCTGGCGGACCTGGCCAGCGTGCTGGCTAACAAGGACCTGGTGCTTCAGCTCTTGTCTTGAGTAGGTGGCTCGGTAACTTTATGTGAGGGTCAAGACTTACTAAAACCGTCTGCCAATTAAGTTTTAAAAAGCTTGATAAAAGTGCCTGCCAGGCCTAGGTATATAGTCGGTTCTTTCAAATTATTTATATATAGTGGGCCTGCTACCAACTATATTAGTGGGCGTCTGCCTTGCCCCGACTAAGTACAGGCCTCATAATAGTGGGCGCTTACGCCACAAAGGTTCGAAGGGCGCTCTTCGCGCTGCTCAGCGACAGGGCTAAGGGGGACAAGGAGTGGTCCAGGAGGATTGCCTACTCATCAGCCCAGCTCAACAGGGTGCTCTTTGAGCTCCTGGTGAGGAAGCTTAAGCTTGATAAGGGTGACGTAGTCAGGGTCAGGATAGAGTTCGACGTTGATGAGAACTCCAAGGAGATCAGGTGGAAGTGGAACACCCTAGCCGTGGAAGCCTTCAGGAGGGTTAACCAGGAGGACCTGAACGCGGCACTGCGCGACACCATTTCCACCGCGGAGCGGCTGGCGGCCATTCCAAGGTATTCGCTTGTCAAGCTGGGCTCCACAATAGATGGTGACGTACTTTACTCGCTCAGCTTAAATGGCGAGGACGTGGGAGCTATCATAGTGACTCCCCTTGAAGGGGGCGTGCTCATAAAGGGGGGCGCCGTCCTCTCGCCAACGCCGGCCACAATAAAGAGGTCACAGCTTAAGCTGAGGGGCCGCACCCCTGAGGACGCTATAATGGACGCGCTGCCAGGCCTCTTACAGGAGGAACAGGATCAAGAGCGCGCATCTAAGATTATAAATGAGCTCAGGTCAAGGCTAAGCCCTGAGATAACAAGCTCGGATAAGCCATAATAGTATCAATTAGTGCCCTGCATATGTATAAATATGTATAAAATTCCTTCCTTTTGATGTTGATGACTGGTGGGAATGAAATGAGAGCCGGCATGTCCTCCGTAGCAGTTGCCGCGATAATAGTTATCATAATCGTAGCCGCTGTGGGAGGTTACATTGCATATAACGCCTATTCTCATAGGCTCTCAGCTGCACCTAAGTACATACTTGTTGGTACCGTTTACGACAATAGCGGAAGCCAGGCAGTGGACTCTCTGGCACAATACGAGGGCCTTGAGCTCTGGGCGAGCTGGGTCAACAGCCACGGCGGCATATACGTCAAGCAGTACGGCAGGAACCTCACGGTTAAGGTAATAGCCCTCAACGCGGCCAGCAACCCGTCCACTGCTGAGAGCGACTACGAGACGCTTGTCAACACTTACCACGTGGACGTGCTTGTGGCTGACTTCGGCTCAGTGATGACAGCGCCCGCGGTGAGCTTCACGAACGCCAGCCACGTGCTGCTGTGGGACGTGACGGCTAGCGCCGTTGGGCTCTTCACTAATAACAACTACATAATAGACACCTCAATACCCGTCTCCGAGGTCTGGATGAAGAACGTGGCTGACTTCCTGAAGTATGAGGGGGTCCGCAACGTTTCCGTCATCTGGGACGACAATGACTTCAACGCCTTCCAGTCCTACTACCTGGGCTACTTCCTTAGGCAATACGACATACCTGTTGTCTACAACACCAGCGTGGCCACCGACACCACGCAGTACCTATCGCTCATAAGCGCCATGGAGTCCGAGCGCCCATTCGCAGTCATAGAGCTGGGCTACCCCACCAACGACGAGGCCTTCCTGCCTCAGCTCATGGCCTCTAAGGCGTGTTTCCCACTGGTGTTCACGAACTACCCAGGCTTAATGCTCCCAACCCTGCTGAGCGACATAGGGAGTGACATGAACGGTACCTTCACGGCGGTCTTCCCGCCCATAATAAACTACACGCCGCAGATGGCCTCAAAGCTGGGCCTCCAGTGGTTTGGGCCCACGCTGCCCCAGTTTGAGCAGATGTTCGAGCAGGAGTTCCACACGAGCGGCGTTAACTATAACAACATAGCTGGCTTCAACGCTGGACTCATAATTCAGCTTGCCATACAGGACGCGGGCACGCTGAACCAGGCCGCCCTCAAGCAGGCCGTGCTCAGCGACGTAAGCGGCAAGGTGATGACATTGGCAGGAGTCTTTAACGTCACGTCCAACGGAATGCAGGTAGGAGAGGCGCCGCCCATAGGGCAGGTCTTCGTCTGGCCTAACGGGACGACCACTGTTAACATAGTTTACCCACCAGCGTTCGCGAACAGCACGGCGGTAATACCTGAGCCATGCCCGTAACCTTCAGTGACGTCTTAAGTCCTGCCTCTTAGCAGAAGTATATAAGGCGTTTGCTGCCAGCATTGATAATTTTATTTTAAAAGGGCCTGCTGGCCAAAAGCCAAGGAATGAGAGACTGTAGCCCCTGGTGTCTCATTTGGCTACGTCAACGTCTGATGAGATAACTATACCACTAAATGCATGGTATAAAGTTGCGGGCAGCATAAGGAGGGGCTCCATAATACTGGTCGCCGGCTACCCCGGGGCGGGCAAGACCACGCTGGCGAGCCAGTTCGCCTACCAGGGCGCCTCCTCCGGGGAGCCCTCCCTTTACGTGAGCTTCGTGGAGCCCAGGGAGGACTTCATGGCAAACGCGCTTCAGTTCAACATGGACTTCAGGCCCCTGGAGGGCAGGGGCCTGTTCAGGTACTACGAGGCGCTCAGCGTCAGCGACCCGGAGGCCCTGGGGGACGTGGTCGAGGACGTGCTGTCGCAGGTTGACTCTATGAACGCCAAGCGCGTGGTAATTGACAGCGTCACAGCGGTCGAGCAGCTGGCCCGGGACCCGCCGAGGGCGAGGGAGATAATGCACTCGGCCCTTTACCTGGGCCTGAAGAGGAGGGGGGCGACGGCGCTGCTTATAGCCGAGCTCCCCGTGGGCCAGGAGGCCTCAGGCCTGGGGCCCGAGGAGTTCATAGTTGACGGCATAATAGTCCTGAGGTACAGGGTCGTCAAGGGTAAGCTGGAGAGGTACGCGGAGGTGAGGAAGATGAGGGGGACTAACATAAAGAGAAGCGAGTTTCCTATAGCGATAACCCCCAGGGGGGTCGAAATAGTGGTACCGCCGGACATATCATCGATGCCCAGCGGCGTGAAGCCGCGCAGAAGCTTCTCACTGCTGGGGCTGAGGATACCTGAAGGAGCTAATATCCTTGTGGCTGTCGACCCCTCTGTGGACCCCCTTAAGATAACCACGCTGCTTCTAGCCTCCTCCGCCATTTCGGCTGGGCTTAAGGTCGTCGTTAAATCGTTCATACACGGGCCCTCCACTATAAGGGACCAGGTAAGCGAGTGCGTTGGTGATGACCTTCAGGGAAAGCTATTAGTGCCTACCTACGAGCCTTCATCTATGAGTGGCGGTGAGCTGCTGGCCAACCTCTTCAGGCTCGTTGAGGATTTCAAGCCAGACGTTGTTATAGATGAAGGTAATAACGTGCTTCTAGACCTGCTGGATAGGGATGACTACACTAAGGTCATCTATGGGTGTCTGCCCTACTTAGCTACAAACAACGTGGTCACATTCCACATATACCTGTGGCCTTCCGAGAGAGTTTTCGAGATCCCGCTGGCCAAGTTCTATGACTTTGTAATCTCCGTGAGGCCCGTCGGGGACTTGCTCGAGGTCAGGCTCCTCAAGACGTGGGGCGAGGTGCTGCCAGGGGGCAGCACTTACCTTAAGGCTTCAGACTTTACTTCCTGCGACTTCATAAAGTCGAACGGCCTCAGGCCCATATCATAACCAGGTAAGCCGCCAACCCTCCAAGCCCCAGCAACATTGTGACCCATGATATCCTTCCCCTCCACACCTCATAGGCAGCTGTTGCGCATGCAAGCTCAGTGGCGGCCACGGCTGCTATCCCGTGAGGCCCCAGCTGCCATGGAGTTGTCAGCAGCCCCACCGCAGGGTAAACGGTGGCGTAAAGCACCATCTCACCTATGAGGGCGCCCACGGCGAGGCTGTCGTGGCCTCTTAGCTCCCAGAGAAAGGCGACGCTTGACTCAGGAACTGCGGTGGCCAACGGAACCAGGAGCACTGAGACTTCGAGGGGGGAGAGCCCTAAATGATGTGAGGCAGCGACCACGCCCCTCACCAGGACCCCTGCCCCCACGTAGAGGCCAGCCAGTGAGAGCAGGAGCTGAAGGAAGCCCCAGGCCAATCCAGCCCTCCCCATGAATGACGATTTGAAGGGCTCGGCCAACGGCTCGCCAGCCCTGCTTTGCGTTGCAGTGAAAACCACGTAGGCGGCCATCAGCAGCGCCGCTGCCAAGTACTTGGCTTTGCTGTCGGCCAGCAGCTCGGGGGCTGCCACGGAGGGGAAGAGCGCAACAAAGACCACCAGGGGCGTCAAGAGCTCTTCCTCAGCCGACAGCCCTCTGCGGCCCCTCAGCAACGAGAAGGCCACGAGCAGGGGCAGCATCAGCGTGGACACGAGGAAAGGCTCCCCAATGACAGTGCCCTCCGCCACCTCGCTGCCCCTGCCCCCGTGGTAAGCTATTAGAGCGTAGAGGATCACGACAAGCTCTGGGATGGACGTTAAGAGGGGCGTTACCACGGAGCCCAGCAGGCCAGTCCTAAGGCCAAGCCTAAAGCCTAGAAATTCCATAGAGTTCCCAAAGACTATCGAGGACGCTAAAGTTAGGGCGAGGCCTGCCGCGACATCAAGCTGCCAGACCAGCGCTGACACCTTCCACCAATCAAAGTCTTCCCCTCCTTTAAATGTGGCTGGGCTTGAGCAGGCATGAAATAATTATTTTTAATATTAATTTATTTTTGTCTTTAAAAATAGTGGGACACATGCGAATTTAAACACGAGCTCCCTACAATAACCTGTACTCAGGGAGGTGTGTTTTCCTTGCACAAAAGTAGGGGAAGTAGGCGGGGGTCTATCTCAACTGCAGTGATGGCAGTCATAATAATAGTCGTAATAGTGGCTGTTGTGGTCGGCGTCTTCCTTGCAACATACCACCCAAGCAAAGTTATAACTATCACTTACTATGACGACCTGTCGCCTACGGAAGCCAGCGTATTCCAGAATGACATACTGCCCGAGTTTGAGAAAACACACCCCAACATACATGTAGATTACATAGACGCCAACGCTAATGACATAGCTAGTGACGTAGAGGCGCTGGTTCAGGCCGACAAGAAGGAGCCGGTAATAATAGGGGAGGACAACATGGTAATCGGCGAGCTGATCTACGGAGGGGACCTGATGAACCTCACGCCCTACATAAGCCAACTGCTATCAAACGTCAGCCTGATACCATCCATGAAGGCTATAGTTGACTATGAGAACAGCGTCTTCCACGCGACTTACTTCGTGCCTCTCAGGGCCAACGTGCCCCTGGTGTTCTACAACGCCTCCCTCTTCAAGAGGCTCGGCATAACCCCGCCAGCCAACTGGAGCGAGCTGCTCTACGACGCCCAGCTAATCTATAACAAGACGGGCATAAAGCCAGTCATGTTCCAGGGACACGGAGGCGCCAGCACCGCCACGGAGCTCTATCAGTGGATGGTCCAGGCCGGCGGCAACCCGCTCCTCTTCAACGACTCAGGCGACGTCTATGCCTTTGAGTTCCTCTACAACCTGTCCCAGTACTTCGCGCCTGACTATGTGCATGGCTACTGGGGAAGCTACAAGGGCCTACTTGACGGAACCTACTTCATACTAGACTACCAGTGGCCCTACATCTGGTCAACCTACATAGTGCCCGCGGGGGCCCAGAACAACATAAGCTTCTACCCAGGCCCAGTGGGACCCGCTAATGGCGACCACCTGATAGGCGGCGACGTGCTTGCCATACCTAAGACCGCGACGCACATCCACACCCTGCTGGAGTTCGCCGAGTTCCTCCTGTCGCCCCAGGTTCAGAGGCAGTTCATAGAGCTCCTAAGCTGGCCTGCTGTGAACCAGCTGGCGTACCAGAACCTGCCATCTAACATAAGCGGCATTTACCAGGCCCTCGAGGAGGCCCTGAGCAAGCCGTTCTTCAGGTTACCGGTGTCGTGGCAGAGCGAGTGGAACACGCTGGCGGACGAGGCCTTCGTTAAGATAATAGTGGACCATGCCCCCTACAGCCAGATACCCAGCATACTGAGCTACTACAACCAGCAGATGTACAGCTATCTCAAGACAACGTACAACGCTACGGTGGCGCAGGAGTACGAGGAGGGCAAGTTCGCCCCACTCTACGTTCCATAAGCAATGGGGGTTCACATGAGAAAGGACTACCTGAGATCTTTTCTTCTCGTAGTCCCCGCCATTGCTTACATAGCTCTATTTGTTGTTTACCCGGCGGCCAGGGCCGTCTACTTCAGCTTTGTGCTGCCTGACGGAAAGTTCTCCCTCTACTACTACAGGTTCCTGGAGTCGGTAGGACTTGAGACGGCCATAATAGACACCATAGCTGTCACCGTGGGCGCTTTAGCGGTGCAGCTTGCCTTGGCCTTAGCTATAGCTAGCCTGCTTACCAAGGAGTTCAGAGGAAAAAAGGCCGTCTCTACCATACTGATAACGCCTATGGGCGTAGCCACAGTTGTGGCGGCCGTGACGTTCAGCTTCATATTTGAGGTCACGGGAGGCTACGCCAACTCTATGCTTCACCTGATCGGCCTCAGGGGCATAAATTGGTACGCCAACGACGCCATGTCGTTGTTGGTGGTCATACTTTCAGACGCCTGGAAGAACACGCCTATAGTCGCCCTCATACTTATGGCTGGCATGAGCTCGATACCGCAGGACCTTTACTACGCGGCCTCCGTTGACGGCGCCGGCCCCCTGAGGAGGTTCTTCTACATAACGCTCCCCAACCTCAGGGAGTTCATAGCTATCGCGCTCATAATTAGGGGTGTTCAGGAGTTCAACATATTTGCCCTGCCCCTCATACTGATAGGCTACCACCCGCCCCTCCTGACGACGCTGGTATACGAGCTTTACACCACTAGCTTCCCCGCAGTGGGGCCTTCGTTGGCCGCCGCCACGGTGCTCCTCCTGTTCATACTGGCCTTCCTGGCAGTTATACTCAGGGTGAGGGGAAGATGAAGGCTGGCAGGGCCCTCATTTACATAGCCGCTGGGATACTGTCGCTGCTTTTCCTCCTTCCAATTTACATATTAATTCTCATAGCTTTCCAGCCGCCGAAGTACACAATAGCTGCGCTCTATCCATCGCTTGTGCCTAAGAGGCTAACCCTGGCCAACCTGGTAGCGGCCCTGAGCGGCACAGCTTTCATAGACCCCTTCCTGAAGAGCGTTGAGACAGCCACGCTTGTAGGCATTATAACCTTGATACTGGCGATACCCGCCGGTTATGGCCTCAGCAGGCTGCCCCCCAAGGTCTCATACCCTGTACTTGTGCTCATACTCCTTACAAACATAATGCCCGGCGTCGTCATAGGAATACCCATAGCCGTCCAGTTCATAAGGATAGGCCTTTACGAGACAGTCGTGGGGCTAGCCCTCGCGCAGACCCTGGTGACCTTGCCCCTAGCGACGCTGATACTTCAGGGCACCTTCTCATCGATACCCAGGGACCTGGAGTACCAGGCCATGATTGACGGCGCAGGCCTGTTAGACAGGCTCCGCTACGTGCTCCTGCCTAACTCAGCCCCCGGCATAGCTGCGGCTTACCTGATATCATGGATGTTCTCGTGGGACGAGTTCACCTACGCCATATTGTTAATGCCTTATCACTCGACGCTGCCGGTGACCATATACACAGATGTCACAAGGGGGAACCTCCTTGCGGGGGCCGCATTCTCCGTGGTCTTCACGATACCAGTAATAGTATTAACCTATGGCCTTCAGAGGTACCTAAGGGGGGAGTACATCTCAGGAGGGCTCAAGGGGGCGACGACCTGATGACCATAGAGCTCATCAAAATAACTAAGAGGTACGGCAGCACTGTAGTCCTCAACAACGTCTCAGAAAAAATAGAGAACGGCGAATTCTTCGTTATACTTGGCCCCAGCGGGGCCGGCAAGTCGACGCTCCTGAAGATAATAGCTGGCATTGAGAGGCCCGACAGCGGCAGAATAATAGTTGATGGAAAGGACGTCACCGACACTCCCCCGGAGAAGAGAAACATAGCCATGGTCTTCCAGAGCTACGCGCTCTACCCCAACATGAACGTTCATGATAACATAGCGTTCCCACTAAAGATGAGACGCTATCCCAAGGATGAGATTGAGAGGAAGGTACAGGAGGTGGCCAAGCTGCTCAACATAAGCGACATACTGCACAAGAAGGTGACCCAGATAAGCGGAGGGCAGCAGCAGAGGGTCGCCCTGGCCAGGGCCATGGTCAGGGACCCCTCGTTCTTCCTCCTGGACGAGCCCCTGAGCAACCTGGACGCTAGGATGAGGGCCATAGCCAGGGGCGAGCTGAAGAAGATCCACATGGAGCTCAAGAAGACGTTCATCTACGTGACGCATGACCAGAAGGAGGCTATGAGCATGGCCACTAGGATTGCAGTGCTGCATAACGGTGTCTTCGAGCAGGTCGGGTCGCCTCACGAGCTCTATGAGAGGCCCCTTACAAAGTGGGTTGCCCAGTTCATAGGGGACTACCCGATGAACTTCCTGCCTGGGAATGTCATAGGTGAAAAGGACGATGTTGAGATAGGGTTCAGGCCTGAGTGGGTCGAGGTTGGCAAGGGAGAGCTTGAGTGCCGCGTGGACTCGCTGGAGGTCGTTGGGGAGCTGAGGTACCTCTTCTGCAGCCAGGGCCCGCACTCCCTTACGCTACTGAGCCGTGAGCCCTATAACATCGGTGACAGCGTAAAGTTCGAGGTCACAAAGTACAACGTCTACAAGGAGGGACGGCTGCTCAAGGCCGACGCTCACTGACTCGCCCTGAAGAGCTCGCCTGGCACCTGCTTTGGTATCGCCATTCCAAATCTGGCCTTCTCCCACAGCTCCCTTATGTTTGAGGCCCCTGCGTACCCGAGCCCCGCCCTTATGCCCTCCGCCAGGTCAGCCAGCACGGACACCACCGACCCCCTGTAGGGAACCACGCCCTCAACTCCCTCAGCGACCCTCTTAGAGGCCCGAGTGTATCTGTCGACTGCGAACCTCCTCTCCATGGCGCCTCTGCTGGCCATACCCCTGTACGGCTTATACGCTGAGTCCCCGATCCTTATCAGCGGCGCCGAGGCCTCATCAGTGCCCGCCAACAGGTAGCCTAACATCACGCTCGAGGCCCCAGCCGCCAGGGCCTTGACGGCGTCGCCCGACGACCTTATTCCCCCGTCAGCTATTATGGGCACGTCGCCTGCCCCGTGCTGATCGATGGCGTCCCTCACAGCGGCGACGGCCCAGAGGGCTGGCGCGTACGCCCCGCCAACGCTTGATGTGGTGCATATTGAGCCTCCAGCTATGCCGACCCTGAAGCCATCAACCCTCTCAACTACCGTGAGGGCGTCTACCGCGGCCTCATAGGTACCTATGTTGCCTACCACGAAGTCCGCTGAGACCTCCTTCGCCATGACTTTAGCCGCAGTCATAGCTTCAACGTTGTGGAAGTGCGCCACGTCAGTCACCAGGGCATCGACGTACCTGTCAAGGAGCCTCGCCCTCTCCAGGTCGAACGGCGATACCGCGGCCGCCACCAGAAGCCTTCCCTCCGAGTCAAGTGAAGGCTTGACCCTGTTCAGTGAGGAGTCGAAGGTCACGGTGCCCACGTAGGCGTTTCCTGGGGCCACTATTGCAACGGTGTCCGACCCTCCAGACTCCAGGAAGTTCAGCGCATCCTCAACGTGCCTCACGTCGAAGGCCTTCGAGGGCTCCGCGAACTCCGCCACAGGCCTGCCGCTGCAGCCTCTCAGCGACCCGGCCCTGACGTGACCTAAAACCTTGCCATCGGCCGAGACCAACGGGGCGTCCCTGAGGCCCAGCGACCTAAGGTCATCATAGGCTCTGCTGCAGTCCTCATCAGGCGTCACGTATATCCTCGAGGTGGGGATCGGAGGAGCGCTCTTCACCCTGCTCGCTATTTCCGCCTGCTGCTCCTTGGGCATGTTCCTGTGGATCACGCCTATGCCTCCCATAAGTGACATGGCCACCGCCATGTCGTACTCCGTCACCGTGTCCATGGGAGACGATGATATAGGTATGAGGAGCCTCACCCGCCTGCTGAACCTGGTGCTTACGTCAACTTTACTGGGATCCATTGGCGCCCTGCCTGGGACTATGTAAACGTCGTCAAACGTGTACAGCTTCTCAGCGCTGCCGAGCTTTTCAAGGAATCCCATGCTCTCCACCACGTGGGACCTTGAACGCGCTGCTTTTATAACTTTAAACGGGCTCTATGGTTGACGGTGGCTTGGTGGTCACAGCGTACGTTACCATCACAACCTCAGGCACCTCAGACGTTATCCTTGAGGCTATGCGCTGCAGCAGATCATACGGGAGCCTCGCCCAGTCAGCAGTCATGCCGTCCTCGCTTTCAACGACCCTCACTGTTACTATGTAGCCGAAGGCCCTCCTGTCGCCCTTGACTCCCACCCACTTGTCGTCGCCAACGACGGCAAAGGCCTGCCAGACCGAGTTGTAAAGGCCCGCCCTCCTCAGCTCCTCCTCTACTATCATTGACGCCTTCCTTACTATCCTGAGCTTCTCCTCTGTGACCTCACCTATGACCCTGACCGCGAGGCCGGGCCCTGGGAACGGGTGCCTCATAGCAATGCTCTCAGGGATGCCGAGGGAGAGGGCGAGCCTCCTGACCTCGTCCTTGTAGAGGTACCTGAGGGGCTCTATCACCCTGAGGCCCAGGTCCCTGGGAAGGCCCCCCACGTTGTGGTGGCTCTTAATCCTGTCAGCCCCCGCCTCAGCGCCGCTTTCGATTACGTCAGGGTATGTCGTGCCCTGAACCAGCCACCTTATCGAGCTGTCCGAGGTGGCCACCTCCTTGAAGACTTCGGCAAACACCTTCCCTACTACAAGCCTCTTCTGCTCAGGGTCCGTCACCCCCTTCAGGGCCCTCAGGAACCTGTCAGAGGCGTCTATGTAAATGGGGTTCAGCCCCAGGGACTTCAGCGCGCTTAGCACCTCCTCCGCCTCGCCCTCCCTCAACAGGCCGTGATTTATGAAGACCACGACCGCCCTGTCGCCCAGGGCCCTTTTTGCTATGACTGCAGCCGTGGTCGAGTCGACGCCACCGCTGACCGCGACTATAGCTTTATCTTCACGAGGAACCTGGGACCTCACCTGTTCCACGAGCTTCTCGGCGAGGCCCTCAACGCTCCAGGTGGGCCTTACCTTAGCTACCTTGAAGAGGAAGTTGGCAATCAGCTTCACCCCTTTCTCCGTGTGCCTGACCTCTGGGTGGAACTGAACCCCGTAGATCTTGTCACCGGCCTTCATGGCTGCTATGTAGCCCGTGTCCTTTGATGTGGCCAGAACCTTGACGCCGGGACCCACCGAGGCCACGTAATCCGAGTGGCTCATCCAGACGTCCTCTTCCCTGCCCCAGCCGTCAAAGAGCGGGTCAGGCCCGTCAACCGTGACCCTGGTCCTCCCGTACTCTCCCTGCCCCCTCTCCACCCTCCCCCCAGTCATCTCGGCCAGGAGCTGGTGCCCATAGCATATGCCCAGCACGGGAAGGCCGAGCTTCAGGACCCAGTCCCCTATGGCAGGGGCCCCCGGCTCGTAGACGCTGCTCGGGCCCCCGGACAGTATTATTGCCCTGGGCCTCAGCTCCTCAACGGTGCTCTGGCTGACCGCGGCGTAAGGCACCACCTCGCTGTAGACTCCGAGGTCCCTGACCCTCCTTGATATCATGTGGGCGTACTGGCCCCCGAAGCTAATGATCAGCACAGTGTCGTGCTCCGCGCTGGGGCTCCACGACACCTCAGGACACCTCAAAGAGGGGCACGTAGGACCTCCTGCCCACGCTGTAGAGGCCCTTGTCTGTGACCCTGAGCTCAGGTATCACTGGCAGAGTGAGGAGCTGTATCTGGTTGAGTACCAGGTCGCCGTCACAGCTGCAGGCCCTGCTGAGCTCGTTGGTGACCTCCTCAAGCCTTGAGGCCACCTCCTCAGAGCTCAGGTCACTCATGAGCCCGGCTATGGGCAGCGGCAGGAAGGCCTTCACCGAGCCCTCCTGCGCAAACGCTATGCCTCCCCCCTTCGCCCTTATGGCCTCCAGGGCGGCCTCCATGGAGCCCCTCTCGTTGCCAACTATGATAATATTATGCGTGTCATGGGCCACTGAGGACGCCAGGGCGCCGCTTACGCTGAGCCCCAGCAGGCCGAAGCCCTGAAGCTCCTTGCCGTACCTGTTTATTACGTGCACCTCGGAAAGGTTGCCTTTGATTATGGGGCGCCCGTCCTCCACCCTTAGTACCTCAAACGACTCTGAGGTTATAGTCGAGCCGTTCACAAGCTCTATCACCCTCGTCTGCACCTGGCCGCTGCTCACAGGCGCCCTAAGCTCAAACGACGGCCTGAAGCTCACCGTTACCGTGTTACCGTCGAGCTGCGACGACACTTTCTTTGGCGAGCACACCGCCTCGGAGCCGTTTATGAAGGTCTGAATGACGCGAAGCTTATCGTCCAGGGAATCCAGCAGGACCAGGTCAGCGAACCTTCCAGGAGTCACCGAGCCGAGCCAGCGCTCAAGGCCATAGGACAGGGCCGGGGCCAGCGTGACTGCCCTCACGGCGTCCACGGGGTCCACGCCGAGCTCTATGGCCCTCCTCACGGCCCTGTCCAGGTGCCCCTCGCGGACCAGGTGAAGGGCGTGAATGTCGTCAACCACTATTGGCACCAGCGGCGAGTACCTCGAGACCAGGTCGCTGAGCCTGTCCAGGTCCCTCCAGCTGGAGCCGAACCTCACGAAGGGGAACACGCCCCTCGAAAGCCTCTCCATGAGCTCCTCCCGCGCGGTGACCTCGTGGTCGTTCCTCACCCCTAGGCTTACGTAGGCGTCGAGCTCTGGGCCTGAGAGGCCCGCCATGTGGCCCTGGACAACCGCCTCCGAGGCTGAGGCCTCGGCCACGAAGTTCATCAGGTCCTCGTCGCCTTCAACGAGCGACTGGAGGTCCATGACCTCGCCCAGGCCTGAGAGGGCCCTGGCGGCCTCAAGGGCCTCGGAGTAACTTATTGAGGCCCCTCCTGCATCGTCCACTCGCCTTGAAGGTGGCACGTTGGGCGGCGCCAGCAGGAACACCTTAAGCAGCGCGTGCCTGAACTCCTCAGCCACGGCATAGACTCCCTTGATGCCAAGCACGTTGCCGACCTCATGTATGTCAACGAAGGCGGCTGTGGTGCCGTGCTTGACAAGCTCCTTGGAGAACTCGCCGGGGCTGAGGAAGGTGCTCTCCAGGTGCATGTGGGCGTCTATGAAGCCGGGGGCCAGGTAGGCCCCCTTAGCGTTAACAACGCGCCTCGCTCGCGACCTGCAGTCGCCGACGCAGGCCACAACCCTGCCCTTAACGCCCACGTCCCAGCCTCCTGTCCTCCTGCCCCAGACGTCGACTACCTCTGCACCCTTTATCAGGAGGTCCAGGGGCTCTAGCCCAAGCGCGGCCCTGGACGCTGAGACCAGTTCCTGAGGGGATGGGCCTACAGGCCTCTCCAGCGTCAACAATCAACACCTTACTACGCTTTATTTTTTGTCTCAGTGTGTTGGAAATGGGGTTAATAGCTTTGCTGTTTACCCATAAGGTCAGCGTAGTATTTAACCTTTGGCATACACACTAAACTTTTGGCCTCCTATGGGCGACAACGGCAAGTCATAGGGTAATTCCCTATGTCTCAAGGGTCCCGGCCTTCACATCAAATGTAGAGTGACGGCCCAAAGCGCGCATTGCCCAGCAGGACTGATTAGGATGTTCAAAAAGGCACTCTTAAGGTAATACTCTTTTACTCTGGGCCGCAGCGACTATATGCTAAATGTCTGCGTACATCAAGGGTAAGCTGATTACCTTCTTCTTATTAGCACCACCGCTGACGCAGCTGCTATTACTGCTATTACAGCTCCGACCGCCACATAGATGGTCGTAGGGCTGGAGTGAGCCCTTGGGGACACCGTATTAGTAGGCAGCGTACTTGTAGATGTGGATGATGTTGAAGTCCCTGTTAAGGTTTGCGACTCCGCCTGCTGTGTCGTAGTTGTTACTGTTGTTGAAGTCGTCTCGCTAACAGTTGTAGTGCTAGTTGTGGTGGTTGTAGTAGAGTATGTTGTAGTCTGAGTGACCGTGGACGCGTTGCTGGGCTGTGGGTATTTGAGCGGGTTCATGTCGTACTGACCTGGGGCCACCTCATACGGCTCATCGCATATGTATGGGTCTGATGGTGACGAGGGTGTCACCTGCGAGAAGCCGCTGCCGTTCGGCAGCAGCCACGCGTTTCCAGCTATTACTTTGCCACCAAGCACGTTAGTGCCAGGCCTTGGCGTGACGTACCAGGTGGCTGTCGAGTTCACAACTTTTACAGGACCGTCAAAGACGTTGTTATATATTAGGTCGTTGTAGGAGTCGTAGAGGTAAAGCGTGTAGTTAGCAGCCTGTATGTCTGAGCCATATATGGTAGCGTTGGGCCCTTTGACGTACACTCCATAGGCGAAGGAGCTTACGTTCACATACACCAGTGAGACGCCGCTTCCTGTGACGTTGATTCCCAGGCCGCTGCGCCCAGTGACCAGGAGCTCGGAGTCCGATATAGTTATGTTAGTGCCCGTCGAGTTTATATCATATGTGTAGCCGGCCTCCCTGACCTCTGACATGTTGATGGTTTCGCCCTTCACTAGCAGCCCTGTGGCCCCCGTTCCATTATACACTACATTATATGATAGGCTAAGCCCGGACAGCCTTATGTGGCTGCCGAAGGCCTCAACTCCTACCCTGGCCGTATATATCGTGACGCTGTCCACGTTCACGTGGCTGCCGTTAATTAGAATGCCTATGCTGTCACCGTTGGCCTCTATGTCTGAGAGGTTAACGTAAGAGCCGTTAACCTCTACGCCCACCTGGCCTGAGCCCGCGGTGACGTTGAGCATGGTCACGTAGCTGCCGCGCACGCCCACGCCATAGCTCTTGCCGTATAAACCGCTCTCCACGTTGAACGTAGAGTTGACCACACTTATGTGGCTGCCGTTAAACGTTGCCCCAAACCTGCTCGAGGAGGCGCCGCCTATCACGGTTACATAGTCTCCATTAACTACGATGCCGTAGCTGTTATCCGGGTTAGTCACCCTCTCCAACTTAACTTGGTTGCCATTAACTGCGACGCCTATGTAGTCACCAAAGGTGTTAACTTTGTATATGGTTATGTTGTTGCCAGTTATGTTAATGCCGCGCCCGCTGCTTGGCACAAAGGCGTTGTATATGCTTATGTTGTTGCCCCACAGCTGAAGGTCTGCCGTGAGTCCCTTCTCCAGGGAGGCGTTAATGACGCGTATGTCGTTGCCGCTTCCATTCACCACATAGTAATACTTCCTGACAACAAGGTCCTCTATGGTTACGTTACTGGCATTGTTTATAAGTATGCCAACGCTTTCGACGACGCCAACGCCGATAATTACCCTGCACCCTGTGATTACATGGCCTTCTCCATTTATTATTACGTTGCTCGCGAACACGCCTATCGTATAGTTATCGCTGCACACGCTGATGTTGCTAGCTATAACATAGTATCCTGGCTTTGTTATATTAATAGGTCCCGTTATTTCCACGGGATCCTTCGAAGCGCTGTAAACGCTGTTGGCGTTCTCGCCCACGCTAAATGATGAGGCCGGCCTTCCGTGGGCTGCCAGTGCCCCCAGGGGCTCGCCCACTAAGGCAGTTATAGTCACTAATGCCATGAACACTATTAAAACAAAAGCTAGATGCTTTTCCTTACTCATTTTAGGTCTATGAACGGGAGAATGGTATCATCTAAATGTGCTGGTATATAATAGAAGATGCATCTATCGATATAAGCATCTAGCAGGTCCTCGTGATACACTAAGTTTCAAAGTCAATTACATAAATTGAGTTATAATACTCAGCTCCTAGCGCGCGTTGCGCTGCTTATGCTGTTCAGCTCCCTGTAAGCCTTTATCATGCTTCCTATTCCTATGCCTCCCACCACAGTAAGCACGAGGACCAGCCCTACGTCCACAGCGTCTAGGTTAGGTATTGGCACCCCAGTGCTCAGGGCCAGGTAATCTATTGTTGGGAACAGCACTATGAGAAGGCCTATCACCACAAAGGCTAAGCCTCCGTAGTATAGGGTCCTTCCAGCGGTGGCCGCGCCCAGCCTCTTCACGCCCTCCTCGCCCAGGCCCTTAAGCCTTGCCAGGTTAGCAAACGCCGCCCCAAATATTATCTGCATCGTCATTGTTCCAAGCCCAAACATCGCCCCAGGCAGCGGGGCGTAGAGCAGGGAGCCGACCCTCGGCGCGAGTATGAACGTTATTACGCTGGCGTAGGCGCCAAAACCGAAGCCAGCTATGAGGCCATGAACTATGGTCATCTTAAGCGGCACGTCCCTCAGCTGCTCGTATATGTTCTTCCTCTCAGCTGCCCTCCCGTGCGTTCTGCTGCCCAGCAGCCTGTCAAGCTCAAGGTGCAGGTACTTGCCCTTCAGTATGTAGGACCCAGCTATAGCCATAACTATTCCAACAACCACGTAGACCGGGCCGTCGAGGTTATACTTTTGATAGAAGTAAGCCAGCCCGAGGAACCCAAGGGTCGTCAGGAGCGCCCTCTGCAGCGTGAACCCGAGCGAGAAGAGGAAGCCCGCCTTCATGCCCCCCTTGGTGCTGTACTTGCCAACGGCGTAGCTGAAGGTTATGGGCCACGTGTGCTCGTCCGGCGTCGCGCCGTGCAGGAGGCCCAGCACATATGAAATAAGCAGTATCATGCCCAGCGACAGGCCCTGCGGCGGGTTCAGCAGCCACTCGACCCAGCCCCAAGCGCTCATTGTGCACACTCACCAAAGGAACTGATGCTTACTGTGCACATATAAACCTTACTTTAGACTTACTATACTGCTATGCCGTTGCCTAAAGTAGTTGTATAGGCCTGTAAGGTGTTCGCTCGTGGCTTACTCTGCCATGCTTAGGGCTCAAAATTACTAGAAGTTCATAGCAGTAGGGGCGACGCAAAGGCCACAAAAGTTATAACTAGCTAGGAGGAGAGGGAGCTGGGGGCCAAAAGCCCCCAGCGCCGCCGTAGCTCAGCCGGTAGAGCGCTGCCCTGGTAAGGCAGAGGTCCCGGGTTCAAGTCCCGGCGGCGGCTCTGCCATGCTTTAGCTTATGGCCCCCAGTGCCTTGCCAAAGTCCTCCACTAGGTCGCCCTCATCCTCCAGGCCCACTGAGACCCTTATCAGGGACTCCTCTATGCCCAGGGCCCTCCTCTCCTCTGGGCTTATGTGGCTTGAGGCGGTGAACGCCGGCAGCGTCACTAAGGTCTCGGTGCCTCCAAGGCTTGGGGCCACCCTGGCCACCCTGAGGGCCTTCACAAGCCTGAGGGCGGCCTCTGGGCCTCCCCTGAGCGTGAAGGAGAGGACGCCGCCGTACAGGGGCCTCTCAAAGAGCCCTGAGGCCACTCCATGATATGGGCTGTCAGGGAGGCCCGGGTAGTAAACGGCTGCCACCTTGCTGCAATCATGGAGGAACTCGGCCAGCGCCATAGCTGTCCTGCTCTGCCTCTCGAACCTCAGGGACAGTGTCTTCAGGCCCCTGTAGGTAAGGTATGCCTCGAACGGCGGCTGCACAGTTCCGAGCTTCCTCCTCCACTCATAGAGGTCCTTTACCTCTGGGCCACCTGCAGCGGCGATCCCGCCTACCACGTCGTTGTGACCGGCTAAGTACTTGGTGCTGCTGTGTACTACCACTGACGCCCCCAGCCTGAGGGGCCTGACCAGCAGGGGGGTCGTGAAAGTGTTATCAACTATAAGTTTGGTACCGGCCTCTTTGGCTGCCCTGCCTATCTCCCTTAAGTCTATCACCTTGAGCGTCGGGTTTGTCATTACCTCAAGTACGGCCACATCGTACTTCCCTCCCGCAAGCTCATTAATTACCTCTTCAGTTGAAGGGTAAACTTTAACCAAGGAGCCTCCAACGAGGTTCAGTAAGTCCTGAAGCAACTGGATTGTAACACCGTACATCTCCTTCAACGTCAGGATTCTCGCGCCCCTTTTCAACAGGGCCAGGAGGGACGCAGCTATGGCGCCCATGCCTGAACTGAAGGCAAGAGCATCGTCAGCGCCCTCCAGCGCGGCTACGGCCTTCTCGAGGGGCCTTAGGCTTGGATTCGTCTCCCTTGAATATCTGACCACCCTGCCCTTGTCGTCTCTAACTGCATTATCATCAGTTATGTAATCATAGGCAACACTGAGATAGATAGGAGGTACTACAGACCTGTAGGGGTCATTACCGTACTGCGACCCTAGGATCTCCGTGTCCTCGTGCAAGTCGAGCACCGGGCCTTAGATATAGTCATAGCTTATATATGCTGCTAAGTAAGGCCCAGTTAAAACATAGTAATGTGGCTAAGATTTCCAGTCAAAACTATAAGAAAGTGATAATTTTAGTGCCTGGCGGCGCGGACCCTCGAATACCTAGTAGTTACCAGCAGATACCTTAGATGCTCGTAGGCGTCCTTGGTGTTGGGGGACGCGTACACCACTAAGCTCTCAATGCTGCTGCTCTCAACCATTTCATAGGCCTTTTCAACGTCTCCTTTGGCCAGGTACATAGCTATTTCCCTAGCGCTCTCCCCAAGAGACTTAAGGGCCTCAGCTACGTCCCTGAGCCCCTCCCGGTAGGCTAGGTTGGCCTCCCTTATGGCCTGCCTCGCCAGCTCTATGGAGACGCTAACCGCCTCGTCTGGGAGAGCGCTGGGCATAGCTCTCACTAGATCTCTAGTGACTACCAAAATTAAAAAGATTTATTGTAAAGCTTATGATCAATACATTATGTCTGGGCCAACCATTACATGCCCTTTCCTTTGGGAACAGTGTAAGGCTTGCCGCCCTGGGCGAGCGGGTAGAAGTACCTGAACTTAAGGCCGCACCTGGGGCACTGGAGGCTCCTGCCCAAGTACTTGCCAAAATACCATGGAGGGCGGAGGAGCTTGAAGTCCCTGACCTTGCCCTTGAAACCGCAGCCCGGGCAGGTGAGCTCCGAGTCCCAGCCTAACATGGCGTCGCTGAGCAGCTTGACCGCGTCCGCGAGAGACTTAACGTCGCTGAGCAGGCTCGCCAGGTCGCCCCTGCCTATGTAGTCAAGCCATGCCCTTATGTGGCCCTGGGCCAGGTGATACTCCACGGCCTTGGGGTCAACTTCCGAGAGCCTCTTCATCTCCGTCAGGAGCTCCTCCTCATCCTTGGCAACCCCTATCACCCTGTCAAAGCTCTTGAAGTAAAACGGCTCCTTAGACGTGGCGGCTCCCGGTTATTTAGTACAACAGCTTCTACTTATCCTTACCTGTGGCTAGCCCTTTTCCTTGCCCAACAAAGCCCCTGAGAAGCCTGCGGCCCAGAGCAGGTTGGGGTACACTATGAGCCTCTCCATCCCGCCCCACCCAAGGCCCAGGTATATCCCGTTCACGTAAAGCGCCAGGGCCATAAGGCCTATGGTGCCCAGGGCCCCCCACAGGGGAGTCCTAAGCCCCCTGTAGAGCGACGCTGGGTATGAGGCCAGGGAGGAGGCCAGGAAAGTCACGAGGGAGAAGATTATGTGAAGCCCGTGCGGGGACCCCTCTGGGAAGAGGCCAACGCCCGCAGCTCCAACGCCTGAGGCCATCACCAGGGCTCCAAGTGCCCTGCCGGTCGCGTCCCTCCCAGAGCGATATAGCAGCACGCCGCCAGCTATTAGCAGAATGCCCAGTAGCATTATTGAGGTGTTGAAAACGGCTGCGTGAGGCGTAGAGGGCTCCAGCCTCAGGTTCCCCAGGTCGCTTATGTAGTTCCTCGAAACGCTATACCCTGGGTATATGGCCTCGGCTATTAACATAAAGAGCACGAACTGGGCAACTCCAACAAAGATGATGTATCCGGCCAAGCGGTTCCCACTCAAGCGGGATCCCAGATAGCCCGCCAGTGGAAGACAATAAGCGTAGTTGTCGCCGCCGTAACTTTCTGCATAAAGGCCCTAAGCTTATAAACCCATCAAAGTTGACGTTAGCCGAAAGGGCGCAAGGGCACGAACAAGCTGAGGCAGGAAGTTACCCTGCTGCTGACGAGGCTGGTTTACTCGATGCAGTGGTACGTCCTAGCGCCAGCCATGCTCCAGATACTGTCGGAGTACGGTGCCCCTAGCTGGCTCTCTGGCGTGCTGCCGCTGGTCTTCATAGCAGGGGCCGCGTCCACGCAGCTGGTCAGCGTAGCCCTCTCCGCCAGGATAGGGGCGAGGAACACGTTTGTCATCGGCCTTGCAATACTATCGCTCTCGGACATCATGATATACTTTGCCAGCAGCGCCTGGGAGGCTGTGATGCTCAGGTTCATAGCGGGGCTCGGCACCGGCCTCTTCTTCGCCCCGGCTGGCTTCGTGCTCGTTAACATAAGCGACTCCTCGTCAGCAAGCCTCATGGGACTTTACAACGCCACCTTCAACTTGGGGGGCCTCGCGGCCCTGGCCTGGGGGGTTGTGGACGGCCTCCTGGGGTGGAGGCTCGGAACACTTGTGGCAGGGCTCCTTGGCATAGTTATGGACGTCGCCAGCGCCACGGTGATAAAGTTCAACGGCAGGCCTGCAGGTGCGGGCCCCAGGGCAAGGAGCTCGTGGACTGACCTCCTGATAGTTGGCGCGGCCGGGGCTGGCTCCTTCGGAACCTCCTACGCCTTCGGCTTCCTCCTGCCCTCTATGGCTCAGCTCTCGTTCGGCGCCTCCCCCTTCGGCTCTGGGTCCCTGACGCTGCTCATGTTCGCCGGGGCCGCCCTTGGGGGCTTCCTGGCGGTGTGGGTGCCCGCCAGCTGGGCCAGGAGCAGGCGGCTGGTGTCCATACTCCTGGCAGTGTCATCCATAAGTTACCTTATGATCTACAGCAGGTCATTTGTGTTCTTCCTGGCGGCATCCTTTATTAACGGCTTCCTGGTCGACCTGGCCTTCAGCATTTACTACGCGTACGCTGTGGAGAGGTACGGCAGAGACCAGAGCGCCCTGTCCCTAGCTTTCATTAATATGGCTAACATGGCCGTCAGCCTCTGGATATTTCCCCTGGCTGGGTACGCGCTGCCCAGGGGGCTCCTGGCGGAGGCTCTTGTCCTAACAGCCACCAATGTAATGACAGTGCCTTTGCTTTACGCTACCAGGGAGCGATCAGGCAATTAGCCATCACCATCACAGAATAATATAACGTGACGCATAGAATGTAGAAGGACAGAATATTATGAACTACAAATATAGAATAAAGATATATAAAGCTCTTAGATAATCCAAGCCCAGGTGACCCACACGTCAGACGTGAGCATACAGGCCATAAACCTCACCAAAAGGTACGGCAACCTCCTGGCAGTTGACCACATAAACTTCAAAGTTATGAGGGGCGAGATTTACTCGCTGCTAGGGCCTAATGGGGCAGGCAAGACGACCACTATCTCTATGTTAGCAACGCTCAGGATGCCCTCCGAGGGCGACGCCCTCGTTGAGGGCTACAGCATAGTGAAGGACAGGGTCAAGGTCAGGAGAGTCATAGGTGTGGTGCCCCAGGACCTCACTGCAGATGACGAGCTAACAGGCTTCGACAACGTGTTACTCATGGCGAGGCTTCACGGCTTCAGTGGCAAGGAAGCTGAGGAAAGGGCCTGGGAGGCCATAAAGTTCATGGAGCTCGAGGACGCGGCCAAGAGGAGGGTTATGTACTACAGCGGCGGCATGAGGAGGCGGCTTGAGATAGCCATGAGCATAGTTCATAACCCCAAGGTAGTGTTCCTTGACGAGCCCACGGTTGGGCTTGACGTTCAGAGCAGAAGGCACATATGGGACCTCGTGAGGGCCCTGAAGAAGGAGGGCGTCACGGTCATACTGACTACCCACTACATGGAGGAGGCCGAGGAGCTTTCCGACAGGGTGGCGATTATAGATCATGGGCACATAGTGGCCGAGGGCACCCCCGAGGAGCTGAAGGCCAAGGTCAAGGGCGACAGGATCTACATAAAGTTCTCAGGCGACGCCGAGGCTGAGAAGGCCGTGAGGGAGCTCTCCCGCATCTTCGGCGATGTGAAGCTGTTGGAGGGCTACGTCGTAATAAAAGTGGAGTCCTCCACTGAGGCCATGCCGCAGCTCATAAAGGAGCTGTCGCAGTTTAACGTGCTTGAGCTCAGGGTGGTGAGGCCCAACCTGGAGGAGGTCTTCCTGGAGCTCACAGGTCATGGGCTTAGGGACGAGGAGTCCTTTGACGCGTTTAAGTTCAGGAGGCTCATGAGGGCGGTGAGATCATGATAAGGGAAACCTACGTGCTGGTGGAAAGGGAGCTCAAGAAGTGGGTGGGAAGGAGGGGCACCTTCTTCATATCGCTGATAACCCCCATCGCGTGGCTGGCCCTCTTCGGGAAGAGCCTCAACTTCGTCAACATGTTCTCCTCAGCGGGCCTGCAGGGCGCCAACCCTGTCATCGTTAAGCAGTATGTAGACCAGACGCTGCTCAGGCTCTTCGGGACCACCAACTACTTCGCCTACCTGGCCACCGGCATGTTTGTGGTCTTCGCCTTCTTCCAGAGCGTCTTCGGCGGCGTGAACATAGTGTTTGAGAAGAGGCTCGGAAGCATGAACAGGCTAAGGATGACCCCGGCCCCCAGGTCCAGCATATTCCTGGCCAAGATGGCAGCCACGCTCGTAAGGACCTTCTTCTATGAGACCATACTCCTTGTTATAGCCGTGGCGCTGGGCTTCAGCGTCGACTGGAACGCCATCAACTTTATTGAGGCCGGCGCTGCGATAGCCCTACTGGCGGCCGGCTTCATAAGCATATTTGAGGCCATAGGCTTTGCTGTCGACAACCAGGAGATAATGTTCTCCATAGTTAACCTCATAAACCTGCCCCTCATGTTCGCGTCGCCGGCCCTCTTCCCCCTCCAGCAGATGCCGTGGTGGCTTAGGGACATAGCAAGGTTCAACCCGCTCACGTATGCCGTTGACATAGTTAGGTATAACCTGCTTGGAGTTCACAGCTTCAACATACTTGAAGACTGGGCGATACTTATAGCAATAACCGCCGTCTTCGTGACTGCAGGTCTTCTGGCCAGCCTGAGGGTGCTTGAGAACTACTGAAATATAATAAATAAGGTGTTTATTTAATTCAAAAAAGTGAGGTTAGCGCGGCCAAGTTGCTTATTACTTCCTCTCGCTTATGGGAGCGTACTTGAGGCCGGTGGGGCCCACGTACTTCTCGTCGGGCCTTATTAACCTGTTGTTAAGGAACTGCTCTATGTAGTGAGCAGTCCAGCCTACTATCCTGCCCATGGCAAATATTGGCGTGTACATCGGTATTGGAATGCCGAGCTGGTAGTAAAGCACGCCAGTGTAGAGGTCTATGTTGGCAGGCAGGTTCTTCTCCTTCTTCATTACATCCTCGGCCTTGGCGAGCACCTTAACCCACATGTCACCGTTGGGCAGCTGCGCCACGAACTTCCTGGCCACGTCGGTCCTCGGGTCGTGCACCTTGTAGACCCTGTGGCCAAAGCCCATTATGAGCTCCTTCCTGGCCAGCCTGTCCTTTATGTACTGCTCTATGTAGTCCTCCAGCGGTATTCCCTTTGCCTGGGCCTGCGCCTGGGCCTCGAGCAGCATCTTCATGGCCTGCTCGTTGGCCCCTCCGTGCAGCGGCCCCTTGAGCGAGGCGACGCCGGCTGCTGCAGCGCTGTAAATGTCCGTCAGCGTGCTGGCGGCCACCCTTACCGTGAAGGTGCTGGCGTTGAAGCCGTGATCCATGTAGAGGACTAGCGTGGCCTCAAAGGCCCTCGCCTCAACGTCGCTCGGCATCCTGCCCAGGATCATCCTCAGGGCGTCCTTGGCGTGAGGCAGGCTTGGGTCAGGCCTGTAGAGGACGCCGTCCCTCGGCAGGTGCCACGCGGCGGCAAATATGAACGGGG
The DNA here is from genome assembly GCF_055392325.1 of Acidilobus aceticus. Taxonomy (NCBI): domain Archaea; kingdom Thermoproteati; phylum Thermoproteota; class Thermoprotei; order Acidilobales; family Acidilobaceae; genus Acidilobus; species Acidilobus aceticus. Next base: position 182,972 of record NZ_AP042407.1, read on the forward strand.
TTAACGCTATGAGCCTCATTGCGTGCTCCTCTAGGAACTCGAAGGAGGCCTTCTGGGGCCACTCTGGCGCGTAGAACTGGCCCAGCAGGTTGTAAGCGTACTGGGCATAGTACATCGGGTGAGTGGCGGGAACCAGCTTCAGCGCGTCTATTAGCTTCTCGGGTATCTCAGCCCTGTAGCTGTCAAGCTTCTTCCTGTACTCGTCGTACTCCTTCTGGTTGGGCAGGTGTCCATAGTGTATGAGGTAAGCGGCCTCGTAAAAGTCGGCGTTCGCACCTATGTCATCTATTGTGTAGCCGCGATATATGGTAGCCTTGCCCGTGGGGTCAACGCCACTTATGTTAGTGGTGTCAACTATCACGTTGTCAAGGCCTTTTGGAACCACGATCCTTCTGCCAAGCGGGCCCTCTTCGTACTGGCACTCCACCTGCTTAGACAAACTGGACCTACCTCCGTCCACGCTAAACTGTAGGCGAGGCTCAATAAGAGAGTTAGAGGTCAGTCGTATCTAACTTACTAAGGCTTGGAGAGTTAGAGTCCAGCCTGAGGTATGTTGAGAGGTCCTTATGCTTTCTCTCCAGCATCTCCTCCACGTCCCTGAGCCTCATGCCGCTCGCCGGGTCATCAACTGCGAAGCTGGAGCCGGTGGGCCTCAGGGACTCGACAGCGTGGAACCTCCACTCGCCTCCCCTGGCCCTGAACGCTATCAGTGCCAGTCCCCCCGCCCTTCTTGCGAACTCAGCCAGGCCTACCACCTGCTCGGCCTCTATGTAGAGAGGGCCAGAGCCCGACCTCGACTTAACTTCTATGACGAGGACCTTACCGTCCCTGACGGCCACTAGGTCAGGCTGGAACCTCCTCTTAGCCCCTCCCCCGCTGGCTGGCCCCCTGACCACAGCGAACCCTCTCTCCCACAGGATGTCAGCGAGCTCATTCTCAGCCCTCGTGCCCTTTGCCTTGGGGTTCCTAATCATCCACGCCTCAACATCTATATAGTTCTACACGATTATTAATTCTTATGTCCTGGGCCTCCAGGCGCGGGGAAGGGCTTTGCGACATAGGCTGATGACGACAGCGTCAGTGACGCTCTCGTTTCTGTGGGCCGCCGTCTCAGTCCTGTCGCTGGGCTACGACATAGAGGGCGTGTCGCTGTCCCTGAAGGCCAGCGTCAGCGAGGCCTCAGTGGCCATACTCTTGTCGTGGGAGGTTGGGGCGGTGGCCTCCGTACTCCTTGGCAGGCTTGCCGATCGCATCGGCGACAGGCCGGTCATGGTCATGTCCTCGTCGCTCCTCGCTCTGGGCCTTCTGCTCGCGGCCGCCTCCAGGGGCCTCTGCGGCCTTTACGTGGCGTGGGCCCTTGTCGGCGTGGGCGCCAACTCAAACAACGGAATAGCCTACTATGTGGCCGCCGACCTTCACCCATCTAGGTCTGGGACTACGATCGGCGTGCTCGAGAGCCTGTACTTCGTTGGAGCCATGATTATGTCCGGCCTCTACGCCGCCCTTGGAGCCTCTGGCTGGAGGCTAACGTTTTTGCTTCTCTCCGCACTAAATGTGATCTCAGCCGTACTTCTGGCGCTGTCGAAGTTCCCTCCAAGGAGACAAGCGGTTGCCCTCAGGCTTTCAAGTATCCCCGCAAAGCCCCTTCTGTTCTCCTCGACTATAATGGCATCATATTTTATACTGACGGTTCCACTCCTAACGTACCCAACATACACGCTCTCGCTAGCTGGCATAGGCGGATCCTTGGCATCGGTAGTTATAAGCGCTGCCAGCGCCGCCGGCATAATATCATATGTTAGCATAGGCGCCCTCTCGGACAGGGTTGGAAGGAGGCTCCCGCTGGCGATCGCAGGCATCATGGGTGCGGCCTCAGGCGCCCTTATGTTAGCCTTGACAAGCAACAAAGCGGTGTTTGCAACAGCCTACGCTGTCGCAGTGGCTGCCAGCGGCTTCTTCTCTGCGGCGGGCGCGTGGGTAACTGAGCTCTTCCCAGGGAGCAGCGAAGGCTTAGCTATTAACCTGTCGCTCCTGTTTGGGAGAGTGATAGGGGGCCTTGCGCCGTTCCTCGTGACCCTTCCCAGCTCCGGCAGAGGGCTCATCATGGCAGTGCTGGTGGCCTCAACTATACTTATCGTAAGCTCGGCCCTTGCTCCGAGGGCGCGGACCGCAGAAACAAAAGAAAGGAAAACTTGAGCCTATGGCCTTAAACTTAAGTGGGCACGAGCCTGTCCTTGAATGCGTCGAATGGGTTCGTCAGGGCCCTGCCGTTAACCCCGACCACTCTCCTGGCCGGCGGGTTCTGAAGGTAGCCAGGCATTATCTTCTCTATCCTCACGTCGAACGGCTCTATCATGGTGTTCCTGTAGAATATGCCCAGGGGTATCCTCGTGTCCCACTCCAGCATCTTCTCTACTATCTTCGGTATCTTCTTGACGTCCTCGGGCTTCTCTATATTGGGGTCCCAGCTCGGGTCTTCCTTGTCCAGGTAGTATATCCTCTTCTCGTACCACTCCTTGGTCATTATGTCGTTATAGGTCGGGCACGGCTGAAGTATGTCAATGAGGGAGGTCCCCTTGTGCTTTATGGCGGCCTTTATCATCTCCTTCAGCTGATCTATGTGGTAAGCGTAGGCCCTTGCTATGAACGTGTAGCCGCTGGCGAACGCAAGCATGAGCGGGTTGACGGCGCTCTGTATGTTGGGCTGTCCCAGGGCCTTGGTCTTGACGTAGAGGGGCAGCGTCGGCGCTGCCTGACCCTTGGTGAGCCCGTAGACGGCGTTATCATGCAGTAGCACCTTTATGTCTATGTTTCTCCTGCCAACCGCGACGAAGTGACCAGCACCTATTCCCAGGAGGTCGCCGTCGCCTGAGGCCACTATAACTACCTGGTCAGGGTTGGCAAGCTTTATGCCCTGGGCCACGGGTATAGGCCTGCCGTGGAGCGTGTGCACGTTGGAGGTCTTAACGTAGTACGGCATCCTGCTGGAGCACCCTATGCCTGAGACTATGGTGACCTTCTCGTTCGGCAGGTCCAGCTCCGCCAGCGCCCTCTGCAGGGCTGTCAATATGCCGAAGTTGCCGCAGGCAGGGCACCACTGGACCCACGCGTCCGTCTTGTAGTCCATCCAGTTACGAGCCATCGCTCACCACCACCAGGCCCTCCTTCATTCCAAGCGCCTTCTTAACTCCATTGTAAACCTCCTGCTCCATGAGGCTCCTGCTGTTGAGCTTCGCAACCCTCTTCTTTATGTCAAGCCCCGTGAACATCCTTATGGCCATAACCATCTGACCGAAGGCGTTGTTCTCAACTGCTATGACGTCGTCCGACGAGCCTATGATACCCTTCACAACCTCCGTTGGGAACGGCAGGAACGTCTTTATCTGAAGGAACCTAACCCTGAGGCCGTCAGCCCTGAGCCTCTCCATGGCGTCCAGTATCGGTCCCTTAGTGGACCCCCAGGACACTATAGTTATCTTGGCGTCAGGATCCCCGTGGAGCACGGCCTTCTCTGAGTCGGGTATGCCCCTCTCTATGGCCTCCATCTTCTTTATCCTCTTTAACATCATCTTCTCCCTAGTCGAGGGGTCCTCGGTCACAATGCCGTACTCGTTGTGCTCAAGGCTTGATACCAGGAACCTCACGGAGCCAAGCGGAGCCCTTGGGCTTATGCCGTCCTCCGTGATCTCGTACCTCCTGTAGTCAGGGCCTGGGTTTGACACGTAGTTGCCCCTCGTGAGGGGCACCTTATATGGATCTACGTCCTCCCTGTCGAAGCTCATCATGCTTGCGGCCATGTACTTGTCAAGCAGGTGAATAACAGGGACCTGGAACTGCTCGGCCCAGTTGAGGGCCTTTATTGTGTCATAGTACGCCTCCAGGTGGTCGCCGCTGGCGATCACTATCTTTGGCCACGCCTCGCCGTGGCCAGCAAATATGGCGTGCAGGAGGTCCTGCTGCCCCTGCCTTGTGGCTATTCCAGTTGAGGGCCCAGTCCTCATCCAGTCGCTTATGACGACCGGCACCTCGGCCATCACTGCGAAGCTTATCGCCTCATTCATAAGTGAGAGGCCGGGGCCGCTCGTGGTGGTGGCCACCCTGGCGCCAGCTATGGCTCCACCTATGGCCATGTTGAGCGCCGCCAGCTCGTCCTCGGCCTGAAGGGTCAGCGAGTTCATCTTGCTGGTCCCGAGCGCTTTGCTCGCCTCCTCGTCAAGGTCGAACACCCTGTGGGACTCCATGTAGAACGCCTCGTCCTGGCTTGGCGTTATCGGGTAGTACGTCTCAAGCCCGACGCCGCCCACTATCTTAGCCATCGCAACTATGTCGTTGCCTGTTGCTATCATCCTCACCTTACCCCTGTGGGGGCCATCGGGGAGCTCCTTGGAGATGCCGAAGTTGCTCCTGACGTACTCGTACGTGACCCTGGCGGCCTCCACATTAGAGTCTATGATGCTCTTCCTCCCTGAGAAGTACAGGTTTATGGACCTCTCAACAGCGCTCAGGTCTATGCCCAACACTGTCGCCAGGGCAGTTATTGTCATAGTGTTAACGCTCTTGGAGACGCTCACAACCGTCGTCTTAAGCCTGTCCGCGGTCTGCTTCAGGAGATCCTTCAGGGGGAGCCCGATGGTCTTTATGCCGTTCTTGGAGAGGTACTTGACCAGCTCAGACGCTATCGGCTCTACTCCCTTAGACTTGAGGTCAGCTATCACCCTCTCCTTTACCTCGGGCTCCATGGGCGCTATCTTCTCTATCCTGGTCTGCAAGGAGTCCACGTCATATATCAGGTAGCTGCCCTCCTTCAGCTCATTATAGTGCGTAAATATGGCCTCAGCGTCTAGCGCTAGCAGCGCGTCAGCAGGAAGCCTCACGCTCCTGGGCCTTGAGGCCTTCACCCTTACATTATAATAGCTGTGGGCCCCAATTATATCGCTGTGGTACTCCCTTATGCCGAAGACGTCATATCCCTTAAGCATGAAGACCCTGAGCATCATCTGCCCTGATGACTCTATGCCGCCTCCCTGGGGCCCTCCTATCATGACGTCAAGGTCCACTGCTTCGCTCAACTTCAGCGGCACCCCACACCGTGCTCTCTGGCCCTAGCAGGACTTATTAAGTGAGATCAAATTACCTATAAGTTTGCCCCTAAAGCCTACACAGACCTTTAAAAGGCCCCGTAGATCTCCTCCCTGACGTCGGGGTCAACATATGCAGCCACGTACACCCTTACACCCTCCTTAACCAGCAGCCTTGCCTCCTCCCCGTTCACTCTTGTCCTGAGCTCCGGCACCCAGTAGAACGAGCCGGGATCTATCTTGAGATCCGCGTGCCTTTCACAGCCATCGTCGTCCATGGTGAGCTTGCCCCAGGCGGTGCAGAGGCCCACGAAAGGGTAAACCACGTGCGGCCTCCAGTAGGCGCAGGTGGAGCAGCTCTTAGAGCTATTCAAGCCCCCTCCCAGGGGGTCGCAGTAGCCGTTAAAGAAGTAAAATGCTAGCTGCCAACAGCTGCAGGCACTATCGTGGGAGCCTTAGCCTTAAGACCTCAGAGGCGGCTAAGCCGCGCTCCTTTAACGCGGGGACTCAGCTAACTCTGTCGCCCGCTTAAATTTTCGGCGGAGCCCTGCCACTGGGGTCAACCGTGAGCGCCAGGTATAGGGCAGTCATACATGTTGACGAGGACTCGCGTGAGAAGTTGATGGCTGCCCTGAGGAACGCCTATAATTTGCTCGACAGCGTCGGCGAGAAGAACGCTGAGGTGGCATTTGTATTCAACGTCAGGGGACCCCTGACAATACTTAGGGGGTCCCTGGACGACTACGCCAGGGAGCAGATTAATGAGCTCCTCAGCATGGGGGTGAAGTTCTTCGTGTGCTCGATATCGCTGCGGGCGCTCGGAATCAAGAAGGAGGACCTCATCGACGGCGTTGAGGTTGTGGACTCGGGCATCAAGAGGATAGTTGAGCTTGAGAGGGAGGGCTACGCCTATATAAAGCCCTGAAGGCAGCCGCTCCGCCGAGGCCTGCGGCCGCCGCCACGCACACCGTGGGCAGAACCCCGACCAGCGCCGCCCTGAGGCCCTGGGATATCACCTCATAGTAGAGCCCAGCTATCATCAGCGCCGCTCCCCCCACGGCGAGCGGCAAACCCTTCGCGGCGCTCCTCAGGTACCTCCGCGAGAACGCAGCATAGAGCAGAGATATCGCTGAGTGGGAAGTGAACAGCGCAGTGAGCGAAACTATTACAGAGTAGAAGTAAACGTTAAGCACCCCAGCCACGGCTCCAACTAGGTTAACTCCTACAACTACTGCTAGGACCAGCATCGCGGACCTGTCGACCCTGATGCCAGTTAGCGCGTAGGTCAGCCTCTGCACTGCCATGAAGGCTGCCACCAGCGTGCCGAAGAGGCTGCTCAGGGTAAGCGCCACGTAGAGGTAGGGGAACCAGCCTCCGACGAACCTCTCTGCTACCCAGAGCCCTGGATACTGGGTCTCCGCTAGCAGCGAGGAGACCCCCTGGTCTGTGAAGCCAGCCGCGGCGACCTCGTAGTATGCGGCAAAGGATATGGTCGCTGCGCCTACTAGGAAAGCTGCAAGAAATGAGAGGCTCACGTCCCTTGACCCCCTCCTGGCCTCGTAACCCATGAAGAACGAGGCCCCGCCCCCTGCCACAGTGAAGGCGGCCGCCATGGAGCCTGCGAAGAGGTCCTGGGGGGCCACTGAGAGACTGGGGGGCCTAAGCCCAGTGCGCATCAGCACTAACGCTCCAAGCAGAACGATCACTACGACTTCCGCCGCTGAGGTGAAGAGCGTGATCCCCAGGGGGGCAGTTGTGCCAGTCACCGCAAGCCCTGCCACGGCAAGCGGAACTAAAATGGCCGCGAGCTCCGTGAGCGGCCTCGAGGCGGGGAGCAGCACGGGGAGCATTGCGCCAGCGAAGTATGATGAGATGGCCGATATGTACACGGTGTAGCTAAGCCAGTACGTCCAACCGACGGCCCTGGCTATGCCCTCCCCGGCCGACCTCCTGGCAAACTCGTAGGTGCCGCCGTAGGAAGCTATGACCTTAGAGTAGCTGTAGCCTATGGCAACCCAGATCCCATACATGGCCACGCCGAGGATTGTGGCCAGAGGGGCTGACGCTAGGGACTGGGCCATGACTATTGTCAGCAGGGCGGCGGTCGAGCTGAGGGGCGCTATAGAGCTTAACGACTGGGCAAATATCATGTAGCCGGGGACCGACGACTTCCTCAGCTCCTTCACTGGATACCCTATCCAGCCATCTAAGTGACCTAATAAAATGTGTTTCTACCTTGGCCTGTAGGCGCTCCTAGCTATGGCCTGCGGCGGATTTATCGCTGTGGCCGCGGCACCGTAAAGCACCTCGTCGTCCCCAAACGTGCACCTCTCTATTCTAGGCACGCCGAAGACGCCCACGTACTCCTTCATGAACTCTATTAGCTCGCCCTTTATCAGGTCCTCGTTGTACAGGTATATGCTGCCCCCTATGAATATGGCCTCGGGGTCGTAGGCGGCGATTATATTCATCATGCCGGCCGCGTGGACCCTGTTTATGAAGCTCACCGCGTAGCGCGCGAACTCGTCGCCCTGCCTGGCCATTGAGTAGAGGGCCTCTGGGCTGAGCTCGCCCCTGGAGGCGAGCTCGAAGGCCTTAGTGCGAGGCCCTGACCACCTGGACGTTAGGTACTGGGCCGTCCTGGGTATGTTCCTCCCTCCCACGTAGGCCTCCCAGTGGCCGTTGCCCCCGCAGCCGCACCTGAGCTCGGACTCGAAGTCAACTATGCTATGTCCCAGCTCGTGCGCGTTGCCCCTCCTTCCAACTATGAGGTTACCATCAACTACAGCGCCTACTCCAAGGCCCGTGCTCATAGTGACGTAGGCCAGGTCCTCGAGCTCCTTGCCAGCCCCCAGGACCTTCTCAGCCCAGGCGCCTGCCAGCGCGTCGTTGGTGAGGTAGACCGGCCTCTGGAACTCGCTGCCCAGGGAGTCCCTTATGTTAACGTTACCATAGCCCAGGTTGGGGGCCCAGAGCAGGGTCCCATTCCTTAGGTCAAGGGGGCCTATGGAGGCCACTCCTATGGCCTCAAAGTCGTAGCCCCCACTCACGTCCCTTACCAGGTCTACTATCGCCTTAACTAGGTCGCTGCCGCTGGTCCTAGGCGTCTGCGTCTTCCTTACAGCGACGGGCCTTTCGCCCTCAAACAGGGCGACCCTCAGGTTGGTAGCGCCTATGTCAACGGCTATTATCCTTCCCATAGGCTCCCCGGCCCACAAAAGCGTAGCCTCCGATATATTTTTAAATGTGGTCAAGTGGCTCCAGTGGGGATAACTGTGCCCAAAGTGGTCACCAAGTTAGTCTCCTGGGACGAGGTAGTTGAGTGGAGCCTTGGCCTTGCCAGGAAGATAGAGGAGTCCGGCTGGCTTCCCGACATGGTTGTGGCGGTGGCGAGGGGCGGTTACGTGCCTGCCAGGCTCCTGTGCGACTACCTCGGCATAAGTGACCTCATGAGCCTGCAGAGCCAGCACTGGACCGAGGCCGCTAAGGCGTCACAGAAGGCCATCATAAGGAACCCCTACTCGGTTGAGGCCAAGGGCCTGAAGGTCCTGGTAGTTGACGACATAGTAGACACTGGCGAGACGCTTGCCCTAGCGAAGGACTTCATCGCGAGCGAGTGGAAGCCTGAGGAGGTCAGGACTGCAGCGCTGCAGTGGATAAGCCCCGTAGCCAAGTTCAAGCCCGACTACTATTACCTTGAAGTTAAGGACTGGGCCTGGTTCCAGTACCCGTGGACCCGCCTTGAGGACCTGACGCAGTTCATAGAGAGGATCTTCAGGGAGGACGAGAGGGCTAAGGGAGGCCTGAGCGAGGACCGCCTTAAGTCGCTCTTCATTGAGTGGTACGGCGTTAAGCCTGAGGACTTCGGCAGCTACTGGAGGCTGGCGATAGACAGGCTGACGTCTAAGAGGGTCCTAGAGGTCAAGGATGGGGTCTTTGTGCTGTCAAAGTCAAGGAGGTAGCTCAGAAGACCTGCTTTACCTTAACTACAGCGGTGCTCCTGTCCGGGGTCCAGGACAGCTCCACCAGCAGGCTTCCGGGCCCAGTTATGCCCTTGCTCTCGAGCTCCTTCTCCGTGGCCTCAAGCCCCTGCTCCTCGCTGTCGGCAGGCCCCACTACTACTGGCACTGTGCCCCAGAGCAGCGAGAGCTGCCTGGCCAGCTGAGTCGTGGGCACGCCCACGTATATCGATGTGCCCGGCCTGAACGCTGATATTAGCCTGGCGACGTCAAAGTCATGGGCGTAGACCACCACCGAAGCGCCAACGTTCTGCGCCATCTCCACCACTCCCCTCGATATCCTGCTCTCCAGGCTTGACGTCAGCTGGTCGACGCGCCTGGGCCTCACGTTCTTGTTAGCCTCCTCTATTACCCTGCTCAGCCACGAGACCACCTCGGCAGGATACTTACCTATGGAGGTCTCCGAGGTCACCAGGAAGCCGTCGACCCCCTCCTCAATGCCTGCGTAGACGTCGGAGATCTCGCCCCTGGTGGGCAGGGGCCTCTCTATCATGCTCATGAATATCTCCGTTGCCAGTATCACCGGCTTCAGCTTCCTCCTGGCGGCCTCTATTATCCTCCTCTGAATTACCGGTATGTCCTCGAGTGGGAAGTGCATGCCCAGGTCCCCCCTGGCCACGACTATACCGTCCACTACGTCAAGTATGGAGTCTATGTTGTTGACCCCGCTAGGCGTCTCTATCTTTGCCAGCAGCTTCACGTCCTTAGCCCCAGCGTCGCTCAGGGCCTTCCTTATGATCTCCACATGCCTGGCGCTCCTGACAAAGCTGGCCATAACGTAGTCGAAGTTGTTGGCAGCTATGAACTTCATGTTCTGCAGGTCCTTCTCAGTAACCGGGGGCAGGTCATATTCCTTGCCGGCCAGCACGACACCTTTCCTTGGCTCCAGCCTCTGGCCGCTTATCACCCTGAGCGTGGCGGAGTCCCTCTCTATGTCCTCCACGGAGAGCACGACCTTACCATCGTCCACGAGCACCCTGTCGCCCCTCTCAAGGGATGCGAAGAAGGCCCTGTTGTCAACAGGTATGCCCTCGCCCTGGGCATCCTTGTACTTAAACCTGACCTGCTGCCCTGGAGCTATGTCGACCCCCTGGAACTCGCCCAGCCTGACCCTCGGCCCCTCAAGGTCCGCTACCTTGGCTACGTGAACCCCGAGCTCCTGGGACGCCTTGTCTATAAGCTCAAGGAACGTGGCCCACTGCTTCTCATCGCCGTGGCTCATGTTTATCCTGAAGCCGTCGGCCCCCGCAGACATCATCCTCCTGACTATGGCGTAGTCAAGCGTCGAGGGACCCATGGTAACCATTATCTTGGCTAGCCTTTTCACGTGCGGCACCCAGTAGCCCTGACCGGCTAGGGAATATTAGCTCAAGCTATTCATGTGATGCTAAATTATGCCGTGTTCCCGGAGCCTCCTAAGTATAACTTGCTTCTCGTCGAACTCGCCCGCGAGCTCCTCAACCCTGCCCCTGTCCACCCTCAGCCTGCCGCCCTTCACAAGACCCCCTATTTCTTTCAGGGCTTCCTCGTCCTGTTCCCTGCCAGCCCTGGCCTTAAGCACCAGGTAGTGCTCCACGCCTATGGACTTCACCTTGACGCCCTCCACCTCAACCCTCCTTGCGCTGGATATGAAGTCCTCGGGCACATAGAAGTCATAAAGGTTGTCGTAGAGCTCCACCGGCACCTCCTCGCCCTCCACTAGCATAGTTATCCTGGGGGTGCCGAGCCACGTCTGCCCGTAGTCCCACGAGTTGGCTTCAGCCATAGCACGGTACGCGTCCTCGTTATCTATCACGTTGGGGGACTCTGCGAAGAGGTCCACGTCATCGCCTAGGTCGCTCGCGCCTACCGCTATTGCTATGACGCTGCCCCCTATCAGCGTGAACTTGACGTTGTTAGACGTGAGCATCCTTATTGCCTGGGCGAAGGCCTTCCTGCTGACCACCTTGCCCTACCTCACGACATACTCCCTTGGGGACCTTAAAGTAACTTAATGAACTCTGCTGCAAGGACCTTAACGTTGCCGAAGCCAGCTGTCCTGGGTGGAAGCGATAAAAGGGCCTCGTAACAAGTTAGCACACGAGCCGGGGTGGCCGAGCGGTCCAAGGCGACGGGCTCGAGACCCGTTACCCGCAAGGGTGCGTGGGTTCAAATCCCACCCCCGGCGTCATGAGGGCCCACGGGGCCTGAATCCTAAAGCTTAAATGTATGGAGGGATCACACCCACCATGGGGCCGTAGTCCAGCTTGGTAAGATGCGAGGCTTGGGCCCTCGTGATCCCGGGTTCAAATCCCGGCGGCCCCACCACCTCACCTTCAGCCATGAAAGGTATGTAGTCAGGAGCACCACATAGGTTGCCGCAGTCGCTAGTTTTATTAAACAATAAAATAGTTATAAAGTTATTTATATGAGCTTAATTGATATATTTAATTACTTGCTAAAAACGTTTAAACAAAATCGTTTTACTTAAAAGTTTTGTGAGATATATGAGCAGGAGCGTTGAGACCACACAGATGTACCTTCCTATACTCCGCGTGACCCTTGGCTTCATGTTCTTCTCGGCCTTCGTGAGGAGAACCATAAACGTCCCAGACAAGCTGAACCCTCACTCCTCGGCCTACGTCGGAGGCAAACTGATAACGTTTCTGCCCCACGCGTGGGCACCAATAAGGGGCACCCTTGAATACGTGCTCCTGCACCCAGCCCTCCTTTATGAGTTCCTGATATTCTTCACGGCTATGGAGGCGCTCTTCGGCCTCCTGATGATGCTTGGCCTCTTCACCAGGCTCTCGGGCCTTGCGCTCGCCCTGCTCTCGTGGGGCATAGGGCTAGGGGCGGGCTGGCTGGGGCCCACGTGCGTTGACGAGTGGCAGATAGCAGTGGTTGAGGGAGCTGCGGCCTTCATGTTCATCTTCACTGGAAGCAGGTGGCTCTCGCTGGACCAGCTGCTCTCAAGCAGGTTCCCGCAGGGCCTGAAGGTAGGTAAAATGCACATACCGCTGTGGTGAGGGGTGAGCTTCATGAGCGTCTCAGTTAAGTCCATGGAGGCTATAGCCGTAGTAGCATTCATCTTCGTCACTGGGGTTACCCTTGCAATGTACCAGATAAACTTCGGCGGCCTGAGCCACCTCGTGAACTACTCCAAGACTCCGGCCTACGAGCTCTACGGGACCAGGCTCTACGAGAACGGCACCCTCTTCCTCCAGGTAGCCAGGGTAGCAGGGCCTGACACCTACGGCGGATTCATATCGCTTGTCCAGGTGCTCTACCCTAACGGCACCGTGCTTTACCAGTGGAATGAAAGCCAGCTGGCCCACATACCCTCAAGCGATATAACCAACAAGTACGACCTGCCTGGGCACTTAACCCACTCAACGGGCTTCGCCCTTGAAGTACCCCTAGGGCAGAACTCAACGATCATCCTTCAGATACCCATGCATGTGAAGCCGGGCAACTACATAGTTAGGGTTTATGACGTGGACGGACAGGACTCTGCCTATGGTATAACATTCCAGGTTGAAGTGATGGCGCAGGGCTGAGGACCAGGCTCATAACTGTAATACTATTAATGATAAAAAGAGACCGCAAGAGAATTACTTTAAGATAGATTATTATTACCTTAACTTTTTAGTGTTTTAGTTTTGTTCTGTTTTGTTCCAGTTCGTTCTAGAGGTCTCGTCAAAGCCCCATCAGCGTTTCGCGCCTACGTTTAGCTGTTAAACTTCGTAGAATCGTTGCAGCTATAAGCTATTCCCCAGATCAGCATAAAAACGCCGCGTACAAGGTAACTTTTGACGTGATTGACTTGAACCTGAAGGTGCTGGCGGCGGTCGCCGCCGTGATAGCGATAGCGGTCATTGGCAGTCTTTACTACTTTATTGTCATAAGGCACCCAGCAACGCAGCCCTCAAGCAGCACCAGCCTAGGGCAACTGCTCTCGGCCAAGCCTGGCGCCGTTAACTCAAGCGAGCTCTCCTCGCTCTTGGGAGGCAACTGGACGATGCTGGGCAACAGCTCCTTTGTAGCTGTCGTGAACTTAAAGAAGGGTCAGCTGGACGTTGGATACCTCAACGGCACCAGCAAGACCCTGAACCTGAGCAATGGACTTGAGCTCATAGGCCCAACTGGCCAGGCCAACGGCGGCTACCCCCTCTGGGTCACAGGGTACTTCTACTACTCTAAGGTGTCGCCTAACACAACTTACCAGCTGGGCATAGAGGTCTTCAGGGCGACTAACTCCACTCAGATAAACTGGACCATGAGCGCTGTGGAGGGTCACTTTAATATCGCGCCTCAGACCGCTGACGGCATAACCTATGTCGTAGTCCAGCCCTACGCGCCTGTCTATAACATAACCTTCGTGTACGCATCGTATAGGTCTACCTACCTCATTATAGTGATTAGCCTCTCAAACGCCAGTAAGGGGCAGCTGGTGCAGGTCACCGCGGCGGCCGCCAAGAGCATTGGGTAAAACCGCCGCGAGACGGGCTTTAGCCTCTCCCAAAAACATTTGTTTAGGCCTGGAGGTGTCCCCGGTGAGCCTTGACAACAAGAAGGCCTCCTACGACAACATAGCGGAGAGGGTGAGGAACTGCAAGGCCTGCCCGCTCCACAGGCTGAGGACTAACGCGGTGCCAGGGGAGGGGAACCTCAGCGCAAAGATTATGCTGGTTGGTGAGGCCCCGGGGAAGAACGAGGACGAGCAGGGAAGGCCCTTCGTGGGCGCCGCTGGGCAGCTCCTTAGCTCATTGCTTGAGCAGGCGGGCCTCAGGAGGCAGGACGTCTACATAACTAACGTCGTAAAGTGCCGCCCGCCGAACAACAGGACTCCAACGGAGGACGAGGTGGCCGCATGCATAGGGTTCTTGAAGGAGGAGATATCGCTAGTCAGGCCTAAGGTTATAGTGGCCCTTGGCAACACCGCCGGCTCCGCCCTCATGTCCCTTGCGGGAAAGCAGTGGAGGGGGGTCACAGCCGAGAGGGGGAGGAAGGTGAAGGTCTCCATAGGGGGCGTTGAACTAACTGTTATACCGACCTATCACCCTGCTGCGGCACTCTACAAGCCGGACTTAAAGGATTACCTGGCAAAGGACATCAAGGAGGCTGCTGAGGAGGCGGAGGAGCCTGCGAGGGCGAGGAAGACGCTGCTTGACTTCATGGGCGGCTGACGCTCCTTATGTAATTCTTATATGACCTCAGCGAGATGGCCGCCACTGCCATGGCGCCCACAGCCATGGCGGCGAGCACGAGGGCCAGCGTCGCGCCCAGGCTGGGGCCTGACTGCGATGTGCTTACGGCCTGAGGCTCGCCGCCGCTGTAGCCTACAGCCCCTATGTACCACACCAGCTCGTCGACCACGGCGCTCTCCATTATGTAGATAGCGTCCTGCGGGTCCGAGGGCATCAACGTGGTGGCATAGCTCATGTATGAGGCGTCAAGTGAGCTGCTGAGCCCCCTCATCGACAGCGCGGAGCCCAGCAGGGAGTACTCCATCTCGAGCTCCCTCGCGTAAGCGCTGATAACAGCTGGGTTTGAGAAGCTCTGGGTCTCTATGAATATGACGTTAAGGGCGTTTGTGAGGGCGTCCTCATAGACACCTATGGCCGCCAGGTAGTACCCCTGTGAGAGCATGTGATCGCCTTCACTGACGAGGAAGCTGAGGTCGTTCTCCATGGACTGCAGCACCTGGGCGTCCGCTATGTCCCCTACACTCTCAAACTCCTGTACATAGTAACTTATCAGGGAATTAGCATACCTTATCGCCGTGTCAGTAAAGGCTCCCACGGAGCTTGCAGTTGAGGCGACGAACTGAGGGGATATCAGGGGGCCTGTCCCCCTGGTAGCGTTGGCCGCGATCAGCCAGCCTATGGCGCTCTGTATCCTTGCCTTGGCCACCCCAAGGTAGTAGGCCGGCAGGTAAGCGCCGCTGACGTTTACCTCCTGGGATATACTTGAGGCGTAGCCCGCGTAGTATATGGAGTCGGCCAGCCTCGCAAAGGCGGTCGCCGCGAGTTCGTCATATGCGAGCCCGTTAGAGCTGTTGGTATAAGCTACGGCCTGAGCTATTAGGCTCTCGGCTTCAGATGTTATGGCGCTCGACTGGGATGAGAAGAACTGGGAGAGCCCCTCCCCAGACTGGTAGGCCCTGTAGGCCCAAACTGTGTAGTTGGCTGCCAGGGCATTGATGTAAGCCGTGAACGCGTAGCTGGCGGCCGCGTATGAGAGAGTCTTGAGGAACTTCTCGGCCAGGCCTATATCCTGCTCACTTGCATTTATGTAACCTTCCACCTCCCCCTGAAGGGGCTGCGGCTCATCAAACAGGTTCACGCCGCGCAGGAGCGAGGTGGACTCATTTATGAAGCCCGTGGCGACGTTCTCCATCACTGCGTTAAACATGGGCAGGGGCTCCACGCTCAGCGTTACATTGAACCTGTACGAGTGAAGAACCTTAACAAGGGCGTCCACTATGCCGGCCACGGGCACCTGGTCCGTGTCGTTGCACGACGCTATGCCAGTTTCAAGGTTGCCCACCGGGTACACTATTCCAAGGCCATTGCTGCTCGCCGCCTCGCACTTGTAGGGAAGCCCTCCTATGGGGCCTGAGAGGCCCGAGGGTGACACCGCCCCCGTTATGGCGAACCTGTGGAGGTACGTGTCGTTTAGGCCTGTGGCCAAAGTGTAGACTGCAAGCATCACGCCAAAACTGCCGCTCGGCCCCGATATCTGGCCGCTCACATTTATATGAACGTTGAGGTTGTAGTACCTCCAGTTCAGGCCAGCGTAAGTCATGGCTACCATGAACGCCGTCTCCATACTGTAAAGCGTTGACGGCTGCGCTGGTCCCGTGTTGTCGCTCACCGTGACCTGGCCGCTGCCCGGGTAGGACAGAGTTATTGTCGTGTTCGTCACCACCCCGCTTGTGCCCTCCACGGCAGGCAAAAGTATCCAGGTACTCCTGCTCCACGACGCCTGCTGGGCCCTTGCCACGGAAGGCGACGTGGCAGCTAACGACGCTATTATTATTAGCGACGCCAGCAGGAAGGCCAAGCCTTTGGACATACTACCCCCTGCAACTGCGCCTCCTGTAAAGATTATATGCTCTGATTATGTCAACAAGAGGAGCTCATGGAGTTAACCATTGAGCATTACTTTTTAAAGGCCTGAGGACCCTAAACAGGTGAGCCCGTTAGGTGAGAGGTTATGGGAGGTAGAAAGCAGCCAAAGCTTAAGGAGGCCTCCGTTGACGAGAAGGCAGGGTCAGCCAAGGAGCTCAGGATAACGCCTACCCAGGTGGTCACCAAGGACAAGGTGCTCCAGAACCCTAAGCTCATGTCGCTGGTGTACCTGGTCAGCAGGCTGGGCCCCATACACGAGAGGACCCTTCACATGATAGTTAGCGAGGTTCAGCAGAAGGGCTTCGACCTGGGCTACCAGTTCTTCAAGGTGGGACAGGACCCCTACAGTCCGGCGCTGAAGAACGACGTTGTCGCGCTGCTATATGTTGGCCTTCTTGAGGCGGAGCCCAGGTACAAGAAGCTGGTCGTGAGCTCCTCGGGCAAGGAGGCCCTGGAGAAGGTTGGCACCCCCAAGGGGCTGCAGGACGTGGTGGAGAGCTCCATACAGGAGCTTAAGGCCAAGAGCTCCATGATGGACGCCAGGATAGATGTAGAGATACGCAGGGGCGTCGGGGCCCCCAACCGCCGCTCTTCAAGGCTCCCCCTGGGCCTCTGAGCCTTTATTATAGAGCTAGTTCGACCTTCTTGCGCTGTTGTCGCACTCAGGCGGGATGTAGGAACTTCCCAGGCATTTATAAGGCGTAAGGCCCACGAAGGGTTTCTAACACCCCAATTAGCTTGATGGCCTAGCAAGCCACGGTGCGGCTGTTGCCCAGTTATGTACACCTGCTGGGGAAAGAGACCAGAAGGAAGATCATAGAACTGATGGCCTCAGGAAGGGGCGTGAGGCAGCTGGCAGAAGAGCTAGGCGTGACGCCGGCGGCCATAAGCAAGTACCTCAAGGGTGAGACGCACCCATCAGATAGGGTGCTTGAAAGGGCCATAGAGTCCGCGAGCCCCGAGGAGGCCCTGGAGATCTCAAGGATGGTGGCCGCCGAACTCCTTGACGGGATAGACGACTACGTGAACTGGTCCCTGGAGAGGGGGGTCGCAGATCCAAGGCTCTCAGTTAAGCTCTCAGAGATAGCCGCTAAGATAGGCCTGGCCTCCCTCTCCTCGAGGAGGCTCCCGGAGCAGGTTGACGAGAAGGTTAATCCTTAGGCATCTGGTATCTGGACCTAAGGCCCAGCATCATGAACGACTCGGCCGCCTCAACCAGCCACCCAGCTATTATAAAGAGGAGCCTCTCGACGGCAACATCCTCGGGCTCCCCCAGGGCCCTTGAGGCAACGCCTGGGTCAACCCTGCCCTGAAACCTGGTCATTATCGCGTCCACCAGCTCAAGGAGGGTCATTGACGGCGACGACTTAACCAGGCCCTCAATGAACTTGAAGTCGTCCTCGCTCAGCATGGACTTCTCCACCAGGTCCTCCCTGCCCTCGGCCCTGGCCCTCTCCCAGTAGAGGAAGAGCGGCGTGTAATCGCTAACCACCTTGCCGGTGGCAAAGGGCGGCGCCCTGCTCAACTCGGCTCACTTTCCAGGGGTAATATTACGAGGGCAGGGCCGTTAAGCCTGCCTGGCTCGATATCCAGAGATTCGCCTAACTTTGTCACAGAGCCATGCCAGAGCGAGAGCATCACGTCTATTGGGTCGAGCGGCACGTTAGACCCAGCGACCCAGTAATGCATGGGCAGCACCAGCTTTGCCCCAAGTCTCGCGGCCCAGTCAAGGGCCTCGGCCTGTTTCACGGTGGTCACGTCGCCGGCAGGCACCATGATCACGTCAACCTTGCCCACTGACCTGATTATATAGTCCACAGGGCCCACGCCCACATCGCCCATGTGCATAACCCTAAGTCCCTCCGCCTCAACGAGGTAGGCTGTGGTCCAGCCATACCTGGATCCGCCCTCAGGGTCGTGGGGCAGCCTGAAGCCGGTCACCGAGAAGGGCCCCAGAGTGAAGGAGCCCTCCCTTGAGAACGCCACGGCCTTAGTTTTTGGCCCCCTGGCGGTCTCAACGGAGTTATGGTCGTAGTGGTCGTGGGTCACCAGAATGTAATCTGCTTTGGCCTCGCACCTGGGCAGCCCCAGGCTGTCGCCGTCGTGAGGGTCTATGGCCAGCCTCGCGTTGCCGCTCCCTATAATGAAGTATGACTGCCCGCACCAGCTGATCCTCAACTCCCTCACTCAGGACGCCGGGGGGAGGCAAGGCCTATTATTGTTAGGCCCCTTGTTTCAAAATTTTTATATTTCTGGTTCTGAAAGATGCTTGGTGCGCCTCTTGCTTCACGTGAGGTTCAGGGGAATTATAGTAGGCACCATGGACGACCTTAACTTTTGGGGCAAGAGAGTCCTGGCAAGGGTTGACATAAACAGCCCCATGAAGGACGGCAGGCTCCTTGACAGGAGCAGGATAGAGGCCCACGCCAAGACCATAAGGGAGCTCCACGAGTCCGGGGCGAAGGTTGTAGTCATGGCCCACCAGGGCAGGCCTGGAGGTGACGACTTCGACCACCTTGAGCAGCACGCCAGGGCCCTCGAGCCCCTGGTAGGCACCTCGGTGAAGTTCGTTAAGGACGTCACGGGGCCTGAGGCCCTCAGGGCAATAGACTCCCTGGAGCCCGGCGACGTCCTGATCCTAGACAACGTCAGGCTCCTTGCCGAGGAGAACATACAGGCGGAGCCCGAGAGGCTCGTTAAGACGCTCCTGGTCAGGGAGCTTGCCCCCCACTTTGACGTATATGTAGGTGACGCCTTCGCCACGGCCCACAGGAGCCAGCCGAGCGTCGCCGGCTTCCCCTACGTCCTCCCCTCGGTGGCCGGCAGGGTCATGGAGTCGGAGCTCAGGGGGCTCTCCAAGGTGCTTGACGTGAGCTCAAGGTCATTCTTCATAGGGGGCTCCAAGGTTGACGACGTAGTTAAAGTTATGCCAAACCTGATAGGCAAGGGAACAGTTATGACTGGGGGCCTCGTGGCCCTGACGTTCGCCAAGGCCTACGGCCAGTACCTGGGGCCAGCTGAGGACATAGTTAAGTCGCTTGGAGTTGAAGTCATTGAGGGGGCCAGGAGGGTCCTCGAGAAGGGCAAGGTCATGGTTCCAGTAGACTATGTCGTCGAGAGGCCCGACGGCGAGGTCGAGGTCCAGGAGGCCGGGCAGGAGCTGAGCGGCGTGCCCAAGGACGTAGGCCCCATGACCGTGGCCGCCTACAGGGACGTCATAGACGCCTCTGACGCCGTGATATTCAAGGGCACGGCCGGCGTGGTGGAGGACCCGAGGTTCAGGAGGGGCACCGTGGCCCTCCTTGAGGCCGCGCTGAAGTCAGGGGCCTTCGTGCTTGTCGGCGGGGGACACGCCAGCGCCGCGCTGTCATGGGTCGAGGAGGGCCTGAGGAAGGCCGTTGGCTACACGAGCACCGCCGGAGGGGCCATGCTTTACCTTGCGGCCGGGCTTAAGATGCCGGGCGTCGAGGCCCTGGCCTACTCCTACTCAAAGTTCATAGCCAGGGGAGGGTGGCCGTGAGGGGCAAGGTCGCCGTAGGGGTAAACGGCTATGGAACCATAGGCAGGAGGGTGGCCTGGGCGGCGGGCCTCCAGCCTGACATGGAGCTGGTGGGCGTGGTTAAGACAAAACCTGACTACGCGGCCGCTCAGGCCATGAGCGCTGGGATACCGGTCTACGTGCCGGGGGAGGCCGAGGCCGAGAGGTTCAGGAAGGCGGGCCTTGAGGTCAGCGGCACCATAAGGGACCTGCTGAGGGAGGTTGACGTCATAGTTGACGCGACCCCGGACGGCGTGGGGGCCACCTACTCTAAGCTCTACAGGGAGGCCGGCGTCAAGGCGATTTTCCAGGGGGGCGAGGAGGCCTCTGTAGCCCAGGTTTCGTTCAGCGCGCTGTGCAACTACGATGAGGCCGTCGGCAAGGACAGCGCCAGGGTGGTCTCGTGCAACACGACGGGGCTCCTGAGGTCCATATGCGCGATCAACTCGGCCGTGGGTGTCAGGGCGGTCAACGCGTTCCTTGTCAGGAGGGCGGCCGACATGCACGAGGTCAAGAGGGGTCCCATAAACTCAGTTGTGCTCAACCCGCCCAGGGTCCCCAGCCACCACGCGGGCGACGTGAGGACCGTGCTCCCCTGGCTCGACATAACTACGGCCGCCGTGGTGGTGCCCACCACCCTAATGCACGTCCACTACGTGACGATGAAGCTTAAGGGGAACGCCTCAAGGGAGGAGGTTCTCGACGCCCTGAGGTCGTCGCCGAGGGTACTGGTGGTCAGCGCCTCAAAGTCTGGCGTGGAGGGCACCTCCCAGATCATTGATGCGGCTAGGCACATTAGGCCCAGGGGTGACGTGCCTGAGCTCGTGGTGTTTGAGGAGAGCGTCTTATCCAAGGGAGACGAGGTGTCCTTCATACAGGCCGTCCACCAGGAGTCCATAGTGGTACCAGAAAACGTAGATGCCATAAGGGCGCTCACAGGCCTCAGCGACGGCGAGCAGTCAGTTAAGCTGACCAACTATGCCCTGGGCATTGGAAAGCTGCCGGGGCTCTCTTTTTGAGCCTGGGTAATACCTATCACGCCTTATCATATATGATTTCTAAAGGAGGGAAGAGAAAAACGCATTTAGGTATATTTTGGTATAAAAACCTTAGGCGCCGGGCATGGCAAGAAGTAGGAGGTCCATTTCAGATATAGTTGCAGTAGTTATGTTAATAATAATAGCAATAGCTGCCGCGGTCCTTATATACGCCTGGCTCAGCGGCCTTGTAGGTGGCGTTCACACCAGCAATGCAGGCTTATACACGAAGATAGAGGTAGTTGGAGGGAACATAACTTCAAGTACTGGAGGTTATACAGTCTACGCTACGGTTGAAAACGTAGGCGGAACTGCAGCCACCATTAACTACATGGCTGTTGAGAACGTGACCACCTCCTCCGTTATATGTAGCACATCCTCGCCATCACCTTCTTCTTCAACTACCATACCTCCAGGCAAGAGCGTTACCCTTTACTTTACATGCTCGCTGTCAACACCGCCAGCGTCAGGCACGGCTGTAGAAATAGTAGCATCGACCTCTGATGGCGTAACTGCAACATATACGACGACGTGGCCGTGAGGCCGAATAGCATTAGCCTTACATCACGCAGCTACTCCATTAAGTTTTCTGATCTTCTTTCGCTTTTATCACTTTTTAATAAGTTTTTATATTAGGGCTAGGCTTTCATAGGCCAGCAGGGAGGCCGCCGCGCTCAGGACATCGAGAATGGAGCCTAGGTTCCAGCTCCGGGACCTCCATAGCTTGTCTAACAGCTCAAAGTTGCTTGCCAATGATGCCTCTGCGACTGCTATGAGTGACGCCCTGATACCCTTAGACCTTGCGAGCAGGGAGTCCTGCACAGCCGAGGCTAAGTATGAGTAAGCCCTAACCAGGGCCCTCTCGTACCCCTCCTTAGCCTCTCTCCTCATAATTTCGGCCACGACCTGTGTGAGCCTGTAGCCGTTGACGACCTCCTGGGACGTTATATCGTCAACGGCGTTTAACACCTCCCCAAGGCCAACCGTGGGTCTGCCCTCGCTGACGTCAGGGAGAGGCCCCCAGTACCTGCCCAGGTGCGACGGCGTGAAGAGCCTGAGAAGCTCATAGTAGACCTCGGAGGCCCTGGGCGTTGACCTTCTGACCAGCTCGCTGGCCCTCCTGCAGAGGCCCTTAATGTCTGGCCTGCCCAGCGACGCCGAGGCCAAGGGAATTATCATGAGGGCCTGGCCCAGGCCGACGTTTGCCCTTAGCCTCATCTCCTTAACTGCCCTCAGGTACTCCTCAAGGCCAGCCGCTATAGGGTCCTCCGCCCCTTCAGCGACCTTAACGCAGGCGACCAGCGCGCCCCTTTCCACCGCCTCGTGGTTTAACGCGAAGTCGAAGATGTCCTTGTCCCTTTGGCCCTCAACCCTTGTCACCGCCCCGGGCTTTGGATGCGCAAGGGGCTCAAGGATTGCCCCGAGCGAGAGCGCCGAGGCGTTGGCCATGCACTCATATACCTGAGAGGACGTCGCCAAGCCCCATCCCCTGCGACAGCTCCCTTATTGTGCCCCACGGCCCCAGCCTCCTCTTCATCACTTCAAGCAGGTCGAGGAACATCAGCTGCTCCTCGGACTCCGGCCCGCAGCCCCTGGCCCCCTCGAAGGCGTTCACGGCCTCCTCAGGGCTCATGTCTCTGAAGAGTATCAGGTACCCTGAGACCACGGTTCCAGTCCTGCCGCAGCCGGCGTAGCAGTGCACGTAAACCCTCCTTCCCTGCTCAAGGTGTTTTGCTATTGCAGCAATCGCGGAGGCGGTGTTACCTATGGGCTCCACCTCCATGTCCCTTATGGGGTAGACCTCCCTCGAGGAGCCCGTCGCCTCCGCCGGGCACGAGGGATCAAGCGTTATGATCACGTCTACCTTTATGTCGTACTCATCTAAGTCGACACAGCCTGGCCCCGCGTAGAGGTTGGGCACCACCTCAGCTGGGCCTCTCACACTTATCACCTATGCCGGCCAGCTGCTTAGCCCTCTCAAAGATGTTCCTGAGGTCCTCTATCGTCAGCGTCCCGGTGTTCACGTTCCTCGGGCTCGGGTGGTAGCTGGCTATGAGCCACCTGCCGTCCGGCAGCCTGTACTCGGCCCCGTGCTTAAACTCAAACCTGACGTTAAAGACCTTGCAGAGCTGGTCAAACGCCAGCCTTCCCAGGGCCACGAAGACCCTGGCGTTGGGCAGGAGGCTCAGCTCCTCCTTGAGGTACGGGAAGCAGTTGCCTATCTCCTCCCTGAGGGGCTTGTTATCAGGCGGGGCGCAGTGAAGCGAGGCTGTTATGTAAACGTGGTACACCTGAAGCCCGTCGTCCCTGCTGACGCTGGTGGGCTTGTTAGCCAGGCAGGCCTCGTAAAGAGCCCTGAAGAAGTTGTTCCCTGACTGATCCCCCGTGAACATCCTGCCTGTCCTGTTGCCGCCGTGAGGGGCTGGAGCCATGCCGACCACCACTATTGGGGCCAGGGGGTCCCCAAGGCTTGGAACCGGCCTCGACCAGTAGGCCTGGCCCCTGAACCTCCTGGGCGGGTTGAGGCCAACCTCGACGTCAAACCTCCTGAGCCTTGGACACCTGTTGCAGCTCAGTATGGCGTCCTGAAGCTCCCTCAGCCTCCTTAGCCTCTCCTCGAGCCCCTGCAAGCCGCTCCCTCTTGCTGGCTCCCTCGCCATACCAATAAGCCCGACGCCAACTTAAATGGCTGCTCTGAGAGAATACCTTTCTTTTAGAAATCATATATATCTGTCTATACCTGGGCAGGCAAGGTATTTCTCCTTATAGAGATAGGCGTAAGCCCATCGCCCCTCAGGGGGCACGCAGGTGGGTAAGGTGAGACTCCTAGGCATCTTTGTCCTCGCAGCCCTTCTCATAGCCCTACTGCCCTCCGTGGCCATGGCCCAGTACGGCTACGGGGCCTCAGAGGTGGTAGTGAGCGCCAATAACGTCACCCTATACCCAGGAGGCTCCACGACAATATCATTTACAGTTAAGCTGGTGAGCGGCAACACCTGGGGAACCAACGTCAAGATAGTAACGTCGTCCAGCTACGTAAGCGTCACGGCGTCACCCTCGTCAGGTGACCCCACGTTTTCAGGCAAGCTGACAATAACCGTGGCCTCTAATGCCCCCTCCGGAGTCTACGAGGTCAACGTCAGCGCCACAGGAGACGATCCGTCAAGTTCGCCGGCAACTATTTACGTCTACGTTAAGTCCAATAGCACCACTGCCACAACAACTACTACAACGAGCACTACAACTACCAGCGCGACTTCTACTACAACTACAACGCCGTCCAGCGCTGCCACGACCACTGTGACTACAACGAAAACCGTAACTACTACAAGCACCTACACCACTACCGTGCCATCACCCTCGTCCTCAAGCTCGAGCCTCGCGCCTCTCGGCGCGTTTGTTGTTGTCGTCATACTTTCGCTGGCCGCTGTCTTTGGCCTAGGGCTCCTCGGGCCGCGCAAGTCGGCGCCAGCGCTGTCACTGCTATCGCTCATCCCTGAGGGCTACCTGCTGGCCTTTGACCCTGCGCTTAGGGCCACGGCCCCTCTTCACTATTACCTGTTGGCCGCCTACACGGCCTTCAGTGTGGCGGCGGGGGTGACGCTCCTCCTGAGGCCCCTGAGGGCGGCGTATGCTCTCACGGCCGCCATAGCAGGGCTTATGACGCTTGCCATGATACTTGACGCCGCCCTGGGGCTCCCGCTCAGCTCCGTGTACTCCCCAGGCTCCATGGCCGGAATTGACTACCTGTTCGGCATGGGCCTGACGCCGTTCTCGTCGCTTGGGGTGACGCTCTCGTTCGCCTCGCTCATGCTTTTATCGGCCGGCGCCTCAGGCGCTTCGATAAGGGCCTTGAGGGCTGGGCTTAAGCCAGGCATGTAACCCTTTTTCTTAATAAACTTCTTTCTTTGTCAGCATTTCAAGCGGGGAAGCTAAGTGGAAAGGGGAAGCGGCCTACTGCTGCACATAACTTCCCTCCCAGGCTCCCCTTTGGTAGGCGACCTGGGCCCCTCAGCCCACGAGTTCCTCGAAATACTCAGGGATGCGGGGCAGAGGTACTGGCAGGTGCTGCCCCTGAGCCCCACTGCCCCTGAGCACGACAACTCGCCCTACAGCGGACTCTCAGCCTTCGCTGGAAACCCCATAATGGTGAGCCCCCAGCTGCTGGCAAACGAGGGGCTCCTCACGGCTGATGAGCTCGCCTCCCTCCCACGGGGAGAGCCGAACAGGGTGGACTACGGGCTTACGTATGAGCACAGGATGAGGCTCCTAAGGCTGGCCTTCTCAAGGTTTAAGCCCAGCGGCGACTACGACAGGTTCCTTGACAGGAACTCCTGGTGGCTTGAGGACTACGCGCTTTACGTCTCGCTGAGGGAGCGCTTCAAGGGCTCCGACTGGTCCTCGTGGCCCGAGGGCCTTAGGCGCAGGGATAGGGGCGAGCTGCAGGCCTGGCGCGAGAAGCTGAAGGAGAGGGTGGAGCTTGAGCACTTCATCCAGTACGAGTTCTTCTCGCAGTGGTCCTCGCTCAGGGCTCACGCGAGGAGGCTCGGCATAAGGATAATAGGTGACATACCGATTTACGTGAGCTATGACAGCGCTGACGTGTGGTCGAACCCCAGGATATTCAAGCTGGGCCGTGACCTCAGGCCAACCTACGTCTCCGGGGTGCCGCCCGACTACTTCAGCAGGACGGGGCAGTTGTGGAACACGCCCGTCTATGACTGGGAGTCGCTTAGGAGGGAGAGGTACTCCTGGTGGATAAGGAGGTTCGCCCACGCCTCGGAGTTATTCGACGCCGTCAGGCTTGACCACTTCAGGGGCTTCGCCGCCTACTGGGAGGTGCCGGCGGGCGAGAAGACCGCCGTCAACGGCAGGTGGGCCAGGGGTCCCGGGGAGGACCTCTTCAGGCGGGTTATGAGGGAGGTGCCGAGGCTCCAGCTCATAGCTGAGGACCTGGGGTTCATAACGCCTGACGTGGTGCAGCTCAGGGACAGGCTTGGCCTCCCTGGCCTCAAGGTGCTGCAGTTCGCCTGGGACGGCAACCCAGACAACCCGTACAAGCCGCACAACTACGGCAGGAACTTCGTTGTTTACACGGGCACCCACGACAACAACACAATAGTTGGCTGGTTCTTCCACGAGGCCTCCCCCAGGGCGAGGCGCGAGGCAATGAACTACATGGGGCTCAGGGATACTAGGGAGGTAAACTGGGCCTTCATAAGGCTCGCCATGATGAGCGTGGCAGACGTGTCCATCTTCCCAGTCCAGGACGTGCTCGGCCTGGGCCCTGAGGCCAGGATGAACACGCCGGGCACTGTTGGCAACAACTGGAGGTGGAGGCTTGAATCGCTTGACGGGCTCAGGAGGGCCGCGAGAAGGCTCAGGGACATGACAAGGGCCTACGGGCGTTAGTTTGCTCTATATAGAGAAAGTTATAATAGCCTCAAGCGTTTTTCTAAAGGGCGGCGAGAGCCTTGAGCGAGGGGAAGAGGAAGCTGGGTATAGTGTTCGCCTCAGGCGCCTCCAACAGGATATGCTGCCTAATAATATACGGCGCCACGGCGCTGGCCATGGGCTATGACGTAAGGGTGCACCTGGTTAACGAGGGGTTGGTTGCCTTTAAGAAGGACGTCCTGCCCAAGCTGAGCACTGACGACATAGACCTGACCACGTTCCCGCAGTACTTCAAGCCCTACGTGGAGACCTACCTGAAGAACCTCAAGGAGTCGATCAGCTCCGGCAAGGTCAAGGACTGGTACTCGTGGATAAAGGAGCTGAAGGACCTCTACAGGGACTCGTTCAAGATATACGCCTGTCCCCTGGCGGCCCAGTTCTACAACATTAAGAAGGAGGACCTAGCGGACGTGGTTGACGACATAAAGGGCGCCGAGGCGTTCCTTGACGAGGTCTACGGGGGCCCCATACTTTACATAGGCTGAGCCGGCATCTCTTCAATGACTTTTTGGGCCTACGTGTTTTTCGGCCTCGCACGAGAGCTTTCAATCACCGCTTCAGCCGGTTTGCTATCGCTCATCGGCCACCTGATCCTTTGGTTCAGAACGTTAATTAGCTAAGCCCCGGGCCCTTGAAGGCACCCTGGCCTCCAGGAACATCAGCTTAAGGGCACCCATGTAGGGCTCCGGCACCCCTAAGGCCTCAAGGTCCCTGACAACGAGGCTGGCGTCATATTTGGCCCTCTTTAGCTCCACTTTACCGTTATCAACGTCAATGACCGCGTAGGCCGCCCTCGGGTCCCCGTCCCTTGGCTGGCCCACGCTGCCCGGGTTCATGAGGAGACTGCCCCCGACCCTCCTCATAAACTGGTAATGCGTGTGCCCCACCAGGTACATGGAATAGCCCGGCCTGTTGCCAGCGGGCAATGAGAGCCTGAGGCTCCTCACTAGCATTTTCCTTACGGAGTCGTCATCAAGCCATGGATAGACGTAGCCGTAAAGGGGGCTTGAGGGGGAACCGTGAACTGCCATCGACCTCCCCATGTAGCCTAGGTCGAGCTCCAGCCGCTCAGGCCATGAAGCTATAAACGCTAAATCGCCACGGGAAACCAGCCTTTTCGTGAAGTTCTCCCTGAAGAAGACGCTTACCCAGTGAGTCTCCTCGCCGCACATGCAGTCAACGCCGTGAACCAAGGCGTTATCATGGTTCCCCATGACAGCCCTTGCGCCAACGGACCTAAGTATGTCTATAACCTCGCCTGGCCTTGGGCCATAGTCCACGGCGTCCCCAAGAAACAGCACCTCGTCGTAGCTCTCAGAGCTAATAACGGCACGTAAGGCATAAGGGTTTCCGTGAGCGTCGCTCAGCACCAACAGCTTCGTCATGATCTCTAGCCCTGAAACCCCTTACACTACGCTGCTGAATTTAGGGACGTTTATGTACATAACTCGCTTGCCTTCATGGCACAGAACGAACGACAAGCCTTGCCCTTCAGGGCGTAGGGGCCGGCCAACTTACAGGCAGGTGGTGGGCCCGGCCGGACTTGAACCGGCGACCTCCGCCGTGTCAGGGCGGCGTCCTAACCAATCTAGACTACGGGCCCACCAGCACTCTTGGCTTTCGGCCTAGTTTTTAAGCTCTGTGCAGCCGCAAAAGTTAATAGTAAGGTATAAGATATTTCGGTTAGCTTGATACTCAAGGTGGCCGGCTTGGAGTACAAGTGGAAGGCGCTGTCAGTTACAAGCGTCGGCTCGCTGATGTCGGCAATAGACAGCACCGTGGTGCTCCTGGCACTCGTTCCCATAGCTGAGGACCTTCACGCCGACTACGTGACCATAGTCTGGATAGTTGTAGCTTACCTTCTCGCCAACACTTCCCTGGTGCTCACTTTTGGAAGGGTCGGCGACACCTACGGGAGGAAGAAGATATACAACGCCGGCTTCGTAGTCTTCACAATAGGCTCCCTGCTCTCGGCGCTGTCCCAGAGCGGCCTTGAGCTGGTGGCCTTCAGGGCCCTGCAGGGCATAGGCTCGGCTATGATGCTGTCAAACTCCCTTGCAATAATTTCTGAGGCGTTCCCAGTCAACGAGAGGGGCAGGGCGCTGGGCATTAACTCCATAGTGTGGTCCTCGGGCACGGTGCTCGGCATAATCCTAGGAGGGCTAATAATAACGTATACCACGTGGAGGTGGATATTCCTGATCAACGTGCCCATAGGAATCTTTGGGACGGCGTGGGCTTACGCGACCCTCAGGGAGACTAAGTTCAGGAGGGTCGGCGAAAACTTTGACGTGCCCGCGGCCGTCCTGTTCACTTTGGGTATACTCGCGCTCCAGCTGGGCTTCACTTTAGGCCTCCTAAGGGGGTGGTCCGACGTGTACACGCTGCTGTCATTTGCGGCGGCACCCCCGCTGCTCGCGGCGTTCGCCTTCTGGGAGCTGTATAAGGTTAGGGACCCTATCGTAGACCTCAGGATGTTTAAGTACAACAGAATGTTCACGGCGTCAATATTCACGGCAACCGTGCAGAGCCTGGCCATGTTTGCGGTAAACTTCCTCCTCCTGTTCTACCTTGAGGGCATATTCGGCCTGCCAGTGCTGACGGCCTCCTACTTAATAATACCCATGGCCGCCGTCAACATGATAGCTGGTCCCATAGGGGGCAGGCTGACCGACAAGTATGGTCCGAGGCCAATAGCCACGGCAGGCCTTGTAATACAGGGCGCTGCGCTGTTCCTGCTAGCGATGATGAACGCCAGGACCCCGCTCTGGTGGGTTGCCATGGTGGAGGGCATCTATGGCCTTGGAGGCGGCCTCTTCTGGCCCTCAAACACGACAGCCGTAATATCGTCAGCTCCCAGGGAGAGGTATGGGGTCGCCTCTGGGACTCTAACCACGTTCAGGAACACGGGAATGATCCTGAGCTTCGCCGTCTCCTTGACGTCGGTGACGGCCGCCCTGCCTGCGTACTACGTCTACCAGCTCTTTGTCGGCACTTTGAGCGGCCACCTCCCCTCGTCGTTAATGGTAAGCTACCTCAACGCCCAGGCCTTTGCCTACCATGTCTCCCTTGGGCTTCTGGCCATAGCTGCAGTGCTCTCGGCCCTCAGGCCTTCGGGCACCCTCGCTAGGCACTCGGGGATGAAGGGGGTCGCCGCCCACCCTATGGTTAGGACAAGCGATGATAACGGCAGGAGCTAACTGTTTAAATTTTGATCGCCCAGCTAGCCCAGGTGAAGAGCTGGTGCAGGAAATAAGGAAGCCCGCCCACGCTGGCAGCTTTTACCCTGCTGACAGGGATGACCTTGTAAAGTCAATAGAGTCAAGCTTCCTTCACAGGCTTGGCCCAGGAAAGCTCCCCCAGGCGCCGCCCTCAAGGAATAGGACAAGCGTTGGCTACCTGGTGCCCCACGCAGGTTACATGTATAGCGGCCCCGTCGCCGCGCATAGCTACTATAACATGGCTCAGGAGGGAGCCCCCAAGGTAGTTGTGGTGGCAGGCCCCAACCACACGGGCCTCGGCGAGGCCGCCTCGCTCTGGCAGGGGGACGCGTGGGAGACCCCCCTTGGAACTGTTGAGGTTGACAGAGAGGTCGAGAAACTGATAATATCAAATACCAAGTACTTCACCTTCGATAATGAGGCGCACCTGTACGAGCACTCGGTGGAGGTCCAGGTCCCATTCCTTCAGTATATCTTTGACTCCAACTTTAAGCTCGTCCCCATAGTGATAAAGCTTCAGAACCCTGAGGTGTCCAAGGACCTAGCAGACGCCCTAGTCAAGATAATTAATGAGAACGGGGTTGACCTGCTCTTCGTGGCCAGCAGTGACATGAACCACTACGAGCCCCACGACGTGACTGTCTCAAAGGATAACGAGGCCCTGAGGTACGTGGAGTCCCTGGACCCCGAGGGGCTTTTCAGAGTGCTTGAAGCAGACGACATAACCATGTGCGGGCCAGGCCCGGCGATGACACTGCTTTACATGGGAAGAAGCCTGGGCGCCACCAGGGCCGTCATATTGAAGCACGCAACGTCAGGTGACGTGACCGGCGAGAAGGACTGGGTAGTTGGCTACGCCTCCGCCGTGGTGCCGCTTCCTGGCAAGTAAAGATATCTACGGTGGCCTCCCTTGAGGCTCTCGCTAAGGCTGCCCCTCATAGTGATGGGCATTCCAATAGATGAGGTGGTAAACCCTTACCTAGTAGTGCCGGGCGAGCAGGTGAAGTTTGAGCTGAAGTACCAGGAGAACTGTGAAAGGGCTGACCTCAGCGCCGAGGGCTTGTCACAGGAGGTTGTCGGAAAGGCCAGGGAGTTCTGGAGAAGGCTGATGAGCGGCCTTAACATGAACGACTGCTCCTACGTTAGGTCAGAGGGCCTGCCCCAGAGGCGGCCCGTTGCAAGCACCTATGCGGCCTTAACAACGGCGCTCCTTTACCTCACCGCCAGGTCGCACTCGGACACAGTGGACGAGCTGGAGATAGTCGAGATGGGAAGGATGTCAGACCCCTGGGGGGAGGGGGCCACGTGGTGGCAGAGCTCCATAGACGCCATGAGGTACGTGGCCGCCAGCGGCAAGGCCGCTGCGTACAGGAGCGAGGATGAAGTCGTTGACCTGCAGTTGGGCCGGGTAGACCTTAACATGGAGGTCAGGGCGTCCTCTGTGGTTGGAAAGGGGGCCACAAGGCAGGAGCTGGGCGAGAGCCTCTTTGACGCGGCGGTGCACATGATAGGCCAGGCCGTCGTGGACCTCTCGGACTCCCTTACGTCAGGCTCCCCACTTAGGGGTGAGCTAGTTAAGAGGCTGAGGGTTCAGAACGCGGCAGCCTACCTCTTCTATGGGGTGCAGACGCCCCAGGGGGAGTGCGAGTGGGTCCCCGGGCTTCCTGGCGAGCTTGAGCTGATGTGCCTTACGGCCTAGGCTTATTTTCCCTTGAGTTAAAGTTAGCGCGGAGATGAAACTTGAGGTGCAACCTAGCTGTAGTCAAGCTGGGGGGCTCCGCTATAACCGATAAGTCCTCGCCAGAGACCGTCAGGTGGGACGTGCTTGAGAGCCTCTCCGCGCAGGTGGCCAGCTACCTCAAGGCGGGCGGACGGCTGGCCCTAGTCCACGGCGGGGGTAGCTTTGGACATTACATAGTGAGCAGGCTGCTCTCCGAGAGAGGAAGGCTAGGCCCCAGCGAGGTCTCAGAAGTGCAGAGGGAGATGCTCCTTCTCGGAATTACCGTGGTCAACAGCCTCCTGTCGCACGGGGTGCCCGTTAGCCTTCACACCGCCCACAGCATGTGTGTCGGCGAGAGAAGCTGTGAGCTGACCCCGATGCTAAGGGACCTCGCGGCCGGCCTAACGCCGCTAACTTATGGGGACGCCGTGCTCACTGAAAGGGGAGGGGTGGTAGTAAGCGGCGACACCATAGCGTCCATGCTGGCCTCTGAGGCTAAGGCTGACTGCCTGATCTACGTGTCTGACGTCGATGGCGTAATAGGCCCTGAGGGAAAGGTCTTAAGGGTTGTAAGCCCAAGGGATGAAATAGCTGACATAACCAAACGTGGGGTTGACGTCACGGGCAGCATGAAGGGTAAGATCGCTGAGGCGGCCTCAGCCAAGGTCGCGAACACCAGGATAGTCAGGTGGGACTCGCTCCTGAGGGCCCTTAACGGCGAGGAGGTGGGCACTAGGGTCGTGCCCTGACCTTTACTACCACGGCGTCGTTCAGACCCATCCACTTAAGCGAGTAGCCAACTAGGGCCAGGGCCTCCTGAACCCAGGGGCCATACTTTGAGGTCAGCTCGGAGAGCCTCCTGCCCTCAAGGCTCTCCCTGCTGAGGCTGTCAAGGAGCCCCCTTTTGACGAAGTAGTTCCTGAGCTTAACGTAGCCCTCCACCGTGCCATTAAACCTCCTCACGTCGTCAACCGTAACGCCATAGCGTCTAGCGACGTCTTCAAAGCTCACGTAGCTGCCCTCCACGTCTAACCTTTCTGGCAGCCGCCCGGCGTGACTAGAAAGCCTCGCCTTTAGCCACTCGTATATTGGCGCCACGTTAACTTTATCCTTGTAGGAAACAACGTCGTGACCAGTCAACTTAAAGGCCCCAACGCCAAGTGACTCGTTGACGACAAGAAGTATGGGGTCCCTGAGGCCGGCCAGCTTCCTGAGCTTGGCGTTTATGTACTCCTTGGTCCAGAAGCCCACGACCTCTATGAATACCTTAGAGCTCCCACTGATGACAGCAAAGTCTGGTATCATTATCTCGCCAGTTGATGTCACCAGGGGCTCCGGCTCCCTTATAACCAGCCAGCCGCTGTCCTTCGCCAGGAGGGTGAGCTTCCTGTAGAGGTCCTCCTCGACAGAGCTGTCAAACGTTATGCCTGAGACGGTGGGCCTTGTGGGCATAGGCGCGTCGTCGCTAGTTACCTCCACGGTCACTATCCTCCTGGTCCTTCCCACCGCAACCTGCGCCCTGAGCCTCCAGCTGGCGCTCCTGAGCAGGTGAGGCACAAGCCTTGCCATCAACCTGCCGTACCTGTCGGTTAGCTTAGCCAGCGACACCGGCCCGTAGACGTCGACCTGGACAGGCCTTGACCTTGCATAGTACATGAGTCCCATCGCCTTAATTGACCTGAGCAGGTCCTTCCAATTGTCGCTGACCTCAAGCGTAACCATGTAGGACCTCAGCAGGAGGCCCTCCAGCTCCTCCATGTTATACTCCTCCATGAGGTCCCTGGGGCCTATTGCGGGCCCAGAAACTATGACGCGCTCAAGGTCCAAGTCAGAGTACATGAACCTCTCAGCGTCGACACC
The DNA here is from genome assembly GCF_055392325.1 of Acidilobus aceticus. Lineage (NCBI taxonomy): Archaea > Thermoproteati > Thermoproteota > Thermoprotei > Acidilobales > Acidilobaceae > Acidilobus > Acidilobus aceticus. The sequence goes on from NZ_AP042407.1 coordinate 216,014, forward strand.
CAGCTGTTTAGTTACCTCCTCGAGCCTCCTGCGCCTCTCCTCCTCAGAGAGGGCCGGGCCTCCCTCGAAGAGCTTCTGCCTTATCATGTATGGACTTACCGGGGACTCCTCCTCAAGCACTAAATACCTCAGGGCCACCTCCGTGATGCCGTCAACAAGCTTAGGGTCGTATATCCTCCTGAGGGGCTTTAGCTCCTCAAGGGCCTCCCCAAGTTTAAGCCCAGGCCTGAGGTGCCTTAACACCTCAGAGAACAGGTCCAGGTCGTCCTCGCCTGCGAAGAGCACCCTGGCCCTGGCGCCTCTAACTATAAGCCTTACCAGGTCAGACCTCAGCACCTGACCTCCTCCTCATGCTCAGCCTGCTGTCGCTCGTGCCCTTCGTCACCAGCTCTATGAGGAGGGCCCTCTTGCCCTCCGCGGGCCTCAGGACCCTGCCGAGCCTCTGTATGAACTGCCGCGGAGTCCCATAGCCTCCGACAACTATGGCCACGCTTGCGTCAGGCACGTCAACCCCTTCGTCGAACACGCTCGAGGCCACTATGACTTTGTATGCGCCCTTCCTGAAGAGCTCGAGTATCTTGAGCCTCTCCTGCTTAGGCGTCTTATAGGTCACGGCCGGCACGAGAAACTCGCGCGAGATCCTGTATGCCATTTCCGTGTCCCTAGTGAATATCAGCACTTTCCTGTCGCTGTACTCCGCCAGAAGCTTCCTCAATGAATCAATTTTAGCCCTAGAGTTAACGGCTATCCTGACGGACTCGTACCAGGCCTCCACGGCGTCCCTGGCTACCGGGTTCTTTGCGGCCAACGACAGCAGCCTGTGAAAGTCCTCCAGCGACCTCAACGTGACGCCGAGCCTCTTCAGGTCTTCCCTTAGCCTGGCCCTCAGGGACTCATACCTTGACTTCTCGTCGTCCGTGAGGCTTACGTAAACCCTCTTAATGTCGTAGTCTGAGAGGTACTTGCCTCTCAGCTCCGCTGGCGAGACCCTTATCACTATGGGGCCCACCAGGTCAGGTAACAGGACGTGCCTTCCGTCCTCCCTCTCAGGCGTCGCCGTGAGGCCAAGCCTGTAGGGAGAGGCCAGCACCTGGGCGACCTCCATGTAGCCGGGTGACGGAAGGTGGTGCACCTCGTCAAAAATGACCAACACGAACCTGTTGCCCAGCTCCTCAGCCCTGCTGTACGCGCTGTCATATGTAGATACCGTAATGCCCGCCACGTCGCTTTCGCCGCCGCCCAATATGCCGGGCGTCACGCTCAGGTGCCTCATTATTGCGCTTTTCCACTGGTGAAGCAGGTCTATCGTTGGCACCACGATTATTGTGGCGGCTCCTACCTCCTGGATGGCGGCCAGCGCGACGAGGGTCTTGCCAGCCCCTGTGGGGAGCACCACTACCCCCCTCATGCCGGCCCTCTTCCACGCCTCAAGGGCCCTCTCCTGGTAGTCCCTGAGCCTAATTCTCGGGGCGCGGAGGGCCTGGAGCGGGATGGGGTTAAGGACCCTGTCGTCAACGGTTAAGCCTGACTCTCGAATGTAGTTCAGTACTTCATAGTACTTATATGGCAGCCCGACATAGCCCCCGATCTTCTCATCGTACCTTAGGCCCGGCGCGTAAGAGTCGCTTACCAGCAGCCCCCTCCTGTAGCTGAGCTTAACCAAGGGCTCCCTTTACCTTAGGGAGACGTTGCAAGGCGAGGTTAAAGGCCTTCTCAGCGAATTTCAAGTTCCCCTGCGAGCTCTTCCTCCTCCACTGGCATGCCATTTATGGCCAGCCTTGTCATTATGTCCCCTGAGGCGTCCTCGCTGAGGCCCAGTGACTCGGGGTAAACCAGGCCCGTGCCCCTCACCTTGCCCTCCAACACGGCGAGCGCGGCAAACCCGAGGAAGCTTCCGGTTACCTTGGCCATGGCCGTCGTCCCGTCCTCGGCCCTGGTGACCTGGGTAAACCTGATCCCGCCGCCAGACTTGCCGTACACGTCAACCACGAGCACTACTATATCCCTGAAGTTAACCCTCATAGACCATATAAGGGAGGCCAGCACCTCATCAGCCATAACCTCGTAGTTGCCGACGTGTATTGGCTTGTGTTCAAGGAGGCCCAACTTCTTGAGGCCCTTAATGAAGGCCACGTGGCCGGGCCACCTCAACGTGTACTCGGCCAGGAAGGACGCGTTTGAGTAGCTCTTGAGCAGCGTCCTGAGGCCGTCCGTCGGGAAGTACTCCAGTTCACCAACGCCTGGGACGTATATTGTTCCCATGGGGCCTGAGAGCGGATCCACTGCCACAACCTTGCCATCAACTATCGTCCTGGCAGGCCTCCTGTACTCATCTACCAGGTCAGATATGCTCCAGCTCGGCACGAGGCCAAGGGGTGGGTCGGGCCTCTCGCTTATGCCACCTACATAAATTTTAGCTCCCTTAAGGCCTCCCAGCTTCCTGTCGCCTATTCCAATGAGCATATTTGAGAGCCCGGGGGCGACGCCAGCATCCATGAGCAGCAGTATTCCAGCCTTAGAGGCCAGCTGGCCCAGCTCCTCCGGGTCCTCAGGGAAGAATGAGACGTCTACTATGTTGGCGCCCAGGTTTATCAGGCCCTTAAGGGCCTTGTAGGCTATGCTCCCTGGCAGGGAGGTAACTATGAGGTCCACGGTGCCTACGGCCTTCTTAACATCGTCAGGCGACAGCGCGTCAGCCACGGCGTAAGGCATTCTGAGCCTCTCGGCGGTCCTCGACAGAGAGTCTTTGGCCTTATCTACAAGGATCACTTCATGGCCCTCCCCCCTTATTACCGAGGCCGCTACGGAGCCCACGCCCCCAGCGCCTATCACTGCAACTCTAGCCAAAGCTTAGCACCGCCACAGAGAAGCTGCATCTCCACCATATTTAAAGTTGATCTTGGCGGCCCGCGCTGGCCCTGATGGGCCCCGGGCTAGGGAGTTCCGATACTCCTCACCGCTCGGTAGACCCTCTTGTCCTCACCGCCCGAGGCGCGCTGCCTAGTGCAGCACTAAAAATAAATGCGGCTTAGCCCTATAACCTCTGCTTGCCAAACTATAGGCTGAGGAGCCTTGGAGGACGAGAGGCTCTCCAGGGCCTTATATAAAGTTGTGGAGCTTGAGGGCAAGGTGCCTGAGAGCATAGCTGACGGCTCCCTTGAAGAGGCCCTGAGAGAGCTGGCTGAGATGCTCAGCTCCCTAGAGCTGTCTTCAAAGGAGCCTCAGGTCGTCAGAAGGCCCTACGCTGGGATCAGCACGGAGGTAAAGCTCCTGAGCGAGATGGCGTTGGCCCTCAGGCTCAGGATGCTTCAAACGGGCAGACATAACGTGATCGGACTTAACTACTTCTACCACCGACTGGATCAGGTCATATCTTACCTCCTTGAGGGCAGGCAGAGCAGGGGAGCGCTGTCATTATAATTTATCCGTGGTATGTTAGAAGAGCAGGGGCCAACCTCGCAGGAGTTAGGGCTTGAACTGCTGGGCCTCTCGCTTATGATATTAGTTGGCAAGGTTCTGGGCGACGTCACCGAGAAGTATGGATATGGGAGAATAACTGGTGAGCTGCTAGGAGGAATGATAATGGGTCCCTTCGCCCTGGGAGGCATTATAAATGGCCTCCTAAACGTTAAACTGTTTTACCTTGGCTCTGAAGTGCTGTTCCTATCGCAGCTCTCCGTCATTTTCCTGGTATTTGCGTCAGGCCTGGAGCACGGCTCTGCCCCCCTGAGGAGGGCAGGGGCATGGGGCGCCCTTGGGGCTATCATGGGCGCCCTTGTGCCCTTTGCGCTCATTGTCGCTATCAGGGACTACCTCTCATTGAACCTTGATGTATCCATGATAGTTGGCTCCGCCCTGGCGCCAACCAGCCTAGCGGTGGTCTCGGGCTCTCTTCAGTCGGCGAGGGCTAATGGCAAGTGGGCCGACTTCCTGCTCTCGGCCTCAGCGATAGACGACGTGGTCTCATTAATCCTCCTCTCAATAGCCTTCGGAGTCTCAGAGTCCCACGGCACTACGCTTGTCGGCGTGATAAAGGTTGTGGCCTTCTACTCAGTGGCATGGATCATAATATTTGTCACGTCAATAAAGGTGGTGCCGTTCCTCACGTCAAGGGTCGGAGGCCAGTACATTCTTGAGATGTCCCTAGTAGTCCTCTTTGGCATAATAGTCATAATGCAGGCCCTTGGGTTCTCGCCGATAATAGCCGCCTTCATAGCTGGCGTCTCGCTGAGCGAGTTCTCAGGCTCCCAGAGGCTCCAGGAGTTCTCGAGGTCCTTCCTGCTGGTCTTTGGGTCCATATTCTTCGTCGTGGTTGGCGCGGAGTTCGACTTAGCCACAATGGGCCTGACCGGCCTGTTAGCCTCGCTGATCATGATCGCAGCCGCCTTAATTGGCAAGCTGGCCGGCGTCCTGCCCTTCGCCTACGCAATGACTAGGAATGGGAAGGAGTCGGTGCTCGCCGGGACTGGCATGGAGCCGAGGGGAGAGGTTGGCCTTGCCATTGCGTCAGCCGCGCTTCAGCTAGGCTTCATAGACCAGCGCTGCTATAGCGCGCTAACACTTTCACTTATGCTCACGACAATACTAGGCCTCATAGCCTACAGCAGGGCCATACGGATGTTATAAAAGGCCTTTGGGCCATTATGATATTATAAGGGCCCTTGAGCTCACTTCTGCTGTTGCCCCGCCTGCGGGCCTCCGCCCTGCTTCTTCTCCTCACTGACAACTAGGTCCCTAACGCCCATGAGGCCCACTGGGGACATGGGCCCTCCTGCGGGCGGGCCTGCGATAGGCAGGTTGGCAGGTATGAAGACGAGCATGTTCTTGCCCTCCATGCCCAGCTCATATATCATGTTCATCCACCTCAGCATGAACGCCCTGTCGTTGTTAACATAGAGGTTTGCAGCTTCAACCATCTTCTGGGCGGCCTCGTACTCGGCCTGAGCAAGCGTCACCCTGGCCCTCCTCTCCCTCTCGGCCTGCGCCTGCCTTGACATGGCCTGGACCAGGTCAGGGGGTATCTCGACGTTCCTTATCTCTACGGCAGTGACCTTGACGCCCCAGGTCTCAGTCTTGCTGTCAATTATGTTCCTGGCGAGCGCCGCCACCTTCTCCCTCTCGGTAAGTATCTCATCGAGCATCGTCTGGCCTATGACTTCCCTTAGGGTCGTCTCAGCCGCGAGCCTGGTGGCAACGTTGTAGTCCTCCACTTTAAGCACAACCTTCTCAAGGTCAACGGGCTGGTAGTACATCACGGCATCAACTATGACTGGTATGTTGTCCTTCGTGAGGCTCTGCTCGGTCCTAAAGGCTATGGCCTGAAGCCTCGTCGATATTCTCATGGGAACCCTACCTATTATTGGCGGCACGTACACTATCCCTGGACCCTTGAGGCCCGCAAACCTGCCAAGTATCAGGACGGGCAGCCTCTCCCACTCATTGACGACCTTTATTCCGCTCAGCAGAATTATGGCCACTATGAGCACGATAAACGCTATTATTATGTCAAGCGCTAAGCCCACTCAAATCACCACTTCTATGTAGTTAGCGAACTACTTAAACCTATCTAAGATGCCAGAATCCATATTCATGAACCCTTGTCCTCACCCGTGGCCCTCTCGACAAAGAGGGTTACCCCCTCGACTTTAACTACCTTTACCTTTTCCCCGACCTTTATGGTCTCGCCAGAGGCCGACACGGCCCTCCACACGATGCCCTGCACCCTGACCTCGCCCACGGGAGCTAGGTCGCTCACTACGACGCCGACATCACCTATCAGGGACTCAGGCCCAGCCATCACCCTCTTACGCTTCATGGGTGAGGCTATCCACCTTATGTAAAGTCCCAGCACAACGCCAACTATGGCCACAACGGAGTCCGTGAGCACGTACTTAGATGCAGTTGGGACGCTGGTGGCCACGTAGGGTATCCCCATGGCCAAGAGGTATATGCCCACAGCTGAAGTTATGGCCCCTGCTATCATTGCAAAGCCGTGACCCATCTTAAGCTCCAGGAACATTATTATGGCGCCCAGGAGCAGCAGCGTCAGGCCTATGGCCGAGGCGCCTATTATCTCGGCGCCCACGAGGCCCATCACTATGGCGGTCACGCCCACGGCCGACACTATAAACGTGGGGTGGAAGAGGTCTATCAGTATAGCCATGAAGCCCAGCGTTATTAGTATGCCGTCAACGGTGCTGTTGCTCAGAACGCTCAGGAACTGCTCATAAGCGTTTTCGGAGATCTGCGCCTGAGTCGCGTTAGTGAGGCCCCACTCACTCATGGCCTGGGAGAGGCTGTTCGAGACGTTATTTATCAGGTGATACCTTAGGGCCTCCTCAGCAGTGAAAGCCCTATCATCAACTACCATTATCTTGGCTGCCGTCGCGTTCCTGCCCCACTTGCTTGCTAGCGACTCCATAAACGCTATCATCGCGTCCTCGGTGTGGTTCTGCTCAAGGGGCGTGCCCCCAACTACTATGGGGGTCGAGGGACCTATGAAGGTGCCGTTGGCCATTATGATGCTGTTAGTGGCCATGGCTATGTAGCTGCCAGCGGAGGCCGCCATACCGTCAGGGGGCACGTATGTGTAAACTGGTATGCCGGCGGCCTGAGCCTGCTCTATGTAGCTCACTATCTTAAGCATGTCGCTCAGGTAGCCGCCAGGGGTGTTCATAACGATGACTATAGCCTTAGCTTTCAGCAGCTCTGCAGTAGTCACAGCCCTCTGCATCATGGTTGACGACCCTAGGTCCACAGGGACATCAAAGTTAACAACCACGACAGTGGCGTTGCTAGTTGGGGCTGACGCGGCCTCCGCATGCCACAGCTGGGCTGCGCCTATGGCCGTCAGCACGAGGGTTACTCCTAACAGCCAGAGCAAGAGCTTTATCTTCAACTTCAGCCCTTTTTATGTGGAGCAGAGAAAAGCTATAAAGTAACGCTAAGGCGATAGGCATGGGCGGGCAGGCCAGCGTAGGCTTCTTCTCAAGGCTGAGGTGGGGGGTTGGCAGCACGGCGCTGGTGATAGGGCTCACTGCAGTTGCGGCTTACCTGATAGCCACCGGCATAGAGTATAATGATGCCCTGAGGCTTTTCTCCGGAGGCATTCTAGCTATAGTGGACATAATAATTATCGTGGCCAAGGGCCTCGAGAGGATAACCCCTATGAAGCCTCCCTCTGAGAGCCTCGTTGGAAGGAGCGGCGTTGTTGTCATAAGTATAAGGCCTTCGAAGCCGGGCGTGGTCAGGGTTGATAATGAGCTGTGGTCAGCCATAAGCGACCTTGAGATCAAGGAGGGAAGCAGGGTTATAGTAGTTGAGAGGCAGGGCCTCTACGTTAAGGTTAAGCCTGTAAGTGATAAGAATATCGCCACAGATAAGGCCTGAGCGCGGCAAGAGACTAACCCATTTGAGGCGCCAAGCCGGTGCCTCAAATCCTAGCTAGGCGACCTATGTTGCGGCTCAGCCGCTGACGAGGCTTTATTCCAATACGTCGCGACCTTAGACCTTGGCTTAGGTGCCCCCATGCAAAGATTTTTAATTGAACGTTAGATCAGCAATAACTAGGCGACCTATGTATGGTATTTCGTAAGATATCTGTCATGGCTAAAATCTTTGATGCAAGGGACCACGCGGTCGTTATTATAGACAATACTCCAGTACTCATAGTCAAGCATAACGGTGAGTTCTACGCCATGGACGCCAGGTGCCCCCACATGGGCTGCGGCGTGCTCAGTGACGTCGAGGACGGGCATATAGCTGTCTGCCCCCTCCACAAGGCTAAGTTTGACGTGCTCACTGGCGACATGGTTTCACAGCCTATAGTTATGCCTGAGAGAAAGTGCGAGTTCAACAAGGAGCTGCAGCCGCCGCTTAAGACCTACAGAGTGAGGGTGAGCCCTGAGGGCCTTCTTGAGATCGATATCTAACAGCACTTGTGCGCCGCGCCTCCGCCTCACGGGCTACCGCACCTTCAGGCCGGCGTGAGAGGTCAGCTTTTAAGCGGGCCCCACAGAGCGTAAGCGGAGCTGAAATGGTAAGCCTGAGCCTGGAGGTCAAGGACGTTCAGCCCTCAAAGCTCGAGGGCGTTAAGATAGCCAGGGCTGAGGGGCAGAGCGAGACGGTGACTTTTGACGTAATTGAGAGTATCTACACGGTGAACTCTGGGGATAAGATAGAGATTGTCATAGATGAGAGCAAGCCCAACGACCTTGACTCTTTCGAGTTCTGCGGCCACGGGTACCTGGCCGCGGACGAAAGTAAAGGGTTCACGCTTCTGTCGCTGTGGGGCATACTCTTCAAGTTTGCGCCTCCCCTAGGACTTAAGGCCGATACTAAGTACTACCTCTGCATGAGGAGAGTCAAGGGCTAACTTATTAACTTCCAGAGCTGGTCGCCGGGGTAATGTAGGTTCTCTATCACCTTGCCCTTTGACTTCTCTTTAGCCATCTGCGATATGGTCTCGCTATCCTTAAGGGCCCTCCCGACGCCAACAGGCACGTTGCTCTGCTCATCTACTATTGCAACTACGTCGCCTTCCTTGAAGGTGCCAACGACCTTCCTTATGCCGGGGGCCATCAAGTCCGCGCCGCGACCTATGGCCTGGGAGGCCCCCCTGTCGACTACTACATACGGCAGCCACGAGAAGCCCCTCCTCAGGAGGCACATGAGCGTAGGTATCAGAACTCCCCTAACCCTAGCAAGGCACGCGAGCCCAGCATCAAAGTACACCGTGTAGTCTGAGGATCTAGCTTCCTCTAAATCATCCCAAGTAACGGGTACATTGCCGAGCCTGGCCTTAGCTTCATCAGCGAGCTGCTTAACGGCTTTCTTTGAGAGCTTATACCTGGTTGAGAACTTCCCTGGCATCTTAACCCCCAGCTCTTACATGACATAGCCTTAAAATATGTTCGTCTTATTACACGACATTATGGATCTCGCCCGGCTGTTAAATACCAAAGAAGTTGCGTCCTCACAGACCCGTTGCTCTTCATCTTTAAGATCAGCCAGTGAGCGCCTGTCATCGGACGCTCATATATGGTGCGTCCGGCAGGGCTAAAAGGCAGTGATAGGTGTGTTTGCACTATGGCGTGATCAACGCAATTGTATTATGGTTTTGACCTTAAGGTTTTCAAGCGTGAACACGTCATAGAGGTATTTAAGGGCCGAAGAGCGTGCGGTGATGGGGAAGAGCTTGAGCCAGGAAGGCAGTCATCAGAACAAACGACCCTCGCTCATGCTTATAGTTGTTGCAATGTTCCTGATAATTGTGGGCGGCGCCGTAAGCCTAGCGTACGCCATGTCGATGTTTTCAGCGTCCTACAACCCTAACTCTAACCTCACTAAGACGCTCTACAACGAGTCCCTGGCCAGAGGATATAATTACACAGTCGCGCAAATTCAGTCCCTTATGAGGCAGGCCTCTGAGGCGATAATGGGCGTAAGCGCGTTTATGATAGTGCTTGGGGTTCTCACATGGCTCTTCGTCTACAGGCCTGACACCGCCGGGCAGTACTCAAGGGCCTCCCTAAGCGCCCTTATGCTAGGGATACTTTACATACTGGTCGGCCTGGAGGGCCTAGCCTACAGCCTGCTCCTCTGTATCATTGGTGGTGGCATTCTGATATACGTTTGGTATAATCTAAGGAAGTACGCAAGGCTTGCGACCGTTGCCGCCTCGCCAAGCGATTCAGGCAGCCTGCAGGGCGGCATGTAGTCATCAATACTGAGCCTTTTAAGTATAACTTATGGCAGAGCCTATAAGGACCCGTAATGGTTGTGCTCGAGGCCCCGGCAGTCAAGGTCTACGAGTCGCCAAAAGCTAAGTGCGTTAAGTGCGGAGCTCCGGCCAGGATTAGGCTAAGCTACGCCAACGCCTGGTTCTGCGATAAGCACTTCAAGGAGTACGTCAAGGAGAGGGTAAAGAACAACATCATAAAGTACAACATGGTGAAGAGGGGCGAGATGCTCCTGGTGGCCGTCTCCGGCGGCAAGGACAGCGTAACTCTCATGAACGTGCTTGACGAAATAGCCCCAGAGCTGGGAGTTAACATAGTTGCAGTTCACATAGTTCTAGGCATGGGCGAGTTCTCCGAGAAGTCCCTTGAAGCCTTCAGGGACTCCTGCTCAAAGGCTAAGAACGTTAAGTGCGTCACAGTGGACCTCAAGGAGCTCCTGGGAATGTACATGCCCGAGATAATAAGGCGCAGCAGGAGGCCGGCCTGCAGCGTCTGCGGCCTAGTTAAAAGGTACATACTTAACGCTATGGCCGTGTCCTTAGGCGCCTCGTCAATAGCCACTGGACATCACATGAACGACCTCATGACCTATGCCATCAAGAACTTCATGGAGCAGAAGCTTGACAACATAACCAAGCTAGGGCCGGTCAGCGAGTCCGAGGGCTCGGCCGTCAAGAGGGTGAGGCCCCTTTATGACATCTACGAGGACGAGACCAGGGCCTTCGTCAAGGTCTACGGCCTGAACTATGTTGACATAGAGTGCCCCTTTAAGTCGACCTCGACGCTTGAGGTGATAATAAAGGATATGCTCAGCAGGGCTGAGAGCGAGAGCCCCAGCCTTACGATATCCGCGGCCAGGGCGCTCGCGAGGAACCTGCCATCATACCCGAGGCCTGCCAGTCCGCCCAACAGGTGCCGCCTCTGCGGCATGCCGTCAAACGGTGACGTCTGCGGCTTCTGCAGGCTAACTATGAGCCTGACAGGCGCCCCGCTGGGGCCTGAGGTGAGAAGCCGCATAGAGGGCATGATGAGCAGCTTAAGGACTAGCTGATAATTCTTGAAAGCCGCGTCAGGAGCCTCGCGCCCTTGGCTGTGACTAAGACCATGTCCTCCACTCTGACCCCGTAGACCCCTGGGATATAGAATCCTGGCTCCACGGTCACCACCATGTTCTTCTCAAGCACGTCTGTTGACGCTGGGGCCAAGTAGGGCACCTCGTGAACCTCCACCCCAACGCCGTGGCCAAGCCCGTGGTTGTAGAACTTGTCCAGGCCCTCCTTGGCGAGCACCCTGCGTGAAGCCAGATCAGGGCTCCTGGCCTCGACCCCTGGGGCTATCTGATCTACAGCAGCTGCCTGGGCCTCCGCGACAAGCTCAATGAGCCTCTTATACTCAGCCCCTCCCTCTCCGTGCCACATGCTTCTAGTCGTGTCACTGGCGTAGCCATACATGTCTGCGCCGAAGTCTATCAGCACGGGGCCAGGCTTCTGGAGCCTGACGGGCGTCGGCGTGTGGTGCGGCAGCGCTGTATGGTCATAGAATGCCACAATTGTCGGAAATGACTCGCCCCAGGCGCCCTGCCTCATCAATGACGAGTAGAAGGCGGCCTCGACCTCGCTCTCTGACGGGCTGGAGTCCAGCAGCTCTATGGCCTCCCTGAAGGCCTGCTCTGCCGCGGCTATTGAGTCAAGTATCGCCTGCACCTCCCAGTCGTCCTTTATGGCTCTCACCTTAGCTATTGAGCTGCTCAAGTCCCTTGCCTGAAGCTGCTGGGCTACGTTGAGAGAGGCGTAGTCAGCCCACTGAAGGTCAGCCCCTATTGACTTAACATTGCAGTTTCCTAGGACCTGTTTGACAGCGTCTGTGAGCCCTCCGCTTATTAGGTCGCTCTGGGGCACCATTGCCATGCCTACTGAGGCCTCGCCCGACCTTCTGTAGAATGCCTTGACTGCCACGTCCTTAGGCGACATCGATGAGACCCTGTTATAGTCAAGGACCGAGGTGAGTATCACGTCGCCGCAGTCCCTAGTTATCAACATGGCTCCGGTGGGCTCCCTTATGCCCGTGGCGTACGTTATGTTTGGGGCCCCTAGGAGCAGCAGGGCGTCCACGGACTCCCTGTCGAGGAGGTCGCGAAGCTTCCTCCTGTTCAGATCCCACCTAGCCTCCAAACCACGCACCGAGGACTTGCGGCCGGGCCGCCAAAATAAACGCTGGCCCTATCGCTCACACTATCCTTACCCTGTTCACCTTCTTGTTCTGCCACGAGTACCTCCTCATCCTCTTGCTCCTGCCGAAGCCGCAGGCGGCGCAGTAGCCCTTAGCTACGTTAAACGCCCTCCTCCCGCACCTCCTGCACACTATGTGCGTGTACCCCCTTCCCATCTTGCCAAACGAGGCCGTTCCCTTGACCACTGCCAATCACCTTTTCACTTAACCGGGCTTATGGCTACTATGCTGTCGCCCCTGACTAGCACCGTGCCGAGGCTTCTCGAGCCCCTCTCTGTAAGCTCCTCCGCGTTCTCAAGCACCAGGTTCAGGTGCTGGTCAAAGCTCTTCAGCACTCCCTTGACGCCCTCGCCTCCCTTGAGCTTGACGTAGACGCTGGCGTTCAGGTACTCATTCATTACCTTGAAAGTGTTCGTCCTCTCTGCCTGATTTGCCATGTACTTTCACCTGCAGTGGCTGGGCCCCAAGGAGTTAAAAGCGTGCGTGAGGTTATGTGATATAAGGGCGGTCGACCTCCATTATAAGGAGGGCTTTCCAACAACCCTTATTTTAACCCGCCCTAGATACAGGGAACTGAAGGGCCCGTAGCCCAGCCAGGATCAGGGCGCCAGCCTGCGGAGCTGGAGGTCCCGGGTTCAAGTCCCGGCGGGCCCGTAGCCCGCTTAAACTAGGCCGCGAACCTGTCAAGGCCTACGCCCTCGTGGCCTCTTCCCTTGATTGAGGCGGCCTCCTCCTTCCTCCCGAAGAACTCAAGTATAGAGGCCACGGTCGCGGGGCCTATGCCTGGAATCCTCAACAGCTCCTGAGGGCTTGCGGTTGCCAGGGACTCGAGGGTCTTGAAGCCGGCGTTATAGAGCCTCCTAGCCCTGACCCTCCCGACGCCGGGTATCTCCACGAGCTGCAGCAGCTCGGGCTTGACGCCCTCCTCTATGCGCTTTGACAGAAGCCTCAGCTTCTCTGAGACCTCCTCAGGGAGCCCTGCCGCGGGGGCCACCTCGGCCAGAGAGCTGGCTATCCACTTCGCCGTGTCGATTATCGAGGCGACGTCGCCTGGACCAACATCATAGGTCTCAGCAATTTTGTCGTCTGGAACCTCCTCTATCCAGTCGAGGAGGGCCAGAGTGGTCTTGAGAGCTGCCACGCTGTCCGGGTCGTCCCAGTCAACTATGTCTATTAAGGTTGGCACCCTGTCTACCGCCATGTCCATTATCTTCTCGCTCTCGGAGCTCCTGACGGGTAGCAGGTTCATGTCAGGCATGGAGGAGATTATATAGATGAGGCCCTCGGTTGTGAACTTGCCGTTAAACCTCTTTGCAAGCTTAACTAGCTTGGGCACGCTCGCTGGGTCGAGGTAAGTCCTTGAGACCACGTAGCCCAGGTGAGTAGCCTTAAGCTTCCCGTTAGTTTCCTCTACGAGACCCCAGGCTACTAGGTCGTCAAGCGATATCCTGAGGATCTGGCTCAGCTTCTCCTCGCCCCTCTGCACGTAGTAAAGGGTCTTCCTGTGCAGCTCCAGCAGTGACCCGAAGTCGTTGGCTATGCCTGAGGCCACGGCACCAAGGGCTGAGTGCCTGACCCCCCTGACACCGTAAAGCCTGCTCTCGAGCCTCTCCGGCTTAGCCTTTATGTACTCCTCCATGAGCTCCCTGACGCTCCTTGGCCTTGAGGCCACTATGATTGCCTCGCCGTAGGGGTCAAGGCCTGGCCTGCCCGCCCTGCCGGCGAACTGCTTATACTCAAAGACCTTTATGTCGCGTGGAACGCCGTAACTTTCGTCATACCTCTCCACCTCAGCAATGACCACCCTCCTGGCGGGGAGGTTAACCCCGGCCGCCAGCGTTGGCGTGGCAAATATGGCAGCTAAGGCCCCATCCCTGAACGCGTCCTCTATTAAAGTCCTCTGCTCGTTTGAAAGCCCGGCATGATGATATGAGACCCCTGACATTATGAGCTCCGCTATCTCCTCCCTGAGGAGCCTGGGACCTTCCGTCGCCAGTATCTTAGCGGCATACTCCCTGGCCTTTCCCTGGTTGAACTTGAGGAGGTTCCTTGGAAGCCTGGCGGCCATCTTGGCCAGCTGGACGGCCCTTCTCCTTGACTGGACGAAGACGAGCGTCTGGCCGCCCTGCCTGCTCTCGTCAACCACAAGGTTTATGCTGGGGTTGGCGCTCACTTCCTCCACCTTCCTCTTACTGCCATCTGAAAAGTGTATGACGCCGTCCTTGTAGACTCCCTCGTTCAGGGGCACCGGCCTCCAGTTGCACTTCACCAGCTTAGCCCCTATCCAGTTGGCTATCTCGTCGACATTTGATACCGTGGCGCTCAGCGCCACGACCTGGACACCCCTTGACCTATAGAGGACCTTGGAGAGGAGGGTCTCGATTATCGGCCCCCTCTTTTCATCATCCACATAGTGTATCTCATCAACAACTAGCGAGCCCATCTTATCAATAATGGAGGGGCTGTTCCTTATGATGGAGTCCAGCTTCTCGTAGGTGGTTATTATAACGTCGTTCCTGTTTACAATAATCTCGTCGTTCACGTTTAAGTCCCCTATGCTTATGCCCACCTTAAGGTTCAGCTTCGTGAGGGCCTCCCTGAACTCCCTGTACTTCTCAGTAGCTATGCTCCTCAGGGGCGCGGTGTAGAAGGACTTCGCGCCCTTTAGGGCCGCGGAGGCCAGGGCCACCATAGCTATGAAGGTCTTCCCCGAGGCCGTGGGTGATGAGACCAGGAGGCTCCGGCCGTCCTCAACGCCTGCCTCAATGGCAGCCCTTTGTGGTGGGTAGAGCTCCTTGTAGCCCAGTATTTGCATCAGCCTCTCGGCGACCTTTGCTGACAAAGTCCCTCACGTTAAACCTCCTTGTAGCAGTTGGACCTAATTTCTGCTATCTGGCCCTGCCTGTTCATGGCCCTTATGGTCTCCTCGACCTTGTCTGGCGCGGCCTTCGTCTGCGACGTGACCTCCTTTATTATATCGTCGAGCTTAACGCAGGGCCTGCCGTCCTCCCTGAGCCTCTTTATGGTGTCAACTATGACGGTCATGAGCTTCCTGGTGTGGAAGCTGGCGCCAGTCGCTATCATTGAGTAATCTATGAAGCCGGACTCCACGTCAAGGCCCACGCTGCCTAGGAACGACAGCATAAGCCTCACGGCCTCCTCGGCATCCTCGGCGTCTACCCTGTCCTTGAGCGCCATCCTGGCATGGGCCTCCGAGAGCCTCACGAGGGCCTCAAGCTGCCTTGCAGTGACCGGCACGGGCGTCTGGCCCTCGTTGCCGTACTTTGAGGCGGAGGACCTCATCGTGACGAAGAACGACTCTATTATAGACTTTGCCTCCTCGGTCAGCTTAGGCCTTGAGTACCTCTTGGCATATATTATGTACTTCTTAAGTAGCTGCGGGTCTATCTCAGGCACATACTTGGAATAGTCGCTGTGAACGTCCAGTATGTACCTCGCCAGCCTCCTGTCATGCTCCATGGCCATAACGTCCTTTACTACAAATATCAGGTCGAACCTTGAGAGCACGGTGGGCGGCAGGTTGACGTTGTCTATGAAGCTCCTCTGGGGATCGTAAAGCCCATACTTGGGGTTGCCAGCTGCAAGGACGGCGGCCCTGGCGTTTAGCCTGGCCACTATGCCTGCCTTTGATATGCTCACCGACTGCTGCTCCATGGCCTCATGTATCGAGGCCCTGTCCTCAGGCCTCATCTTATCAAACTCGTCTATCACGGCAAGGCCCCCGTCGGCTAACACCATGGCGCCCGCCTCCAGGAAGTACTCACTGGTCTTCGGATCCTTCAGGACTGCGGCGGTCAGCCCAGCGGCCGTCGAGCCCTTGCCGCTGGTGTAGACGGACCTGGGGGCTATCCTGGCCGCCGACTGCAGGAGCTGGCTCTTGGCGACTCCTGGGTCTCCGACAAACAGTACATGTATGTCGCCCCTTATCCTGGTGCCGTCAGGAGCTACCTTGGGCACCCCTCCGAAGAGCTGGAGCGCTATGGCCTCCTTGAGGTCCCAGTGGCCATATATTGTGGGCGCTACGCTCGCTATGATCTTCTCCCTTATCCAGGGGTCCTTGGAGAGCTCAAGTATCTTCTCCTCGTCGTCCCTAGTTATAGCTACCTCTTCGAGCACCTTCTCGGAGACCCTGAGGCTGTTGGCCTCTATCTTCAGCTCAAAGTAAGGCGCCTTGTCGTTTCCCGCTGCAGGGCTGGGCCTCACTATGCCTACCACGGTGACCAGGTCCCCTGGCCTAGCCATGTCAACTAGGTCCTCCGTAAGCTCCACCGTCACGCTCCTTGGCATCTGACCTCCTGGGACGTCCTCGGGCCTCTCCTGGAGCGTTATCTCCTGCCAGTCTACATAGACAGACTTGTCACGCAGGAGCACGAACCTGCCGCCGGCCTCCCCGCAGACCGGGCACTGAAGAGGCCTATCTATCTTATCCTCGAGGTACTCGTCCTCCTCATAGGGCCACTGGAACTCAGCGTTGCAGCCCTCCTTTTCGTGCCGGTAGACTGCCTTGATCATCTTGCTCCTGACGGGCCTCATCCTGGTTATTATGCCCTCCACCTGAATCAGCTTGTTCATATACTGGGTCTTGATGTCCCTGATCTTGGTGGTCTCGTAAAGCCCCTGCACCCTCACGTGGAGCTTCCCTTTACGCTTGGCAAACTCCGCGTCCTCGCCGGTCACAAGCTCCAGGAGGGCCTCGTCGAACTCCTTCAGCACCTTCTGCGGCTCATCTATGAGCATGTTGGCAAGGTCCGTGTTGTACCTGTAAAGGTCCTGAAAGTCAACGAGCAGGCTGCCCAGGTCAAGGTTTATCATCCTGTGCAGCCTGTCCATGTACTTCAGGCCCTCGACGCTTCTGAAGTTCCTGATAAAGTCCTTAAACTTCTCCCCTATGCTCAGCTGCTCCTGCTCAGCGGCGCTCAACCGCTGCTCACCCCCATGAGGGACTGAATGTAGTTCTTCCACGAGTTGAAGGCGTTCTTGAGCTGCGTGTAGATGAGCACCTCCTCAGGAGTCATGTTGGGGACCTCCTCGTCTCCCATATCAGTTTGGGCGAGCCTCACTATCTTGGAGAGCCTCAGCTGGGAGAGCTCTATCACGTTCTTTTCGCTGACGTCCTTGTCATTTATCAGCATGTGCGAAGGCGACCTCTTTATAGCCTCATCAAGGGACCTTATGAACTCGCCAACCGCAACGTAGAAGTCGGATGGCAGCTGGGCAAGGTGAGAGCCGCTGGCGGACCTCCTCTCCTTGTAGTGGTAGTTGTTTATGTAGTTAACGTCTACCTCCTCCTTAGGTTTGGCGTAGCCCTCCTTCGAGAGCACCTCAGCTATCCACCTGGGCACCTCGACCTCGTCCCCCTTCTTCGCCTGAAGGGGGCCGTCAGGCAGGGGTATGGTGCAGTCGTTCAATATCATGACCTTTATCGGCCTCAGCATGCCATCAAGGCTCAGCAGCTGCAGCCTCTCCTCAAGCTTCACAGTGTCGCCCTAACCTAACTCTGCCGGCGAGAACCAATAAGGCCAGAGGGCCCCCGCTCAGGGCTTGACTGCAAGCCACCTTATTAGCCCAGGCCACAACAATAGTTAACGCGGGGCTCAATAGCTTGAGCACAGCCATAGAGGAGCTTCTGTGGACTGAGAAGTACAGGCCTAGGAGCCTGAAGGAGATAGTGAACCAGAAGGAGATAGTTGAAAGGCTCTCCAAGTTCGTCGCGGAGAAGAACATGCCCCACCTGCTCTTCGCCGGCCCGCCGGGCACCGGGAAGACCACCGCGGCCCATGCGCTAGCGCATGACCTCTACGGCGACAACTACACTCAGTACATGCTGGAGCTGAACGCCAGCGACGAGAGGGGAATAGACACTATAAGGGAGAAGGTAAAGGAGTTCGCCAGGAGCAAGACCCCGCCAGACATACCGTTCAAGATAGTGCTCCTTGACGAGGCTGACAACATGACAGCTGACGCGCAGCAGGCCCTCAGGAGGCTCATGGAACTCTACAGCGCCAACACAAGGTTCATACTCGCCGCCAACTTCCCGTCAAAGATAATAGATCCCATACAGAGCAGGTGCGCATTCTTCAGGTTCACCCCGCTCGGCAAGGATGATGTGGTGGGAAGGCTCAGGTATATAGCGGAAAAGGAGAACGTCAAATACGACGAAGACGCGCTGGAGGCCATCTACGACATATCTGAGGGTGACATGAGGAAGGCAATAAACATACTTCAGACGGCGGCCTCCTTAGGCAAGGTCGACGTTGACTCCGTATATAAAGTAGTTGGTATGGCGAGGCCTAAGGACATAAGGGAGATGGTCGAGGAGGCGCTTAAGGGCGACTTCACGGGCGCCAGGGAGCTCCTCAGGAAGGTGATGATAGAGTACGGCCTCAGCGGCGAGGACGTCGTTAGGCAGATACACCGTGAGCTTTTCAGCAACGACCTCAAGATACCCGAGGAGCTCAGGGTTATGATAGCTGACTACCTCGGGGAAATTCACTACAGGATAGTAGAGGGGAGCGATGACGACATACAGCTCAGCGCGTTCCTGGCTTGGCTGGCAATGATGAGCAAGCGGGTGGGGGCCGCAACGACATGAGCCTTCAGCAGCGAATTCCATGGATAATAAAGTACAGGCCCAAGAGCGTCAACGATGTAGTAGACCAGGAGGAGGCTAAGAGCCAGTTCCTCACCTGGCTCGAGGCGTGGCTCAAGGGGAGGCCCCCAGAGAAGAGGGCGGCCCTGCTTTATGGCCCCCCGGGCGTCGGAAAGACTAGCCTTGTTGAGGCGGCGGCGCATGACTATAAGCTTGAGGTGCTGGAGCTGAACGCCAGCGACTACAGGAGGGCCGAGGACATAAGGAGAACTGTTGGCGTTGCCGCCTTCAGGAGGCCCCTGACCGGGAGACTAATGATAATACTCATGGACGAGGTTGATGGCATAAGCGCCAAGGGGGACGCCGGAGGCCTTGACGAGCTTCTAAGGATAATACCAAACGCGCAGAACCCCATAGTGCTTACCGCGAACGACCCGTGGAAGGACCAGCTCAGGCCCCTAAGGGAAGTGACGCTCATGATAGAGTTCAAGAACCTCTCCACTGGCAACGTAGTATCGCTTCTCCAGAACATATGCGACAGGGAGCACATAGAGTGTGACCGCGAGGCGCTGAGGTACATAGCCGACAAGAACGCGGGGGACGTGAGGGCCTGCGTCAACGACCTTGAGGCTGTCGCAGAGGGCTATGGGAAGGTCACTATGGAGCTTGCCAGGGCCCTCGTCAGGGGGAGGGACAAGAGCATCGACCTCTGGAGGACCCTTAATGACGTCTTTTATGCCAAGGCCGGGTGGATGGCCAAGAAGGCCGTGACCAACTCTGAGGAGGACTATGAGACCATTATGGCCTGGCTTAACGACAACATTCAAAATAAGTACGGGGACCCGGAGGATGCATTCAGGGCCTGGGACGCCCTCTCGAGGGCAAGCCTCTTCCTCTCCAGGGCTAAGGCCGGCAACTGGGACTTCCTCTCGTATGTCTTTGACCTGATGGGGCCGGGCGTCGCGATGGCGAGACAGGTGGAGCAGTCGCCCCTGAGGAACAGGTATCAGTACCCATCGAGGATAACGCTTATGGCTAAGCTTAAGGACATCAGGAGCGTTAGGGACTCCATAGCAGAGAGGTTAGCCTCAAGGCTCCACATATCAACGTCTACGTTTAAGGAGGACGTCCTACCTTACCTCTTCATAATATTTAGGCAGGGGGACCTGAACATGGCCGGAGGCCTCGTGGTGGGCTACGGCCTAACAGAGTCCGAAGTGCAGTACCTGGCTGGCCCCAGGAGCAGGGACGTGCTGAAGTCAGCCGATGCGGTCCGCGAAGCTCTCAGGAAGGGCTCTGAGGTAAAGGCAGCCGAGGGGAAGGGGCCCCAGGGCCAGCCAAGGCAGGCCGAGAGAGGCAGTAAAGGCCAGCTGACGCTTGACATGTTTGGGTTGGGTTCAAGTTCCCCCAGACCCTCGGACGATAAAGGCAAGAGGGGAAGGACCCGTAAGTGAGCCCTTATAGCTTATCTACAAAGTATATCTTATGCAACTTCTTGTAGAACGCCACTTGACTGTTAACAAAGTCCAGAAGGTCCTTCTCCGTGACGCTTGCGCCGGGCCTGAGAACGACCTTGGCCACAGGCTTCTCGCCAACCGCTGGGTCCCTCTCTCCATAGACATATGCCTGCTGGACGTCTGGGTGCCTCATGAGAACCGCCTCAAGATCTCTTGGAAATATAGGGTAAGCCTTATACTTTATCATCCTTTTCCTCACGCCCCCGAAGTAAAGCAGCCCCCTCTCGTCAATGCTCATAAGGTCCCCTGTCCTTAGCCACCCGTTGTAGAACGCTTTGCTCGTCTCCTCAGGGTCCTCGTAGGCCTCCATCAGCCATGGCGCCTTGGCCAGCAGCTCCCCTGTCTCTCCTGGGCCCTTCTCCTCGGTCGGGTTGTCGGGGTTCACTATCATTATGTCAACGCCTGCTATGGGGGCGCCCACGGTACCTTTGACCTCCCCGACAGTGGTAGGCTGATAGGTGAGGACCCAGGACTCCGTCATTCCGTAGAACTGCACGAGCGGAGCGCCGAAGGCGCTGCGGAAACCCTCCTGAGTCTCAGGCCTTAGGGGAGCGCCGCCCGAGAGCCCGAGCCTCACGCCAGGGGGAGCGCCGCGACTCTTCGCAGCCTCTACCAAGGAGTCATGCATTGTGGGGGCTCCCGATATGAAGTTTATGCCGTAAATCCTTATGGCCTCTAGCGCTGCAACGTCGCTCCACCTCTGCATAAGGACAACGGAGCCCCTGAGGTAAAGGGGCGTCAGCGTGCTGACCTGAAGGCCCAGCACGTGGGTCATAGGCGCCACTACGATGGACACTGGCCTGAAGTCCAGCTTCATCGAGTCGGCCAGGGCCTTGACCGCTGTTGAGAGGGCGCGGTGAGTGTGATAGACCTGCATTGTACGTCCTGCGATGCCTGCGTAATACATCACTAAAGATCTTGAGCTGGACTTCACGTCATCGCCGTAGATCTCGTCACTCCTTATAACGTCGCTCATGGTGTGCACTTTGACCTCGCCCTCCTTAGGCTGCCCATCAACTACAAGCACCTCTTCGACGCCTGCCCTGGCCATAGTCTTCTGCTCCCTTTCATAGAATTGTTGCGAGACCACACCAACCTTAATTCCCCTGCCCCTCAGCTGCTCATAAAGGTCTTCAGATATAGTCAAGGGGTCGACTAGCACAGAAATGGCGCTAGACCTCCATATCCCGAGCAGGCCCGCTAAAGCCTCTATCCTATTATTCGCCGCGAAGAGCACCTGATCCCCTTCATTAACGCCAAGCGACCTCAGAAAGCCTGCGACCTTAGCTGAGGCTCTCCTGAGGGCCCCCCACGTGTAGCAGGAGCCCGTCTCAAGCTGCAGGGCGGCGCACTCGCCCTCGTGGCCTCTCCACACATTGTCAAGGAGCGAGTGTATAGGCTCCTCTACAGGCTCCAGCTCGGGAAGGCCTCCCTCAAAGAGCCTTATCCATATCTTTTCCACTTAAATCCCACCAAAGTAAGAAAGCTGTGGCTCTTAAATCCCTGTAGCCCTTGGCTATCTAGTATCTGCTATGCGTATATACTGCCCTTTTCTAGACTAATACCGCGGGGCATCCTAATTTGAAAGAGCTCAGGATAACAAAGGTAACCTCGTTTACTGTGCAGGCAAACTTTGAGTGGACCTTTGTAAGGGTCTACTCCGGGGACCTTTACGGCACCGGGGAGGCGGGCCCTACGCCTGGCGCCTCGGCGATAGCTAATACGCTCGGCAGCGTAATAGTTGGCGAGGACGCATTTAAAGTAAACAGGATCCTCCAGAAACTTAGGTGGGCCACGCTCTACGCCGGCACGTCAGCATATCACATAATATCAGCCATAGATATGGCCATCTACGACCTAATTGGCAAGTACCTCAACCTGCCGGTCTATGCCCTGCTTGGCGGCGATAGGACAGAGATACCAGTGTACGTGGATGCTCACGGAGGCAAGGGCCTTGAGGCCATGAACTCAGCGCTCATGCCTGTTGAGCCCCCATGGATTTCGCAGGCCAATGTGGAGAAGGGCAGGATAAAGGAGCCAAGCCCGGTTCACGGCAGGCTCACCGCTGAGGCGTGGACTTCAGACTACACTCCTGAGGCTTACGCGTCAAGAGCAAGAGAGCTGAAGGCGGAGGGCTGGAAGGCCATAAAGTTTGACCTGGACGTGCCGACGCCCCACTCAGACCCTGTCAGACTAAGGAGCGGAAGGCTCAGCCAAGCCGAGGTACAGTACCTTGCGGCGCTGGCCGAGGCCGTCAGGGACGCCGTGGGTTACGACGTAGATATCATGTTTGACCTTCACTGGCGTTACGACCTCAACACGGGCATCGCCCTGTGCAGGGCTCTTGAAAGCGTTAAGCCCAGGTGGGTCGAGGACCCGACGCCGGCGGTCACCACGTTAACTAACCTTGACGAGCTAAGGATGATCACCTCCCGCTGCAACGTCCCCATAGAGGTTGGGGAGAACCTCTACACGTACTACCAGTTCAAGGACCTTCTCGGCACAGGGGTCAGCGTGTGGGCCCCTGACCCAGCTAAAGCCGGAGGTATAACGGAGCTGCGGAGGATAGAGGAGCTGGCGTCGCTCTATGATATAGAGGTCTCACCTCATAACATAGGCTCCCCCATAGCAACTATGGCCGCGGCCCACGCAGCGTCCGTTAGTAACACCTTTGGGGCTCTTGAGTTTCATGGACATGACTTGCCGTTCTGGAACGACCTAGTCAAGAGCAAGAAGAGGATAATAGATGCCAGTAGGAGCGCCATAGTTTTGACTGACGAGCCGGGCCTCGGTGTAGAACTCGACGAGGAAGTCGCCGCAAGGCTGTGGCCTGGGTTCGAGCTCTAGCGGCCAAGGCGGCGATTGAGTTAGTCTTTTTTATTTCTTGAGCCTTAGATCATTATGGGCGGCGCATGAGGACCCTGGCATGTCCTGAGGTGATGAGGATTACGAACCCCCGACCTGACGCCGCCCATAAGGTGAAATCAACCTACATGGCAGTATTGCACTCTACCATTATTATGATAATAAATTAAAAGCACTATGCTAAGGGCGAAGGGGCCCGGGCCGGGATTTGAACCCGGGACCTCCGGGTCCACAGCCCGGCGCTCTAGCCAGCTGAGCTACCCGGGCCACAGGGCCCACGCCCTCAGCTCATCGGCACGCTGCCTCAGGCCGGGCCCCTCCACGCCTACCTGTGACTGTTGACTCTATTTACCCTTTTCCTCCTATGACGAGCTATCCCCCACTAGGTGCAGCGCGAAGGCTATACAGCATGAACTTACTATGTCCTGAATTCCAAACAGCTAGGCTAAAAGGGCCCTCGTCACCTCTGATCCTGGGTGAAGACTAGTTGCCAGAGGTGCCCTTGAAGAGGGTTGACAAGAACACATGGATCATCGACAAGGGCTTCAAGGGCTGCATGAGGGTCCCAGCGATAATATACGCTGATGACCTGCTCGTCCAGAAGATGCAGCAGGACCTCACGCTGGTTCAGGCAGCTAACGTGGCCTGCCTCCAGGGGATACAGCAGTACAGCATAGTAATGCCTGACGGCCACCAGGGCTACGGCTTCCCCATAGGCGGCGTCGCCGCTATGGACATTGAGGAGAATGGTGTCATAAGCCCTGGGGGAGTAGGCTATGACATAAACTGCGGGGTCCGCCTCATAAGGACTGACCTCACAGTTAACGACGTTAAGCCCAAGATAAAGGACCTCATAAATGCCATCTATGAGAACGTGCCGAGCGGGCTGGGCAGCACTGGCAAGCTGAAGCTCAGCTTCCAGGAGCTTAACAGGGTCCTCGACGAGGGGGTTAGGTGGGCCGTCGAGAAGGGCTATGGCTGGGATGAGGACATAGAGAGAATTGAGGAGCGCGGCAGCTGGAAGCTTGCCGACTCAAGCAAGGTGAGTGACACTGCCAGGAGAAGGGGCGCCAGCGAGCTTGGCACCCTGGGAAGTGGGAATCACTTCCTCGAGGTCCAGGTGGTTGACAAGGTGTATGATGAGAGGCTGGCCAAGGCCTTCGGCCTCTTCGAAGGACAGGTGACAGTAATGATACACACCGGCAGCAGGGGGCTCGGCCACCAGATAGCGAGCGACTACCTGCAGATCATGGAGAGGGCCATGAGGAAGTACGGCACGATGCCGCCGGACAGGGAGCTGGCCAGCATACCATACAATACGCCCGAGGCCCAGGACTACGTCAAGGCTATGGCGGCTGGGGCTAACTATGCCTGGACCAACAGGCAGATAATAACTCACTGGGTCAGGGAGAGCTTCCAGCAGGTGTTTAAGGTCGACCCGGAGAAGCTCGGGATGCACCTGGTCTACGACGTGGCCCACAACATAGCTAAGATAGAGGAGTACGACATAAACGGAAAGAGGAGGAAGGTAGTGGTGCACAGGAAGGGCGCCACGAGGGCGTTCCCGCCGGGGAGCCCTGAGATACCGAGCATATACAGGGATTATGGGCAGCCCGTGCTGATACCTGGCAGCATGGGCACCGCGAGCTACGTGCTAGCCGGCGTTGAGACTGGAGTGAAGACCTGGTTCACTGCACCCCACGGGGCTGGGAGGTGGATGAGCAGATCTGGGGCTAAGAGGGAGAAGACCTACAGGGAGGTAGTTCAAGAGATGGAGAGCAAGGGCATATACCTCAAGGCAAGCAACGTGGCCACGGTAATAGAGGAGATGCCTGAAGCCTACAAGGATGTTGACAGGGTCGCGCAGGTGGCCCACGACGTCGGCATTGGAAGGCTCGTGGCCAGGCTTCGGCCCCTGGGCGTCACCAAGGGCTGACAAACGCCTTTTGAGCATCTACATGTTAAGGAACCAGGCCTGTATGGTGTACTGTATTTTACTTTCTCCTCTAACAGCTACCTGAAAAGAGCCCGGTGCTGGACATGAAAGGGGGTCTGCTGAGGGGGCTCGCCACATTTATGATATTAGCTGAGCTCGCCGAGAGGCCGAAGTGTGGCTACGAAATAGGCAAGGATATATCGCAGAAGGTGGGAGGCAAGCTTCCTCCTGGCTACGTATACGTGATGCTCAGCATGCTGGAGAAAAAAGGCCTCGTGGAGAGCAGCCCCATAGGCGAGAGGAAGAAGGAGTACAGGATAACGGAGAAGGGAATAGACTTCCTCATAGAACATGAGCAACACATAGATAAAGTAATAGCGCTGCTGAGGGAGGTAGAGGGCGTTGCCAGGTCGCTGAGGTACTCAAGGCTGCAGAAAAGCGGTGGGCTGCGCGAGGGCGAGCCTAGCCAAAGCTAATTAACCTCATATGCAGTTGAAGCCTGGGGCTATATATGAACGTAGAAAGCCTTAGCATGAGGTTAGCTAAGCTAACCTCTGACATGATAAGAATTGACACCTCCAACCCTCCTGGCCACACGAGGGAGTTCGTGAACTTCCTTGTAGACTACCTGCAGCTTCAGGGCTTCAGCCCTGATACTGTTGAGATAGCTGAAGGCAAGCCAAACCTAATAGTTAAGGTTGGCTCGGGGTCGCCGACGCTGATACTCAACGGTCACATGGACGTGGTGCCTGCCGGCGACAAGGGGAAGTGGACCAAGGCCGACCCCTTCTCCGGGGAGATCAAGGACGACAAGGTTTACGGGAGGGGCGCCACTGACATGAAGGGCGGACTGGCTGTAATAGTAGCACTATTCTCTGATGTGGCAAAACTTATAGAGGACAGGGGAGCGGGCTCCCTTACGTTAGTGGCCAGCGCTGACGAAGAGGTTGGAGGCGCCAATGGACTGGGGGCCCTCGTCTCCAGAAAAGTTGTCACGGGGGACGCAGCGATAATAGCTGAGCCGTCAGGCGTCGAGACGATCTCCATAGGAGAGAAGGGGCTCTGTCAAATATCGCTGACAGTTAAGGGCAGGTCCGCCCATGGCAGCATGCCCATCCTTGGCGATAACGCCATAACAAAGTCGCTTGACGTCATAGAGCTGCTTTCACAGGCCATAGACTCCTACAATTCTAAGATAGAGCCGCCTAAGGATCTTGAGGAAATGCTTGAGAGCTCTATAGACGTCCTGGTTGAGGAGGCCAGCAAGTCACAAGTTAAGATATCAAGGAGCGAGGCGGAGTACGTGCTTAAGAAGATAACCTTCAACCCAGGCGTCATGCACTGCGGCACAAAGATCAATGTAGTGCCCGACAGGTGTGACGTTGAAATAGATACAAGGCTGCCGCTTGGGGTCAAGGGCGGCGGCGAGCGCACGGCCTGTGAGCTCCTGCTCGAGGACATAAGAAGCATACTCCTGGAAAACCTGCCGCCTGACAGCTTTGAGCTCGGAATTCTTAACAGCAGCGAGCCTAACTACACGGATCCTAACAGCGGCATAGTTAAGGTAATCTCTAATTCTATTGAAAGGGTCCTTGGCGTTAAGCCTAAGTACCGCATAGAGACAGGCGCCACCGACGGCCGCTATTTGAGGTATGTCGGCGTGCCTGTGGCGATCTACGGCCCTGGCGAGCCGTTCTTAGCGCACGCCTATAATGAATACGTAAAGATCGAAGATTTAGAGAAGGCCTATAGGGTCCTCAGGGATGCCGTGCTATCATTTTTCAACGTGAGCGAGTGAAAGGGCCGTTTTTGGCTTAAACCCTTCCAAAGTGCAGTATATCGTCAAACTCGGCTATCGTCATTTGAGACCTCCACAGCAGTTTCTACGACGTTTCCGATGTGGTATAACATCTTAGCACCTTACTCTAAAGTTTTTCGATAGACTTTCTTAATAGAAACATTTTTAAACTAGCAAACGCCTCTGACACCTGCGTGAGAACATGATAGAGGTTGGTTCACCTGCGCCTGACTTCACGGCAAACGCCTACTTCCCTGCAGAGAACAGGGTTGGCAAGCTGAGCCTACATGACTTCAAGGGCAAGTGGGTCGTTTTAACGTTCCATCCAGGCGACTTCACTTTTGTCTGCGCCACGGACCTTGAGGCCTTCCAGGCGTACTACGATAAGTTCAAGGCTAACAACGCCGAGGTCCTAGCGGTCAGCACGGACAGCGTCTACTCGCACAAGGTCTGGGTCGAGACAAGCCCAAGAGTTAAGGGTGTCAAGTTCCCGCTGGTCGAGGATATAAACAAGCAGATATCCACTGCCTACGGCTTCCTTAACACGGCCACCGGCATGACAAGGAGAGGAACGGTCATAATAGACCCTGACGGAATAGTTCAGTACATATCAGTGTTTAACGATAGGCTTGGAAAGGACGTGCCGCATATCTACAACGCCTTCATTAACTTGAAGTACCTCTACGAGCACCCGCCAACACCAACGGAGTTCGACATAGTGAGCGCCAACAAGGGAGAGGGCTCCCAGGTACTCCACATAAGGATACCGGACAGCATAGGGAAGCTGTGAAGATAACTATTTTAACTTTATTTTAGTTTTATATTTATTTCAAGTTATTTTTCCTTATCTAACTAACGTTTAATTCCCGTGACCTCAGAGAAGCAGAAGGGAGATTACTTTGGCTGAGAGCCCTGACGAGGGCGAGAAGAAGGGTCTCAGGATGTCACTTCCCCAGAAGTCGTCGCCCTCAGCGGCGCCTGGAGGAGGCCAGAGCTACAGGGAGATCGCGGAGCGCATGAAGCAGGTCCAGGAGGAGCAGAGGCTTGTAGTTAAACGAATGAAGGAGATCCCTTACAAGGTAGCCATACTGAGCAGCAAGGGAGGCGTTGGAAAGTCATTCGTAACCGCCAATCTAGCCATGGCATTGGCAACCATGGGTAAAGTTGTTGGTGTCCTAGATGCGGACTTCCACGGTCCCAGCATGCCAATGATGTTGGGCCTGAGGAACGTCAGAGGCCTCCTGGCCAGGGAGGATGGTAGCATAGTTCCTGCGGTTAACGTATATGGCGTTAGGCTCGTCTCCGTGGGTCTCATGCTTCCGAGCGACGATGCCCCAGTGATCTGGAGGGGGAGCATAAAGACAACAGCAATAAGGCAGCTTTTGGCCTACACCGATTGGGAGGGAGCTCAGTACCTTCTCATAGACCTGCCGCCCGGCACGGGCGACGAGCAGCTCACCATAGCCCAAACTATACCTGGACTCACAGGCTTCCTGCTCGTCACGATACCCAGCGAGGTCTCTAAGATAGTTGTTAAGAAGGCTGCGGCGTTCGCTGAGAAGCTGAACGTGCCGCTGCTCGGCATCGTGGAGAACATGAGCTACTTCAAGTGCCCAGACGGCAGCATACAGTACATATTTGGCAAGGGAGCAGCCGAGGAGATAGCTAAGGAGTACAACATACCGTTCTTAGGGCAGATACCTCTGGACCCGCATATACGGGAAGCTAATGACAACGGGGAGCCGTTCTTCCTTGAGTACCCTGACTCGGAAGCCGCAAAGTCATTCCTAGACATAGCTAAGAAGTTCATAGATGTAGTCGAGAAGGGCAACAGGACTCAAGCACAGAGTTCTTAAAGCGTGTAACTCTCGCCCCTATCCCTTATGTATCATACATAAAGGAAGGGATCATATGAGGCCTAGCTTGGCGGCCACGTCGGAAGCTTTATATTCACTTGAAAGCCTCACGTAGGCCTTTTTCTCACCAGTAGGAGTTATCAGCGTGTTCACCGACTGCACCTTAACGCCGAAGAGCGACTCTACAGCCCTCTTTATCTCTGGCTTGTTTGCATCGCGGGCCACTATCAGCACCAGCGTGTTGGCCTTCTCCATGAGGCTCATAGCCTTCTCGCTCATTACAGCCCTAAGTATTATCTCCCTTGAGTTTGAGCTCACGATAATTCACCTCCTACCTTAAATCTCTCAGCAAGCGCGTTAAGCGCGTTTGATGTTATAACTGTGAGCCTGCCAGGCTCGCCTCCTGGGGCCAGCTCAAGCACGCTCACGAGCTGAGGCTCCACTACGTCAACTCCTGGGAACCCTCTCACTGACCTGGCGAAGGGGGAGTCTATATCGTCCACTATGAAGAGTATGCTGACCGGCGTTACGTACCTCCTGCCGCGCATCTTGCCCTTTCCAGCCCTTATCCTAGTTCCCTCATAGGCCCTCTCTATGTCCGAGTAGACCCCTATCTTGCTCAGCAACTCCCTTGCATCCGACGTCCTCTTTACGGCCTCCGACACTGAAGAGTCTAATATTATTGGCGTCGCGGTTGCGGAGAACACGTGCCCCCTGTCCCTAACAAGCTCTGGGATAGCGGTCGCGGCCAGGGCGCTCATGGTGCCAAGTATCCTCTCTGTCCTGTTGACGTCCTCCTTTATCTTCTTCTCCACGGTGGGCGGGAAGGCCCTCCTGCCCCCTCTCACGAACGGGGCAAGCCTTGCCCTAGTGGAGCCCCTAATCCTCGGAACCCTGGCAAGACCGTGGTGAATTCCAAGGCTTACTGCGGTCGTCCTCTTGCCAGCCATGGGATCCCTTCCCTTGGGCTGCAGGGCGGCGGTGAACTCGCTCATGAAGACCCTGTGTATGAGGTCCCTCCTGACGGGTACCCTGAAGACGTCCGGCAGCTGGACCTCCCCGGCCTCCTTGCCCTCAGCGTCATACTTAGGCACAGATATGGGCGGATTCATGTAGAGCAAGAACCCAAGGCTTACCCTGC
The DNA here is from genome assembly GCF_055392325.1 of Acidilobus aceticus. Classification (NCBI taxonomy): domain Archaea; kingdom Thermoproteati; phylum Thermoproteota; class Thermoprotei; order Acidilobales; family Acidilobaceae; genus Acidilobus; species Acidilobus aceticus. The sequence continues at coordinate 245,706 of NZ_AP042407.1, forward strand.
TCATGACATTACACCCCCTGCTTGCTCTGTAGGCTCACAAACGTTATAGTTGGCTTGACGACGCCAAGCTTTAGGTACCACCTAGGCGGCCTCACGGGGTACCTCATAACTATAGGCCTCTTGACCGCGCCTGGTATGGTGCCCTCCAGGACCACCAACGTGCTCCTGGGTATACCGTAGTGTAGGAAGCCGCCAGCTGGAGTGTATGCAGCCCAATCATCTGTTATGTCAAGTATCCTCTTGTTGTACTCCGTCCTCCTGTGGAAGCCCAGCTGTCCTGGGTTTGGTATCTCCCACCAGGTGCCCTTGCCGTGGCTCCTGGCCCCTATGCCCCTGGCCTTCTTCCTGTGCTTGTGCCACCTTGGCAGCACCTTAACGCCGAACCTCTTAACATCTCCCTGGAATCCCTTGCCCTTGGTTACGGCGATGACATCCACCATGAGGCCTGGCTGAAAGACTTCGCCCACAGAGAGCGTCTTGCCAAGTATTGAGGTAGCGTAGTCAAAGGCTGCTTTAACGTCGCTGCCTGGAGAGGCAACTTTAACCTCCAGCAGGTCAGGCGACTTCTTACTGAGCCCACCAGTTAGCTTGGGCTGTGTTGCCACCAGGACTCTAACCTCTTTGATATCGCTTAGCGAGGCCTCAAGCCTCTTAAGCATAGACTGCGTGTCGAAGGCCCCGATAGCGCTTATCCTTCTCTCGAGCTCGAGATCAAGCGGGGGCCTTGCCCAGGCCTCACCTACGGTGTAAAGTCCCCTGTTCTCATCGTAGCCATAGCCTCTCACTGCAAGCACGAAGATGGGCGGGGCCTCAAGCACAGTTATGGGTCTGAATACCTCCTTGCCAAAGGTTGGCGAGCCCTGCCTGTTATCCACTATGAATGCATGAGTCATGCCGGCCTTGTACCCAATGAAGCCCAGCAGCGTCGGCTTCTGCGCGCTAACCTCAGGCCAACTGCTGACGCTTGGCACGAACTCCGATGAGCGCTTCCTCGGCATAAATCCTAGGCTGCCACGTCTTGGCGCTGACTTTTTACGATGCCCCACTCCTTAGCACCTCGCTACATCAGCCTCGTATAGGCTGGGGGCTGGCATTTTAAAGGTTGAGCCTCCAGCAAAGCTTTCTTAGAGGCCCTTGTCCAGCAGCCGCGGGGCCGAGCATTTTAGATGCTAGGCGTCTAAGGCCCTCTGGGGAGTCGCGGGCTTGAGCACAAAGTCAGGCGTCTTCGACCTTGACGGCACGCTGGCAAGTACAGCGAGCGCGCACCTAGCGTCATGGATAAGGGCCCTTCAGGCATTAGGCGTTAACAACGTGACCATAGATGAGAGGCAGCTCTTAGGAAGGAGGGCTACGGAAATAGCGTCCATAATACTGAGCTCTCTCAAGCCTACCAACTTGAGGGTGACTGCTGAGGAGCTAATAGCTCTAAAGACTAAGTTCTTTGAGCAGGTCGTTAAAGTGAGCGTAAAGCCCATGCCTTGCGCTATTGAGCTGACTTCTGCTGTTAGGAAGTTCGGTGGAAAGGTTATCGTAGTCACTTCCTCGCTCAGCGCGTCGGCAAGTCTAATACTAGGCGCCATCGGCATTAAGCCCGACGTTCTGATAACGGGCGATGAAGTTGAAAGGGGCAAGCCCGACCCAGAGCCCGTACTTAAGGCGCTCTCACAGGCCGGCCTAGCCCCCTCTGAGGTATTTGCCGTGGGCGACACCATTAATGACGTCGAAGCCTATTGGAGGAGCGGCATAAGGGACATATACCTAGTGAAAGGCGATGTGCCTATGCATTATGAAGATGAACTAGTCGCCAGGTTTGGCGCTAAAAAAGTAGAGAGCCTCTGTGACATTCTTAATGTCGAGTACCCTCATTAACTGCTCTTACAAAATCGGTGTCCGACGCCTTAGTGGCCATCTAAGAATTTAAAGCTCTGCTTTCCACAGCTACCTTGAGATGTAAGGACTTGAGGATAGCGATATTCTATGGAGGACAGGACTTTGCCCTGCAGCCCCTAAGTAGGGCTGAAGTTCTGGGCATAATAGATGAGGAGCAGAAGGTGGTGGAGCAATACGAGAACCCTGCCCCGGAGATGGGAAGCCAGGCAGCAATTGAAGGCCTGATAGAGCTGGGAGCAAAGGCAGTCATAGTCAGGGATGACACCCTGAGCCAGAGCGAGTACAAGGCGTTGAAGGGCCAGGTAAAGTTCATGCCAACCCAACTGGGAAACCTCTACGACGTGCTTGAGCACCTGGAGGAGGTAAAGCAAGGGGCAAAGGACCAGCTTGAGGGCCTGGAGCAGGGCGAGAGCGCTCAGCAGGAAAGCTGAATCCAGCGTCAGCTCGGGTTTCTCTAAGCGTTGATAGCTTTTTAGATGGCCCTTCCTATAGACTTTAGGGAGGGCCTTGCTCGCTGTCAGGTATGGCCAGGTCACAGTTATAGTCAAGCTTGGCGATATAACTGATGAAGAAGCTGACGCAATAGTTAACCCGGCCAACTCCTACCTAATAATGGGTGGCGGCGTTGCAGGCGCTATAAGGCGAAAGGGCGGCAAGGTGATAGAGGATGAAGCTATATCCAAGGCTCCTGTCGACATAGGGGATGCCGTGGCTACCACCGCGGGCAAACTCAAGGCTAAGTATGTAATACACGCGCCCACAATGAAGGAGCCAGCTTCGCCCACCAATGAGACCAACGTGAGGCTTGCCACCAGGGCAGCACTTAAGGTTGCGAGGCAGCTTAACGTCAACAGCATAGCCTTCCCCGGGATGGGCACCGGGGTGGGAGGAGTCCCGTTCACGGTGGCTGCAAACGCCATGGTTGACGAAATAAAGAAGTTTATTGATGTAAACGGCCCGCCGCCCTTTAAGATAGTTCTCGTGGCAATAGATGAGGGCCTCTATGAGGCGTTCTCTGCGGCGGTAAGCTCTTACCTAGGCTCTAGGGGCATTTAATGCAGATCCTTAAAGACCTTGGAAAGGACGTCTCTACGGCGTTTCCATCCTACCATTTAGGGATACCCAACACTGTTGAAGAATTAATAACCCTGAAGCCAGGTGTCAGATCGATCAATGATTAGGTGGGGTGGATACGTTGGAAGAACGAGTTCCCTAGAGGCCGTCGCCCCAAGCGCTGCTGCCGGCCCCGTGCTAGAAGCCGAGGACATATCGTTCTCATATAATAACTATAAGGTCCTTGACCATGTAAACCTAGAAGTTGATGAAAATAACTTCGTAGTAATAGTGGGACCCTCAGGTGCCGGCAAGTCGACGCTGCTGAGGATATTGGGGGGTTTCATAAAACCCTCGAGCGGCAGGGTCCTCCTCATGAATGAGGAGGTAACGAGGCCCACTCCTAAGATAATGATGGTCCACCAATCCATAGTTACTTTCCCATGGATGACGGTGCTTGACAACGTCCTCATGGGCACCGAGGTCAGGCACCTGCCCAAAGACGTAGCGAGGCAGGTAGCCCTCCAGATGATAGAAGTCGTCGGTCTGAAGGGCTTTGAGCACTTTTACCCCAAGGAACTGAGCGGGGGCATGAGACAGAGGGTCGCCATAGCGAGGGCGCTGGCGGCCGATCCCATAGTGCTCCTCATGGATGAGCCCTTCTCCCACCTGGACGAGCTCACTGCGGAGTCGCTAAGGAGGGAGGTCTATAATATGTTATTTAACGTGAACACGCCGCTCAAGGGTGTAGTTATGGTAACTCATAACCTTGCAGAGGCCGTAGAGCTGGCAGACGTAGTCTACATTTTGAACGGGAGGCCTGCGACGATAACTGGCAAGGTTAAGATAAACCTGCCGAGACCCAGAAACCCGAGGGATCCAGAGTTCATGAACTACACCGACGTACTTTACGATTATATAGCCGAGTACAGAGGGGCGTGATTATGAGCTATGCTAACATCTACGTTACTATTGCCCTCGCAATACTCGCTACCACCGGCAGGGTCTTCCTGACAATAGGGCTCTCCATAGTAACTGGCTGGCTCCTTGGATACTTAGCCATTAAGAGCAGGGCCTTTGAGAGCGTCTATGTCGGCCTTAGCGAAGTCCTGGAGTCCGTTCCTGTGATATCATTCTTCCCAGTGGTGTTGATCTTCTTCGTTGACAGGATCGGGGGTTACATAGGCGTCGAGCTGGCCGTCGATTTCCTTGTATTCACGGCTGTGGTGTGGAACATATGGATGGGCATCTACCAGGCGTTCAAAACGTTGCCACTCCCAATGCTAGAGGTAGCTGAGAACCTAAGGTATGGCTTTATAGCCAAGATGAGGAGGCTTTACATACCTTTTTCTATGCCCCGCATAGCAGCCAACCTAATTCCTAGCTTCGCTGACGCGTACTTTTACATAACTGTGAGCGAGGTGTTCTCTATAGGGGCAACTAGCTACCACGTGTTTGGCATAGGGTCCCTGATAGCCAAATTCATGAATGAGGGCATGCTTAATTGCGTCTACTACTCCCTCCTAGGCCTCGCCATGCTTATTGCTGGCGTAATCTTTGCCTTAAGGAACTTTGCCAACTGGGCAGTAGCAAAGTACGGGCTGGACACGCCGCCTAGGTCCGCTCATCCAGGGGTCAGGACCAGGTGGAGGTCCCTGAGCAGATTCTACGCGGCCGCCAGGCCGCTGCGCGTGATAACAACCGTCACCTCCAGGCCTGTTAGGGCGGTACCTTTACGGAGAGTTGAAAGGATACAGCTATCTGAAAGGCAGCTTGACTGGGCCCTCAGGATCGTCGGCGCGGTGCTGCTATTGCTTATAATTTATGGCGCTGCGAAGGCAGCGCTGTCGGTAAAGCCAAGTACTTGGAACTACCTTCTCTCCAATACATGGCCTATAATTGTCGGCCTAGCCTATGACTACGCGAGAGTGGCCGTAATCACGTTGATATCGTTTGCAGTTGCCGTCTTCGTAGGTTACTACCTGGCCTTCCACAGGAGGGCGGAGGCGGTCTTCATACCGCTGATTCAGTCCCTCTCAGCGCTGCCAGCTCCAGCCTACTTCCCCTTGCTCTTCCTTGCAACCAGCGCCATACTCTACAGGGCGTTTGGAGGCTTTACCAACGAGCTCTACGTCCTGTTCCTTGGCTTTGTAAGCACGTTCTACTACATATTCTACGCGTACTGGATGGGCATTAAGGCGGTCCCACATGAAGTTGTAGAGCTCATGGACAACCTAAACATGGGCTTCTTCAAGAGGCTGCGCAAGATACTGATTCCTGGAACCCTACCATACATAGTCACTGGGCTGACGTCGACAATAGACAGCGCCTGGGGAGGACTTATGATTGGGGAGTACTGGCCTGACATCATAGGCGATAAAACGCTCGAGGTGTCACATGGAATACTGAAGATACTTGACGTGGCCACCAATGAAGGTAACATAGCGCTCGCGGCCTACGCTTCCCTGATATTCGGCATAGTTGTAGTGGCCTTCGCCCTTTTGTTCACCAGGCACCTGCTTGAGATTTCAAGGAGAAAATACGTCATAGAGGAGTCCATATACGCTGCCTAGGGCTTAAGCACCGCCCTGCCCAGGGCTTTTCCATTCAGAATGTCGCTGTACGCCAGGTTCACATCATCAAGTCTGTAAGCTTTATAAAAGGGCTTTACCAGGCCTTCGCCTATGAGTTTCACTGCCTCCTCGTACTCAGACTTTGTGTAAGCCGATGTGCCGCTTATCTTAAGCTCCCTCATGACTAGCAGCGCCGGCCTCTCTATCGAGATGGGCTCTCCAGTGACGTTCCCCACTAGAACCAGTTCGCCTCCGCGCCTTAGGCTTCTCATGCTCTCGTTTATCAGCGGCGCGCCGACTATTTCAAAGACATAGTCCACTCTTCCCAGGCTTCTGTAGAAGGAGAGGTCCGTTACGACAGATACGCCCAAGCCCTCCAGGACGTGCGCCTTCTCCTTGGACCTCACGTACGCTATTACGTTGGCATGAAGAACATTAGAGAGGTACTGGACCCCATGTATGCCAACGCCGCCGCTGGCGCCTGTGACGAGGACCCTGTCGCCTGGTCTAACGCCTACCACCCTGGATGCGTGAATCAGGGTGGCCACGCCGCAGGTGGCGGCAGCGTATTTGTCGAACTCCTCGTCAGGGAGCCTAACTATGTTTGACCTAGGCGCTGCCATCAGCTCCGCGTATCCACCCGGCCTTCTCTCGCCCAGGGGGAGGAACTCCTCTGAGCCAGGGTCCGCAGGATAAACTCCCACTGGCTCTCCATCCTCGGTAACACCGAACACCTCATGGCCTAGCACCAGAGGAGGCTTCAAGTTCCTGAAGCCGCCGCGCCACACCACTATATCTCTACCGCACACGCCCACCGACTTGACCTTCACTATAACGTCGTTCCCTTCAGCATTGATGTCAACATAATCTATATCAAACTGTCTGCCAAATTCCCTTAATATAGCAGCCCTCGCTCTTACCACCGCGCGCCCCTAGATAATTTAAGTAGTCAAAGCAGTAGATATCGCATAAGCTTATAAGCTGCATAGATGGCCTGTTGCTAAAAGGGCAAAGGGAGGCGGGGTAGGGCAGCGGGGTAGGGCAGCCTGGTAGCCCGCGGGGCTCATAACCCCGAGGTCGGTGGTTCAAATCCACCCCCCGCTATAACCCTTTGCCCGTTGCGCTCCTCTGGCCTGGGTTGCCTACAGGCTTACCGACTAGGCGTTTATTCTCGAGGACGCAGGTTCAGAGACGGTGGAGCCTTGACCAGGGTCTCAGTTATAGGCCTTGGAAGAATGGGTAGGGGGATAGCCAGGAGGCTCTCGTCTAGGGGGTATGAGGTATTCGGATATGACGTTATGACCTCGGCATACTCATACCTTAAGGACCTGCAGAACTTCAAGTCATTGAGCAGCCCTGCCGACGCCTCGGAAAGCGACTTCGTGCTTCTTTCCCTTCCAGGAGGCTCCGAGCTCCTAGCAATTCTGCCCCAGCTTAAAGGCCTTGAAGGCGTTGCCATAAATCTGACCACCATAGGCCTTGAGGAGTCCAGGAAGGCCAAGTCATTGGCTGAAGATCTTGGGCTTAAGTATATCACTGCCATGATGGAGGGAGGTCCAACGAATGCCGAGGCAGGAACTCTGGTACTTTACGTTGGTGGTAATAGGGGCCTCTACGAGGCTTCGAAACAGGTGCTGAGCGACATGGGACAGCATATATATGTGGGAAGCGACGAGTCGGCCGTAGCCCTCAAGCTCATAAGCACGCTAATACTTATGGCTAACACGGTGGTCCTCGCTGAGGCGGCCTCAGCGCTGAAGAACCTGGGCGCACCGCCAGACGACATTGTTAAGGCGCTCTCCATGGGAGGCGCCGACTCCGCGCAGCTCAGGTCAAGGCTACCGCTCATGTTAAAGGGCTCCTATAAGGAGCTCTTCTCGATAGAGCTAGGCAGCTATGTGGCTGAGGAGGCGCTTAAGGCCCTTAAGGAGCTGGGCTCCACGTTCACCCCGGTCCTGGCCGAGGTAAGCGAGGTGCTGGCGGCGGCTAAGCAGAGGGGCCTGGGCAAGAGTGACATCTCTGAGGTTGAGGAGCTCTACAGGCTCCTTTCCCTGAAGTAAGCCTTTGCCACTAAGCCGCCCGCATTCCTGAACCTTTTATATTAGTTGGCATCGTTTAGGCTGGGGCTTTGGCATGAAGGAGGCAGTGTTTACCGAGAGGGCTCCAAGGCCCATAGGGCCTTACAGTCAGGCAATAATAGCTGGAGACCTTATCTTCGTGTCAGGCCAGATACCGATAGACCCTTCCACAGGCCGTATAGTGAGCGATGACTTCAAGGAGCAAGTAAGGAGGGCCCTGGAGAACGTTAAGGCCATTCTGGAGGCCGGCGGTTCCTCCCTCGACGACGTCGTGAAGGTGACCGTATACCTCAAGGACCCCTCTAGGTTCCAGGACTTTAACCAGATCTACTCAGAGTACTTCAAGGGGTCCTTCCCAGCCAGGACTACAGTCTTCGTTAACGACCTTCCAGCGGGGGCCCAAATAGAGGTCGACGTAATAGCCGCCAGGCACACCTGAAGGGTTATTTGCCATTTTCTCCCTGCTGTATCAGCACTTTACAGGCCCTCTTTATTATATCCGTTGACCCCCTTAGACCTCCTGAGAACTCCCTCTTAGACTCAAACCTTATTACGGTTGGCCTTTTGCCCGTTCTCCTCTCCACCTCGGCCGCAAGCCACTCCTCATCCATAGCCTGGTCTGGGCCAAGCACTATGTAGTCAGGCTTTATGTCCTCTATAGGCTTCAGGTAGTCCTTCTCGTCGCCCAGCACAGCCTTATAGACGAACTTTATGGAGCTCAGTATCTGCAGCCTTGACTGCTCGTCAAGTACAGTTGGCCTTCCCTTGTCTCTCTGCGCGTTGAAGTCCCTTGCAACTATAACATAGAGCTTGCCCAGCCTTGAGGCGAAGCTAAGCAGCTGTAGGTGGCCGGGGTGCAGGATGTCAAAGGTTCCAGCCACGACAACCTTTTTGGAGTCAACGGGGGGTGAGGGCCAGCTGAAGTCAAGTATGCCTAGGAACCTAAGTGAATCCAATAGGCCTTCCGCATATGATACGGAAACCAACGCTGTCGCAGGGTCGCCCTTAGCAAGGTAGTACTCGGCATCATTTACATAGGCGGACACGTTCTCTAATATGGCGCTTGCCCCAGGTAAGGTGCTAGGACCTAGGCGGCTCAGCTTCTCCTCAGCCGCGCGGACAGCCTCCCTGATTCCAGCCAGGTACTTTTCTACCCTGCTGCTAAGGTCCTCGTTAGCTGCAGCGATTTAGCTCACCCGCCCTGCTCCTCCTGGCCTTCACGTTCCTTGCCCACCGGCTTCACCTGGTCTATTGGTATGGTGACTATTATCTTAGAGTCGCCCTCCAACAGGTTAACGTCGACCTCGCCCTTCCTGACCTCTATTATCCTGCCCCTCATGCCTTTAAACGGCCCGCCTATGACCTGAATTACGTCGCCCTTTGCTATAGGCTCCGCAGCTGCTGGCGGCTTCACCAGTTTAAGTATATCGTCAACCGACACCATAGTTGGTCTCCTCCTCTTTATGTTTCTTACGCCTCTTATGAGGTAGTAGAGGTCCTTAACATCACCTACCTCGACGAAGACCACTCCCTTTAAGTCGGGCGAGTAAACGATGCTCCTCACGTCAAGCTGAAGGGTTCTGGCTCTCTCGCCAAGGACTGCCACAACTCGTTCTTCGTAGCCCCCTGTCACGTAGATCGCATAAAACCTGCTGCCCTGGGCAGCGCCTCCCCCTTGCTGCGGCGCACCCGAGCCTGCCTGGGATGACATAGTAACACCTCAGCTCAGAAGTATGACATATATCAGGTGTATAATGTATGCTATGGCGCCCACCAGTAGCATGCCAAGAAGTGTTAGCCTTGTCAACAGCCCGAACTCCTCATCGTCAGGCTTTCTCGAGAGCAACAGTATCCTCTTCCACGAGGCCACGTGGTTCTGAAGCTTTTCCTTTAAGCTCACGGCGCCCGCCTTCGATACTAGGTGAGGCCAAAGTTTAAGTGCTCTGCGTCAGCAGTCCCCTAGCCTCAAGGGCTTTCCTGTACTCCTCGACCAGGTTCCTCCGCACAACCCTGCCCTTCGGCTTCTCCTCAAGCCATGCGGCAGTCCTGAACCTGTAGACCTTGACCTTTTCATCGTACCAGCAGTCAGGCCAGAGGCCGGCCTTTATGCACGTCTCGGAGAGGAACGTCTCGACGTCCCACATGTTCTCGACGGGGACCTCTGGCAGCAGGAGGCCGCGGTAGAACCCCCTCTCAACTACGAGCCCATCCCTGCCTATGGTCACGAAGGCCTTGCGTCCCTCGGGCGTGCGCGGGGCCTCCTCGAGCTTTGATAGGATGGAGACCTCGAAAGTCACGCTATCGAGCTCGCTCCTCTCCATGGGCATGAACCTGGGGTCGTTAAAGGCGGCCTCCACCGCGACCTCTATGACGGACCTCACCAAGGGCTTAATGGGCTCTATAAAGCCTATGCACCCCCTTAAACTCCTTGCCTCACCCTCGTATGTCTCTATGGTAACGAAGGCCGCCCCAGGCCTCAGGAGCAGGGGGTCCAGTCCCTGAGGGGTTGGCATGAGAGCCCTGTTCTCAAAGTAGTATTCAACGCTTTTCCTTGCTATCCTAACGAGCTCCTCTCCTAAAGCGTCGCTAACCTCGTCAGGATCCACGGGCTGCTGGCTCACGTTACTTCGCCTCCTGGGGCTAACGGCCAGCAAAGCTTAAATAGCAAAGCGTGAGCCTAAACGCGTTTCGCGCCCTTAAGCTCAGGGACTTAAGAATAAAATCTCGGCAAGCCAGTGGCACTCGGAGCTAAGCTAAGTCGCGGTGAAAGCGATATGCAGAGCTCAGAAATTGAAGTGTTGTGCCCAAGGTGCAAGGTCCCCATGAATTTTTACTCAAGGACTGAAAGGACCTCCAGGACTGATGGAACCGAGATCAACATAGTCAGGTATTACAAGTGCCCAGTGTGTGGCAAGACCATAATCGACGAGGAGCTGCTTGTCAGGCAGACCGCAGAGGGGGCTAAGATAACGGTGAAGCACAACGGACTGAAGAAAACTGCCATCATAAGGGAGGTGTCCCGCGCGGATTAAGCGAAGCTCTTCTTGCCACTTCGGCGAAGTTTTTGAAGGCGGTAATCTCCTTAAGATCGCATGCCTTCACTTTAACCTCTGGAGGCTCTTTACCCCTCAACATCGACCTCAGGTCCTTACTTATGGCGTCCGCCGCCTGGAGCGGGTAGGGGAGCCTGAGGCCATCTACGAGAAGGGACCTAACTACATCTACGCTATACTTAAGGCCCACCAGGTTCCCTGGACTTACATAGATGCGGGATCCTGTAGGGGCCCTTAGTACAGCGCCTACAGCGGCATCGCCTATGTAGATACAAGTCCCATAGTCGCACGGGACCTCCCGACCGTAGAGGAGCCCCTTTGCCACGCCTACGGAGGGGAGCCTCAACGCCACGCCCAGATGGGAGGCTATGCCAAAGCCTCTTGGATGGGCTATACCATGACCGTCAACCAGCAGGAGATCCACGCCTCTTCCGCTGGTGGCCTTTATGAGGGCTGGCGTCATTAGCTCCAGCTCCCTGAAGGCCAAGAGCCCGGGGACGTACGGAATGCAAACGGGCCCGTAGGCATAGTAGCATTCAACGGATCTTGATGTGACGTCAACTACCAGGGCTGCCGCGACCCCAAAGGTGCTGCCCTGGCCCCAGTAGGCCGCATCGACAGCGGCCAGGGTCCTGGGAGGCGCTATATCTTTACCGAGCCTCAGAAGGCCCTTAAGCTTCAGCTGGTCGTCCCTAGCGATGCTGTAACTGAAGCTCGACCTAACTCCAAGGCAGGCCTTCTCCCACTCAGGACTCCTCAACAACCCTCAGCCTTAGGCTCTTCTCCTTCACGGCGCCGCTCGTAGATATGGAGATAACGTCTATGCCATCGCCTGTTGAGGCGTCCCTCTCCATCGATATCCTTAGTGCGCCTACAGCTACCTGCTCTGCCTGATCGAGGGACAAAGCATCATTGTACTGATCCTCCAGGAAGCCGAGCGCTGTGGTGGCGCCGCTTCCGACGGCCATATACTTGTCCTCAGAGACGGAGCCTAAGGAGTCGAGGGTGTAGATCTTGGGCTGCCCATCCCTGTCTATGCCGCCTACGAGGGCCTCTATTATGAATGGGAGCATCTTATATGAGTAAAGTATGCCTGACAGCAGCTTCGATATGGCGTAGAGGCTCATGGTCCTCTCCTCTGTGAGCTCATAGTACTTGCTCTCAGCCGTAAGGTATCTAAGTATGGCGCCTACGTCGGCGTAAAGGCCGCTCATTGCTATTGCAGCCCTGTTGTTTATCAGGAACACCTTCTTCGCGTTCCTGCTCATAACAAAGGAGCCGTAGGCCATCCTCTTGTCGGTGGCCAGCACAACTCCGTCCTTGGCCTTAACGCCAACAGCCGTCCCTTGTTCGATCTCGTAAGCTGACACGGGTCTCCACCAGTTGAGGGTCAGTATAAGGGGAATTTAAAAGAGGCGCGTAATAACTTCAGCCCAATCAGTAATACTTGCCCTCCTGAGCTAACACCTACCCTCCTCTAAGGGTTCCTGGGAGGCTGAGCGAGTTGCCAGGAATTGCGGATGTAATAAGAAAAGCGTTCGGCTGGGGGCTTAGCAGGGATAACGATAGCCCTGGGGACCTCTTCAACCAGGGGGAGGGAATTAACTATGACGAGATACTTGCGCAGCTTAACATAGTCAAATCCGAAGTAGACAGGTTTAAGCTGAAGATACTTAATGACATAAACACCTACCACGCTAAACTGGTAAGCGCGATAAAGGCCCACGACAATGAGGGCATAGAGCTCAGCGCGTCGGAGCTAGTCATAAAGAAGAGGGTCTATAAACTGATAGCCACGTATGGGCACCTGATAGGTGTGGCCATAGAGAGAATAAACGACGCCAGGACCGTGGAGTCCATAGTTAAGGCCGTGGCGCCGCTCCAGTACGCTATGAGCGCCATAAGCAACTACCTCTCAGGTCTGGCGCCAGACGCCTCTGCGTCCCTGGCGTCCGTGTTTGAGTCGACAGAGAGCGTGATAAGGAAGGTCAACATGATAAGCAGCATGCTGCCAGAGGGCAGAAGCATAGCCATGCTTGACGACGAGACTAAGAGGGTGATAGCCGAGGCCATGAAGGAGGCCCAGGAGGAGACTGAGAAGCTGACGCCGGAGGTGCCCAAGTCTGTCAACCCTGAGGTGCTCGAGGGGAAGCTCGTTGAGTACATAAGGGCCTCCGGAGGAGTTATCAGGATATCAAAGGCGGCCGAGTACCTGGGAGTATCCCCTGAGGTAGTGAAGGACCTGCTGGCAAGGCTTCAGGCTAAGGGCGTGCTCAAAGTTGAAAGCGTGGCCCAAACGACGTGAAGCCTCACACCCTTAATATGATCTAATAATAATAGCTTAGGGAAGCGGAGGCGACCACCATGTCGTGGAGCCCAGTGCAGATGCTAGAGAACATGGCTAAGAAGAAGATAGAAGAGGCTCTGACTGCCGAGAAGGAGAAGGACTACGCCACGGCTGCCGACAAGTATAAAAAGGCCCTAGAGGCGCTCGAGGAGATACTCAGAAACTACCCTGATCACCCCCTCATAGGCGTCTACAGGAGGATGTATTACGACGTGAGCTCAAGGCTCAAGTACATCGAGTCTAAGGGAGCGCAGCCCCTGAGCGAGGGGGATGACATAGTTAAGGTTGACCTTAAGGGCGAGGCCAACAGTGATGATAATGAACCGCCCGAGTTCGTGCTCAGGGAGAGACCTAAGGTCTCCTTCAATGACATAGCAGGCCTTGACGATGCCAAGAGAGCCATAAGGGAGGCCATAATTTACCCCATAACGAAGCCCGAGCTATTCCCGCTTGGATGGCCCAGGGGCATACTCCTGTATGGCCCGCCTGGCACCGGCAAGACTATGCTGGCCGCGGCGGTGGCCAGCGAGGTTGCGGGGGAGTTCCTCTACGTTGACGCTGCCAGCATTATGAGCAAGTGGCTTGGGGAGGGTGAGAAGAACGTCAAGAAGCTCTTTGACTACGCTAGGTCCAGGGCCAAAGGAGGCGTACCCGTCATAATATTCATTGATGAGGTTGACGCCCTTTTTGGAGTCCATGCCAACGAGGTAGGAGGAGAGGTTAGGGTAAGGAACCAGTTCCTCAAGGAAATGGACGGCCTTCAGGACAAGGGTGAGAAGCTGCACGTATATGTCATTGCGGCCACCAACAAGCCCTGGGACCTCGATGAGCCATTCATCAGGAGGTTCCAGAAGAGGATATACGTTGGACTCCCTGACTTCAACGCCAGGAAGAGGCTTCTTGAGATGTTGCTTTCCAAGCTTCCAGCCGGAACTGATGTAGATATTGACGAGCTGGCAAGAAAGCTTGAAGGCTACTCAGGAAGTGACATAAAGGACCTGGTGCAGGACGCCTACATGAGGACTGTAAGGGAGTACTTTGAAAATAAGCTAAAGGACCTCAGGCCGGTGAACATGGCGGACTTCGAGGAGTCCATGAAGAACAGGAGGCCCAGCGTTGACGAGAAAATGCTTAAGGCCTATGAGGCCTGGAGTGAGAAGTTCAAGGCAGTCTAAACGTCACCAGGGCCTCTCGCCGACAACCCCCATAACGTCACCCAGGTACCTCAGCTTCTCAAAGCCTACGGACTTGAGGTTCCTCATAACTCCTGCATAAAGGCTTCGCCCCCTGGCTCTTCCCGGCTCCCCCGTGTAGTGAAATATCCTTCCGTCTGGCCTGAGCAACTCAAAGAACCTGGCGTAGAGGCGACTGGAGTAAAGACATCCTGTTTCACCGGTCAGCCTGGGCGGATCATGAATTATAACATCAAAGGGTCCCTCGATATAGTTGACTACTTCACAGGCGTCGCCGCGTATAATCGTTATATCCTTGAAGTCCCTAAGCCGAAAGCTCCACGGGTTTCTCTCAGCAATCCAGAGCACCTCTTCCCTGAGCTCCACACTGATGACCTTAGCTCCCGCCTTGAGGGCCTCAGCGGCGGTGTAGCCTAAGCCCGTGCCTATCTCGAGGACCTTGTCCCCTCTTCTCACGCCAGCGGCCTTTACCTTAAGTTCGGCATCCCTTAGGGGCGTGGTGCCGGAGATCCTGTGCATGTGTATGCCGTTGATTTCCAGGGTTGGAGCGCCGCCCTCCAAGGGCACCAGCTTGTAGTATGACGTGGGCGTCCTGAGCTCCACCTCGTAGAAGTTACCGTCAGGCAGCACTGCGAGTATAGACCTCCTTCTTGAATGAGCCCTTAACAGACTTCTAGCGACTTCATATGTAACGCCATTAAAATCAATAGCTATAAAATCGCCGTCATATGAAGCTAGAGCCTCGCCGAGGCCAACATTTACCTTGACCCTCGATGCCCTGCCCTCAGCTATTGCAAGGCTTTCCCACGGCGCTAACAGGAGGCAGTTGCAGGGCCTGAACTCAAAAACCTCCAGCGATGGCATTAAGTTAGCTCACCGATGATATCGTTTATATCATCATTGTTACTGCTGCTAGAGCTCTTCCATTCCTTCACAAGGTCCAGGTCTCCTCCCCCTTTCTTACAGGGCTCCCCCTCGCAGACGCACGGATCTATCTTAACTACCGCTGGCAACCTAACCATACTGCCTATAACTATGGCCTCGCCTGGGTTAAGGCTGGGCAGCATGTTGGCCAGGTCCTCGCTTAGCTCCTCGCTGGCCTCCTGCACATACTTTATGTCCTGAGGCTCAACCATCCTAAGTATTATCTTGTTGTTAGTCTGGCTCAATACGTCGGGGTCCACGTTCCTAGGCCTCTGGCTCACTATTACAAGCCCTATGCCGAACTTCCTTCCCTCCCTCGCTATCCTGGCGGCCCAGTACTTAGTTAGTGTTGAGTCCCTCGCCGGTATGAGGACGTGCGCCTCCTCTATGACAGTGACTACCGGGCTTGGGTAACCCCTCTTCCCGCCGCTGTGCTTCCACGCCTTCCTCTCGGCCAGGAGTCTCCTGAGGTAATGACTAACTATCGCGTCAGCTCCCAGCTCGTCGAGCTCGCTCAAGTCAAAGACGTTGAGCATGCCGGGCTTTATGATTTCCTTAAGCTCAAGGGGGACGGACTTACTTAGGATATCGCCGTAGTAGTCCTGAAGGTCGCTGAGCCTGTTCAGCACACCAACGGCTGGGTCTGAGTTACCTCTATCGCGGGCCCTAGAGACCTCCTTCGTGAGCTCCTCGATTAGATCGTCCGAGCTGGTCTTACCCGCGTAATAGTTATCTATTACCGTGCTCCAGGCCTCCCTGAGGACCCTGAGCTGATTGGTGGCGTTATCCGGTATCCTGGTCAGCTCCACCAGCTCGTTGAAGGACAGCCTGGCTGGATTTATCGCGGGCCTGGCTGTGTAGTTGGCCCTTGGGCCAAGCTTAAGGTCCCCGTACTCCCCATGCATGTCAAATATTACTACGGTCGCTGAGAGCTCATCGACTAGTCTCCTAGTTAAGACGCAGACAGTGTTGCTCTTGCCTCCGCCGGTGACTGCAAGTATCGCCAGGTGCCTCGTGAGCTTGTTAACGTCTATGCCGTAGCTTATGCCGTCATTTATGAGCGACCCTATCCTCAGCCAGTTACCCCCATTGCCCTGGAATACCTTTTCCAGGACCTCCCGGGGAGTCTCGTAGACCTCAGTGCCAGGCCTTGGGGGCACCTTGGGTAATGAAATGCTGCCCCTCAGCAGGTCCTCCTCATAGCTTAGCCACCGCACCGTCCCCTTTATGTAAGTTGGCGAGACCGCTGGGCTTTGCTTCAGTATCTGAACTAACCCATCAACGGACTCCGGGCTCGTGACGTCCTCGGGAAGCAGCCTGTTGCCTGAAGACACCGACTCAACGATGCCAAAGAGGCACCCGTCCGGCGACTCAGCCAAAACGTAGGTGCCCGTGTGGGGCACCCTGTCCTCTGCAAAGAGCACCTGGCTCGAGCGCGGGGTGCTCTCACCGACTATCCAGCCCAGCCTCTTGCCGTCTGAACACGGATAGCTCACGCCGACTCACCTCCTAAACCCTGAGGACGCTCCTACTCTCGGGGACCAGGTCGAGGCTGACAGCCCTGAGCGCGGCGTCCATTTCAGCCGAGGTGACCCTCGCCTTTGAGTCTGCCATGAGAAGCGGCAGCGGATACCCTTCGGCCGTAAGCGGGAGCGCTGAAAGCTTGGAGAGGGCTTCCCTAAGCACCTGTTCGTAGCTCTGAGCCCTGCGGTCGTAGACCACTTCAACCTTAAAGATGTAGCCTCCGCGCCTCAGCCTTACAAAGGCCGTCACCACGGAGAGCCTGTTCTCGTAAAACTCCCTGAGGTCGCCGACGTCAGGGTACATGCTCCGCCCGCTCTCCTTCAGGCCAAAGTAATCATAGATGCTGTTGTAAACGTTTGCAACGGTGTAGCCTGGCTCCAGGTTCCCCTTAGCCCTTAGGGCGCCCTCTATTACGTGAATGTCGGGAAGGCTCCTGTTGCAGAAGCTCGTCGACCTGCTGGTCTTAACCACGAAAACTGGTATGGAGTTCTGGGACCACGCCTTCTCAACTACGCTCTTAAAGAGATACAGCCTCTCAAGGTTTTCCATGGCTAAAACTGAGTAAATGATCTTCCTCCCGTTGCCCGAGTTAAGGTCTAGGCCGCCCTGGGCCGCGAGCCTCAGGAGGGCCCTTGCCGTGAGGGGCCTCCTTGAGGCGTTACTTATGATGTCAAGCACGCACTCCACGTCAGGCTCCGTGCACGTGCCCTGAGTAAGGCCTTTCAGGGCCTCGGAACGGTTGACGAGCACCCTTGCCGCCAGCTCGAGGCTCTCGCCCCAAGTAACTTCGGTGCCCACCCTTCCCCACCGCATCGGCGGGGTCCCGTCAAACAAAGCTATGCCTCCCCTCGCGGCGCTCTTGGCTGAGACGTCCAGCTCCAGGACTTGCCTGTAAAGCCTTAGCCTCTGCCCAGGCTCCAGGCCCTGCGGCACCACTAGGCCAACAAACCCCTCCTGGACGCTATTAAATTGACCATTATCGCTGAAGCTAGCCCCCCACGCCTTCACGGCAAAGAGAGTGTAGGTCCTTAGCTTCCTGTCGCCCTGGCCTCCGTCCTCGACCGAGTATGCGACGGGCCCCTTGGAGGGCTCTGGCAGGCTACGCCACTCGAAGTCGCAGGCCTCAGGGGCGCCGCTTACCAAGCTCCTTATAATATCCCTGAGCTCAAGGGCGTCGGCCACCACGCTGCTCATATTAATCACCCTCGCACTTGACCGTAGAAACGCCGTCGGGGCCCTTCTCCACGGAGCACACCTTGTCTACGTTATCAACTAGGTCCATGTGGTGAGTTATCACTATGAGCTGCTGCAGCCCTCCCTCCTCAGTGAGCTTGCCAAGCACGTCGACCAGCGCCCTTCTTCTCTCGTCGTCAAGCATGTCTGTGGGCTCGTCCAGCAGCAGGAACCCTATGTTGGAGTGCATCATCCTGTTGAGGGCGAGCACGTAAGCCAACGCTATTACTATCTGTTCGCCTCCGCTAAGGCTTGCTATTGGCCTTTCACGGCCCTGCCTGTCAACGACTACGAAGTAAAACGCGTCCTCGGTCTCCTTAACCTCGACCCTTGCGTAGTCCAGCCCGAAGACCCTGAATATCTCGTTCATCTCATTCTCAAGGCTCACCAAAGCCCTCCTGTAGAGGGTCCTCTCAAGCCTCTCAAGCGCCTCGACGGCCCCAAGGGCTGCGTCGAGCTTATCTAACGCCTTAGACAGCGACTGCTCCTCCTCGTAAGCCTTGTCTGCCTCCTTCTTGGCCTGCTCAATGCGCGAGCTTACGGAGGCCAGCTGCGCGCTTAACTTGGTGTAGGCGTTCCTCAGCTCATTCAGCTTTGACCTCTCAGCCTCGCAGGCCGTAGCCTGTGATTTGAGGGACTCCAGCTTTGCCCTGACCTCGCCTATCCTTGACTCAAGCAGCGCCTTCTCCGAGGCTAGGTCGCCCAGGCGGGACTTCACTATGTTAAGCTGCTCTAGCAGCGATGGAAGCTCTGCAACCCTCCTGGCAGCGTCTTCTATGACATTCTTCGCCCTCTCATAGCTGGGGGCCCCTGTGGCCTCAAGCAGCTTCTTAATTGCAATGTCCCTGGCGTCCGTCTTGGCTTTAAGCTCGCTGGCCAGGCTTTCATACCTGCCCCTCAGCTCCTTCGCGGCTTCAGCGTCCTTGACTCCGAGCGACAGGAGCCTGTTCTTTGCAGAAACATAAGCCGAGTACTCCCCCTCTAAGCTCTTGAGCTCGTCCTTTACCTCCTTTTCCTCCCTAGTCACCTCTTCAAGCTCTCTCTTTATGGACTCCACGTCTACGATCTTGACCCTAGCGAGTGAATTCATCAAGCGTTCAAGCTGGGCCTCCAGCACCTGAACGGTGCGAACCCTGTCCTCAAGCTCTGAGATGGAGCTGCTGACCTTTTCAAGCTCCTCTGAGACGGCTCTCTCCTCGGTGGCGAGCCCCTTCCTCTCATTGTCAAAGTGCTTCAGCAGCTCCTCCTTCCTCTCCGGCGAGAGGGGTGAGCCGCAGACGGGGCACCTGGCCTCACCGCTGGTGCCCAGGACTTTAACTATATCATTAAGCTGCAGGGCCCTTTGCCTCACTGATCCAAGCCTGGCCTCAAGCTCTTGCTGTTTCCTACGAAGCGACTCGAGGTCGTTTGCGAGCTTCGCAACGCTCTGCCGTAGCGACTCTAAGCCCTCTGGCGAGGCTGATATAGAGGCTCCAACCAGGGAACCTAGCCGCTTAATGATGTCATCCACCTGTGACCTGAGTAGGTTAACCTGGGACACGGCGGCCTCCGCGCTGCTCAAGGACTTCGCGAGCTCCATCTCCCTCCTGCGCAGCACGTCCTCAAGCTTTGTCCTGAGCTCCGTGTACCGTCTATAGCCGTTCTCGTACCGCTCAACGTCGCTTAACGCGTCGACCGCAGACCTTAACGCGGTTAAGTCCCTGTAAATGCCTGCTATCTCAGCGTTAAGCGAGTCCACCTCTTTGACCTGGGGCTCCAGCGAGGCCAGCCCCTTAGCCTTCTCTGCCTCTTGAACCCTGCGCTCAAGCTCTCTCGACTTGAGCTCCAGCTCCTCGGCCTCCCTCGACTTACCGGCCAGCTGCTGCTCAAACTCTTTCAGCTGCCGCTCAAGTTCTGGTATAGCGCCGAGTGGACTGCAGAGCTCATTTACCTTAGCCTCGCGCTCCTTAACTTCCGCCTCCAGCCTCTCTACTTCCCCCTTAAGCTTACCGAGCTCCTCCTCAAGGGCCCTGAGCTCAGAGAGCCTCTCCTGCCTGACCTTCCTGACGCTCTGAAGCATCATGGCGACCTCGGACCTTCTCCTTGGACCTACCTCAACAGAGACTATCGTTGTGCCGTCGCTTCTGGAGGCCCTTATAGCGTGCGACCTTATGTTCTCTGCCGCGGACCTGAGCTGAGGTATCCCTATAGCCGTCTCCACGAGCTCCCTAAGCCTTTTGCTCTCCTCGCGGGCAAGTATCGACGCTATCTCTTCAAGGCCGCCCTGCTTTATGATCACGGCGGAGTCTATGAAGCCCTTGTAGTCGTTAACTCCGTGAAGGCCGAGGACCTTGGCCATCTCTTCCCTGTAGTCTGACGCCGTGCTCGCGACAAGCTTGCCATCTACAGTGAGCCTATAGCCTGATGTGGCTGAGTCCTGCCTGCGCTTCTCTATACTCGCGATGGCTTTGACCTCGCTCCCTGAATCTATATCCTTGAGCACTAGCTCGACAGCGGCTTTGGAAATACCTGTCCTGACGAGGTTGGATAGCTTTCCCCTCCACCCATTTGTTGTGAGGGCGTAGTAAATGGCCTCGAACATGCTTGTCTTGCCGGCGCCGTTCTGGCCGACTATGGCTATGCTGCCCCTGGGCAGCTCGATCTTGGTGTCCTTATGGCTGAGGAAGTCCTTCAGGGTCAGCTTACTTATTATGTAAGTCATGAGGCGCTCAGCCTCCTAAGGATCTCAAGCGACTTGGGCCACGACGCCAGCTTCTCGAGGGCCGAGTCTACGGCGTCCTCCTCGCCTTCAGCTGCTGCCGCCGCTAGCTCCAGCACCACCTTAGCCGTGAACTCGTCGTTCCCCACTATTTCCTGTAGCATCTTAACTATGTCAATGCTTGTCTTCGCCTCGCCCCTGGGCAAGCTTGCACTTTCATCGACAGCCCTCGTAACGTGAGGTATGACTATTAAGTTGAGTTCCTTGGCTATCCTGTTGGCCTCCGCCTCTATCAGCCTCGTTGGAATTCCTGGAAGCGCCGTTATGTCAAGGTGAACCAAGGGCTGGGAGTTGGGGCTCTTCATAACCTTCGATATAGCGCCCTTCAAGTCGTAGTATACGGAGCCTGGCTCCTTTATTGTGACAGGTATTACATAGTGCTCCCTCACAGTCACAGGAACCTCGCTGACTGTCGCCTCATCAGAGGAGAGGTCCACCAGGAGCGGGCCCCTCTTATGCGTCTCCCTGGCCTCCTTTATGTCAAGCGGGTACAGGGACCCAGGGTAGGCATACCACAGGTTTCCGTCGGCGAACTTCTCATAGTTTATTTCCCTCTTGTGTATATGGCCTAGGGCTACGTAGTTGACCCTAGGGAAGGACCTTACTGAGGTGACGGTCTCGTCAGCGAAGGGGAACACAGGGTCAACAGGCATGTGAGCTACAAAGACGGACTTAATGCCGTCCCTCCTCAGCTCCCTAGCGCGGGAGTCATAGAAGGGGCTCAGCCTGCTGTAGATTTTCCTCTTTTCATCTATGCTCACCTTAGAGAACGGGTACACCATAAATGCCACTCCATTTAACTTAACTGTAGTGAGGTCCACTAACTGAGGTTCAGTTAGATTGCCTGCTCCCAAGAGAGCGGGGGCGTAGAAGCCCTCTATTGCTTCAGACATCAACGACAGGAGGCTGTGCTCTCTCCTCCCCGGCGTATCATGTTCCCCATGAGCTGCTACAACCTTTATGCCGTGAGATACGAAATTCTTTATCAGCCTAAGCGCCCTCACAAGCGTAGTGTTGTCGGGATGCGGCGCATCAAAGAGGTCGCCGGATATAACGAGAACCTCCGCGTGATCCCTTCTCACGGCCTCTAAAGACTCTTCGAAGGCCCTGAATATGTCCTCGTATATTATCCGCTCGCCGTATTTCTTAGCGCCAAGATGTATATCTGACATGTGTGCCAGCAGCAACTGCTAAGACCCCGACCTGACCCCAGGCTTCACTTAGCTGTAATACCCTAAATCTCTAAGCTTTTCGCCCTTAGGCCTCACACGCTATATAAGCTCAGCGAAAAAGCCTGCGTTGCCGCTTCAATCAGGCTATAATCCCGTGTTCCTCCGTGAAAGGCAGGTGCGGGGCTTGGGAAGCCTAGTTGAGAGGCTAAGGGAGTGCGGCCACCTGCTCCAGGTAGCCCTTGACTTCACAGACCTTAGGGATGCCGTGAGGATAGGTTCGCTCACGTCACTAGGACCTGCGGTGATACTTGAGGCTGGGACGCCCCTCATAAAGTCCGAGGGCATGAAAAGCGTTGACATACTTAGGTCGCTCCCTGGGAGACATCTCGTGATGGCAGACACAAAGACTGCAGACGTGGGCGGCCTTGAGGCCAAGCTGGCCTTTGAGCACGGCGCTGACGCTATGAGCGTCCTGGCGGCCAGCAGCGAGGAGACCATTAAGGAGGCCGTCAGAGAGGCTGAGTCCGTTGGGAAGGACGTCTACGTTGACTTGATAGGCTTCACGGAACTAGACTCATGGCTTAAGAAGGCCAAAGGCGCAGGCGCCCACGTTGCTGTGATACACATAGGCATTGACGTTCAGAGGGCCCTAGGCATAACCGCAGCGCAGGCCACCGATATAGTGAGGAGAGCCAAGGATGTCTTCGGAGGGCCGGTGGCAGTCGCAGGCGGCATAAAGCCTTCAGATGTTAGCGCCCTGGCCTCGGCCGGCGCTGACATAATAATTATAGGCTCCGCAATAACTAAGTCCTCAGACCCAGCGGCCGCAGCTAAGGCCGCCCTTGATGGATTAAGGCCAAGGTGCCAGTAGCATGGACGACGTGAAATTAATTGTCAAAGAGTCCATCAAGGAGTATAACAGGTACAGGTCCCCTGAGGCAATTGCCAGGCTCGTTACCAGGAAGGGCGACACCTACTACGTCAAGTTTGACGGAAGCTACTGCGAGACCTGCGGCCTTTACGACTGGATCGACGACCTGAGGTACGTAATGCTTGAGAAGGGCCTTAATGTTGAGATAGAGAAGCTCAAGGAGCCCGAGGGGCCTGAGGGGAGCGTCAGGGTAGCCGCGTTTAGGGTCAAGCAGTTGAGGGCTTCGCAGAGGCCCTAAAGCTCAGCCCCCTTTCACCGACTTCAACTTCTACTGCGTTCTCATCCCTGAGGCACCTTATATAGCCCTTGACCGTGGCCTCCAGCAGCATCAGAACGTCAGGCGTTAACTCAGAGTACTTGAACTTCTTTAACAGCGCAACAAGTATGTCCTCTATGGTAGCCGATTTTGACATGACGTTTAGGATTACTTCCTTAGCTTCCTCTATCCTTCTGATATTAGCCTCTATGAAGGGGCCTGCGTCGGACGCCTTAATTAAAGGGCCATGTGAAGGCACTATAAAGTCGACCCTGCCCTCAAGCTTCTCTATAGTGCTTAGGCTTCCCTCCGCGGCGCAGGGCATCCTGTGATATGGGACGCCGTACTTCTCAAGTACCCTGTCACCGAAGAGCGCATCTGCCACGTAGAAGACTCCGTCTGGGGTTATAGCGCCCACCTGGCCGTCCGTGTGGCCCGGCAGCCTCACGAGCTTAAGGGGGCCGTAGCTGTCGCGCTCAGGGGGGATCTCCACATCAACCCTGATCGGGGGGCCATGGAACGTAAGGAGCTTGTCAGCTGGATTAACTGGGTAGCCGAACGTCATTACTACCCTGAGCTCTGGATTTTTTGCTATGGGAGCGTCGAGACTGCTCATGGCTACTTCGTCAACCTGCAGCTCTCCTAAGGCGGATAAGTGGTCGCTGTGATAGTGGGTGACAAGGACCGACTTCCTCCCTGCCCCGAGCTTCTCCAGGTCCCTCCTAAGCGCCCTTGGCCTGTCCTCCCCTTGGCCGGGATCAACTATGTAGACCGTTCCCGTCTCCCTATCAGTATAGAATAACGTCGCGGGGCTCCCCTTCTCTAAGAACGTGGAGCCCTTGATAGTGCTAAGAGTCAAGGCCTTCTCTCCTCCTTTTCCCTACAGCACACGCGTTAAAAACAATCATTTGTAGCCTTTGGCCAACATCGTTAAAGACATGTGCACGAAAAACTGTGCGAAGCAACTAAAACAGTTAAAGAAAGGCCTTAGAGTGCTTTAGTCCTTAGAACTCCTCCTCCCCGCCTTCCTCGTTACTCTCTTCGTTCCTTGGAGGCCTTCTACCTCCAAAACTGCGGCGACCTCCGAACCTCCTTGAACCTCCTCTCGGTGGCCTATACCCCGTAGACTGAGCCTTTGGCGTGTTCTCTGGGATTTCCTCAGCCTTTGGCACCTCGCCGTCATCTATCTTTTCTATGGACCCCCTGCTGCCTATGTTGAGCTGTACCTGTCCCTTGAAGCTTGTGGTCCACGCGCCTTTCAGCTCTACGGCGTCGCCCTCGTTAAGCTTGCCCGCCTGTTGCCCCCACGCGGTGAGCTTTATTCTGCCCGTCTCGTCGCCTACTACGGCCTCGCTTATCGTTCTGTCTCCTCTCTGCGTGTGTATGGTCTTTGGAGGCTCAACACTCAAAACACGAACCTTTATGTCTATATTATCCTCACCCTCGCGAAGGCTAGAAACCTTGCGAGGGGACTCTCCACCCTCTCCCGACACTTCACACACTCTCGCTAGTTACGCGCCCTCTCCTGTTTCCAGGAAAGGGCCAAGAACGGCTGGCCTAGCGGGGTTTATAAGCATACCTGCTCCTTTGAAAGCCCCTGAGCTAGCCTGACAAATGCTTATTTTCCTATTTTTCACTGGTGCCCCAGGTGCGGAGCTGATGAGCCTTTGCTGCTGGGAGGGCGCTTAAGGTAAGCATAGCCTCGGTTGGAGTAGATCTTATAAGGCCCCATGAAATGTTCATTCCTGAGCGCGTTGATGAGGTCCTGAAGAGCGTAACAAGGAGCATGGTCATGGCCAAGCCCTTAGTAGTTGCCGCAGATTCATGGATTTTAGTTGATGGCGCCCACAGGTTAGAGGCGCTGAAGAGGCTTGGTGCCCGTTACGCGCCCGCCGTTATTATAGATTATAACTCTGATGAAGTAAAATTGCTCGGATGGGTGAGGAGCTATTCATATAGTAGCGAGGCGCTTAACGAGCTTCGCAGGCTAGCTGCTATATCGAAGCGTAGGAATCGTCACGATGGCTCCGTTATGATATGGCTTGAGGGGCTGGACTCGTACTACGACATTAAGAAGTTCGAGTCCCTGGGCTTTACCCTAAGAGGCGTCTCGACGTCTACAAGGTCGCTCGCGGGCCTCATAGTGATACCTCCCCCGCCTACCAAGGACCTTGTGGTTAGGGCCGCCATGTCTGGGGAGCTCCTGCCGCCCAAGGCAACCCGCCACATAACAGCAGCCAAGAACATAATTCTCCCAACGTCTCTCAGAAGGATAATTCATGATGGCAGGGAGTGGCCTTGGTAAGTCACGAAAGCTCCCTTCAGCGTTTCTCTACCTGGGACTGCAGCACGTACACTAAGGTTATGTAGTGCGGCGCTAACCTTATTATGTCCCTCTTAGAGATCATGCCAACCGGCTTCATGTTGTTCCTGGAGAGGACCGGAAGATGCCCTATGTTGTGAGTCCCCATGAGCTCAGCGGCCTCCTTGACCGTATAGTCCTCAAGCACGAAGTAGGGGTTCTTCGTCATTATGTTGCCCACGGGCACGTTACGGGATAGCCCCTTAGCAACCACCTCCCTCACTATGTCGGTCTTAGTAACTATACCTATGAGGTTGTCACTGTCATCAACTATAATGAGGGAGCCTACGCCTTTGTCCATCATTATCTGAGCTGCCTCGTTAACAGGCGTTATAGGGGTAACCTTAACTGGCGGGGTGTGCATTATGTCCCTGACCAAGGGCTCTGTGGCCATAGCGTCCACCAGATCCCTTTGGCTCCCTGCCAGTTAAAATGTAATGGTAAGCTAAATACCAAGCACTAACAGCTTTCTATATTTAGCTACTTAAGGACTTTTCTCGTCGTTTTCACTTATGACCTTGCTGCTCTGAACCAGCATCCGGGCATCGTTGACTATTTTCCTTATGTTATTCCAGTGGCCGCCCTCCCAGTATACATGACCGCACTTAACACACACGTAAAACTTGCCATACCTAGCTAAGGCTCCTGGAGGAACGCGGCCCCTTATAATATTCTTGTCAGTGACCTCCCTCAGGGGCCCATTGCATATTGGGCACCTGCTTATCGAGGGGTCAGCCCTGAGCTCTATGAGTCCCTCACTGGCAAGCCTGGCAAGGTTTCTAGCTACGTCTACTTCGGGAAGAAGAACGGCCTTTAGCTTCAGCTTTTCAGCCCTTCTGTGGAGGCCCTTGTCGCTAGTGATTATTATCCTACCAGTCCTTGCAGCTATGCTTAGTATCTGAGCATCATTATATGACTTGGAGTAAAGCGTGTCGTATCCCATCATTCGCAGCCACTTGGCTAGGGTGCCCAGCATCGCGTCAACTATGAACTTGTTGCTTTGCTGCATTGCCCGTGGCCTCTCTGGGTGTGCGCCGGTGAAGCCTTATATCTCATCTAAGGCGGGAAGCGAAGTTCATGGTATAGCTCCTTAAGGCTTCACTGCCTTAGCCTCAAAAAGCTAAGACGGCCAAGCGTGGCGTTGTAAAGGGGCACCCATAGCCTCTCGCCAATGCCGTCAACTAAGAGGCTTGACCACACGCCCACCACAATGCCGCCCACTATGTCCCACAGCCAGTGAACCTGCAGAAGGAGCCTAGTGAACATTATCACTGCGGCATAAAGTATCACGACATAGCTGAGCCCCCTCCTTCTCATTGATGGCGTTGCCGTAAAGTAATATGCGAGAACCGTAACCCTCACGGTATGCCCTGAGGGGAACCCATAGTAGTCCGCGTTCAACAGGTTGCCCAGAAGTCCAAAGTAAATGAATGGCTCGTGGGGACGCGGCTCCATTATGTACGCCTTAAGTATAGCCGTCACTATCATTGAGAAGATGACGGCGACCGCGAATGACGTTAATCTCTTTGATGCGCTCTTATGGACCCCCACGTCAAAAAAGTAGGCTATAGCTGTGAGCACGGCGAACACCTCTAAGCTCGCAGTGTAGGAGATCCCCTCCACTATCACTTGCCTGTCAGGCCCTATGTTCCTGAGCACGACCTGGTTTATGATGTCTATGCCATCAACTCCTCTCAGAAGCTCCAGAACTAGGACTACCACAAGGGCTGCTGAAGCTATAAGGAAAGCCCTGAGGTTAGCATGACGTTCGCCTGAGCCCATCAACCTTCACTCAAGGTCCTGTAAACTCTCAAACGCTATTAAATGCCGTTCTGAGCCTTGGCTGACTCCCTGAGTCACTGGCGGGCGGCTGCCCCCACCATATCCGTCAGCGACTTGAAGCCCATGTAGTTCATGTAATCAGCTATGCCTCTCTTTATCTCACCTATTACTTGAAGGCCCCTCCTTACGAGCCCTGAGCCCACCTGAACAGCCTTCGCCCCAGCCAGGATAAGCTCTACAGCGTCCTCCCAGCGCTCCACGCCGCCAGCGCCAAATATGTCAGGCCTAAGCTCCCTGTAGACCTCGTAAACGGCTCTTACGGCTATTGGGTGAATTGCTGGGCCGGAGAGGCCCCCAATTCCATGACCAAGAGCAGGCCTTAGGCTGTAAACGTCTATCCTCATAGCTCTTACGGTATTTATCAGCGTGAGCCCTTTAGCGCCGGCCTCAAGCGAAGCCTCTGCCGTCTCGACCATCTTATCAGAGATGCCAAGCTTAGCTATTACCGGTATCTTGACTGTCGAAGCCACGGCGCTTACGACCTTCCTGCTCATCACGGGATCCATACCTATGTCTAGGCCCATCTTCTCAACGTGAGGGCAACTCAGGTTAAGCTCTACCGCGGCAGCTCCGGCCTCCTCAGCGACAGCGGCGACCTTAGCGAAGTCCTCTGGAAGAGAGCCAGCGACGCTGACTATTATGGGGATTCCAAGCCCTGCGAGCGCCCTCATGTGATCCCGTAAGCCCTCTATGCCCGGGTTCGCCAAACCTACGGCATTCAACGAGCCCATGTCTAAGTGAATCACCCTTGGCATAGGGTAAGGCTGCCTTGGGGAGGGAGTGTAAGACTTCGTAACTAGCGCGCTGACGCCTGATCTCCCTATAGCGAGGAGGCCGTCAAGGCTCTCGCCCATGATGCCGCTGGCGTTCAGAACCGGGTGCTGCAGCTCTAGGCCTGCCACCCTTACCTCAAGGTTCAACCTCTCCCCTCCTGCTGAAAGGGTTAAGCGCTGTGGGCTTAAGAGTGACCTCCATCTCTTCGGCGGCGAGCTGACCTCCGATAAAGACCGCCCTAGGGGCTGCCGCGAGCTCCTCCATAAAGGCGTGGCCATAAGGCGCTTTACTGTAGGTCGACAGAAACCTTGAGGGGCTCTCGCTGACCACGACTAAGTTGCCCCTGTAACCTACCTCGATAAGGCCGTAACGGGCTCCAAGGCCTAATATCTTGGCGGGGCCAGAAGTTAACAACCTCAGGAACTCAGACCTACTTAGCGCGTGGGCCCTGACGAGCCTGTAAAGCAACCAAGGCCACAGGCCAAGCCAGGGTATCCCCGCCGGGCAGTGAGGCCACGCAGACTTCTCGCCCAGCGAGTGCGGCGCGTGGTCACTTGCAAGGGCGTCGAAGAGCCCCTCAGTAAGGGCCTTCATCATTAAAGTCCTTGTGATCGGGTCCCTGAGCGGAGGATTAACTCTGAAGTAGCAGCCTCCTAACGTGTAGTCATAGAGTAAGTAGTGCGGAGTTGTGTCGACGCTGAAGCCCATGCTCTTGGCCAACCTTAAGGTGCCCGGGCATGACACGTGAGTTATGTGAACTTTGGCCGCGGCTTCAGAGAGGTAATAAAGGCTCGCCCCCTCCATCCAGCAGCCCCTCAACTCCCCCCTCTCATAGTTGTCCTCGTCCCATACTCTGTCTGCCTCGGGAAGCTCGGGGTGGACTACAGCAAGCACGTTACTCAGCCCAAGTATCTTCCTAACGCTGCTCCACCTCTTCATAATATCTTCTGGGAAAATCTTGAAGCCAGCAACCGCAAGGTTCAATATCTTCGTTATGAGTTCGGGCGAGTCAGGGACGCCAGCATAAACAGCGTAGTCTACAAAGGATTTTTCGGCAAGCTCGTTAAGCTTGAGCCCTATGGCCTCAGGGGTTGAAAGTCTTGGCTTAGTGTTAGGCATGTCTGCCACAAGAGTTATGCCTGAGGAAAGCGCCGCCCTGGTGCCAGTCGCCTCGTCTTCCTTATATGATAGCTCGAGGCCCCTTAAGTGAACGTGTATGTCCACCAGGCCCGGCGCTATGTATTCGCCCTCGCCCTCGTAGGAGTATACTTTATCCCCCCTTGGCGTCTTAGATATGGAGTTTATGAAACCGTTGCTGCCTATGTTAACGCAGCCACTGCCCAGGAAGCCTCGTGAGTCGATTAGTTTGCCGCAAACTGATACGACGTTCTCGTAATCCTTCAGCTTCGCCCACCACCGACAAGCTGCTCTATAACATCGTTTTCTCCTATTTCTGTGCCGCAGTAATGGCACTTGAGCCTGAGGGGTGACCCGCTGACCAACAGGAACCTGCTGCTTATGGGCTCCCCGGGCTTCCTTGATATACAAGTAGGGTTAGGACACCTTAGCACGCCCTCTATTACTTTAGGTACCTCGACCTTCCTCTTTTCAACTACATTGTAGTCCTTAATTATGTTTATTGTGGCCTCTGGCGCCACCAGGGAAATCTTCATGAGGTCCTCTATCCTTGGATAGTAACCTTCTAGTTTCACTATGTCCTTTTTCTTCATTCTAGCGCTATCAACGTTCATAACTACTGCCACCCTGAAGCCTTCGTTTCCAGTTATTCCAAGTATCTTGAGCACTACGAGGGCCCTGCCGGCTGGTATGTGATCTATGACTGTGCCCTCCCTTATCTTGCTCACCAGCAGCACTTTCCTCTGGCCTTCCCCGCTCAACTTGCTTCACCCCCTAAGATCAGGTTAAGGAGAGCCATCCTAAGGGGCACTCCAAGGCTTGCCTGCAGGAAGTAGGCCTGGTAGCTAGTGCTATCCACATCAGCTGCCAGCTCGTCAACCCTAGGCAGGGGGTGCAACACCTTGGCGCTGCCCTTAGCGTAGGCCTCCAGTAGCCTCCTTGTAATTCTATAGCTGCCGCGGACCTTCTCATACTCCTGAGGATCTGGGAACCTCTCCCTCTGTATTCTCGTAACATATATCACGTCCGCCCTGGAAAGTCCCTCCTCAAGCTTAACGTACTCAAGCCTCAGCCCCCTGGACTCAACGTCCCTCCTTACCTCATCCCTTAGCTGAAGCTGTGGCGGCGCTGACAACATAACTGAGGCTGGCTTAAACAGGGAAAGTGCCCTCAGGAGGCTTGCGACAGTCCTTGCATACTTGAGGTCTCCTACTATGAGGTAGTTAAGGCCATCAACGCTCCCGAAGAGCTCCCTCACGGTATAAAGATCTAACATGGCCTGAGTTGGGTGGTGCTGGCTTCCATCACCTCCGTTAATTACTGGAACCCTTGCAACCTCGGCGGCTAGAGCAGCCGCGCCTTCATATTTGTGCCTAATCACTATTAGGTCTGCGTAGCCATCCAACATCCTAATGGTGTCAACAAAGCTTTCTCCTTTGGCTACGCTGGTAGCCTCCTCGGCGGAGAAGCCTATAACGTCAGCTCCAAGCCTCTTGGCTGCCGCTTCGAAGCTGAGCCTCGTTCTAGTAGATGGCTCAAAGAACGCCGTGGCTATTATTTTCCCTTCGAGGGTTCTAGTCACTCTGCCAGAGGAGAGCTGACGACGCATCTTGTCAGCCTCCTCAAAAAGAATCTCCAGGTCCTCCCTTGTGAAGTCCCTTGGGTCTATTACGTCACGACCGCGCCAGGGCAAAATGCCCACAAAAAGCGAGGTAGCCTGAACTTTAAAGTGTTTATAGCCTTATCTAATAGCCTGAGGAAACTACGACACATCCTAGTTAGACAACGCTACATTGATTAGCTATACAAAGCTATCTTGATCTTAATCTGCCTTACTTAATTTTGAATTCAGTCTAAATGACTGTGAATATCGCTCTGAAGCCCTTTACGTAGTCCCCCAAAGTTCGCCGGCTAAAGAGTTTAGCTGTTCATCGCTTATCATGCCAAGCCTTCTGGCCTCTTCAAGTATGCTCCTTAGCGTGGTCACTGAGAGCAACTTGACTCCCATGCTTTCCAGGGACCTTCTGGCCCCCTGTTCGCGGTCAACGATTACAGCCCCAATTACCTCCCTAGCCCCGTGAGACCTGAGAACGCTGACGCCAAAGGAGAGGCTGCTGCCTGTGGTAGCCACGTCGTCTATCAGCAACGCTGTCACGCCTTTGACTTCGGCTCCTTCAAGGTCCCTCTCGGTTCCATGCCCCTTGGGCTGACGGATGTAAGCCAAGGGAAGTCCTAAGCTGAGGGCAACGGCGGTAGCCCACGGCACTCCTCCGGTTGCGACCCCCACCACAGCGCAGTTCCCGCATTCCCCCACGTCCTCTATGACCATGTGGGCCAGCTCTAATGATATTATCCTAAAGGCCTCAGGATACCCTATGACCTTCCTAAGGTCTATATAGACATGACTTACCCTGCCGGAGGTGAGTCTAAACTCGCCAAAGAGCACGGCACCAGTGTTGAGCAGAAGCCTCTCTATGGTGCCGCTCATCTGCGGCACCTCATTAGGGCCTCCTCCTGTTCGAGGGCTATGAGCTCCACGGCCTTCTTAGGATCCGGGCTCTCCGTTATGCTCCTCCCTATGATTTCGTAGTCGGCTCCGGCGCAGATCGCATCCCCGGGCCTTGCTCCCTGAGTGCCGACGCCAGGAGCAAGTATCTTCACGTCAGCACCGAGGGCATTCCTTACAAGCGATATTATGTCAGGCCTTGTTGCTGGGGCCACGACTCCCCATGGGTTCGCTTTCTTCACCACATCCATAATAGAGTCCAGGTTCCTGTCATAGAGCTCACGCGACCCTTCGTGGCTCATTGAGGCCACAAGTATTAGCTTTATGTTCCACTCCTTAAGTTTCTCGGAGACCTTGTCAAGGGCGCCTTTGTAGCCTACAAAGGAGTGGGCGATGACAGCGTCGACATAATCCTTCACCAGCGAGACCACCCTGACCATTATATCACCTATGTCAGCAAGCTTAAGGTCTGCTATTAGCAGGCCGTTTCTAATTCTTGACCTGGCTGCTGCGAGTGACTCAAGGCCGCATTGTATAATGAAGGGGATGCCAACCTTGAAACCAACTACCTCATCCCCTAGGTCAGTCATAATCTTTACTAGACCTTGACAGCTGCCAAGCACGGGGCCATCTATGGCAACGATTATGGGGCTTGCCTTCAACTAAACCCTCCTATCAACAGGCAACGGGAGTTTTAAGCGTGAGCGGACCCTGAGGCCCACTCCATGAACTTAGAGACGGCCTCTTCCAGCGGCGTAAACTTAAAGTCGCTCAAGTACCTGCTGGAGTACTTGTAGTTGCTTGAAAGCATGCGGTACATCATCTTAAACGGCGATGAGGGCACAGCCGCGGCGAGCCTGATCGCCCACCTGGCGCTCACCGCGTGGCAGTCCTTCCTGAGCATCCTGCAGATCGTTTGACCCACGTCACTTATATCGACGTCGAAGGGCCAGTTGGCGTAGACCCACTTTCCATCAAAGGCGCCTGAGCCAGCCATAGCAAGTATCCTGGCCAGGTCCCCTGAGTACACCATGTTCCTCGAACCAAATCTCAGCGTAAGTCCGCGCTTTGCAGCCCACAGCGTTACCTTCCACTGGACCTCGTAGCCCCAGGGACCGAAGACCAGGGATGGCCTAACTATGGACCACTTGCCGCCCAGCCTCGTGCCCTCCGAGACGAGGAGCCTCTCGCCCTCAGCTTTCGTAACCTCATAAGGGGTCCTGTGAATGAACACCTTAGGGTTCAGGTGCTCATCCTCCTCCTCAACGAGGGACCCCCTCGGCACCCCCCTCAGCTCGGCCGCCACCGCCGTGGAGCTTACGTAAACAACCCTTGCACTGGCCTGAGACGCGGCCTGGACCACTTGCCTGAGGAGGCCTACGTGAGCTTCCTCGAACTCCCTGTAGCTCCCACTGATCTTGCCAGCTATATGGTAGTACACGTCCCCTCCCAGTTTACTTAAGGCCTCAGGTGTTATGGAGTCAAGTACAACCGTGTCTACGCCCATCTTGCTTAAGTCATTTGAGAGGTCTGGCCTTCGCTTCACGGAGGACCTCCTGGCCACCACTACAACTTCATGACTTCCTTTGAGCTCAGCGGCTAAGTTTATGCCCACAAAGCCCACGCCGCCTACAAGCACATGCCTCACGGCAACTTCACACATTAGAAAAAGGCCAGGTTTAAGTTAAAATTATATGCAAGTATAACTAAAATGACGTTTGGTAGAGCCTTTTGGCTGTCCTGCGCACCTGGTCCTCAAGCACTTCAACTCCTATGCCACTTCTCGTAGGTGCTGATATGGTGCCGTCCCTGTTAAGCTCCCAGGGAGGTTCTACTATGTCGTTTTCATAATACCTGGAGCTCGCACTTACGTCATTAGGGTATTTGACACCCTCTAGCGTTGCCGCCGCCACCAGGTGCCCCCTGCCCACGCCGGTCTCAAGCATGCCGCCTATCCATATGGGCCTTCCCAGCTGCCTATACCAGAAGTCATGGATCCTCATGGTCTCGCCGAGGCCTCCTACCCTGGCAGGCTTCACATTTATTATCATGGCCGAGCCAAGCTGGTAGGCCTTCCTAGCGTCGTCTAGGTCTGTGATGCTCTCGTCAAGGCATATGGGCGTCCTTATTCTCCTGGCCAGCTCAGCGTGATCCACGAGATCCCTCCAGCCCAGGGGCTGCTCTATCATGAGCAGGTTGTACTCGTCCAGCCTCCTGAAGACCTCTACGTCGCTTAGGCTGAAGGAGGCGTTTGCGTCGACCTGAAGGGGTAAGTTAGCCCCAAAGGTCTCCCTTAGCTTCTTGACTGGGGCCACATCATAGCCCGGCTTTATCTTTATCTTTATCCTCGCATAGCCCTGCTGAAGATAGCTGTCAACGACCTTTACCAGTTCCTGCAGCGAGGGCTGTATACCGACGCTGACGCCGCTCACTATTTTGTCCCTGACCCCTCCTATGTACTTCCATAGCGGTAGCCCCTCAAGCTTGGCGGCGAGGTCCCACAGAGCCATCTCGACGCCAGCCTTGGCCATGTTGTGGCCCCTTATCCTGCTTGCTAAAGCGGTGAAGTTCCTTGGGGTTATGTCGCCCTTCAGCTGCGGCAGAATGAAGTCCCTTATTACATGCCACGCGGTCTCGTTGGTCTCATAGCTATACCACGGGCCTGAGTCCGCTACCACCTCGCCCCAGCCAACCTCGCCTCCCTTCTCTTCAACACGGACCAGAATAGCGGGCCTCTCCTCCGTCCTCCCAAAGCTTGTCTCAAAGGGGGACTTTAACTTAACCCAGATCTCTATGAGTTCAACTTTCCTTAGCTCCACGGTCTCACCCCATCAAGGACCTCGCCCAGGCTCTCCCTCACCATTATCACGTAGCCGTGCCCATACTTGTCCCATGTGAAGTCCGAGGCTACGTAGCCCTCGCCCAAATATTTAAGGTAGGCCTGTCTCGTGACCTCCCTCCACCTGGAGGCGAGCTCCCTGTTCACGGAGTTCAGGGCAGATACTGAGTAAGGAAGCCCTATGGCAACCGCCGCTGGGCTTCTGCTAAGGTCCGGTCCCTTGGGCTCCTCACTCCCCCTTGGACCAACTGGGACAACAGCCACGTGAGCCCCCAACTCGACCAGCTCCTCAAGGGAGGGGGTCCTCGCGACACTGGATATCTTGTTGATAACATTCTTGCTGTCGAGGTACCACTCAGCCACGGCCCTGTCCGTCTCGAGGCCAGCGTTTATTGAGTCGTGAAGATAACCATAGTACCTGACCTTGTACTTTGTGAAAATGGCTCCAAGCTTGCCAAGGTTGAAGTGCGCGTTAAGGCTCTGCAGCGGGTCAAAGGTCCACTTTATGAGCCTGACCCCCGCGGCTAGAACTTCCCTCCTCTGGGCAAGCTTGAGGCTGGTGCCTAAGCCGCTGTACTTCCTCTCGCTTACCACGCCCGTCATGTGACTGTAGAAATAAGGCCCCTCGGGAGTCTCTACAAACCAGCCCAATGAAAAGCCCACAAGCCTGTCCCCATCGAAGGCCCCCAGGACTAGGCCACCGTTATCAACCATGGCTTTAAGCATGTGGAGCGGCACAGCCTCGCACTGCGACCTATCCATTCCCCAGGCGGAGAGCTGAACCTCGACTACTTGAGACAGCTCCAAAGGATCACTCAACTTCCTGATCTCGATCATTAAGTCCCCCAAATATATGCTGCTTCAGGGTAAAATTTGATTTGCGACAAAAGCTCAGACTCTTAGCCTTTCGGTAAGCCCTCAAGACCTGCGAGAGCTGAAACGCCATGATATACGTGAAGCTCGGCAAAGGAGGCCCTAAGGTTAGCGCTATAGGCCTTGGCTTCTGGGAGATAGGTTCAACCTCGTGGAGGGGCAGCGAGGAGGTCTCCGTTAATATAGTTAGAGCCGCCGTTAACAATGGCATCAGCTTCTTCGACACCGCCGAGGTCTATGGAATGGGGAGGAGCGAGCGGTCCCTGGGCAACGCAGTAAAGACCCTTGGGCTCAGGCCTGATGATATAGTGGTAGCCACGAAGGTCGCAGGCTTCAGGCCGTTAAGGTGGCTTGTGGCCAAGGCTGCAGAGGCGTCCGCCAGAAGGCTTGGCCTAAGGCCGTCCCTGCTTCAGCTTCACTGGCCGCCCCCAGCGTGGGTGCCCCTCTGCGAGCCGCTGAGGGGGCTTGAGGACGCAGCTAAGAGGGGGCTGACGGAGTTCATAGGGGTCTCCAACTTCCCCGGGCACATGCTTGAGGAGGCGGCGAGCTGCCTCAGGTCAGCTGAGATAGTAAGCGACCAGGTGGAGTATAGCCTTGCCTTCAGGACTCCCGAGCTTGACGTCTTCAGGACTGCGGAAAAGCTGGGCATTGGTATCATAGCCTACTCGCCGCTGGCCAAGGGAGCTCTCGCGGGCGCC
The DNA here is from genome assembly GCF_055392325.1 of Acidilobus aceticus. Taxonomy (NCBI): domain Archaea; kingdom Thermoproteati; phylum Thermoproteota; class Thermoprotei; order Acidilobales; family Acidilobaceae; genus Acidilobus; species Acidilobus aceticus. The sequence continues at coordinate 281,722 of NZ_AP042407.1, forward strand.
GCCGCAACCAGGCGCATTCAAAGGATGGACCCAAGGTTCAGGGCAGCCTCCCGGGACCTAGAGCTTCAGGAGGCTCTGACCAAGGTAGCTGCGTCCCATGGAGTTACAAAGGCGCAGGTAGCCCTCTCATGGATAGTCGGCAAGGGCGCCGTCCCTATACCTGGCACCACTAAGCCTGAGAGGGTCGCCGAGCTTGCAGGCTCAGCTGAGTTAAGGCTAGCTGATGATGAGCTCTCGCTCCTTGACAAGGCGAGCTCTAAGTATGTAAGCGTGTGGGGCAGAGGCTACTCAAACCTTAGGGCGCTCAGGTTTATACCGTGCGGGCTCCAGTACCTAGGAGTTAAAGTTATGGGAGGCGCATAATACTTTGAGGCGCACTGCGTCGAAGCCCAGACGCGAGACAGGCCCTACAACTGGGCCATCCCTGCAACTGGCTGTGGCCTGGTAGCTTAGCGATAAAAAACGAAGGGCCTACCCTCTTCAAGGGAAAACCGTGAAGCTGGAGGACATAATGTCGAGGCTTGCCGAAGTGGCCAGGTCGGTGCCCATCCACTACAGGGACGGGATACTGGGCTCCATGACTACTCCTCCTCACCCGCTAGCTAAGGCAGCCTTTGACATGTTCCAGGGACTCAATGTAAATGACGAGGAGCTCTACAGGCCCCTCAGGGAGCTGGAGGAGGAGGCCATAAAGGAGCTCGGAAGCTACCTTGGCGGCAGCAGGTGCACGGGCTACATAACCAGCGGCGGCAGCGAATCCAACCTGGCGGCCCTTTACCTTGCGAGGGAACACGGCTTTAACAACGTCTACTACACGGCCGCCGCGCACCACTCTATAACTAAGGCCGCCTACCTGCTCAGAATGAGGCCTGTTGAAGTTAAAATGAAGGAGTACCGGATGGACCCGGCCTCCCTCAGGTCCCTCTGCAAGGCGAACGGCCCAGGCGTTGTAGTAGTTACTGTAGGCACCACGTCCGTGGGCACAATAGACCCCGTGGAGGAGGTCTCTGACGTTGCAGCTGAGTGCGACTCCATAGTTCACGTCGATGCTGCCCTGGGCGGCCTTGTGGCTCCCTTCGTTTACCCCAACAGAAAGCTCGGGTTCCAAAACGGGCCAGTCATGAGCGCCACACTTGATCCCCACAAACTTGGGCTTGCCCCACTGCCCGCCGGCGGCCTGATAGTTAGGGACGAGCATTGGTTTAAGCCCCTCGACTTCAAGGCAGAATATTATCCTGCGGGACACCAGGTGGGCCTCTTTGGGACCAGGAGCGGGGGGCCTGTGGCGGCCACCTGGGCCATCGTAAAGTACATGGGCCGTGACGGCTATGCCGCGCAGGCCCATGAACTCATGGAGAGAACCAGGTACTTACTGAATGAAGTTAAAGGTTTAGGGCTCGAGACGCCCGTGGACCCTGAAGTACCGGTTGTGTGTATAGAGCATGCCGGCGATGACTACTTAATGAGATCGCTCGCCAAGGAAGGGGTCTACGTCTACAAATGCGGCCTGGTGCCCGGCATAAGGGTTGTTGTAATGCCCCACGTAACTAAGGCCCTCCTGGATAAGTTTGTGTCATTACTCAGAGAGGTGCTATCTCAACAGCGTTAACAAAGCTCACATAGGCATCGTTATTAGGCCCTTATCAAGCAGCGCGTTTATCTTCTGCCTCACGGTCCCTATTATCTCGGTCGCCCTCTCGAGCTCCTCCCTGTAAGTGGTAGTCCTCCTGGCGACCCCCTCCTCAACCGCCTTAACCGCGACCGCTGCGGCGACCCTGGGGTAGACCTCCCACTCCTCCATGGTGGGCAGTATCCTGTCCTCGCCTATGCCCCCCCTCTCCTCGGCGAACTTAGCGAGCTCGACGGCCGCGGCTATGGCCATGGTGTCGGTTATGGTCCTCGCCCTCACGTCCAGCACCCCCCTGAAGACCGCCGGGAAGACGAGGCTGTTGTTGACCTGGTTAGGGAAGTCGCTCCTTCCCGTGGCCACCACCCTGGCCCCGGCCCTCCTGGCCTCCGATGGCCATATCTCGGGCACCGGGTTCGCCAGGGCGAACACAACGGCGTCCCTGTTCATCCTCGAGACCCACTCAGGCCTTATGACCCCTGGGCCAGGGGCCGACGCCGCGACAACTACGTCAGCCCCCTCGAAGGCCTTCTCGATGGGCGAGTCTGGAGGCAGGCCCCCGCCCCTCGTCTCTATGGCTATCTGGTACTGGTATGGATCTGTGAGCATGAGCTTGTCTATGTCCTTCATCTCAGGGTGGAGGACACCATTTTTATCGACCGCAACTATATGGTTGGGCTTAACGCCCATGTACTTCAATAGCCTGTAGAACGCTGTATTAGCCGCGCCGACCCCAAAAATCACTATCCTGACGTCCTGGAGCTTCTTGCCAACAACCTTAAGCGCGTTGATGAGGCCTGCCAGGATTGCTGTTGCCGTCCCCTGCTGGTCGTCGTGCCACACCGGTATCTGGAGCTTCGACCTGGCCTCGTCCAGTATGGTGAAGCACTTGGGCTTCTCTATGTCCTCAAGGTTTATGCCGCCGAAGGAGGGCTCTATGGCCTCTAGGAACCTCACGAAGTCCTCAGCCTTTGAGAACCTGTGCACTATGGGCACGGCGTCGACGCCCCCAAGGTACTTGAAGAGCAGCGCCTTGCCCTCCATCACCGGGTAGGCGGCCTCGGGGCCGACCTTGCCGAGGCCCAGAACCCTGGTGCCGTCGCTCACGACGGCTATCGTGTTCCACCTGGAGGTGAGCTCGAAGGAGAGGTCGGGGTCTGAACTTATGAGCCTGCTCACGGCAGCGACGCCTGGGGTGTACCAGACCGCGAGGTCCTTGAGGCCCCTCACGGGCACCTTCGGCAGGACCTCTATCTTGCCGCCGTAGAACCTGTGCATGTTGATGCTGAGCGAGTACCACTCCTCTGTAGCCGGCTCTCCCTCTGACACTCTGGCCACGCTCGCGCTAGCGCGGGCCTGAGCCCTTAACACGCTTTTCAATAAAACTGGTAGAATCAAGCTATAACATTACTTTGCTATCCTTAACAAAAGGTTAGTTACTCTCCACCATGAATATCCTCCTAGTGTACGGGCTCAGGTAGCCCCTTAGCAGGCCGCCGCTAAGCTGCGGCTGATACTTTGGAATAACCCAGTACTTCATGAGCGGCAGGTATATCAGCCCTGAGACCGTGAAGGAGAGCAACCATGAGCTGTTGAAGAGGACCTGGTGGTAGGGCAGAGGAGCGTATATGAGCACGGTCACTATCAGGAAGGTAATGACAGCCGCTGGGTTTATGCCGTGCCAGTACCTATAGATTCCGTCGCTCTTAAACACGTCAGCCAGATCAAGCTTGAACCTCCTTACTACAGCGTAGTCAAATATTATCACGCCCTCTATGCCTCCAAGGAGACCGCCGTATGTCAGCAGCCAGTTAGTTATGTAACTGTAAGCGTTGCCATAATAGCTCCACGCGCCTATGCCAACGGCTATCGCGATAAGCGCTAGGGACCCCTTAAACCAGCTCATGTGCTTTGGGAACGTGTTGGCTATATCATATGCGGGACCGACGGCGTTGGCAAAGGCATTAACCAAGAACGTGGCCAACATTATGGATATTAGGACGAAGTAGCCAAGGGGCCTCGTCATGTAGAGGGCCGTTAGGACTATGGGGTCCCATATTACCTTGCCATAGAGCTCGTAGGCCGCCGCGGTGGTCATCACGGAGAAGGCCGCCACGGCAAGCATTAGGAACGGCATGGTTAGCTGTCCATAGGTCTGGGAGCTCTGCGACCTTGCAAACCTAGTGTAGTCCGGCATTGTAAGCGCCATAGTTGCCCAGAAGGCTATGTTAGCGTTAAGGAATGCCAGGAAGCCCAGCCAGGTGAAGTGGCCCTGACCCGATATGGCTGACAGGTTAACGGACCACCCAGCCGCGCTCATGAAGTAAACCCATAGGCTCACGAAGGCGATCATAACTATGGGCCCTCCTACCCTCGCAAGCCACCTGAGGGCGGGCTGCGACTTCACTATAGGCGATAGGTAGAATACCAACATCTGCGCCGCTATAACAATCACAAACGTGGCCCAGAATATGCTTGGGAAGTCCTTTGCCAGCACGAATGGGTAGTTCTGGAAGTGAGCCACGGTGTAGGCTATCGTCGAGGTCCTGCCCGTGTATATGGCGTAAAGCGCTGTGGCGGCCTCAGCTATTATGTAGCTCTCTATCCCCCACCACCCTGCCCCTATCACTGCCCTCACCCAGCTTGGGAACATAGCGCCGTAGGTTCCCCACCTGGTCCTGGTGAGCTGCGGCTCAGCTATGCCATACCTTGCCCCTCCGTGGGACTGTATTATCATAGGAATGACCACTATTAGGTTCCCTAGGAACACCGTAAATATGGCCTGAAGTGGCGTTAGGCCCAGGAGCAGTCCTATGCTGGCTAAAGTCCATGATGGCACTATGAAGGCCATCGACACCCATATCAGGAAGTAAGTCAGCGCCCCCCACGTTCTCCTGGATATAGGCACTGGATGTATGTCAGGGTTCCAAAGGAACTTCTCTTCGGGAAAGCCAGCCGTGAGCTCCACCTGGCCCTTGGTGGGGTCGTAACGAGTTATGGACAGCGGAGTGAGGCCGGACGAGCCTGACTTGGAAGAGTCCGATGGCCCGAAGCCTGGGCCTCCCAGTTTCCGCGCCAAAATGCCTTCTCTCGCCTGTGAGGCTACCCACTTATAAGGGTTACTCAGCTTGGGCCGCAGCCTTCCAGGCCTTAAAGGCCTGCCGCGGTACGACGACTTGCAATATTCATAGCCGCTGCTGAGCGCAACTGGTCCACCTATCGATGAACTTACCAGGAGGCTTAGAGGTCGGTACAGCATATCTGCAAAGGCCTGTGGACCGCCATTTTACTCTAAAAAATATTTAGAAAGTTAGTGCACAGTTGCGGGGCTTCCATCTAGCTGTTACAGCCTCAGAGGGCAGGCGACGCCTAAGGTAGGTGTTACCTGTGGACTCCCCTGGAACCCCGAAAGCCGGCAGGTAACACCGGCCTAGCGGGCCCTTCATGAAGCTCCGTCCTTTGAGCTGTATAGCGCCGCTGGGGAAGCCTTCTCAATCAAGGCGCCGGTGTTACCTTCCGGGAGCCAACGCTACATGGGGGCGCCGGAGGGGCCTCGGCCTCCTTGGGACAAAGGAGGCTCCATCAGCCAGGTTAACTTTTTGCTAGCAATTTTAATTTAGAGTTAACGCGCACTTAACTCCGCCCCCCTCATTTGCTGCACTTGGTTTAACTGGAGTTAACTGCGCCCACTTGACGGAGCGGTTAACCTATGAGGCCGGCCGCCCCCGCTTGAGGGCGCGCGGCCTATGGCCGACCTTGGGGTTGCAGGGGAGGGGCAGGGCCGCGGACGCCCTGCAAGGGTGCACAGCTGTGAAGACCGGTTGACCGGCCCGTAGAGCGACCGGTGCACGGGCCTGATAGCTATCATGTTAGGCAAAAGCTCCCTGCGGCCAGCGTTGACCACAGTTCCAGTCACAAGGATTCCTGCAAGGCGTGAGCTTAAGCTTATTTGCGCGGGCCGCAGCCCTACATGCCAGGGATAGCATGAAGTTCGGCAACTATGCAGATGTGCCCCCGCAGGACGTTTCAGCCCTATTGCCGGGCACCAGCGGCGTTACAGTGCAGTGGCTCGTCAGTAAAGCTGACGGCTCTGATAAGATAGCGCTAAGGAGGTTTGTGGTGAAGCCGCACGGAGTCATGCCGTATCACAGGCACAAGTATGTGGAGGCGGTGTATATAATTAAGGGAACCCTCAAAGTTACTATAAATGGCGTCACTAAGGTGTTGAAGGCTGGCGACTTCTTCTACACGGGCCCCTACGAGCCTCACAGCATAGAAAATCCATCAGATGAGGAGTCGGTGTTTATCTGCGCTATAAGCTACGAAGATGATATGAGCCTTCAGCCCGTTAACGCGTGAGGCCCTTGCTCCTCAACGCCTGAAGGTTAACAGAAAACTAGCTTAGCTTTATTATAATTAAAATGACTGTTATTAAAAAGCTGTATTACATAAACACTTTTGAGCTGTTCGGTTTAACTATTGCTATTCTATTATTCTCCTTAATATTTATGCTAAAAATAACCTGTTGAAATCCATGTAGACTCTTCATCATAGGATAAAAACTGCCCAATTCTCCAGGTCTCAGCTGAGGTGTAGCATATTGCACACCAACAGGCGTTCTATAAGTGGTACAACTATTGCGATAATAGTCATAGTGATTGTAATAATCGCTGCAGTAGGTGGATACGCTGCATATCTTGCCACGAAACATCATGTGACCACTACAACTACACCTACGACGACAACGACCACTACAACTACTACGACGACACCTATTACTACGACGACAACTTCTGTCACATCGATAACCTTCTACACCTGGTGGGCAACTGAGGGCTACATAGCGCTAAAGCACTTCATACCGGTGTTCCAGAGCGACAACCCGCCCTACACGGTCTCGCTTGAAGTGATACCTGGAGCTGGAGGCACCAACGCTAAGTTCACGATAGCTGGCATGATGGAGGCTGGCAAGCCTCCTGCAGCCTTCCAGGTGCACTTCGGGCCTGAGATGGCCTCCTATGCGCTCATAACGTCTCCCAATGACTTCGTTAACTTCACTTCAATAGCCCAGAAGATGGGCCTGTGGACAGGCGCCGTAACTGAGGCCCTGCTCTCAGGAACTTTTAACGGAAGCATGCTCTCAATGCCGGTCAACGTGCACAGGGGAGCGCTGCTCTACATCAACATGAAGGTGCTCAGGCAGTACAACCTGCCGCTGCCAACAAACATGAGCACGCTCATCTACGACACCGTTCAGCTGGCCGAGCACGGCGTCACCCCGTGGATGGTGCCAGGCGCGGACGGCGGCTGGGACCAGCTCAACCTCTGGGAGGACATATTCCTGTCACTCGCCATACAGAAGTATGGCCTTGCTGGCGGCGCCAGGCTCTACAACGAGTTCGTCTACGGAACCATAGACCTCTCCAACGCTTCAGTGCAGCAGCTCGTTAACGAGACGGACTCGCTCTTCGTGAACTTCACCTCCTACGACTACCCCGGCTGGCAGAGCCTGACGTGGACCGAGGGCCTCAGCGACCTGATAGAGGGCAAGGCCGTGTTCCAGGCTAACGGAGACTGGCTAACCAACTACGCCTATGACTACTACAACGTTACCACCTACCCTGCTATCGAGCCATACATAAGCTGGCCTAACGTGACTGTCGTGGTTGAGCCGTTCCCAGGCACGAACGGCACCTACGCGTTGGTCATAGACTCCGTGGGCGTGCCTAAGCCATATCCGACCACCTCTGCAGGAGTGAAGCTAGCAACCTTCTGGGCCTCATATGTGGGCCAGGAGGCCTGGACGAAGTGGAAGGCCACCACCTACTGGAAGAATGCCACTGACTACTTCAACACGCCGGAGCAGTGGTGGAGCCACGAACAGCTGGTCAGCACCCCAGCGGACCAGTTCGTCTACCAGCTGTCTGACGGCGGGCTCTTCGACGATGTCTTCGGGAGCTGGATCTCGCAGGTGCTAGCGCTCCAGGAGAGCGGCTCGGCATACATACCGGCATACAACGCGCAGCTGGCGTCGCTTGTTCACAGCGAGTGCGAGGACTGGCTGGCCGCTGCTAAGATAGGCCTTGGATACCTGGGCATAGCTGGCCAGCCGTTCGCCGGCTACGTGCCGCCGTGGGTAATAGTGCCAGGGTACTACTTCAACTCCAGCTACGCGTGCCCAACATATACCCTGCCATAACCCACTAGTAATGAACTAGTTTTGGTTTTTGATTCCACACCTTTTCTTTTAACGTATTTAAGTCGCTGTAGTTAGAACTGTATACGAAAAGAGGTGAATGAATATATGGGCAACAAGGAAACTAACGTGAACACTATTAAGAGGGCCAGGCGACTAAGGCTGAGATCCAGTTCCGTACAGTTAGCCTTGATGGCGCTTCCTACGCTGTTCTTCGGCGCCCTGCTCATATATATAGTAGTCTGGAACGTTGTTCTATCCCTGCAAAACTGGTCACTGCTAAACAGCAGACACACCTTCGTTGGCTTCGCCACCTATGAAGCCATATTCAAGAGCCTTTTCTTCAGGATAGCCATTTATCATTCAACTATATTCTCCCTTGGACTTGTAGCTATAGGTGACCTAGCCGGCCTGCTCCTCGCTGGCCTCCTCTACTTCTTGCCCAACACGCAGCGCAGCCTATACCTCTCCATATTCCTGTACCCACTGGCCATATCGATGGCCACCAATGGCCTTATATGGGACTGGCTTTTCAACCCTGAGCTTGGTTTTGGGTGGATAACCTCCCACCTGGGTTTACCGCCGGTTAACCCGCTAGCAACAGCCACCTCGACAACCCTATCTATGTTTCTGGTAGAGTTCTGGGCCTACACGGGGCTCGCGGTGCTATTCTATTTAGCGTCATTTATGAGCATAGATAAGTCTATAGTGGAGGCTGCAAAGATAGACGGCGCGGGAGGCTTTAAGATACTCTTCAGGGTCCTTCTTCCAAACTCAATGAATGGCTTTATAGTCGCCACTGCGCTGCTGTTCCTGTTCTCCTTCAGGATGTTTAGCCTGCCCTTCGTGATAGGGGGTGGCCCAACTAACCTGGACCTCATGACTCTTGTAGAATACGTCTACTACGAGTTCTACACTGAATTCTTCAGCCAGTCAGCTGCGGCCTCAACGCTTATAACGCTGATAGCCGCTGCGGTGGTAATACCGTATGCACTTTTTGGTATAAAGAAGTGGATTATGAGGGGGTGAAAACATGGCATCCTATAGGACTAGGCTGCTCAAGTATGCCCTGCTTCAGCTGGCGGGAGGCCTTGTAGTAATATTTTGGCTCATGCCCCTCTATGCAATGCTTATAGACGGCTTTAAGACGAACTTCGAAGCTACGGTTACCTCAGTGTTCCAGCCGCCAATGCACTTCACGCTTTCAGCCTACATGACCGTCTGGGACAGCATGAAGAAACCCCTCATCAATAGCGTCATAGTTGTTATCCCTGTTACTGTGCTCTCGGGCATACTTGGTGAGATGGGGGCATACTTCTTCTACTCACTTGGTGAAAGGCATCCAATAGTTAGCAACACGGGGTTCTCAATAATTTCACTTGCCACGTTTATACCAGTGGAGTCGACGCTGCTTCCACTCCTCCTGCTCGAGGCCCACAGCAGCATGCTGAACACCTACTGGGGAGTAATATTCGCGAACCTGCTGTTCTACATACCGACCGCCGCGCTGCTCATGTCGATATTCCTGCCCTCCGTGCCCAGGTACCTAATAGAGGCTGCAAGAATTGATGACGCCAGCCAGTGGACCATATTCTGGAAGGTCGTGTTCCCGCTGGCGCTGCCAGGCTTCCTCTCAACCGTGATATTCGTGTTCATAATGTCATGGAATAACTTCTTCCTGCCGCTGGTGCTTACGACTACGCCATCTATGAGGATGGTTCCTGTGGAGGAGAGGTTCTTCACTGGAGGCTATGGAACTATCTACAATGAGACCTACGCCGCCGCGGTGCTTGCTTCAATAGTTCCGCTGGCCGTGTTCATAGCTCTAGGAAGGTATTTCATACGCGGCCTAGCAGCGCTGGGAGGGGGAGCAAAGGGGGTCTGAGCCATGGCCTCGGTCAGGGTCGAAAACTTAAAGAAGATCTTCAGGAGAGGCAAAATAGAGGTTCGTGCCGTTGACGGAATAACCATAACAATACCTGACGGCCAGGCCTTTGGCGTTCTGGGGCCCAGCGGCCACGGCAAGACCACGTTCCTAAGGCTAATAGCCGGGCTCGAGGTGCCCACTGACGGCACCATTTACTTTGATGACGAGCTGGTCTCAGCCCCTGGAAGAATAGTAGTGGAGCCGGAGCACAGGGGCATAGCAATGGTATTCCAGCTCTGGGCGCTCTACCCTAACATGACAGTCTACGATAACATAGCGTTTCCGCTCCGTAACGCCAAGGTGCCAAAGAGCGAGATAGATAAGAAGGTCAAGGAAATAGCGGAGGAGCTGGGCCTCACCAAGGTCCTTAACCATTATCCAAGGGAGCTCTCGGGAGGGCAGATGCAGAGGACCGCCATAGCCAGGGCACTGGTGAAGAACCCTAGGCTGCTCCTAATGGATGAGCCCTTCAGCAACCTGGACGCGGCAGTGAGGGACAGCGCCAGGGCCCTTGTCAGGAAGATACAGAGGGAGAGGAAGTTGACCACTATAATAGTATCTCACGACCCGGCAGACATTTTCTCTATAGCCGAGGTTGCTGGCGTCATAATTAACGGCAAGTTCGCGCAGGTCTCGTCCCCTACTGACATCTACGACAACCCTGCTAACGAAGTGGTTGCTAAGCTTGGAGGTGACATAAACATAGTGAACGTCACAGTCTCCGGCGGCTTCATCTACTTATCCAGCTCGGTCAAGGTACCCTCGCCAAACCCCAAGCTTGAAGGTAAGTATAGGCTTGGCGTAAGGCCTGAGGATGTGATACTTAGTGACAGCACTGACGCGCCTGGGATGACGTTTGCTGGGAAGGTTAAGGTCAAAGTGTCAAGTTACGTGGCCGGCGTCTTCAGGACCGTGGTCTCGCCTATAGACGACGATTCCGTAGAACTCATGGTCAATATGGGCGGCTACGTAGAACCTGGATCCGAGAAGAACCTGCTCATAAGGACCCAGAAGATAAAGCTCTTTGATGAAAACGGCGAGAACGTGACCTTAAGCGCCTTAAAGGCCAACAGCTGAGTTTTAAGCTTATTAAACGCTTCCATTAAGGTAGAACGCGGAAACCGTGATGACACGACGGTAAGCTGAGCCTCGGGCTGTGAAGACCGTTCACCCTTGCTGAGAACCGCTTTTGTTTACTCCTCATACTCTTCCTTATTGCTTACGCTCTCAGAGCTCTCGGAGAGGGACCTCCTCATCTCCTCGACCTCCTCCTTTGGGAGCTCGACTATGGATATTGAGTTAGGCGCGACCTTGAGGTATTTGTCCCACATGACTACTATGCCCTCATCCGTTATCTCCATAGGGTGCCTTACCATGGATATCTTAGAGTCCCTCATCTTCCAAACTATTATTGAACGGTAAAGCTTGCCCTCTATCTCATCCAAGTCCAGCCTTATTATACCGTCAACCGCGTGTTCAACGCCAGGGCCTCCGAAGCCCCTCTCACCTACAGAGACCTGGCTCACGAAGAATGCCGTGCAGCCTAGGCCGGAGACGACCCTCTTCAGTATCATTACTATGTTCCTGGCAACTGCGGGCTTAGAGAGGTACAGGGTACTTACAGAGTCTATCACGACCCTCTTGGCCTTGATGTCCTTAATGGCCTGTCTGACAACGTCCACAAGCTCTGAGACGTTGTCAAGGTCCTTTACTATGTACTTCTCCCTCTGGGCGGCCGACCCTATGCCCGTGGTGAAGGCATCTACTATGGCAAAGGTCCCTTTCCTCTCATATTCATCGATGTTCCAGTTGAAGTGCCTGAAGCTCCTCCTGACAGAGCTCGGGTGCTCCTCAAGGGCCACATAAACTCCAGGCTCCCCCCTGATAAGGCCGTTGTATATGAACTGCTGGGCCATTATGGACTTGCCAGTGCCGGGACCTCCAGACACCATGACGACGTTCCTCTCGGGTATGCCCCCGTAAAGTATCTCATCAAGGCCTGGTATGTACGTCCTGACCCTTGGCGTTACCATCCAACACCACCTATTACATCTTTATCGCCTTTCGGCCCTTTTAATCTGACTTTGCAAGCTCGTCCTGTTTACATCAACGCCACGTGTAGATATTCTGCCCCTGGGAGCTCCGTGGTTCCCACCAACTTCAGACCCCTCGATGGCCCTTACAAGGGAGAACCTTATGATAGTTATGTCATCCTCTAGCATGAAGTCTCCATATATCGACCTAAGCTCCCTAAAGAGCTCCGCCAGACCACTAAACCCGTCGAGCTCTGCGTCTTCATCGGTCAGGTCCTTTACCTTCTTATGTATGACCTCCTCCACTCGGACCACTGCAACAGGCCTGCCCGAGCTGACGACCTTAAGGTACCTGCCCCTCACCTGAAGGTTACCAAGCCTTATGGTACTGGTCTTCCTTCCACTAAGTATGAGCTTTAAGTACTTCTTTTTTACAGTAAGCATGCTTAAGCTCCTGGCCAACTTATACTCTCTCCCGCCGCTGTAGCGTGCCCAGCCCCTGCCAATAAATTCTAACTGCGGAAACGTAAAAGGTGGCCCTGCATGATGCCTTGACAGCTCCCTAGGCGCCTCCGACAGAGCTTTCAGCGCGTTAACAATGAGCTACAGCAGTCTATTTATTTCCGAGAAACACTATTTTAACATAATCTTAAATACTACGGTATGCATCTCTGATACCAGACACGTAAAGGGTGTGGCCTTATGAAAGGAGGGAAGCTAGTTGGCTTAACTATACTCCTACTAATGCTAATCTCGTTTACATCAGTATTGTCCTGGACCCCTTCAGCTAGGGCCCTAGAGCCTAGCGCAAACTACTATGGACCCCAGCTTAACGGCAGCGTGATAGGACCGCTCAGCCCCAATTATTTAGTGAGCCTATCAGTGCTCATACCGCCGAGAAACCTCAACGAGCTGATGTTAATAGCCCAGGAGGTTGCTGAGCATCAGGCCAAGCCGCTGTCGAGGAGCGAGGTGCTCCAGCTCTTTGCGCCCTCGCAGCAGGAGTTTAACAGCATCGAAAACTTCCTTGAAGAGAACGGCTTCGTAGTGACCTACGTAAGTCCTGACAGGCTCTCTCTGATGGTCCAGGCGCCTGCCTCCGTAGTTGAAAAGGTGTTCGGAGTTCAACTTGACCTTTACCAGGGGCCTAACGGGGAGGTTTACTATGCGCCTGCGGGCATGCCCAGGATACCAGAGGCGCTTCAGGGAACCCTGATACTGGGCCTCACTAACAGGACTGCCTTCAAGCCGCAATACGTTGTTGCCGGCAGGATAAGCCACTACACGTTTATACCTGCAAACTCAAGCCTGCCAGCGCCCCTACAGGTAGCGTCGTCATACACCTACTATACGCCAGCCGACTTCGAGGGCGCGTACAACGTGACGAATTTGATTCCCTATAGCCAGAACGCATCAGTCGCCATAATAGACGCCTACGGCGACCCCCTGATCTACCAGGACGTGGCAGAGTTCGACCAGATGTTTAACCTGCCACCGGCCAACCTGACGGTCATACCCATAGGCCCCTACCACCCGTCGCTTGGCCTACTAACGGGCTGGTACATAGAGACCGCTTTAGATGTTGAGGCAGCGCAGAGCATGGCTCCCTTCGCCCACATATATCTGGTCATCGCATCTAACAATGGAAACGCGCTCTTTGAGGCCGTAGATTATGTCGTAAGCACCGACCTAGCTGACGCGGTCTCCATGAGCTGGGGGGCGCCTGAGAACCTCTTCGCAGAGTCAGGAGTTTATACCACCTACCCAGCCTTCATATTGAACTACCCGTTCGCCGACTACTACTTCGCCCTTGGCGCCGCCGAGGGCATAAGCTTCTTCGCCTCCTCAGGTGACGAGGGCGCCTTCGACGCCACCCCGACAACCTATGGGGCCGTGCTGTTCCCATCCTCATCACCGTTTGTAACCGCGGTGGGAGGCACCAGCCTCTACGTTAACGTCACATCAGGCTCCATAGAGTTCCTTAACTCTACTGGCACCTACGGCTACGAGACAGCATGGTCTGTGAGCCCGCTCTACGGCTCCAGCGAGGTGGCCTCAACCGGAGGGTTCTCAAGCCTGTTCCCCAAGCCCTGGTATCAGTACGGCGTCGTTAACGGCACGTTCAGGACGACGCCTGACGTGGCCGCTGACGCTAACCCATACACGGGTTTCGTGGAGGTAGTAACTGGACAGATGATGGTTATCGGAGGCACTAGCCTTGCCTCACCCCTCTGGGCCGGCATAACTGCTGATATAGACGGCTACCTAGGAATGAAGCTGGGCCTCATTAACCCACTGCTTTACAGCATCTATAAGAATAAGACGCTGTATAATATGGCTTTCCACCAGATAACCTTCGGCTACAACGGCAAATACCTGGCGCACGCCGGCTACAACCTGGTCACAGGGCTTGGCTCTCCAAACGCTGGCCTCCTGGCTTACGCCATTAAGTATGAGCTGACGCACTTCCCGTCGCTCAAGGTGGCAGTGACAACCTACGAGCCTGGGGCTGAGTACTCATGGTACTTCTATAACTCCACGTTCGAGGTGGTGGCAGCAATATACTACCCTAACGGGACGCCTGTGACAAGCGGCAAGTTCAACGCGTATGTCTTCACTACTGAGGGACTTGGTGAGGAGGTTCCGCTTCAGTTTAACGGCACCTACTGGGTAGGGGAAGTTTATGTCAAGCCCGGGCTGCCGCCCAACGTGTGGACTGTGCTCGTTAATGGCACCTCTGCGGGCATTAGCGGCACTGGCGCCACTGACGTCTACATAGGCACCGGCATAACAATCATAGAGCCCGTCCCCTACCCATACGCGCCTGCTATACCGGTTAATGAACCGTTCCAGGTTGAGGTCTACGCAACTTATCCCAACGGAACACCAGTCACTTCACCCTCAATTACAGCTGCCTTCTACCACAACGGTATCAATTACTTCAACGCTACCCTGCTGCCGGTTAACGTGACTGAGTACCCAGGACTCTATGAGGGCACGGCCTTACTGCCTTACCCGGAGCCGCAGGGCGCTTACATAGTGTATATTTACACCACGGCTGCTAATGGAGCCGTGGACGGTGACGCATATGAGTATGTTTACTTCGGAGAGCAGATCATAAATGCGTATGTCATTACTCCTCTCAACGACGGCACCCCAAGCGTCTCGCCGGGCCAGACACTATTATTCCTAGCCATGGTCTCTGACCCGTTCGGGTTTGGTTACTTCACCAGCAGTGTGTTTGTAGACATCTATAACCTCAATGGAACCCTCGTCGCCCAGGTACCCCTGCAGCCGGCGCCTTCGCCACTGCTCTACTACCAGATAGGGTACTTCGTTGTACCGAGCAACATGCCCCCAGGATGGTATAACGCCGTCTTTGTCAGCGAGGAGAACACGAGCACTGGGCCGCTCTTTGGCTACTTCAACCAGTCCTTCTACGTGGCCCCCACGCAGCTTAGCGGAGATATAATTACGGCGGCGTATTCTATAGAGGGCGTGTGGCTGAACGTCTACACCTCCATAGACTACCCCAACGGAACACCAGTGACCCAGGGGACCTTCCTTGCCACCCTTGTGCCTACCCAGGACCTCTATAACGTAATGCTACTAGGGTTTGAGGTCGGCATACCGCTGCAGTACAACAGCTCCTTGGGAATGTGGGTCGGGAAGGTGTATATTCCGTCGGTCTACACCTCGTACCTCTTGTCGCCCTACGTAGGCGAAGGACTTTACAGCCTGGCAGGTCCATGGACCCTGGTGATCAGCGGCGAGGACGCCAATGCGATGAACCTGTATCCCATCAGCTATAACATAACTGTTGCGCCGTTTGCCGCACCTATAGACGGTGAAGGCCTGTTAGCCTACGTGGAGTCGCACTCGGCTGAAGAAATCTCAACACTGTCAACAATGGCGAGTAATACGGAGAGCGTCAAAGGGGCGAAGTCCTCGACAACTGCTCTACTATCTGGCTCGGCAAACGTGCAGGAGGCCACTGAGATCAACATGCTTAATCTCATGGATGCGCTCAAGGTGGCCCAGACCACCACAACAAAGGCCGCAGCCTCCTCTGCGCCGGCGGAATACTATGTAATAGCTAGCGTTGTTGCGGCAGCGCTGGTGGTGGGCATACTGATAGGAAGGAGGTCAGCATAAACTAAGTCTTTTGACTAAAAGTCCCTTTATCTTTTTTATCTTTTCTTTTTATTGGCTGCTAAAAATACGAGGCCGAGCCCTTAACCATAGACCTGAATACCTGGCCTATTTCCCACAGCTTTACCGTCTCATGCTCGTTAGGCCTTGGCCTGCTGGCAAGGTAAACGCCGTATGGATCATACCCCTCCTGGGACTTAGGGCCATAGGGAGAGAACAGTATGAACTCGTCAGCCTCCAGCACGACCTTCCTTACTGCCGCGTCTATGGCGGCATATAGTGAGCACACGTCTGACTTGGAGATCCTCTCCAAGGCTGTTATAGCAGCTATTACTGGGCCTGACTCCAAGGCCTCCAGTATTGCGTCGCGCACGGCATTTATCTCCTCCTCAGCGCTCACTGTAACGTCCATTGGAAAGCTAGGCTTACCGTAGGTAGGGTTTGTTAAAGGTATGTTGATTACCGTCGCGCTGGTCTCGGTAAGCAGGGGCACCTCTGGCACGGAGGTAAGGAAGCCCTGCACGCGAGTCTCTTTACCAGTGAGGACCGTCAGCCACGCTGATGGAGGGTTCTGAACTGTCGTGTTCTCAGTGACGCCCCTAAAGGTCGTGTCCAGCAGCGTCAGGAGGTTCCTGGCGTTGCACTTCATGAAGTACTTATATGTGAGCGAGTCAATCCCTAGCATCAGAGCTTTGACTCTAGCCATTGTACCCTCTCCTCCAACACCTCCTCTGGGACTGCGCCAACAACTCTATCAACCTCCTGGCCATCTAGGAAGAACATTATTGTTGGCAGACTCATCACGTAGTACTTAGAGGCAGTCTCAGGGCTTGCATCGGCGTTAACCCTGGCAAAAGCTATCCTCTTATGCTGAAGAGCTAGGTCATCTATTATAGGCGCCACGAGAAAGCATGGCGCACACCACGGAGCCCAGAAGTCAACCACCACTGCCTTGTGGGAAGCTATGAACTCGTCAAATGATGAGTCATTAAGTTCCGCCACAGGGGGTTCCTGGCTGCCGTTGCCGCTGCTAGAATCTCCCTCGGTGCTCTGAGAGGAAAGCTTAGCGAGGAGCTCCTCTTTCTTTTTCTGGAGAATTCTCCTGAGCTCCTCATCATCATTTTCTGCTGACATGCTTCAAGCCCAAAAAGCTTATAAGGTTAAGCTGGAATTAAAAAGGGTTACTTAATATATTATATGAAAGGTTTTTTAATTTCTAAAATGACAAAAAATTATATGTAAAAACAAGAATGGTATTTTTAATAGCCTAAATCCACGTTTGTTATCCTTCTCCTCCCGCAGAATAGCTTATTAAGCACACTTGATTAAAAGTACCAGGCCCTAAGGAGGGCATGAACTGAAAAGTGTCAAGTAGTCCCAGTACGGAGGTCTCAAGGGATTATATAGTAGGTAAACATGTTTTTGGAAGCCTATACGGTATACCACCAGAGATAGCAGAGGACGAAAATCTAGTACGTCAGGCAGTGCTTGACGCAGTCAAGGCCGCCAACGCCACCCTAATAGAGATAATGAGCTGGAAGATAGGCGGCCACAAGGGAGGAGTCTCTGTAATAGCGCTGGTGAACGAAAGCCACATTGTGGTGCACACCTGGACAGAGTACCGTTATGCAACTGTTGATGCCTACACATGCGGCGAGCACACAAAGCCTGAGAAGGCATTTGAAGTTATAGTTGAAAGGCTAAAGCCTGAGTACTATACCTATAACTATGCTGACAGGACTCAGTTCCCAGCCTCGAGTCCCGTGACCATCGTACGTAAAAGGGAGAGCAAGAGCATCGCTATCACGCCCTAATTGATTCTGCGGTAGATTTGAAGTCAAAGGCTGAAGGAATTTTTGTCTATACGGTCAGCCTTAGCTGCTCACAAGTTATAGGTCTAGAGGCAAGACTACCTTGTCGCCAACAGATGCCTGTAGCACCTTCATGCCCAGCCTTGAGGATTCCAACTTCACTGGATCGCCGCTGCAATGAAGTGGAACGATAACTTTAACCCCCAGCATCTTCAATGCCTCGGCCTCCAGCCTTACCTTATCTGGAGTTGCCCAGGCCAGGTGAAGGCCCCCTACCACGGCGTAGGGGGTCAAAGAGAGGTCGTACAGGACCTTGCTTACCATACGTGATGGCCCAGGATGAGAGCACCCCAAGAGGCTCACTGCCCTGTTACCGTCAAGATTTATTATGAGGGACTGCTCATAAGGAGGACCATATTGCTGCGACGTTATAAAGGCAGCCTTGGCCGCTCGGGTTCCAGTCATCAGTCTCTTTACATTGAGTCCTAGGTCCTCTGCGCTCTTAAGTAGTCTCCAGTTGACGCCGGCCGGCATGTATACTGGGGCGTCGTCTTTAAGCAGCTGTTTAAGTGCCGAAAGCCCTCCCACATGATCCATGTGTTCATGAGATATGACCGCGAAGTCTAAAGACTTATTCCCTATGCCTACGAGCTCGGAGTTCCTGCGAAGCGTCTGAGGGCTCTGCCCGGCGTCGAAGACCCCTCTCCACTCCTCAGTCTCAAGAAGCAGGGAGAGCCCATACTCGGCGACAAAGGGCGGCCTTGCCTGTTGGTCTACAAGCAAAGTTATCCTAAGCCAGGGGACAGATTCCACTTTACCCCCGTATTTTTACGAAAGCCTTCAAGCCGTTTATGCCTATGTGGCATTAGCGTCAGTACAGCTTAAGCTTCCCCGTTATTTTGTCAACCAGCTCAGCCGGCGCGGGACCTACGGCCACGGCGGTTTTAGTTCCAGGGGGCAGTTGAGTAAGGCCAGCGTCCTCTATCATGGACGCCGGTAGGCCGGCCGCCCTAGCCTCCTCATAGACTCTGTTCAGCTCGCCTTCACTTTCAACCCTAAGCACCACCTTCTTCTGCCCCTGCGACAGCCAGGAGTCTAGCCAACGCGACCACTCAGAATTGTTGCTCCTTATTATTGAGAGCACCGCCTCGCAGGCGGCGTGAGCCGCCTGGGCCGCCGCCTTGCCCTTTCCCATCTGGAGGTCTCTTCTAAGCACTATGGCCTGTTTCATGTCCTGAGTCAAATGACCTTACCTCCTATCAGTGCCGCCGCAATTGAGGCGTAAAGGTTGGCCGTGACCGGGTCCACATTAAATAAGAGCTTGACTATCTTTAGGTTAGCTAGCTTCATGGAAAGCTCCACATCCTTATAATCATGCTCTTCCACGCTGCTTACAATCTCAACTACAGGGCCGGTAATTCTGCTAAACGAGGTAGCCTCGTCTAACAGCAGCATTGCCTCGCATCTTTCAGCCGCTACACTACAGAGGTACCTGGCGCTAGGCTCCATGATGGGTCCATAAACAGTCGCGAACTTCTGGAACTTCGAGGCCTCCTCAGCCTGCTGCCCGTATTTTTCACTTATCCATGAGAAGGAGGAGTCAACATCAGCAACCTCGGCCTTTAACCTGTCACCCCTTGGTCCCTTCATCTCTGAGGACCAGAGAGCTGAGGCGACTATCATAGTCAACAACGGCGCCTGAGAGGGCAGCAGTATCCTGCTGATCTCCTCATGCCTAGACAACATGGCCTCCAACACGTCATCTAACTGAGGGGCTATAAAGTAGGTAGTTATGCCCATGAGGGCTGCTTCCTCGGCGGCCCTCACGGCCCTGCTGTCCTTAGGCCCCAAGGAAAACACTAAGACCTCGTTTACGTCCCTGTACGGCATTATGAGCGTCGAGGCCTCTGTTGGGCCCGCTAAAGTTACGTCAAAGCCTGATGATAGCATGGAAATATATAGGGACTTTGCTGCAGAGATCGCACTATGTGAGGATATCAGAAGAGTCCCATCTACAATCTTGGGCTTCAAAAGCCTCTTAGCGGCCTCTATAGAGCTCCTCACCTGGGGCTCAAGTTCACTGTATCGCATTTTGAAGCGCCCTGCAGCAGCTGCAGCGCGACTCGTCAGGTGAGCCCGCGAGGCGGGGTATTACGTCATACAGGACCTTTCTGGCCTTCTCCGTGTTCTCCTCCATGACCCTCGCCACCTCCGCGGCCGTCACAGGGTGCTCCGCCCAAACATCATAATCTGTTACGGTGGCAAGGGTAGCGTAGCATAGCTCCGCCTCGCAGGCCAAGTTAACCTCAGGCACCAGGGTCATGCCTATGATGTCCGCCTTGAACACGTCCCTCCAGACCCTGCTCTCCGCCCTAGTCGAGAAGCGCGGGCCCTCTATGCACACATAGGTGGCCCCCCTGTGCACCCTGTAGCCCAGCTTGACCGCGCTGTTGTAAAGCTCATCAACCAGGTGCTTGCAGAAGGGGTCTGCCATGCTGACGTGAACCGTCACGGGCCCATCGAAGAAGGTATATTTCCTGCCCTTGGTCATATCTATGAACTGTTCTGGCAGCACTATGTCTCCAGGCTTCATCTCCTCCCTTAGGCTGCCCACTGCCGAGACGCTTATGACCCACTTGACCCCAAGGGCCTTCAGGGCCCATATGTTTGCCCTGTAGTTAACCATGTGAGGCGGATACCTGTGTCCCTTTCCGTGCCTCGGCAGGAAGGCCACCTTGACGCCGGCCACCTCTCCTACAGTTATATAATCGCTTGGCTCGCCGTATGGCGTGTTAACCTTGACCTCAACAGGGTTGCTTAGTATCCCAGCCTCGTAGAGGCCCGAGCCGCCTATGACGCCGACCTGCGCCCTTATCCCTGGAGGCGAGATTATTTCCATCATTTCAAAGCCCCCTTGTAAGTGCATGGATTAACATTTTAAGTTTAACAAAGGACCCCTAGGCTGGGAGGCCGTCATGGTGAACTTTAGCCTTGTGGTAACAAGCGACCATGTATATAGGGGCGAGAAGGCTGACGAGGTGACGCCGCTAGTTAAGGAGAGGCTTGCGAAAGAGGGACATCAGCTAATCTATAGCGTAGTGGTGCCAAATAACCCTGACATCATCAAATCTGCAGTCCTTGACGCGGCATCGCGAGCGGACGTTGTTCTAGTTAGCGGCGGCACAGGGCCCTCGCCCAGGGATATATCCTATGACGTGGTTAAGGAACTAGCGTCCAAGGAGCTCCCAGGCTTTGGCGAGCTGTTCAGGTTCAAGAGCCTCGAGAGCGTGGGCTCTGGAGTCATACTTACCAGGGCGTCCGCCTTCGTTTTAGGGCGCTCCCTTGTGGTGGTCGTGCCTGGAAGCCCCTCGGCGATGGGCATAGCCCTTGAGATACTTATGCCAATAGTCAATCACGCAGTGGAGCAGATACATGGGGAGCCTCACCATTAGATGTTCACTTATAAGTTGGCCAGACTTCCCGAAGGTTTTTGCCTAAAGGTTTAGCAATAGCCTTTAAGGCATTAGATGAGAGTAAAGATCTGGGAAGGCTCGGAGATGCAGTATCAGAAGCTCGTAAGGGCCCTACAGGCTAGTTCAAGGGCGTTGATATATATTATGATAGCCGGCCTCTTGGTGTCGCTATACATAGTCACGGTGGGTTTGAAGATATTGCACGGAGTTATAATGTTTAGCTTAGTCGTGCCGCTTCTCATAACGGCCGTCGCCGGTCCGTATGTAGTCTCAGGCCTAAGAGCGTCGGCCAAAGCAGAGGCCTGGCTGTTATTCTCTATAGCAGCGGAGTGGCTAATTTTGGTTGCATCTATCATGACCCTACAGCTTAAGTCTTACCTTTACCTTGGGCTCTCTCTGGTAATCTTCTCCATATCTCCCATCTGGGGCGCGGCATTAACAGGCCTAAAAAGTGACGTGAAGCTCTCATACCTTATTTTGGGAACCGCGTTTCTTATCAGTGGGCTTACGCTTATGCTGCTAAAGTTGTCAGTTTTCCATGCGGCGCTCGCATTGCTCACCCTCCTAGGCCTTGGCGCTATTTATGCCGTAACATACCACTCGCTGCCTGCTACCTTTGAAGAGAGACAGGGCCTCGCGTGGGGACTGCTGCTGGAGCTGCTGTTAATAGCAGAGGCGTTGAGCCTCCTCGCGGTAGGTTATAAGCCCTTCCTCTTAATATCAGGTGCGACGGATGTCATCTCGCTGCCCGCGTTGGGGCTAACTAAGCTGCGAAAGTTCGTAGCTGTTGCTAAGGCATCCAAGAACCCTGTGGCCCGGGCTGGAGAGCTGTACTTCGTCGACGGTCATATTTTCTCTGCTGTGTTTCTGATCATCACAGGCTTAGTAACTCTCCTGGGAGGTCTAGGCCTCGACGTGCCCACGCTCGTACTCATACACCTGTTAGCACTCGGTGTACTGGTTATGTTCGTCCTTATACACGCGCCTCTCATGTTGCCAGTTATATTGAGGTGGCCCTCGGCAAGGAGATATAACTTAACACCATATGTTCTTGAGTCAGTGGCCGCTGTCGTATGGCCTGTTAACCCTCACGTGGCGTTCTTCTTCCTTGGGCTTTCCATAGTGTTCCTAGTGTTAATAGTTAAACCGACAAAGGAGCCCCTGCCGCTGAGCCTTATAAAATGAGGGCTAAGCGCTAAAAGGTCGTTAGCTGCTCTCCTTCATAGCCGCCCTGAACTGCTCTATGGCCCTTCTTATCTCTTCAACCTCGCTCTCGTCCTCAAGGGTTGAAAGGTCTCCAAGGGGCTCATTAAGGTAAACGGCCCTTATAACCCTCCTCATTATCTTTCCGCTCCTAGTCTTAGGAAGAGCCTTCACTATCTCTATGGTCTTGAAGACAGCTATAGGACCATAAACCTTCTTCACGTGATCCATTAGCTCCTTCTTCAGCTCCTCGCTTGGCTTGTAGCCCTCCTTAAGCACCACGAAGCCCACGGCCACCTGGCCCCTAGTGGGATCAGGTACCCCTATCACGGCAGCCTCTGCCACGGCCGGGTGAGAGACCAGCGCGCTCTCAAGCTCAAAGGTCCCTATGCGGTGCGCGGATATCTTGATCACGTCATCGGCTCTCCCGAGGAACCATATGTAGCCGTCCTCATCGACCATGGCAGCGTCGCCTGAGTAGATGAGGCCCTTAAGCTGGGGTCTTGCCTCCCAGTAGGACTTAAGGTACCACTGGTAGTCCTGCCACAGCTCAGACGTGTAACCGGGGAATGGGTACTTCATTACAAAGACTCCCTTCTCGCCAGGCTTGGCAGGCTGCCCCGTCTCCTCGTTAGCCACATATCCTACAATTCCAGGCAGCGGTATGCCAGCGCTGCCAGGCTTTATAGGTATCATTTGGATCCCATATGGGTTGCCAACCACTGGGCCTCCAGTCTCGGTCTGCCAGTAATGGTCTATAACTGGGACCCTGCCCTCAAGCACGTCATACATGAGCCAGCGAAGCGGCTCGGGGTTCAGCGGCTCGCCCGCGCTGAAGACCACCTTTAAGCTTGACAGGTCGTGCTTCTTTGCGTACTCGGCACCATACTTGCTGAGCAGCCTAATTCCAGTCGGTGATATCCAGAGCTTGGTGACACCATTGCGCTCTATGACGTCCCACCACATGTCCGGCCTCGGATAATCGGGCGTACCATCATATACTATGCTGGTTGCGCCGAATATGGGCACGCCCCAAACCATGTAGCTAACCCCTGCCTGCCAACCCACGTCACTTGTTATGAACCACGTGTCCTCGGACCTGAGGTCATAAATCCACCTGCCCATGGTAACCACATGCACCTGGAACGGCCCATGCTTGTGGACCACTGGCTTGGGCTTAGCTGTGGTGCCCGACGTAGGGGTTATTAGCAGTGGTTCGTTGGACTCAAGCCACTCGACGTCAGAGGAGCCTTGCTTGCTCATCTCAAGGAACTCGTCAAAGTAAAGGTCGCGGCCCTTAGCCATAGGCGCCTCCTTCTCCGTGTACTCTGACCTGAAAACTACGACCTTCTCCACGGGCGACTTTTCAACAGACTTTATGGCGTCGTCTACAACGCTCTTTAATTCTATCAGCTTACCCCTCCTCATGTTGAAGTCCTGGGTAAAGACCACCTTTGCGCCGGTCAGCATTATACGATCCCTCAGGCTGCCTGCAGAGAAGCCTGCATATACTGAAGACGCTATAGCGCCTATCCTAGCCGCAGCGTGCAACACGGCTATGGCTTCAACCCTTGTAGGCATGTAGAGGAGCACCCTGTCGCCTTTTCTAATGCCAAGGGCCCTCATGGCAGCGGCATACTTTAGCACCATAGACCTGTACTGAGCAAACGTGTAGGCCTTCGTTATGCCTAGTTCTGCGTTTTCGTATATGTATATGGCTTTGTTGCCAAAGCCCTTCTCCACAGGAAAATCTATGTGACTGTACTCTGCATTAGTCACACCGCCCACGAACCACCTGTAGGGCTTCCCTGGCTCCCACTCGAACGTCTTATCCCACAATCTCTTCCAGTAAATTAGGTTTGTCTCCTCCCTCGCAACAGAGTCCCAGAAGCTAACCGGGTCCTTCTCCGCGAGCGATTTAAGGTAAGAGACTTGGGGAGGTATGAGTATAGGCTTGCCTCCAAAGCCTTCCGCAGACATGTTCTTACCTATTCCCTTAATTGTGGGATTAGCTTAAAAATAAGCACACATCACTGTATATAATTTGAGACTACATTAACCTCTATCAGAGCTCTCTTTTTATTTGGTCAGGAGTAGCTATAGGGGTCTGCCTTGAAATGCGAGTCTTATTGCCCACGCTGTGGGTTCGCCAGTGATGACATGTCACTGATGACCTGCCCACGCTGTGGGTTCGCCATGGTTTATAGGTGCCACGACGTGAAGTTCAAGATAAGGCCTAACTATGCAAACATGTGGAGGTACTCGGAAATGCTAGCAATAAGGCCTCCTCAGGTAGTAAGCTATGGCGAGGGCCTCACCCCCATAGTTAAAGTTAACGGTGTCCTGTGCAAGCTGGAGAACAGAAACCCCACTGGGACCTATGCAGATAGAGCTTCGTCCGTTATAGTGAGTGCTTTGCGCCGCAAAACCTACAGAGTGAAGTACGAAAGCGACTTTGCCTACTCGCTTGCGTTTTATGCAAAACTTGCGGGCTCCGAGGTATCAGTCATAGCTGAGCCCAAGGAGCTCGATCCACAGGATATCATCGGAATAGCGTCCCTTGGAGGCTCCCTGGAGTTCAGGGGAAAGCCAGAGCTACAGTACGAGAACCCTCTAAGCGTTGAAGGTCTGAAGACTATAGCTTTTGAGCTCGTCGAGAGCTCGCCAAATGCTGAGAGAGTTTATGTGCCATCATCGTCTGGCCTCTTAGCGTTCTCCATAGCTGAGGGCTTAAATGAGCTCGAAGGGGCCCCGCCTATGGAGGTTACAGCTGTTGTGGTGAAGGGTAGCCCCCTGCCGTCATTTCTGGGATTCTCGAGGACCATTAAGATCGTTGAGATAGAGCCTGAAGAGGTTATAAATGGCCTGGTAAGGTTAGCTAGAAGAGGTTTTTACATCAAGTTCCTGGCAGCCTCTGCTTATGCCTACGCGTCTACCGAGGAAAGGGGCGTGGCGCTGATAAGTGGAGGGATTAGAAAACCTCAGCTAAAGAGACCGAAG
Source organism: Acidilobus aceticus (assembly GCF_055392325.1). NCBI lineage: Archaea > Thermoproteati > Thermoproteota > Thermoprotei > Acidilobales > Acidilobaceae > Acidilobus > Acidilobus aceticus. Next base: position 307,144 of record NZ_AP042407.1, read on the forward strand.
TCCCTCGAGGGGGCCTCGCTCAAGAGAAGAATACTTGACGTGCTATCGCGCGGCGGGGACTTAAGCGCCTACGAAATATGGAAAGAGATGCCACAGTTCACATTGAGGGGCGTGTACTCAGCTCTCAAGTCACTTGAGGCTGAGGGAAGTATATGCGCACGTTATAAGATGAGAGGAAGAAGAAAGATAAGGATCTATGAGCTTTGCGGGCCAGACTAACCTGGTGCAGCTTTATCAAGAAACTCTGCTAAAATTTAAGAGTTCTTAGCGTATTAATAAAATAGTGGTGAGCCCCGTGAGCGCCCAGAACCCTTCCTCGGACGAGAGCGTCTCCAGAGATCTCGAGAGAGCTGAAGAGTATGAGGTGACCGTAGCCGGAGGCTCTGTGCTAGGCGCCAACAGGTATCAAATAAGCACTGGCGTCATAATAGCCGCTAGGTATGCTGACAAGCTTAGAAGGGTAGCGCTTGTGGCCCTCGGAAAATATATACCAAAGGACGTCATCATAAGGGACATAGCCCAGCTTAACAAGGACCTTTACCACGAGATCGTAGAGAAGAGGAAGCTCGGGAAGCTCGACCTAGTAAGAATAACCGTAACGCTTCATTATGACGAGAATGAGAAGAGACTAGTATTTGACGACATAAAGATATCGGCCTTCGTCAATGAGGACGAGTGCAAGCAAGCCTATGAAAAGGAGCTCGAGGACCTCAGAAGGCAAGTCCAAGAACTGTCCGAAGAGAATAACAAGCTTAAGGAAAGCCTTAATAAGATTAAGGAAATAATACAGGCCTAGGCGTCTATCAAGGATCTCTGAATTTTTCCGCAGAACAGACACGGGCTGCTGCACTCGCAGGACCTTATATTAAGTACAATGCTTTTAAACCCATATCGCTTATCCGAAATAGGTGAAGCCCCTTGAAGGTAGCTGTACCGACGGACGACTGCAAGAGCATGTCGTTCCATGGGCCCAGGTCAGGCCTCTTCCTAGTTGTTTATATTAATAAGGATGGTAAGACAGAGGATGTCGAATGCCGCAAGGTTAATGCGGAGCACCCTCATAACGAGAGCGATAATCACCATGAAGAGCACGAGACAGGCCCCGAGCATGCCAGGTGGCACCTGGCCGTTTTGGAGACCTTAAAGGATGTTGACGTTGTAATAGCGATGCATATGGGCCCCACATTAGTTCAGGCGCTGAGGTCCCTAGGCAAGACCGTGGTGCTCGGGGTCAGGATTGATAATATTGACGACCTAGGCACCATTTTACGAGACAAGGGACTATTATCGTAATCAGAGATCAAATAAAAGGTCTCTTGCGAATCCAGAGCCCCTATTCCAGACTTCTGTCCGCGGAGCCCATAATTATATCCTCGGGCTCCAGCGCTTTAACTATATAATTGAATGCCTTGAGAGGATCGCTGTGAGGCCCACAGCTGTAGACGTCAACTGTGGCGAACCTGTATTCAGGCCAAGTATGTATGGTTATATGGCTCTCGAGCACTATTGCAACAGCGCTCACGCCCTCGCCTATCTTCCACGACTTAACGTCCAATATTGTCATCCTGCCGACCCTGCCTGCCTCGCGCAACAGCTCCTCAATAGCCTGGGGATCCCTTAGAATTTCATCGTTGCGGCATCCCTTTAGGTTCCCATAAACGTGGCGGCCGATGACCTTAGGCGTATTCTCAAGCAGCTCCTCTTCTATGTTCTGCACACCCCCCACCCCCTATTTAAGGGTCCATACGCTATATTAACCCCCCTATCCTTTTAAGCGTTACCCCCACCCCTCTCACTGGTTCAAAAGGTGCCCACTTTGGAGGATCTACATTCAAGGACCCCTCATGAGCTCATAGACCTTGTGCTAATAAGGCTTGAACTCATAGAGAAGACCGCCAGTGAAATGGCCAAGGACGAGAAAAGCGCAGGCAAGCTCCTGGCTATAGTTCAGGAGACAGAGAGTATAAGGGAACTCCTGGCGGTGTTAAGGGATAAGTGCCGATAAGAAAAACGCGCAGATGCGCAGGGACTAAGCCGTGCCAGAGCCCTCAGCCACTTTACCTGCCATGAAGTCTTCATAAGTGAAGGAGGGCTCCTGGCCTGGCTGGAGTAGGCCCCTGTTCCTCATTATTTCCCTCGTGAGGAGCCAATAGACAAGGGCCAAGCTCCTCCTGCCCTTGTTATTGGCAGGTATGATTAAGTCTACATCTTCTACCCTGCTGTCCGTGTCTGCAAGCGCCACCACGGGTACTCCTATCTTCGAGGCCTCCACCACTGCCTGCCTGTCAGTCCTGGTGTCGGTAACTACAACGACCTCAGGCTCCACGTATATGTCCAGCTTCGGGTTAGTGAATATGCCTGGCACTATCCTGCCAACCACAGGCTTGCAGCCTATCTTTTCACACATGGCAGTGACGGGCCTCTGGCCATAGATTCTAGTGGCCACCACGGCTATCTTTGACGGGTCAAAGCTTGCCAGGAAGCGGCCCGCTATCCTTATCCTCTCATCTATCTTCTTCACGTCAAGCAGGTAGAAGCCATCAGGCAGCACCTTATAAACGAACTGCCTCATGTACTTTGTGCATATTTGGGTCCCATAAACGACGCCAGCCTTCTTGTAGAGGTCGGAGGAGACCAGCAGGCCCTGCTCCTCAGCCTCACTTATCTGTTGCCCCTCAACTGACCTCTCCTCGGCCTCCTCCCTCTCAGCCTCAGGGTTAGGCTCTTCCTGCTTCTGTTCATCACTCACTGGAGGTCACCCCTTCCCTCAACCCTTAGTCTATTCACCCTCACAGCGCTGTAGCTGGCCACCTGCTCTATATAAACAACGCTGGTGTAGAGGGTCCTTCTGCAGCAATACCTATAGACTCCCAGGTCGTCAAGCACCTTGCTTGGGTCCTCTCCAGCCTCAACCCTCCTACGGAACTCCTCCCAAAGGTGACCTAAGGGCGCACCGCAGGTCATGCACCTGACAGGGGGAAGCAAGCTCGGGTCACCTGTACGATGTCTGCCATCCCCTCCTCGCGCTGTACCTCATGTACTTCTCGGGCTCCGTCCTCCTCTGGTCGCCGGCCAGCATAGTCCTGTCGTACTCCGTGAAGAGGTTCCTGAGCTTCTGCGCTATCGCCTTGCTCTGCTCGCAGTTGTCCTTACTGACAACGCACTTGTCGAAGAAGTCAACGAGCCCCCTAGCTATTGCCATCCTTACGGCGTCTGCCTGGCCCATAAAGCCTCCTCCGCGTACGCTGACATCTATATCTACTAGCCTAACTACTGCATCACCGGCTATGATGAGGGGCTCCATCATCTTAAGTCTTGCCACCTCAACAGGCCACGTCTCTACAGGGACTCCATTGACCTTCACGCGTCCCTGGCCGGGCCTTATGTAGGCCCTGGCTATGGCGGTCTTTCTCTTGCCCACGGATATTATAACGTTGTTCTCGGCCTGAGCCTGCTTGGGCTGCGCGGTACCCTGCTCAGACATGGGCTCACTCACCTGCTCCAGCCGAGTTGCCTGGCTATATCTGCTAGTGTGGCATACTTTGACTTTGTGAGCTTCTCCACAGTCATATTGCTTGGGAGCTTTGTTGTATTCTTACCGGCAAGCTCCTTAGGCACTCCCACATAGACCCTCAGCCTAGAGTACGCCTCCTTGCCTTTGTCGTTCTTCGGCAGCATGCCCCTTACCGCCTTCCTAACTAGCATCTGAGGGCTCCTGGCCCTCTTGGGCCTCCACTTCTCGGAGAGGTGCACCTTGACCCCAAGTATTGTCCTTCTATAGAAGTAGACGAGCCTGACGGGGTCACCGCTCACAGCGACCTTGTCTGCATTTACTATAGTTACCCTTTTGCCGCTGAGGAGCTGCTTGGCCACATAGGTGGCAAGCCTGCCTAGTATGGCGCCGCTTCCGTCAATTATTAGCTCCTCCCGAGCCGCCTGCTGGCTCAACCGTGAACACCTCACACCAGTACCTTAACCTTGGTGTAGTCCTGCACCTCATTCACGGCGTCCCTGAGGGTTAAAATTCTTCCTCCCGCAGATGTTATTTGCTGCGCGGCCTTAGCCGAGAACGTGAAAGCTGCGACCGTGACCTTTTTATTTAACTTCCCCGTGCCTAACACCTTGCCGGGCACTATTATAAAGTCCCCATCTGACGCGTACCTGTTTATCTTGCTTAGGTTTACCTGAGGGCGCCTCCTGGCTGGTCTGCTCAGGAGCTCGGCAACTCTTCCCCAGACGGGCTTCTCCCTAGCCTTGGACCTAAGCAGCCTGAGAGTTTCAATCATAGTCTCATTTGTAGTCACTACCCTCCTCATTTGGGTCCTACCTCCTCCACAACCTGCGCCTCCTCAAGCTCCTTTAACAGCTTATCTGCCTTCCTTGCGAGACAGTTTGTGGCCTCCCATATAATCCTTGCGGGTTCAAGGGCTCCAGTGGACTCCACCGTTAAGTAAAGCTTTGAGGGATCGTAGACGACCTTTATGGCGCCCTTACAGCTCTCCTCCTCACAGTACCTTAAGGCGCTGGTGTTGACTTTATAGTTCAGCTCCAGCCGGCCAGCGCTACCGCCCTTAATGGCTCCAACAAGGTCCTGGTAGGCCGAGATGCACTCCAGGCATTCAGATGTTACTTTTGATGGGTCATACTCGACGTGCACTGAGTACCTGAGGACCGCTACTGAGGCCGGGCTCCACTTGCCGTGTTCGTAGCCCCTGCCTAGCCTTGCGTATCCGACTAAATGAATTCTTTGCCCGGGCGCCAGGTACACTATGGGCGTCTCAGGATAGATAGGCCTTATGTCAGGGTCTGAGAACTTTAGGTCTGATGCCTTTACATAGACGCCGCTGGCGGCGTCCTGAGGGACCTCATACTCCAGGTACACCTGGGCAAAACAGTGAGAGTCGTTCTCGCTAGCGTTAGAGCACTCCTCAGGTGAGCCATACTTCCTGAGGGCTTCGTCAGACCTAAGGACCAAGAGTCCAAGCCTGTGAGCTATTATTTCGTCGTAGACGCTACTCTCATTGTCATAAAAGTACACGAAATCGACCGCCATGGTAGGGACTTCTGAGAGCGCAAGCCTCCTGAGAGCGTTGCCATAGGCCACAGGGAAGCCCTCCATAGACACGGTTATCCTGCTGTTGCCGAGCTCCACTATGCTAACCTTCTGGTCCTGCATCAGCTGTTCCCACAACGGCTAGGATAGGTTTCAGTTATAAGTTGTAGGTAGTTCCGATGCAATTGAGACCAAACCGCCGTAGCGCAGCCCGAGGGCTAAACTCCCTGGGCTTTTAGTGCGGCCTCTCGTGACAGAGGGGCTAACGCAGCCCTGATAAAAGAGGCAAAAGTGCAAAGGTGTAAGGCCATGTAAAAATGCGAGTAATTGGTTCAGACCCTCCTTCCCCTTCTTCCTCCAGGCCTCCTTGTGGTGTCGTGAGGTATAGGGGTCACGTCCTCTATCCTTCCTACAACAAAGCCCGCCCTAGCGAGCGCCCTTATGGCGGCCTGGGCTCCAGGTCCTGGGGTCTTGGGACCGTGGCCCCCTGGGGCTCTGACCTTGATGTGTATGGCTGTTATTCCTCTGTCCATGGCCGTCTGCGCGGCCCTGGCGGCTCCAAGCATGGCTGCATACGGGGATGGCTTCTCGCGGTCAGCTTTAACTACCATACCGCCCGATATCCTTGCTGCCGTCTCAGCGCCGCTCATGTCAGTTATGTGAATAATTGTGTTGTTAAAGCTACTGTATATGTGAGCTACTCCCCACTTAAGCTCCCTGAGCGACATCCTGCTCACCACCGGACTGCTGCGCGCTCGCCCTTAGCGGGCTTCCTGGGGCTATTTCTATTCTATCCTCCTCATCACGTGGGACGATGTAGCCTGGGCTCGTGACTCTCCTGCCGTTGATAGCTATATGCCCATGAGTTACCAGCTGCCTTGCCTGATAAATAGTCTTTGCTAGCCCCTTCCTGTAAACCAGCGTCTGAAGCCTCCTCTCAAGCACGTTCTCCGCTGTAAGCCCAAGCACGTCGTCCAGCACCGCGTCCTTGCCCACGAGTCCCATCCTGTACAGCGTGTCCAGTAAGTTCTTAGCTGCTATAGACCTCTCCTGCTCTGGCAGGGCCAGGAGGGACCTTGCCCTCAGCCTGAAGTTCCTCACTATAGACTCAGCTATCCAGACCTCCCTCTTGTTCCTAAGCCCATACTTACCTATCAGCTCTAGCTCGTGCTGAAGCCTGTCCTTTATCCAGGGGTGACCTGGGGTCAACCACTTATGTCTACTTTTCTTGGGATCCCCCACTGCTGCTCACCTTACCCCCTTCACCACCAGCTCCTGGGACGGCCGCGGCCCTCTTAACGCCTACAGTCATTCCGGTCCTTCCAGTGGTGTGGGTCTTCTGGCCCCTGACTTTATATCCTAACTTGTGCCTAACCCCGCGCCAGGATCCTATCTTTATCTCCCTGTCTATGTCACGCCTTGCAACGAATATCAGTTCAGCGCCTACTAAGTGTTTGTCCTGGCCGCTCTCATAATCCTTCCTTCTGTTATAAAGCCAGGAAGGCAGGCTGAGGCGCGTTAGGTCGTTAACCGCGTCCTCCAGCCTCTTTATGACGTCAGGCTGAAGGTAGCCTATGCGGGCCGTGGGGTCTATTCCGAGCTTTCTAGCTATGGCAAGGGCGGTAGCGTAGCCTATGCCCTTTATTCTAGAGAGTCCGTAGATTACAGTGTCTTCCCCTGGTATGTCCGTGTTTGCAATCCTTACAACCTGTGTAAAGGACGTTGACTCCCTCTTGGACATGCCCTAGTTACCTCACTTACCTGACTTAGACCTGAGCTCCTTTACCCTGTCTATTACTTTCTTTAGATCCTCGCCCGCCTCACCGGGATCTACTATCGCCACGCTGGCGGCCGCCACGTCTATCTTGACTGCCTCACCAAGCCTCTTCTTGCTGGGGACGTAGACGAAGGGTATCTTCTTGCTGTCACATAGAAGCGGCAGGTGCTCGACTATCTCAGGTGGATCAACATCAGTAGCTATCACCACTAGCTTTGCCGTACCACGCTCTACCGCCTTGGTGGTCTCGTTAGTGCCCTTCTTTACCTTGCCAGTTTCCCTTGCCTTAGTTACAAGCTTATACACGTCCTCCGCTAGATCGTCCGGCACCTCAAACAGCACGTAGCTGGGCTTAGACATAGACCCTCATCCTCCTCCTAGCGTCGCTACGAATTCACCGCTGAGACGGGTTTAAAAGAATAACTAGCCTTTAATAAGTCGAAAGTAACCCATGGCCCTTAACTTGCGGGAGGTCTTCAAAGGAAGGCCTCTAGTCATTAAAAGGAAGGAGAACATGTTCGTTTTGATTATATTAATTAACTTCAAGATAGCTTAGATCTATTACAACGCAAGGAGTCCATGCACTAACATCCATACACCTAGGCTTGCGTTGGCGGCAACTATCATGGGCGCGAAGACCACCGAGAGAGTGTTAAGAACCTTTATTAATGGGTTCATCGATGGACCTGTGGTGTCCTTGAAGGGATCTCCCACGGTGTCACCAACCACTGCGGCTTTATGCGCATCGCTGCCCTTGCCTCCAAGCTTTGGATCAAGCCCGGCCTCTATGTATTTCTTAGCATTGTCCCAGGCGCCCCCAGCGTTAGCCATTAGCAAAGCCCTTGGAACGCCAACCAATATAGCGCCCATGATAAGCCCTGCTATGGCCTGCCATCCAAGCAGGAGGCCGGCGGCAACAGGCGCTATTATGGCCACCAGCACTGGCATCATGAACTCCTGTAAGGCCCTTCTTGTAGCTATGTCTACAACCCTGGCGTAGTCGGGCTTCTCCTTCCACTCCATTATGCCTGGCCTCTCTCTGAACTGCCTCCTTATCTCCTCGACTATCTCCATCGCGGTCTTTCCTACAGCTCCAAGGGTTCTGCTGGCAAGCACATAAACTACTACGGCACCTATCAGTGCGCCGATGAGCACGTTAGGATTAATCACGCTTATGCCATTTAACAGGTCAACGGGGTCCGCTACATACTTCCCTGCAACGCTTATAACTTCAAATATGAAGCCTATGAACAGGACCAGCGCTGCCATAGCGGCGCTGCTTATGGCGTATCCCTTGGTTGTCGCCTTAGTGGTGTTTCCCACGGCATCAAGAACGTCAAGCCTGTCCCTCACCTCCTCCGGCAGGCTCGCCATCTCGGCCACGCCAGCAGCGTTGTCGCTGACCGGTCCGAAGGAGTCAGCAGTTATTATTATGCCGGCCACCGACAGCAGGCCTACGGAGGCAAGGGCCGTCCCATATATGCCGGCGAGGAAGCCTGAGTATCCGCTGAGGACGCTGCTAGACACCAGCGAGCTGAAGGCGAAGTACCCGAGGGCGTAGGTCAGGCCCAGCACGAACGCTATTAGTAGAATTACAGGTATGGCGCTTATTAGGCCATAAGCGTAGCCTGTAACTATTACGGTAGCGGGGCTTATTAGGGCCTGATTGGCTATATCCTTGACTGGTTTGTATGTGTAGTGCGTGTAGTAGCCGGTAAGCGCAAGCACCAGGGGGGCCACCACCGCCCCCAGGGAGGCCGCCAGCGGGGCTACCAGGGCCACCTTAAGGCCTAGGTTACCGAGCAGCGCCACACTGACTATGAAGAAGAGCGCTATGGATATCGCTATGGTCTCATATATGTCGATCGATATCGCAGTGAGGGGGTGCTGGGATCCCTTCAGCCTCAGTATCGAGATCCCGACGAAGGTCGCTATCAGGGCCAGGGCGCCGTAAAGCAATGGCAGCACGACGAGCTGTGGGTATGTGGCTGACCAACCCATTATCCATGAAAGGAATATGGCACCTGTCACTATGACTATGTATGACTCGAAGACGTCGGCGGCCATGCCAGCCACATCGCCTACGTTATCGCCCACGTTGTCGGCTATAACTCCGGGGTTCCTTGGGTCGTCCTCAGGTATGCCCTTCTCCACCTTGCCTACAAGGTCAGCGCCGAGGTCCGCAGCCTTGGTGTAAATGCCCCCACCTACCCTCATGAAGAGGGTGACGAGGCTGGCGCCGAAGGCCATAGATACTAGGGCCAGAGCCCATGAGCTTGGTATTATTGAAGTGAAGCCCATGTAGAGGGCGCTTATAAGGAACAGCGCAATACCTGCAAGTGAAAGCCCCATTACAGCGCCGGCACGCCAGGCCACCCTGAGCGAGGCGAAGGCGCTGTTCCTGGCGGCCATTGCGGCCCTTGAGGCAGACCTAGTAGTCACGTACATGCCTATGTAGCCTGCGGCCATAGAGCCTAAAGCGCCAACTATGAACGCTGCAGCGGACGACCCTCCTAACGTGTAGCTGTGATTAACTGCCGAGATGCCTATACCTATTATTATTGCCAGCGCCACCAGCACTATGGAGAGAGTCCTATACTGTCGGAACAAGTAGGCCTTGGCGCCGCTCGCAATAGCATCAGATATGAACTTGATGTTCTCAGGCCCTGGGTCTTGGGAGAGCACCCACCTGGCAAGCCAAATAGCTATAACTATGCTTACGAAGCCCACCACTGCGCTAACAGAGGCTATCAATAAGTCTATTTTCATGCATGACGACACCATGCATATTAAGAAAATGAAAGTAGGGGGTTAAAAACTTTCTTAACTCACCATTAATACACACATTCTCTTATACAGTTTCTAGGATTCGCGTCTCCAGTTGCTTGCTCGCCTTTATCTTTTTCTCGGCAAGCTGTAACTACGAGGCGGCATCAGGTAAGGCCTGCAGCCTCAGAGCCACTGTCAGAGGGCAGAATGTAATATTTTCCTGGGGCCTACAGCATAAGGGTGAGAGGGCTGCTCTCCACGGTCAAAAGGTCTTTAATGCTTACGCTATCAGCTCCCATTAAGCCTGGGGCCGTCCACAGGCTTATGCCTGATAGCGACTTTGAGAGGAGGCTATACGAGGTCGTGGAGGTGGTTCCATACATAGATGAGGCCTACAAAAGGTCCCAGCTTGTTGCCGAAGGGAGGCTCTCCTCAAAGGACCTAGGGCTAGGCGCAATAATTGGCAAAGCGCTAAGATCGGCCTTTGACGCAAGCGGCGAGCTTCCCCTTGTGGGCCTTTGGAGCGCCGCCGTGGTAGCTGGGGCCGTGGAAGGCTACTCGGAGTCCGCCAACCTGAAAATGCCTGATAACCTTAAAGTTGTAACCACCAGGCTGCTCTATGGCAGCTCTCTGTATGACGTTGAAGCGTTCATAGAATCTCTGAGCGATGTAGGCGACTCTGACCTGCTTCAGTTCCTTGAGAATAATGGAATATCCCCGAGCAACGTGCAGCTTAGGGCCCCTACCCTTGGCGATCTCTTCGAAATAGCTCAGGGGCTCGACAGGGGATTTATGATAAACGCTAAAGGCGTTGAACAGCTTATAGGACTAGTTAAGCTCTTTGACGAAGTAAAAGGCGTCATAGCCGGTATTGTTAAGGTTTATATGCAGCTCGCCAGTGAAGTCGTCAAAGGCTCGGGCATTGCTTTAACCTCCAGGTCCCTGGACCCTGGCCTCCTTCTTAAACTTGATAAAGCCCTAGTCCAAGACAGGGCTACGCTTAATAGAGTTCTTGGCGGCGTGTTCCTTACTTCATATATCTATGGCACTACCAAAGGGTTAGCAATCTAAGAGCTCACCGTCGCGTAAGTACAAGAAATTAATGCCGCGCCCTGAGACGGCCCTTAATGACGATCCATGAACTATAGGAGGCTCCCGAACGGCCTAGAGGTTTCCGAGCTGGGCGTCGGCGTTTGGTCACTTGTCACTGACGAGTGGGGCGCCGATACCAGCATAGCAGAGGATATCATTAAGGAGGCCCTAAACCTAGGCATAAACTTTTTTGACACGGCGGATGTTTATGGCAGAGGCAGAGGGGAGGAGATCCTTCACAGATCTCTAGGTCCAAAGATAAGTAACGTCGTTATTTTAACAAAGATAGGCCTTGACTTTTACGGATGTGGCGGCGTAAAACCCAACTTCAACGTAGATTACCTTAGAGTGGCGCTATCCAGGTCCCTCGAAAGGCTCGGAGTTGGATACGTTGACATACTTATGCTACATAACCCTGTCATGAATGTAATTAAGAGCCGTGATGTCTTCGAGTTTTTGAGGGAAGTCAAGAGGAGCGGTGAGGCAAAGATGGTAGGTGTCGCGCTGGGGCCCACGCTAGGCTGGGGCGAGGAGGGCAAGGCCGCCGTTTACATGGGTTACGAGGCGCTTGAGCACATATTCAACGCAATTGAGCAGCTTCCAGGGCTTGAGCTGCTCAAATTTGACGGCGTTGCTCAGTTCATCAGGGTGCCACACGCCTCAGACGTGCTCGACGAGGAGAGGTGGCCCCTGAAGCAAAGTCCAAGCCTTCACAGAAGCCTTAAGAGCTACTCATGGATTCAGCGCGCTTTGGCTGAATCGAAGGGTCTAGAAGATATTGCTAACAGAGCGGGGCTTAAGCTTTATGAGCTAGCCCTAAAGTATGTCCTTGCATATGAAAACGTGAGCTCTGTTCTGCCTAACATAACTTCAAGGCATGACCTTCAAAGGTTTGTAAACGCCGTGGAAAAGCCGCCTCTGGATAAGAGCGCAGTTGAGGAGGTGCTCTCCTATTGGAAGTCGCACCTTCTTGACTTAAACTATGAAAGTATTAACGAGACCGACAGGTTTAAACGGCAAGAGTAGGTGGACCGGCCGGGATTTGAACCCGGGACCTCCGCCGTGCGAGGGCGGCGCTCTTCCAGCTGAGCTACCGGCCCACTTGCCGGTCCACCCAGCTACTCTTGATTAGGACATCTTATAAACGTTAGCGCACCAAAATCAAACTATATCGTGATGAAGCCCTGCGCTCTCGAAGGTCTCAACTTACTACGCTCGACCTCGAGCTCTTTCGTCAGTTGTGTCCATTTACCGGCATTGCATTAGGTTGCGTAGGCCTAACTGCTGTGGTAAAGGAAGTATTCCGCAAACGGCAATATTGCAAGGGGAAGCGAAATAGCCAGGAGAAACGCAAGTATCAGGGGGTAAATGCCTATAGATACGTACACCGTTTCATAGGCGGTTAGCTCAAGGGATATCCTTATGTAGCCTCCAGGCATAATGTAGTTAACAAGATACACTATTACTAATACCCCCAAGAGGGAGTCCAAGGACTTTAGGAAGGGACTTATTACTTCATCTTTAAATATTCTGCTGGCCACCGCCAGGGCTTCAAAGATGGCTACGTATGTTATTACTATGCCCTCCGGATACGCACTAGTTAGGTAGCTTAGGTAGCCTTCCACGCCGGCTTGATGAATTATAAAACCCAAGATAAAGGGAACCAAGAACATATAAAGTATCACGTAAAGGAGTCCATCAATGACGCCTTTAAGCGCCTCTATCGTCGCCTCCCTTAAGTTCATTGACGTCACCCTCCGTTGAGCTTTGCCTTGAGGCTTAGAGTGATGGGATATATACCATAAATATTTCCGCTAAGTACAAACGTTACGGAGGAGGCGTTCTCCAGGTAACCCAAAGGTATGCACGCGTAGAAGCTTTCTCCTTGTGATAAAGCGGCCTTGGCCACAGTTATGTTAATCTCGTCGCCGTTGGCCAGGGCAAGAGATAGTCTAAAGTATGCCGGATAAAGAGGCGCGGCTCCATTATATGTAACCGTAAGCTTCTCTGAGCTCTTATTGCAGGGAGGCGCCCCTGTCATAGGCGATGCCGTTATGTTCAACAGGCCTTTTTGTGACGTGGCAGAGTATACGAAATCTACTAAGGGATAGGCCATCACAAAGACTATTACAAGACCTGTTATTATAAACATAGCCCTAAGGCTAACCATTTACTTGCTTCCCCTCAGGAGTTCGACGCCCTTACCAAGTATTATTGAGCCTGCAGCTAATGCTATGCTAAGGAAGACGACCATTATTAGAATGACTATTATCAAGTCTGCATATGCGCCCAGAGCCCCAAGGGTAGAGTTAGCCGAGGCGCTGGTCTGAAGATAGCTCAAAGCGCCGCCAAATGTAGACTTGAACTTTTCTACGTTTTGCACAGAAAGGTAGGCCGCCACTGCGAAGTAAAACACTGTGAGCATCAAGGCCAGACCCACGCCTACAAGACCCAGGCCTAGTCCTTTATTTTGACTGCCTTCAGTTGATGATCCCATTTAAATTCCCCGAGTAGCTTTGTTAGCATTATTTAAAAAGGTTTATTTATCTGCAAGGCCGCTGACGTGAAGCTAAAGGACTTCATAACGTTTTAAGAGACATAGCCCTAGGAGGTCACTAAAACTTAAGCTAACGATCCACGTCTTTAGTGTTAACGCACCCCCAGCTCCTACTGCAACTCTTAGGCGCAAATACAGGTATTGACAGACATTATTTAATATGTACCGTAACATCAGTTCTCAAGGGCCAAGCATGAGCATCTTATCAAAAACAAGGTATGTAATTGAGATGATGAAGCCTCCTCAGCTAGGGCTACTGACATTTACAGCCTACAGCGCTTACTTTGCGGCTGGGGGCTCCCTCGATGCCATCAAGCTGCTATTACTTGCCATAACATCACTTGGCTCCATAGGCGGCATAACAGCCCTTAACATGGTCCTGGAAGCTGATATAGACTCTGTAATGGATAGAACCAGAAAGAGGCCCATACCGTCTGGTAAGCTCAGCCACCGCGAAGGTCTTGCGGCGTCACTGGCCATGATAGCGATAGGGGCGGCCGCCGCCCTGGCCCTTAACTTCTACGTGCTACTAGCAGTTCTGCTGGCGTTCCTCTTCGATATACCAGTTTACACTATACTACTGAAGAGAAGGAGCCCCCTGAACATAATCTTTGGTGGCATCGCTGGCGTCATGCAAGTATTAGGGGGGTGGGCCGCCGCCGCCGGCAGCTATAGCTTAGCCGCCCTTTTCCTTGCCCTGGCAGTCTTAGCATGGATACCAATGCACATATGGTTCATAGTGTACTATTATTATGACGACTACAGAAGGGCAAGGATACCCATGTACCCTGTCGTCGCGTCGCCCAGGAAGGTTTCAGCAGTTGTAATAGGGTTCTTAGCCGTGATGTTAGCCAGCATGTGGCTCTACTGGGCTGTAACCTCCAAGGGGCTGCTGGGCGACATTCTGCTCACGCCGTTAACTGGCATGGCCGCCTACAAGATCTACAGGTTTTCCAGCTCGCCTAGTAAAGAGGCCGCTAAATCTATATTCATACTTGCCAATCCAACTCTCATAGTTGCTTTCCTGTTTGCTCCCCTAGCGGTACCTCACGCGGCAGCGCCGTTGGCCCAGCTGGGGTCGTTGCCATTGACATAACCTTCTTAGGCAATGCAAGCCTACCGGCGACATTATAGGAAGTTAGGGTGTGGCCATCGCCGCCAAGAGGCCACATGTAGAAGGGCTTCCTTAACTGATTGACCTTAATTAGGGCCTTTACCACGCCATCTATGGCCTCCTCTTTAGTCCTCGCCTCCCTGAGCACTCTAAGTATGTTGACGCCTGGGCCCATGTAATTTATGCAGGGAGTCAGACGGCCGTCCGAGAGCAGCCTAACTCTCCGGCAACCGGCGCAGAAGAGTGGATTATTGAACGGCTTTACAACCTCCACCGTGACGCCGTTCTTAAGAATATAGATGGGTCTATTATGAAGGGGCCTCAGCACCACCTTGCTGCTGTACTCCTTAAGCTTGGACTCCAGATAGGATAAGTCAACGTGCATATCTTTGAAGACTCTAAGGCCTTCGTTTACAGGCTGAAGCTCTATCAGCTGAACTGCTACTCCCCTGCTAGAGGCGAAATCTATAATGTCCCACACGTCGTTAACGTTAACTTTGGTTACCGTGACGTTCACTTTTACCTTAAGTCCTACATCCAAGGCTCTCTCTATGCCATCAATTACGCGATCAAGGCCGTCAACCCCAGTTATTATCTTATAATGTTCCCTGTCAAGCGAGTGAAGAGATACGTTAACCCTTCTCAGACCTGAATCGTAGAGGGCCTTAGCGTAGGCGGAGAGGAGGTAACCGTTAGTCGTCATCGATATGTCCGCATCAGGACCTGACGCATCCCTTATGTTAGATATTATGGAAGCTATGTCGCTCCTCACCAGCGGTTCCCCGCCAGTTATTTTGAATGCCCTTATACCGAGTCTGCCGGCCGCAGCGGCCACTACATAGTAATCATCTGACTTGAGCTGAGGCGGGCTGGTTCCTATTCTGGCGGGACCACCAGAGGGGTCACCCTCTATGTGGCAGAAGAAGCACCTGTAGTTGCACTCCCTCGTCACGGCTATTCTAAGGTTGTCAAGCGGCCTGCCATAGGCATCGCTGACATGCGCACCCAAGGCTAGTCCCATTAATCTTAAATCATTGGAGGTTAAATTCAGGAACACGAGCGAGCTCCATCAGGGCACCAAAACTGTTACAGTGTATTAAAGTCCCGGCGCTGTGAGCACTCTTAGGGCTAGGGCCTTGTTAACTGGAGTGATAGCCTCCCTTGTGTCAGCTGACATGAACAGGGCGCAAGAGTTAGCCGGTTCCATAGCAAAACTTAATGATAAGGGGCATCTTCTCATGTACTACAAGAGGCTCTCTGAGGAAAAACTCTTATCCATAATAGTGCCCACAGAATACCCAGCCACGATCATCAATGCGGCTATATCCATGTCCCTAGCCGATATAGGCGTTGTGGTTACAGGGTATGAAATGGATTGGAGGGATGGAGAGCTTCTAACGCTTGTTGATGCCTCATCTTCGCAGCTTGGATTGGCGGCGGCTGACTCTAAAGAGAGTATAGAGAAGTTGGTAAATAGCAGCGGCCTGAGGCTTAGCACGCTGAGCACATCAGACTTTGCTGTATCCCTATTAACACATGGAGAGAAACTGTCGTCTCATGATGAAGGCTATGTATTCATAGACCGGGCGTTCCTAGTCAAGGGTGTCGGGCCTGTCATCCTTGGCTACACTAAAATGAACGTCTATGTACATGATAAGCTTTATGCAGTGCCCATAAACAAACAGATTGAAATAAAAAGCATAGAGGTGCTTGATGAGGAAATGGACTCTGTGGGGCCTGGCGTCAGAATAGGTTTTGCCGTCAAAGGAGCCGAAGTTGACGAACTTAAGGAAGTCTATGCTCTGGTGCCCGACCTGTCTAAAACTGTCAATAAACTAACCCTAAGAGTAAAGGCGTATCCTTGGACTGAGGTGCCGAGTTCCGGGACATTACATGTAGTGGGCGGAGGGACGGCCGTGATGGCAAACATAGATAGGTACGATAATGGTTCTATAGAGCTCTCTCTATCCAAACCCCTTCCATTACTTGACAAGTACCTGTTGGTCAACGTGAATGCAAAACAAAAGCGCTCAAGGGTGCTTGGCTATCTATTCCCTGGATGATATACTATGAGGCCTGCGCAGCTCAAGGAGAAAATTATAAACGTTTCATTAAATTCCTCTTCACTTTACAGCAAGGTCAAGTCTAAGGCCCGTGAACTTGCAGAGTTCCTAAAAGAAGGCTACTTAGTCATATCCATGGGCAAAGCGTCCATGACCATGTTCAAGGGCTTCATTGACGGCAGCGGCCTAGAGCCTATTGAAGGCCTTATAGTAAAGCCTAGGGGCCTTGGCTATGACGTCGCCCTCGATAAAATAGATGTCATTGAGGCGGGCCATCCGTTGCCTGATGAGGGTAGCCTGAGGGCCGGGGAGAAGGCCCTAACGATAGCCAGGAGGGCCGGGGAGCTCGAAAGGCCTTTAGTGGTCCTAGTGTCAGGCGGAGGCTCAGCAATGGTCGAAAGCCCCATTGAAGGCGTTAGCCTCGAAGACTTAGTAACTATTAACAGGCTCCTCCTAAACTCCGGGGCCTCCATATCGGAGATAAATGTAGTAAGGAGACACCTCTCAAGGGTCAAGGGGGGAGGCCTGGTCAAGGCATCTGGCAACGTTGAAGTCTATGGCCTCTACGCCAGCGATGTTCCAGGGGATTTCCTAGAGGACATAGCCTCGGGGCCTACGGCGCCTGACCCTACGACGTTTCACGACGCACTAGAAGTCATGAAAAGATATGAGCTATTAGATCGGGCCCCAGAGGGCGTTGTCAAAGTCCTTCGAAAAGGCGAGGAGGGAGCCCTTGAGGAGACCTTAAAGCCTGGAGATCCGCGACTTAGAAGGGTAACTAACGTAATAGTTGCCAGTGCCTTTGATGTAGTAAATGGCGTGGCTAAAGCTCTCTCTGAGGAGGGCTACAATACCATTATATTGACGACGACGGCCCAGGGAGAGTCAAGGGAAGTAGGTAAGTTCCTGGCATCAATAACATTTGATATCATTAGGAAAGGTGTGCCGTTGAGGCCGCCGGCAGCCATAGTAGCCGGCGGCGAAACGAGCGTCAGCGTTAAAGGTCACGGCCTTGGAGGAAGGAACCAGGAGCTTGCGCTCTCTTGGGCTCTTGAGCTGAGGAGGCTTGGCATACGCGGAGATGATGCCTTAATGATAGCGCTGGCAACAGACGGAATAGATGGTCCTACGGACGCTGCTGGCGCAGCCATAACTCCTGGCTCTATAGACCTAATGTATAGGTCTGGCGTAAACCCTGTAAAGGCGCTGATTGAGAACGACAGTTACCACGCCCTGGCCAGTGTGGATGCGCTTATAAAGACAGGGCCCACTGGGTCTAACCTTAATAACGTCATCGTGATCCTAGTGAGCGGCCATGAGCATTGAGAGTTTAATCTATGATCAAGGTTTACTTGAATCGTTAGGTGCCATCTCAAGGAGAGGTGTAAGAAGTCTCCTCGAGTCTCTTCTAAGACCTCCCAGGAGGTTTTACCTGAGGGTCGACACGCTCAAAGCTGACACCACGACGATGTTAGATCTGCTTTCCGCCAGCGGCACTAGGTTCTATGTTGATGAGCAGCTCCCTTACGCCATCTGGATAGACGTGAAGGGTCCGTTTAAGGTGGACCTTCACGATAAGGTAGTGGTCGCTGATAAGAAGTCCGCCGAGTCGGTCTACGTAGGCAGC
The DNA here is from genome assembly GCF_055392325.1 of Acidilobus aceticus. Classification (NCBI taxonomy): domain Archaea; kingdom Thermoproteati; phylum Thermoproteota; class Thermoprotei; order Acidilobales; family Acidilobaceae; genus Acidilobus; species Acidilobus aceticus. The sequence goes on from NZ_AP042407.1 coordinate 325,196, forward strand.
GACCTATATGGACCTGGCGTACTTAGGGCTGAGAGGGTCAAGGCAGGTGATGAGGTCACTATAGTCACTGTCGACGGCAGGCCTGTGGCGGAGGGCGTAGCCATAATGGACGGCAAAGAAATGGCCGAGCACAAGAAAGGCGTCGCAGTTAAAGTTACAAAGTCCGTCTACGCCACCCCTAAGGTCAGGGAGCTCCCGGGCTTCAACGAAGGCCTCATCTACAGCCAGAGCCTGCCAAGCATGTGGGCCGTTGCCATAGCATCGCCATCGCCGGGGGAGACGATTATTGACTTTAACGCCGCTCCTGGGGGCAAAACTAGCCTGGCAGCACAACTTGCCGGCAGAAAGTCAAGAATTATAGCAATAGATCGCGCAAGCAAGGTAGAGAAGCTCAGGGATAACCTCATCAGGCTTGGCGCTGACTGGGTCAATGTAGTAGGTGGTGACTCCAGGAGGGCCTCGTCGCTGCTTAATATGGAAGGTAAGGCCGACTTAGTGCTCATAGACCCTCCATGTACAAACCTGGGCGTAATCCCTAAGCTATATGATACCAAGAGGCTCGCCGATGCGGTAGTCCTTTCGAGGTATCAAAGGCAGTTCATAAGCGAGGCTTGGAAGGTGCTCAAACCTGGGGGGAGGCTTGTATATTCAACTTGCACCCTCACGGACGTTGAAAACGAGGCCAATGTCCTCTTTGCTATGGAGCTGGGCTTTGAGGTAACCAAGCCTTATCCAATGCCGAGAGAAGCTAGCTACAACGGGTTAGGCCTGAGGTTTTCGCCTGAGGACGGCCATCCAGGCTTCTTCATTTCGCTGATGGTGAAACCCTATGCCTGATGAAAACGTCAGGTTTAAAGTCGAGGTGATCGGTGACATAGCTATTATCAAGCCACCTCACGGAGCGAAGCCTGACCTAGAGCTAGCCAGAAGATATGGTGAGGAGCTCTTAAAGAGCCCAAGCATTAAGTCTGCGTGGCTTGCTGAAGGGCCGGTCGAAGGGCCCTACAAGGTGAGGAGCAACCTCGTGTATCTGGCTGGGGAGAGGAGGACGGAGACCATTTACAGAGAGCATGGATGCAGCTTCAAGGTAGACATAGCTAAGGACTTCATAACTCCCAGGCTAAGCTACGAACACCTGAGGGTCGCCAAACTTGTAAGGAGCGGAGAGATCATAGTGAACATGTTCGCTGGCGTCGGGATATTTTCGATAATAATAGCCAGGCACTCTGACGCAAAGCTTGTTCACAGCATAGATATTAATCCAGACGCCTTTGAAAAAATGGTAGAGAACGTCAGGCTCAACAAGGTTGAGGGGAGAGTTTTACCCTACCTTGGGGACGCCGCAAATGTTGTAGAGGAGAGGCTCAGGGGCGTCGCCAACAGAGTTCTTATGCCGCTGCCCGATCTGGCCATACCTTACTTTAAGTACGCCGTGGACGCCATAGATCGTGAGGGCTACGTTCACGTTTACCTCCATGTGCACGCAAGCAAAGGCGAAGACCCGGAGGAAAACGCAAGGAAGCTCTTTGCCGAGCATATAAGAAACTCCGAAAAAATCAGCTGGAGCTTTGAGGCCTCACGCATAGTAAGGATGGTAGGACCCCGCTTTTATCAGGTGGTGCTGGATGTCTATGTCAAAAAACCATGAGCTTCGTAGGACGCTCCTTGAGGAGAGGCTGATAGGATACCTAGACCCCTGCGCTGAGAGCTATCTGATGAAGTTAAACGGTCCTTTTATCAGGACTACCAGTAGTTGCACAGGCCGGATAACCATTGTTGAGGGCGAGTGGCACTGGCTCAGGGACTCAGCCAGGATTGTGTTTAAGACTCACTCAAAGATAAGCGTGTATCAGTTGGCCTCCGCGCTTGCTAAGCCCTTTGACAACCTTTGGCTTAAGGTAACGGGTCCCATAATACACGCCAGAGTTTATGGCGTTGAGACCGTGAGACAGCTTATGCTGGCGGCCAGAGAGGCCGGCTTCAAGCACAGCGGCATAATGTACATAGATGCTGATGGAAAGGAGTTCGTTGTAGAGATGCTCAGCGCCGTGCAGCTCTCCATGCCGCTTAGGTCTCAGGGCCTCTGGATAGTTAGGCCCGACTCGCTGAGCTCTATAGTTGACATGGCTAACAGCGCGCTGGAGGAGGGCTGGAGGAGGCTTGCCAGGCTATCTGAGCTGGCTATGAAGGTACAGGCTTCTTTAGTTTCGCAAGGTTCCTCCTATATGCAAGGAGAGGATGAGAAGCGCCGCAATCCGTCGGACAAAGGCCCTTGCTCTTCATAAACTTACAGCTATAGGTCTTGTACGTGGACCCGAGGCCCGCCTCTATTAAGCTCCTGGCCAAAGCTTCTCCAGCTCCAGGGCTCAGCTTAAGTAACCTGGCCAGCTCATCCCCTATCGTCTTATAATCAACCCCAAGGGACGCTAAGAATGAGATATAGGCGTATATTTCCTCGTCAGTCTCTGCTTTCTCCTTAAGCTTTAACATACACGGCGGAAAGGCCTCAACGTTAGGCCCCTCCTGGCTAACAGACACCTTAGAGTCCTTTGCATTTAATGCGATGAGCGCCTCCTGGGTCAGCAGCAGCGGCTTGTAGTCCTCAGAGCGCACGGCATCTATTACTTTATAGATGGCCTTCTCAGATGCAAGCGATAAGAATTCCCTCAGGGTCTCCTCATCTATAAAGACGAGGCCGCCCTTCACCATTGAGTTTACCAGGGACCACCTTTCGTGGGGTACAGGGACTACAATCTTAAGGTAATCTGATATAGGGACTGCGTATCTTAGAAGTTTATAGTTTATCTTGCCATTCCTTAGCTGTGACCACGGTATCTTTACGTGGGCAAGGGTCACGTTGACTCCAAGCCTTTTTGCTAGCATGAGAAGCGTTTCCTCATCCTCCCCTTTGAGGAACTCCATGGCCCTCCTAGCCTCGGACCTTGAGAACATCTCCTCAAGCCTCTTTGAGTTGGCCGCTGCGGCCGCCGCGGCCGCTAGATAAAAGGACGCCACCTCTTCCTCAGTATTGACCCCACGGAAAACCCTTACCTTGCCCTCCCTTACTGCATCAAGGAGCCTTGTCTTGGCTAGCTCAAAGACCTTTTGATCCTCAGCCAGGTCCTTGAGTGAGACCTGGTAGCCGTAGGCCTCTGACAGGTACCTTTTGGCATCCACTATGAAGGGGTACTTTGAGTACGTGAGCAAGGCGGCTCTTCGTAACAGGTGTCTTCGTCAGACATTAATAAGGGTAAAGAGCCCTCACCTGTGGTGGTAACGTGAAGGACTTAGCCTCTCGCATAGCGAAGTGGGCCGTTGACCTTAACTTTAACAGGCTTCCAACTGAGGTTATAGAGGAGGCTAAGAAGAGAATAGCGGATACCTTAGGCGTCGCCCTTGGTGCCTTCAATGAGACCCCGCCCAGCATAGCTAGGTGGATCGCGCAGTCATCAGCTAGCTCTAGGCTGCCTGCCACAATATGGGGAACAAAGTTCATGGGGCCCGCGGACCATGTTACCTTTGCCAACGGCTGCGCTGCCAGATACTTCGATTTCAACGACACCTACCTCTCTCGCGAGGCCCTTCACCCGAGCGACAACATAGCCCCAGTTATGGCAGCCGCCGAAATTGCGGAGGCTGACGGACGTAAGGTTATAGAGGGAATAGTAGCAGCATATGAGGTCACGGCCAGGCTGGCGGATGCATATAGCGTCAGGAACAGGGGCTGGGACCACGTGCTCTACATAGCGATAGCCTCAGCCGTAGGCGCGGGCAAGGTGCTTGACCTTGACGAGGACAAGATGACCCAAGCAATAAACTTGGCCACGGTTAACGCCGCCGCCCTTAGGCAGACGAGGGCTGGGGAGCTGAGCATGTGGAAGGGGTGCGCTGCTGCTAACGCGGCGCGTAACGGCCTCTTTGCGGCTCTCCTGGCCTGGCGCGGCATGACAGGTCCCTCGCCAATATTCAGCGGTGAGTTTGGCCTCTTCAAGGTGGCCCTGGGTGGCGACACCTTCGACATACCAAAGATGGGGGGAGAGGGCAACGAGAGCTACAAGCTCCTTCAAACGAGCATAAAGTACTGGCCTGTAGAGTACCACGCCATGAGCGCTGTTGAAGCTGCTCTTAAGATAAGGCAGGAGGCAGGCTCTATAGGCCCAGACGATGTGGAATCCGTTAACGTTGAAACCTTCACTGTCGGATATAACATAATAGTTAAGGACCCTGAAAAGTGGGACCCAAGGACCAGGGAGACTGCAGATCACAGCATGCCTTATATAATAGCTGCCGCGCTGCTGGATGGCAAGGTTTGGCTGGACACCTTTAGGCCTGAGAGGTACTTAGCTGATGACGTAAGGAAGGTGCTTAAGGTAATGAAGGTCTCCATAAGTCCAGAGAGCGACAAGCTGTATCCTGAGGGCATAAGGAACTCTATAACAGTGAAGTTAAAGGACGGCCGCACCTTCACAGGGACCTCAATATATCCGCCAGGCCACTATAAGAACCCGCTGAGCAAGGAGGGCGTTGAGTCTAAGTTTAAGTCTCTAGTGGGAAGCTCCGTGCCAAGCAGTAACATGGATGTTGGCCTAAGGACCATCTGGAGCTTTGAGAGGTGCTCAAATGTAAGCCTAGCCTTAAGACTCCTTTCTCGTGCTGACCAGATGTGAGCAGTACTGGCTTTAAAAATACATACTTTTCTTAATCAACGTGAAGGAGATCCTCACTTTCTCTTAACTTGCCTTCTTCCAATACCGCCGGGGCTCAGAAGATATGCGCCTCCAAGAACACCTATGACAACCCCAACGACAAACATGCCACCTGCCAATATGCCTCCCCTTCTAGCCAAATGAGCGTAATAGCCCTCTGCGTTCTCTGCTATGGAGAGCTGCTTCCCATAATAATACAACTTAGCGCTAAGGTTATTGACCTCCTGCGTAAGGTTTCTGACGCTGTTATTCAGAAGCGAGAGCTCCGTGTTAAGCGAGGAAACCACCCCATCTACGTTCATTGACTGAGGTACCTTGCCCTCTATTCCTGGATATAGGGCCTCGGCAGCCTCCAGGGAGCCTACGGAGGCCAGCTCGAACGGATTAAAACCCACAGCAAATAAATTAAGGCTTACGTTAAAGTTGTCGCCCGGCTCCAGGACAGGCGTTCTTATGAAAGTGATAATATATGCCTGCGACTCATTTATTCCGAATAACTTGCCCTCAAGGAATTCCACTGAGGATGGATGGTCTACAGAGCTTATGCCTAAAGCCGCTGTTGGCGACGAGTTGCTAGAATATGCTGCTAACGCCGTTAATACAAGACCTGAGACCTCCGAGTTATTGGAGAGAGTTAAAACTTCGAAGCTCCCGTTTGACGCGTTTTCAAGCTGCGCTGCTGCAGTCCAGGTACCTGTCAGGCCGGCAGCACCTGCGCCGTAAGCTAAGTAGGCAAATGCAGGCTTGCCCCCCATGTTGGTGACTGATATAAGGACTCTCATATAGGGTTCAAGCCTGCTAAACGTCATATAAACTACTATATCGAATGGATATGTAATGTCACTTGCAGGGACCAGCTTTAAAGTCTCGGAGTTGTTGGTGCTTTGCACCACAGTGGCCAGCCACGTAGTTGACGTCAGGTTACCTGGAAGTGGGACTTCCGTTGAGTTTGGACTAGATATCGATATCAAGGGGCTTGGTACTTGCGTATTGCCTGTGGGAATTATTGGAAGTAATGAAGAGGAGGTAATATTTACAAGCCATGAAGAAGCCCTCAAGCCGTTGTGCAGATTAAGCTCTATATAATAAAACAGGTTACTCGCAGTAAGAGTTCCATTAGCGGCGCTCAAGGAGGACACGCTAAAAGGTAGCTGCGCAAAGGCGTGAGACTGCAAAGAGATTATGAAGATGCCAGCAACAAACAGCATAATTATCAAGGGAGCCATAATTTTCGCAGCAAGCCTCCTCGCATTCAATGCCTAATGGCACCTTAGGTGAAGCATGTTCCAAGGGACTTTAAAAATTATTGAGACCTTCCCTCTTTACTGTGATGAGAAGTTGAAGGTAGACATTAAAGCTAAAGTGTTCAGCGGCCTAGGCGAAGGCGAGTTCTTCGTCAACCTATATGCAAAGAACATAAGGAAGGCTTTGGGTTTTTCTCCCTTTCCGGGGACCCTTAACCTTAAAGTGGAGGAGCCTTACGTAAGCGCGCTCGCTACCGCATTAAACAGGGCAGACCCCATAATGATAGATCCTCCTCTGGTCCCTGGCATGAGACTTGGAAGAGTACTAGCTTACCCTGCGCTCCTAAACTACACGATTAAAGTGTTCATAGTGAGACCTGAAATAACTGTGTATAAGAATGATGTTATAGAACTCGTAGCAGAGATTAAACTTAGAGATCTCCTAAACCTAACGGATGGTTCAGAGGTGACAGTAACCATAGAAGTGCCCGAGTAATAGATCCAAATTCACTTTATGATCAGTGCCTTATTAAGATCACGAGTTAACGTTAACTGCCGTGCGTGGATCTTCGCCGTACGGATATGGTTCCTTATATCGCCTAAGACTTACACTGAATGCGCCATTAGTCCTTTTTATCATAAATTCTTAGACCAATGCCTTTTAATATGGCATTTAGAAAAGAACAGCATTAGAAGCTACAGCAGACAATGGCAGTAAAGGCTTCCGTTAAGTCTACTGCCAGCCAAGGAATATCTTAACCTACGCAATGCTTTACCATGGCCTCTCACCAAAGGTCCTCATGAGAAGTCTGGCCGCTATTACCAAGGGATCCCACACGGGCGATAGCAGAGGCTGATAACCATAATCTGCGTTGAACAGATCCCACACGGTGCCTCCCCTAGTCAGCAGCGAGGCCACTACATTTATCCTCCAGAAGGCGGTCTCGTCAAAGCCCACTGCCTGTGCGCCAAGCAGTCTCCCAGTCTTTTCGTCAGCCACCACTTTAAGTGATATCTTGCTACCCCCTGGTATGTAGTGGGCCTTTGTGCCGGCCTCCAGGGACACCTCCACTGGCTTAAAGCCGACCTTAGAGGCTTCGGACGCGCTTAAGCCCGTCCTCGCCGCTACGACGTCAAATACCTTAAAAGCAGAGGTACCAACGCTTCCAAGGAATACCGAGTCCACGCCTCCCAGGTTACTGCCAGTGACGTGCCCCATCTTGTTAGCTATCTGAGCAAAAGGCCTCCAGACCAGCTGTCCAGTTACAAGGTCCTTATGCTCAGTTACGTCACCAGCTGCGTAGACGTCAGGATTGCTGGTAAGGGTTCTCTCATCAATTATGATGCCGCCGCTCTGGCCGAGTTTAAGGCCTAGCTGCTTGGCTAGCTCGTTGTTAGGCTCTATGCCGACACCAACAACAAACATATCGCCCTGATAAGTGCCCTTACTTGTGACGACCTCGGTGGCCGTGCTATTTATTATATTGAATCTTTCAACGGCCGCGCCAGTTACCACCTCCACGCCCTTAGACCTTATGTTGTCCTCTACAATCTTAGCCAGCTCAGGGTCGAGCATCCTTGGGGCCACCTGTCCCAGGGCCTCTATTATTGTGACTTTAAGCCCCAGCTTGGCCAAGTTGTCGGCCATCTCTAGGCCTAGATAGCCAGCACCTATGACTACAGCCCTCTTGCCCGGTCCCAGGGACCTTGCGTAGTCCCTTATCTGTTGGCCTGACTCCATGTGCACTATATAGAACACGTTCCTGGCCCCCCTTATCTCAGGCCAAAGCTTAGGCGCCTTGGACCTAGCGCCTGTGGCTAGAACAAGCTTGTCCCACTCAAGGCTTTCCTTAGTTCCAGTGCTGTTATCCACATATGTAAGCTTCTTAGAGTCAGGGTCAACCTCAATAACTGTCTTGTTGAGCCTAAGATCTATCCCCCTCTTAGTAAACTCGCTTGGAGGATAATATAGTAGCTCATCGAGATCCTTAACCTCACCGCCAACTAGGTAAGGCAGCCCGCAGAACGCAAAACTTACCCACCTGCTAGAGTCTATAACTATCACGTCATTCGAAGGCTTAAGCCTTTTAGCCCTCGAAGCCGCCGACATTCCGGCGGCCCCAGAACCTATAATCACTATTCTACTCAAAGCGTTCACCGAACAATCTATATTAAGGGCTAGGATTTAAAGCGGTGTACTTAGGAACCACTTCACCCCCGTGAGGACCTCCTTAAAGGTTTATTATTCCTGAGAGAGCAGGACGCCGCCACCTGTTGACTTGCCTATCTCAAGAATCAACCCAGAGATCGCGACTAACTCGCCAGGCTCACCTTCTACAGTCACCGTTATGGAGCTATGAGACCTCAAAGGTTCCCCTATGCCCTCAGGAAGGAGTGCAAGGACTTTAACAAAGGTACCCCTGCATGAGGCCACAATCCATGAGGGGCCAACCGTCATTATGCAGTTGGCTCTCTCTAAGCCCCTCCTTATGGCCTCAAGCCCTCTAATGATTAGACTTGGTTCTTCATATATTATGTTAAAAGTGACCTTTGACGCGCTCATTAGCAGTTCCGCCCAACGTAGTAGACTATGGGAAAACCTTATTTTTATGCTGTACAATTCCCTCATCTAAGAAGGCGCCGCGCATGCTCTCAGTTGTGTTCTCATTAAAGGACCCTGTAGGCGTCAGGGCATCGGAAATTTTGATAAACCTCATCAATGCCAAGCCCGCAGCGTGCCCTGCAGCTTCCATTTGTTATAAGGCTGAGAACGCGGTGATAGCGGGCTTTGATGTCGATCAGACGGAGTTCGAGTTCCTTGACAAGACGCCTGAGCCCAGCGCAGACGCTGCAATAGTTCTATCAAGGCATGAGTCGGAGAGCGGTAAGAAGTCGCTCACGGTGCATTTCACGGGAAACCCGACAGCTAAGGCCCTGTTTGGGGGCAGGCCGGCCGAGCTTTCCTTCGCGCCGGCCCACCTGGCTAAGCCTCTTCTACAGAGGTACTACTACCATGCCAGGGAGCTGGGCCTGCTGGAGGCTTACGCCATATCTCTTGAGGCAACTCACCACGGTCCTACCACTAACAGGAAGCCGCTTGCCTTTATAGAAATTGGCAGCACGGCTAAAGAGTGGAACGACGAGCTGGCCCTAAAGGCCATGGCTAACGCTGTGGCAGACGTTTTACAGTCCTCTAACGCTATTCAGGGATGTAGCCCAGTCCTAGGGCTTGGTTCCACCCACTACCCAGCAAGGTTCACGGAGCTTGAGCTCTCGTCAGAGGTGTGCATGGGCCACATACTTTCAAAGCACGTCCTAGGCGAGCTGGCCCCTGGAGCCCTGAGGCAGGCCGTAGAGAAATCACTTCCCAACGGCGCCCGCTCTGCTTTGATAGAAAAGAAGGGAGCTAGCTCATCCGTAAGAAAAGCATTAATAGATGAGCTCAACTCCATGAACGTCAAGGTACAGCTTATATGAAAAGTTGGTAGCCGGGCGGGGATTCGAACCCCGGTCACGGGGGGTCCTCCCTTTGAGGTCCAAGGCCCCGCATCCTGGGCCGCTAGACGACCCGGCTGCCTCACCCGGCCATCTAAATAGATGCGCGGCCTCCTTTTAAACGAAATGCTGGCCTAGTATCAAGGCATGACCACTAAAAGGAGAGTTAGGCTTTGTCTCAAGTCAGCAACGCCATTAAAATATAGTTTTTATGTCATAGTTTTAATGGAAAGGCTCACTCCCCTTTAAATGATGGCTTCCTCTTTTCCAGAAACGCCGAAACCCCCTCAACGACGTCTTTAGTGCTGAAAAGCAGGCCAAAGAGCTGAGACTCAAGGGCCAGGCCAGCCCATATATTGGACTCAAGGCCCATTTCTACGGCTAGCTTAGCGGCCAGCAGAGCTAACGGGGGCTTCTCCGCAAGCTTAAGCGCGAGGCTCCTGGCCTCCTGTTCAAGTCTTTCTGGTGGCACCACGTAGTCAACTAATCCCAGTTCCTTGGCATCCTTGGCGGACACCATGTCGCCAGTGAATATCAGCAGTTTTGCTGAGCTCCTTCCAACCAGCCTGGGAAGCCTCTGGGTTCCGCCCGCGCCAGGTATGAAGCCTAAGTTTATCTCAGGCTGGCCAAGCATTGCGGTCTCCGCGGCTATCCTTACGTCCCCGCTCATTGCTATCTCAAGGCCGCCTCCCAGGGTGTAACCGTTTATGGCTACAATGATGGGCTTCGTGTAGTATTCCATCTTAAGCGTGAGCTCCTGGAACTTCCTTGAAAATATGGCGGCCTGTATGGGAGTTATCCCTGCAAAGCCAGTTATGTCGGCCCCGGCGCTGAACGCTCTGCCTGAACCTGTTAATATGACCACTCTGACGTCTGGGTTCTGCTCTATTTCATCGAGCGTCTGGGACAGCTCGTTAATCATGTCAACATTAATTGCGTTCAGCTTGTTTGGCCTGTTGAGTATTATCCACGCTATGGGCTTCTCGTACCTTACTATAAGGGTGCTCTTGGCCACCTCCTCGTAGTGGCCATACTCGTAGAAGCCCTTGCCGGTCTTGACTCCCAGGGTCCCCTGGGAGACCATCTGCGTGAGCAGGGGCTCGGGAGAGTACTCGGGGCCTATGTCCTGCTTCAGCTGGTTAAGCGTGGCAACTATGGAATCTATGCCGTACTGGTCCGCCAGCTCAAAGACACCTTTAGGCCACCCAAGCCCCAGCTTGACAGCCTTATCTATGTCTTCTTTTGTAGCTATGCCGTTCTCAAGCAGCCAGGCGGCCTCATTCACAGCGCTGGCTATGAGCGTCACTGGATCCACCTTGCCTGCTAGGTCCTTAGGTATCTGGGGCCTCACGTAGGCTCCAGGCTTGGGGTACTCGTAGAAGCCCTTGCCGGTCTTCATGCCAAGGGTGTTAGCCTTATACATCTGTTCGAAGAGCGGGCATGGAGTCTGCTTGAACCCCCTCTGGGTCATAGCTACAGCTATCAGGTAGAAGACGTCTATGCCGCTGTAGTCCGCCAGCTCGAAGGCCCCCATTGGGAATCCCAGGGAGAACCTGACCGTTGAGTCAACCTCCAGCACCGAGGCCCTGCCCTTGGCCACTAGCCAGCAGGCGGTGTTGAGGAACCTTGCCAGTATCCTATTAACTATAAAGCCCGGCACGTCCTTATTGACGACCACCGGCTGCTTCCCTATCCTCTTAGCAAGGTCCACGACGCTCTGGACTACGTCATCAGAGGTCCTCTCCCCCTTTATGATCTCTATTAATGGCATCAATGGTGGCGGGTTGAAGAAGTGCATACCCACCACCAGCTCCGGCGACGATGTAGCTGACGCTATCTCAGTTATGGGCAGGCTGCTGGTATTGGTGGCCATTATAATCTTGCCCTTCCTGTGTTGATCTACAAACCTGAATAACGCCTGCTTCGCGTCAAGCTTCTCAGTTATAGCCTCTATCATCATGTCTGCCTGCGAGGCGACGGCAGCCAAGTCATTACTGAAACTCCCGTCAGGGTTGACGCTTATAACAGCTGTTATTCTTGACATCACGGAGTCTACGCTTTCCTTCAGCTGCCCCTTCTCGGCCAGTTTCGAGAGGCTCCACCTAATTTTGTCCATTGCCGAGTCAAGTATCTGCCTATTTACATCCGCTAAGAAAACATTGTAACCCGCTATGGCAAAGACTTCAGCTATTCCATGACCCATCGTGCCAGCTCCAACAACCAGAACTTGCTTCACGTCATTCGCTGAGACCATCAAGTGTCCCTGATAGATAGTTTAAACCCTAATATTAAATGAGTTAAATTTAGGGACACATATAACAAAAAGGTTATAAGGCTGCTTAAATCTGAGCCCCTAGGTGAACCTAAATGAGCGAGTACCTCTCTCAGGTCAGAGAGATGCTCTCTAAGGACGCCGGCAAGTACAACATAAAGGTCGAGAACAAGGGTAAGAACGCCCTCTCGATAACTCGCGAGGGCTCTGAGCTCATGAGCATCCGTGACGCCGACGACAACGTGGAGCTGACGTTCAGGGGACAGAAGTACACTTATGATAAGTGGTATACAAAGCCACAACACCTTGTTCAGGTAATAATAAATGTTCTAAATGCCAACACGCAGCAGAACGACGCTTAACGAACAGAGTCAAAAACAAAAGAAAACGTTTTATTAACTTCTGCATTTGTCCCTAACGTCCAGCCAGTTACTTAGCTGGGTAGTCGTCAGGGACCTTAGCCCTGAAGAACTTGCCGCTCTCAGGGCTCTTGAAGAGGCCTATCTTGACGCCCTTCCTAGTCTTAGGCGCCAGAGTCCAGACCTTTATGGGCGAGAGCTCTACCTCCTTGCCCGTAGTTGGATCCTTTACCTTTACAGCCGGGAGCTTGGACATCTACCACACACCTCCCTTGGTCTCGTGCTGTATTGTTTTCAACCTAAGCTATTAAGTGTTATTGGAGCAACTTAAAATAAATTAAGGAGCTATGCTAAAGAACTTTAAAAGTATTATTAAAGGTTTCCTTTAATAGTAGTGGGACCATCTGTCGTGATGCGCCCGTTAGTCGCCTGAGCTCCAGAGCGGTAAACCACTAGAAAATCTTAATGAGAAGCGCTAAAAAGAACAACAGAGTTGCAACGCCCAACAATGAATCTAAGATCTTGGCTAGATTTGCGGGCACCTTAGAAGCCAGCGTTCCTATGGCTGGCATGACTAGCGAGGACGCGGCGGAGAACGCTAACAGGATGAACGCGCCTTCATAAGTTCCTGAAGCTATTGCCATAACTAGCACCAGCAGCTTCGATGGAGTTATCGCTAATGCTCCCTGAGCCAGACCGCTTCCACTAGCTGATATCTCCATTTCTTTGCCCATCAATGATGAGTAGAGCAACATCACCGCAAATATCATACCAACCATATACCCTATTATCTCGATAACGCTTATGAAGCCCAGCCTCAGGCCAGCCTCTATAACAGCAAGAGCTAAGGGAACCGAGAGCAGAAGAAACCCGATCCCGTGAAGCGCACCAAAGTAGAGCACGTCTCTACGAGATCTCATCAACCTCATAGCAACTATGTGATCTGGCTCCGCGGCGTGCTCCGCTCCCATAGCTGCCGCTATTGCCATCTCCTCCCAGTAGCTGTACACTAAGCCCTCCCCCTCTGCTATGAACTCTCTTAAAAAGCGCCTGCCCTTGTGAGAATTTCATTACTCCAAAGCGTTTTGAAACGCTGCAGGCCGAGGCCTAAAGTAGATGTTGCGAAGTCAAGGAGCCCTTCAGGGCTGTGGCGGGCCCGCCGGGATTCGAACCCGGGACTTCCGCCCGCGGCTAGGCGTCGCGGCCTACGGGTTAAGAGCCCGCCGCTCTACCTGGCTGAGCTACGGGCCCACAGCCAGGAGGCATAGAGCAAGGAGACCCGCTTAAGAATCTTTATGAGAAAGCCTGTTTAGACAGCTGTCTATAGAGCTACGGTCAAGTGTCTATATGCTTTTTAACCCGTAGGGCAAGGGTCCCACGGTGCTATTCGTGTCAGGACCTAGAGCGGGCATACATGGCTGGGGGGCTTACATCCCAGCCTATAGGCTTCCCATGAGTGAGATAGCGAGGATCTGGGGCTGGCACCCAGAGCAGTATAAGGGGCTGGCCGTGGAGGAGAAGGCTGTTGCTGGCCCCGACGAGGACTCCACTACAATGGGTTATGAGGCGGCCAGGAACGCCATAGCCAGGGCTCAAATAAAGCCCAGCGAAATACAGTCAGTGTTCTTTGGAACGGAGTCCAAACCATACGCTGTCAAGCCCAGCGCCACCATAATTGCCGAGGCCCTTGGTATAACTCCATATACTATGGCAAGCGACCTTGAGTTCGCCTGCAGGGCCGCGAGCGAGGGCATGAGAGCCCTGCAAGGGATGGTCGCCTCAGGCCTCATAAAGTATGGCCTTGTGATTGGCAGCGACACAGCGCAGGCAAATCCAGGCGACGTGTTGGAGTTCACAGCTGCAAGCGGCGCCGCGGCCTTTGTTATAGGCCCCGAGAGGGGCTCAGCGGCCATAATTGAGGACTCCGTTACCTTTGTGACGGACACCCCTGACTTCTGGAGGAGGGCTCAGGAGCCCTACCCCCTTCACGGCGAGGGTTTCACAGGCGAACCGGCCTACTTCTATCATATAGAGAATGCCGTTAAGGCCCTCTTCGAGAGGACCGGCCTGAGGCCCAACGACTTCAAATATGCCATATTCCATCAGCCCAACGGCAAGTTCCCAGTTAAGGTTGGCACAGACCTGGGCTTTACTATGGATCAGCTCAAGGAAGGCCTGGTGACGCCTATGATAGGGAACACTTACAATGCCAGCGCGCTTCTAGGCCTTGCGAAGGTACTCGATAAAGCTAAGCCAGGGGACAGGATACTCCTGGCGCCCTTTGGCAGCGGCGCCGGCAGCGACGCGTATTCTATAGTGGTCACGGACTCCATCGAGGAGAGGAAGGCCCTGGCACCCACCGTTGAACAGTATCTTGCACGCAAGGTGGTGATCGACTACGGCTTCTACTCAAAGAGCAGGGGCATCATCTTTACAATTAAGTAGGGGGTGAGACTATGGCCTCGTACATAGAAGGCGTTGGAATGGTAAAGGTTGAGAGGCATTATGAGAAGGACCTCTATCAGCTGGCTGCGGAGGCGGCCTTCAACGCAATTGACCAGGCTGGAGGCGCCTCGGGAATAGACTACATAGTTGTGTCTAACGCGCTCAGCAGTGTGCAGGACGAGCAGCTCGACCTTGGGGGCTACATCGCCCTAAGTTTAGGGCTCAGGGGCGTCAGAGCCCTGAAGGTGGAGGCTGGCGAAGCCTCAGGTTTAGCTGCAGTTGCCGTGGCGCACTCTCTAATAGAGTCCAACGTAGCTGACAAAGTTTTAGTCGTGGGCGTTGAAAAGGTTACGGAGTTCCAGAGCTCAAAGACTTACAGACATCTGCAAATGGTATTTGACGCCAACAGTAGGTCCTTCTATAACGTGGGCTTCGCTGCTGACGCTGCCATGCTTACTAGAATTTACATGGACACATACAACGTCGACCGCGACCTGTTATCCTACTGGCCCGCACTAATGCATAACAACGCCAAGGAGAACCCCTATGCAATGCTTAACTTCGCCATAAAGCCGGATAGGGTGTCCAAGTCGCAGGTTATGGCAGACCCCATAACTCTGCTCGACAGCTACCCCTTAGGCGACGGCGCAGCGGCCCTGCTGCTCTCCAGCAAGGACTCGTCCAAGAGCCCAATGGCCAAAATAACCGCCGTTGAGTCAGCCTCAGGCCTTGGATCCCTGGAGCTGGTGGACGACCCACTCATAATAGACAGCCTGGCCGAGGCCTACAGGAGGCTTCAGAACATCGCATCAACTGATGGCGTTGACGTTATAGAGCTCCACGACTCGTTTACTATAATGGGGCTGCTCACCCTCGAAACCATAGGATTAGCGCCCCGCGGCAAGGCTGCAGAGCTAGTTGCCAATGGCAGGTTCTCCGCGGGTGGTGAGGGGCCAGTTGTGAACCCCAGCGGAGGCCTCAAGGCTAGGGGGCACCCCATAGGGGCCACCGGCGTCTACCAGGTGGCCGAGGTAGCCCTGCAGGTCGCTGGCAAGTTCCCAGGACTGCAGGTGAGGGGGGCAAGGAAGGGACTGGCTGTCTCAATCAACGGCGTGGGCTCCAACTCTTATGTTGCGCTTGTGGAGGGGGTGGAGTGAGATGTCCATGGATCTCTCGGTTCCTAGGTACTGGAGGATGAAGCTCTCCCTTTACAGGCTCCAGGGGGCCAAGTGCAAGGCCTGCGGCCGCGTGCACTTCCCTCCAAGGCAGGCATGCCCATACTGCGGCAGCCGCGACCTAGAGCTCGTGGACCTGCCAAAGAGGGGCAGGCTAATTTCATACACTGCAGTCTATGCTATTCCTGAGGGCGCCAAAGAGTACTCGCCGGTGTACGTGGGGCTAATAGACCTTGGAGCCGCTAAGGTCGTGGCTGAGCTAACCGACGTCACTGACCCTTCAAAGCTCAAGAAAGGCCTAGAGGTTGAGGCCGTGTTGAGGAGGACCAGGGTAGACAGGGAAGCAGGACTAATATACTATGCACTGAAGTTCAGGCCCTCCATGGGTGTACCTGATGTCTAACGAGGAGCTGAGCTCCAAAGTTGAAGAGGCCCTTTCCAAGCTCGAGTCCGGGGAGCTCAGCTTCAGCAAGCTTGACTCCTTTCTTGGTAACCCTAACTTAGCGGCCCTCGTCAGAAGGCTGTTCCTTGAAAGAAAGTACAAAGTGAGGCTGACCTCCATAGCGTCAACAGTCATAGACTTCGTTGGGGTTGTTGGGCATAATATAGAGAACCCCATAGGCGCGGCACAGATACCTCTTGGCGTTGTTGGGCCCCTCAAAGTGCAGGGAGACTATGCAAGAGGGGAATTCTATGTACCTATGGCCACTACTGAGGGGGCGCTTGTAGCTGGAGTTAATAGAGGTGTCAAGGCAGTAACTATGAGCGGAGGCGTCAGGTCGAAGGTTTTATATGATGGCATGACAAGGGCGCCAATAATATGGACTCCGAGCGTAGTCGAAGCCCAGTCCCTGGCGTCCTGGATAAAGGGTAACATAGGCGCCTTAAGGGAGGAGGTTAAGAAGGTCACCCGCCATGGCGAGCTCGCTGATGTGCAGACTTACATCGTAGGTAACATCCTGTGGCCGAGGTTCGTGTTCAGGACGGGCGACGCCATGGGTATGAACATCGCAACCATAGCATCCGATTTGCTCTGTAGCTATATAGATGAGCACTACAAGGGTGAGCATCGCTGTCTCAGCGTCAGTGGCAACCTGTGCAGTGATAAGAAGCCAAGCAGCATAAACAGGCTTTTGGGAAGAGGCAAGTACGTGGTCTCAGAGGCCATAGTCAAGGGCGACGTGCTAAGGGACCTCATGAGGACTACGCCGGAGAGCGTGGACTTCATAAACAAATCAAAGAACCTTCTTGGCAACGCGGTGGCTGGAAGCCCCAGCTTTAATGGCCATGTTGCCAACATAATAGCGGCGATATTCATAGCCACAGGCCAAGATGTGGCGCAAGTCGTTGAAAGCAGCATGGCCTACACTTGGACCGAGGTCAGGGGTAACGACCTCTACATATCGGTTACCCTTCCCAGCCTTGAGGTAGGCACCGTCGGCGGCGGCACCTGGCTTCCAACACAGCGGGAGGCCCTGGAGCTCCTGGGAGTGGCCGGCGGCGGGAACCCCCCAGGAGTTAACGCACTTAAGCTGGCAGAAATAGTCGCGGCCGTCGCCTTGGCCGGCGAGCTCAACCTCCTGGCTTCCCAGGTTACTGGGGAGCTCGCAAAGGCACATGAAAGGCTAGGAAGGGGCCGCGGCTAACGTTGTTGGGAGAGCTTTCTGTAGAACTCAGCTATCGCTGAGACGTCAAAGTCCCCTAGTCCTAGCCCCTCGGACATCCTAAACATATTGGATGCTAGGGATGTCAGGGGCACCGGCACTCCCAGCTTCTGCGCCTCCCTGATCATGATCTCTGTGTCCTTCCTCATGTGCTTAAGGGCGAACTGCACGCTGTAATCAGAGTTCAGCATTTTAGGCAGCTTAAGCGAGCTGCTGGGCGACCTGGTGCCGCTGATGTTAAGAAATAGATCTATTATCTGGTCTGGCGAGAGCCCTGCCCTCAAGGCGAAGTTTATCGCCTCCGCGAGGCCGTTCATAAATATGGCAAATATCATGTTTCCGGCCAACTTCATGTAAAGCCCCATGCCGTTAGGCCCCACGTAAACTACCCTGCCGCTGGTGGCGCTCAGTATAGGCTCGACCTCCGCATAGCGATCCTTCGGCCCTCCTACAAGAACGGTGATCCTCTTCTGCTCGACGTCTACAGACGTGCCCATCATGGGCGCATCAAACATCGCCCCTCCGACGTTACTAACCTCTTTAGCCAACGAGACGCTGGTGGTGGGGGATATGGTTGACATATCTATGAGCACCTTGCCTCTGAGGTGGGGCAGCAGGTTGCCGACCACGGCACTTACAGCATTATCGTCAGAGAGCACGGTAATTATGTAGTCTACCCTATCTGCGAGATCTGATGGCGTCGCGAATACCTCGACCTGGGGATACGACCTGCGAAAGTCCTCGGCCCTGGCCCTTGTCCTGTTGTAAACTCCGGTGAGGAGGCCAGCCTTGGCCAGGTTAGCCGCTACCCTATAACCCATAACACCTAGGCCTATGACGCCTACCCTAGCCATCATTAACCCGGTGCATCCTCGGCCCATAGTAATAAAAGGCTTATCTTAGTAAAGCCTCAAGGTCTAGCACTTAATACCCTGGGAACGGGCGCATTGACTTAGGGAACCCGCTAAGGTCTTCACCTTTGGCAGAAGCTTCCTTATGGCCTGGAGGATTAACTGGGAGTCCTTAGCGAGCTGCTCCTGGGTGAGCTGACCGCTTATTGTAGAGCTCCAGAGCCTGGCCCTGTAGGAAGTCTGATCTATTTGGACGCTGAAGTTCTTTGTGCTCACAAGGAAGGTGTCGGATCCCCTAACTATTGATAGAGCGTTGCTGCCCACCTTCCATATCTTAAGCAGGCCAGCGTCGTTCATGTAGAAGGTCTCGCCACAGCTGGCGGAGCAGAGAGAGGCCTCGTTGAGCTGAGTGCAGCCTCCTTTGGCCGACGCCAGGCACTCCACATATCTTGCTACCTGGTCCACAGCGCTGTTAAGCTCCATGATTTCAGATATCATGGAAGACACTTGCAGTGACGCGGCCCCTTTCCTGGACGTCCTTGATATCTCTTCAAGTTTGCTGAGCGGGGAGCTCAATATTTACACCTTGCACTGGGTAGTGCTGACTCACTTTTAAAGTCTACCAGGGAAGCTCTGACTTGGATAAATGATGAGCTGCCGCTGCCACGGTAAAGAGGGCCTTGAGCTCATACTATGTCTAGCGCCTCCCCCAGGGGATCACGAGGTATCAATTGATATAGGTAAGGGACGTGAAGTCATCATTAACTCTACAGGCATCTATGTTAGGG
This sequence comes from Acidilobus aceticus, assembly GCF_055392325.1. Classification (NCBI taxonomy): domain Archaea; kingdom Thermoproteati; phylum Thermoproteota; class Thermoprotei; order Acidilobales; family Acidilobaceae; genus Acidilobus; species Acidilobus aceticus. The sequence continues at coordinate 344,195 of NZ_AP042407.1, forward strand.
CGATAGTCAGCGATGATTACCTTCCTTTCATAAGGACTACATCCTTGGCAGTGAGCGAGATCACGCTGAAAAAGTTTGGCCTTAAATATGAGGACCTTCTCTGCAAGACCGTTAGGGGTCTCCTTGAAGCCTCCAATCATGGATCGGAGACTGCCGCAGCGCTGGTAAAGGAATGCAACGACATGATAACCTCGATACTTTCTAACTGCGGTGAAGGTGACTAGGGTTCGGCCTTCGTCGTGACTAACGGTCACCTTTAATGACTGTTAGTCGCTCGGCCTCGTCACCCCTGTCCTGCTCCCCGCGCAGTCTACGGGAGCGGCTCACCTGCCACTCCCCTCGAGGACATGGGGGCTTCACTGGGCGCCTTCCTCCACCTCGCGACTGCTCGTAGACTTCACGGCGGCGCCCCCTTCTACATCATTAGAGGCAACAGCAGAGCACGTAAAATTCACGGTTTATCAGAAGCCGCTGACGACGGCACACGGCACCGGCCTACTTGATTGCATTAAGGGGATTAGAGGTAGTTAAAATAACGGGCAGTTACGTAGATGTGTTACAGGCAGCCAACTTGGCAACACTTAATATTTTCCTCTCCTAGGCTATCCCGGTGAATGCGTTGGACTTCGAGCTATCTCAGGATGAGAGGCTGTTTAAGCAGTCGGTCCACGAGTTCCTCTCCAAGGAACTGGCGCCTATATGGAGTGACATGGACGCCAAGAAAATGATACCTACGGACCTTATCCATAGAATGGGTGAGCAGGGCCTCTTTGCAATCCCGGTGCCGGAGCAGTACGGGGGGCAGGGAGGCAGCTTCCTGCTGGCAGCGTTGGCTGTTGAGGAGGTGGCTTACAATGACCCTGCCGTGGCCACAGCTGTCTTTACACTGCTTAACAATGCGTGGCCATACATACTTTACCTTTACGGTAACGAGGAGGTGAAACAGGAGATACTGCCCCTGGTGGGCAGAGGCAGGGCGTTCTTTGGCATAGCCTCCACGGAACCGACCGGCGGCAGCGACGTTGCAGGGGAGCGAACGTCGGCTGTTAAGGACGCCAATGGCATCTACAGGGTTTCAGGGGAGAAAGTTTACATAAGCGGCGTCAGAGAAGCCATGGAACAGCTGGACCTGGGCTCCTGGTACCTGATAGCCCGCACCTCGCCCGAGCCTGGCCACAGGGCCCTCACAGGATTTGCCTTCATAGGCAACTACAGAGGTAAGAGGCCAGAAGGCTTTGAGTACTCGATACTCAATACCATAGGAAGGCACGCCATATCAACGGGTACTCTCAAGTTCAACGGAACCCCTGTGGAGAGCAGATACATGATCGGCCAGGAGGGAAGGGGGTTCTACATAGCCATGGAGGGCTTCTCGCTGGCCAGGGTTCTCGTCAGCGCGGCTAACATAGGTGCTGCCCAGTGGGCCTTGGAGACCGCAATCAGCTATGCCAGGGAGCGTAAACTCTTTGGTGACAAGCCCATAGCCTCCTACCAGGGCGTCAGCTTCCCAATAGCTGAGGTGGCCTCAAAGCTGGAGGCTGCCAGGCTACTCGTCTACAAGGCCGCACAGGTGGCTGACAGAATTTACATAAAGAAGGAGGCGGGCCTAAGACCTCACGACCTTGACTACTGGGCCTCCGCCGCCAAGATAGAGGCCGTTGAGACTGCCCTAAATGCTGCTGAGGTCCTAATGAAGACCTACGGCGCGCTGGCCTACACTGAGGAGGCTAACGTGTTCAGGAACCTCCTGGGCGTGCTGTCGTACTTCGTGGGAGCTGAGGGGACGCAGAACATAATGAGGTACATAGTGGCGAGGGAGCTCATAGGAAAGGACTACGTTAAAGGCTAAATCATAGACGTTAGGAGCTCCGTCAACTTTTGCTCGTCAAGGTTTACCCTTCCAAGCCTAGTCCTAAGCCTCTCAGCTACTATTGGATTACTGAAGGCCCTCCTTACGGCCTCCCTCACTATGTCCCTACCTATGCCATAGTAGCCTAGCCTCCTGTTAAACCCGACGGACTCCGCGAACTTTTCAAGTATATTGCCGGCGGTTTCCGCCGTTATGTTCCCAGAGGGCTCCAGTATTCTCAGAAGCCTTGTAGATATATCAGGGGAGGCGGAATGTATTATCGGCGCCAAGGCGGGCCCTATTATCGCCAGGCCGCACCCGTGGGGCAGCGATGGCACTAGGCCACTCAATATGTTCTCTATCTGGTGTACTATGTTTGTCGGGCTGAGGTCTATAGCGACGCCCGATATCATTGATGAGTACATGAGCCAGTACCTGGGCGACTCATCCTTAGGGTTAGCCACTGCCAGGGGCAAGTTCTCAACAATCCTCCTTATAGACTCCTCGGCCAAAGCCCAGACCAGCGGCGAGCTTCCGACTGTTGTGGCAGCCTCATAAGCGTGGTAGAGCGCGTCGAAAGTAGTACAAAGCACCTGCTCCATGGGCATAGAGATGGTGTACCTTGGATCGTCAAAGGCCGCCTTAGGGTAGCAGACCTCGTTGCCAAGCTTGTCGCCCCTGGTGACGTCAGTCATATTGGCGTAGCGGTTTACCTCGGACCCAGTTCCGTGAGTTAGGTTCACCGCGTAAACTGGTAAACATGTCTGGGCGCGCCGCTTGCCGTAAAGGTAATCCAAGGCCGTGCCGCCATTAGCAACTATGGCCGAGGCTACCTTAGCGGTGTCTATTGTACTTCCTCCGCCTATCGCTATTAGGGCCTCAGCCCCGAAGTCCTTAACGTACTTCGCCAGCTCATCTGCAAGTGATGAAGGTGGGTTGGCCACAACCCTGTCAAATATAGAATATTCTACTCCGTTATCCCTCAATATGGCAATGACGTCATCGAGCGCTCCGCTGGCCTTGGCCGCAATCCTACCTGTTACTATAATGACCTTCCTGACGCCTTTAACGTAGCTTCTCAGCGACTCCTCGGAGCTGGGTCCGAAGTGCACCTTTGTGCAGCTGTAAGTCCATTCGAAAGGCTTTAGGGGCAATACTCTCACCGCGCACTAAGATAGAAGCTAGCTTAAAAAAGGGGAGCTATAGGTTACTCAACTGGTGCGGCGGTAGTCTAGCTTGGACTAGGACGCCGGCCTGCCACGCCGGAGGTCCCGGGTTCGAGTCCCGGCCGCCGCACCATTTGTTTTAGCCAGGAGAACCACCCCGTTTACGCCAGGTCGTTGAAGCCCAGAAGGGATCCACTACCTTATGGGGTTCAACTATCTTACATGTGAAGAGGTTTAGCTTCAGCGAGCTATTTAACTTTGTCAAAGAGCAAGGCTAGGCGGGTGGCTAGGGTGGCGAGGAGGAGGAAGAGAAGAATTAAACAAGTCAAAAGAGTGAGGAAGCCTTCAAGGTACTTCCAGTGCCCTCGCTGCGGCGCTATGACGCTGACTGTGGACTTCAAAAAGTTGGACTCAGCTAATGAGAAGCTAGCGATAGCTAGATGTGGTACATGCCACCTGTACTGCGAGCTCAGGGTCCCGATAACTCTTGACAAGGTTGACGTGTATAACAAAATATCTGACCTAGCCTATGAAAACCGCCTAGACGAATGCTCGCGTCCAACATCTGAGGAGGATAGCGAAGGCGAGGAGGAGGGTAGCGAGGAGGGAGAGGAGGAATAACATTTAAAATTTAGGAACTACTTAATCTCTCAAGCCGACTCAGAGGAAGGGAGCTTTGAAGATAGGAAAGGTCCTAAGGATGCTGCTCTCAGAGAGGGATGAGAAGGGTAAGATACACCTGACCCTCATAGACCCTGAGAAGACCTCGCCCGAGGAGGCCGAAAGAATAGCGATGACAGCGGCGGACGCGGGCTCCACGGCGATTCTAATAGGGGGCTCCTTAGGTATCTTTGAGCCTCTACTCTCGGAGGTGGTCAGGGCTGTCAAGAAGTCAGGGCTTCCTGTAATACTGTTCCCTGGAAACATCAACGGTTTAACGCCACACGCTGACGCCGTACTGTTCATGACCCTCATGAATAGCGATGACCCATATTATGTTACGGGGGTTCAGGCCCAGGCGGCCCCCATAGTGTTAAGGATGGGCATAGAGCCCATCCCAACCGCTTACATAATAGTTGGCTATGGCGGCGCCGCAGGCTACATAGGCAGGGCTAGACCTATACCCTACGAGAGGAGCGACATACTGGCCGCCTACGCTCTGGCAAGCGCTATGATGGGGGCCTCGCTAATCTACCTCGAGGCTGGCAGCGGCGCCCCGCGGCCTATACCGCCCAGCTCTGTTAGGGTTGTTAAGTCCGTGCTTAACTCGGCTGGCTTTGATGGTCTCCTGATAGTTGGCGGCGGCATTAACTCGCCCGAGGTCGCTGCAGCTATAGCCGAGGCTGGAGCTGATGGCATAGTTAATGGTACCCTTGTTGAGAAGGATCCGCGCTCGCTGTATGACATGGTTAACTCTTTACGCCTTCGCAACAGCCGGCCTTAGCAAGCTCTTGCCCATATTTGCCCCGCAGCGCCTCCTCGACATCTATGTCAAGTAGATTAGCTATGCTTATGGCCCACGCTATGACATCTGCAAGCTCCTCCGAGATGCCTGACTTATCCCTCTTCAACAGGGCCTCGCCAAGCTCCCCAACCTCTTCTACAAACCACGCAAAAGTTGGAAAGAGGCCCCTCTCGCTGTCCCTGTTGAAATACTCGTCCTTCATGGCCCTCTGAACACACCTAAGCTCCAAGGGCTCGCCCCAAGTTAGGTTAAATAACGCTGGCTAACATTAAGGGCGCGAGGCCCTATGCCTGATAAGAAAAAGAGCGCCTCAAGCAGCAAGAAGAGGAAGGAATCAGGACCACTGGCCGCGGCTGGCCTCGTGGCCTTCTACGAGAACTATAAGTCTAAGATTGAGATCTCGCCTACCTCACTCGTTATCATATCTGCCGTAATAGCGGCAGCCGTCATCATAGCCAGGATGGTAGTTCACTAACCTCAGGAAGTGCTTTTTTGAACATTGCTATATAAAATCCTCCTTAAGGTGACGCTCTGCCCTAAGGTCAGCACCTCATTCACTATTTTAAGCATATCATCTATAGGCAGGCCTTCTAAGCTATGAGGCTTACCGCCCCTCCTCAAAGCCTTACTGAACGCTATTACGTGTGTACACCCAAACTCATCCTCGCTGAGCAACCTCCTCTGAAATCCCTCACAGCTGCAGTATATCGGCTTCACATCAACGCTTCTGGACGTGCGCTCCCTGGGGGCTGCCGGAACTATGAGGTGGTCACCGTGAGCACCCATGTAAACCCACAGCTCAAGTCTTCCGGATCTAATTTTAACGTACCTTTGTGAAGTCTCCTCCTCGGTTATGCTGGACTCCCATGACTTAGGATAACTCCTAAGCAGCGCCATAGACTCTATGGCTTGCTCAGCGTCGTAGAGCGGAGGCCTTGGTCTTCCTTGTAACCCTGAGAACTTCATACCTGCAGTCCCTCCTGCCCACCACCACATAGTCTGCCATTCCAAGGAAGAGCCCTGTGTCGACTATGCCAGGTATATTATGCAGCTTCATGTCAAAGTCTCCTGGGTCCTCTATGGGCCCTGTGTATAAGTCAACTATCATGCCCCTCCAGTCACTTATTAGTGGACCCACCTTACCGCTGCCCTCCCTGGGGACCACCTTAAATCCCATTGACCTGAGCTCGCTGGCAACCATAGGGTAAGCCTCTGGGACCACCTCTAACGGCAGGGGTCCCCTGGAGCCCAGCTTTTCAACAAGCTTGTCCTCGCCCACAACAAATATGCTGACCCTGCTGAAGAATGCCAACATTTTCTCTCCCAACAGCGCCCCTCCCCGGCCCTTTATCATATCGCCGCTTAACGTGACCTCGTCGGCTCCGTCTATGTAAACGTCTATTAAGGCGTCGCCGGCTGGGTAATATATGACGTCCACGCCTTCGCCGCTGAGGGAGAGGGCCGTTGATAAGCTGGAGCTCACCACCCTCTTGCCCCTAAGCAGGCCGGAGGCTCTCACGAGAAACTCCTTAACAGTGGTTCCTGTGCCAATGCCTACTAAGGAAGCACGCGCAATGAACTCTTTAGCAACCTCGACGGCACCGGCCGCCGCGGCTTCCTTCGGGTCGCAGCTCACTTAAGCTCACCCAAAGATTTTCAGAGCTAGCTGTTAATGTAAGGTTAAAGCCACGCTAAAAGTTTACACCGGACAGGCTATTAAACATAATACTTCAGGAGCAGCATCTAGTTTAGGTACCTTGAATATGAGTGCCAACGAGAGCTCCAAGGTATCCATAGCTGACGCTCACTCACACATCAATGCTGTCAGGGGCCTCAGCGCAAATGAGTTTGCAGAGGCTTTCCGTAAAGCTAATGGATGGTTCGTGGCCCTTGTTGGAGTATCGCCTTGGGACTATGGCGCTATGCCTCCCAGCCTGAGGGACGCCTATCTAAAGTCCGTGGATATACACGTCAAAACTTGCTCAGAAATGCGCTCTAAGGGAGTTTCCGTAGCCTGCATAGACGGCTTCTACCCTGGCGACGTTGATAAGCTTCTATCCATGGGGCTAAAGCCGTCTGAAGTCCTGAATCTTGGCAGAGAAGTCCTGCAGTACGAGTTGACGCTATGTAGGAATGGTCTCCTTGATGGAATAGGAGAGGTGGGGAGACAGCATTATAAAGCGATGCCCCTCAGCCTTTTGGTGTCAGAGCTGTTAATGGAGGAGGCCATTAAGGCTGGCTCTGAGGAGGACTGCGTAATTCACCTTCACTTGGAGGACATAGGTCCTGACACCGTACTCTTGACACATGAGGTGATAAAGAGGCTCAACGTGAAACCGTCGAGCAAGATAATATTCCATCATGCCCGTCCCGATATGATTCCCGCGGCCTCCTCCCTTGGGTACTCTGCCACCGTTTTCGGAAGGAAGGAGGTACTGAGGGCTGCCGTCGCCTTGAAAGCCTGGGGCTTTATGGTAGAAAGCGACTTTCCGGGAGTTATGTTAAACGGTGCTGTCACTCCATGGTCGCTTGCAGAGGTTGAAGTAGGGTTGCTAAGGGACTCCCTGGCCACGGAGGAGTTCCTATATAAGGTCAACATAGACAATATTGTAAAAAGCTATGGCGTTTCCCCACCTTAGCTGAAGTCTATAACTTCTAGGGCTTCCTTACGCTCGAGTTTGCGCACCGTCAGATACCTGTACGAGACCTGCTGTAGGAAAGTGTTGTGCCCCTGTATCATGACTGAGTGGAGGTGTGCATTGACCTTCTTTAACATGCGCTGGAGGACCTCAGGGCTAAGCCGGTCCTCGCCGTCAGTAATCAATATTATGTCGCTTGGCCTGTCCTTGCCCCCCAACTTCATCTTGTCAATGTCATCAACCGCTGATGAGACGGCCCTAGTTATGTCGGTTCCTCCGCCGGCCTTCACCCTTGCAAGATAAGAGAGCAGCCTTAACACGTCGTTGGGCTTTGAGTTACTTCTCACTACCATCGAGCTATAGGGTATGGAATCGAAGAACCTAACTATAAACGTCCTACCCTCGTCCATGGATTTCTTGAAGAGGGCCACGGCAACTGCCCTGGCCCAGTCTATCTTAGAGCCTACCATGCTGCCGCTCTTATCAAGGAGCACGTAGATGGGCCCCCTGGAGGCTGGCAGCTCCTTCTCGTAAAGTAGCAGCTTGCCGTTGGCCAGGTCCGCATAAAAGAGGTCAGCGGGGAGCGCGAGCTGGCTGTAGTGAATTCTCTCTACGTCGCCCCCGTACTCAAGCCCTGAGACCCAGCCCTTAGAGAACTTGGTGGTGTTCCTGCCCTTTACTGAGGGCAGCTTGAAGCCCTCAATTTTCTCAAGTATCCTAGCGACGTCCGTCTCCCTTGCAAGCCTTAACACCAGCTCGGCGGAGCTCTCAAGGGAGAAGACGCTCCCCTTGCCTGCGCCTAGCCTCTCGGCCGTCATCTTTATTTTCTTTGCCATCTCGGAGTCCTTCATCGCGGCCTCGGCAGCCTTCTGAACCGCCTCCTGGATGTTAGGGGGTCCTGACTCAGGCCCCTCCTGCTCCTGCTGTTCCTGCTGCTCCTGCGACTTGTTGCCTCCGCCTGAGCCCTCAGGAGGCGGAAGGAGCCTGTTCAGCCTCTCTATGAATGACGCAGAGGCTACTATGCTAGTTAGGGTGTCCGCCGTAGTGTAGATCTTGGATTTCCAAAGGCTCTCACTCTTCACCATAGATGAGACTATAGATCTCCTGAAGCTCATGTCCTTATCATCGGTCTCGCTCTGCTCTGGTATCAGAGGCACAGGCAAGTAGTACGTGTAAAAGACGTCGACGGCCAGAGCCGCTGATATCCTCTGATCGAGGTCCTTCTCTGCTATTTTCTTAGCTACAGAGAGGACCTTCTCCCCACGGTAAAGTTTTATCTCATCTATTAAGCCTACCTCTGGGTGGACGCTCATTGGGGGCCGTTTCTCACGATCTTTCCTCTCCTTGTCCTCGCTCATCATCCTCACTCTTCACATGTTTAACTTTATCATGATTTCCTGCGTCAGATTCTCTATCATCTCGTCAACCTCCTCAGCCTTCTTCCTGACCTCCTCATCTTCGACGTCCTGTACGAGGCTTTGTATCTTGCCTTTTGCTACCTTTAAGTTCTTGTATATGTCCAGGAGCCTTGGGTCGAATGCCTCAAGCTCCTTTATTGACTTCTCGGCGTTCTTAACGTTGTTAGCTATCTCGTCAAGCTCGCGCAGTATCCTCTCCTTGGTCTTGAGCTCCTCCACCAATATGGTGTTCACCTTGTCAAAATCGTCTATGTCCTTGGGCACGGTATACCTGAGCACTATGAGGTCCGACTCTGTGGCCTGCATTCTGCCCTCGAGCATCGCGTGGGCCGCTATGGCCTTCAATATCTTGCCCTTTCTCCTGTCGCTTATATGAAGCTCCTTCTCATTCATAATCATGAAGAGCCTTATCAGCTTGCTCTTTACGGGACTTAGGTCAACCTTAAACATGAGGTTGTTGATGGCCCTGAGGTCATCCATTGTCATAACTTTAGGGGCTGACTGCGAGATCCCCATTTCGAGCTTCCACGCGGCATCAAGGAGGCTGTCCCATGACTCCTCATCCAGCGGCCTGACGCTCTGCCTGAAGAGGAACCTGTCGTACAGGGCCTCGAGTTCGGGCTCCTCGGGAACCCTGTTGGACGCTCCTACGAGGGTCCAAAGCGGTACCTTTATCTCGGTATAGCCATCATATAGGACTCTTTCCTGCATTATGCTGAGTATGCTGTTGAGCACGGCGCTGTTGGCATTAAATATCTCGTCCAGGAACGCTATCTCAGCCTCCGGCAGCTTTCCAGCCGTTATCCTCCTATAAACTCCCTGCCTGAGCGACTTTATGTCAAGTGGTCCGAAGAGCTCACTGGGCTCTGTAAACTTTGTCAGGAGGTACTTGAAGAACCTGGCATTAAGAAGGTCAGCGGACCTCCTTGCTATGGCGCTCTTAGCCGTGCCTGGCTCCCCTATGAGCACCACGTGCTCGCCCGTCATGAGGGCCAGCGTTATTACTAGCGACTCCTCGTGCCTGCCCACGAATGGTGCCTCAAGCTCGGTAAGAAACTGCGAGGCCAGCTTCATTAACTCCTCAGGCTGCCGTTGGGTTGACACCCACGTAACACCTATGCTCAGCTACCTAGATAGTAATTGGAGGTGAAAAACCTGCACTCCTAGCAGGCTTCTGAATACCAAAATTTTCTAACTAGGCACTGACCGTTAATAAAAACGTGGAGTGGCATAAAGGGGTTAAAACAAAGGTGGAGGCCTCACTTTAGTGCCTGAGGGCCGTACTTCTCCAGCATCTCTATCCAGCGCCACATGGCGTCAATCTCTTCCTGCAGGCCCTTGAGCTTCTCCGGGTCCTTAAGCACGGGCTGGAACCTGCCCTGAAGCTTTAGGTACTCTGCAAGGGGCGCCCTCTTCTGTGGGTTCCTATACATGCCGCTGTAGGAGCTCAGCCTGAACTTGCCGTTCTCATACTCGAACAGGGGGAAGACCCCTGTCTGAACCGCCAGCTGGGCTATCTTAGCGGTAAGCCCTGGGTCGAACCTCCACCCTATCGGGCATGGCGCGTGTAGGTGTATGTACTTGAAGCCCTTTATTGAGGCTGCCTTCCTAAGCTTCTCTATAAAGTCCTGCGGGTAGCCGACGCTGGCGGTGGCCACGTAAGGCACGTTGTGGGCTATCATTATGAAGGGCAGGGGCTTCTTCTTCTCGGTCTTTCCTGCGTAGGTTGTGGTAGTCCATGCACCGTATGGCGTTAGGCCGCTCCTCTGAATGCCGGTGTTCATATAAGCCTCGTTGTCTACGCATATGTAAATTATGTTGTCATTGCGCTCGGCGGCCCCACTCATGGACTGGAACCCTATGTCGGCGGTTCCACCGTCGCCGGCCCAGACAACTACGTTATAGTTCTTGCCCATCATCTCGAAAGCAGCTTCCATGCCAGCTGCAGAGCTCGCCGCTGAGGCGAAGACTATGTTGAGCACTGGGAAGTTTATGCCGCTCTTAGGCACTATTCCCTGGATGACGCTGCTACAGCCAGCGGGTATCACTAGCACCACGTTGTCCCCAAGCGCCATCTTAACGTATCTTAGCCCCATGGTCTCGGGGCAGCCAGGGCACGCGGCGTTCCCTGGCATCCCGTACCTTCTCCTGGGAAGGTCGGCCAGCCTTATGGGCATCAGAGGCCCACCTCCTTACCTACCTGGGCATACTTCTTAGGCAGCATCCACCTCTGCGGTTCATACACGAGGCCCACCTCCTCAACCCTGCCTACGAAATCCATAACCTCAGACATTATGTCATCAGGCCTCACGTCGACGCCTCCAAGTCCCGCTATGACGCCTCTCATGGACACCTTGGTTCCGTACAGCGTTGCCGCCGTGTCGCTGAAGAGCTGCCCATAGCTTCCAAATGAGACGCTCCTGTCAAACACTATTACCCCCTTCTTGTTGGACAGCTTATCCCTGAGGTCCTCCTCAGGCCATGGCCTGACAAACCTGATCCTCGCGACGCCCGCCCTGACTCCCTTGTCCCTCAGCATGTCAGCGGCCTTCTTAGCGTCGCCGGCCCAGCTGCCCGTTATTACTATCACGTAATCCGCGTCGTCGCAGCGGTAGCACTCCACCAGTCCGCCGTAAGACCTTCCAAAGGCCTTTCCATACTCAAGGTCAACCTCACTTATAACCTGCTTGGCCGCCTTCATGGCCGCCTGTATGGAGTACCTCATCATGAAGTAGTCCTCGTCCGACGCTATGTTGCCCATTACCACGTTGCTCTCAGGCGTGATCACGTAGGGCTGCCTCCTCGGCGGCAACCAGTTGTCGACCTCCTCCTGTGAAGGTATGTCTACGGGGGCCACTGTGTGGGATAATATGAAGCCGTCAAGTGTGACGATCATGGGAAGGTATACCCTGGGGTCCTCGCTTATCCTGAAGGCCTGCAGCGTCAGGTCAAACGCCTCCTGGTTCTCCTGGGCCACAGATATTATCCACCCGGTGTCCCTCTGATCCATGACGTCGCTGTGCTCAACATGGATGTTCCACGGCGGCCCTATGGCCCTGGCCGCCACAGCCATAACGACCGGTATCCTGGCCCCTGCGGTCCACCAGAGCACCTCATGCATATACAGGAGCCCATGACTTGAAGTTGCCGTGAAAGCCCTGGCCCCTGCTGCCGCCGCTCCTAGGGTGGCTGCTAAGGCGCTGTGCTCGCTCTCCACCCTTATCATCTTAGCCTCAAGCTCGCCTTTGTCCACCATCTCGGCGAGCTTCTCAACCATGGTTGTCTGAGGAGTTATCGGGTAAGCCGCTATTACCTCGACCCTAGCCAGCTTCACAGCTTCAGAGACCGCATGGTTGCCTGTCAGAGCCTTCATTGTCATGCCCTCTCACTCCCTAGCGATGGTTCAGGTACCATCTCTATCGCGTGCGTTGGGCATGCCTGAGCGCAGATGCCGCACCCCTTGCAATAGTCATAGTCCACATAAACATAGTCGTCCTCCCTCCTTAGTATTGTGTCCTCGGGGCAGTAGAGCCAGCAGAAGAGGCACTTAATGCACTTATCCAAATGCACCACCGGCCGCTCAGTCCTCCAGAGGCCTGTCTTGCCTGAGGACCCCTCGGCCGGGTATGATATTGGCACCGCCCAATACGTGCGGGGTTTCTCTACTAGCGCCTCCGTCGCAGACACCCCTTCCTAATGTACCCATTACTGAATACCAAACTCTACTGTAAATAAGCTTTATATGTACTGGGTAAGATTATTTTGTTAAGCCCACTTTTAAAATTAGCATTGCGTTATCTCTTCGAAAGCCTTTACTGCTGCGTCGCTGTTAGCTTTAGCTAGGGCTGGAGAGCTGAAGTACTCGCTTATGGCCTTTACCACGGAATCTATGCTAACAACGCCGCTGGCCTTGGCCAGAGCGCCCACCATTGCAGTGTTAACCGTTGGCCACCCGCTGACCACAAGGTTCAGGTCCTTAGCAATCCTAGTTGCGTTGACGCAGAAGGTCCTGAACTTAGGGAAGGGGCTTGTGTTAACCGGGGAGTTTAACACTACGATGCCTTCAGGCTTCAGGCCCTCCGTAACGTCTACCAGCTTCAGAAGCTCATAATCAAGGACTACCACTATGTCAGGTTCTACGACGGTGCTGTGCACCTGAATAGGCTTATCAGAGATCCTCGCATAGACGCGGACAGGGGCGCCCCTCCTCTCGGCCCCGAACTCGGGTATTGCCTGGGCCCACTTGCCCTCAAAGAGCGCTGCCCTTGCAAGTATGGTAGCTGCGGTTACTGCGCCCTGCCCTCCCCTGCCATGAAATCTAAGCTCTGTATACATTCTTTCGCCCAGCTACTAAAGGCTCCTGATCTTTTTTAGCGTTGTTGCTAAGCCGGCCAGCGGGAGGGGCTCCAGAGGAAACGGAGGGGTGTATTTAAGGCCTGGGCTCTTGGACTAGCTGGGCCACCCCTCTGTTTCCTGTGAAGATGAGACACGGCCTCTTTCGTGGATCGTTCCCTCACTATTTGTCTTCTCGAGGCATTAGATGTAATTTAAAAACATAAAAATAATATTAATAAATATTGTTATAAAAACATATTATACAAACCGAATACTTTTCATCAACAAAGAACTCAGAGGACCTCCGCCCTGCGACCCCTACGCGCTGCAATAGAAGTTGAGGGGCGACTGTGCCATAGGCGCCTCCAGAGGAAACAGAGGGGTGTATACTGGGGAGTTAACACATCAGTAGACCCTCAGAACATCGCTGACGTTAATAGTAACTGGAAGCCTGTCCATCGTTGGCAACCTAGCTCCGACTGGGGATAGGTGCCTGGCCCTGCCGATCTTATAATAATAGCTGCCGGGCAGCAGCTCCCTCTCGACGACGAGTGATTGCTTGTGACCGCTTGATCTCAGGCCACACCTGGGGCACCGATATCCCTTGCCTCTCCCCAGGCTCTCCATTCGTGCTCCACACCTAGGACAGCGAGGGGGGACCTGCACGCGGCGTTGGGCCACGCCGACGACCTTCATAGCCTCGACAGAGATGGTCAGTTTTCCCCGGGGCGAGTATGGCCTAACGCCTCCGGCTATGATAATGACGTCCCCTGGATAGAGCAGCTCTGCAGCCCTGGCCAAGGGACCCGAGTCCTCATAGAAGGCAGCGTCATACGAGTTCATCCCGTCGCTGACTTCAACTATAACATGCCCCCCAGGAAGCTTAAGCGGAGGGGACCTAACGGTTACTGTAATGTTCACGGAGCGATATATCCTAGGCTCCTGGGCCTGCAGGTGAACCCCCGTGTGCTGGTTCGACCTGTAAAGTACTGCGAAGTGGGGCCTCTCGCACAGGGCCTCGTCAAACCTCCAGAGCTCCCCAGGGTCCGTGCCCCTGAAGCCGGCCAGCACGGGGTCAGGGCCGCCAGGGGCCGCGCTTGTAGTGCCCTCGTCGATCTCTAGGTTGTTCAGCGTGCTACTGCTCTGGCCTTCTAGGTAAGCCACTTTGTCGGAGTAAACGCACCTCCTGCTCCCCCAGTTCTCCGGCCTTCTGTAAAAGGTCAGCTCAAAGGTGTAAGGCTCGCCGGGGGAGAGGGCCGCTAAAGAGGAGGCAGCCCCTATCACTCCCCTGCCGCCACGCCATAACGCTCCATACTTGCTGAGGCTCTCGGTGGCTACGTCAAGTGTAACGACGTCAGAGAGGGCCTTGCGGTAAAGCCATCTAAGTCGCTCCGACTCCCAGGGCCTCCCGGGGGCCACCACTAGGCCTGGCGACTTACCAGGAAGGGGAGGACGGGGCTCCGTGTACTCCTCTATTATGGACCACAGAGTTTCCATGAGCTCCTTAGGGTCACCGTCATAAAGAAGCCTGAGCACCGTGGCGGCGTTGCCCCTGGTCCTCCACGGTATGTTTGGGTTAAGCCTAACTAGGAGCGGGTAGTCGGCCAAGAGCGCCCTGTTGCCAAGCTCCTTAAGTATCAGCCCAGTCAGGTGCGTTGTGCAGCCCCCATATTGGCTATCGGTGTCGTCTATGGCAACGCTGAGCAGCTGATGCTCCAACTTTGCGGCCCTCCCTGAATGGGACCAGCAAAGGTTAAGAAGGAGCCTTTAAATCAGGCCCGTTAAAGCGTCAGCCTACGTAGTTACGCGTCTATATGACTTCAACAGCTATAACAACTATCGAAGGTCCAGAAACGCTGGCAACGCATAAATCAAAACAAGCCTATTAAGGTTAGCTTAGAAGTGGCTGGCCGCCTTAGTAAGGCTGCAGAGGTAACTGAGCCATGTTAGGGCAGCAATAACAACAGAACAGTTACGGGTCCTTTTAACACCCTAGGTCGACTATTTTTACTTAACTAAGTTAATTTTCAAGTAGCCAGAAACCACGCAGCTTATAAGGACTCTTTCACAGACCACTTTTGGTGCCTGGCTTGAGCATAAAGGGCTCGCAACAGTGGCTGGCCTTCGCGGCCCTGTCCATAGGCATGATAGTTTATGGACTAGCGGAGAGCTACGGCCCTGTCAGCGTGGCAAGCAACGTAGTGCCCAGCTCCTACAGCTGGCTTGGCTATAGCTTACCGTACATATTTGGCGGGCTGGGAGCTATATTCGCTGGGATCACGCTTGACAGGTTAGGAAGGAGAAGAGCATTTCTGCTGACATCAGCGGTATTAATAGTTGGGCTGCTACTTTACGTTCCCGTCTACTTCTTTAACGTGGACAACCTGGCGCTGCTGATAGCCTCAATGGCCCTGGTGGGCATGGCTGCCATAGGCCTCGAAAGTCCCGTGCTCACGGCCATAGCTGAGAGCTACGACCCGGCCAGGAGAAGCAAGCTGCTGGTCCTAGCCCCTAACTTCGGTAATCTGGGCGTGGCGCTGGCCTTCGTGCCGCTGCTTCTGTTCCACGGCAACGCCGCTTCAACCATGAACGAGAGGCTGGCCCTCATGCTCATGTACATAGCGCCTGTGGCGGCTTTCATTATTGCGTGGATAGGCCTCTCAGAGAGCCTTCCATGGAGGGCCGCGAAGGAGGGAGCCTTGGACCTTAAGAGCGCGTGGAAGGCCGTTGATGGGGGCTCCGCTGCGCCGGTAGTCCCTACGACCGGCATAGGGCTCAGGTTTGCAACTCTCCTGGCCCTAGGCATATCGCAGGACGTGGCCTTCGTGTACATAACCTATGGGATAACCTATGCTTACTTCTCATCTTCGCAGTTCGCCGGCATGAGCGTAACAACGCTGGTACCGCTTCTGGGAGGCTTCATAATGACCGTTGTTGGCATCATAGCGGCGTTTGCGATAACGCCTAAGGCCGAAAGGAGGACCTTTGCCACGCTTTCATTTGGCCTTCAGCTAGCCATGTGGATAGTGCTGGCTGCTATGGCTTATGTCTATCATCTAGCCTTCACTCTGCCGCTCTTAATAGCATTTGCTGCCACGTTCATACCGGTGGAGTTGACCTGGGCCGCCAGGGCCCTGCTGGAGCCTGAGCTGTTCCCAACCAACAAGAGGGGCCTCTACGTGTCAGCCGTCAGGGCCCTCGTGTGGATACTCACGGGCGTAATAACTGGGGTCCTCGCACTGCCGTACGTTAGTAGCAGCTTCGTTCTAGGCGCCTCAATAATGACAGCCATGGCATTCCTCGGCATCGGCGGCGCCATCATATGGAGGCTCTTCGGTTTCGAAACTGCTAACAGGAGCCTAGTTGGTCTCGACCTAAGCCACCTAGCCCCTATAACGGGAAGCGCCTCTGATCCTTCCTCTGATCCTTCAAAGGACAGGAACGTCCATTAAGCAAAAACACCCCCTTCTTATGGCCCCTAAAAGGCGGTCGGAGAGGCTACCCTAATAGCCCTTTGTCACAGCTGTCCGACCAGGAGCTGAGGCTTGGAGCTTCCAGTTGAGCTCACTAAGAGCCGCAGGGGTTTACACGTAAAGAGAACCGTAGTTGTTGTGATTAGTAGGCAGAACCAACGTGTTATCGCAGAACCCCAGAGGCCTGGCAAGGGAACTTACAGCAGGGGCAAGGCAGGTTACGTTGAAGTCAAGCTCAGCCACGGTGAGTATGCGGTGGTGGCCTCGCTTATCATGGGGCCCAGAAAGAGAGTTAAGGGATCATTCACAGTGTATGACGAGAGCGGCGCCGAGAGGCTTAGAGTCAAATATGAGAGGTTCAAGCTGAGGCTGTCCAGGGGATCCCCGGAGCTCTCCTGGGTCGTCGACGCCGCTGTGGGGGCTCTAGGTCTGGACAAGTTTGTGAGGCGCAGGAACTATGGAAAGCGTGGAGAGGCTAGAAGAGCTTCTCAGTAAGGCTGTTAGAGGTAACAACGGAAAGGTCATTTACCTATATCATGAGACTGAGGGTGAACCTGAACCGGGCCCCTCAGTTGCAGACCTTGGACTTCCTGAGGAGCTTGTTAGGTCCCTGGAAGCCCGAGGCATAGCCAGGCTCTACAGGTTCCAGTGGGATGCCATATCAAGGATAAGGCAGGGCAAGGACACTATAATAGTGGCTGGCACGGGAACAGGCAAGACCGAGGCCTTTATGATACCCCTCATAGAGAGGGCGCTCAAGAGCAGAGGGGAGAGGTTCCTGTTAGTTTACCCCACCAAAGCACTTGCCAGGGACCAGGCCAGAAGGCTTTCCTCACTGCTCTCGGGCGTCGGCTTAAGGTATGCTGTGCTCGACGGCGACACGCCCTCAGCGGAGCGCAGAGCAATATACGAGGATCCCCCATCGTTCATAATCACGAACCCTGACATGATACACATAGGTTTGGCCGAGTCCAAAGACTTCAGGGAACTTGTGTCTGGGATAAGCGCAGCCGTGTTTGATGAGATGCACGTGTACCAGGGCGTGCTGGGCTCTCACGTCAAGTGGGTCATATACAGGCTTTCTCAGGCAGCTGGCGCGCTGCAGCTGGTGGGGGCGGGGGCCACTATAGGCAACCCGGGTGACCTGGGGACTAAGCTCTTCTCTAGGCAGGACGTGGAGGTAGTCGAAGGCCCCAGGAGGCGTAGGGGGGAGGCGGTTCACGCGTTCGTCGACTATGGCAGGCTCAGCAGGTGGTCCTTCGCGGCCTACTTAATAGCCTCCCTGGCCTCGGAGGGCCTCAAGGTTTTGGGCTTTACTGACTCGCAACAGATGGCCGAGCTGGTGGCAAGGATCATTAAGAGGAACTATAACGTCAGCGCGGAGGTCCACAGGGCGGGGCTCCCGGCCGAGCACAGGAGGAAAGTTGAGCGTGAGTTTGCGGAGGGCTCCCTTAATGCCGTCGTGGCGACGTCAACCCTGGAGCTCGGCATAGACATAGGCGACCTGGACGCCGTGGTCATGGCGTCCCTTCCGAAGAGCTACTCGAGCTACGTTCAGCGCGCCGGCAGGGCGGGCAGGAGGGGAAGGCCAGGGCTCGTGGCGACGCTTATGGGGGACGACCCTATAGAGGCCTACTACGCCTCGAGGCCTCAGGAGTTCTTCTCAAGGGAGCCAGACCCTGGCTACATAGAGCCAGGCAACACCGAGGTGACGAAGCTACACCTCGTGGCACTGGCAATGCAGAGGGGCGCCCTGAGAAGGAGCTCCCTGCCCGGGGAACTCCAGGTCCCCATAACATGGGCTGCCGACAAGGGGCTTCTAAGCCTAAAGGGAGACATAATAATGCCCCAGTGGAGGTCCGCCCGCGAGTTTCTGGCATCACATGGCTTGAGATCCACGGGTCCCATGGTAAAGATAGTCCTCAACAACAAGGTGGTGGGCGAGAGGGAAATGCCCATGGCGCTTTACGACTTACATCCGGGAGCGCTGTACTACCACGCAGGGCAGCCGCTGCTCTCGTCAAGGCTCGACCTCAGCTCTATGAAGGCCTACACGGTAAAGCTTTCAGAGAACGTCAACTTTTACACGAAACCCCTGTACAGCATAGATATACTTGAAGTCAGGGCTGAGAGCTCCACCAACTACGGGCCCGTGGCTGCCGCCTATGGGGACGTCCACGTTCAAGTTTCAGTGACGGGGTATGTGATTAAGGATGAGCTCAGCGGCGCTACGCTCAACGAGGTAGAGTATGAAAGCCCCATAACTTGGGACTACTGGACCAAGGGGGTGGCTCTGAGGTACCCGCTGCTGGATTTTGACACGCTAGAGTCGTCGCTCAGTGCCTATCACGCGTTGGAGCACGTGCTCATAGCAGCCTCAAGGCCTGTCGTGGGGGCCAGTGATACAGACTTAAGCGGCGTCAGTTACCCCACAGGCCACATAGTTATCTATGACTCCCACGTAGGAGGTAACGGCGCCTCCAGGCTAGTCTACGAGAGACTGCTTAAGATACAGGAGATAGCAAAGAGCATAGTTTCATCGTGCACCTGTGAGGATGGGTGCCCCCGCTGCGTCTACTCGCCGTACTGTGGTAACAATAATAGGTACCTCTCGAGGCACGGCGCGCTGAAGGTTCTCAACAGCCTTACATTAGCAGAGAAGGGGAAGCTGGAAGTTGACGAGATATTAAGGTGGCGTAAGCTTAAGGCGGCCTGAAGTTAACCAGAATGGTGCGGCACGGGTACTGGGGACTCAACAACTAGCTTTTCCTTGCTGGCCTCCTCGAGGGGCACCATCTTGGTCTCGGGTATGAAGGCGGCAGTTATTATCATAGCTACGACACTGACAACGGCCAGTAGGCCAAAGATGAACGCTAGCCCTAGGCTGCTGCCCAGGGAGGCCTTTATCAGTGGGAACGCAAACGTCGTTATTGCTGCACCCGCCTTACCTGCGGCGGCCGAGATCCCATGGCCTGTAGATCTATATCTGACCGGGTAGACCTCCGCTGGCAGTATGAATGTAGTGGTGTTTGGCCCCAGGTTAAGTGCGGTGAACGAGAGCCCGAAGAAGGCATAGAGCAGGTAGCTGTTTACGCTTATGAACTTCATGTAGTAGAGCGCCATGGGGATGTAGATGGCTGTCACTATGGCGAACCCAATTAGCTGAAGGGGCTTCCTGCCAAGCCTGTCGACAAGCGCTGCTGCAGCGAAGTAGCCAGGTATCCCTATTAGCAGGGGTACGCCGGCCCTCAGGACAGAGGCGGTCAAGCTCTTTGTAGGCAGCAGCGATGAAGTCACGTAGGACGAGAACACGCCGGTGCCGTAGAGCGCCATGTCCATAAACGTCCATGGCAGTGTGGTGCCTATAAGCAGGGGCCAGTACTCCCTGAAGAACTCAGAGATGGGCGTGCGCTGCGCCTTTGCCTTGGCGACCTCGCCGTCAGAGCCTAGGACTAGCCTGAGGCCCCTCCTGGCTTCGCTGGCGTCACCTTTTACAAGCAGGGAGTACCTGGGCGTCTCGGGCACGTGCCTTCTGAAGTAGACAACGAAGGCGGGGGGTATCGCCCCTACAAAGGCCACCACCCTCCAGGCCATGCCTGCAGGCAGGTATGCGGCCGCCAGGAGGCCCGTGATCACCGCTGTGGCTATGCCAAATCCCTGCATTGAGAAGACGAGTGCAACGCTCTTGCCCCTGCTAGAAGTGGGCGCGTACTCACTTGCTATGGTGGCTGAGGCCGGGTAATCGCCGCCTATGCCTAGGCCCATGATGGTCCTAGTGGCCAACAACATTGTGAAGTTGGTTGAGAAAGCGCTGAGTACAGCTCCAGCGGCAAGTATGCCTGCCTCTATTCCATATATCTTCTTCCTTCCAAGAAGGTCCAGAAGCCTCCCAAAGAGCAGCTGACCTACGATTGCTGAGAATATGGCTGAGGAGGCTAGCAGTGACTCCTGCACGCTAGTGAGGTGCCACAGGGGCGTCAGGAAGAGCAGCATTATGTTGATATTGAAGAGGTCGTAGGCATCCGTGAAGAAACCCATTCCGGAGATCAAGACGACTTTGAGGAGGCCCATGGTAAACCTTCCTTTGTCAAGAAGACTGAATGGGGAGCCCTTCGCGCTATTGCCTAATTGTTTTCCGTCGGACACCAGCTCACCGAATAGCCCCGTGCTACTTATCCTATTTAAGCAATTCTATACTATATGCAGAGTTCTATAGAATTCTATAGATAATATATATGCTATGTTGTAATAATTGAGACTATAGGAACTATGGGGAGCGATGTTGAGAAGCTCTTTAGGCGAACGGTCGGAACTTATAAAGGGTGTTTAGTCCATGAGCGCGCCCGAGGACCTGTTAAAGGAGGCCAGAGAGACGATAGACAGGGCTTATGCGCCCTACTCCGGCTATCGGGTGGCCTCGGCCGTAAGGGCAGGCTCTGGAGCCATTTATAGTGGCGTTAACATAGAGAACGCGAGCTATGGACTAAGCATGTGCGCCGAGAGGGTTGCTATATTCAAGGCTGTAAGCAGCGGGGAGAGAAAAGTGAAGGAAGTCCTAGTCATGGTAGAGAGGGGGGAGCCAGCCCCTCCCTGCGGGGCGTGCCTGCAGGTGATAGCTGAGTTTGGCGATGACGACACAATAATATACTCGTTCTCAAAGGAGGGAAATAAGTTAAAGGTTTGGAGGCTCTCGGAGCTGTTGCCTCACAGGTTCTCAAAAGAGTTCTTAGGGATCAAAGAGGGTCAGAAGTAGGGCCTCAGGGCATAGTTTATAGACTCGAACGTCAGCGGGTGAGGCCCTGCCACCCATGCTAGGTTCTTGGCGGTCAGGTTGTTCTCTATAGCTGCCGCAAACACAGCGCTCAGCTCAGCGGCATCGTGGGCGTAGGCCTCAAAGCCCAGTATCCTGAGGGACTCCCTTTCGAGCAGTATCTTCATCCAGCCCTCCCTGTGGCCCACGATCTCTGACTGGGCGTCGTGCTTAAGCGAGTAGTTGACCACCTCGTACTGTATCCCCAGAGCCTTCAGCTCGTCCTCCGTGTAGCCAACCATGGCAATCTCAGGGTATGTGAATATAGTATATGGCACCGAGTGGTAGTTAAACCTGTAGACCTCCTTACCGGTAAGTATGTTCTTTGCCACAATGACGCTCTCCTTAACTGCGGCGTGGAAGAGCATGGCCTTGCCAGTGACGTCGCCAGCGGCATACACGTTAGGCAAGGTAGTCCTGAGGCCAGGCGTCACCTGCACGCCGGTCTTGTCGACTTTAAGCCCCTGGCTCTCGAGCGCTTCCAGCCCATAGCCCCTGGTCCTGGGCCTCCTCCCCACCGCCATTAGTACCTCTTCCGCTTCAACTTCAACCTCCTTGCCGTCGGCGCTCTTAGCCTTAAGCACCTTATATTCTCCCCTCTTCTCGATGCTCTGGGCTGGGCTCCTGAGGTACACATCAACGCCTGCCTCCTTCATGCGCTGCATTGCGGCCTCTGAGAGCTCCGGAGGCATGTTAGGCAGAAGCCTGTCCATCATCTCCACAATTGATACGTGAGTACCAAGCCTGCTCAGCATGTCAGCTACCTCAACCCCTATGTAGCCGCCACCTACTATTGCCAGGGACTTTGGCAGGTGACCCATCGTCTTCTGGTAGGCGAAGAGCGCGTCGCTAGTGATGGCAAGCTCCTTACCAGGGATTGGTATTATCACGTGCTCCGCCCCAGCACCTATGACGAGCCTCTTAGTTTCGACCTCAAAGGTTCCCTCCTCAGTGTCCACCTTAACCTTGTTAGGTCCAAGTATTGTGGCCCAGCCCTTAGCAAAGGATAGGTTAGGCTCATGCTCTTTTATTTCCTCCATGTGGTGTTCGTACCTGATCCTCTGGACCTCCTCCTTGGCCTTCACGACCTCCTGCCATATCTGCTCGGGGTCTATCCTATTCGTGGTCGAGGTGTACTCCAGGATCTTTGTTCTTACAGTCTTTGATGGTATGCAGCCTGCGTAGAGGCAGTCGCCCCCCAGGTTGCCCTTCTCGTCAACCATGAGCACCGAGAGCCCTGCCTCCGCCAGCTCGAATGCCCCAGGATAAGAGGCGCCACCACCGCCTATGAATACCACGTCAACCTTCTCTGGAAGCTTCATAGGCACCGCCGTCAAAAGGAGAGAGCTGTATACAGCTGCTTAAAAGCCTATTTTAAGGTCTTCAGTTCACCCATTAGCTGAATATATTTTACTTATCTATAAGTTTTTCTAGTAGGAAAAGAGCTAAATATGCGCAGTTACTTAAAAGGGCAGCTCAGGGGATAGTCGCACATCATTATTCAGAGTCGCTCCACCGTCCTCATCGCTGCCACTTATTGAGCTGTGGCTTGCACTCTTTTACTCTTACGTAACCTTTACCGTTGAGATAATGATCATCTGTTGGCCAAGGGTTAGGCTGTGGCTGAACGTAGAAGAGCTCCGTGGGCTTTACTAAAACCTCAGGGGGCTATGGGCCCGCGGGGGTTTGAACCCCGGACCACCCGGTTATGAGCCGGGCGCTCTACCTGGCTGAGCTACGGGCCCTCACGGTAGAGCCTTCCTGCGCTAACTTTAAAGCTTATCTTTTATCCTCTCGCCTCGCGAGCATGGAAGCTATGGCTTGAGGGGCAGCCCTCAGAAAGTCGTCTAGGCCAAGCTCTTGCCTGACGTAAAGGTCCCAGGCCCATTTAGGCATATTCCTCAGGAGGCCCTCAGCCAAGGGAGATCTGTAACTGGCCCTAGTTAGAAGCCGTGATAGCACAGCTGAACTTAAAAGACTGGATATGCCTTCAGAATATTTCTTAAGGATGGAGGTACGGTCTTCAATGCCATAACTTGATATTGCACCGACTAACGCTTCCGCAGAAACTATGGAGGGCCTGTTGCCCTCGCCGCTCCATGCCATTACAAGGCCTGCGGCCTCGCCTACGTTAATAATGTCGCCGGTGCTGAGCGAGGGGTTAGTGAACACGTTTATGGGTGCGCCCTTAACTTCCAAAACATCAAAGTTCTGGCTTATCTTTTCTTTAATGTAACCTCGGACCAAGCCCTCTAGGTGGACGGCGTCATAAAGCCCGACAAAGCCAGCGCCTACGTTTATTAAGTGGCCGCTGTCATCATAAGGGAATACCCAATAAAGGCCTCCTGAAGAGGGCCTAAAGTCAAGGATTGCCTCCTCAGAGCTCCACGCGGGTACCTTAGCTATAACCCTTAGTGCAAGGACTTCCGATGAAAGAGGCAGGTTGTAGGGCCCCCTTGAATCTATGGTCAGGGCCCCTCGCTCGCCATTCCACGGCCTCCTTATTATATCAACACCGTTATCCAGGGCTGACCTCCTGAGCGACATTATAAGTCGGGGCTTGTCTATTATGGCCCACCTGGAGTTTCCGCTCATGTTGGTCGTGGTTATGTATTTACCCTCAACAAAAACGTGGACAAAGTTTACTATGGTCTTTATGACATCATAGGCCTTGGCTAGCCTTAATGGCAGCTCCTCGAGTGTCAGCTGCTCGCCGCATGGCTTAACGTAAGAAGGCTCTACGGGTTCAAAGGCCGTCACCTTAAAGCCTCTTTCGGCAAGCCTTAGTGAGAGCAGGGAGCCGGCGAGTCCTAAACCGGCGATCACTACGTCGCCTGTAAGCTTTCTCAAGGGAGGTCACGCTCTTTACAAGATCTTGTACTGCCGACCCTTAATTCCGCAGACAAATACTCTTTTTAAGGATGTAAACCCAGGCAACAGGATTTAAGTATAGTCGCTGCCAACAACTAGCGCTTAACAAAATATTATATGAAGGCATGGGGTGAACAGGACTCATTCCTTTTAGCTTCTCTCCTTTCCAACGACTATTATGCTGGTAAGCGTGCTCTTTACTCCGTTAAGCTTCCTTATCTTGTCAGTTATCAGCGACCTGAGCTTATCCATGTTCTCCGCTTCCACAAAGGCCACAAGATCGTGAATGCCGTACACCATGTAGACTTTCTTGACCTCATCTATCTTAAGAAGCTCATTAAATATGTCATTCTCCTTGCCGACGTCCGTGTTTATCATAACGATGGCCTGTGCGCCCATATACAGTCCCCAAACCACTTTATATTATCTAAGGCTCTGCCGAATATAACCTTTAGTGGCTCATTAGGCATAATGGTTTTACGTTAGGGAAAGTGCTAGCTTATAAAAAGTCCCGCTTAACTTTCTCGTTAGGCTGACATGTAATACACGTCCTTGAGGGTTCGCTTTAACTTATAGAGCTAAATTCCTAAGACTCAAAGAAGCTCAAGGGCGCGGGCCTTGTATGCAGTAGTGTCAGGCCCAGATGAGGTGTCTAGGGCTTTCGCTAAGTCGTTGGCTAACTCGATAAATGGGTCCCTGTGTGAGCCCCAATACAAGGAGTTCCCTGATGGAGAGCAGTATATTAGAGTTACATGCGATGTTAAGGGCGTGGACGCGATATATGTCAAGACCATGATACCCAGGCAGGACTCGTCAGTGGTGGCCAGCCTGCTGGCGGCTGACTCGCTTAAGGCTTCTGGGGCTAACAGGGTCATACTGGTAGCTCCCTATCTTGCATATGCCAGGCAAGACAGGCAGTTTCTTCAGGGGGAGCCGGTCAGCGTAAGGTCTGTGCTGAGAGCCCTCTGGTCAGCCGGGTTTACCCACATAGCTACAGTGGAGGTCCATAAAGCCGAAAGCCTAAGGCAGTTCCCTGGCGTCGCACTTAACGTGAGGCCCTATTCTTACATGGCTGACATACTTGGGATAAGCGGCCCTAACTACGTGGTCCTGTCGCCTGACCTTGGAGCCCTTGAAAGGGCAAAATCGCTCGCGGAGCACCTGGGAACATCTTATGATTACATTGAAAAGCAAAGGGATAGAGTCACAGGCGAGATCACCATGAGACCAAAGCAGTTGGACGTAGCTGGCAAGGACGTGATAATAGTGGACGACATCATTAGCACAGGAGGCACGGTGGCAAAGGCTGCAGAAATGCTTAAGGAGCAGGGCGCCAGGAACATAATTGTTATGGTTGCGCACGCCGTCTTAGCTCAGGGAGCCGAAGAGAGGCTTAGGTCTGCAGGCATAACCCAGGTTTATGCTGCTAACACCACGCCGGCTCAGAGCAGCATCGTCAAACAAGTTGACGTGGCGCCGCTAGTAGCTAAAGAGCTATCCAAAGCCTTAGCTTAACCCCTTATTTCTAACAGGGCCTCCGAGTTCTCGGCAACCTTCCAGTCAGTTCCCACGGCCACCACTACGACTGTTCCAACGAGCTTAGCCCCGGCCCTCCTGACAAGCTCGGCCAGGGCCCTGAGCGTGTGGCCATGTATGCTAAAGTCGTCAACTATTAGGACCCTGGAGTCCTTGGGAAGCTCCCTCTTAGTCACGTAGAACACCGTGTAGGAGGCGGGCCCGGAGAGGTACATGGCCTCAAGTATGGGTTCCTCCGAGGGCGGCCTCTGCTTTCTGGCGACCACTATGGGCACGTTAGCTGCTAGGCCTATGGCGGTGGCCAGGCTTATGCCCCCGGCCTCGGGCGTCAGCACGCACGTGAAGGTCTTGTCAAACCTCTTTACAACGTATTCAGAGACCAGCGTTAAGGCCATGGGGTCAAGCGTTACGCCGGTTATGTTGTAAAAGCCGTTATACACCTTTATGGCCTTGGCCACAATGCTTGTGATGACTTCCCTCGAGAGGAGGGAGTCCACGATTTTCTTAGCGTTGCCCTCGGAGGGCAGCGTACTGCCATTGATGTAACGTGACAGCATGGGAGACGGTAAGCCCGTTATCTTAGACAGGTCAGTGAGCTGAAAGAAGGCCCTGGCTGCCCTAAGGAGCTTGACAGACATGTACCTGAGCTCGTTAAAGTTAAAGTCGCTCAGATCTAGACCCCAGTACCTGTTAGCCTTGTGAGAGCTTAAAGGCCTCCCGATTTCTGAGTGGAGAGGAGCTAAGAACAGGTGGGCGCAGTTGTACGCCGAGTATACGCTTTACGAGTGGGTTGGGGTGAGGCCTGAGTTAGCCTACAGCGGTGAGATAAAGCAGGCAGTGCTTCAGTCGCTTCGAGAGGAGCTTGAGGGCCAAGTGGATGAGACAATGGGTATTATAATATCTGTGATAGACGCTGACGTAGAGGGTGATGGTGTGCTTCTGCCTAACGACCCCCAGATTTACTTCCCCGTCAGGTACAGGGTCCTGAGCTTTGAGCCCCTGCTCCAGGAGGTCGACAAAGGCATAGTCAGCGACGCAAGGGAGTTCGGCGCCTTTGTGAGCCTCGGGCCTACTGACGGCTTTGTACACAGGACCCAGCTAATGGACGAGGACGCCGACTTCATACAGGAGACCAGGAGCTTCAAGGGCCGCGAGAGCGGCAGGGTAGTTGGAGTTAATGACATAGTCAGGGTGAGGATAACTCAGGTCAGCAAGGCCTCGAGGAGGATGGCAGCGGTTAGAATCGGCCTAACTATGAGGCAGCCTTACCTTGGTAAGGAGGAGTGGTATGCGGAGAAGCAGCAAGTTGCTGGAGGGGGCGAGGGGGGTGAAGCCTCTTGAGCCAGGAGGGCCAGTCGCAGGGTCGAACAGGTGACAACATTATTGATTACTCCGAGTTCGCAAAGGTAGACCTGAGGGTTGGCAAGGTTTTGTCTGCAGAGCCGGTAGCTAATAGCAGGAAGCTGATAAGGCTCACTGTTGACCTTGGATCAGAGCAGAGGCAGATACTCGCCGGGCTGCTTAAGTGGTATAAGCCTGAAGACCTGGTGGGTAAGTATGTAATAGTTGTAGCTAACCTTAAGCCTAAGCAGATGGCAGGGTTGACGAGCCAGGGCATGCTGTTGGCGGCTCCGTGCGGGGACTCGGAGAAGCCGGTTATACTTACCGTGGCCGAGCCTGTCCAGCCCGGCTCAAAGGTCTGTTAGTGACTTTTGACTTCCAGGCACCGTTAGCTCAGGGGGCTGGCTATGAAGAGGGTTTTAAGAGGGGACTCCTTTGAAGGGGATGACCTAGAACCCACGCCAGGAGCTGGCCCCCTCTGCCTGGAGGAGCTGTTTACAAGCCTTAGCAGAGACGATGTCTACGAGCTGTTCTCACAGCTGGTCTCAAGCGAGGTAAACTACGTTGACGTGCTAATTCACTCTGATGACAACA
The DNA here is from genome assembly GCF_055392325.1 of Acidilobus aceticus. Lineage (NCBI taxonomy): Archaea > Thermoproteati > Thermoproteota > Thermoprotei > Acidilobales > Acidilobaceae > Acidilobus > Acidilobus aceticus. The sequence continues at coordinate 371,692 of NZ_AP042407.1, forward strand.
GAGAAATTTACGCCAGGTGCTTCGTGTCCCTTACATGCCTCGAGGTCCTAAAGGTAGTGGTGAGGCTCTGTGAAAATGAAGCTCGCCTAGACGCCATCAATTTGCCTGAGGTGGACGCAGCCAGCTTGGAGGGTGACTGCGTCGAGCTTATATCAAGGCCTGACCCCCCTATAAAGATAAGGAACCTCCTGAGAAAGCTAGGTGTAGGAGAGCCCAGCGAGGTGCAGGGCTATAGGTTACTAAAGGATGATCAAGTTGGAGATCCCACCGAGGTTTAAGGTGCGCGGCTGGCTCAGCGACGAGGACTTTCAGAGGATCCTCGAGTTCTCTAAATACGTGGGCCGCGACAGAGGGTTCTCCATATTTGAGTTGAGCGATGAGAAGGCCAAGGAGTCAGGCCTAGGCCCTGTTGACATATTAAGGGAGCTGGAGGAGCTCAAGGACTCCATTCCCCAACAGGACCTGGAAACATTGAGGGAGTACCTGAGGAGAAAGGGCACGGTTAAGATAGGTCTCAACTCTAGCAGCGAGGTCGTAATATCCAGCGAGCTCATGCTGAAACCATACCTGCAGGAGTATCTTGCGCAGCTTAAGTACAGCAAAGAGCTAAGAAGCTACATAGCCAAGCCTTACCTATACTATGACCTTGTCAGGCACTTGAACAGTAAGGGGGTAATAGTTGATGATAAGATAGGGCTACTGGAGAGGGCTAAGCTGCCCAGGCAGGTAAAGTTCGTGGGCCAGCTAAGGCCTTATCAGCAGGAGGCTCTTGACGCCTGGTCAAAGAACAACAACAGGGGGGTAATAGTCCTGCCGACAGGCGCGGGCAAAACGGTGGTGGCCATAGCTGCCATAGCAGCAGCCAATGTGAAGACCCTCATAGTGGCCTACACTAAAGAGCACGTGAAGCAATGGAGCGACGCCATAAGGAGGTTCACAGATGCCGGTGGCCTGCTGGGGGCGTTCTATGGAGACGAGAAGTCCATAGGCGATATAACAGTGACCACCTACCAGACAGCATATAGGTATGTGAGGCAGCTGTCCCCGAGGTTTGCCCTGGTAATTTTTGACGAGGCTCATCACCTACCGGCTGACAAGTTTAAGGCAATAGCGGAGTACATGTTGGCCCCATATCGCATGGGGCTTTCCGCCACAGCAGTCAGGGAGGATAACAAACAGGAGGAGGTGTTCCCGCTGGTAGGAGGCATAGTTTATCAGAAGAGCGCGTCCGAGTTAATGCAGGAGGGTTTCCTGGCGCCCTACGTGATAAGGAGAGTCACGGTCAAGCTCGCGCCGGAGGAGCAGAAGCTATACGATGAACTGAGGAAGCGGTACGCCTCATTCGCTATGGGAAGGACTTTCCAAGAGGTCCTTGAGGCTGCAAAGAAGGGCGAGCAGAACGCCATACAGGCCCTGAGGGTCAGGGCCCAGATGCAGTCTATAGTGCAGGAGAGCAGAAGCAAGCTGGACAAGGTAGTTGATATTGCAAAGCAGGAGCTGAATAAGGGCTCCAAGATAATAATATTCACGCAGTATAAGAGGCAGGCCGAGGAGCTTGCTCAGAGGCTCGGTGCGCTCCTCATACATGGAGGCCTTGAGAGGGAGGCCAGGGACAGGGCCCTTGACGAGTTTAAGAAACTTAAGAGCGGCGTGCTCGTGGTTACCACAGTAGGCGATGAGGGCCTTGACATACCTGACGCCAACGTTGGGATACTCGTCTCTGGAACTGGCTCTAGGAGGCAGTTCATACAGAGGCTTGGCAGGCTGTTAAGGCCTATGCCTGGCAAGACTGCAGTGCTATACGAGGTTGTGGCAAGCGGCACCAGCGAGGTTGTGCAATCAAAGAAAAGGAGGGAAGCAGTTGGGGACTAATGATTTAGGCTCTCTTGAGGGCCTCGCTCACAAGCTTAGGAATCTCATAGGGCGTTATGGCCACCCTTACCCCAGCGTCCTCCAGCGCGGCAACTTTGTCTTTGTAGGCCCCAGTGCCAAGCATTATTATGGCGCCTGCGTGGCCCATTCTCTTGCCCTCGGGCGCTGTGCGGCCGGCTATGAACGCTACTATGGGCTTCCTTATCTTGCCTTCCTTGACCATCTTGGCCACCCTTTCCTCAGCGTCGCCGCCTATCTCGCCCACCATAACTATAGCCTTAGTCTGCGGGTCTCTCTCGAACATCTCGGCTACCTCTGGGAACGTGAGCCCAGTTATGGGGTCACCGCCAACTCCTATCACCGTTGACTGCCCTAGGCCGGCCTTGGAGAGGAAGTAGCTCACCTCATAGGTGAGGGTACCGCTTCTAGACATCACTCCAACGGGCCCTGGCGTGAAGACGTTGGCTGGCATTATGCCAACCTTGGTCTTGCCTGGATTTATTATGCCTGGGCAGTTGGGCCCTATTATTATGGAGCCCTTCTCCTTGGCGTAATTGACGAATGCCATGGCGTCGTGTATGGGTATGTGCTCAGTTATGACTACTATGGTCTTAATGCCGGCATCTATGGCCTCAAAGACGGCGTCAGCGGCAAACTTAGCTGGCACGAATATTATTGACGTGTTGGCGTCAGGGTGCGCCTTCACCGCCTCATCCATGGTATCATAAACCGGCACGCCTTCAACAGTAGTGCCTCCCTTGCCTGGGGTCACGCCGGCGACTACCTTGGTGCCATACTGAAGCATTAGCCTTGTGTGGAATGAACCCTCCCTGCCAGTTATGCCCTGTACGATTACTTTAGTGTTCTCGTCAACTATTATGCCCATCCCCATCACCTCACAGGTTCTTAAGCGCCTGAAGCGCCTCCAGCGGGTCACTGTATGGCGTTATGCCCACTTCCTTAAGAATCTCCCTTCCCTGCTCCTCGTTGGTCCCAGTTAACCTCACAACTAGGGGCTTGGCCTTGTTGCCCAGGTCCTTGAGCGCCATTACTATGCCCCTGGCAACTTCGTCGGCCCTAGTTATGCCTCCGAATATGTTTATGAACACCTTCTTGACCTTGGGGTCACTCATAACGAACTCAACGGCATCCCTTATGTGCTCAGCCTCAGCTCCCCCTCCTACGTCAAGGAAGTCGGCAGGCTTCATTCCAAACTCGTAGACGAGGTCCATGGTGGTCATAGTGAGCCCTGCCCCGTTTCCGATAACCCCGACATCACCGTCAAGTTCCACGTAGGCAAGGTCCTTCTCTCTGGCCGCTATCTCCCTCTCGCTGAGCTCTCCGAGCCTCTCCTTCTCGGTGGCGGCGTACTCCGTGTGCCTGAAGAGGCTATTGTCGTCGATTATTATCCTGAGGTCGAGGGGCAGAACCTTGTCTGGCAGAAGCGCCAACGGGTTGCTCTCGGCGAGCTCAGCGTCATAGTCCATAAATGCCCTGTACAGCGCCTGCAGGAAGTTCTCAAAGCTTGAAAGTGCTTTGCCTGTGAGGCCAAGCTGCTTGCCCAGTATTCTGGCCTCATAATTTCTTAGTCCCTTGTATGGGTCCACGTAGTACTTTATTATGGCCTCGGGGTGCTCCCTAGCGACCTCCTCAAGATCCATGCCACCGTACTTGCTTACCAGCACGAGGGGCTTCCTCTCGGCCCTATCAAGCACTATTCCAGCGTAGAGCTCCGCATCATGCTTTATGGCCTGCTCTATAAGCAGGATAGAGGGCTTTATTCCCTTGATTGGAGTCTTGAAGAGCTGCTGGGACACCGAGACGGCCTCGTCAACGTTATTTACAAGCTTTATTCCGCCGGCCTTGCCCCTTCCGGCAACCAGGACCTGCGCCTTAACGGCCAGTGGAGGGGTTAGGCCCGAGCTTTCTATGGCCTTCCTTATATCGTCACCCTCGCGCACTACGACGCCCTTCGGCGTTTCGATGCCGTACTTCCTTATGATCTCCTTAGCCTCATACTCAAACAGCTTCACAGGCCCACCCACGCCTCCCAGTCTCAGGATTAATTAATAAGCTCTGAAGAGACCCCTTCTAGCGTTTCGGAAAGTCGTTGGCGAAATGAAAGGCAAGCCTTGCCTTTTGGGCGGGAGGAGGGTCAGCGCTGCTGTCAGCGGACACTCAAGAGTAGACAGCAATTAACTTTATGCTAACTCAGAGCCCACAGCTACCCTTATTTACATGGAGCAAGCTAGACCGTAACGTAAATATGGAACGCCTAAAGGCGCAGGCCGGTGTTGAAGCCATGTATATGAGCGTCAGGCCACGGCTAGGCAAGGACAGGTATGGTGAGCCAGACCTTATCTTCAGCTATCCGTGGCCTGAGGTGGCCGCGGGAAAGCACATATACTTGGTGTCAGAGTTCACGTCATACTTCCCGGGCAGAGTTGAGCTGAAGAGGAAAGGCAATAGGGGAGTTGCGCGGGTACCCGTCAGGGAAGGACTTTATCATTATGCGTTTGTCGACAGCCTTTACAGAGTCTACACGGACTATGAGAACCCAAGAGCCGCTGAGGTGGATCTAGGCCTAAACATGGGAAGAGTGATGGCCAGCGTGGCCGAGGCAGGACTTAAGGAAATCAGGGATGCCATTTCTGAGGGCGGGCTTCACGGTAACCTTATACTGCACGACGAAAGGTGGCCAGGTTACCTCTCGGGCTATGGAGGAATCACTGCTGTGAGGGTTTTTACTGTGCGGGAAGAGGTGGACTCCGTAACACTGCTGGCTCTCGTGGAAGGATCATGGAAGCCCTTTGAAGCGGAACTGGCCTTAAGGGACTCCTACAGGGACTACTACGAGGCGAGAGTCCCCGGAAGAGTCGAGGCATACTACTTCTTGCTTTCAGTCGACGGCAAGAAATTGCCTTTCGGGTTTGATGGTCTGGGATCAAGGGAGCCATGGATGGCAGAAAGCGGCTACTACAGTGATACTATACCATGGTACCTGGGCACTTCATATTATCTTGTGTTTCCGGACAGCTTCGCGGGCTATAGGGAGGATTTTGTTAAGCTAAAAACAAGGCCCAGGGAGCGCATAGGAGGCAACCTTAAAGGGCTTGCAGAGAAGCTCAGTTACATAAAATCCGTCGGGTTCGAAGCCATATACTTAACTCCCATATATGTCTCTAACAGCTATCATCGCTATGACGTTATAGACCAACATCGCGTAGATCCATCGCTGGGCGGCGAGGAAGCCTTAGAGGACTTAGTGAAGGAGTCCCATAGGCTTGGAATTAAGGTGGTTTTGGACCTAGTGGTACATCACACGTCTCCCTGCTCTAAGGAGTTTTCTGACGCTTTGAAGGGGTGGAAGAGCTCGGTTTACTGGAACTGGTACAGATTCCTTGTGGACTCAAAGGATGAGGTGGCCCACGATGCAGAGCTGCTCGAGAGGTACGTTGATTCTGGCTGTAGGAGCTTCCCTGAGGAACTTCGCTCTAAGGACCCGTTCTATGAGACCTTTGCAAAGCTGTGGGGAATGCCAAAGCTAAACCATCAAAACAGAGCCGTCCTGGACGAGCTCTGCAGGGTAGTAAGCGACTGGGTGGCAAGAGGCATAGATGGCTTTCGCATAGATGTAGCGCACGGGCTTCCCGACGACGCTATGAAATACCTGTACGAGTGCATAGTGAACAGGAGGTCTGAGTCGCCGGTTATAATGGAAATAATGGGTGAGCTCTCTGCATTCCCCATGGGAATAATTTCGAACTCCGCTATGAACTACGAGGCCAGGGGCCCTATACTGAGCTTCTTCAGGGGCGAGATGACGGCCTTCGAGCTCTCGGAAAAGCTCAATAGGCAGTACCTTAGGTTGCCCCTACATGTTGCCAACGCGCTCTATAACCTGCTGGGCAGCCACGACACGCCTCGCGTAATGGACATATTAGGCTCTAAGGATCTCGTCGCCAGAGCTTTAGTTCTAACGGCCCTCATGTACGGTTCCTTCAGCGCCTACTATGGCGATGAGGTTGGGCTCAGGGGAGGCAAGGATCCTGACAACAGGCTTCCAATGCCATGGGATGAGAGCCTGTGGGACAAGGACCTTCTCGACTTAGTTAGGAAGCTCATAGCCCTTCGGAAAGCATCTAAGGCCTTGAGGTATGGCTACTTTAAGGCGAGCCCCTTAGGTTCCGACGCTATTTATGTAGAAAGGACCTACGGAGGGGAAACAATAATGGGTTACGTAACTCGCCGTGCCGTAGAGCTGTCCTCGCTAGTAGAGTGTGGGGAAATACTGCTGGAGGGCGGCTTAAGGAACAATTATCTGGACGGATTCGTTCTGTGCAGAGCTAAGTGAAGTGTCGCCCAATTAAGATTCTCTAATTGCGGCTCTAACGATATAAATATTATTTGCCAGGAGCCCTGCTCCTGCAGGTGAAAATATGGCAAAGGACGTGATAGTCTCCGTCACGCCGGAAATAGCGCTGGACGAGCTGTATAGCTACGCTGGAGGTCTAGGAGTTCTTGAGGGGGACAAGTTTTACGCTATGGCAAGGAGAGGCGCTAAATATTACGTAATAACGCTTCTCTATAGGCATGGGTACATTGACTATACCTTTGAGGAGGACAACACTCCTGTGCCCAGGGAGCAGGAGCAGCCCATCGAGCTTGAGACCCTGCTAAGGCCAGAGAAGGAGTTTGTAGTGAAGGTGAAGGGAAACAACGTAATAGCAAGGCCTTGGATCTATGATAGGGGTAAAGCTAAAGTAGTGTTCATGGAGGCGGTGTGCCCTGAATGGGCGAGGAGGTACAGCGAGCAGGCTTACATAGAAAACTGTTTTGAGGAGAACATCTACAAATACATATTCTTAGCCAAGGCTGCCGCCACCTACATCAGGGACTACATAGGTCTCGACAATGTAAGGAACATAGACCTGCAGGAGGCATATACGGTGCTGGTCATGTTGGCTTTGCCCGAGTTTAAGCAGTACCGCTTCATAACTCACACGCCAGGACCCTGGGGGCACCCCGTGTACCCTACAGCGGTCCTAGGCGAGGAGTTCGGCTTTGGCAGTCCAGATCCATACGTCATATTAACCAAGGTAGGCATGGAGCGCGCAGTGGTAACTTACGCCGTCTCAGCAAAGCATGAGGAGATAACGAAGAAAACGTTCAAGGAGTACTCCGAGAAGATATCCCATATAACCAACGGTGTCGACGTTGAGAGGTGGCAGCACCCCGCACTGAAGCAGCTGATAGCATCTAAGGGCCTTGATAACTTAGCAGAGGATGACGTGTGGCAGGCCCACGCTCAGGCTAAGAAGGACTTCATTAACATGATAAAGGCTTACAAGGACATAGGCGATAAGTACCTGGACAAGCCTGTTATAGTGTGGCTTAGAAGGAACACGCGCTACAAGAGGCCCTACTTCATAGCCAGATTCATAGAAGAGAACGGTTTAAGCGACGTGCTCTTCGTGGTTGGCGGTAAGGCGCATCCAAGGGACACGGATGGCCTTATGTACATGAAGGAATTCCACAGGCTCTCAAAGCAGTTCCCAAACGTGGTACACATATACGACTACGACGTAGTTAAAGCTAAGGTTCTTCAGGCAGGGGCTGACATACAGACCTTCACCCCCTTCTCAGGATGGGAGGCGAGCGGCACCAGCTTCATGAAGTCCCTTGCAAATGCCATACCGGTGGTAGCTTCCAAGGATGGCGCTGTAGTGGAGGTTGTTCAACATGGAGTCAACGGATGGCTCTTTGGGGAGGACCTTAGAGACCTTATAAACATCTACACGGATCCAAAGGCGCAGGAAATTGATGAAAAGGATTACGAGGAGTTCTCCAAGTATCTCAACGAGGCTATAAACATATATGGGAGCGAGAAGTACAAGTCAATGGCCCTCTCCGCACTAAAGACGTCATATAAGTTCGTTGACATAAACAGGACCCTTAACGAGTTCTACTTTAAGGAAGAGCAAGCAAAGACTTCACAGACGATAAGTAAGGAGGAAAAGGCTAGCCCCTCTTGATTACCCTTAGGACCTTTTCAACCATATCATTTAGCGCGGAGAAGAAGCTAGGACCGTAGTGCGCCAAACTGTCGTAGTCAAGTATAACTATGTGATTCTCCTTAACAGCCCTAAGACTGTCAAGGCCCCTGGAGGCCAGCCTTCTGGCCACTTTTTCTGGCGTCGCGTTCTCTCCCAACTTCTGTTCGTAGACTACTACATCAGGGTCAAAGCTTTTAATAGCATCGGCGTCTGGGTTAACTATGTAGGGGATCCTGCTCATTGAAAATGGGTGTTCAGCCCCGAGGAAGTCAAAGGCGTCACCTATATAGCTGTGGGCCCCTACGCTCACGGGCCCTCCCAGGTCTATCTCATAGTAGAGCTTTACGCCCTTTAGAGCGCCTTTAAGGCTTATGAACTTACTGACCAGGCTTGATGCGAGGTCCCTGGCCCGTGGAAGTTCTCCAACCACTATGCCTGTTACAATAATATTATCAAGTATCCCATACATGCTGACTGGAAGTGGAATAGGGTACACTACGTAGCCTTTGGACTCCAGTTCAGAGATCTTATCCCTCTGGGCACCCGTGGTCACGAGCACTAGGTCAGGGCTTAGCTTCTGGAGCAGCTGATAATTTATGTTCAGGTAGGCACCGACCCTGGGCTTCTTGGAGACCTCTGGCGGCTTATCACAGAAGAAGCTTACGCCAACAACTCTGTCCTCAGCTCCTAGTAGGTAGAGGGTCTCCGTTATAGCGGGAGAGAGGCTGACGATCCTCGATGGCCTCTCTGGCACCTCAACCTCTTTTCCCAGGATTTCAGAGAATAACTTTACCATATGGCCCCCCTTTTCTTGAGCCCCCAGATGTTTATAGGGTTAACTTAAATGCAGTAGTTATGTTCGTGTAGGTTTAGTTAAGCCCTTTAGATTACCTATAAAAACTTTGTAATAGGTTATACCTTTGGGTGCTCTGCATTGGGTGCAACGTTCAATAATGACGAAATTAAGAAGATAAGCGATAAGGCCTCAGAGTGGCGGAGAACCACCTTACAGCAGTGGCTTCAGAGGCTTCCTGAGAGGCAGCAGGAATTTACTACACTGAGCGACATACCGATTAAAGAGGTCTACACTCCAGCCGACATACCTAACTTCGATTATATGGAAAAGCTTGGCCTGCCGGGCGAGTACCCCTTCACCAGGGGAATACATGCGACTATGTACAGGGCGCGCCTTTGGACGATGAGGATGTTCAGCGGCTATGGCAGCCCTGAGGACACTAACAAGAGACTTAAGTTCCTTATAGAGCATGGTGAGACAGGCCTAAGCTTAGCCTTTGATTATCCAACCCTTGTAGGCATAGATCCCGATGATCCTATGGCAGAGGGTGAGGTGGGCATCGTTGGTGTCAGCGTTCCAACCATAGTTGACATGGAGGTGGTCTTTGATGGCATAGACATGGGCAAGGTTACAACTAACATGACTATAAACCCGCCGGCGCCGGTGCTCCTCTCATTTTATGTGGCAGTTGCAGAGAAGCAGGGCGTGCCTTACTCTCGGATAGGGGGCACGACGCAGAATGACCCCCTGAAGGAATTCATGGCGCAGAAGAGCTACGTCTTCCCTCCAGAGCCCGCGGTCAAAGTGGCCATGGACCTAATAGAGTGGAGCGTCAAGAATCTCCCTAAGTGGAACCCGATAAGCATAAGCGGCTATCATATAAGGGAGGCTGGAGCCACCGCGGTTCAGGAGCTGGCCTTCACGCTGGCCGACGGCATAGAGTACGTGAGGCAGCTCAAGAACAGAGGCCTCGACGTTGACTTCTTTGCGCCTAGGCTCAGCTTCTTCTTTGACGCGCACATAAACTTCTTTGAAGAGATCGCCAAGTTCCGCGCGGCAAGGAGAATGTGGGCCAAGATTATGAGGGACTGGTTTGGCGCCAAGAACCCCAGGAGCTGGTGGCTCAGGTTCCACACACAGACCGCAGGCGTCTCGCTGACGGCCCAGCAGCCGTGGAATAACATAGTAAGGACGGCCATAGAGGCGCTCGCCGCCGTGCTAGGAGGCACTCAGAGCCTACACACCAACAGTTTCGACGAGCCGTTCAGGGTTCCAAGCGAGTTCGCGGCGAAGATTGCCCTTAGGACCCAGCAGATAATAGCCTATGAGACGGGGGTGGCGGATACTATAGATCCACTTGCGGGAAGCTACTATGTGGAGTGGCTAACGGATGAAATAGAGGAGAGGGCCTGGAAGTATATTGACAAGATAGAGAGCATGGGAGGCATGCTGGAGGCCGTCAAGAAGGGCTTCCCGCAGAGGGAAATAGCTGATGCCGCATATAAGTTCCAGAAGGACGTGGAGGAGGGAAGGAGGTTCATAGTAGGCGTTAATATATTTACAGAGAACGAGGTAGAAGACGTCAGGAAGGTGCCGCTCCTGGAGTTTGACCAGCAGGAGATAGAGAAGAAGCAGAAGCAGAGGATAGCGCAGGTGAGATCCATGAGGGACCAGCAAAGGTGGTCGAGAGCCCTAGACGAGCTTAGAAAGGCCGCCGAAAAAGGTGAGAACATAATGCCCTATATACTTAACGCGGTGAAGGCTTATGCAACCTTAGGCGAGATAATGAACACCCTCAAGGAGGTGTATGGAGTCTATGTCGAGCCTCCAATATACTGAGGAGAGGCCTTACAAAGTAATAGTGGCTAAGCTTGGCCTCGACGGCCACGACAGAGGGGCCAAGGTTATAGCAAGAGCCCTCAAGGACGCTGGCTTTGAGGTGGTTTACACGGGGATAAGACAGACCCCTGAGCAAGTCGCAAGGGCAGCCATAGAGGAGGACGCTGATGTAATAGGCGTTAGCATACTCAGCGGGGCTCATGTGCACCACGTCAGGCTGCTCATAGAGAAGCTAAAAGAGCTAGGAGGTGAAGATATACCCGTCGTGGTCGGAGGCACTATACCTATAGTTGATGTAGACGAGCTTAAGAGGCTAGGCGTCAAGGAGGTGTTCCTGCCGGGCGAGAGCCTAAGCAAGATGGCTGAAATAATAAGGGAGCTCGCAGCTAAGAAGCGTCAGTTGGAGGCTTTAATGGGGTGACAAAACCTTGGCCGCGGTGGAAAGGGAGGCGCTGGAACAGCTTCTCGAGAGCGCTTCTAAGGGCAACCTGAGGAGCATAGGTAGGTTCCTGACACTCATGGAGAACCCCTACAAGCTGCCGTCAGAGATCTTCGACTCCATAGCCCGTATGGCCGGCAAGGCCCACGTCATTGGGATCACTGGCATACCAGGGGCCGGTAAGAGCACCCTAATATCGAAGCTTATCATAGAGTTCAGGAGACGGGGCTACAAGGTTGCAGTCATAGCAATAGACCCCAGCTCTCCGCTTACAGGCGGCGCCCTGTTGGGCGATAGACTTAGGATGCAGGAGAGGGCTGAAGATCCAGGCATCTTCATAAGGAGCGTCTCCACGAGGGGGCTGAAGGGAGGCCTTAGCCTGGCAGCCCTCTCAATGATAGAGGCCTTGGACGCCTTAGGATATGATAAGATAATTATAGAGACTGTAGGGGTCGGCCAGTCAGAAACTGATGTCATGAACACCGTTCATACCGTTGTAGTAGTTACGATGCCTGGCGTTGGAGATGATATACAGGCGCTAAAGGCCGGAGTTATGGAGATAGGCGACATATATGTGCTCAACAAAAGCGATATGCCGGGCGCCCAGGAGGCTTTCGAATATCTTTCGTTCGCTATAGACAAGGGGGAGTTAGGCCAGCAGAACCCTGGGTGGAAGCCACGACTCCTGAGGGCGAGCGCAGTGATGGGGTCAGGGATAGCGGACATAGCCAGCGCGATAGAGGACCACATGAGTTACCTGAGGAGTAACGGTATGGTAAATGAAAAAGTTGTGGCGAGAAGGCTCACACTGGTGAGGCTTATGGCTGAGCGGATGCTTGCCGACGAGGTTCAGAAAGCGCTCCAGGCTAGAATAAAGGAGGTCAGAGAGAGGGTAATAAATATCAACAGTATACTCGAGGTAGCCTCTGAGCTCGCACGCGATGCTTGCAGCTCTTTAAGTAACGCCTCCGAGCCTCCCAGGAGATAAGCTGCAGTTACTCGTTATATCATTATTTAAGCAATTGCCTCCCAGCTGATCTTAACATCAAAATCCTCTGAGTATCACGGAGCCTGAACCTCAATAAGTCCTAAGCAGGTAATCTTCCCTGGGTCGAGGATGAGCATCTTGAGGGCTACCTATGTGCAGGGTGTGATAGAAGAGAGGCTATCGGCTGCAGCCAAGATACGGGGCTCCCTTTCAACTAACGTCGTCAGCGCCTATGACTTTAAGCAGTTACAGTCCAACCTTCTCTCGTACGTGAGCGCTCTGAAGTCACTATTGATAACGGTACCCAGGGATTCCCTGGGAGACAATTACCTGCTCTTGTACCGTAGAGTAAGCGGGCTAGAGCCTCTTGTGTTGAGAGCAACTGACGTGCCTCAACTTCTAAAATATGTTGACTTGGCCGACGACATTTTCGTTGATATAATTAACTCGCTCTTCAAGGCAGGCATAATAACGGAACCTAGCGCCTCTGCGCTTGTTGGAAGCAAGGGTTAGGGAACCCCAGGTTTATATTATAACCCTTGGTGCGCAGCAAAACGCTTTCGTTTCTCACGATAGTCTTTAAAAATATATTGTTGCGGGCTTTTGATAGAGTAGAAATGACCTACGCTACTTGGTTATGTTTCAGCATAACATAATAGTTTTATTTAAAAGATTCCAAGCCTGTGCTAGCCTGAGTGATGAGAGCTTAAAATCACCTGAATAATCTACTGTGTGGGAGCACCTATGAGCTCAGCAGGCGGCGCTCAGCAGGCCTCTGCAACAACAGAGGAGATAGGGTTCCCAGCCGAGGTTATACAGATAATAGGGAGAACGGGTGTTGCTGGCGAGGTAACTCAGGTAAGAGTTAGAATACTTGAGGGTAAAGACAAGGGTAGGATTATAACAAGGAACGTCATGGGCTCTGTGAGGGTGGGGGATATAATAATATTGAGGGAGACTGAAAGGGAGGCCAGGAAGCTCACGAAGAAGAGGTGAAAACTAATAAACTTAGACATAGTAGCTTCCATACTGTTTTCGGCTGTAACTTCCTTGCTCGTCTCGCTGGTAGTTGCTAGAGCCTCTAAGCGTACCCTCGTAGTCTTTGCTCAGAGAAACAAGAAGTCCGGAGGTCGCGTAAGGAGAAGATACGTGGTGTTTGAGGTGGCCACCGTGGCCGAGATACAGGAGAGCGACCTAAGGGCTGCCATAGAGAACAAGTTTAAGGATATTTTCGGGCTAGAGGGCCTAACGCTGTCAGGGCTTAGGCTTATTATGTATGATCCAAAACTTAGGAGAGGCATCATAAGAGTTAGGTCTAACTATTTTGATCAACTAATGGCTACCCTGGGCTTTGTAAGAAGCATAAATAACTATAGGGTGTTTTTATATCCTCTAGCTACAAGCGGCACCATAAGGAGGGCCTTGAAGAAGCTTCGGTCCTGAGAGGCCTAAGAGATGTGAGGACAGAGAACTAATAATTATATCCCATCATATATTAGCCTTTAGCTCCGGCCGCTACTATCTTAATTACATCATCATCGTTGAGTCTATAGTCGGCGCCCACCCTTTGCTTTGTCTTGGCGTTTATTGCGTAAAGAAAAGTCTCTCCTAAGTCTGTGTGTATCCTGTAGGCTAGCTCCCTAGCAGTAGTACCTTTGGGCACTAACAGTACGTCAGGAAGCACCCTGCCGCTCTTATCAGTGTACTTGTTAAAATCTTCAACAGGATACGTTGCTATAAGCTTCAGCACATCAAACAGCGCCGTGTTTATAGCTTGTATGACGCCGGTGCCTCCGTATCTGCTAAACAGCTCTCTTATCATATCGACGGCCCTCTGGGTTCTCTGGTCCAGAACCCCCTTGACTTTGAAGTTCGAGTCGCCAGGTAGGTACTCTACAAGGCCCTGCTTTGATAACTTCCTTAGCAGAAGTTCAGCCAGTGCGCTTGTGGGCACTACTGGCACGTCAGGGAATGTTTGTTTAAGTCTCTCCACATTCTTCTCGGAACCCGGTATGTCAACCTTATTAGCAACTATTACCATAGGCTTGGTCATCTTTCTCAGGGTCACCACGAGCTCCCTCAGCTGGTCGTCGCCCAGCTTGGGCAGCTCGGTGTCGCTTATCTTTAACGCCTCCAGGGCCGCCTCTACCTGAGCTTTAGTTATCCCAAAGCCCGATACTCGCTGGGAGAAGGCACCAACGGGATCCCTCAGGGCTCCTACTGAGGCCAGTTTTGTAAATTTATCCCAATCACTTTTAATGGACTCATACATCCACTCATCCAGCTCGAACATAACGAACTTGACTTCCTCCACAGGGTCGTAGGCGCCAGGTCCCACCTGAACGCCCTCCGCAGTAGTTGAGCCGCTAGCATCAACAACTAAAAGAAAGACGTCGGACCTGCGTAAGTCGTCCAGGAACTTATTGCCAAGTCCCTTGCCTTCATGGGCTCCAGGTATGAGCCCTGCAACGTCCATTAGCTTAACAGGTATGTAGCGATACCCCATAATACATGCGCTGTTGGAGGCGTCGCACTTAGGCAGGCCAAGCTCCACGTGAACGCACTTCTTCCTTGCGTAGCCTATTCCTACGTTTGGCTCTATGGTAACAAAGGGCCTGTTCTCAATGGGGACTTCTATTCCAGTGGCGGCTGAGAAGAACGACGACTTGCCTACGTTGGTTTTGCCGACTATGCCGATTAGCGTGTTAGTTGGCTCCATATACCGTCATCTGCCACGTTGTTAATATATATAAGGCACTTAAACGTTTTTAGAATGAAAGGCTTCATTTGATTTCATCAAAACTAGGAATTTACTAAGAGATATCATTTTAACGCTAACAGGGCATCAGGCCTTAGAAAGCTCCGTTCCTTCGGGATTCTTAGGGAGGCTTGGCTTCATCTTAGACAAGTCCTCAATAGCATTCTTGCAGGCCTCTGACACCTCAGGGCACTGGGAGCCATAGGTATTTGCGGCCTTTGTAAGAAGCTCCATGAGCACGCCCCGGACGAACTCCCAGGCACCAGGGGTGTCTTTAAGCTCGCCAAAGGTAAGCTCCACAAGGCCTCTCCACTCAGGACTAGTCAGATACTTGGCGATATTACGAGGGTCCCCTCCATATATGCTGAAATTATATTTTATCTCGCCATTGCTCAGGCCCTTCTTTATATCTAGCAGAGCCGATGTTATCTTTTGGAGAACCTGTTTGCTCTCTTCTTGATTTTTAGCCTGTAGCTCCGCCCTGCCATTGCTTATATTGACCATGGCCAGCGCTAAGGCTGGATTAGCTATATGCCTAAGGAAGTCTATGTTAACCTTGCACTCACTCACGGCCTCTACCCTTCTAATGCTTGGTAGTCGTAACTTTATAGCCTACGCTAACTAACCGTTAAACTCATGAGATATGAGATAACTACTTTTTGTTTATTATGAACAAGTTAGGTGTTTCGCTTAAGGCTTATTGATTTTCGCGCGAGGATAAGCTTTTGGAGATTATGAAGTGACGACTCCTATGAAAGACTAAAAGCTCTTGAAGAGAGAAATGAGCGGGACACAGTTTGAGCTCAGGCAAATCTGCTGCAGATGAAGCCTTCCTTAGCAGGAGGCCCAGTAAGAAGCTCACGCTGGCAATATTCTTGGGTGGTCTGATAATAATAGCTCTGGCTTCTTATCGTATCGCCATGAAAACCTCTTGGTACGCCTCCCATGTCCAAGGAGGAGGTTATGATAACGCATATGTCAGCGATGAAATATATTACGTCGATGCTGCAAGGAGAATTCTTGTAAACGTATTTGGATATCATGGAAGGCTCTTTCCATATAGCGGTGAAACCGCGTCTAATTACTATAACTTTGAGCATCCCCCGCTGGGCAAGTACATAATAGCGCTCTCTATGGCGCTTCTAGGAGATAAGCCATTTAATTGGCGGGTGCCAAGTATAATCATGGCATCCCTTATTCCGCTGATAATATACATTGGGTTAGCGTGGGGCAAGGACCTCAGGTGGATAGCTATAGGCGCTATAGCTGGGCTTGCAGCGTCTGCAGATCACATACTAATTGCTATGGGCTCTGTTGCTATGCTTGACATATACGCGGCGTTTTTCTTATCTTTGGCTGTTGTGAGCGCCTTCAGGGAGCATTATTATCTATCGGCAGTATTTGAGGGCCTTGCATGGGCTTCTAAAGAGACGGCGCTGCCAGGGCTTCTGGCCCTGCTTATTTTAGTAATCTCCCGCAGCCCTAACAGATCGGGCGTCTTGAAGTTCCTAAAGATATTCGCTATAGTTATTGGGATATTTATAATTACCTATATTCCTCTATTCATTCACTTCGGAGTTATATATGTAATTCAAGAGACATTAGGAGGCTATAAATGGGATCTGGTAAGCCGCCCTCCAGGGCCGCCTACCAGTACGCCAAGCGGCTGGTTCTTCAATGTTGATCCCTTCGTGCTCTCCTATTCTCCATTACTTGCAGCGTCGATGACTATACAGCTGGAGCTTGTGGCGCTCGTGGCGGCCATAGCGCTGTTCGTGGTAGGCGTCTTAAGGGAAAGGGCCCTCATAAGGGCTGGTAGCACGTTCTTCGTCGCAGAGTTCGTGGGCCTCTGGGCCGTCTATATAGCCGGTAACCATACGCTTTACAGCTTTTACTCCGTAGTCTTTACCCCTGCAATGGCGGTCACTTTGGCCGAGGTCCTGGACATATTATCTAGTAAAGTAAAAATATTTAAATAAAAATTCTATATATGGTATGTGTTACTGTTTATATACTCTCGGAGACTATAAGAAGATAAGAGGCGACCGGCCAATGGTAAATCCTAGCGCTATCAAACGCGAGCCGCTGATACAAAGAGTGAGAGCTAAGGTGCTGAGCGAATACGATAACATGAGAATGCAGCTCGTCAATGAAGGAGGTCTGCTAGTGACCACGGCATTGGACGACTCTGACGTTGAGAAGCTGGTGCTACTAGCGCTGGAGGAGGCAAAGTCACCTGTAAGCTGGAGGGAGCTGAAGGCTATTTTCCAGGGCATAGTAGGGGAGGACAGGCTGAGAAGGATACTGGGAAGCCTTAAGGCTAGAAACGTAGTTGCAGAGCTGACGCACACCAGATACAGTCTTCCAAATTATGTGCCGGAACTTGAGATGAATAAGGTAAAGAACCCGCTAGTGTTTAGGAATGCCAACGAGGATCAAGAGAATTTATATGAAGACAATAGCAACTAAGAACTTTATTTTGCTATTACGGGCTTAACGTGGTAATGGCCTAGGCCGAACTTTGGGCCAGCGAAGCTTCTAGCCGTGGAGGAACATCTCATGGGCAGGGCGCATTAAAAAGCGATGCTTTTGGTTAATGTAAAGAGAGAAAGTTCTTTTAGCCCGCCTTCTAAGCTAAAAAGGTTTTAACGTGTTATGGAGGCTGGGTGCGAGGCACGGGCCTCGAACATAAGCTTTGCGAGATTTGCGGGGCCTCCGAGGCGCGATACAGATGTAAGATCTGCGGCAGAGAGGCCTGTGAGAAGCATTTTGATAAAGAGAGAGGGATCTGTGCGGTATGTGAGGGCTCTCTCTGCGAGCTGTGCCGTCAGAGGCCATCAATAACGTTCTGCCCCGTATGTGGAAGACTGGTGTGTTATGAAGATAGTGTTCAGATCGATGAAGTAAGGAGAGTTTGTAAGGAATGCTATGCTAAGGGGCTTGTAGGCTCTTACTTCAGTGGGTCCAAGATTAACATGACTTATGTCGGCGGCGCTCTCAAGTTAGCCAGAAGGATTATAGAGTTATCATAACTGGGCGTTTACCCATGAGAGGCCCGAAAGAGCCGTTAGAGAGGTAAGAGATATAGTTAAAGCCTCTCACCGCAAAGAAGACCTATTGGGGGCCATAAGTTAATGTCACAGGAACCTAGAACCTCTTTACATATAGAGAGCATGAGGCTTAACCTCGATGGTAGGGTTTACGAAAACCCTCACATGATAGTTGTCGGCCTTAAGAAGCTCACCGGTGAGATATCCTTCGGCATAGTTAAGATTGATGGCGAGTTTGACGCGCTTCCTCAGGCCAGCTCCTCAGAGGACGTGGTTGAGGTCTCCTCAGGCGGAACCTTTGAGTCAGATGTCTCAGGCTCAGGGGTCATCAGCTTAAACGAGCTTGAAGATGGGTATATAATAGAGTTCAGCAAGGTTACCATAAAGTTCGACGTTGATGAGACCACTGGGAAGGTAAGCATAAAGGTGCCCAGGGTAGGTATACTTAAGGCTTCAAAGCTCTTACTTGACGTCGGTGGTAACGTGTCAATCAACCTGATAGTGAGTCCCTTCGTCGTGGGCGCGATAACCCTTTCCAATGATGGCAAGATAAAGATCACTGCAGGCGACGAGGTTAGGATAACCAGCGAGCTTGAGGACAGCAGCGTTGGTGGGTCCAAGCAGCTGCAGGTTCAGAGGGCGTCAGGAAGGGCCTGACCTGGGCTTTGCGATAAGCATCTTGGCCTTACTTATTATGACATCTGCAGCCTCCCTAGGATTATTGGCTAACACGTAGAGGCCTCGCGGTGAGTATATGGCTTCCTCACAGCCGCTTACCTCATCAGTGAGCTTTACCAATATAAGGTCGGTATACCTCGGTTGTAAGAACACGAGCCTCACTACGTTATCATCTAGTTCGACGTAACTTTCAAGGCAGTCGCCCACATCTTCGGGCTCAGAACACCTGTAGCCTAGATCCCTGATCTCCTTAACAACCTCCCGCGCCTCAGCTGCTATCTTCTTCATCTTCTCCCTCGACATCTATTTCCACCTCCTCTTGGCTGTGAGGCGTGTACTCAACGCACTTAGGCATCTGTCCGCCCTCAACTGTGACGTCAAGATTGTATCTTGCTATAAATGAGCAGAGGGTGTCCCATGGAATTACAGCCTTCTGGCCCAACTCCGTTTCAATGAATGCAAGGTTACCTCTCTTGGTCACCCTGGCCTTCAAGCTTCTCCTGCCCTAACAGTACTTTGACCTCTAGCACCTAAAGACCTCTCTACTCTTCACATCCCTTCTGACGACGCAGCCAGGATATATTATTGCATAGGAACCTACCTTAACTCCGGGCATAAGCGACACATTAATCCCTGTCTGGGAGTGGCCACCCATTATTGCGCCGAGCTTCTGGAGGCCCGTGTCAACTAGTTGATCTTTAACTGACATTTTGATGGAATTATGATCAAATCGCAGGTTAGCCGTTATGGTGCCGGCACCTAGGTTGACATCTTCACCTATTACGCTGTCTCCGACGTAATTAAAGTGGGGCGCCCTGGCATACTCCATGAGCACAGAGCCCTTGAGCTCAACAGCGTATCCTGCCTTGGAGCTCTCCAACAGCACGGTCTCCGGCCTGATGTGGGTGGAGGGCCCCACCTTGACGTTGTCCCCGATGTAAACCGGGCCCTCTATAACGGTATAGGGGCCTACCTCAGATCCTTCCCCGATGTAAACCGGGCCCTCTATAACGGCTGTGCTATGAATTTCGCCCTTCACGATCTGCCCCTTTAGTTCTCTGAGGGCCCTTCTGTTAGCTAGCAGGTAATCCCATGGCCTGCCTACATCAAGCCAATCATCTACATCTATGGAAACTGTGTTAACATCATTCTTGCTGGCGAGCACGTTTATGGCATCTGTGACTTCAAATTCCCCCCTGGGCGAAGGCCTTATTCTACGCAGATATTCAATGAAGTCGTAGTCCACGGAAAGGGCACCCGAGTAAACCAAGTCACTTTTAACCTCCTCCTTGGGGGGCTTCTCAACGACGCCCGTTAGCTTGCCCTCGCTTATTTTTACAACGCCATAGTTCCAGGGTTCTTTGGCTTTTGCTGTCAGCACCGTGTAGGGCCTCATAGAAGATATTACATCATAAGCCCTCTCCGAGAGGAAAAGGTCTCCATAAACTATAAGGTATTTGTCTGGGCCTCCAAACTCCATGGCAACCCTTATGGCGTCCCCTGTGCCACGCTCTTCACCTTGGTCTACAAAACTAATCTTAAAGTTTAGGTTCCCTGCGCACTTAGTTATGGCTTTAGATATTACGTCCTTCATGTATGAGGCTACAATAATAACCTCGTCCGGGCTAATGCGGTTGGCAAAAAGCCTTAGGTGCCGACAGAGCAGCGGTTCACCTAGTATGGGTAGCAGAGGCTTGGGCCTGGTCTCGGTAAGCGGCTGGAGCCTAGTTCCTTTGCCAGCGGCTAAGATCACTAGCTTCACGGCTCGCTACCCTTTGGCCCTTATAAGCCAGGGCGAGCCGTCGGTTTTTAATTCTGCCACGCCGAGCTGCTGCAGCGAAATGGCGTAACCTAGAAGGCTCCTGGCGCCTATCCATCTAACCACAGGACTAGCCTCAGGATAAAGCACGTCTAAGTAATCCTTCAGGGGCCTCCACTGCCCGTCAAGGGAGGAGGCCAGTTTGATCATCTTCTCAACTTTGCTCCTGAAGAGCTCCGAGAGCCATTGGGCTGCCTGCTCCCTGGTAACTTCTGGGCCATGACCGGGGTGGGCCACGCGCCAGTTATCGATGGCAAGAAGCTTTAGCATAGAGCTCATGTAATCTGGCACGCTGAGCAATGTGAGGCCTTCGCCAGGATTTATAGAGTCGCCAACGAAGGCGTGTTCTCCTACTATATAACATACATGGTCGTCAGAATGGCCGGGGCATTCTACAGCATTAACATAACCTGATCTCACTGGGTCGCACGATTTTATGTCAACCAGCTGGTCCCTTCTTTTAGAGAAGTGCTCGAGCACGGTAACGGTGTTGCCCAGGGATCTCTGAGCAACCGCTTCGAATTCCGCAGGCACCGCGCCAAAAGCGCTTTTCAGCGCCCGGAAGCCTTCATACGTGGGAGGCTCCTTGGATATATAATTGATGGTTCTTGAGGAAGCGCAGATAACAGCGTCAAGGTCCGATCTTACTAGGCCCAGCACATGATCCCAGTGCCAGTGCGTCAACAGAACGTAGTCTATGTCATACGACTTTAAGTCCGGTATAGGTGACGATCCACCGTCTATGAGCAAACTATACTTACTAGTTATCACAAGGTAACTGTTAGCAGGTCTATCAAGTGGGGCGCTCCACGTCTCAAACTTTATCAGCTCTTTTACCTCTTCCATCACTCCTCTCGTATATTGGCAACGAAGGCGCATTAATAGGTTAGATCTAGGGGGATGCTTAATGCAAGGAATCTTAGATCGTTTTTACGCTTTGAAGCCAGTTTAGCGTTTTAATCCGTCTCATTTACGACCCCGTGTAGGGGTGCGAAATGACCGTTGAGAGGACCCTAGTGCTAGTTAAACCTGATGGCGTCAGGAGAGGCCTAATAGGCGAGGTTATCTCACGCTTTGAGCGAAAGGGCCTTAAGATCGTAGCTATGAAGATGCTACGGCTGTCCCGTGAGAAGGCCATGGAGTTTTACTCTGTACATAAGGATAAGCCCTTCTTCAAAGACTTGGTGGACTTTATGACTAGCGGCCCAATAGTGGCAATGATACTGGAAGGGGACTCTGTGATCTCTGTGGTCAGGCAGATGATAGGTTCTACTGATGGCAGAAAGGCGCAGCCGGGCACCATAAGGGGTGACTTCGCTCTGTCAGTGCAGGAGAACGTAGTGCATGCCAGTGACTCACCAGAAAGCTTCGAAAGGGAGTCCAAGGTTATATTTAGCGATGAGGATTATGTTAACTACTAACAGCTTCATAATTTAGTCATTTTAGGTAATCCATAGGTTTTGGGCCAAAGGTTAATTACAAAATCTATGAGAGAAAGGACCTAAATGATTGCCAAGGGATGTTAAGGGGCTGCTCATCAGTTAAAGCCTAGGATCCTAGCCTGTTTAGGACTACTACATACTCCTTTTGACCTAGCTTTTTCTTTAGTTCTGCTATCTCCTTTAGGACTATAACTTCATCGTCACTTATGAATTTCCTGAAATCAGTCAATAACTTAATTGCGTGGTCAACAGGCACGTCAGTGTAGACTATGTCGCCCTCATCTATTTGTCTGCCCACCATTACCTTGCCCTCTATTGAGATCGCTACCCTCGCGCCCGTCCTAACTACATCGAGGCTTTTGTCATTATCTTTTATGGCAAGGACTCTGCCCACCTCCCTTCCCTTGGAGCTGATCAAGGGATATCCTGGCCTTACGACACCGCCTAGTACCTCTATCCCTACTATCACAGGGTCACTCCTTCTGAAGACAAAGCCGGGCAGTATCATGAATTTACCAGGTCTGACCAGCTGGTTTAGCTGCGCATTTATCTCTTCTTCCTTTAGCCTTTCGCGCCACTCGGTGTACTGGTCCAGCAGGTGATATATTATATTATCAGAGAATATCTTAACCCCGCTTCTGGCGGCCTCCTGCTCCGCCTCAGGTAAAACCTTCACGTTAAATGCAAGTATGACTCCAAGGCTTTTGTCAGCCTTGGCGGTTAGGCTGGCCTCTAGCACGTCATTCTTGCTCACGTTGCCCACATCAGCTGACTTGACTGGCACGTTGAGCCTTCTAAGGGCTTCCAGTAAAGCCTCCAAGGTTCCCAGCGTGTCAGCCTTAACTATTACTCCAACGTTGTCACCCTTAAATATGAGCTCCTTAACCTCGCCCCTAAGCTTCTCTGCTATCTCTTTGGCTTCGTCAGGGCTCGTAGCTACGTAAAGTGAAGATCCGGCCAAAGCGTCGTCAAGTCCCGAGGCCGCTATCCTTACGCCTGCGGCAGCCTGAACCTCCGGGACTGACACAAACTTAACGCCCTTCGCTCTCATGTCACTCAGCGGCGCTGGCATCAGGAGCGACCTTACAGTCGTTATTATTGGTCCGTTTTTACCATTAAGGACTATGGTGTCGCCCTCCTTAATGACTCCATCGTAAATAATGGCATCTACCACTGTTCCAAGGCCAGGTATTTCCTTTACTTCAAGTATTGAGCCCTTAGCAGGCCCCTCAGCGTACTGTAGCCTCTTCTTAAGGTACTGCTGCGTGAGGCCCGCAAGCACGGCCAAAAGGTCCGGTATGCCCTCTCCTGTTTTGGCGGAGACGGGCACTACAGCCACGGTCTTGGTGAAATCCTTGATCCTAGTAAAGAGGTCGGCGCTGAAGCCCTGCTCTGACAGGCTTAGGACTATTTTACCATATATGACTTCCTCGAGGTTTCTCTTGGCTTCCTCGCTCTGCCTCTCGTATGATATTATAAATGGCTCGTCTGGGTATGAGGTCCAACCAGGTATTCTGTCGATTTTGTTAGCAGCGACTAGGAAGGGCACTTTGCGAGACCGCAGCAGGTCGAGGCTTTCGTAGGTCTGATTCTGAAAGCCCTTGGTAACGTCGACTACTAGAATCGCAAAATCAGCTACGCTGCCCCCTCTTTTTCTTAAGTTTGAGAACAGCTCGTGCCCGGGGGTATCTATGAAGAGGAGGCCCGGTATCGACAGCTTGATTGGTATAAGTTTCCTGAGAGGCTCCGCCAGCTTCTCTATGACGTCGGCTGGAACTATGCTTGCTCCTATGTGCTGAGTTATGCCTCCCGCCTCCTTGGCAGCAACGGCCGTGCTTCTGATTTTATCGAGAAGGCTGGTCTTACCATGGTCAACGTGGCCCAGGACCACCACTATGGGCTGTCTTAGCTTAGGCTGCTGCGACTGCGTTGACATGTCTCTTCCCTAGTTAGGTTAGCTAGGTCCTGCCGTTAAGAACTGTTAGTAGCTAAACCTAAAGTGAGAGCGGTTACCCTTAAAGGTCACGCGCTCGCTTAGTCGTATAAAAGAGGCCGTAACTCCGCTTAAATCAAAGGCGTTGCCTGTAAGTCTACAGATGCCTCCTCGAGATCCTTGTAGGTGTCAATGCTCTTCCAGTAGTTTTTCGTCAACTCATACTTAACAGCTATGAGCTTGCTCTCAGCAGCAAGCCTAGGGAACGCGGTTCTCTCTATATCACCCCTGTCCGGCAGGTACTCAACTATAGAGGATCTCATTACGTAAACTCCTGCATTTATCCAGTAGTTGCCTATGATTGGTTTCTCCTTGAAGCTGATAACGTGGTTAGAGTTGTCCGTCTCAACAATCCCATAGGGACTTCTAAGCTGCACTAGCGCCATGGCTGCTACGGCCTGAGGGTCTCCTTTAAGACTATCAAAGAGAGGCTCCACATCTATATTGGTTATGATGTCCCCATTCACTACAATGAAAAACTCCTGTGACGAGTAAATCAGCCTTGCGTTCTTTATAGCGCCTCCTGTGCCAAGAGGCTCGTCTTCTATGACATATGATACCGATACTCCAAGCTTTGATCCGCTGCCCAGGGACTCTATTATCTTCTCCTTGCGGTAGCCGGCTAATACCACGAAGTCGGTTATACCGTGTTTTTTGAGCCACTCTATCTGCCACACAATTATAGGCTTTCCGGCGACTTCGACCAGCGGTTTTGGCTTGTCATCAGTGAGAGGGCGAAGCCTCTTTCCATAACCCCCTGCTAATATCAGTGCAACCGTCATCAGCTTACACCTTAATTATTAACATTAAAGGTGCCGCCGGCGGGACTTGAACCCGCGACCACCCGGTCTTCAGCCGGGCGCTCTCCCGCTGAGCTACGGCGGCACCGCAATTTGTGCCTGTAGTGGCGACTTTTAAGCTCTTACATGGTTCACGTTCAGTTGGTGACGGCTTGAGTCAAGGCTATTCTAGGTTCAATTAGAGAAGTAAATCCCATGATAAGCCTAGCCTTTTCCCACGATTTCTCAAGGACATGTAAGGTATAGCGGCTTCTCTTAACTTCCTTTGAAGCTCCTTGTCGAGGGTTGCAACCACCACAAGCTCATCCTCACTCTTAAGACTCTTTGCAAGGCTTACGATGGACTCATCACCATCTGCAATGTCTGTAGGAACTACTTTGATTTTAAGCCTTCTAATTATTTCGAGCGAGGCTCTGGCTATTCTTGAAAGTTCATCGTTATGCTTAGACATCTCGTTAAGCTCTTCTATTATTGAGTTAGTTGTTATTAAAGAATACTTCGCGTTCAAGACCTCATCTATCATGGAGGGAGCAACCGTTCCCTTAGAAATCTCAATTATAAAGTTGGTGTCAAGTATGACCTTGACTTCCCTCAAACTTTGGCTAGCCCCCAGCCTATAAGGCGCCATCTGCCTGCCACGCGCCTGCTTATGGCAATTCTAACGTTCTTCCACGCAGCCACAGGCCTCCTAAGCCTAACCGTTACGACGTCCTTTGTAGATGATATAACGTCCCCCAGCGTGAGGGCCGGGCCTACGGCCAATAGAAGGGGTTCACCCTTGGTTATTGGTTCTACCCTGACGCTCTCCTTCATACCTACGACGGTCTCAAAGAGGTGGTGCTCTATGCTGAGCGTATCAAATACCTCAGGCATATTATCAGCCCTGCCAACTACATTGCCAGCCAGGTTGTCCGCCTTTGTAACGGATGGGTCCAGCTTGGTGCCCACCGCTACTAGGCCCCCTGGTTTAGCTTCTTTGACTGGGTACTTACCAAAGTAGAGGCTTGTGACCTCGGTCTGTATGGGCTCATATCTTATCTTGGCGCCTTCCTTCACCTGTAGTCCTGGGCGAATCTCTATCTCGTCACCCACCTTTAGGGTACCCGTTACCAGCGATCCTCCTAGGACACCGCCCACTAGCTCACTTGGGGGGGTGCCTGGTCTATTTACGTCAAAGCTCCTGATTACATACATCAGTGGAGGGCTGGAGAGGTCCCTCTCAGGCGTAGGTATGTACGCCTGTATTGCCGCCAGAAGCGCATCTATGTTGACCCTCTTCAGGGCGCTCACGGGGATAATTGGGGCATCCTCGGCCCAGGTGCCTTCAAGGAACTTCTTGATCTCCTTGTAGCTCTCGTGCGCCCTCTCGGGTGAGACTACGTCTACTTTGTTTTGGACCACTATGAGATTTTTGATCCCAAGTATTGAGAGCGCAAGGAAGTGCTCCTTTGTCTGAGGCTGAGGTGCTGGCTCGTTGGCGGCAACCACAAGTATAGCTCCATCCATGAGAGCTGCTCCTGAAAGCATAGTGGCCATAAGTATCTCATGGCCAGGGGCGTCTACAAATGACACCCTCCTGAGCAGCTTGGGCTTGGCGCCTGGGTTGCACTCGCACACGGGCTCTGTAGAGAACTTCTCTGGGAACTCGCAGCCCTCGCACTCCCAGATCTCGCCATCAGCATAGCCAAGCTTTATAGTCATACCTCTCTTTATCTCCTCGCTGTGCCTCATAGTCCAAACTCCTGTCAGGGCCTGGACTAACGTGGTCTTACCATGATCTACGTGACCCACAACCCCCACGTTAATTTCTGGTTGTGGCCTCTCCTCATCTTCACGCTTGACTTCGGTGGCGCTCTCCTCCGACAAGCTTTATAGCACCACCTTATCTATCTTTGCACTCCCTTTTAAGCTAAGGTGCCTTTGTTAAAGGTCGCACAAAACAGCTTACGACATAGCAGCTCTTAAAAGGCCTCTCACTGTTGCACGGCCGCCTTCTGCTCTGCACGTCTGACTATTATTATATTAAGCTGCGCCAGCGAGGTCTTTCTTCTCTCGGCTCTAGGGTCTGGAACCCTGTTGCCGCGAACGGTCTTCTTTCTCCTCTCACCCTCCTTCTGGGGATGGAACCCTGGAGGGCCGCTGAGCACTATCTTTCTTCTTACAGACCCTGGAAGTCCTGGGTGCATAGGAAATCCTGAGGCGTCAGTGCCGCCGGTTATTCTCATCGTTATGCCAGGCATGCCTATAAGCACGCCATCAAACTCATCGCCTATCTTAAGGCCTGCAAGCCTTATGGCCACATCGTCAGGGACTGCTATCTGCCAGGCCTTAGCCTTAAAGACGTAGGCCTCAGCTTCGTCGCTCCCGGCCGCCTCACTGACTAGGGCCTTGTGGGCCCACACCTCATTCTCGGGCACCGAGTCATCAATTATGACCTTAGCTGGCACGTTAGTTTTACTGCCCTCGGACCTGAAAGATAAGGTTACCACGCCGACCTCATCGAGGCCAAGCTTCTGCGCCAGCTTGGAGCTCATTTTAACCTTCGGAAGCTCCGTTCTCTCAACTTCCTTAGTCTTCTTCATAGAGTCCGTGTAAGCTATGCTTTCATCGTCTATTCCCTTAACCTTAACCTTGAGTTCGAGCCCCTTTGCAGAGGGATCCGAAATCACTATCCTTAGTGGGGGCCGCTCCTCTCTTCCTGGCACCCTTAGCACACCCCAGCTTTGTTCGAACTAAAACGACCTCACTGCAAATTTTAAGCAATAATGAGTCGCCGCAGAGGACCTTAAGGCATCCCAATGGACTTCATAATTTTTAAGGCAGTGGGCACTATGAGCGTTCCGCTGCTGAGCACCCCGAGCGATCCCCTGGAACAGGTGACCTCGTCAAATTTGCTATGACCTTCCTTTATAGATGGGTTGGAGAACATTATTGGTACTGGATCGTCGCTATGACTCTTAAGGTACCAGGGGGTTGAGTGATCAGAGGTCACTATAATTA
The DNA here is from genome assembly GCF_055392325.1 of Acidilobus aceticus. NCBI lineage: Archaea > Thermoproteati > Thermoproteota > Thermoprotei > Acidilobales > Acidilobaceae > Acidilobus > Acidilobus aceticus. Next base: position 399,222 of record NZ_AP042407.1, read on the forward strand.
GGGCGTCATCAAGGTTTATAGAGCTGAGGAGGCGCGAGAAGAAGTGTTTGTCTATAAGCTCTATAGAGGCCCTCTTAGCCTCATAGTTACCATCATGACCTGGCTCATCTGGGCCCTTTAAATGAATGTAGAACGCGTCAAACTTATCTAAGTTGTTTATAACCAGGTCCGCCTCCTCCCTAAGTATCTGCTCCTTGCTTTTGCCTTCAGTCTCGTAGTGCAGGTCATGTAAGCCGAAGGTTATTGCAATACCCCTCTCCACTGGCATCTCAGTTACGCTGGCAAAGTTGAGGCCGTGAAGGTCGCTTATCCTAGGCGCCTTTGGCAGGCTGTCCCCGGCGTCCCTTGAAAGCACGGCGTTAGCGGGCAGCTTGCCTGCCCTCCTTCTGGCCTCATTGACTGGGTGCTTGTCTAGCGTGTTTATGGCCTTCTCCGTGAACTCATTAAGCAGCTCGGCCGCCTTAACGGCGCCTTTGTCGGAGGGGTCAAGGGCCTTGCTCTTAAGGACATAAGGCTCAAAGCTCTGCCTGGCTTTACTTATGAGCCCCTCCCTCTCGTAAGCAGGGTCAGTGTTGCTTATGTTGGCGCTGAGCTTTATTTCATCATGGCTTAGCACGAGAACTCCACGATGCGCTACAGTGTGGACGAAGTGCGCTACTCCATGTCCATAATCTAGCCTCATGCCATCTATGGCTTTAGCTAATTCCTTGCCCTCGGCGTCAGATACGTTGCGGCCAGCCCTGCGGTCTATTATTCTCATCGTGGTTGGATCTACAGTTGCTAGATCAGATCTCAGTGCGACTTCGCCTTCCTTGAATGCTATTCCAGCACCCACGGCCTCGAGGGGGCCACGGCCCGTGTAGTACTTGTGCGGGTCATAGCCAAGTATGCTTATAACCGCTTCATCGCTCTCCGGCGCAATGCCCTTGCCTACAGTGTAGACGAGCCCGCAGACGGCATTTGATGCCAGCCTGTCTATGTTTGGCTTAAATGCCGTTCCAAGAGAGCTCTTGGGCGCGTTAAGGCCATCAGCGGCTCCGTCAAGGACCACATAAATTAGCTTCTTCACCAACCTAGGTCCCCCTTTCACTGAGGTGGAGGTAGCTAAAACCTTTCCTTATGCGCTAAAGACTCATGAAGTGTATAATGGTTGCACGCGGCGACAAGTAGATCGCTACCTTGTAAATTTAGAAGCCTTCGCCAGGGAATCTATGGCTGCCTTCATGTTAATAATGAGGTCATCAAAGGTGTTTCTTAGCGTCAGTATCTTTGCGGGGTCCTCAGCCGGTGAAACCTCTATGTTGCAGACGAGAGTCTCATCATCAACAGGCTCGCAGGCTATCTTAAGATCCTTCGGAGCCCTTATGTTATCGGGCTGTAAGGCTCTGGCCACGGCGACCATATCAACATCATTGCGCGACACTATAATTTGCAAACTTACTGATGCTGGCGAGGAATCCATATCCTTACGCCCCTGGGCTCTGCCCCCTCCAGCGAGGTCAGCTTACTAACTCCTATATAACCAAAGGCCTCATAAACCTGCGGCAATGAGATGAGAAGCCCATCGTCGCTCTCAACTGCAAGGAGCGAGCGTGGATCTATATACCCAAGCAGCTTCAAGGCTCTCCAGAGTAACTGAAGAGGCGCAGAAGGGCTGACGTCCTTAATGGAGTAGACCTTGAAGCCCGATATGTAACCTTCGTCAACAAGTTTAACATTATCGACTATATCGGTTATCGTGTTAGCCACAAGGTTTAGTTGGGAAGACGCCTGGGGGTATTCCTCATCATAGTTGGAAGCCAAAGACGCGGCTGCTTGAAGTCCCCAGGTCTCACTAGAGAGCTCTACTAGGTTAAGCGCTTCTCTTGGGTCGTTTATAATTAGCTTCTCCGATGCAAGATAATTGCCTCCAACGAACTCTGTGACGTCAAAAGGCCTTTTTACAACATCTTTAAGGTATGTTAAGATGGTTTTTGCGAGCGCGTTAAGCTCATCTACATCCATCATAGAGGCCCTCTTTCTTGCTAGGCCTCCGAGGCCACTTGACTCGAACAGAACCATGCATTGTTCCTTGTTACCTGTGAGCCCCTTGTAGAACGGATCTAAAGTAACTTGAAGCGAGTCGCAGACATCAAGCAGGTGAGCCCTGTAACTCTTTACAGAGGTTAGCATAAAGAGGGAGACCTTATCATCGTTCGCCAGAGCTGAGGCTAATATTTTATCTAGACCTGCCATGTGCCCTGCGACATCTATGTACCTGCTGGCATATGTAGATGAAATTGAGAGGACAGCGTATTCGGGCTCAATAGCGGTCTCATTGGCGCTCTTTAAGGCCATATAGGTGCATGCGCCGACGCTGCCCTCGCAGGATATATATGAGGCGTTGAGCGGTGGAGGCTCATTGATGCCCGAGGAAATAGCTACCACGGAATCCCTCGTGGTCTCGTTGGTGTAGCCTAAGGGTGACTGAAATCCAAGCAGAAGAGTAGGCTCGTAAATAGCCGTAGGAGGCTTAGGCGACACTGACGCGGAGACCGTGAAGCTCTTCTTGTTGAGAACAGAGAAGGCTATCAGTAGAGCCACTATAGATTCCGAGCTTGTTGCCGAGACTATCCTTAAGAAGCCCTCCTCAGAGGCCGCCTTAATGAGATTTTTAAGCGCGGAACCGGCAGAGGCTAACGACTTATCCAAGTTTTGCCCTGGCTCTATCTTTATTGCTAGCACCCTTCAATCACCGCTTGGTCGCTATATTATTAGCAAAGGCGTTAAATATAGCCAGAGAGCCTACACTGTGGTTACAAAGAGCTTAGGCTACGAGGAGCCTGCGACCAAGAGTCTGGCCCTCTCTGGGTCATACTCCCAGTCAGACGGCAGCTTGCCTACCTCCTTATAGTACCTCACAAGCCTCCTTATCCTTGACTCTACGAGTATCAAGCCACGCTTGCTGTCAAAGTCCTTGGGATGCTCCTGGAGGTGCCTCCTTAGGTTTACCGCCCTCTTCATGAGGTTGAAGAGGTCCTCAGGTATCTTGGGCTCAAGGCCTCTCTCCTTTAGCACGTCAGTTATGTTCTTGCCAAGTATGGGCTTCACTAGCGGGACTCCAAACTGATCCCTAAGTATTAAGCCTATCTGACTTGGCGTGTACCCCTTCTGCGCCAGCTGCTCAATTATGGTCTCTATCTCGTCAGGCGTGAGAGACAGCCATGACGGAGGCCTCGGGTGAGCGGGCCTTGTGGAGTGTGATTGACCCTTCCTGCTCTTCTTGTGCATTCGCTCATCCCAGCCTCCTGGAACCCATACTGGATTTAAACCTTTATTCGGCACCCTGCAGCTGACATGAACATTTTATAATCCCTAACGGTGAGAGGTTCTGGGAGGAGCGGTAATGCCAAGGCCAAAAGTGGCTACAAGGGAGAGCTGGAGGATAAAGAAGTGGTATGATGTAGTGGCACCCGAGTCCCTCGGAGGCATGGTAATAGCCTCTGTTCCAGCACTGGACCCCTCTTACCTGCCGGGAAGAACGGTAGAGATAACACTTTACGACATAACTGGCGATTTCACGCATGTTAACACCAAGCTAAAGTTCCAAATATACGGCGTTGATGGGACTACCGCAAAGACTTTCGTTAAGGGCGTAGAACTTATGAGAGATTACCTAAGAAGCCTTACAAGGAGGAAGAGCAGTAAGATAGCTCTCATACATAAGCTTACAACCAAAGACGGTGTAACGGTGAGAGTAACTGCAGTAACGTGGACCCAGTTTAGGTGCAAAAGCAGTCAGAAGCGCTCTATAAGGCTTCTCATGAAGGAAGTGCTTGAAAGCAAGGTACCTCAGATGACATTTGACGACTTCGTCAAGGCCGCCGTGTTCAGCGACCAGGAGGGCAGCCTGGCGCAAGAAATAACGGCGAGAGTGAGAAAGATATGCTCTATAAGGAAAGTCGAGATAGCTAAGGTAAAGGTTCTCACACCACCCTCTTACGCTACCTCGATAGCAGCTGTGCCAACGGCTCAGCAGGCCGTGAAGGCAGGCCAGCAAAGCGCCGTAGTTTCTTAAGCCTAAGCAATATCAGCGCTCTTCTGGTCATAGAGCTATGAAAAAGTGGACAGGCCTAGAAGAATGTGGCTAACGTCTGTATATTTCTCATTCACGAGGTCTGATCCCCATATTCGCCCATTTCATCGAGCACAAGCTCGTAATAATCTTCTTTGGCCTGCTCTAGCTCCTCTTTGCTCTCCTCTTTGTTCTGCTGAACCTCCTTACTAACGACGGTAGTCGTCAGCACCTTCTTCTCGTCAGCCTTGGAGGCACCCTTGTAATCCCTCTCGCTTGACTTGTCAAGCGCCATTTCATAACCGCACCTGGTGCACTTAAGTATGGTCTTATCCCCCTTCTTAACTGGAACCATGACGCCTCCACATCTGGGACAGAACTTCATACTTCTCACTCCTAGGCTCTCACAGGCCTAAGAAAAGAACCCTGTAGAGCTAATATTGTTTTCTGCGGACTTTCGGGTCGGATCAGGAAAACACCAGGGAGATGGCATATTAAGGCTCACATTAGTGGTATAGAGGCTGCTCCAGCTTTATTTCTAAAGGCGCCAACTATATCAATCTTGGCCCCACACCTGGGACATCTGTTGTCCTTGGTAAGACGCCACGCGGTTACATAAAAGCCATACCTTTCTATCACGGGGTAGCCGCAGCTGGGGCAATAAGTATGTTCCAGTGGATGACCGGGTACGTTGCCTATATAGACATACTTGAGGCCCTCCTCTTTGGCTGCCTTGGCCAACCTCTCAAGCGTCTTGACAGGAGTGCTTTCAAGGTCTATCATCTTATACTCAGGGTAAAACTTTAGTAAGTGGAAGGGCACCCGGTCGCCTAGGTTATCGACTATCCATCTCGCAAGCTTCCTTATGTCGTCCTCGTTATCACCGTACTTTGGGACCACAAGGTTCGTGATCTCAATCCATATACCTTTCTCTTTCATGGCCTTAAGGGTCTCAAATATCGGCTCAGGGTCCGGCACTCCCATGAACTTCCTATAGAACTCTTTGTTGCCGCCGCCCTTGAAGTCCACTGTGGCGGCATCCATGTAACTTCCGATCTCATCCACAGCCTCAGGCGTCATGTAGCCATTGGTGACCATAGTGTTGAAGAGGCCAAACTTTTTGGCGCGGACAGCCACGTCATACATGTACTCATACATTATTGTTGGCTCATTATAGGTGTATGAGATACCGTCAGCGCCAACATTGATGGCATCTCTGACAACATCATCAGGGGAGCGGTACTCGCCGTAAAGGCCCTTCTCAAGCCTGCTCTGGCTTATCTCCCAGTTCTGGCAGAACTGGCAGTAGAAGTCGCAGCCAACGGTGGATATGCTTAGCACCTCACTCCCTGGGTTAAAGTGGCTCAGAGGCTTCTTCTCTATGGGATCCAGATTATAAGCCGTGAGGAGCCCGTACACGTAGGTGTAAAGCCTTCCATCTAGGTTCCTCCTAACGCCACAGGCGCCCCACCTCCCTGGCGCTATTAGGCAGCGCCTGTGGCAGAGGTTGCACTTGACCCAGCCCTTCCTGTCTGCAAGGGGCTCCCAGAACTTAGCTTCCCTCAGGTTAGGCTTCTGCTCGTTGTTCATTATATGATCACCGCTCTAGGGTCGTACCACCTAGTTCCTCCACCGCTTAGAGCTAGTAGCTGGGCGGAGGTTTTCTTTGATATTACATAATGAAACGGAAGTTCAAAGCCACATTTCCAGCACCTGGTTCCATCCTTTAGCTCAAGCGACCTGAGCGCGCTGCCCTCCCTATAGGCCACAGGGCTCCCACATCTTGGGCAATAGGTGTTTAGCTGCTCATAGAGATCTACGTGGACATATGTGTAGGGATTAACCCTAAGCAGGCTGTTATAGAGGTATCTAACAGCGCCACCGCCTTCATGCTCGAGCAAATGTACGTGAAGTGGAAAGCCGTAGCTTGCGGTTACCTCCGCCTCCCCGAGCACGTCCTCAACCCTAGGCCTTTCCAGGTACGTGTTTACCTCAACCCATTGACCGAGCTCCTTTGCGAGCCTGAGGGTTCTATCAAGGTCGAGCCCGCTGTAGGTATAACCGCTGTGGCAGTGCTTCAGGTAATCTATTGCAAGAAAGTCCAAGCCTTCCAGAGTTTCCAGTGATGGCGTCTTAATGCCGACCTTAAGTTCACGACTTCTTATATCTTTAGTCAACTCGCCAAGTTCCTTCATGGGCTTAATTACATCGAAGACAAGCCCTGATACCTTCCACCTCTCTGCAACCTTTAAGATGTCTTGGCTGTTAAGGCTCTTCAGGGAAGGGCCTTCTGCAGAGAGCCTGTAGACTTCACCGAGATCGCTAAAATTGTCGCAGTTTTCCGCGGAATATGAAGTCTTGGAGAAAACTACCACCCTCATAACGGACCCGCCGCTTAATATATGGAAAAGGGGTATTGCCTCAGCAGCCGCATATCCTAGGCTAGCCACTTCTAGTCTAGTCATGTGCCTTCATGAAAAACTTAGGCTAAGGGGACTTAAATCGGCTCTTAAAAGAGGGTCATAAGGAAACTGAACCTTCTCCCCGCCCCTTCCGGGGGCGGGACTTGTCGTTCTTTTTGTCATCAGAAGAAGGAGTCTTGGTTTTGTAAGTTAGACCCTTCTAGCCTCAGCTAATGCTCTTTTAAGTTCTTCTCTAGACTGGATGTCAACCAGAATCGCTTTAGTGTCGTCTATAAGGCTTCTTGCAACGTCGACCTTATGTCTAACTCCGGGAAGCACGGAATCAGGATAGTCGAGAGATCTCATCGAAGTATATATGGCCTCCATGATTTCTAAGAGCTTCCATGCAAGATCAATGTCGCCTTGTCTTAACTTTTCAAGCGCGAGCCTTCTAAGTTCTCCAACCACATCACCTAGCCCCTGCAGATAAGGCACTGGATGTACTTTGAGTTCCTCAAAGCTGGGAACTTTACCTTCGACTACTATAGAGTAAAAGAGTTTGGCCTCCACGTACTCACTTACTGCATTATATACTAGTCCAGAGTACGCAAGCTCAGGATGGGCGGAGGAAAGGTCAAGCATTCTTCTGGTGAGATCCTCGCACTTGTCCAGATTTTCCTTAGCTTTGGCTATATCACCCTGATGTAGGTAGGTAATGCTCCAGCCGCTGTACCTTATGACATCTCTTGACGTTTTGACTATCTCTTCTCTGTCCGAGTCTAACGATTTAAGGAACCTGTCGGCGCTTTCAACAACCGAAGGTATCATATCCTTCACATCCATTGCGAGCACCCCCAAGCAGGAGGCCTCAGGCCTTTTATGTGATGGGCCCGGGGGGATTTGAACCCCCGACCGCCCGGTCTCTGACATACCTGGCTGATATCAGCCGGGCGCTCCACCGAGCTGAGCTACGGGCCCTTCGGAGACCAGGTGGCTATTGAGTTTTAAAAAGATTAGTAGCGTCACTGGGGCGGCAAGGAAAGCTTCAGCAGGTTTGCATGCTCATCGGTTATGTCTATTTCCATGTACTTGGCTAGCGACACGCTGCCATCAGGGGCTACATTAACTGTGTGGAAGAAGAACTTCTTTGAGTTCGCGTCTGCAGTGAATAGCCTGATCTCCTTCAGCGACCTCAGGTACTCCCTCAGGTCTGGGTCAGACGTTATGGTCGAGAACTGCTTGGTAGCCAGCCATGCCCTGACGTGTATTAGGAGCGACCCTCTATAATTGGCTGACCTGAGCGACTTTAGCGTCTGCAGGACCATCTTAGCAACGTCGCTCATCCTCTGCTCCCCGCCAAAGGCTATGTAGACGGCCTCCGCGCCCCATGCAACTATCCTCTTGGCAACGTCATCCATGTTGTCTGTATAGTCAAAGAAGGCGACCTTGCCGGGGCCGTAGCCATAGGTGTCTAGGTACGCAGTTGCGGCCGCCGCAGCTATGGACTCGCATATTCTGTCAGGGTAAGGTATAACTGCAATTCTGTTGAAGCCCTTGAAGAGCCCTATGCCCACTAACCTGCCCGTGAGGGCCCTTAAATACGCCTCCTCACCTATGGAAAGTTTGCCCGAACTTGCGTACATATGTATTGCGCCACTAATTAGAATGCATTTTCTGCTATAAAAATTTTTAGGTTAATTAAGGCTCTATAACGCTTAAAAACCTATTGGATGAAAGGTAAGATCTGCAGGAGGTACTGAGCATGCCAGTAACTGACCCAGAGCTGGTTAAGATCGTCCAGGATAGGGTGTTCAATGTACTTATATGCAGGAAGTGCGGTGCTCATAACCCTCCGGGCGCCACTAAGTGCAGGAGGTGCCATAGTAAGGATCTGAGGCCTAAGAGGAAGGAGCTGGCTAAGGTAAAGGCCGCCTAACGCCCTTATTAGAGGTAAAGATAAAATAGTTAGTCGCCTCGGCTTTATGATTGTTATTCTATAGCGTCGGCTCCTGCTACATTACGTTAAAATTACTTGAGTGAAGAAAGGGGCTTTAGCAAGTACTGAAAGATATCCTTGCGCAGCCCTCTTTAGGTAGTTTATTTTAGGCCAGGTTTAGATTAAGTTCAGTCTTGGCTTTCTTTCGTCTTCAGGCCTTATCTTAACTAGGCCATAGTGTATGGCACAACTTATGCAGTAGCACTTGGTGACCGGGTACCTAGGTATTATAGCTCCCTTCTTTTCAAGTTCTGCGGCAAGCTGTGGGTCGACGGGAGAGTAATTCCTTGTGACGCAGATAGCCTTATCCTCAGGAACAAGCCTTCCGCAGTTGTCGCACTGAATCATCTTAGATTTGCCCTTATCGCCTTTTCTTCTTCCTCTGCTCTCCCTTTTCTTTGGCATAAGTTAAGCACCTCATATCTGCTGCGACCCTGCGTTATTAAGTTATTTTGAAGCGGAGCAAGACCTTCTCGAAGAAGTTGTGCGCCTCTTAGCACTGCTGTTTGTGAGTTCACTGGCTCAACCCGACAGTGCCGATAAGAGACCATGCTATCACATCCCATTGCCAATGCATTTGAGGCGGCAGTACGCTTTTATTTCAGGTAAGTTCTAACTGGCTGAGAGGGGCTTACTCATGAGCAGCGACACGAGGCCGAAGGTATACCTGGTAGAGGGCCAGATGATGCTATCTCATGATAAGTTCCCGGAATGGCATAAATTTAAGGTATTTGTAAGATCAGTCAAGGAAAGGGATGCTCTCGAAAGAGTCTACTCAGAGCTAGGGAGCAGGCATAAGCTGAAGAGGTATCATATAAGGATTCTCAGTGTGAAGGAAATTCCCTTAGAACAGGTGACAGATGCACATATACTCTCCCTAGCAGAGGCTACCAGGGTGAAGTAAAGTTTGGCTGAGCAGCAAAAGCGCGTCGTGACACTTGACGACCTAGTGGCTCAGCTAGACGCAATAAGGGCCGAAGTTTCAAACTTAAGGGACCTCCTCACTCAGCTGGTAGCTCAGAGGGACTCAGTCACCAGGACCAAGGAAGGCCTTGACGCGATAGCCAGGTCCCCTGAGGGCTCCCCAGTGCTCTTCCCGTTGAGCAGCGGCTACGAGGCCCTGGTAGAGGCAACGCCAAGCGACAGAAATAAGGTGATAATTCATCTTGGGGCGGACATATACGCAAAGCTTGATGTAACCGAGGGCCTTAAGGTTCTGAGCGAGCGGGAGGGCGAGCTTAACAAGTTAATAAATGAGGTGAGCCAGAGGCTCGCCCAGCTGGAGTCCCTGGAGGCCCAATATGAAAGCGTGATCCAGCAGGCCGTGGCCTCAGCCCAGCAGGGCAGGACCAGGCAGGGTTGAGCCGTTGTGTTCGATAAGCTGAGAAGCGCGTTGAAGGGCTTCGCGGCATCTATAAAGGAGGCTGTTGAGAAGAAAGAACTGAGCGAGAAAGACCTGGAAACCCCCTTGGAGGAGCTTATGATTAACCTCGTCGAAGCGGACGTAGCCTATGATGTTGCAGAATCCATAGTCATGGAGCTTAGGACTAAGCTTATTGGAAGTAAGGTACCAAGAGGCATCAATGTAGAGGATTACGTCTTAAATTCTCTTAAGAGCTACATAGCTACGTTATTCAGCAACGGCATCGACCTAGTGTCCGAGGCTAAGAGGAAGTGCAGCTCAGGGCTGCCCTACGTGATAACGTTCTTCGGAGTAAATGGAGTTGGAAAAACGACAACTATTGCAAAGGTAGCCTACATGCTAAAAAGCTCGGGGCTGACTCCAGTTATAGCTGCCGCTGATACCTTCAGGGCAGGGGCCCAGGAACAGCTGAGAACGCATGCTGAGAGGCTAGGGGTTGCATTTATAGGTGGCAGCTACGGCGCTGATCCTGCAAGCGTGGCCTACAACGCCATAAATTATGCTAAGAATAGAAGGGTGTGCGCTGTTCTAATCGACACGGCCGGCAGGATGCACGTAGATGCCGATCTAATGTCCGAACTTAAGAAGATAGTCAGGGTAGCTAATCCTGACCTGAGAGTACTGGTGGTCGATTCCCTTACAGGTAACGACGCTGTTGAACAGGCAAAGAGCTTTAACGAGAACGTGGGCATCGACGCTATAATACTCACCAAGTTGGACGCGGACCTAAAGGGGGGCGTAGCCATATCTGTTGCAGCAACCACCAAGAAACCCGTGATTTACGTAGGTGTAGGGCAAAACTACAGCGACCTAAGGCCTTTCAGCCCAAATTATATAATTAGTGCGATATTTGGTAATTAAAGAACTCTGGCTGCCAGTTGCACTATGTCTTGCTTGGTAACTATTCCAATTAACTTTCCTGCATCGTCGATCACGGGTACGCAGCCTATTCTTTCAGCTGACATAGACCTTGCAACTGCTGCGGAATCCTCATCGCCCTTGGCCGTTATAAGCTCCTTTGACATTATATCCTCGGCTACTGGCACTAAGTAACTCCTAAGGCTCACTATCTTATCCTTGAGTGGGTCTACGACCTTGTTTTTTATATACCTGTCCTTGCCCCTGGCCATGAAGAGGGCCGACGGCATATAGGCAAAGGCTAGGTCCTTCTTAGAGACCACGCCTATGGGCCTTCCGTCGCTGTCCACAATTACTACTTTGCGCACTGGGCTCGACTCTATCAGCTTTGCTAAGTAATATATGCTATGGGTAGGGCTGGCCTTAGGGAAGTCCGTTCTCATGATGTCCAGGACCTTTAGTTTGCCCTCGTACCTATCTCCATAGGCTCTTACTACATCTGTGCGGGTGATTATACCCGCAAGCTTTCCATCCTTATCAACTACTGGAAGCCCACCTACTTTGTGTCTCATCATGAGCGAGGCCGCAGTTCTAAGGCTCTTGTTTTGATCTATGGTTATTATATTCTTGCTCATAGCCTCGGAGACCTTTATGTCATCGAGGGGTCTATAATAATTCGAGCCGTAGAGCGAGTCTATGATATCGGTCATGGTTATAACTCCAACAGGCTTCTCTGACTCATTTACAACGACAAGCCTCCCTATGTCTTTCTTGAGCATCAGATTTCTGGCATGAGCAAGCGTATCGTTAGGTTTTACGACATAGACTGGACTGCTCATATAAGTGGAGACTCTCGGAGCCACATGCCTCACCTCAAGGCAATTGAGATAAGTACATCCCTCTCTGTAACTATACCCTTAACTTCGTTATTCTGATCTACAACTATGAGGCTGTTGGTGTTACGGGCATTCATCAGTGAAGCCGCCTCTGCAATATCAGCGTCTTCGTTAATAGTGGCGACGTCCTTGCTCATAATTTCTGAAACCCTGGTGGAGAGCACGTCTTCTATGTCATAGCTAGATAGCTTCTCAAAAGCCTCGTGAGATCCAAAGTATGAGATAAAGTCCATAGCGCTTACAACGCCAACCAGGTAGGAGCCGTCCGAGGAGAGCACAGGTATCCTCCTGAATCCATATAAAGACATCAGCTGCGCAGCCCTCTTAAGAGAGTCGGTTTCAAATGCCGCAACTAAGCTGGTTGTCATAACATCCTTTACTTTGACATTGACATCTTTGTTTACAAGGTATCTTACTAGGTCATGTTCTGTAACTACTCCGTAAGGCGTGCCATCGCTTAAAATTATAGGTACGAGGCCTATACCATTGAGCACCATTATCCTAAGGACCTCTGAGAGCTTTGACGAGGTGGTAGCATAAAGAGGTGTCGGGTTCATAAGGCTTTCAACGCTCTCGGACCTCAACGCGCTAAATACGTCCCTCTTATGACGTTGCTCTACTATAGAGTAAAGCTTCCCTCCTCCCAGGTAATTCACGATGTCAGTTGCCATAATGGTGCCCCTCAGCTTGTTACTTGAATCGACGACCACTAGCCCCCTCACTCTCTTTGAATACATAAGCTCCAGGGCCTCTAGTATTGTGCTAGTGAAGGTTATAGATATGGCGGGCTTTGACGCTATCGAAATGATGTCGCCCTCCTTTTCCTTGACCCTCTGGCTCCAGTTAGGCTCGGAGTCAGCTCTAAGATATTTAGTGCCTTCCCACCTGCGAACTCCCACTGTAGACACTACCTTGGCGCTCCTCGATAGTCTGAGATTGTTCTGTCTGTTCACTTTTATCTCACCTCGTCACCAGCCTGGCTATGTCTTCTCTATCAATGATGCCTACTAGTTTAAGTTCCTTACTGGAATTAACTATGGGGATCCTTCCGTAGCCGTGCCTTGACATTAGGCTCACGACTTCGTAGACTGTGGACCAAGGGAACAGATAAATGGGTCCCCGCGTCATAACGTCCTTAACGCGAGGCCCCCGTGATGCTCCAGCCTCGCTCTCAAGGTGTATTCTGCTGTAACCTTTGCTAACTAGGTCATACTGCGTTATCATACCTACGAGCCTCCCATTGGAATCAACTACTGGGAGACCCGCATACCTAAGCTCCCGCATCTTATTCCATATCTTAGAGATGAATTCATCCTCTTCAGCGGCGACGGGTCCCTTAGTCATGTAATTCTCAATCACAAGATCTTTAAGGTCATCCTTACAATAGTTGGCTGCCAGCGAGATCAGGTCATCAAATGTAAAGAAGCCGAGGAAGCGGCCATCAAGGCCAACTATTGGTGATGCCCACTCATCAGCCTTTATCATAAGGGACACTGCCTCCTTAACAGACTGGTCGGGCCTTAAAGTAACTAGAGGTTGCTCGGCCAGGGAACCAGCCACGGCCTCAGTTTTGGAGGACGCCACAGTGAGTATGGTGCCCCTAGTTATGATGCCAAGCAATCTGCCATCATTGTCGACTACAGCAACGCTCCTAACGGCTTCCTCCCGCACGATCCTTCTTACTTCTGAGAGCTTCGTCTGTGGGTTTACTGAAATCTTGGAGGAACGGCCTAAATCAATAACGTTCAATATCTTAAGTTCGCCTATCTTGCCTAATGAGGAACTTTTTTTCTTTGCGTCTGATAGCACAAGCTGTCCCCAATATTTTGTGGCTTTTAAAGGATTTAAATTGTAATAACTAGAGTTGCACGGCGCGCCAATTAACAATAAGTCATAAAGTGTTAGTTTAGGTTTTGCGCCACTTTCGGGACCTCTAGTCTTGGCCCAATAACTCAGAACTCTGTTACAGTCTCGCTCGGTGAGACTTTCCTGCACTCTTGAGGATTACGGTCGCAAAAATCCATGAGAGAAACAACTTTTACTTCGATGCCAAGTTTGTTCTTTAAGAACTCTTTAAGTTTGTTCTCAGACCCCATCACTACAACGACCCCGGCCAGAGAGGCTTGCCTAACTCTGACGACATCTATGAGCGATGAGAGCTGGAAGAGCTTATTTCCATCTACGAGAACTATGACTACCCTGCCTTTGCGTGGGACGCATTCCTTAGGGAAGATCAGCGAGTCGTAGTAATCCTGCGCAACTTTATAGTTTTTGACTATTATATGGCGTGAGTAGGGGGTGCTTGAAGGGGCGCATAACCTGCAGTGAAACGCGTCAGAGAGCATGGCCCCAAAGGCTGTTGAATACCCGTCCTTGCCGGTCACTATAGCGCTTACCTTTTCACCCTTGAACAGTTCCATGGCCTTAAGCTCAGCCAGCGTCATTATACCAGGGTTGCTGAGTATCTGCCACGGTTCATCGCTGTCTTGTAGGGACTTCTTTATGGCTTCATCTATGAGCCCCTCCCTCTCTATCTTTTGGAGTAGCTTCTCCGCCGTCACCCTCTCTGGGACGCTCCTGAGAGAGACATAACGCCAAAGTATTTGCGCTGAGACCCCGAGTCTGCTTTCGAGTTCCTTAAAGGAATAGAAGTGCTTAAGGGCGCTTAGCACCTTGAACAGGAGGAACTTGAGGTTACTGTCGCCATTTACCATCTGTGTATACTCCTGCTGCGGGGTGCTGGCGTCATGCAAGGGTCCTGCAGTATCCTTAGAGCCGCTTTCCCTGCCGCCCTCCATAGGCTCTCTAACTCTCGTTAAGCTTTACGCCTGTTATGTTTAAAAGGCTGGCGCTTCTGAAAAACTTGAGATATATAATCTTAGAACTCCTCTTCCTCTTCTCCCTCTTCCTCTCCCTCCTCGCTCTCTTCGCCGCCCTCTTCCTCTCCCCAGTCCTCCTCTTCCTCTCCCTCCTCGTCGCCTACGTATTCTTCGTCCCACCCTTCCTCCTCTTCGCTTTCCTCAGGCTCTTCAGTCTCTTCCTCTCCCTCCTCGTCTTCGAATTCTATATCCTTGGGCACGTGCATTCACCTCGGCACTTTTTGATTGCTCTTTGTGTGAAATTATATAAGTGTCTACTTGTGAGATACTACGGTATGGGTAACTCTAAACATAAAATAATAGCAATACATGATAATGTGTAGTGAGCGGACTTGTCAGGAGAATTTATAAGGTGTTTTTGAAGGTAACTAGCCTTTTAAGCAGCTACTATAACCTCACTTAACAAGGAGAGCAAAGTGCCTGTTAGGGCGCCAACAAAGAGAATGCCTTACAAGGCATGCAAAAACTGCGGCGCGCTGGTCCCTAGGGACTCAGACGTATGCCCTGTGTGTGGTGGGACAGCCTTCGTTGATGACTGGGACGGAGTAGTAGTGGTATTAGATAATTCAGAGCTTGCCGCGAGACTAAAGTTTGCAAAGAAGGGCATGTTTGCGCTCAAGGTGTCAGGCTCCTATGTGTTCAAGTAGGAGAACTGCCGGCGCGCTAATAAGTTACGTCATACCAACTCCTGCAAGGATCGACTTCTCTAGCCCAAGAGGGGTTCTCGTGAGCGGGCAGCTTAGGCGTATTGTAGAGATGCAAGACTGGGTTAAAGTAATATGCCTTGGTGACGTGGTGTCGGCCTACTGCATGGAAAGCGCCAGGCTTCCCGACGTGATAGTCTTTGATGGCAAGACCCAGCGCGCTGAGAGTAAATTTGTCAAGGAAGACCTGCTCAGGGGCATGGGCTTCGGCTTAGTTGAAGTAAGCAATCCCCCAGGCGGCCTCAGCGTTGAAGCTATGGAGACCTTATGCGACGCCATAAACAGTTACAACGGCAGAATCGCCATTAAAGTAAACGGTGAGGAGGACATGCTCACTCTCGCAGCGCTTTCCTGCGCGCCTGCCAACAGTCTTATAATTTATGGGATACCAAATAGAGGTGCCGCAGTTGTAGTGACAAATACCATAATATCGCATGAGGTGCAGACCAGATTGCTTAGACTCGTCCCCTCAAGCATTATGGTCCAAGCTTAGGCTAGACGATAACCTTTAGTTGAAGCTCGTGGGGTCTGCACTAAAACCATCGGCTAGCCGGTGTAGTTTCTCAGAAGCCACGAAGGGACGTTTTTAACGAGCTCATAGGCCTCTTCCCAACCGTTTAGTGACAGCTCGCTGGCCAGCTGCTCTAGCGTCATATTAGTCTTGACGTATTTTCTAAGCAGCTTTATCACTTCGTCAGTAAGCTCTATCTCCTTATCATCAATCTTAACTTTGGGCCTCTCCATATAGCCTCCCAGCATCCTTCAGGTTGTTAGGTTTAAAAGTATTGAGCGCTTCAGGCTGAGCCGGCAAAGGTTTTGCAGTGATATACCTCTTATTGAGGCTTAATGTTGAGGTACAGATATTACCGGACGGCTTCATTTAACCTCATAGCTCAATTATTAATTATAAGACAACTTTCATGCCAATTCAATAAGAGCGCTTATAGAGTCTTTGAAGAGAGTGGTGGGGCCGCGGGGATTTGAACCCCGGACCACCAGCGATCTAGGCGGCCTGGCATGGGGGTCCGCTCCCCAGGCTGGCATCCTACCAGGCTAGACGACGGCCCCACCATACCTCACACTGAAGCTCTATGGGTTTAAAACTGTTAACCAGGTCTTTGCCTGAAGTGCAAGCTCTTGGTAGATAACAGGACTTATGAGTATGATAGCGCATTACCTTTAAAATATTTACTGAAATTGGAATAGACATAGCTATATCAATAACATAGGATTTCAACTTCTTAAGATTTCATAAAAGCTGTGTAAAAGTATACCTTGTCATAATATTATTTCAGAGGTGTTTTATGTAATAGCATTTAATGGCTTTCAACTTACTAGTCGCATGCTCTATCACGATCCTTTGGAAAAAGCCGACGCTGAGAGACCTCGATTTCTATTAATGTAACTTCAGGGCAGGTATTACTTAGGAAGCCCGGTGGGGACTTATGGAGAGCCTCAGAGGAGGGGTTGGTAGAATAATTATAAGATGTCATAATTGCGGCACCATCCTTTACAGGTACGCTATAGGAGATAAGAGCGATAGAAACAAATTTAATGGACCGCCACTTCCTAAGAAGGCCCTTAGCGGCTTCGATGGCATGACGTGCCCCGTATGCGGGGCTAGGCTATCGCCAAAGCCTGTAAGCATCAGGTTTCATTCAATGGAAGAATTTGGAAATCTATATATAGAGGATGAATATAAGCTTCTGCTGAGAAGCTCCTTGCCCGGCGGCCTGCTTCCCGCGCAGCACCCTGCAGGCAGCACTGTTGATATAGAGGATGAGTGAGTTTTGAAAGGGTTTATTGTAAACTCTTACTATTTTTTATGTTATTTTTCACTGAATTTATGATGAAGTCTTCTACCTCGGTATACTCCCGAAAGCTACAATCAGCCTCATATGCTCTGAGCAGTTCACGTATATGTTTAGAAACGCTGCCGTGGAACCTTATGAGAAAGAAACTTGCTACCTTGTTTACGTTACCACAGCCATGGGAGGTGGATTCAAGATCCACTATTAAGGCATTGTTTAGATTCAACGGATCAGGGTACATTACGTTACTCAAGGGCCTGTTTAGCTCTGCATGAAGTAGGCCGGCCAAATCTAGCGCTCTCGCAGCCCTTAGGGCCCCCCTGACAGCGGCAGCTAAGTTATCTATGTTGTATATGTGTGCAAAGTATAGGTTTATCACCTGCTTTAATGTAGTTGAACCTACGTAATCCATTAGTATCATGTTGTCGGTGTACCCATAAACCATGGGAGTCGCTCCATAGCGGGAGCTCAGAATAAGCTTTCTGGCCTCATCAGACAAACTTGTCCTCTTGCTGTCAGTCCTTTTGATCTTAAGCGCTCTTGGAGCGCCATCCGCTAAAACTTTCACCACTATCCCGGCATGACCTTTACCTAATACCCTAAGTCCCTTTAAGATAAAGTCAAGCCTTGTGGGGCCCTCTAGGCATATCCTGTCAACTCCCAGCGAGGAAGCCTCAGATATGAGCCTGTTCACCTCACAGTCCGCAGTTGCATTAGGATAGCAAAACAGGAGTCTTGCTGCTAAGGAGCAGAGGGGGACACTAACCATGCAGGCATCGATGCCAGTTCCTTGCGAATCCATTCCTTAAGCCCCCAGTCAGTCAGCCTGACGTCCCTTACATCATCAGATACCATAACTTTACAGTCCCTGGTGCCCTCGGGAAGGGGCGCCTGCTTGATAGCGAGATCTAGGAAAAACTCTATGTCTGGGCGGTTAAGCCTTTTTACGCTCATTAACTCCCCCTCGCCTATCCAGATGCCATCATTAATTCTGTTAGCTATGAAGTCCTCTATATAGTCTACGTTAATGAACGGCTTAGGGCCTTCTATAACATCTAAACTGTTTAGCCGTAGCGTGTTAACTAGGAAACCTACTGCAGCTTTAGACTGCTCGTCGGTGAAAAACGAGTGTTTAATTAACTTAAACCCATACTTGGTCAGCAAAGTAGCTATGGACCTTGACGCTCTTGCAAGCCTTCCCCACACATCGCCTGGGGGGTAGTTTGCATAGTCGCCCTCGCAGATCACTATTGCCACTGGAATACCATACTTTATGCTAGCATATTTGGTGAAAATGTGGAAGAACTCCTTCCGGGGCCTCTTAAGGTAAAGCTTGGCTGCGACCACCGCAGTTGAGAGCTTCTCCAGGGTTACTGCGGCGGCGGCATTCCTTGCGGGGTCAACAGGGTCTACGACTATTAATGGCGAGTCAGGGTAGCGCCTAGAAAGCAGGTTCTTATTGCCAACATTCTCAGGGTCCACATAGACAGGAGGTTTCCAGCTAGAGATGGCCTGAAGGGCTCCCTCAAAGCTGCCATAGGTTATTATCAGAAGCTCCGTGAGGTAGCCTGAGAAGCCACCTATGTGCGCCTCAGCTCCGTAGACCCCCACGCCCTTAAAGAAGGACTTGAGCAGCCTCACTTCATCGGCGCCGCCCTTGTCAAGTCTAGATATCACATACCGAGTATGAAATGGGGTTCTGCTGACCCCCATCAGGTTTCCCGTAGGCTTCTCCCTGTAAACCGCTGGCACGACGTCTGCCTCAATTCCCATTAAGGATACGGTAACGTAGGGGTGCTCGCTATACTTTACTATGGTTGGAAGGCCCTTCAGGGAGTCCTCGAGCAGCTCTCTTCCTTTGCTCTTTATCCACTCGTCGCTGGCACCCTTAAGTAGGACAAAAATATCCAGCTCCCAGTGGTCTGCAAGCAGCGTACCCTTTGCGAAACTGCCCTCTGGCTCTATAATAAAGTCAAGGCCTCTCTCACTAAGCTTGGCCTGTAAGTGTGACCTAATCACTTCATAGAAACTAGAGAGGGTCCTTAACTGAAGTGGCGTGGGCCTTAGCCTCTCCAGGACCTCCTCTTCAAGCTGCCGATGAGCATTAGGGCTCATTCAACGTGGGCCTCCGCTATGGTCTCATAGATGGGGCCTCTTGGCGTCAAAATGCTCTTCTTAAGTCTAACGGCGTTAACCACCATCTCGCCAACCTCGTATGAGGAGTGTTCTAGTACGAACTTAGCGACTTCTGGGTTCGAGCGCTCCTTGAGTCTTGCTATAGTTATATGCGGTGTAAACTCCTCGCCACTCTCGTATTTAATGCCAGTATCCTTAAGTAGTTTATCCAGCTGATCCCTTATTGACTTAAGCTCATCGAAGCCCTGGACTATGCCGACCCAGATCACCCTCGCTAAGTTTGGCGAGGGGAAGGCGCCTACTCCGGAGAGCTTCAAAGTAAAAGGCTTAAACCTCAGCTTAGGCAGCACGCCAGACCTTATGTCGCTGACCGCAGAGTCCGGTATTTCCCCGAGGAACCTAAGAGTTATGTGAAAGTTCTCTGGCTCCACGAGCTTCATCCTGACCCTCGTTGACTCCAGCTCCTGCTCCAGCTCCTTAAGCTTGCTGACTAGCTCTGGCCTATCTATGTCAACTGCTATGAAGGCCCTCAACGCCGCTCCCTTGGGCTGTGGCACTTGCCCCCTTAAGATGTTTTATTAGGTCTCTGGGCCAAAGTT
Organism: Acidilobus aceticus; assembly: GCF_055392325.1. NCBI lineage: Archaea > Thermoproteati > Thermoproteota > Thermoprotei > Acidilobales > Acidilobaceae > Acidilobus > Acidilobus aceticus. The sequence continues at coordinate 418,980 of NZ_AP042407.1, forward strand.
TTTTGGGATCGGCAGTGAGCGGGTACGGAGACTACGACGACTCAGACGAGTATGATGATGAGGAGCTTGAGGAGATCAAGAGGAGGAAGCTCGAGGAGCTAAGGAGGCAGGCGGAGGCCCAGAGGAGGCAGCAGGAGGAGGCAGCTAAACGCGAGGCAGAGCTAATGGCGATCTTAAGAGCTATACTTGATCCCGAAGCCTTAAATAGGATAAACAACCTCAAGCTCGTGAAGCCCGAGCTCGCAGATGCCGCCGTTCAGACTATAATATCACTAGTGCAGGCAGGAAGGCTCGTACCTCCGGTAAACGATGATACCGTGAAAAACATTTTAATACAGCTAGATAGCAGGTCTCGTAGGGAATACGAGATAAAGTTCAAGTGGAAGTGAGGGAGGTTCCATGTCAAGGCATAAGCCTCTCGCCAGGAAGTTGCGCTTGGCCAAGGCGTTCAAGAGCAACCAGCCGGTGCCTGCGTGGGTAATAGTAAAAACTTTAAGGAAGTTTACATTAAATCCTAGAAGAAGACACTGGAGGGTATCAAAGCTGAAGGTGTGAGGTGAGTGGTCATGGAGCCTGGAGAGGCCTTCGTATACAGTTTCAATCTAAGCAGAGTCTACTATGGTCGCAGATCAAACAGGGCCAAGAGAGCAGTGGACCTGTTGAGGTCTCTGGTGGCCAGACATGCCAAGGTCTCACCGGAGTCAGTAAAGATACTTGATGATGTCAATAATTACATTTGGAGCCGGGGCATACAAAGGCCACCAAGAAGAGTCAAGGTATTAGTAAGGGTTGTTAAAGACGAGGAAGGGAACGTGAAGGCCCTAGTTGAGATGGCCAATAAGAAGCTAAGGCCGGGCAAGATCGAACTCAAGGAGAAGAGCCAGTAAGACCTAGATAAACCTTTTCTAAACTGGGGCTAAATAATCTTGGATATACAGGATTTTGGTTAAAGCCCTGAAAAGACCATCTGTATTCTCGCTATCTCAGGGCCGCTGGTGTTGGCACCTACTATTGCCCCTCTGTTGTTAACAACTAGGCCTGTCTTAATAAAAGACACCCCAAAGTTTATAGTGCCTGTCTTGAACGGCACCTTAAATAAATCCTTCAGGAACTCAAGCTCGTCATCGCCGGTGTCAGGGTGGGAGAGCCCTCCTATGTCAGTCACCGCTATGACTGCGCCAACCGTGCTTATGCCTGATATAGCTCTCTTTGCCACTTCCACGCCAAGTACATCCGAGATAAGCTTAGTCGTACTGTTATCAAGGCCGGGGTACACTAGCGCTCCATGGCTGTTGGCTGCCACCAAGTTACCTATTGCGTTGTTAGACGAAGGAACGACACCTATGTTCATGGAGTTCCCTAAAGCTTCCTTGAGCGTTTGGAGCTCTCCTTCAGTTATAGTGCTCGGCACCAGGAGACCGTTGTTATTGCCAGCCACAAGAACTCCTATTAGCCTGGTTCCCATAATTGTCACTTCATAAACGTCGACGCCAAGTACATCCTCTATTAGCTGTTTATCCTTCTGTTCCATGTCTGGGGGTACGAGGGCTATCTTATCATTGGCGAATATGTACACTCCTACGTTACTGTTACCAAACACCTGCATCTTGGCTACATTGAAAGTCAAAGCTCTCCCTCTTCATTTTTCTAACAGAAGGCCTCATGGTTAAAAGGTTAATCAAAGCGTCATATGAGCAACTATGTGGTAGCCGGGCGGGGATTCGAACCCCGGTCACGGGGGCTCTCCCGGCCTCCGCAATCTAGCGGCCAGCGCGTCCAGAGCCCCGCATCCTTGGCCGCTAGACGACCCGGCTACCCATACAGAGATCCTTCGTTTTGGGTTTAAAAGGATTGTAGGCCTAGGGTTGTAAGGATGGCCCTTGATATAATTGTGACTGTAGAGCCATGATATCAGTAAGGCTAAAGCAACCTACGACAGTGTAGCCCCTTCATTTGATAGCGCAAAGTCTACGACCTAGTAGCACTTAGGGTGTCAACTTGCCCTTTGCCGCTCTCGCTGATCAGTTTAAGCACTGTATTATAGAGATCTGGGTCCTTTTCCTTTAGCTTTTCGAGGCTCCACGGTTTCCAGCCTCCGGACTTAACTTTACTTACAACATTCCTAATCCAGGAATCGTATACCTTGCTGCAGTTGCCAAAATTTTTGCAGCTTCTCTCAAGGAAACCTCTTATCTCGTTTACAGCATCTGCCTCGTTTAGGCCTTTTACATTGGCTAAATATCTTGAAAGAACGTAAAGTATGAGCCTATGTCTCCCATCTGGAACTCCTGTGCTCAGCACGCTTTCTATCCATGAAAAGTCGCCCCTGCTCTTAACAGCGGTGACACTGCACATGTTTACATTTGGGCACATGGTCCTGAGAACGCTCTCAGCTATTTGAGGGCATTCCGCCGGCGACTCTTCGCACCTCTGAGCGGCTTCGGCAAACACAGAGATAGCCCTTTCACCGTCGAATCTATGAAGAGTCCCGCCTTAAGTAGTGTAGACCCTAGCGTCAGGGTTCGACCTTCGTCGTGACTAACGGTCACCTTTAATGACTGTTAGTCGCTCGACCTCATCACCCCTCTCCCCTCCCCGCGCCTAGGTTAGGAGTCTGCCTCCCAGCCACGAGGCGGGGAGTTTCACTGGGCGCCTTCCTCCACCTCGCGACTGCTCGTAGACTTCACGGCGGCGCCCCCTTCTACATCATTAGAGGCAACAGCAGAGCACGTAAAATTCACGGTTTATCAGAAGCCGCTGACGACGGCACACGGCACCGGCCTACTTGATTGCATTAAGGGGGATTAGAGGTAGTTAAAATAACGGGCAGTTACGTAAAATACGCTATAGGCTAAGCCTATGTAAAAGGCGCCTTTAAGGCCTTTTAAAACAACTTCAGGAGCAGACATGTCAAGAGGCCTGTTGGTTTAAAACTGTAGCCACTCAACGAGTTATTTGGGGCGCTTTGGAGGCCCTACAAATAAGCCTTGGCATAACAGTGAGACTGGTTCAGTACACCCCTGACGCGCCTAGGATAGTTGCCGCGGCCTCAAAGATGAGCACGTCAAGGAAGGGTTCCCCTGAACTCCTGAAGATAGACGAGAGCGAGGTCGAGACATGGATAAGGGAGACTCTAAAGAGGGGCCACCTGAGCCCCTGGGAGCACTCAAGCTACACGTTCATAGTTGAGGGCTGCTCCAGGGTCTGCTCTCATCAGCTTGTGAGGCACAGGATAGCAAGCTTTACGCAGCAGAGCATGAGGTACACCGAGGCCTCACTAAGGGAGATGGCCCTGACGGCAGCCTCAAAGCTTGGTCTCGAATGTCCCCAGAGGCCCAAGGGCGAGAGGGCAAGGGAAGTCTACGCCTGCTACTCAGAGTCCCTCAGGCGGGCGGCGGAGGGACTGTCTCTGGAGGAGATGGTAAGGCTGGCCTCAACAGCCTACGTCATACCTCCCTCGCTAAGCGATGAGAAGAGGCTTGAGGCTTACGCGAGAGGCCTGCTGCTGGCGACCTCCACCTACTATAGGCTGCTTTCAACAGGCGCCCCGAAGGAGGACTCAAGGTTTATCATACCCATGGCTGTGAGGACTAAGCTGACGTTCACAATGAATGGGAGGGAGCTCGTGGCCTCATTCCTGCCCCTCAGGATGTGCACCCATGCCCAGTGGGAGATAAGGCATGTGGCCTGGCTGACTTGGTCCGAGCTCATGAAGGTTCACCCTCAGCTCTTCAAGTACGCTGGGCCTAGCTGCGTGCTGCTTAACAATGGCCAACTGGAGGATCCAGCAGGCCTTGAGGACTACCTATCAGGTAAGACAAGGTTCGTCATAGCTAAATGCCCTGAGCTTGTGCCGAACAAGAACATACCAAGCTGCTTACTGTTTGCCTCCCGTTCCCTGAGCGGGAACCCCCTCGAGCCTGAGTCCTCTGCGGGAGAGGACGAAACCGGGGGAGCTAGTGAGTGAAGAAAATGCATACTCCCTAGGAATTCCAAGGCTTGAGAGCAGGCCAATGATCTCAAGGGGGTGCCAGAGCTCATAAGGGCTTTCGGCGTCGCTGACTACTACAGACCTTAGCCCAACCCTATAGCATCTTATCAGTACTTCGTAGAGGAAGCTCAGCCATCTTTCATCGCTAATTAGCGGTCTGAGCGGTATCTCAACGGCGCCGCCGCCCCTCTGAAGCAGTAAGTTAAGCGTTTCTTTATCAGGGCGAACTGGAGTCCCTGGCGCAAATCTTATCATGTCGACTCTCTCGTTCTTAGCTGCCTCCCTATATTTGCGAAAGTCTAGCGGAACTACCGACACTAGGGTTTTACTATCAACTTTTCTCAGCAGGCTGTCAAGGTCGGTGTTGCTATCAACCTCGAAGGTCACCCTCCTCACCATTGTTACCTTAGAGAGGCCCTCTAAACTGCCATGACTATATTCTGCGCGCTCTTCGACTCCAATAACCTTAAAGCCAAGGTTAGAGGCTCTCTCTACAAGCTCCTCCGGCTCCTTAGCTAACTTAATGGAAAGATCCGCAAATATGCTGTGCGTCACTTCTTTAGGCCCTCTATTTCACTCCTGAGCTCCTCAATCAGCTGCTCTCTTGATTCTCTGAAAAATCTAACTCTAACCTTTATTACATCATCGGAGTCGGAGAGCACAACCTTGCCTAGGTAGGCCTTCTGCTTATCAAATCTCAGGTGCAGTGAGCCCTCCTTGTCCACTCTCTCCTCCAATGATGATAACAGGAACCTTCTGTCGGGCTCCGTCAGCATCGAGATCATCCTGTTAAAAGCCTCTTCAGCTTCCTCCTTTTCCTTCGAGGTCGAGACTACCGTTATAGGATTGCCAAAGTATCCTCTGAGCTCCTCTACAACTATGTTAGAGGAGCCTATCAAGTTGTGCAGTGCACGAATAACCTTTTCTTCATTCTCAGTGGCATGGACATAAACTCTGGCTTCTAACGATCTGACGCGCAATTAACTTCACCGCGCTCTAAGGTTAAATTATGACAGGGCTTAGTTCGGGAGTTTAATAATTCTTTGGCTTATTTGTTATCACTCTTAGTGTGGGGCACTATTAGCCTTGCCCCCCTGCTAGCCTCATGCTTAGCCTTTCTGGCCCTCTCCCTAGCTTTCTTCTTCCACTTCTGTATATGGGTTCCTCCAAGCCCTCTGCTGCTCAGCAGGCCCCTGGCCTTCTTCCCAGCCGCTGTAAGTCCTCTGAAGGGCCTTCCCCTAGCGCTGGCACTGATAGCAACCCACTTAAGCTGGGGGTCAGACTTTATGGTAGGCGCATTGGGGTCTACCATTATTACCTCAAACCACTTATGTTGGCCGTCCTCGGCCAGGTAGTAGCTTCCAAGGACCACTAGGTTGGGGTAAGCTCTCTGCGCCTTCTCCTCCGCGACTTGCTGTAGGCTCTTAGCTAAGGTATAGCCCTCTACGCCCATTCTCTTCGGCCTTCTGCCAGAGTCAGGCCTTACCTTCCTCTGCCCTCCCTTTCTGACCCTTACCCTGACTACTACAAAGCCCTGCTTTGCCTTATATCCTATGGCACGGGCCCTGTCGAGCCTCAGGGGTTTATCAACGCGGACTATTGTAGGCTCATCCCTCCACTCTATTAGCCTCTCCCTCATCAGTTTGCCGTGATCGCCGTCATAGGGTCTCTTCCACGCTTCAGCTATGTAGTGGTATAGTCCATAGGCCACAGCCTGCAGCCTCCTACTCACTTGCTGCAGGCTTGGGTTTTTAAGCTGACAGCATCCCCGGCAACCTGCTTTGACATGAGGGAAATCATGGAACTCAGGACAACCGTTTGCTAAGGTTCGTCCGGTTAACATCTTCCCAGGGGTCTTATATATGGAGATTTTAGTCTTAGCTTTTCCACATAGAAAGGCGGTCTGAGGGATGAAGCTAGATAAGCTTTTGCAGTTTGTTTCAGGAAATCCTATGTATAAGGTTAACTTAATGGAGGGCGCCGTAGAGCTTATAGCAACCACCCCGAGTATTGGTGAGGCAGCCTCCGATACTGAGGCGCAGCCCGCGGAGTCTCGACGCATGATCATAATGTTTAAAGTGAACCAGGATAACGAAGTGATACCAATAGAAGCTTATGTCGAGGAGGGCGATAGGAGAAGGCCCCTCTCAATTGACGAAGTAAAGTGGTGGCTCGAAGTTTTAGAAGCCTTGACAGGCTAATCACTTTATATGGCCTTTAATATCTTTCTGATGAGGGGTCGAAGCCCTGGATGTCCAAGGTCTCTCATGCCCGCCTGGCGATAAGCTTCTTACAACGGAGTAGGAGGCATGGACTAAATAAAGGTATGAGTTCACAATAGCCCTCAAGTCACCCAAATCATCAGAAGTCACAGATATTTTAAGGCAGTTATCCTTAACTTCTACATTAATGTTGCCCTTTCTTGGAGTGCCCGGCTGAGAGGCCTCTGCAATTAAGGCCCTATATATTGCAGTTATGCCATTAAGTTCCCCGCAGAGCTCAAGCTTGGCCTTTGCGAGACCCGTCTGGAACCACCACCCTTAACAGGGGCCCAAAGATGGCGTTAGTTTTAAGCTTTCGTGGCGCTATGGTTACTTGATCCCCATCTAAGGAAACTTCGAGGTAATCCGTGTCAGGCCTTTCAGTAGCTCTGAGCTGAAAGGCGTCGGCCAGCAGCTTTGTTATGTAAATCGTGGTCTCATCTTTACTGGAACTTACCACCTCTCTGCACTGCCCAGCGTCCCTCCGGCCCAGCTCCCTCCTCAGCTTAACCCCAGCTATCTTTAGTCTTCCAATCTCAACAAGGTTCTCCTCAGAGGGAGAATATACCACTATCAGGCCCGGGTTGCCCCTCCACTCATTTATTATAACAACGCGTTTAAATCCATTGGCGACGGCTATGCTGTTGAGGTCTCTTAACGACTCATGGCCCCTTGTAAACCTAACAACTCCATATATGGCGGACTCCAGATCCTTTATGAGGGCGCGAGTCCTCCTGCTGGGCCTTCTGCTGCTGGTGAGCAGTGTTGTAAATTCAGAGGCCCTCCCCGACAGTCTCCTTACGAGCCTTAGGGGCCTCTCGCTCAAAAACCCCTCACATCCCTGACGTTGAGTAGTATGGAGGCAGGTAGGTGGCTACCTCAGTGCGCGGCACATAAGCCCCTCCTGCCCACACCCTGCCACACTTGGCGCACTTCCATACCCCTGTCGAAATCCTCTTGAGGGTGCCTACACTTCCACAGAATGGGCACGTGTGGTCCGCGTACCTCTTCTCGAGAACCGCTTTGACCCTCTTCCTCAGCGTAGAGCCATACCTAGCACCATATCTTCCCGTTATCCCCACTGACTTGGTGTGGCTATAGACCACAGGGCCTCACCCTTGGCTGCCGCCGCTCTGAAGCGCCTGGTCTAGCAATTTAAAGTAAACTTGTGAGGCATTTCTTGAAATATCGATGACCTTGAGCAGCTCGTCCCTGGTGTAACCCCCCATGCCGCTCTTCTGCATGCCTACTATAGTCCCCTGCTCATCAAATGCTATAACCATTCTGCTATCTGCTAGCAACTCTTCATCTATGTTGGGGTCTATTAGTATGTAGTCGCCCACCTTCACGCTCGTGACTAGCGCGACGCGCCTATTTAGCTTAAGCGGGGTCCCCTTCTCCCTGTTTATTATTATTTCCCCTGATTCCGTTTCCTCGTACTCAGGGACCTTAGTGTTCATTAGCGCAGCCATAACTCCCAACATGCTAGCGTCGAAGTAGTTGCCATCATAGTCGAGCACGTAGACGTCTATCCAAAGGACCCAGGCCTTCTCACCAGGCCTTATCACAAGGGAGCTCAGGTCTATAGCCTTGGGATCTCTTAAGCTTCTATCTATAACCCTCGACAGCTCGACAGCGTTTTCATCAGGAGGTCCTGGCTCAAACGTAGGCGAAGCCACTGGGGTCAGCTCAGAGTTAACCTGAAGGACCCCCTCATTTGGCGTATCCCTATACGGGATTCCTACTTCTAATTTGACACCGACAAGCACCTGCGTGTTGCCAAGTTTGACCCACGCCGATCCGTCAGCCTTATCTATTACGCCTACCTGTATTGAGAGGTTCCTAGGCGTAGCGAAATCACGCTGGTCGCTCCTCACGCCCTTCTTGTAAAGGCTAATTAGGCTCTTACTCCTGATCTTTGACACTATAGGTACCCTGTATGGCGTGTAGCTCACTCCACATCGACCTCCTCTATGGAGCTCCTTAGGGTCTGCTTTTCCTTTTCAACTAGCTCGCTTATAGCTTTAAGTGCCATATCAAGGCCCTTTTGTGTCTCCTCCACAGTCATAACGCCGTTGAGCTGGAACAGCGTTATCAGACCCAGGTCAGGCGCAGCCACTATAGGCATATCGGCCTCACCAAAGTTATCCTCAGGCTCGTTAAGATCTAGCACTACAACGTTGTCTACCTTGCCGATGGCAACTCCGGCTACCAAGGCCCTCATAGGTATGCCGGCGTCAGCGAGGGCTAACGAGGCTGCGGTCGCGCTGGCCGTCCTGGTGCCTCCGTCGGATTGGAGCACTTCTACATAGACCTCTATTACAGTGCGTGGGAAGAGTTCCGTTATTACGACGGGCTCTAAGGCCTCCCTTAGAACCTTAGAGATCTCCACTTCTCTTCTGGTCGGTACAGGGCTCTTGCGCTCCTCCGTAGAGAAGGGAGCCATGTGATATCTGACGAACAATGACGCCCTGTCAGGCAATACAGTGTATTTTTGTAAAGGCTCCCTGGGTCCATAAACAGCTGCTAAGACTTTAGTTTTACCATAGGAAACTATGGCCGATCCGTCGGCGTTGCTTAAGACGCCAACTTTCATATCTACGGGCCTCATCTCGTCAGGTAACCTTCCGTCAAGCCTTCTGCCGTTTTCGTCGAAGAACTTAGCTGGCCTTACGTGCATCCTCTCAGACCCCCCTAACCCTTCTCTCCTCCTCTATAAACTGCTTCACCCTGGCCGTGAGACCTGTCGTGTGGGACTGAGTCTCAATCATCTTTATGGCCTCGGCCACTATTTCCTGAAGGATCTCGTTCTGGCAAGTTATATGCACTCTTCCGTTTACCGCGACAAAGACATCGCAGCCGCTGGCGCTCTTTATAGTCTCTATCATTGAGCCCTTTTTGCCTATTATCCTTGGCACCTTAACTGGCCTCACGGTAACCACAGTGCCCTCTGTAATCCTCCCCAAGCCCTTGTCCTGAACCGTAAGGGCAGGGCTCCTCACTCTATCAAAGGCAACGATTCTTGCCTTAACGTAGTCACCTATTTTTAGGTATGTAAACGGATCGTCGGGAACTTGGCCTCCCTGCTTGACCCCGAAGAAGTCCTGGATGCTGAGCGTGGCCTGGTAAGGCGAGTTTATGTCGAGGAACCAGTTGGCGGCAGCGTGAGAAGTCACTAGGCCAATTACTATATCGCCCTCATTGGGGAAGTAAAAGCCCTTCAGCGGCACGAAGGAAGCGCCCTCATCCTTTATATCTAATAGTCCGGCGACTGCAGCTCTCTTCTCTCCGTTATAATCAAAGAGGTAAATGTTCTGGGCCTGCTTGATTCCCTCTACCTTATCCCCCGGCAGCACTAACACCTTTTTAACCTTCTCCTCTTGGCTCACTGCGAGCTCACCTTCACGTTAATCTGCGCCTGTCCTCTCGTGAGGCCCTGGATCTTATCTATAACTTCAAGCTGCATGCCCGCTGGTATCTCGAGCTCCACCTTGAGGCTGCCGTCATCAAGCCACGTGGTTTTCTTCACGTCACCTAGCCTCTTAACCTCACCTATAGCTCTCCCGGCAAACTCAGGGGGTATAGTAACCTCAACTAAGGCCCTTGCAATCTTTATGGGAATAACCGTGGCCATTTTCTTAATGGCTTCCAGCGCCTGCTGCTCCACAGGCCTGAAGGGGTCTACCCCTATCCTTAACTCCTCGAAGAGGTTCTCTATCCTCTGCTCAGGTATTGGAGAGCCGCTCTTAGGGTCAACGGCGTTCCTGGCGATATATGTTATTATCTGCCTCCTCTTCATCTCAATGATCTTCCTCCTCTCCTCCTCAGTTATTTGAATTTGCCCTTCCTTGAGTATGCGCTCAGCAATGGAGTTAATATCATCCGTACCGAAGGCCTTCTTGATGGCCTCTGGGCTGGCCTTCAACCCCTTTCTAACATCCTTGTAGACAGTGTCGGACCAGAGCACATCTGATATAGATACCTTTTCTCCTTCCTTGAACTTAAAGGCCTCGTCGGGCTTCACCAGGATCTCAAAGTGCTGCCCCTTTATATCAATCCAGGCAATTACGTAGTCCTGCTTTTTAGGCAAAATCTCGCCCCAGCAGCTTTCGATCCATAAGTGCAAGAAGCTTTAATAGCTATAAAAGGCTTAAGCAAGAACCTAATGGCAACGGGCATCCATATTATGCTTATGAGGATAACATCTCGCCCCTGCTGGACTTCACTATCTCCTTGATAACGTCGCGACCTACCTTGTTAAAAGTCCTTTCCTTAGTATCAATATAAGCTACCTCTACATATTCATCAAAGGCGTTCGCCAAGTCCTCCTTCTTCTCGTCGGAGGAGGCGACCCTTCCCTTGAACAGCGCTATGATAGCCAGTTTTATGGCATCGTCAAGGCTGAGATCCTTCTTGTAGTTCTTCTCCAGGTAGCTGTTGGCGGCGTCACCTCCAAGGCCTATAGCTATAGCGTAGTAACTGAAGTACTGACCTCCCGGTTCCGTCCTAAAAAGCCTCGGAGTTCCGTCGGAGTCCACGCCGCCAAATACTAGCGCAACGCCGAAGGGCCTAACGCCGCCATGTTGTGTGTAAAGCTGCTTTAGGTCGGCCACGGACTTAACTACGTACTCGGTGCTCGGCGCTTCTCCATACGTCAACCTGTGCCTGACTGCTACGAGCCTGGCATAGTCTATCAGGACCCTTCCATCACTGCCCATGCCAGCGAAGGTTACGCCTATGTGGTCGTCGACCTTATAGATCTTCTCTATACCATTAAGGTCCAGGAGCGGCGTTATCTTTCTCTTCTCAGCAGCTAAAATTACACCGCTGTCTGTTAGCACGCCTAGGCTTGTCCAGCCTTTCCTAACAGCCTCAAAGGCATATCTTACCTGATAGAGCTCCCCGTCGGGAGAAAATATGGTGATTGCACGATCGTAGGCAGACGGAGGCGCGGCCATAGCCATTCTCTATACCCCAGCAGTCCGGTAGGCACGCATTTTTAAGTATCTATTGGTAACTTCCTCTAGATATCGCTTCAGTTAAAGGCTCCTTGGCTATTATTTAGCGGTGCGGCATCACTATGGCATAATAGGTTACATCATTTAAGCAATAACCCTGGTTGTCCGCGTTTTAAGTTCATAAGCAAGGGAGTCGCGATAGCTTCATTAATGGGGATCTTAGGCTAATGACTTAAGAACCCAGGGCCTGGCCCACTTGAGCTTTCTCGGGTTACGCTTTAGTTTAATGGCGCTCTTAAAGCACTTACTGCTGCAATACCAGAGTATTTCCCCTCTTTCACTGACATACATTTTACCTGTGCCTGGCTCTATGGGCCTACCGCAGAATGCGCAAGTCATTTCCTTAGGCATAGCCGCACCCGCACTGACTGAGGAAAGGTCCCTTTAAAAGTTTAGGCCCGCTCAGGCTCAATGTGGACCACCAGTTTGACGTTATATTTTTCCAGGGCCATAATCTCTATCTTATCAGCAAGCTCATGTGCTGCTTCCACGCTTTCCGTGGGAGGGGCCTCTATTATCACATAGCCAGCTACGTAGTTGTCCCCGACGCTCCTGAGCTTAAGATCCTTGACCTTAACTCCCATGGAGCTTATATCCTTGGTAAGTCCTTCAGATACGCTCCTGGGAGGAGCTGGCCCGGTAACCTTGTAAAGTATGGCTTTTGAGTTAGTTATTACCTGGTAGGCCAGGTAAATTAGCATAGCCGCAGCCCCGAGCCTGTCTATTTCAAATGACACATAATGGGCCAGCGGCAGGACAGCCAGAGCCACAAGGCTCTCAGCTATCTCACTGGTAGTCACATTAGAGTATGTTACGAACTGCTCGCCAAGCCTTCTTACTGTTATAACGCTGACCGTGTAGAGCCCGGCCACTATTAGCGGCACCAGCCAGGCCATGCCAGCCACTGAGTAACGGGAGGGGTTAAGCACCTCGTCAACTCCAAGCCCAAGTATGAAGGCGTACACGAGAAGCGTCAGCACTGAGGCGCTCAGCGAGTAACCAGCGTGGCCAAACGGGTGATCTAAGTCCTCGGGCTCGAGCTCTTTCCTGTAAAAGTAGGCATTAGATATGATTACCACTAGATTGGCTATGCAGGTGAGACCGTTGATAACAAGCAGCCGGCTGTGAAAGGCCACTCCTCCTACTGTGTTAAGCACGGAAGCTAAAGCGGCAGCTGTTATAGATATCATCAATATTCTCTTGGCCTCGTCCATCACGCTCACCGCTCCTTGTATCGGATATTCGAGAGGCAGTTTTAAGCCTGCCTTCGTTCACTGCCATAAAACAGCCAGCGGAAAAAAGCCGAGTTGTTTTTAGTCGCAGCTAATTGATTAAGGTTATTTAGAAGAACCCTTAAAGAAGACTACATAAATGAACACTATTATGACCACTATCATTATGGCCATCATAAAGCTTGTGAAGAACTGGCCAAACGACGCTGCGGCCAGAGTGTTATAATTAGTAAGGTTATTGTAAGCCGCTATAAACGTGCCCCACGGCTTCGGGAGGGACGCGGCCTGTGTAGCGTTAAGCGACGCTATAAATCTTGGGAACTGAGAGAACGCGTTGAGCATCTCGCCGGCCTCTATAGTTCCTAGGGCTGCGGCCCCTCCAATGACGGACCAGAAGGCCACATGCCTGGAGAGCAGGTTGCCTCTAAACGCGGCATAAGCTATGTATACGAGAGCTATGAACTGCAGGGCAACCAGGGCTAGGTGCAAAACAAATATCCAAGTGAAGTTATAAGCGGCGTCGCCTCCGATAGTAACTCCAAATCCTACCATTATGTTGTTGAACTTGTAGGGAACGCCCGTGAGCGACATAAGGTAGGCGAACATGAGCGGAACCATAAGCAGGAGGCCTACCAACGATGGTATGAAGAACTTTCTCAGCGCGGCCTCAAAATAGGCTTTCTCGTTGTCCGGGTGCTTCAAATAAGCTATAGCAAAGCCAGCCATTATTGCTATCATCGTCGCCGTCAGTGCGCCCACTATGCTTGAGAGGTAAAGCGGCCAGAACGTCGGGTTGGAGTAGGCCTCAGCGACGTTGAGCGAGGGCCCCGACTGAGTGAAGTAAAGGCCCACCGGCTTGTTAAGGAACGCAAATACCCCCCTGAAGCCGAACGGTATGAGGAGTGCGGACGCGGCCATTAGGAAGCCTATGAAGTTGTGAGTCCTTGGCGACCACCTGTCCCAGCCGTACCAGTACGTTATGAGTGAGAAGAAGTTCAGCGCTACCATAGCTATGGCTATTGCAAACGGAACTATGGCCACGGTTCCTATTACTAAGGTGGCGAACGGGTAATAGGAGAAGAGGAACACGGTAAATGCTGTCCCGAAGACGCCGGCTATGCCGTACGTTGCCGCATAGTACTTCATGAGCCTTCTTGCCATGCTTACCGTGAGCTGGTCGCCATGTTTCATGCCAAGGTAATTAAGGAGCGGTATCAGGACAGCAAGGCCTATGACCAGGTTTACCATAACTATATGTATGCCGAAGTTGAAGGCCAGCCAGAATATGGAGCTGTAGAACATCATCTCACCCCTTAATACGTCACCTCATCAAGGACCTCCCTCTTGGAGGGCACCCAGAGGAACCTGTAAACAGCGTAGACCAGCGCGGCGCCTATAACTATGTAGAATACGCTGAAGAGGGCCTCGCCCCAGGCCGGTGGGACGTTAACCGTAATCGTGTCGCTCAGCGTCATCATGCCGTAGACCACCCATGGTAGTCTTCCCATCTCCCTGGCGGCCCAGCCCATGTAGCTTGAGAGCTGTGCTAGCACGGCAGCTGGAACAAGGAGGTAGAGCCAGAACCTGGGTATCCTGTCAGCCCTGTGGAATGCTATGTAACCAGTTAGTATCAGAGCGTAGACGCCTAATGCTATGCCAAAAACTACCATGGCGTAGTATGCGTAGTCTACTATTAGCGGCGGCAGGTAAGTCGAAGTGCCGGGCACTCCTAATGTTGGCGAGAGGTTGCCCCAGCCGCTGTAGTGCGTCATAAGGTAGCCATAGTTTGGCAGGTGCGCGCTTAAGGTGCCATAGGCCAGGAGCTTCTCTATGGGTCCCGTGTGGAGCAGCTCAGCTATAGAGGTGAAGCCTGGGACGCCTAGACCTTCAAAGGCGGCGAACTTCTCAGGCTGGTAATGTGCCACAGCTACGCCCATCTCGTGACCAGCTATGAGGCCCTGGTATATGATCACTATGAGTGAGAAGACCACTGAGAACTTGAACGCCTTGAGCAGGTACTCCTTATACCTCTTATCCTTGACGCTCAGCAGCCTGGTCCCGAAGCCGGCCATTGCAGTGAAGCCTGATACCGTTAGGCCGGCACCTATGGAGTGCATCACTGAAGGGGCAAAGTCGGGGCTCTCAAACAGGTACAGGTATATGTTGTAGTACCTTACAGTGGAGTCCATTATTGAGTTGACTACGTTGAGCACCGGTACAGCAGCCAGCCCTGGGTCATTTAAGGCGCTCGGCTTCAGCACAAGCTTTAGTATGCTCTGGTTTAATGTGTAGCCCGCAAACGACTCGTAGACGAGCCTGTCTACTATAGTAACCGGCACGGCAGCTATAACGCCATCGCTGGTGGTGCCCATTATCTGGACGTGAAGTGACTGGAGAGTCGTTACGTTCAGCAGCGACGCTATGCTGTTAGGTATCACAAGGGTCAGCTTTGGATAGCCCTCGGCGTAAAGCCACTGGCCGGTAGTTGCATTATAGTCAGGTATTAAGCCAGTGGGTATCTGCATGTAGGCGTTTGCAGCGACTATCATGGCGCCTGAGTACCATGGACCCACAAACGCGAAGAAGGTTAGGACTAGCCTGGCCTTAGGCGACAGCTTGTCCCAGCCATACCACAGCATGTAAATGACCAGGACCTCCATGATAAACGCGAAGACCTCGGCGTACATCGGGAAGTAGAGCCACTTTCCAACGGCTGTGAGGACCCTGGGCCACACGGTTATGAGGCCGAACTCCACCAGGGTGCCCGTGGCAGCCCCTACGGCGAAGACTAGCGCTGTGCCCTTAACGAGGACCTTAGCTATCCTCATCCAGTCAGGGTCCTTTGTCTTAAAGTATATGAGCTCCGCTATGAAGGCCATGAACGGGAGACCTAGGACATACTGGAGGATTCCCCAGTGTATACCTATGCCGACGATCGACATGCCCCTGGTGCTCCACGAGCCGTAGTCCACGAGCTGTTGCCATACGTTGATGCCGGACACCTCGCACCGCCAGTTTTAAATTCTAAGTATATGCGTCCTTTATAAAAATGTTTCACCTAGTACGTTATAACGTATATAATGTTATTTATTTTGATAAATATATGATCAATTATCAAAAACGTTGAGAGACTAACGCCGCTTTAGGTGTAACCTAAGGGAGGAACTGCCAGAGGTCCGATGGACTAGGATTCATCATTGGGGGCGCCCTCCGCTGTCCGGGTTCTACTCTTCATCCTATTGTTTAGGCGCAGGTGGAGGGCTTAAACTTCTTCTCGTAGGAACTCACATGGTCCTTAAGCTGGAACGAGCCTACAGCAGTAACCTTTAAGTTAAATTGGCCAGAGCCAGGCAAGTTCTTAACTTCCAGTGGACGCGCCTTTTAAGCTGAGGCCACGGGTATATTAGGCGTCAAGGTTGGTGTATCAGCCTCCTTCCAAAAAGGGAGGCCTTTACCTTACTCTTTCTCCAGAGGTGCGTGCTATGTCTAGCGACGTAGAGACTAACTCGCAGCCTGCTGCCGCGGAACTTTATCTGGAGGATATAAAGGGGATAGCTGATGAGGTCGCCAGGCTTCTCTTCATAGCGGGGTCTACTAGAGGTAGCGCCGCGGCCCAGCTGTCCGTTTATGCCTCACTTCTTTATGATGAGCTGATAGCTAAGGTTAACCTGAGGGATCACGTCGATGGAATAATTAACCTCACTGGCGAGCCCCTCTCCAGTGCCGCCGACGTCGTTGACTGCATGGGCTATAGGGCTGTAGCATCGCTCCTCGTAGCTGCATCTAAGGCCTTGGAGGGTGAAAGCCTGGAAGCCTACAGAAGAGACCTGGAGCTCTTCGCCGACTGTATGGGCTGGCTAGTGTCGCCGCAGAAAATGCTCAGCGACGAGCAGAGGGGGGCAGCCGTGTTAGTGTCATTTGCTGCGGCTATAAACAAGTGGCTTGAGGAGCTGGCCTCATCTTAGGAATATGGTGTGGACAGGGCTAATATTATGGACTAATCTAAAGGGCCATGGTCTTCATCATTCTTCCTCGTAGAGCCTAATGGTTATTTCAGCTTTAACCTTCTGTGACGAGAAGGGCGGCGTCTCCTTGCCTAAATCGATTGCGATACTGACTGGGTTGCCCAGGTCGTCAGTGAACCTCACCTCGGCTATGTAGGTCTGCTCAGGCCCTCCCGACTCCATCATCTTCATTATGGACTCGTAAAGCCTTGATATAGCCATCTGGAAGGATGCGGGGCTCGCCAGGTCGTCAGGCTTAAGGCTTATCATGGCAATGTTTTTAAGCGCCTTGCCTACTTTTGCCTCGGCCTGCACATGCCTTACTATCTCAGCTCTCTCCTCCCCGCTCATCTCTTACTACCACTGGGGCTGTCACAGCTGGGCTTATTATATGTGTTAAGCTCGTTGAAAACCTTAAGGTTCTCTTGAGTTATAGCCTGGTTTAAGCCGCAAGCGGGCAACAGCTTTTAAGTTAGGGTCTTAGGTAATGCCCAGAGAAGGTGGAGCGGTTGACGCTAATAACAAACGTAAGAGCGGCTGAAAGATTAAAGTCTATAGAGGATAAGTGGCAGGCCGAGTGGAGCAGAGCTAAGGTCTATGAAGCTAATGTCAATCCATCAAAGCCTAAGTTCTTCGTCACATTTCCGTTTCCGTACATGAATGGCTTACCTCACCTGGGCAGCGCGTTCACTATACTCAGGGTTGACATAACGGCAAGGTATAAGAGGATGAGGGGCTACAACGTCCTCTTTCCTCAGGGCTGGCATGCCACGGGAGGTCCAATAGTAGCCGCCGCCCGCAGGCTCAGCGAAGGCGACGCGAAGATACTGAATGAGCTTAAGTCCATGGGAGTGTCCGAATCCATGATACCGCAGTTTAAGGACCCCGCAACGTGGGTCAGGTACTTCACTCAGGAGTGGAAGAAGGACCTCATGAGGTATGGTCTTAGCATAGATTGGAGGAGGGAGTTCTTCACTACAAGTCTTAACCCTTACTTCAGCAAGTTCGTCGAGTGGCAGTACCTTAAGCTGCGAGACCTGGGCTATATAAGGAAGGGGGAGCACCCCGTAGTCTGGTGTCCCCACGAGAAGAAAGTCGTAGGCGACCACGATAGGCCTGATGAGTATGTAGGCATAGGTCCTGTTGAGGCTACCATAGTGCTGTTCAAGCAGGTGGACGGCGACGCCTACTTAGCCACCCTAACATACAGGCCTGAGACCATATTTGGCGTGACTAACCTGTGGGTTAATCCTGCCTCTGAATATGCGCTGGCAGAGGTCGACGGAAGGAGAGTTATACTCAACGAGTATATGGCTGAGGAGCTGGCGGATCAGAGGCACGAGGTTAAGATTATAGGTAGGGTTTCCGCCCGCGAGCTCATAGGAGTCAAAGTCATAGTGCCCTTGACAAACGCAGTGGTGCCTGTCCTGCCGGCCACATTTGTCGTGCCAGACGAGGGCACTGGACTCGTCATGAGCGTTCCGGCACACGCCCCCTATGACTACGTCGCACTGATGGACCTAAAGAAGATGAACGAGGACGCGTTAAGAGAGTATGGCATAGACCCATCAGAAGTTCGCTCAATAAGGGTCAAGAAGATAATAGAGACGCCTGGGCTTAAGGGGATACCAGCAGAGAGCATAGTATCTAAGCTTGGCGCTAAGAGCCAAGAGGACAGGGACCTTCTCGAGAAGGCAACTAAGGACCTCTACTCAAGGGAGTACTACATGGGTGTAATGAAAGGCGAGGTGGGAAGCTACGAGGGACTTAAAGTTATAGAGGCCAGGCCAGCCATAGAGAGCGAGCTCGTTAAACTAGGCCACGCGATCAAGGTCTACACCCTTCCCTCTAAGGTCTACTGCAGGTGCGGCGCCAGGACCCACGTTAAGTTCGTCGAGAACCAGTGGTTCCTCACCTACAGTGACGAGGGGTGGAAGCTGAGGACTAAGAAGCTGCTCTCTAACATGAACATCTACCCTCCGCACCTTAAGTCAGACTTCATGCAGCTCGTCGACTGGCTCAAGGACTGGGCGTGCACTCATCAGAACGAGCTGGGCACGCCGCTGCCTTGGGATAAGGACTGGGTCATAGAGAGCCTCAGCGACTCTACAATATACATGGCCTACTACACCATAGACTATTTGCTGCAGGGCAAGGTAAACCCTGAACAGCTTAAGCCTGAGTTCTTCGACTACGTATTCCTTGGCAAGGGATCAGCCGAGGAAGTATCAAAGTCCACGGGGCTGCCCCTGGAGCTCATAGAGGCAGCGAGGAGGGAGTTCACCTACTGGTACCCGGTAGACCTTAGGATAAGCGGCAAGGACCTGATGCAGAACCATCTGCTGTTCTTCATGTACCATCATGCAGCAATATTTGATGAGAGCCTCTGGCCCCGCGGCATAGGAATAAACGGCTGGGTTCTGATAAACGGCGCCAAGATGAGCAAGTCAACTGGGAATTTTATAACACTACGTCAAATGCTCAATGAGGCTGGGGCTGACGCCACGCGCATTGCAGAGGTGTTAGCTGGCGCGGACGGCGGACTGGATGACGCTAACTTCACCTTGCGTGACGTGGACACCGCGCTCTCAGACCTAGTTGATTGGCTTGACTTCGTCAAGGATAACTACGGGAAGGGCAGGGATGAGAGGTTAGCTATAGACGACTGGTTTGAGAGCACGCTGAACTCGACCGTTAAGAGGGTAACTGAGAGCATGGAGCAGCTGAAGTTCAAGACCGCCTTTACTTTGGCCTTCTACGAGCTGCAGAACAAGTTCAGGTGGTACCTTAAGAGGGCTGGGACGCCTAACAGGGACCTGCTGAAGAAGTACATCGAATACGTTACCTTGATGCTGGCCCCATTCGCCCCTCACACAGCTGAGGAGGCTTGGCATGTTACAGGCCACACCACATTTGTCGTCACGGAAAAGTGGCCTGAATACGATGAGAGGCTGATAAGGGATGACGTTGAAACAGCGGAGAGGATAGTAGAGGTTCTGTTAAATGATATAAGGGACATCGTAGGCCTCCTAGGTGCAGCCAAGAGCGTCACAGTTACCGTGGCGACGGAGTGGAAGTACGCAGTTCTCAGCGACCTCAAGAGGGCAGTGGACGCTGGCAAACCATTAAAGGAAGCCGTTAAAGATGTCATGGGGAAAGATTATGGCGTGCCCCGCCAGGAGCTGTCAAAAGTGTTGCAGAGCGTGCTCAGAAGCCCAGAGGTGCTAGAGTTGCTGGTCTCAAGGGACGTGGAGCTTAAAGCCCTGGCCGAGGCCAGGGACTTCCTTTCAAGGGAGCTAGGGGGGATTGAAATAAGAATTGAGAAGGAGGAAGAGGGCACCTCACCGAGGAAAAGCAACGCCCTGCCAGGTAAGCCAGCCATATATGTTTCTAAGTGATAAACTTGCCTAGTCGCACAGGCTTAACTCAAAATAAATTCGTGATCAACGAACATATGCGTGACCCAGGATGAGACTGCCCGATGTAATAGTAGCCCTGAACTCGCTCTCAAGGACCGGCTGGATGTTAAGGGGGGTCCCATCTTCATTGGCTGAAAGCGTCTCTCAGCACTCGTTCGCCTCAGCGCTCATAGCGGCGGAAGTGGCCTCTTCAGCGGGCCTCGACCCCTTTAAGGCGGCGTTCATAGCGTTAGTTCATGACATAGGCGAATCGGTTATAGGCGATATATCAAGGAGTGCAGACATTAAGGAGGAAAAGGAGGCAGCCGAAAGGAGAGCCATAGAAGGCCTAGAGATCAGCAGCCTTATAAAAGCCTCTGCCATAGAATACTCGGAAGGAAAGACCCCTGAGGCCCAGGCGGCTAAGGTGGGGGACCTGGTCTCAACTATGCTTCAGGGTCGCTACTATGAAGCCCTTGGCTTTAAGGTATCCGACATAGTTACTTCTTCATGTAAAGAAGCTAAAGACGCAATAGCTAAGCTGTCTAACGGTTCGAAGATCTTGGAAACCCTTAGCCGCAACGGCATTGAGCTAAACTGCTGACTGCGCAAATTGAGCCTGACGGCTATGTTTTGTATTACATGGTTTTGTATTATATGGCGCAAAACTAATCCGAAGTCCAAAACAATTAAGGTTCTCTGGACAACCTTTTACGGGGCCAACGGTTGACAGGCGCCGCCGACCTTCCATTACATGATGGGCACGTACCCCCTTGGATGCTAAAGGTTATGAAGTCCCTTACAGAGAACATAGTTAAGGTTATCGTTGATGAAAGAGGACCTGATGGTCTAGTGAGAGCCTTGGCTGACCCCTTCTGGTTTCAGGCATTTAACAACGTCATTGGAATGGACTGGGATAGCAGTGGGAGCACAACCGTGGTTGTAACGCTGCTTAAGGAGATCAGTTGGTCCAACGAGCTGGGTTTTCTAGTACTTGGCGGTAAGGGCAAGAGGATGCTGCAGGTGAAGGAAGAGGCTGAAAAGGCTGAGAGGTTGCTGGGAGTAAACTCTGAGGAGGCCTTTACGTTTAGTAAGGTAGCCGCCCGCGCAGCCTCGACGTTCTTGCAGGACGGCTATGAAACATACGTGCATGCGCTGGTGCTCACAGGCAAGGGGCCTCAGCTTGTAATTCAACAGGGTATGAACTTAAGGACACGGATGGCAAGGCGGTATCATATAGATAGGGCTTCTGTAGAGGAGCCTTTCTCTGGCGTCGCAGGATATCGCAGCAATATAACGCTCAACGCGACTGCAAAGGAGAGCAGAGCCGCTAGGAAAGCTTACCTTGATATAATTGCCGAGGGCAAAGAGAGACTTCTAAGGCTACTGGCCCAGAGCAACGCTGCTCTGGGAGCGCCTAACCTCCTAAGGTACATTGAGGGGGAAGTCAAGGCACCGGAACCAAAGGCCTATTATAAGCCAGTCGTGCCCTCAAGGCAGCTGCTTAGATCACTTGACATAATCTATAGGAACCCGCCTCAGAACGAGGAAGACTTAGCTACCGTGGAAGGCCTTGGGCCCACCATGGTGAGGGCCTTGGCCCTCATAGCTGATATAATATATTCTGTGCCAACCTCGGAGAGGGACCCAGTCACTTTGTCAATGGACCCCTTCGCTTACGCTTATGCAATTGGAGGCAAGGATGGGGTTCCATACCCATTTGACAGGAAAGTTGCCGAGGAAGCCATAGAGTACCTGGCAAGGGCCATAGAGGAGTCAGCGTTGGGGAACGCGCAAAGGCTAAGGGCCATGGCTAGGCTAAGGCAGTACCTGGCCAGATACGGTGTGGTACTATGATAATTGCTCATGTCTCCGACATACATTGCAACCATGAGATCTTTAAGAATTTTTTGTCCTCTGAGAAGTTTGACCTCCTGGTGGCCTCTGGGGACTTCGAGTGCGTGGAGACCGCCGAGCTCCTGGCGTCCTGCTGTCCAGGGAAGGCGCTGGCTGTGACTGGTAACCTGGACGACCCCTCCATAAGGAGAACTTTGGACAGAGGGGGCGTTCTAGTGGACGGCAGGCTCGTTAGGGTGCAGGGCCTCAATATAGCGGGAGTAGGAGGCATAGACTTTAGGAGCGATATAATGAAGCTGAGGAGGACAGTAAGCGAGGGCGAGGCTATAGACGTGCTAGTAACTCATTACCCACCTAAGGGCGTACTGGACCTGGCATATATAGGGGCTCATATAGGACTGCCGGAGATAGGACTTCTGGTAAAGGAGCTGAAGCCGAAGATACACCTCTTCGGTCATGTGCATGAGTCCCCGGGAGCAGAGTTTAACGATGCAACGCTCTCAGTAAATCCAGGGCCTCTGAGCATGGGTAAATACGCAATCATCACTCTAGGTGAAGGACCACCACGGGTTGAGCTGAAGGCTCTTTAGTCGCGTCACTCCCCGATAAACGTCAGCTCTAGATGCCTCGTCCTTGGGCCATCCATTTCGACGAGGAGCACCCTTTGCCAACGACCTAGCTTAGGGCTGCCATTTATTACAGCGAGGCACCTGGAGTTGCCTATGAATGAGGCTGCTATGTGCGCATGAGCGTTGTTATCTATTAGGTTATGCTTCCATGGTCCTCCTGGTTCAAAGAGCCTCTTTACGGCGGTAAGTATATCATCCATGAGTCCCGTCTCGGCCTCATTTATAGTGACGGCTGCCGTCGTGTGAGGCACCGATATCATGAGAAGGCCGTTTGTTACGTTGTTCCTATAAAGAAATTCCCTGACCCTATCAGTTACGTCTATTACATCAAACCTGTCTCTGGTTCTAACATCCAGCGTCTCGTTAATGAATTTCAATGCTCACCCCGTACCATATATGGCCTTCGATTTTATTAAAAGCTAGGGCACATGAACCGTTAGGGGATCAGGTGAGGCCCTATACCATAATATTTTCAACTATGAGCGTTGACGGGCGTATAGCCACAGAGGAAGGCTTTTCAAGGCTTAGTTGTGACGAAGATTTCAAAATTCAACATGAACTAAGGGCATGGTCAGACGCAGTTTTAGTGGGCGCCAATACGGCGATAAAGGACAATCCTTCCCTGACGGTCAGGAAGGCCGTTGGTAAAAACCCATTAAGGGTCGTGGTGGACGCATCACTTAAGGTGCCCCCCACTCTTGACATGTTTTCGATTCCTGGAAAAGGCGTTATAATAACCACGGAAGATCACAATGGTGAGGAGCTGGCTAAGTATAAGGAGAGAGGCATAGTAATAATAAGGGCTGGCGTAGGGCCTGAGGTTGATCTGAGAACCGCTGTGCGCGCCCTGTTTGAAATGGGCGTAAGAAGGTTAATGATAGAGGGCGGAGGAACTACTAGTTACAGGTTTCTGAAGGAGGGCCTTGTAGACGAGCTCTGGATCACGCTTTCACCTATAGTGTTCGGCTCTGGCACAAGTATAATTAATGGCGAGAGGAGCCTGCTTCAGGACCTCTACTTGAGGGAACTCAAGGTACTATGTGGTGGCTGGGTTCACTTAAGGTACAAGGTCATTAAAAGGGAGAAAGAGGTCTAGGCCAGGTATAAATAAACGAAGCACGTGACGGCCGCGCCAACGTAGGTAGCCAAAAGAGTAAACTTTATCATGAGAGGCCTTTGGGTAGGTTTTAATAAATTAGGCCTTTATATGTTTCATAGTAGAGCGGGTCCTTCTTTATCCTTAGTATGTATTTGGATCTGTTGTACTTCTCTCCTGGGTTGAAGCCCTCCATCTTGTTTACCTGTAGGTCCATCTTCTTGTACTTAGCCTGTATATAGTCCCTGTAGAGGCTCTCCATCACATTGAAAGTGCAGAAGGGCACCACCCTGCCGTCAGGCATGGTGTAGTGTATGTTGCACCTCCTGACCCTCTCCACATCGTAGTTGTAGAGGTCCATGAAGTGCATCATGCCTATGAACAGCATCCTGTAGTGCAGCTCTCCCAGGGCGTCATAGTTCCTCCTTATCAGGACACTAGTAAGCAGCTTGGAGAAGCTGAGCTCCTTCGGCATCCTCTCCTTGTCGGTGAACTTCCTGAGATCTATGACTCCCTTAAGCAACGCCAACTTCTTGAACTTCGAGTCCTCTATGTTAAACCTCTCCTCATCAAGGAACTCTATGAAGCCCTCTATGTCGAAGAAGTTCCCTAGCGGAACGAACTTGGTTGGCACGCCATCAGGTCCTCTCTCAACGAAGACGTAGTTAGCGGCGCCGCACATGGGGTGATTGGCCATGCAGAACTGCTCGCTGCCAACTGATGCCTCTACGAACTTAGCAAACTTGGCGGCCACGGGTATTGGGTACCAGGTATCTGCGGGTATCTGGCCGTCGGTCTGCTCCTCTATGCCATTTATGGCGTCAGCTATGGTTACCCTCATCCTTTCCCTTTCGCTTCTCTTTAGCTGCCCGCTTAGGCTCACGGGCTGGAAGTTGACGGCCCTTACGATGTCCATGTGCTTGCCTGCAAACTTAAGTATGAGGCCCATCTCGTTAAAGTTGGCGTTCTTGATAAGCGTCGGGACTAGGACCACGCTTGTCATGCCTGACTTCCTGAAGACCTCAAATATGAAGGGCACCTCCCAGTGGTTCTTGGGGTTAGCCTTCGGGGTTACGCCGTCAAAGCTCATGTAGACGGTGTTTACGCCCGCCTCCCTGAGCGTCCTCGCGTAGTTTATGGCCGCCTCTGGGTCGTTGAAGTACATCTCGGCGAACTTAATTCCTGCTGTGTTAAGCTGTATGTGCCTTACCCCCTCCTCCCTCAGCATCTTTATGATTTCTGGTAAATCCTCCCTCAGGGTTGGCTCGCCGCCGGTTATCTGGATTGCCATGGTGAAGCCCTGCTTCTTTATCTGCCTAACCTGGTACCTCAGCAGCTCTATGGATGGCTCGTAAACATAACCTGCCTTCTCTGCATAGAAAAAGCAGTAGTAGCAGCTCAGGTTGCACCTGTTCGTCACTACCAGGTTTACGAGTGCTGAGTGGTTCTCATGCATTGAACACAGGCCACAGTTATACGGGCATGGCGACGTAAGGGCAACATAAGCCTTCACATGGCCCGCTCCTTTGCCGCTCTCCTCGTACTTCATCATTTTGTAGTAGATCTTGGCATCTCCGTAGTAAAGCTCCTCAAACTCGCCGTGCTCTGGACAGACCTTCCTTATGTAGATCTTGCCGCCCCTCTCTATGACCCTTGCTGGCAGGAGCCTCATGCAGACTGGGCAGAGGCTCGTAGTGTAGTTTACATGCTTTTCACCTTCCCTCAACTCAGGGAGAGGCCCACCTATCGGAATCCTCTTATCAGCTATTTCTACAAATACTTCATTACCTTCCTTAACAAGCCTGCCAGGGGCAGGCAGGGTAGGCGGCCCCTCTACGCGGGCTCTTGATACTTCAGTTACAGCCAATTATGTTACCTCCTGAGATTATTTTACGGGGACGTCAGTTATTTAAGCCTGTATAAGTATCCGTAGGGCCACGCCTAATGTAGCCTAAGTATCGGTATAGTTGGAGTATAGTTGGCAATCTCTCAAATCGATGGCTAACGCGCAGCGACAGCGGCTTTGCGAGACCCGTTTCAGGGACAGTTAAGACCAGTCCTCAGGAACTATTTGGAGGCTCTTCCAACGTACGTGCTCATCCTTCTCTTGAGCTCGTCTTTACCTACCTGGCCTACTATGGTATCAACTACTTTGCCGTCAGCTATTATTAGTATTGAAGGTATGTGCCTTACCTGGTACTTATCTGCAACGGAATAAGCGGCGTCCACGTCAACTTTGCCGAAGGCGACTCCGGGCACCAGCAGCTCTGTCGCCACGTCCTTGAAGGTCTTATAAAAGTTTATGCAGGGGCCGCACCACTCAGCTGTAAAATAAAGGAACACTATCCTGTTCTCCTTAAGTAGCGAGTCAAGGTTTGTGGAGCTGACATCTATTATGAACTCCTTCAATACCTTCTCCAGGTAAAGGGCCCTTTCCTCCAGCTTTTCTGAGAGGTCAATCCAGGGGTTAGCCTCCTTTTCTTCGCCGTTCAACGCTTGCACCTAGTCGTCTGCTGAGCAGGGCCCCTTTAAAAGTGAAAGCAGCTATATCATGCTTATTGCCTCCTCGATGTTGGCTAAACCTATGTTAAGCTCTTGCGCTGAACTTAAAGCTATGGATTTAATTTTGTCAACTATTTCTTTAAGTCTTGCAGGCCTCGTCGCCTGGGCATAAACTCTTACCTTGCTCTCAGTGCCGCTTTTTCTAACAAGTATCCAGCTTCCGTCCTCACCCTCAACTCTAACGCCGTCCAGCGTGAGCAGGTTAACTACCTTGGCTCCAATGGCCTCTTCTATGTGGTGCGAGAGGCCCGTGTATAGGAGATCTTTGTCGTGTTCCTCCCTCACTACAAAGGAGAGCCTCGCACTAGGGTATGAGGGCAGGGATAACACCAGTTCATTTATTGAGGCGCCGCTTCTCATCGTTTCGTCAACTATCAGGAGCGCCTGGTAGATGCCATCAGGCCAGGGCCCCCAGGCCGGATCTATAAGCTTCCAAGGTTCGGCGGCCATCAGGGTGTTGCTTGTCATATACTCGTGCAACCTCCCGAGCGGGGCCCTGACGATTCTGCCTCCCATTTTTTCCACCACCTGCTGAACCTCGTAACCAACATCTACTGAGACGACTATGTCGCCCTTCTTATCCATTAACTTACGGCGGGCTAGCATGGCAATTACGAGGTCCTGTTTGACAAAGCCGAGCCCCCTCACCAGCAGCGCCAGCCTGTCAGCATCACCATCATGGGCAAGCAGCATCTCGGCCCCTGAGCTTTCAAGCATTGGCTGGATAGAAGCCATCACGTCAGGCCTGGGCTCTGGAAGCCTGCCAGGAAACGTCCCATCCAGGTTACAGTTTATGCTTACAATCTTTTCAATGCCAGCTTCCCTCAACAGCTTTGGGGTCACTATGCTTGCAGCCCCGTTGGCGCAGTCGACTAGCACCTTGGGCTTCTCAAGCCTTTTCCAGCTATTAGCATCTATAAATTCTAAGGCATCGTTTATGTACGAATCGACGGCGTAGGTTTCCATGGTAAAGGATCCTACCTTGTCCCAAGAGATCTCGTGAACGGATCCAAGGTTATTTTCAATGGACTCCTCCTCACTCCTAAAGAGCTCCATGCCATCCTTTTTCAGCAGCTTTATACCGTTATCAATGGGAGGATTATGGCTAGCAGATATTGACGCGCCAAGGGAGGATCGGGAGCGCTTGACCTCATGGGCTATTACTGGTAATGGCGCTATGCCTATAAGGATGGTATCAAGCCCCCCAGCCATAAAGCCTGAGGCGGCAGCCAGCGAGAGCAAAGGGCTCGTCAGTCTTGAGTCATGGCCAACCACAGCGCTTCCCTTAGAGCCGGCTATTATTTTAGCGGCGGTCAGCGAGATGTCGTATATGAGCCTAGGATTCACCTTCTCTGGGAACGGCCCCCTGGCTCCAGCTGTCCCGAACAGCGGCAACTAGTTCACCTTCAGCGCTCTACTGCTACGATGGTTAATATTAATATTTTATAACAAGGTGCTTCACGGGGAAGCCCCTATTACGCAACACTGGTGCTGTGATGTGGCGCGTTCTGTCAGAAGAGGAGACTCATTGAGCAATCACAATAATAGCTGTCCTGGATCGCTTATGCCTTAATACAGGCGCAAGCCAACGTGATGCCAGGGTCTCTTAGCTGCCAGAGCCTTGGCACAAAAGTTCTTCTAACGACATCTTTACTAATGATATTCTTTAATAATCAGGCCATGAACTCAGCTTCCTCCCCTGAGAGGTATGGCAGGGCACTTGGCAAGGCCTAGGAGGTCACCTATCTGCTTAGGCTTAATGCACACTACTCCGGTATCCTCATCAACTTCTACAACAAAATCCCTGCCCCACCTCTCAATAACGTACTTCTTAATGTAAAGGTTCAGGGGCAGTGTGTAGTACTCGTACTCATAGACTTTACCGTCAACCTCTTTCTTGCCTTTTATCTTTCTCGCTTCAACAGCCCTAACCTTCATTTTGCTCGCCTCTATTTTCTTCATTAGGAGAACTGACCTAGATAAGCTTTTGTTAAAACGCGCAGTAGCTAGCCTTGGCCTTGCTATTTTAATGGATTATGGCGATTAAGTTTTGAGCTGGTCAAAGAT
This sequence comes from Acidilobus aceticus, assembly GCF_055392325.1. Lineage (NCBI taxonomy): Archaea > Thermoproteati > Thermoproteota > Thermoprotei > Acidilobales > Acidilobaceae > Acidilobus > Acidilobus aceticus. The sequence continues at coordinate 447,095 of NZ_AP042407.1, forward strand.
TCCTTAAGCATTGTCCTAGGGAACTTTAAAATCGCTAACATGATCTAAATGAGGGGGCGAAGCGTAGTGCCCAGGGAGCCAAGCATATTTGTTGCCACCAAGGAGGAGATAACAAGCGGTGAGGCAAGCGACATATATTTCAAGCGCACTCAGGAAGTCCTAAGATTCGCTAACCTGAGCGATGTGAAGGTCAGAATGGAGGTTCACTTGTATAGCAACCCTCCTGAGGGTGACTGGGCGGTTTACGCGGGGTTGGAGGAGGCTCTAGCAATACTTAAGGGCAAGCCTTTCACTGTTTACTCCGTTCCCGAGGGAACAGTTTTCAGGAGAAAGACGCCGCTTATGCTCATAGAGGCTCCATATGAGGCCTTTGCCCCCTTTGAGGCGCCAGTCCTTGGGGTTCTAAGATTTGAGAGCAGCATAGCTACTAAGTCAGCCAGAATACGCGTTGCGGCCGGCGACAAGCTATACCTGTTCTTTGGGTTAAGAGCCTTACACCCTGCGGTGTTTCCGGCTGCCGACAGGGCCGCCTTCATAGGCGGGGCAGATTCGGTGAGCGGCATACTCTCAGAGAAGTACCTAGGGCTCACGCCCCAGGGCACCATGCCTCACGCCTTAATAATAACTGTGGGGGACCAGAAGAAGGCGTGGCAGCTCTTTGCAGAGCTTTACGGCGATAAGATAAACATAGTGGCGCTGGCAGACACCTTTGATGACGAGAGAATGGAGGCCCTCACGGCGGCCGAGCTGCTTAAGGAAAAGCTGTGGGGCGTAAGGCTAGACACGCCCTCCAGCAGGAGGGGTAACATGCATGACATTGTAGAGGAGGTCAAGTGGACGCTTAGGCTGCACGGCTACGACAATGTTAAGGTTATTGTCAGTGGGGGGCTTGATGAGCAAGAGATAACGGGACTCCGCGACGTGGCAGACGGCTTTGGAGTAGGAACAAGCGTAGCCATGCCTAAGAGCGTCGACCTTAGTATGGATATCGTTGAGGTTGACAGGGGTAACGGATGGGAGCCTATTTCGAAGAGGGGCAAGATGCCAGGGGCTAAGATGGTTTACTCCTGCGGCGCATTGAAACACCACGTGGTACCGTGGAGTGCAGAGCCCCCTACATGCGATGATAGCAGGAGGGCGGCTCCCCTGCTGGTTAAGTACTTAGACAATGGAAAGCTCGTGCGCGATCTGCCATCACTTGACGAAATAAGGTCTTACGTTATATCTCAGCTTAAGGAGCTTAAGCTGCTCCAATGACGGTGCTTTAACGCCTTGAGCCGCACTCCAACAAGGCTGATATTTGGAAGGATAGTACTTTATGGCGCAGCCCTTGTTCTAAATATCGCTGTAAGCATACTGCTGGCCAGAAGGTTAAGCGACGTAGACTACGCCGCATATCAATATGCGACGAAGAGAATAATAACCTATGCAACGATACCTATAGGCCTCTTTGGAGTTTGGATGTATAGGTACCTGGTTACCAGGAGAAGGGGGTCCTTTGCGGCAGGACTTGCGCTCTCTCTTCTGAGCGGCCTCATGGGCATAGTTCTGGGCTTCGCGTTAGAGTATGTAGAGGCAAAGGTGGGCTTTCTGGTAGCTGTGGCTGCCGGAGTCGCTGTAATGATGCAATCTGTGATGGGCGGTATAACTACCATGATGGATGCGGTGAGGCCCCTCAGGCTGGGCCTCCTCCTGCTGATCTATAGATTGCTTTACTCGTTGCTGATAATTTTGGCCCTCTACGTTGAGGTTCCCTCGCTTCTTCAAGTCTTTATAGCCACATCAATATCGATATCGATAGCTACGGCTCTTGGGTTCAGGTGGCTTTACGAGGCTCTGGGAAGGGAGGCCCTTGAATCGCCTTGGAACACTTTAAATGAATGGGCTAGGACCTCAAGGCCTCTGATAATAGCCTACGTCACAGGGTTTGTGGCATCATTAGATGCAACAATAGCATATCCACTTGCGGGCCCCAACGTGGTTGCAGCCTTCTTCATAGCGGCTGCAGTGGCCACTTTGGTGAGAGAGTCGTCAAACACCGGACTAAGGTATCTTCATGCATACGTACTTACAACTAGTGATGTGGCCGGCGGCCTGAGAATGGCATTCTTGGTTACCATGCTCGCAGCTCCGCTCTTGATATATGCTGCTGTTCACCCTCTATACATCATTTACGTGTTTAACTATAAGTATTCGTGGGCCTCCATGGCCTTAGCTATTTTTATGATAACGGCCATCATTGAAATAGTCAACGCTGGACTGTCTAACATTGTTATGGGATCAATAAGTGAGGTTGGAGAGGAAAGCTTACCCAAGTTTGAGAGGCTTAACATTATGGCTTCGGTGCCCTCTCTAATTTATGTTGTTGTGCTGACAGCCGCGCTAGCTGTGCTTAAAGGAGAGGCCGCGACCGTGCTGATAACGGCATGGTCCCTGATATACATGGCCAGGTTTATGATATCAGTTGCAATTTACTACTCCAAATTTGTCCCCGACTACGGGAAGTCGGTTATAAGAAGTTACGCTGGGAGACTTCTAGCTTATGCGGCTTTAGCCGTTCTGTTTTCGCTCCTCTTTAAGCCGCTGGAACCCCCCAGCAAGAGTCTCTTGAAATCAATATATGTTCTTGCGGAGATGGGCGTGCCATACCTTGCAGCTTATTATGGGGTTATAATATTGATAGACAAGAGCCTAAGGGCTACGGCTGTCAGGCTTCTTAGGTCTAGCTTAAGGCAGTGGGAGGCGGCGTCCAGCTGACGCAGGAAGGTTTTCAAGAAGCAAGAAAGAGATCTTAGGCCTAAAGTCAAAATATTAGCTTTGAGCCCTACAAAGTACTAGGAAGCGCGGAGGATGACCGTGCACATAGAGAGGCTTTCAACAGGGGTTCTTGGTATAGACAGGATGTTGGCAGGCGGTATACCTAGGGGCTTCTTTGTAGCAGTTGTTGGAGAGCCAGGCACAGGGAAGACCGTTTTTGCGCTTCATTATGCATGGCAGGGTATAAAGGATAACGACAAGGTGATTTATGTAACCACGGAGGAGAGCCGGGAAAGCATAATAAAGCAGGCCAAAATGTTTAACATGGATCTGGATAAGGCTGTTGACGAAGGCAAGGCTATAATAATTGACGCCCTCCTTAAGTCCCAGAACGACGAGTGGTCCCTGGAAGAGGTTGACGTTGAGGCTCTTGTAAACAAAGTAATAGAGGCTAAGAGGAAGCTGGGGTATGGCAGATCAAGGCTGATAATTGACAGTATGAGCACGTTCTGGCTTGACAAGCCTGCTATGGCGAGGAAGTACAGCTATGCCGTAAAGAGGGTCCTCTACAGGTGGGATTTTACCGTGCTCATGACAAGCCAGTACGCTATAACAACGTCCAGCGCCTTTGGGTGGGGGCTTGAACATGTGGCCGATGGCATAATAAGGTTTGGAAGGAAAGTTGTAGGTGGGGAGCTTAAAAGGTACATCTTAGTTGAAAAGATGAGGCAGACCCCTCACGATCTTAGGGTTAATTATATTGACATAAAGGATGGCGAAGGGCTTGTAATACTAGGGCCCGCCAACTTCAGTAAGGAGGATCTGGCGCTACCTGAGGATGTCAAGAGAAGGATAAGGTCTGCAAACAAAGATTTAGGCCCATGAGCAAATGTCGACATCAGGTTAACTTCCTTGAGCGTCCCGTTGAATTAGGGTATAATTTAAATTTGTGGGGGGTCTGAAACCCCGCAGGTGAGCGTATAAGTGACAAGGAACATAGTGGTTAGGCAGTTAAGTCAACAGCCCATAGAGGACACAGAAGTAGAGCTAGTTGAGAGGAAAGGCCTTGGTCATCCCGATTATATAAGTGACGCTGTGGCTGAAGAGGCCAGCAGGCAGCTTAGCGCTTACTATAAGGAGCACTTCGGCACCATAATGCATCATAATCTGGACAAGGTGCTGCTGGTAGGAGGTCAGGCCTCACCCAAGTGGGGAGGAGGTGATGTTATAACTCCTATATACATCATAGTGTCCGGAAGAGCCACGACGGAGGTCAGAACTTCGTCGGGAATAGAGGAGGTTCCAGTGGGAAGGATTATAATAAAGGCAGTGAAGGACTGGATATCAAGAAATCTCAGGTTCCTTGACCCCGAGGTCCATGTAGTGGTTGATTATAAGGTAGGGAAAGGCAGCGCGGACCTCAGGGGAATATTCGAGTCGAGAACCGCATCTTACAGGGCGAACGATACCAGCTTCGGAGCGGGCTTCGCGCCCCTCAGCACGCTTGAGAGGCTGGTCTTTGAGACCGAGAGATTGCTCAACAGCAAGGAGTTCAAGTCAAGGGTTCCAGCCTCAGGCGAGGACGTCAAAGTAATGGGTCTCAGGAGGGGCAAGAGCATAGAGCTGACAGTAGCTGATGCCATAGTCAGCCGTTTTGTGAATGGTCCGGAAGAGTACATGAGCGTGAAGGAGGAGATAAAGGACGCCGTGCTTAATCTAGCAAGCAAGCTGGCACCGGGCTATGACGTGAAGGTTTACATAAACAGCGGCGATATACCTGAAGAGGAGGTCTTCTACCTTACAGTCACGGGAACCAGCGCTGAGCATGGGGACGACGGAGCCACAGGAAGAGGCAACAGAGTTAACGGGCTGATAACTCCCATGAGACCTATGAGCCTCGAGGCAGCGGCTGGCAAGAACCCTGTAACCCACGTAGGCAAGATTTACAATGTGGCAGCTATGGAGATCGCACAGCTGATATACGCTAAGGTGCCCAACATAAGGGAGGTCTATGTAAGGCTCCTCGGACAGATAGGGAGGCCCATAGACGACCCGCTAATAGCCGACGTGTCTGTAATACCGGACAAGGGCGCTCAGCTCACCTCTGACTCCAGGCAAGAAATCGCCAGCCTCATCGACGAGTACATGTCCAGACTGCTAACGCTCTCGGACAGGTTCCTTAAGGGGGAGGTACAGCTCTATTAGAGTTAGCGCGTTCATTTTCTTTGCCAGCCCGCACGGAGTTCTATTAGGGCCGCATATCCGCAACTAAGATCTTTAAGGCGTGGAGCCTTTGCCTCTCATGGCTCTGTACTCGTTAAGCAGGCTTAACAGAGCGGCGTCAGAGCTTTCCTGGGACTTGAGTTTTGCTATGAATTCCATGGCATCACTTATTACTTTAGAGCTAACGAAGTATAGCCCTGCTACCTGTATTATAGCGTATTCGTTAACTCTGAGGGGGGCTATTCTGCGATTCTTGGCCGCGTTAGCCAGCGGCGAGTCAGCATCGTTGACAAGTATGGCCTTCACTCCAGCTTTAGAAAGGTACTCTACTGCGTTACTGTCAAATGCTGTAACATTGTCTACTATAACTACTTCGTTAGCGCTTATGGGGCCGAGTTGCTCCTCAGACCTTTTGAGCTGCGAGCTTCTCAGCTCACTTACTCTCCGGGCGACAACCAGTCTTCCCGAGGCCACATCAACGAGTACCCTTCTGAGGCTCTGAATTTCCTCTTGAAGGTGTTCCTGCTCTCCCTGAAGCTTAGCAAGCGAGGATTCAAGCTCTGAGACCCTTCCCTTGAGAGCCCTTATCTCATCATCCTTAAGTAGTTCGGCTTTGAGCTGCTTCTTGGCAAGATAGAGCTCTCTTTCCTCATAGAACAGCCTCTGGCGCAGGTCTTCAAGCTGCTTCTCGAGCGACATCTTCTGAGCTTCGAGGAGTTCAACCTTTGAACTATCTGCGCATGGCTGTTGCACTTGTTGCCTATTAATAACGTTCATGCTTTCGTATTTCTCATCAATATTGCCTAAAAGCTTTGCTATCTGTTTCTCTACAGCCTCAGCCAGGGTGGCCCCCTTCACCACATCGGCTTTAAGCTCATCTATATCTATGTCAAACTCTAGCTTTGAAGCGTAGGCCTCCACCTGTGAGAGCTTGTTGTGATATTCTATGAACGCCCTATATGCTGCTGCAAGGGAATCCCTTTCATGTGGGGTCTTTGGTTTAAGCTCTGAATTCGCGGTGGCTCTTGAAGCGAGGTACTCCTTCTCAGCCACGGACATGTTATAATTAGGCAGGTAAAGCTGAGCGCCTAACTGGGCGGCGAGCTTTCTAATGAGCTCAGGCGGGTCTGCGACATCTGTAGTCACAATAACGGGCTTTCCAAGGCTTGAGACTATGCTGACTATCTTACCTCTGTCAAGCTCTTTATAGCTGCCCAGGTGCAGTACCCTGCCTTCAAGGTCAAGCACGGCAAGGCCTGTAGTCATGCCAGCGTCGACGCCAACTATAAGGGGCCTTGACGGCTTCGACGTCGCGCCGCCAAAAACAAGCTCGCCTTCGTATTTGGTCTCTATCCTTATGGAATAATCTATGCCGCGGTGCGGCCTGACTATTCCTATCAGCTTCTCGCGGGGCGCATATACAATGAATATGGCTGAATCAAGCCCTCCTTCGCTCGTCTTGTAGAAGACGTCATAGTCTATGTTGGCATTATCTAGGGCCTCCTTCACTTTGTCTGCCGCTATTTTGACAGAGGCCCTTATCCTTCTCTGATATCTTGCCTGGCTCCATCCCCCACTTTTAGTGTTTCGTCCCCTGCTTACTACTATGTACGTCTTCTCCCTGCTGAAGCCTACACTTTGGCCTCCTCCTTTAGCCACTACGGCAGCCACTATGAACGCCGTCCTCATTGGCGAAAGCTTGGAGGAAGCGACGTCAATGCCAGCCCTCCTAGCAGCTTCCAGAACGTCAACTAGGCCATCCTCAGTGGCGGTCGCCTGAACGAGCTTAGTGCCAGGTGGCAGCAGGGAAAGAAGCCTGGCTATGCTCTCTGTCGAACCGTCAAGGGAGAGCTCCATGACATTATCTGAAGCTATGGATCTGGGCCTATATTCCCACGCTAGCCTTATAATTGTTGCTAGGGGCACGGACTGATGCTTTGCAATGAGCTTAAGGGACTGGTCTATGATAACTACCGAGTACTTAGCTCTATTGGTAGACGAGAGAGGGCTCCCGGACTCTATGTCTACGCCCATGTAAAGTTCCTGGGGTGCCCCCTCTGAGGACATGTCAGCCGTTCCCCACAACTCTCCTGATTAGGTCCTCAGCTGAAAGTTCCAGGCCAAAGCTTTTATTAAAATATGAGGCAAGCCTTCTTAGATCCTCCATGAGGGCCTCCCTAGCTCGCGGGTCTGAGGCATCTATGTATTGAGGCCAGTCTATTATGTAACCGTTTATATCATCATTTTTCTGCACAACCATTATGTTATAAGGGCTTAAATCGCCGTGCACAATGCCTACTTCCTTGAACGCTATAGTGACGGTGTTTATGACGTCATCGAGCACCTTGAGAGCCTGCTCCCTGCTGAGAGCCCTATACGATATAAGTTCGGTTCCATCTAAATATTCTGTAACAACACAGTGTAGCTCAGAGGTTATAGGTTTAGGCACCAGGCCTCCCATCCTGCTTACCATAACTAGGGCTCTCAGCTCTCTCCCAGCGCTTTCTATAGCTACGTCTATCCATTGCGCTCTCTCGAGGACCCTTCCATAGCTTCTTTTCTTGGCTAGCGTTCTGAAAGATCTGGCCCCCTCCTTGTGGAACTTCAGCGAGACAGGGCTGCCCGAAGGGGTCCAGGCCAAGTACACATCGCTTTCCTTGCCGACACCTACTTTATCGCCAACTCTTTCAATAACGCCCCTTCTGATAAGTCTAACTACTGAGAGGACGTCAAGGCCAGCGAAGGTGAGCTGATAGGCGTGCTCCCCAGACACTATTTTTGATCTCAGGAGGCCCGAGTCCGTTAACCCGGAAAGGGCCTTGACAGTCAACTCGTGAGGTACCTTGGATACGGCCTCTATAACGCTAATCGGTACAAACGAAAACTTCCTGTGCATCCTATAGATGGATATGAGTAGCTCGCGTGAGACATCATCAATAGCCCGTATTCTATCGTTTAATGTCAGCGTTGGGAGCACCACCTCAGCTTTAATTGGGAGGCGAAAAAGCTTAAGCACATGGGCTTTTTAAACCCCTACGTCCTTTTAATTTGGATTTTATTAAGTAGAGCTTTTATCATAAGGTTACAAGGATGTTCTTTACTACCTCATGATGAGGTTTTATATGTATGCATGAAGCCTGTTTAAGTATGTGTACCGCACATACTAAGCTTGAATACAAAAAAATATTAACTCAGTACAAATATAGTAACATATGACTGCTAAAGAAAAGGTGAGGGGGCATATGGAGGAGAGCATACCAACAAAAGAGGGAATTTATCCGAGAGATGGTACCCTTTACGTTGTTGGCTCACGCGCAATAGCAAAGGTCTCATCTGCACTGGCAAGCGAGAGCAGGGCAAAAATTCTGGCCATACTCCAGAAAGGGCCTACAGACCTTGAGGACATAGCCACGCTTATAAACCAAAGCAAGGCCAACGTGAGCAGCCAGATAAGGAAGCTTGAGGAGGCAGGCATAGTCAGGTCTCATTACGTGCCGGGACAGAGGGGTATCAAGAAGGTAGTGGAACTTATGATAAACAAGATAGTATTTATGATAACGCCTGAGCAGGAGCACGGTATGAGCCAGACAGGCCCCAAGAGCTGAAAGGGATAGGTTCAAGGGCCGAAGTTAATTAGGACCTCGCAGATGGAGTTTCTTCCGTTACGCGCACGTCATAGCATGAGGTCCACATGTTAGTTTGGCCATTAGAATTTTACAATGTAAATGTCTCTCTTTGATATGTTAACATACATGGCTCCTGAGATCTTGCAGTCGGAACCTTTATTTAGTAGCAAGGCTTCCCACTTATCGCCGAAGAAATCCCTTACCTTGGAGCCAAGTACCTTAAGCTCGTTTAAATTAGTCGCGCCAGTTAAGAGCGCTCGGGGTATGGGGAGCCTCAAATAAGAGGGGGTTGCCACGTAGAATTCGTCGGCCGCGCAGGAGTATTTAAGAGCCTTCACTGCTATCTTGGCTTCCATGTATTCTTCTGCTCTGTCAATGAACATGGGAGGCAGGTAGCCGGTCTCAACCTCTACAATTAGACTTCTATCATAGCCCTGAGCATAAACATCAGCAATATGGACATCGTCTATCTGGTGTTCGATTGACACGTCGAACCCCAGCTCCCTTAGCTTCTCAGCGACTATCAGCTGCACGGTAGCGTGAAACCTTGAAACCTTAGAGAGCCTCTCTCTTTCGATGACCTCAGAGGTCCTTTGCCTCGAGGCGCCCCCGTCTCTTAGAAAGATAGCTAAAGCTTTACATTACAACTTCTATAAATTGCATCAGAACAATGTAAATGCTAAAGTCGCCACTCATACCGTTATTATGGCCACGACGCAATTGAGAATACCTACATCTCAAAAATTTAATTAACATGGAATGACCAAGATGGCCGTTGCAGGCTAAGCTCTAAAAAGCTGTAACGTGACGCTTCTGTCTGAGGACATAGTTCTTAGTGAAGAGTGAAACCACTAGTGTAGCAAGTGACGCTAAAGCTCCAATATAGAAGATGTAGTTAAAGGCAGTGCTGCTGCCCTCTGAAAACATGAAAAGCCTTCCAGAGAACTCGAAGGGCAGGTAAGCCCTGTAGGTTGTCAATAGCGTAGCAGCTAGGACAGGGCCAACTGAAGAGCCCAGGAACCTAACCATGGTGTTGAACCCTAGGCTCACAGTCACGCTGTCAGCGGGCACTGAGACAGCTATCATGTTAACTATGGGCACCATTATGGACACTATGCCTACCCCCGTCACGAAGGAGTCTATGGCAAGCTGAAGGGGCCCTGACCTGTTTATAACGAAGAGCATGAAACCAACTGTTGAGACCAGTGAGCCATATATGAGGACCGGCTTGGGTCCCAGCGTTGAGGTGGCGTGGCCAACAAGGGGAGAAATGACTATCATTGCGAGCGTCGCTGGGAGCAAGGACATGGCAGCATCGATGACCGAAAGGCCCAGACCATAAGGCGGAGACTCCTCCGCGAAGTATATAACTCCAAGGTAAAGCATAAACATGGCAACGCCTGATATGAGGCCTGCTATGTTAGCTACCATCACATTTCTCTGTCTAAGTAGGTCAAGCCTTATCAACGTCCTTGTAGACCTGGTCTCATATATAAAGAAGCTGAAGTAAAGCGCTGCTCCCGTAATTAAAAGCGGCAGCTGGGCTATCGTAGTCCATCCTCTGTAGGGAGCCTCGGTTAGGTACAGAAGGATTAGCGCTGTGCCCAAGGAAAGGAGCACCGTGCTGACATAGTCTATGCGTTCATGGCTTACAGGGGGGTAGGACTCCAACACTATCAATGAAGCCATGAGCATCACTATTGAAAGCCCAAAAGCTATGTGAAACATGGCACGCCACCCCAGGTACTCCTCTATGTAGGCGCCTGCTATCATGCCTATGGTCATGCCTATGGCAACCATAGCGCTCAGTATTCCCTGCGCCACGGCAACTAAGCGACGCGGGAACGTGTCGGTTATTATGGAAAGCCCCAGCGGGAACAGTGTGAAGCCGAATCCCTGAACGGCTCTGGCGGCTATGAGCGCGAATATGTTAGGCGCGAAGCCAGCGGTGAGAACTGCTATAGAGTAGAAAGACAAGGCAATCATGTAGAGCTTCTTCTTGCCATAAACGTCGCCCATCTTTCCAAAGAGAGGCGCCACCGCAGCGCCAACCACCAGGTACGCTGAGACGACCCACGCGGCCTCCTCATTGGTTGCTGCAAGCGCTGACTGAATGTGAGGCAACGACGGTATGACCATGGCTTCAACGTACATCGTTAGCATAGTTACTAGCGTCAGGTCAGCCAGTATGACATAGGGGCTTCTAGAGGCCCTTTCCATTAAGCGACATCACCTTCTTCTTGCGCCCACCACAGCCATGGCCACCAATATTATGATTACGACAGCTGCTATTACATATAGTATAGTGTTAGACGAGCCGCTAAGCGACGACATGCTAAGCTGGAAGCCAGCGCCAACCTTTACCGGGACCAGTATAATTTGATGCATCACCTGCATAGTTGGAGGCTGATACCAGGTTATCATCAACGGCAAGTAATAAGTCCCAGGCCTTATACCGGAGCTCACGGAGATGACGAATGTAACGTTTTGGGCCTCGCCACTGCTGAGATCTCCAACGCTTTCATTCATGAAGTCAACTGCCAACAGGGGGTTCTCGCTGGAGGGCACGTATGGCGTGAAGATAGGGTTGGGCAGCAGTGTTGCGGTGACGTACTCAGCCTTACCATAACCTACGTTGGCCAGCTCCACAGTTACATAGGCGTTTGAGGCGCCAACGGATATTGGGCTGTGGTATGCATTTATGGCTGCAAAGTATGCCGAAGGTCTTAGATATAGGCTTATTGGCACTAGGTAGTATCCCCCGGAGTAAGTTACATTAATGTAAACTGTGGTGTTGAGAGGCTTTGGTGCACTAAAGTAGCCGAAGGGGTAACTTGTTACCTGTGTAACGTTAGCTATAGCCAGCGGCACGCTAAGGTTAACTATGTGGCCTGGCGGCAGGTAGCCCAGCTTTATTGTTGACATGTTAGGGTACAGCATGCTCAGGGGGCTCTGAGGCTCCACTTTAACCGTTACGTTGGAGGCCAAGCTATTGCCCTCATTTTCAAGGTATATCTTGAGGACAGCAGCGCTTTCGCCGGCGTAGAGGACCTCTGGGTAGGTGCTGTAGCTCACCACTACAACCTTCGAGTACCCAGTTATTGCCACCTCAACAGGAAGCGAGCTCGTCCCCTTCACAGTCACTGTTTCGCCCGTAGGCAGCCGTTCCTCAACGTAGTAAGTCAGGTTAACGGTTACATTGTAAACCCCCGGCGTGGCATTACTTGAGACGTTGTAGAGGGACACCAGCCTCAGGCTGCCCCCAGGTTCAAGCAGCGGCACAAATGCCTCAGGGGCAGGCTCGCCCTTCACCAAAGTTAATGGGTAAGAGTACTTCACGTAGGCAGTGACGTTAAACAGCTCTACTGGACCCAGGTAGTAGATCATGACGGTGAGCGGCAGGAACGAGCTTCCAGGGGATGCCTGAAGAGGCTGTGAAGAGTTAAGACCCCAGTAACTTATAGCTGTAAAAGTAGGCTTTAGGCTCTGTGCAGAGGCATTAAGCTGGCCGCCGCTGACCATCATCAGCGTCGACATCGCTAAGAAAAACATGATTGCTATGAGGATCACCCTTAAATTTCTCGGCACTGCGTTCACCGCTAATATTACGAAGCTCAATATATAAAAGTATTACTCTTAGATAGTGGTCGCTGTTGTTAAACTTAGGGCGTGAGGACATCATAAGAGTCCTATCTAACGTCATCCGCGCTAATAATTACCATGCTATTAAGAAAATGGTTGTCAACATGGCATCCTAGCTTATCAAAAAGCTCTGGTTGGGGTTACAGCTTGCTATGAGCGTCTACGATTTAGATTGACCTTTACTTCTTGCGCAGGCACCTAGCTGTTTTGCTATATCTAGCAGTATCCCAAGGCCCTGGGATATGTCTGGGTCGCTCAGCGCGCTCATCAAGCCTAGGAGGCCGACCTTCCTTGGATGACTTAGGTCGAGCTTCGCCAGGGACTCTATGGTACATGACGTCAGGTCTGTCAGGGTGTTCTGGGCGTTTGCCAGGTCCATGGCGTCAACCTTGGTTATGCCGTTGCTTACTGAGGCCAGTAGGGCCATGAGCCTCATCAGGGCTGGGTCGGTGGCTGCCGAGAGGAACGAGTCCTCCGCCTTGTCCGCGAGGTAGGAGATCATGCCCAGCAGGCCGCTCCTCTTCAGATTTACTATGGCGTCGAGGAGCTCGGCAAGGGCTTGGGCCTGAACCTCAGGCGGGACGGACTCTGCAGGGGTCTCCTGCTTCTTGGCCTCTGCCATATCCTCTCACCTCCTCAGAACTTAAGCCCGTCTATCCAGCCGTGGTAGAAGGACTGCTTGAGCAGCCTTCCAATCGAGTAGACGCCGGTGAAGTAGCACTTGAAGGCGTACGTTCCCTTGTTGGGGTCGAATGGCAGCTCGCAGGTGCCAGCCCAGCCCTTGTCGCCGGCGTAGCCAACGCACGACACTGGGCTTGGGACAAACGATGGTCCGAAGCCTCCAATGAGGTCGCTGACTATATTGGTTGCGGCGGTTATTGCCACTGACTCTACAAAGACGCCGGCCAGCCCTATGCCCATGGGGGGCAGCGAGTGCTCGCTGACCATATAAATGTCGTCATACTTGGGATGCCTTGCGTTAGGCAGGGCAGGGGCCCACCTTGGGTCCTGCTTAAAGACGAAGTCCTCGCCGCTGTTGGCAAGGGCCTTTGGGAGCCTAGGCGGGGGCACTTTAACAAGCAGGTCATACTTGAACTCGCCGCTGGCAGTTATTACTTCCTTCTTGCTCGGGTCCACCTCCCTGAGCTTCGAGTTAGGCACATATTCCACTCCGTACTGCTCCAGCTGGTCAGCAAGGAACCTAGATATGGAGGGTCCCAGCGGCGCTATGGGAGCTGGCATCGGATCTATTAGCCTTATGCTGACCTTCTTGTTTCTTGCCCTAAAGAAGGCTGAAAGCGCGGTGGCAGCCTCGTATGGATAGATGCCACACCTGAATGGCAGCTCTGGTATCAATATAGTTATGTTCTGGCCGTCTTTAACTTGGTTCAGGGCCTCCTTCATCTTAATGGCACCATCAAGGTCGTAGTTGTGAACGCCATCCTTGTCTAAGCCTGGGTAGGCACTCCACCCGTAATCTATGCCTAAGGCTACCACTAGATAGTCGTACTGGTACTTGCCTCTAGCGCCCACGATGGTCCTATTAGCGGCGTCTATGGACTGTATTTCATCTACAGCAGCCTTAATTCCATACTTTTCCATGTTCTGTATAGGCGCCCTTGTATCGTCAGAAGTAGCGTAGCCGAGCGCCACATCGAAGAAGAGTGGTGGCATAAAGTGATATGGGTCCTTATTTATAACGGTGACTTCTGCATCAGCGCCGCTCTGCTTAATGCCGTCAACAATCCTCTTTGCGGCGACGTAACCACCAATGCCTCCTCCAGCTATTACTATCCTCTTGGTCAAAATCCCACCTTTCTTTTAGGTGGCCAGGAAACAGGCGTACAAAGGCGTATAAAAATAATACATCACGGACTTTCTTGACGTTTTAAGTAAACGCGGAGAGGCTACTTCGGGTTCGCTGGGCGTGCCGCCCCAATCGCCTTTGCAACGTTAAGCACTATGGCCAGTCCCTTTATGACGTCCCTGTCGCCCAGCAGCCTCATTAGGTCACTTAAGTTGTTAGCCTGAGCCTCAGCGGACAGGGACGAAGCTAATGACCTTAGAACGCCCACGTCAAGGCTATCTATAGCGTCGGCTACAGCGTTGAGCTTCTCCAGGGTTTCAGGTCTAGTAAGCCTCTCAAGGAGCTGCATTATCTGAGGTAACCTATCTATTATGAGCAGGGTCTCAGGCGTCACCAACAACCTAGCAACGGCCCTCAGCAGCTCCTCGTCTGAGAGCAGCTCGTTCAGCGTGGAGGCTATGTCAAGAAGCCTCTCAAGGGCCTCCGCCTGCCTTTCGACCTGCGCCATGGGGCCTCACCTCACGGGAACATCTTCCATAGCTTCTCAGGCGACGTGGCCTCAAAATAGACGTCAAATATGGGGTCCCAGAACTCTGGGTGCTTTAGGACGTCCCAGTAGGTGTCCGCGAAAAGCCTCTTCATTATGAAGAACACCCCCTTAGGCGGCAGCTTGACGGAGGGGTGATTGAAGTCGCTTATGACGAAGGTGCCCATTTCAAACCCTATCTCTGTGGGGCAGTTGGTTCTTCCAGTGTTCTGGGCGCTGAGGCCAAGCAGCCTCTTCTCGACGACCTTGGCCTCCAGGTGCGCTGTCACCCCAGTTCTAACAGTGGTTGACGTGGAGGAGTCGCCTATTGCAAACGCGTCGTCAAAGTCCCCTATGCGGTTGGTCAGCTTGTCCGCCTTTACGAATCCGTCTTCCGTTTTTAGGTCTTCCGGGACCACCTTTACCTTTGGACCCCTGTGAATAGGGACAACTATAGCTGCATCAAATGAGAGCTCCCCTCCCTCAAGCGAGGTCATCTTCCTGTTATCAACGTCCACAGTATCAACTGTAAAGAAAGTCTCTATATTAATTCCCCTCTCCTTAAGTATGGGCTCTAAGACTTCGTTAAACGTCTCGGCAGGGTAAGCCCTTGGGTATGGGACCGCTAAGGTTATCTCGACCTGGCCTCTCACGCCCCTGGCCCTCAAGGCCTCATCAGCCAGCAGGGCGCCCTCGTAAGGGGACGGAGGGCACCTGTGGCCAGGGTCGGCCACCGCTATTACAAGCTTGCCCTTCTTAAGGCTGTTTATCACGTTAAACGTCCTCCAGGCGTTGTCGGGCGTGGAGTGGAAGTCGCCATAGAGGGAGACCAACTTGTCATTTCCTTTAATTGCCGTGTGATCTATGGATAGTCCTGGAGCTAAGACAACTACATCATAGTTGATGGACCTGCCTGACCTTGTAAGGACTGTCCTGTTATTAAGGTCCACGGTTTCAACGGAATCTATGAGAAGGTCCACATTTTTCTTTACTAGCCCTACAAGCTCCCTTTTCAGCTGCGAGTCATCGCCCCTGAAGGCTATCTGAAGCAGCTGGGGCAGGTAGTAATGGTACGGGGTGTCATTTATTAGGGTTACGGAAAACCCCTCCCTCCTTGCAAGCGAGTTTGCAAGTATTAGGCCTCCAGCGCCGCCGCCCACTATTACAACCTTTTGCCTTTTCTGGGGCTGCATGAGGCCCCACCAGCTCATATGAAGATAACCTGCCCGCCCTCGGCCTCCTGCAGGAAGGTTGCCACGCCAACCACGTCATCAATAAGGCTTGGGTCAAAGTCCTCCTTCTTAAGGCCCATCACTTGCGACATCATGCTGCATGCATAGATCTTGGCGCCCATGTTCTTGGCCTCCTTAAGCATGTCAAGCCAGCTTGGCACGTTATTCATCTGCATGCCTTTAGCCAACTCTGGCACCATAGCTTCGAACTCCTTGGGCCAGGTGGGCTGAGCTGGCTTCTTGAGGAACCTCAGCAGCGCCCAGCCCGTCACAAAAACCCTGACTTCATAACCTAGGGCAGCGGCCCCCTGTGATATGACCCCAAGGGGTATAAGCTTGTCCTCCGTTCCCGAGAACACAATAATCGAGAGCTTACTCAACCTGTTCACCTCTATATAGAGAAAGGGTCCCTGAGATTTAAAAAGTTATGCAGGACGAAGATCTATACATAGGAAAACGTGGCCTTCCTACTGCTAAAAGGCTATAAGTTTGCGCTCAGTAACTTACACATTAGGAATTGGTGAATCATGAAGTGAAAACTTTGCCCCCCGTAACTCTTGACCAGGTGCTAGGGCTAGTGAGGTATATAGCCACCTCAGGAGGAGTCGTTGACTCGTCCAGGTTAGACGAGCTCCTTAACGTTGATATGGACTTATTGCCTCACGTCGTCGACGCAGCGGTCTCCTTGGGCCTCCTGAGGGAGGACAAGGGAAACCTTGTAATAACCAGCGAGGGCAAGAGGGCTGTGGAACTGCAGGGCAGGGAGCTCAGGCTGCTGATAAAGTCACTGAGCGATGATGTAGAACCATTTAAGGATATATTTGATGTAATAGGGGATTCTGATTCGATAAGGAGGTCCCAGTTAGAGAGCATCCTAAGGCACTCAGGCTATACAGACATAGAGGCCGCACTCCCAGTATTTGTGGAGTGGCTGGCCTACATGGGGATAACGACCATAGAGGATTAAGGCGTTATTAACGTTGTTCTAGTCCTGTTAGGAGGATCTAATTGCAATGCATAGGCCGTGCATTTATCTACTCTACTATGATCAGGTATAGCATCAATATCATCATTAGAATCGCTGACGAAATTGATCAGATTTAAAAAACTTCTTAGGGACTACGGGCTTTGGTGGGCCCGTAGCTCAGCCAGGATAGAGCGGCGGGCTTTTAACCCGTAGGCCGCGACGCCCAGCCGCGGGCGGAAGTCCCGGGTTCGAATCCCGGCGGGCCCGCCACAGCCCTGAAGGGCTCCTCCATGTTCTACTGTGCAGCGGTTCGAGGGCTTATCCTCATTGGACGATCCATAGTTAGGCGCAAATCTCCTGAGAGACGTTAGCGCTTCAGTTAACTAGATAACCTCGGGGTCCAACCAGAGGCTGTAGGAGGGGTGCTAGGTAGTTTGCCATCTGCTAGACCAGATGAAAGGATACTTAATCACGTACTTGTGCCAAAGCATCGTATACTGAGCATAGAGGAGGCGGTTGAAGTGCTTAATAAGCTTGGCGTTAAGCCATGGCAGCTTCCGAGGATCAGCGCCAACGACCCCATTATTAAGCTGCTGGGAGGCAAGCCAGGAGATATTGTTGAAATAGAGCGCAACTCGCCCACTGCAGGGAAACACGTAGTTTATAGGGTAGTCGTGTCCTATTGAGTGGGTGAGCTTAATGACGTCTGAGCAACTAACCAAGGATGACCTATGGATCGTATTCAGGCAGTACATACGCGAGACAGGGCTTGCCAGACAGCACCTGGACTCGTATAATGCCTTTGTGACGGAGCGCATGCAAGAGATAGTTGATTCCTTTGGGGAAATAAGGCCTCTTTATAAGCAGGTCAGCAGGAGGAGGGAGGCAGCCCCAGAGGAAGGTCCTGATATAAAGATAGTGCTTGGGAAAATACGCATAGGCGAGCCCCAGGTAAAGGAAGCTGACGGCAACCTGAGACGCAAGGACGTAACGCCCCTAGAGGCAAGGCTCAGGAACTTCACGTACTCTGCTCCTCTCTTCCTTCAGATGAAGCTTGTAGAAAATGGCACCGAGGTCTACAGCGACGAGGTAAAGGTGGGAGACTTCCCCATAATGGTTAAGTCTGTCATCGACCCGCTCTCTAAGGCCAGCTACAGGGAGCTCCTGGAGGCCGGCGAGGACCCTAACGATCCCGGAGGCTACTTCATTATAAATGGCAGCGAGAGGGTAGTGGTGGCTCAGGAGGACCTGGCAGTAAACAGGATAATAGTGGGGGTCTCAACGGCTAACACCGCAAAGATAACGCACAGCGCTAAGACCGTTTCAACAATACTTGGCCTGAGAAGGCAAGTTATAGTAGACAGGATGAGCGACGGATCCCTTGAGGTAAGCATGAGCAGGCTTAACTATAGAATACCATTCATAGTGATGATGAAGGCCCTCGGGCTTGAGAAGGACGCGGAGATAGCGGCCGCAGTTTCGCCAGACCCCGACGTGCAGAGGGAGCTGCTGCCGAGCTTTGAGAAGGTTAGCGCTGCCATAAGGACTAAGGAGGATGCCCTGGAGTTCCTTGGCAACAGGATAGCGACTGGGCAGCCCAGGGAGATAAGGATACAGCGCGCGGAGGAGTTCATAGACACCCAGTTCTTACCCCACATAGGTCTGACGCCCGCCGACAGGCTCGCTAAGGCATACTTCCTCGGTGAGATGGCGAACAGGGTCCTGCAGCTTTACTTAGGCAAGAGGCAGGAGGATGACAAGGATCACCTGGCTAACAAGCGCCTAAGGCTCGCGGGTGATCTCATAGCAGAGATCTTTAGGGACGCATTCCAACAGCTTGCGACCCTGATAGCAAGCGAGCTCGAGGAGTACATAAGCCAGCACAGGAAGGTGAGGGACCTGAGAAGCCTGGTGAGGCCTGATATCATAACTGAGAGGGTGAGGGCTGCCCTGGCGACAGGCAACTGGACCGGCAACAGGACTGGAGTGAGCCAGGCGCTTGACAGGACCAACTGGATGAGCCTGCTCAGCCACCTGAGGAGGGTCATATCACCGCTGAGCAGAGGGGAGTCGAACTTTGAGGCCAGGGACCTGCATGGAACTCACTGGGGAAGGCTTTGCCCGTTCGAGACGCCGGAGGGCATAAACTGTGGCCTGGTCAAGAATTTGGCCATGACGGCCTACATATCGGTTGGCGTTAACGAGCAGCACGTGAAGAACATACTAATGAGCATGGACTTGATACCTCTGGACGATGCAATTAAGGAGATAGCAAGCGGTGAGCCTGAAGCCATAGAGAAGTACACTAACATGGCCAAGGTGTTCCTCAACGGTAAGCCCATAGGCTACGTTCAGGACGGCGCGGAGCTGCGCAGGAAGCTTATAGCTATGAGGAGGTCAGGAAGCTTAAGCTATGAGGTGAGCGTCGCCTACATAGAGCAGGGCGGCATCAAGGAGGTTTACATAAACACCGATGAAGGTAGGTTGATGAGGCCCGTCATAGTTGTCGAGAACGGCAAGCCAAAGCTGACGAAAGAGATGGTCGAGAAGGTTAAGCGCGGCGAGATGTCCTTCTGGGACCTGGTGAGAAACGGCGTTATAGAGTTCCTGGACCCTGACGAGGAGGAGAACGCCTATGTTGCCGAGTCCCCCGAGGAGGTGACCCCTGAGCACACCCACCTGGAGATGTGGACGCCAGGCATATTCAGCGTGGTCACGTCAATAACCCCGTTCTTGGAGCACAACCAGAGCCCGAGGAACACCTACCAGGCGGCCATGGCAAAGCAGGCCCTAGGCCTTTATGCGCTGAACTACCAGTACCGCATGGACAGCCACGCCTACCTGCTTCACTACCCGCAGAAGCCTATAGTTCAGACGAGGTCGCTTGAGGAGATAGGCTATAATGATAGGCCCTCGGGGCAGAACTTCATTGTTGCAATAATGCCCTACATGGGCTACAACATGGAGGACGCAATAATAATGAATAAGACAAGCGTCGATTATGGCCTTGGAAGGGCTCACTTCTTTAGGGTATATACAGTCATGGAAAACACCTATGCTGGTGGCCTTAAGGACACCATAACTGTCCCCTCACCAAAGCTTTATGATCATAAGGGAGATCAGTATTACACCAAGCTAGGTCCAGATGGAATCATAGAGCCTGAGGTTGAGGTTGATGGCGGAGACGTGCTTGTAGGCAGGGAGAGCCCGCCAAGGTTCCTCGGCGAGGAGCGCGTTATGAGCTTAGGAACCTTAACCAAGAGGGACACGAGCGTGCAGCTGAGGTATGGGGAGCACGGCGTAGTAGATACAGTGCTCATAACTCAGACCACCGACAGGAACCTGCTGGTGAAGGTAAAGGTCAGGGACCTGAGGATACCTGAACTTGGCGATAAGTTCGCAAGCAGACATGGACAGAAGGGAGTCGTTGGCATGCTTTACCCCAAGTACGACATGCCTTACACCGAAGACGGCATAGTCCCTGACATTATAATTAACCCGCACGGAATACCTTCACGTATGACCGTGGGACAGATACTTGAGCTCATAACGGGTAAGGCTGCAGCCATGGAAGCTAGGTATGTTGATGGCACACCGTTCTATAAGGATGACGTTGATCAGTATAAGATCATACTAATTAAACATGGTTACAGCCCTGACGGAACAGAAGTTATGTATGACGGCCGTACAGGCCAGCTGCTTGAGACGCCGATTTCCATAGGTGTAGTCTTCTATCAGAGGCTGTACCACATGGTAGCCGACAAGATGCACGCCAGGGCTACAGGTAAGGTGCAGCTCCTCACAAGGCAGCCTACAGAGGGCAAGGCCAGGCAGGGAGGTCTAAGGTTCGGAGAGATGGAGAGGGACTGCCTCGTAGGTCACGGAGCAACCATGCTGCTAAGGGACAGGATGCTCGACGGCAGCGACGCCTACACAATGTATGTCTGCACGCTGTGCGGTCACGTAGCTTGGTACAACAGCAGGAAGAACGTATATGAGTGCCCGATACACGGTGAGAACGGTGACATAAAGCCCGTGAAGGTGCCTTACGCGTTTAAGCTGTTCCTGCAGGAGATCATGAGCATGGGAATTAAGCCCAGGATTGAAGTCTCTGACAGGATCTCGCTCCTGGACAGGATCTCGCAGGCTGGCATGTCTAAGCTAAGCGCCGCCACTAATGGAAACCAGGGTAACAATGACAAGAGTAACGGCAATGGAAGCTCTTCGTGAGGTGACAGGCCATGTCGTACAGCCCGGGCGAGGAGCGCGAGAGGTACACAATTAGCGGCATAAGGTTCAGCCTCCTGAGCCCTCGCGAGATCAGGGAGATGGCCAAGGTAACTGTGATAAGACCAGAGATATACGAGGTTGACGGCTCCCCAGTAATGGGAGGGCTCAGGGACCCGCACTTCGGCGCTATAGAGCCTGGTGAGAGGTGCCCCGTCTGCGGCAACACTAGGCAGGACTGCCCTGGGCACTTCGGTAAAATAGACCTTGCCAGGCCTGTGGTGCTCCCGCACCTTGGAGACAAGATCTACCAGCTGCTGCAGTCAACGTGCAGGAGCTGCGGAAGGATACTTATCCCGCCCCAGAAGGCGGCGTACATGCTAGGCATATATAGGAGGCTCAGGGAGAAGTGGCCACTGCTCGCTGACATATTTGTAGAGGAGGTGATAAAGGAGGCGTCCTCTGCCACCGAGTGCCCGCACTGCGGCGCCAAGCAGTACAAGATAAAGTTCATCAAACCGTATAACTTCTATGAGGTTAGACCTGAGGGCGAGGTAAGGCTAACGCCAAGCGACGTCAGGGAGAGGCTGGAGAAAATACCAGATGATGATGTGGAGCTGTTGGGCTGGGACCCCAAGTCGGCCAGGCCCGAGTGGGCCGTCCTCACTGTGCTGCCCGTGCCACCGCTCTCGGTGAGGCCCTCAATAACTATGGAGAGCGGTTCAAGGGCTGAGGACGACCTGACTCACGCGCTTGCGGAGATAGTTAGACAGAACGAGAGGCTCAAGAACTTCATCTCATCCAGCGCTCCGGAGTCGATGATAGAGGAGGCCTGGCAGGCGCTTCAGAACGTGATAGCGGCATATATAGACAACGAACTGCCGAACATCTACCAGCTCTCGCACAGGGGCAGAAAACAGCTCAAGACGTTGGCACAGAGGCTCAAGGGCAAGGAGGGCAGGCTGAGGGGCAACTTAAACGGCAAGAGGGTTAACTTCTCTTCAAGGACTGTGATATCTCCAGACCCACTGATAAGTATTAACGAGGTAGGCGTCCCAATAGAGGTAGCAAAGATACTGACAGTGCCTATGGTAGTTACGAAGTTCAACATAGAGGAGGCCAGGAAGTACGTCCTGAACGGCCCCTACCAGTGGCCAGGCGCCACCATAGTGTACAAGAAGAGGGAGGGGGTTAAGCTGGACCTGAGGTACCAGCGCAACCTGAGGCAGTTAGCGGAGAGCCTCGAGGTAGGTGATATTGTTGAAAGGCACCTGATAGATGGCGACATAGTGCTCTTCAACAGGCAGCCCAGCCTTCACAGGATGTCAATAATGGGTCATAAGGTAAGGGTTATGCCCGGTAGGACGTTTAGGCTCAACCTACTGGTGTGCGCGCCTTACAACGCCGACTTTGACGGTGACGAGATGAACCTGCACGTGCCAAGGCTCGAGGAGGCCCGCGCGGAGGCCTTGAACCTGCTGCTGGTGGAGAACCACATACTGACCCCGAGATACGGCGGGCCTATAATAGGCGGAAGGCAGGACTACATAAGCGGCGCGTATCTGCTCACCGTTAAAACTACATTGTTTGATAGAGAAGCCGTGGGCAGGCTGTTAGCAGCGGCGAGTTACAGCGGCGAGCTGCCGGAGCCAGCAATACTTAAGCCAAGGCCTCTGTGGACTGGCAAGCAGCTGGTCAGCCTCTTCCTGCCAAGCGACTTCAACTTCAGCGGCCGGGCGAAGATAAACGCTGGGGACCTCAAGTGTGACGGAGAAGACTGCTTCTTCGACTCATATGTAGTGATAAGGAGAGGGAGGCTCCTGGAGGGCGTGTTCGACAAGAACACCATAGGTGCTGAGCAGCCGGAGAGCGTGCTCCACTACATAGCGTTGGAGTATGGCAACGCAGCCGCAAGGCAGTTGCTTGACACCATGTATAGGATGTTCATAAGAATGCTGGAGCTCAGGGGCTTCAGCATATCGATAAGCGACATAGAGATACCTAAGGAGGCCAGAGACAAGATAGCTAAGATGACCGAGGAGGCTAAGGAGGACGTCATGAAGTTAATAGAGCAGTATAGGAACGGAACTCTTGAGATAATACCTGGCAGGACCCTCGAGGAGAGCCTGGAGCTCAAGATAATCCAGAGGCTCCAGAAGCTGAGGGACGACGCTGGTAAGACAGCTATAGGCTATATGAACCCATTCAACAACGCCTTCATAATGGCCAGGACAGGGGCCAGGGGAAGTGACATTAACATAACACAGATGGCCGCTATGCTGGGCCAGCAGACGGTGAGAGGGAGAAGAATAGTAAGGGGCTTCAGGACCCGCACGCTGCCGCACTTCAGGCCAGGCGACCTCTCGCCAGAGGCGAGGGGCTTCGTTGTTAGCAACTTCAGGGACGGGCTGAAACCACACGAGGTGTTCTTCCACGCGGCAGGCGGCAGGGAGGGCCTGGTGGACACAGCGCTGAAGACCTCACAGAGCGGCTATATGCAGAGGAGGCTGATAAACGCCCTGCAGGACCTCCACGTTGCATATGACGGCACCGTGAGGGACTCGCAGGATAATATAATTCAGTTCAGATACGGCGAGGACGGCGTGGATCCACAGAAGACCTATCATGGCAAGGCAGTAAATGTGGACAGGCTTATTGAAAAGGTTAAGCAAGGGGGTGCATGAAGGTGGCCAAGAGAACATCGGACGAGGGGAGAAGGGTGAGGTCTAGGAAGACCAAGAAGGAAGCGGAGGCCTCCGAGATGGAGCTTGGAGAGACGCTTAAGAGAAAGCTTGACGCTGCTAAGTCGCTGCTGCCTCCAAGCTTATATGATGAGCTCTACAGCAAAGTGGTCGAGAGCCAGGAGCTGAGCGCCGAACAAAAGATTAAGGTTATAGAGGATGCCGTGAGAGCCTATATCTCGTCAATGGTTCAGCCAGGTGAAGCTGTCGGCGTGGTAACAGCCCAGTCCATAGGGGAGCCAGGAACTCAGATGACGCTGAGAACCTTCCACTATGCGGGCCTCATGGAGTTCGACGTTACCTTAGGACTTCCAAGGCTCATAGAGATAGTTGACGCCAGGCACGAGCCCTCGACACCTATGATGAAGATTTACCTTGAAGAAAAGTATGCTGACAACCTGGAGATGGCGCGTAAGATAGCGAGGGAGATAGAGTATACCACGATAGGCAACATAGTTGATGAAATAAGCTACACATTGGGCGACAGGACCTTCATAGTTAAGTTAGATCCAGACATGGTAACCGACAGGGGGCTCACCGAAGACGAGATAATGGAGGCCTTCGAGCGGCTTAAACTGGGCGACGTGGGCAAGGGCGAAGATGAGTATACAGTAGTGCTTAATGTCAGCGAGAGCGTGTTACCTGACGACGCGCTTTATGACCTTCGTAGTTACTCTGAGATAGTATCAAAGATAAAGAAGGGCTACGTGAGAGGGATAAAAGGCATCAAAAGGACAATAATACAGGAGCATACAGATGAAAAGACTGGTAAGCATGAGTACGTCATAATAGCCGAGGGCAGCAACTTAGCCGAAGTCATGAGGGTGGACGGAGTGGACGCCACAAGAGTGGAGACTAACAACATATACGAAATAGCGGATGTTTTAGGCATTGAGGCCGCCAGGAACTCTATAATAAAAGAAATAATGGACGTGCTGCAGAGCTCAGGCCTAGACGTTGACATCAGGCACGTCATGCTAGTGGCCGACATAATGACGTGGACAGGCAAGATAAGGCAGATAGGCAGGTTGGGAGTTGTAGGTGAGAAGCCCAGCGTCATAGCTCGCGCAGCATTTGAAGTGACGGTTAACCAGCTTTATAACGCGGCGGTCAAAGGCGAGGAGGAGAAGTTCAGCGGCGTCACGGAGAGCATAGTGGCAGGGCTACCTCCCAGGGTTGGCACCGGCATAGTGATGTTATCGGTAGGCATCAACGCTCTTAAATCTCTGCAACCTAAGGTAAGCCAGCAGGAAGAGCCAAGTAAGACAGGGCAGGAGTGAGGTGACCTAGGTGTCAGAGGCGCTGTTTGAGAGGGAACTTAAGGCGGCGGCCAAGAGCGGGAAGCTAAGCTTAGGAGCTCGCAGGGCGCTGAAGCTGCTTCTTAAGAATCAGGCTAAAGGCATCATAGTTGCTGATAACGCTCCGCCAGACGTCAGAAAGAATATAGAGTCCTTGGCCAATATAAATGGTGTTCCATTGTACGTCTACAAGGGAACGTCAGCGGACCTGGGCTCACTCATAGGAAAGCCATTCAAGGTCTCAGTAATAGCAGTTCTAAACCCTGGCGACTCGAGGATCCTTGACGTTCTCTCAGAGGGCAGGTAAAGGCAGGTAAGGGGAGGTTGGGGTGGCGCAGTCCGACGCTAACTCTAAGGGAGACAGGATAGGACTTGAGGAACTGCGCTTCATATCGCTCTTTCAGGATATCACAGGGGCCATGGTTTACAGGGCGATAGAGGACGCCGAGGGCAACAGGATATTCTATTTAGTCGATAAGAATGACATAGGGAAAGCCATAGGAAAGGATGGAAGAAACGTGAAGACCTTGTCTAGAATATTGAACAAGAACGTTGAAGTTGTCGAGTATTCTGCGGATCTCGAATCAATGGTTAGAAACCTCTTTCCCGGTGTAACGGTACTTAAGGTGGACGTAGTTGATAAGAACGATGGCAAGGTTGTTTACGTTAAGGTTAAGGATGACGAGAAAGGCAAGGCCATCGGAAGGGACGGCAGAAACGTCAAGAGAGCAAGGATAATTCTGACCAAGCTCTTTAATGTGGACAAGGTGGTCATCAGGTAACTGATGGAAGTTTTTAAATTCATGCCTGGAGCAGAGTGAGGGGATTAACGGAATGCCAGAGGGGCCGAATGGGCTGTTCGCGGCGCGCAAGCTCAGGAAGAGCAGGCTCAAGTTCAAGTGGGCCAAGAGCGAGTTCAAGATAAGGATGCTGAAGCTCAAGGAAAAGTATGATCCGCTCGAGGGCTCACCCATGGCTAGAGGAATAGTGCTTGAGAAGGTAGGTATACCCTCAAGGCAGCCCAACGCCGCGCTGCGTAAGTGCGTTAGGGTTCAGCTGGTCAAGAACAAGAAGGTAGTGACGGCATTCGTGCCTAAGGACGGAGGCATACTATATATAGACGAGCATGACGAAGTTATAATTGAGGGTATAGGAGGCCCTAAGGGCAGGGCTATGGGCGACATACCTGGAGTGAAGTATAAGGTAATAGCTGTTAACGGAGTTTCCCTGGACGCTCTGTGGAAAGGTAAGAAGCAGAAGGTTAAGAGATGAGCAGTCGCCGCTTCTTAACTGCCTTATGGTTTATGGTTCTAAGATTATCTATGATATAAGTTAATTATATGGTCGCCATCTAAGTTCATGGCCTTTTATATAATGTGGCCTGGCACTCTTTAGTTCACGCGTTAACCTAGTCCCCTTGGCTAGAGCTCTTATTAGCCTATGTTTACGGTTTTCACTCGTATAGAAGGAGAGCGCCGCACTAAGGGCTAACGCGCAGACAGCTAAGGCTGATCCCCTTCCTCGCCCTCACCACTCTCGCTGCTCCACCACTTTTCCATATCGACAAGCTTTTTACTAACAAATATGGGTTTATCACTTATAAGTGCTAGATATACTGCATGGCTGGGTATCATTTTAACGCTTATGCTTATGCCTCCGTCCTCGAATTCCACTGTTGCTGTGTAAACTCCGGTGTCAACCTCAAATTCATCTATTACGACTCTCTTTAAGGTCTTTCTCAGCATCTCCTTAAAGTCCTCGTGGGACGATAGGAAAGTGTATATACTCTGTCTCCTGGGCGGCACGTCACTGTCATTTATGAGCTTTATAGCTTCAGCTACATCCATGGGTATGTTAACCATCGTAAACTCCTCGTCATTCTCAAGCAGCAACGAGAGTCCCACCACGTAGGCCCCGGCTCCGCTGTTGACGTCCCGCAGAAGCTTGTAGAATGGTTGGACGTACTTGACTTTTAGCAGCTCGTCCTCTGGCAATGCTTAAGCGCCCCTTACACTACTAGCCTCTAAGGCTCTTAAGTCCATCTTCACTGACTTGACAAGCATTTATAGTCTTGAAGTTCGCTTAAAAACTACAGCCGTAAAGGTGTAAGGGGTGCAGCCATGGCAGAGCAGGTGAAGCTCCCAGAGCTCTCTGAGGTGGGCAATCTAGGTGCAATAAGGCTCTTCGGCAAGTGGAGCTGGGAGGGAGTTGAGGTAAGGGATCCAAGCCTCAAAAAGTACATAAGCCTAAGGCCCGTCGTGCTCCCCCACACAGGAGGGAGGCACGAGCACAGGAGGTTTGGCAAGGCTGAGGTGCCCATAGTAGAAAGGCTCATAAACAGGCTGATGCAGCCGGGCAGGAACGGCGGCAAGAAGGCTCTGGCCTACAACATAGTTAAGGCTGCCTTTGAAATCATAAACCTGGAGACGGGGGAGAACCCCATTCAGGTGCTTGTCCGTGCTATAGAGAATGCCGCGCCGAGGGAGGAGACCACGAGGATAATGTACGGTGGAATAGTCTATAGGGTCTCAGTGGACGTCTCAGCCCAGAGGAGGGTGGACCTGGCCCTCAGGTTCATGGCTGAGGGGGCCAGGCTTTGCGCCTTTGGGTCCTCCAAGACTATAGAGGAGTGCCTAGCCGCTGAAATAATAGCTGCGTCGAAGGGAGACCCCTCAAGCTACGCCATAAAGCAGAAGGAGGAGATAGAGAGGATAGCCCTCAGCTCAAGGTAAACTCCTCTCCTTCGTTCCACATCAAGACCTTCAGCTGCATTTTTAAATCCCTCACACTTCACTAATTGCAGGCGGAATGAAGAGGTGAACCATAGTGCCCGAGAAGCCACACCTTAACCTAGTCGTGATAGGGCACATAGATCACGGTAAGAGCACGCTCACCGGTAGCCTGCTTTACAGGCTTGGGGTCATAGACCCCAAGATAATGCAGCAGCTTGAGGAGCAGGCCAAGGCCGCTGGAAAGGAGTCGTTCAAGTTTGCCTGGCTGCTGGATAAGATGAAGGAGGAGAGGGAGAGGGGTATAACAATAGACCTCTCCTTCATGAAGTTCGAGACTAAGAAGTACTACTTCACAATTATCGACGCCCCAGGCCACAGGGACTTCGTGAAGAACATGATAACCGGCGCCAGCCAGGCGGACGCAGCGCTGCTGGTGATCTCATCGAGAAAGGGAGAGTTTGAGGCGGGAATGAGCGCAGAGGGCCAGACCAGGGAGCACGCCCTCCTGGCCAAGACCTTGGGCATCGAACAGCTGATAGTAGTCGTAAACAAGATGGATGCCCCTGACGTCAACTACAGCCAGCAGAGGTACGAGGAGATAGTAAATACCATGAAGAAGTTCCTGAAGGGGCTTGGCTACAACGTTGACGCCATACCGTTCGTGCCTGTCAGTGCGTGGACTGGCGAGAACCTAATAGAGAGAAGCCCCAACATGCCGTGGTACAAGGGACCAACGCTCGTGGAGGCCCTCGATAACTTAAAGGTTCCACCAAAGCCCGTTGACAAGCCTCTGAGGCTGCCAGTGCAGAGCGTGCTAAGCATCCCCGGCGCAGGCACCGTAGTGACGGGCAGGGTTGAGACGGGCGTGCTCAAGCCAGGAGACAAGGTAATAGTGATGCCTGAGGGCGTAGTGGCCGACGTCAAGAGCATACAGATGCACTACCAGGACCTGCAGCAGGCGGAGCCTGGAGACAACGTGGGAGTTGCGCTGAGGGGCGTTGAGAAGAACCAGGTCAAGAGAGGTGACGTGATAGGCAAGACTGACAACCCACCCACCGTGGCTGAGGAGTTCACGGCAAGGGTAGTGGTGGTCTGGCACCCAAGCGCTATAGCAGTTGGCTACACTCCAGTGATTCACGTCCACACGGCTTCGGTGGCCTGCAGGATAACCGAGATAGTCGCTAAGCTAGACCCAAGGACTGGAAACCCGATAGAGCAGAACCCACAGTTCATAAAGGCTGGTGACACCGCCATAGTTAAGTTCAAGCCAATAAAGCCGCTGGTCATCGAGAAGTTCGGTGAATTCCCACAGCTCGGCCGCTTCGCTATGAGAGATATGGGTAGGACCATAGGCATCGGAATAGTTACAGATATAAAGCCTGCCAAGATAGAGGTTAAGAAGTGAAGCTAACGGCTCAAGCGGTGCCTCACAATGGCATTTAACGTCAGAATATGGCTATGGAGCACTAATGCAAAGAGCCTAGAGCAAGTAGTGGCGCAAATAAAGGACATAGCTCAGAAGACAGGAGTTCCCATGAGAGGACCCATACCGCTGCCTACTAAGAGACTAGAGGTTCCTATCTTCAGGCTCCCACACGGCGAGGGCAGCAAGCACTGGGAGCACTGGGAGATGAGAATACACAAGAGACTCATTGACATAGAAGCTGACGAGAGGGTCTTAAAGAAGCTCATGAGGATACAGGTACCGAGTGACGTCTACATAGAGATAAAGTCCGGCAGATGATTTATTATCTTTTCAAGTAGTGATATATGAAGTTCCTTTTTAGAGTTAAGGCATTCGGAGCTCCATAAGCCATTTCATTAGCTGTGCGCGATTTTGCGTCGCGAGCCTCTGCCCGGATGCAAATAGCTTTTTAGAACCCCTTCTTCATTAAGCTATCTGGCGCCGGGGTGCCCGAGCGGCCCAAGGGGACGGGCTTGAGACCCGTTGCTCCACAAGGGGCGCGTGGGTTCAAATCCCACCCCCGGCGTTCCCTTAGTTATTACATGACACGTTTAGGTGCTCGCTTCTCTGCGTTTTAACTCCGAGCGGCTTATACTATATTGGGATAAATGTTGCCCTCAGACATGATGTTCGAGGACATAGCTAACACGTTCAGCTCAATGGAGGGCATAACTTCAAGGATTCAGCTCACCCAGCTCTTGGCAGGCCTGCTGAAGAGAACTCCCGCTGACGTTATAGATAAGGTCGTTTACATGATACAGAGCAAACTGGGCCCTGACTGGAAGGGCATACCCGAGCTAGGGGTAGGCGATAAGCTCCTGGTGCAGGCCATAGCTTTGGCTTATGGCAAGAGCGAGGGCGACGTCCAGAAGCTTGTGGACAAGCTTGGGGACCCAGGGAAGGTGGCCGAGCAGCTGGCCCAGACCGGCGGTCACCTGAAGAGCAACCTGCTGACCTTTATGGGGGGCGGCTCCTCGCAGCTGACCGTCAGCAGAGTCTTCGACTCATTCATGAAAATAGCCTACGCTACGGGGGAGAGCAGCAGAGACCTTAAACTGAAGACGCTGGCGGGTCTCCTGAAGGACGCCAAACCGATAGAGGCAAGATATATAGTCAGGTTCGTTGAGGGCAGGCTAAGGCTTGGCATAGGTGACGCGACAATACTGGACGCCCTTGCAGTGGCATACGGAGGCTCCTCGGCCGTGAGGGACTTAATAGAAAGGGCGTACAACCTAAGGGCTGACCTGGGGGAAATAGCCAAGATAGTGGCGACGCAGGGCGTTGAGGCCCTCAAGGGCCTCAAGCCAGAGGTTGGCACGCCTATAAGGCCTATGTTGGCTGAGAGGGCTAACGATGTTAAGGAGATACTGGCTAAGGTAGGCGGTAAGGCCTATGTTGAGTATAAATACGATGGTGAAAGGGGCCAGATACATAAGGATGGTGATAAGATAAAGATATTCTCCAGAAGGCTTGAGGACATAACTCCTATGTACCCTGATATAGCTGATGGCGTGAGGGAGGCCATCAAGGCCAAGAAGGCGATAGTTGAAGGAGAGATAGTAGCCATAGATCCAGACACGGGTGAGCTCAGGCCATTCCAGGAGCTGATGCAGAGGAGAAGAAAGTATGATATAGAGAAGATGATGAAAGAAATACCGACTAGGTTGTTCCTCTTTGACATAATAATGAAGGACGATGAGGATCTAACTACCAGGCCCCTGCCCTACAGGAGGAAGGTCCTCGAGTCAATACTTGAACCGAACGACCGGGTTGTCATGAGCAATTACATAGCGAGCTCCGACCCTGACGAGATAATGAACTTCTTCCTTCAGGCAATAGCTGACGGCGCTGAGGGAGTTATGATAAAGGCTATACATGATGAGAGCGTCTACAGGGCGGGCGTGAGAGGCTGGCTTTGGGTTAAGCTGAAGCGCGACTACAGGAGCGAGATGTCGGACACTGTGGACCTAGTCGCTGTTGGAGCCTTCTATGGTAAGGGCAAGCGCGGCGGCAAGCTTGGCACGCTGCTGTTAGCCGCTTATGATCCTAACAATGACGTCTTTAAGACAGTGTGCAAGGTAGGAAGCGGCTTTACCGATGAGGATATAAATAACATGTACGACCTGTTCAAGCCATATATAATAGACCACAGGCATCCCAGGGTAGTGTCAAACCTTGACGCTGACGTCTGGTTCGAGCCGGTTAAGGTTGCAGAGGTAATAGGCGCTGAGCTCACCCTCTCCCCAGCTCACACGTGCTGTATGGACGCCGTGAGGAAAGGAGCTGGCATCTCAATAAGGTTCCCAAGGTTTATAAGGTGGAGGGACGACAAAGGTCCAGAGGACGCCACGACCGAGCAAGAGCTATTGGAGATGTACAAGAGGCAGTTGAAGAAAATTGAAGAGAAGCCACAGCCGGAGGGCGAGGCCTAATAGGGCTGAGCTGGTGTTAGAGGATATTATGAGGCTGTCTCAGTTCTCCTTTAGCGCCGCCCAAGAAGGTGACTTCGATCTATCGTCGAGAGTTAATGAGCTCATAATTAGGATATCCCAGATGACAAGGGTTAGGCTGCCGCCTGAGATAAAGAGGACCTACTGCAAGAGGTGTAAGGTGTCGCTCATACCGGGCGTGACCCTCTCAGTGAGAGTAAGGTCGCAGGGAAGGCAAAAGTATGTAGTAAGAAGGTGCCTGGTGTGCGGCTATATACATAGGATGCCCCTGGGCCGCCAGAGCGGCGGCAAGGAGCCTGCGGCCTAAGTCATCCCAACGCCGAGGGACGCCCCTGCGTCAACTACTATAACTTGGCCCGTGACCCCGCTGGCCTCAGGGCTTGCTAAGAAGGCCACTACGGAGGCCACTTCTTCAGGAGTCACCAGCCTGTGAGGGGGTATCCTGCTCAGGTATCTGTCTAGGCTTCCGGCCCTCCCGGTTTTCTTGTCCAGCCACTCGAAGTAACTAAGTCCCAGCCTAGTGTTCACAAAGCCTGGAGCGACTACGTTGACAGTTATGTTATACTTTATGAGCTCTATTGCGAGGGACTTGGCTAACCCTATGAGCCCTGCCTTGGCAGCCGAGTAGGCTGTTAAAAAGTCCAGGCCATAAATGCCGGCCACGCTTGATATGAAGACGACCCTCCCCCATTCCTTAGATATCATATCTTTCAGGACCTCCCTAGTTATAAGGTATGGGCCTGTTAAGTCGTAGTTTATCTGTGCATGCCATGACTCGGGGTTCATGTCAAGGAATTCAGAGGCATACCCTACGCCTGCGTTATTAACCAGGATGTCTATGCCGCCAAGCTCCCTTCTCGCCTGCTCCACAGCAGATTTTATGTCATCCGGAGAGCCCAGGTTCATCCTTATTGCAATGGAGGGAACGCCCATCTGCCTAATCTCTTCCAGCGTCTTCTCAGCTTCATCGGCGGCCTTCCTGTAAGTTATAGCCACGCTGGCGCCCATGGAGGCCAGCCTAATAGCTATGGCCTTTCCTATGCCCCTATCGCCTCCAGTGACAAGGGCTACCTTGCCTTTGAGCTGAGCAGGGCGGTCAGAAGCCATGCACTCACCATCCCCCGTTAGGGGTCTGTTCCCGAGTTCCAGATCATCCCTAATCCAAGGGAGCGCCTTTGAGATTATAAACGCTGCTAGCCCGAGCGCTCTCAGTCGGTAAGGAATGTGTTAAGCAGCGTTAAGGATGCCAGGAGGGCCTCCTCGCTCCTTAAGGTCTCGGTGCCCTGTAAGGGCGCAGCGTTAATCAACAGGTCAAAGGCCTTACGTGAGGTGTACTGAAGTAGGCCGCTCTTCGGGCCACCTAATACCAAGGCTATGGGTCTTCCTAGGAGCCCTCTGAGGAGCCAGTAGTCGGTAGATCCATACTTGCTAGTGCCGACCAGAGCCACTCCCTGTTCCTTAAGCTCTTGAAGTTCCGTTAGGAGCTTACCAGAGCGTAAGACCTTGTACCCAGTGTATATATTGCCCCATGAGGAGGGCTCTAGTTCAAACTGCCTCCCAGACCTCCTTATAACGCGCGCAGTGACTATGTCGTTGACATCGAAGTGGCAGGGCTTTAACAGGCCCTCGCCAGCCTCTCCCATGTAGACGCTGCACTGAGAGCCCTTCCTTGTAATTATTAAGACGTCTATAAGGTCCCCCTCATTGAGGTCTCTTGGAGGTAAATGGTTGGGGAGGTTTAACGGCGGCATAATGCCAGCGTACTTAAGCTTTTCGCTTAAGCCAACAACTCGCTTCTTAAGATGCGGCGGAACCACCTGATAATTAAGTAGCTCTGAGAGCGTCTCCTGATCATCATGTGTTGAGTCCTCATCCAGGAATATTCTGACCTCGTCAACCCTGAATATGGCCAGGGCCCTAGATATTAGCCCGGCCTTGTAAGTTTTGTCCCTTAGGTCCTGTTCAACGCTAAGCACGCTAGCAGGCAACAAAACTATGAGCTTGTGCTGCCTTCTAGGCGATGGCCACGGGGGACTTATCAAGCTGAACTGCCTTCCTCCTTGCTCTTACCGCCTTTCCTTTCCGAGCCCCTCTGCTCTTTAGTCATGAAGAGGGTCGTCCTCTGCCTTCCTCCCATGTGGTTCACCTGCGCAGTATCTCTGAACTTGAGGCTTAAAGCCGTTATTTCAGGGCGTTGCGCCCTCAGCTGCACATGCAAGGATTACGTGAAATCTAATTAATTTCACAAGCACATAGCTGACGGGCTGGGAAGTTGGCATACCTTTACAGGAGAAAAGGCGATGTTCATCCAGCGGTCAGGCTAAGGGAGCTCATGAAGGGCAGCGGCATAATTATAGTTCCAGGGGTCTTTGATCCAGCATCAGCCCTCCTGGCAGAGAGCGTTGGCTTCAAGGCAATTTACTTATCAGGCGCCGCACTAACTGGAAGCCTTGCGATGCCCGACCTCAGCATAATAACCTTCTCTGAGGTCCTTGACGCCACGAGAAGAATAATGGAAGTGGTTGACCTGCCTATGATAGTTGACACAGACACGGGCTTCGGTGAGGCGATAAATGTCTACAGGACCGTTAAAGAGCTCGAGGAGGCAGGGGCGGCTGCTGTTCAGATAGAGGACCAGGTGCTTCCTAAAAAGTGCGGTCACCTCTCTGGTAAACATGTAGTTCCGGCTGACGAGATGGTTAAGAAGATAATGAGCGCCGTCGAGGCCAGACGTAATGACATGGTTATAGTTGCCAGGACCGATGCGCGCGAAGTGGAGGGCCTGGACGCTGCCATAGAGAGAGCTCAGATGTATGTGGAGGCCGGGGCGGACGTTATATTCCCAGAGGCCCTCCATAATCTAGAGGAGTTTAAGGAGTTCTCACGTAAGGTGAAAGCGCCGCTTTTGGCTAACATGACAGAGTTTGGTAAGACCCCCTATATAACAGCTAAGGAGTTCGAGGAGGCAGGCTATAAGTTCGTAATTTTCCCAGTGACCACATTTAGGGCAGCCATGAAGGCCATGAAAGACGTCCTGTTAGAACTTAAGGAGAAGGGCACGCAGAAGTACATACTAGACAAACTAATGACAAGGCAGGAGTTCTATGAGCTCATAGGTTATTATGAGTACGAAAAGAGGGATTCACAGATAGCAGAAAAGGCTGAAGCTCTGATGAGTGAGCTAAAGCGCAGGACCCAGGGATCGACACAAAAATGAGGTTCTATTTATCTCGATTCATCATATGATCAGTTTTTGGTAAATTCTTGGAAACACAATTAATAGTAAGGAAAGTAACAATTAGTATACCCGTGGTGCGGGGGGTGGGCTTCGAACCCACGCAGGCCTACGCCATCGGGCCCTCAGCCCGACCCCTTTGACCAGGCTCGGGCACCCCCGCACCAATGTTCTCTGGCGTACGGAAGGCTATTTAAGTAGTTTGCTTATTTTAACTTCTCAGGGAAACAAGTAAAGCGTGGTAAGCATGGAAAGGGAGAAGACGAATGACGGTTTCAATAAGGCAATAAACAGGCTTCTGGTAAACATAACCGTTAGAACTCTTTGGATATACGTGTTGGCAACCTTAAAGGAGAGCCCCACGTATCCATACCAGCTAAAGAAGATAATAAGAGAGAAGTTTTCATTTAACCCACCCACGGTAACTCTCTACACGGTCGTCTACAAGTTAGAGAGGGATGGTTTGATAGAGAAGACTCCAGACGGCATGTATAAGATAACTGGCGACGGTCTAAAGGCCCTTAGCGAGGCATCTAAACTACTCATGGAGATAGCTCAAAAGATAAGCAGCGTGGAGAGCCCTGCCATTGTAGAGAGGACTACGGAAAGCTCCGAGGAAATTAGAAGGCCTCAGTGAGATCGGTGCTCCTCATACCGAGCAGTCAGTGCAGGTCAGCCTAATCATCGGCCCAGTTATTTAAGGCTAGGAGCGCTAAAAAGTCCATTGGTGCAAACTGGTCTGGGACCTGACATGGAGCAGGGTAACTTGAAGGAGGTCACGGTAGAGTTTTCGGGCTCCAGGTTCAGGGCATTTATAGATACCAGCTCAGGCCTCCTGGTGTGCCCCATCTGCAGGAGGACCAGAGTAACATCGCCAGAAGACCTAGTAGCTCACATACTAGCTCATGCGATGAAGAGCCTCGATAAGAGGAGGGAGCCTCCCCAGAGGGCCCACGTTACTTCTGAGAGCTCTTCTGAGGAGTGACAAGACCTTTATGAAGCTTTGGAGACATTTACCTTCAAATTAAACTTCCCTCTGCAGCAGCGACGTGTAGCGTGAAAACAGTGAAGCTGAAGTGCCGAGAGATACCATACGTGTTAGAGCTGCCTGACGACCTAGATAAAGGGCTAGCTGGTGCCACCGCCATGCTTCAGCTGCCTGACGGTTTAAAGCAGTACTCCAGAGAAATAGCTGACTGCCTCTCCGATGCTATAAAGGCCAGGATCCTCATACAGGGGGACAGCGTTTTCGGCGCCTGTGATCTACATTATGGAGAGGTCTCATCGCTGGGCTATGTGGACGCAATACTTCACGTGGGCCACACGCCATATCCTGATTATCTAGGCGATAGGGTTAATGTAAACCCTAAGGGCAGAGTTAGAGTGTTCTTCATAGCTGCAAGGTATGTAGGGCTCCCGAGCGAGCAGGCCATGGAGTCCCTGCTAAGTTTATTGAGGGCTAGGTCACTTAGAAGGATAGCGGTTGCTACTACAACCCAGTATCTGTACGCTTACAAATTTGCCGTGAACTACCTCAGAGAAAGGGGTCTTGAGGTTGTTACATTTCGTGGCCCAGCCAGCTACTACGAAGAGGGCCAAGTTATAGGTTGTGACTACAGCTTTGTCCCAAGAGGAGTGGAGGGTTATGTAATCATAAGTGGGGGCGAGTTTCACGCTTTAGGCCTTTACTTGGCAACCTTTAGGCCTGTGATGCAGTTGGACGTGTATAAGGACAAGGCTTATGATATGACTGGGGCTGGGGAAAAACTTTACGCCTCGAGGCTTTTCAAAGTGTCCATGGCGATGAATTCGAGCAGGTGGGGGATAATAGTGGGTACTAAGACAGGCCAGCATAGACCTTGGGTGGTCTCAGCGTTGGAGGCCATGCTATCCAGGCGCGGTCTGCATTATAAGGAGCTTTATGTTGGTATGCTAACTCCTCAAATCCTTGCGAACTTCGACAGCGACTGGTATCAGGCCTTTGTTATAACTAGTTGCCCCAGGCTTCCAATAGATGACTTTAACGAGTACCCTAAACCTGTGCTGACCCCAGGTGAAGCCTTTATGGCAATAGAGGGGAAGCTGAGTCCTTACAGGTTTCCATGGTGATAAGAGGCCTAACCGTTAGAGCACGATAACTAGACCCCATTAGACTTAGCCCTGATTTAGAAGCGGGAACGCATGTATTCTTAACTTCGAGTCGTATTTAAGGAACAAGGGCGCTGGCTGCCAGCGCAGCTAAGCAGACTTAAGGTAGTGCTTGAGAAGTATGTGCCAAAAATAGAGTTCCCCTCGGTCAAATTGGAGCAGTATACAACGCCTGCAGAGCTAGTGCTCGCTATGTTAAAGGTCCCCCTGTTTAGGGGTCTTATTGATGGCGCTACGGTGGCTGATCTTGGCTCAGGCACTTGCAGGATAGCTATAGCATCCCTTCTTTTAGGGGCGAGAAGGGCCATAGCCGTTGACTACGATTATAGGTTCGGCAGCATCTGTAAGCTTTCGGCAGAGAAATTAGGTGTCAGCGAAGGGTTGGCTTTCATATCTGCATGGATAACGGAGCGCTCCGGCCCCCTCAGGCAGGGCCTTATAGACATCGTGATAATGAACCCACCCTTCGGGGTATGGAGAAAGGGGGCCGACAGGGAATTCCTTGAGTATGCCATGAGCCTTAATGCTAGGGAGATAGTGGCCCTCGTGAAATCAGGAAACCTCGAGTTTCACGCCAGGTTAGCTAAGGCTAGAGGGTACTCATTCAACTTTTTAGGTACTCACGAGTTCCCTATACCTGCGGCTATGCCGCACCACAGAAGCAGAATAAGGAGAATAAAGGTGGACCTGGTTGAGCTCTCAAGGAGTTAGCTACGTGGTCCCAGGCGACGTGGTTGCCGTTGAAGAGGAGTACTCCGAGGGCCAGAATGTGTACGTTGATTACGACACAGGCGTTCTCAGAGTGGCATCAGTAGGAAAGCTTAAGCTTGATAACATTAACAAGGTAGCCGAGGTCATACCTGCAAGGAGGCTCAAGAGCCCAAAGAAAGGGGCCACAGTCCTTGGCTTGGTGACACAGGTAAGGGAGAACCTGGCCTTCGTTGATATCTACGGCGAGGTTGCACTTGAACCTAGGCCAGGCCGCTTCATAGAGTATTCTGGCGTTCTAGACGGTGTTATAACTCCAGACAGCGTAGGCGCTGACAGGGTAGATGATGTTATGAACTTTGTAAGGCCTAATGACATCATATTGGCGAGAGTAATGAGCACTATAAGTCCCTACCTACTTAGCTTAAAAGGCCCCCAGCTCGGCGTAATTTATGCCCTATGTTCAAGGTGTGGCGAAGTTCTAACCTTAGAAGGTGGTAGCCTCAAGTGCCCGGCCTGCGGAAACGTGGAGAATAGGAAGCTCTCAACCTTCGCCGGCTCAAAGCTAATAAGGCTTGACATAAGGCGGTTAATTCTCAGGAGGTTCCAGTAGTGGCCTCCGGGCAGAGGATCATAATTAAGTTGCCGCGTAACACCGCTGATATTGAGGCCTTACTGGAGAAGATAAGCGAGAAGGCGTCGGCCAGCATAATTTCAACCGAGATCAGGAACAATAGACTTGTAATTGAAATACAGGGCTCCGTAAGGGCCTCCAAGGATATTAAGAGGACGGTTCACGATATATTAAGGGATCAAACATCTAGGAGCTTTAGGTCTGTAATCACGGAAGACAGAATTAGAGATATGGGGTATAAGGGGCCCATGGATGTGCTTTCCTTTACACTAAAGAAGATGGGGTTTGACACTGAGTGGGAACCTCCGGTGCTCAGAAGCAATGCACAGGTAAGTGTCATAAGACAGGTGGCTCAGAAACTTTCTGATGCGCTGAAACTGGTAAGCGGCCTCAATCTCAGCGAGTCCGCCAGGAAAGCTGTGATGGCCGTGCTAGCCCTTTCTGGGGCCTCAACAGATGTGGAAAGGGTTATTTCTGTAGGTTTATCAAAGGGCGTCCTGGCCAGGGATAGAAATAATAAAATACTCTCGGTAACTGAGTGGAGGGAAGCGGCTGACCTGATAAGGGGGTCGTTAGGAGTTGACGGATGACCTTAAGATCTACAGATCGGGCAACAGCTACGTAATAGAGATAGAAAACGAAGATCATACTTTGGGCAACTTGCTCTCCTCTACTTTGGCTGGAGTTAAGGGGGTAGTAGATGCGTACTACGAGTTGGAGCACCCCCTGTTCAGGAGAATCAAGGTCTACGTAAGGTTAGAGGACGGTTATGACATAAAGGAGGTTTTGAGGGAGGCATTAAACAGGATAAAGGATATGAACGAAGCCTTTAGGAAGGAGTTCATCGAGCAGGCGAAGTCCCTGGGCGTAGAGGACCTCTCTTGAAGCGTGAGGCCAGAGTTCTAGTGAGCAAATGCCGTGGGCAGTTATGTGTCGGTATAGTGGTCAGGCTAAACTCAGTAGACGGTTTAGCTATCTCATTTGAGAGCTGTGAGGGGCTCTGCAGGAGGCTTGGCCATAAGGGGTTCCTCGATGAGATAAGGTATTACATTGGTGATTGTAACTGTGGCTTAGCGTTAATGCCAGGCCCTCAGGAGAAGCTTGGCTGGGCAATTGCCTTTGCAGAAGATATAGTCAACTCCTTAGCTAGGGCGAGGGACCTTCTAGGCGAATAATTTAAAGGGAGCCAAAATATTTTGTAAGCCTGGTGCGGGGGTGCCCGAGCCTGGCCAAAGGGGACGGGCCTAAGACCCGTTGGCGTAGGCCTGCGTGGGTTCGAAGCCCACCCCCCGCACCGCCCTATTAAG
This sequence comes from Acidilobus aceticus, assembly GCF_055392325.1. Classification (NCBI taxonomy): domain Archaea; kingdom Thermoproteati; phylum Thermoproteota; class Thermoprotei; order Acidilobales; family Acidilobaceae; genus Acidilobus; species Acidilobus aceticus. The sequence continues at coordinate 486,820 of NZ_AP042407.1, forward strand.
GATAAATGGCTTTGCCGCTTTCTGGTAGGGTCCTATATCCTGGAAGCGCCCTACTCAAGGCCTCTGAGAACTCAGGACTCTTTAGGGTCTCTAGAAACGCCCTCACGCTTGGCTTATTAATTCTGTCTTTCCTTACCACGAAGTCATATATCTCCTCACCCACAGGTATGAAGTCAAGGTTAAACATTCTCGCCACGGCCTCAAGTGAGAGGCCTACGTCAGCCCTTCCCTGTACTATAGCTGTTGCGACGGCCGTGTGGGTCTTGACCTCGTAGGTGTACCCATTTATCGCCTTCTCTGGCCTCTCGCCCTTGAGCAGAGGCCTGAGCTTCATGTCAAGAAGTACCCTCGTGCCTGAGCCCTTGTTCCTGTTCACTATGACTACGTCAGGCCTCAGGAGGTCCTCAAAGCCCTTGATGTTCTTTGGGTTACCCTTCTTCACCAGGAGACCTATCCTCCTGGCATAACCTCTGTATATGTAAACTTCGTTCTCGAGGCCCATTATCTTAGGCATGTGCACGTTATACTGCATGGTGTTCTCATCAAGTATGTGGGTTCCGGCTATGTCTGCATCCCCTCTCTTGATCGCTATCCACCCACCCATGGAGCCAACGCTTATTACTCTGGAGCTCTTTGTCAGGCCGGCAACCCTAAGAACTACCTCAATGCCAGGGCAGTTGCTGCCTATTATGTTAAGCTCAGGTATCCTGAGGCTGGGCGAGAACAGATTGACTGTTACCTCCTCATTTTCATCGAAGTACTCCCTGTTCTCCTCTGCTGCGATGAAGCCGTCGGAGAGGCCTATACCTGCGACTGATCCAGAGCCTGTCATCAGCGGGTAAGCGGAGAGGCTGCCGTCGACGTTTTGCACCAGCTGGACAGGTATCAGCTCCATGAAGCCCCTCCCGGCTGGGAACCTGAAAGGTATCCTGGCCTTAACCTTAGGCAGCTCAACGTTAGGCTCTAGGCCCCTCATAATCATTATAACAGGGGCGACTATGGTATACATGTTCATCATGGCTGACAGTGGGAACCCAGGAAGGCCAAAGAGTATCTTACGGTCCTTCACAGCTATAGCTGTGGGCTTCCCCGGCCTGGCCTTAAGGCCATGTACTATCAGCTCCGCGCCTAGGTCCCTAAACACCTTATATATCATGTCGCCGTAGCCTGCTGAGGTGCTCCCCGTCGTGATAACAATGTCAGACTTTTCAAGGGCGTCAGCTATGGCGGACTTCATCGCGTCATAGCTGTCTGGCAGTATGCCTTTGAACGTGGCCTCCGCTCCCAGCTCGTTAAGCATGGAAGTTATAACGTATCCATCCACGTCATAAAGTTTGGCCGTGGCCAACAGCTCCCCGGGCGGAACTAGCTCCACGCCAGTTGAGAACACGGTGACCTTAGGGGGCCTATACACTTTGACTCTGCTTATCCCTAGGCCCGCCAGGACCGCTATCTCCCTTGAAGTTATTAAGGTGCCAGCTCTGAGGACATAGTCACCAGCCGAGATGTCCGACCCGGCCTGGTTTATGTTCTCGCCAGGGGCCGTTGGCCTGTAGACTGTTAGCGTGTCACCCTTTCTAACTACGTACTCCTCCATAACAACGGAGTCCGCTCCTCTAGGTATCATGGCCCCTGTCGCTATCTCAACAGCCTCGCCAGGACCTACATGGCTCTCTGGAACAGAGCCTATGGACGCCTTGCCTACTATTTTAAGCTGAACAGGCGTCACGTCGCTCGCGCCGGCCACATCGAAGCTCCTTATAGCGTAGCCGTCCACCATAGAGCGGTCAAAGGGCGGGTAGTCTATGGGGGCCCGTATATCCTCAGCTAAAACCTTGTTGAGCGACTCTAGCAGGGGAACCTCAATAACTCCAAGAGGTCTTATGCCTCCTAGTTTCTCTTCGAGCAGCTTGAGGGCCTCGTTTACAGAGACCAGCTTATGAAACACTAGCGCCAAGGTTCACCTGCACCCGAGCGCTTTCAGTAGCTCTCCAATGGCATTAAACGTATACCGGGACGGGACAAGAAGCCTGGCCTCAGGGCACATGGAGCTAACAGCCGAGGCCGCCTTAGGTCCCATCGCTATAACTATGGCATCGCCCAGGTAAGGTCTTACATGATTACATGAAATTCTGGCTATCTCGGCAGAGGACACTATTATTAGGTCAAAGCGAGAGGCCAGCTCATTTATGTCTATGTCTGCTGGAACCTCACGATATACATCAACCCTGTTTACCTCAATCCCCGCCTCCCTAAGCTTTTCCTCAAGCTCGTGGTCCCCGGCCTCGGACCTTAGGCTCAGGACCCTCCTGCAGTGGGACAACTTAATGAGCTCAGCAAGTCCGCCGCTGCTGTAGGTCTCAGGGTACGGGGCATCTATGCCAAAAGCTTCCCTGACGGACGCCGCCGTGGAAGCGCCAACTGCGAACGCCCTGACATTAGGCGGCCAGGAGCTCATAAATTGCCTTAGAAACCTCGGGGACCTTGGGCTCAGGAAGGCAACACAATCATAATCACCTCTGACTACATATTCAGCTGCAGCCCTCAGGGCCTCGGGAAGAGGCAATATCTCAACAGACTTTATCCACTTGATGCAGCTGAAGCCGCTCAGCGCTGTTGGGAGCTCTGGCCCCAAGTAGAGTACTCTGCACCTCTTCTCCAAAGTTTTACCCTCTTGTTGACGCCCCTGCCAACATATATGACCGCCGGATTAATTATTACTCCCCTTCTCCAGGCGTCCAGCAATGAGGACATAGTGCCGGCAACGGTTAGCTGTCTCTCTGTGGTGGCCCACATCACGGCAGCTGCTGGTTCGTCCCAGCCTCTCACCTTAGCGATTTCGCTGAGTATTAGGTCAAGGTTCTTAACTCCCATAAGTATTACTAGCATGTCTGCGGCCTGCGCTAGGCTTCTTACCCTCCCCAGGTACTCCTTCATGTCCTTGCCTTCGGCCAGGTGGCCAGTTATCACTGCAAACGACGAGGCAAAGCTCCTGCCGGCCAGAGGAATGCCTGCATACGCTGAAGCTCCTACAAAGCTTGGTATCCCTGGCACCACCTCGCACTCCACATTATTTGAGAGTAAGAACTCGCACTCCTCCTCGCCCCTCCCAAAAGTGTAGGGGTCCCCTCCCTTCAGTCTCACTACAAGTTTATCCTCCCTGGCCAGCCTCATTAGGAGCTCGTTTATCTCCTCCTGGCTCATTTCATGTCTCTGAGGTTCCTTGCCAACATAGATCTTGATTGCCCCAGGTTTTGCATGACTCAGGAGCTCGGTCGGAATTAGCCTGTCATACACTATCACGTCAGCAGCCTTGATGGTCTCAAGGGCCTTAACAGTGATCAGGGTTGGGTCGCCCGGGCCGGCCCCCACTATCACAACCTTACCACGCAAGTCATGGCACCTTCAGGTTCTCGACCAGCTCCCTGGCTATCCTTTCAGGTTCCCCTAGGCTGCCGGAGGCCCGGGCAAAGTTCATAACTTCGCCGTCAGGCGAGGCCGCGGCCGCTATCATCGCTAGCCTGCCGCCTTCCAGTATGGAGACGGCTCCTATGGGCGTGTGGCACCCAGCACCTATGAGCTCCACGAATTTCCTCTCGGCCATAGCCATGGCGTAGGTCACCTCGTCCGAGGCCCTGCGTAAAAGATCGAAAAGCGGTGATGAGGAAGGGGCCACGACCGCTATTATCCCCTGGCCTGGCTCGGGCGGGAACTTGTCGAGGGGCAGCATAACCCTTTTCTGGGGTATGTTGAGCCTCCTCAGGCCTGCCTCGGCCATTAGTAAGTAGTTAACTTCCCCCCTGTTAAGTTTAGCTATCCGTGTATCTACGTTGCCCCTCACGACCTTCGTAATGACGTTTCTGTTATAATGTCTCAGAAACGCTATTCTCCTCACGCTTGATGTGCCGACGCTGAGGCCTGAGGGCACGTCCTCCACGCCGGTGACCTCAGGGGATCCTGCGCCTATTACTAAGGAGTCGTTAGGGACCTCCCGGGGAGGCACCATTGCTATCTCTAGGTCCTCCTCAAGTTGCGAGGGCAGGTCCTTCATGCTGTGGACCGCTACGTCGGCCTCACCGTTAAGAACCGCCCTGTTGACCTCCTTCTCAAAGACGCCCTTAACGCCTATGCTAAAAAGGGGCCTATCCTGCATCACGTCGCCCCTGGTCTTAACTATCACCGGCTCATATTCTACTCGTTCTCCGAGCCTCTGCTCAAGGAACCTCATAGCTATGACTACCTGTTCAAGGCTTAGCTTGCTGCCCCTAGTGGCCACCTTGAGCTTTATCATTTCAGTTCACTCGCTGCCTTCCTGAGGGCCTCCTCCGTGGTCAAAATGACCTCATCATCGTGAACTGCGCTGGTGAACTGGGACTCAAATTGGCTTGGAGGGACAAACACCCCGTATTTTCTCATAAGTTCATGGAACTTGGCGTACTTTTCGCGGTCGCTTGCCCTGGCATCATCGGGGCTTACAACACTGCGCTGCGTGAAGAACAGTTGGAACATGCTCTCTACCCTGTTAACGCTAGCAGCGCCGTTGAAGGCAGCTTCCGCATACTCAGCGATCTCCTTTGCAGCCTTTGAGGCCTTTGAGAGGGCGTCCGTTGCCTCAATGGTCTCTATTGTTGCTAATCCTGCGCTCATAGTTACTGGGTTAGCGTTGAAGGTGCCGGCGTTGAACACCGGCCCTCTGGGTGACAGGAGGTCCATAATTTCAGACCTGGCAGTTACAGCGCCTATGGGGAAGCCGCCGCCTATGATCTTGCCTAGCGTCACTATGTCAGCCTTGACACCAAAGTACTGCTGGGCGCCCCCCATGGAAAGCCTGAACCCGGTAATAACTTCGTCAAATATTAACAACGAGCCATACCTGTCAGCTATCTCCCTGAGACCTCTGAGGAACTCCCTATCTGGAGGTATGACGCCCATGTTACCTATTACGGGCTCCACTATGATAGCGGCCAGGTCGTCGCCCGCCGCCTTGGCGGCCCTATCCGCGGACTCGAGGTCGTTATACTTGGCCACCACAGTAAGCGCTGCCACCTGAGGGGGCACCCCTCTGCTGTTGGGCACCCCATACTCGCTGGCCGCGCTGCCGGCCTGAACTAGAACATAATCATGCGCGCCGTGATAGCAGCCGTCAAACTTCATTATCTTGTTCCTTCCAGTGAACCCCCTGGCAAGCCTTATGGCCGTCATTGTGGCCTCCGTGCCAGAGTTTACAAACCTTACCTTGCCTCCAGGCATCACATAGCTGACGACCTTCTTAGCCAGCTCAAGCTCAACTCTAGTTGGCGTTCCATAAAGCCAGCCCCTCTCTATCTGCTCTATGACTCTCCTCTTGACGGCCTCATTTGCATGGCCAAGTATGAGGGGCCCGTATCCCAGAACATAATCTACAAGCTTCTCGTTGTCCTCGGTAATTATGTAGGGCCCAACGCCCTCCTTGACGAAAAAGGGGTAGGGCCTGACGGCGGCGCGCACTGGGCTATCAACGCCACCTACGAGGAACTTTGAGGCCTCTTCGTAGAGCTCCTTACTCATCCCCAGCACCCCAGGGAATGCGCTTCTAGGGCTTTAATAGGAGGAACCTAAAAGGCGCCTTGTATGAAGCCTATTTCAGCCCTTGTAATTGACCATAGCCTTCGTGTTCATGAGGTCTCTAGTGGTATTACAGGCCAGCCTACACCTTGTGGGGAAGTTAGGTAGTAAATGTAAGAGGGTGCAACCCTTATGTTGAGTCGAACTGACTGGGAGCTCTCGAAGGAGGCCCCGGCGGCCGTCATTGAGGCAGCGATGAGAATAGCGGGATCCGATGATTTGCCAAACTTGGTGACTGTGCTCAAATCAATGGCCGACTCGGGGGACTCTTGGGTTTCGAGAGTGGCGGCCGAGCTTTCCAGTAATGTGCAGGAGCTGAGCGCTCTAGTAAAGGACATGAAGCATGGTCTTAGGCCTAGGGAGGAGCTCGTAAGGGAGGTCCTCGGCAAGGTTAAAGGGGTCACTAAGCCTAAGATCTGATATCTTTAACGCCTTCATTTAACACGTCCTGTAAGATCTTCTTGGCGGTTTCCCTTACGTCTTTAGCTCTTGCCCTGATTAGGCTTAGATGGTCATCCATGTAGTCGGAGTATGCGTAGAGCAGAAGCACGGGGATGGAGCTCTGATCTACGATAGCTCTTAGGTAGGAAGACTCGCTCCAGTTGAACATGTTGGAGCCCCTCCGTAGCCTGTCCAAATTTATTATGGAACTGGAAAAGCAGTCTACCATTATATTGGAGTTACCTATGGCCTTCCTAAGGTCGTCCTGGATGGCAGAAACTCTGTTACTAACGTAGTTTAGTAAGTGGGATAGATTAGAAGGCGACGGCTCTAAACCGCGCTTCCTTAGGATCTCCGTGGCCAATACCATTACTTCTTCGCTCCTCTTTATTAACGAAAGCGGAAGGAGGTCGCGCCTCTCTAGGAGGCTCAGCGCCCACCGCTTGATCAGCCTCTCCTCGCCGTGCGCCGCCGTTCTGGCTATAACGTCCAGCTCCGAGTCGTCAAAGTAATAGAGGTCATCAGCTATGGCTTTAGCCAGGGAGCTGGGCTTTATAGCTTCTCTTAGGTTCCCGCCGTAGGCCTCGGGCAGCTGTATGTGTGACTGGGGTAGCTCCCTTATGAATCTGGAGACTGATTTAGATATAGCTATGACCTTATGGTGATAATATACCGAGCGGTACATCTTGTACCTTGCGTCAAAGACGTCCTCGAGAGGTTGAAGGCTCTTTATGTCAAGCGATAGGGACGGCCTTCCATCGTCGAGTAGCGAGACGCCTATTCCCTCCACCAGCCTGTCCAGGTCTATGTTGCCATATACTATCCCTGTGGCCTGTGCGTCCCTCTGGAGATAGTCGAGCCTGTCAGCGTCCGCTATTTCATTGGATATGATATCGTGAATAATGTCGTAGGCCTCAGGCCTTATGCCGAGCTCCTCCAGGGGCTCCCTCACAGTAGGCCCTCCAGGCTTTAGGAGCTCTGCAACGGCGGACAGGTAGACCTCAAGCAAGGGTCCTTCAAATGAGGACGAGAGGCCCTTTAGCTTCGAGAGGAAGGAGACTCCATAAGCTTCGTGTACTTTAAGTGTACTGCCTGAGAGCTCGGTTAACTCCTTGAATAGTCCCTGCGAATGCTGATCTTCGATATACTTGGCCATGTACTCTATGGCCTCCTCGCTCATGTGGCTATAGGCCAGGTGCCCTACGTCATGAAGTAGACCGCTGAACCTAGCTGTTTGCACGAAGTTGTTAAGATGTTCATAGTCGCAATCGTAGAGAACTTCAGAGCAAAGCTTATCGTTACGCGACAGCGAGCCGGCTATCCTCTGGGCCATACGTGAAGCTATATGCATGACCCCCAGCGAGTGCTCAAGCCTGCTGTGGCGGGCCGATGGGAACACCAGGAACGCCATGCCGAGCTGCTTTATGTTGTGAAGCCTCCTCATGAACGCCGTCTGAAGGAGCCAGTATTCGGCTTCATTTATCGGTATAAAGCCGTGCACGGAGTCCTGCACTACGCCCTTCTGCTGATATGCGCCTACCAGCTCGCCCTGCATTAACTGCACCTAAACGCTCTTCCGCTTGCCGGTACCTTACGGAACCTTAAAATGCATTGCTAAACTCTTAGTTTAGGAAAGTCCTGCCTTCTCGAGGGCCTCCTTATACCTTCCCGTTATTGAGGTGTCGCGCGGGTCCACGCCATTAAACATAGCTAGATAGGTTGAGGTGTAGCCTCCAAGCAGAGAGCCCTGGAGCAGCTGGGCCAAAACTCCGTTGCCTCTGGGCGTCACTCTAACAACAGTGTCCCTCTGGTCGTTATAGATCTGCCTTAGGAGGTCTTCAAGGACCGCGCATACCCTGCCATCACCCTCTATGAGCACAAAGCCCTTCCTCACGTTGTGCAGCAGCTGCCACACAACCATATCATTATGGGCTGACTCAGGGTAGAACTCAGTCTTAGTTATAGCCTTAGCGTTCTCGCTGAACTCCTGCCTCCACCTGTGGGCCACTATGTCAAAGAGGCCGCACCCCGCGACTATGTATATGTCCTTGCCGGCGAGGGCCCTCGCTATGGTTTCGCCCTCACCCCTTGAGGTTGACCTAAGGGCGTCAGCTGCATCCTCAACCTCCTTATCAGTGGCTATCTTAATTCCGGAGGAGTTGATGATACCTATAGTAGCCCCAGCCAGCATTCCGAGCGCTGTCCTTGGGTAGTAGCCCGGCTCTATAAGCGCGAGCGGGAGCCCGTTCTCTTTAGCCCATGATGCCAGCTTGCCGCCGCTTGTTACAGACAGTACTGTGGCCCCTCTGGCCTTAGCTTCCCTTGCGCAGCTCACGGTCTCATAGGTGTTCCCGCTGTAGCTTATTGCAACAACCAGGTCCTCTGCCGTTACCCAAGAGGGAACGCCCTCGGCCTTGTGAACTATGACTGGGAACCTTAGGGCCTTGGCTGCGGCAAGTGCCCAGATGTAGTCCCCTGTGACCCCGCTGCCCCCCATGCCGCATAACAACAACGCACGGGGGCTCACCTGAGGCGATTTAATCGTAACTGCGCTGTTGTATGACGAGAGGAGCTGAGAAGGCCACGTATCGTAAAGCTTCAACATTTCCTCAGCAGCCGCCTGTGCGCTCAAGCCTTTCACGCGAGTAACCTGAGTTCAAAAACCAATTAATAAGGACTTACAACGTTGCAGAAATAGTAAAAGGCTTGGCCCATTTGTGCCTGAAGCGCAGCACGAATTAATTAAAAGTCCTGTGGGGCCTTAACGGTAGTCCTTAATCTCTGGGTCAGCGAGCTCTTACGTTAGGTCGAACTCTCCATACAGTATCCTCATTTCATCAAGGCTTAGGGCCTCTCCTCTCTTGGCCTTCTCCTCTATCTCCTTGCGCCTCTCCTCAAGGGCTTTGAGCTCGATGCCGCGCTGCCTTGATACCTTAAGCTCCTTTAACTTCACCATCAGCTCCCTGTACTTGTTGTAGAGCGCGTCAAGCTCCCCGGACAGGATATCTATGTTCTTGCTCTTCTCATCGATGGTCTGCTTGAGCGAGTTTATCTGCTTGTTAAGCTCGTCAATCTTAGGCGTTAATGATGCTATCTGGGCCTTGAGGTTCCCCGCCTTCTGCCTGAGCTCATTTATCTTCGTATTGAAGTCATTAAGCTTCATCTTGAGCGCCTTAACCTCAGCCTCTATCTCCATTATTGAGATCTCCTCCTGGCGCGCCTTCCTTATCCTCTCTGCAAGCTCCTCAAGTCTTTCAATTTCCTCTACAAGTCTCCTTTCCTCCTGCGGAGGCAGGACGGAGGTCTGCTGCCTCCACTCGAGTTCCTCTATCCTCTTCTGGACCCTCTTGAGGCTGAGCTTAGCTACGTTGCCCTCCTTATCAAGCAGCTGTCTGGCCTCCCTAAGCTGCTCTATCTTAGCCTTAAGGTCATTGAGTGTTGAACTCCTGTCCTGGTTAAGTTTGGCCAGCTGGTCAAGTACTTCCTTACGGTCGGACCTCAGCTTAAGCAGTTGGCTCACAAGCTCCTTCTTTTGCTCAATTAACTTGACCCTCTGGTCACGCAGCCCCTTAACCTCATTAATGAGCTGCATTCTGTTGTTTTTGACCTCAATAATCTTATCCCTTATCGCATCTACAAGCTTGTAAAGGTCCTCCTCTTTCATGTTAGACGTGTCCGTAGTTACCAACTGCCTTATATCTTCAGGGAGGGCCTCTGGCGGCAGAGGCTCGGGAGCTCTCCTAGGCCTCCTGACTTCTTGTTGACTTCCTGTCTGCTGAGCCTGCGCAGCCTCAGGGGGAGTTTGAGGTTGAGTGTTCTTAGGCTCGTTGCTGTTTGTGTCAACGTTCTGGGCCTTCTCAGCAGCCAGGCGGTCACTTCCCTCCAAGCTTTTTATCCACCTCCAACTATTATGCGTGCGTCAACAGCTGTCGCTTGTTCTATGCGTGCCAGAACGGGATTTATATCTACCTCTTTTATAGGTAAGTGGTTGTAAAGTAGGATACTTAACCTAGAGATTATCTCTGCCACGCTTTCTAGGTTGGCCCGCTGCATGCCTCTGTAGCCCTTGAGCAGCGTGTACGCCCTAGTGGTTGAGATCATCTGTAAGGCTTGCTTCAGGCCAACAGGAGCCAGCCTCATGGCAATGTCAGAGACGAGCTCCACCAGGAGGCCTCCTAAGCCGAAGGTAACTATGGGACCAAACTGGGGGTCGCGCGCACCTCCTACCATAACCTCATATCCATCCCTGACCATTTTCTGAAGTAGAACTCCCCTGACATCGGCGTGAGGCGCGCGAAGCCTAACGTTGGAAAGTATTGACATGTAGGCAGAGGTCGCCTCATCAACGCTATTTATGTTAAGCACAACGCCCCCCACGTCGCTCTTGTGGATGATGTCAGGGCTTATGACTTTCATTACAAGGGGAAAGCCAAGCCCCTGCGCGCACGACTTTACATCATCCTCATCAACGGCAGTGCAATAATCGGCAACAGGGATCCCATAGGCCCTCAGGACCTCCAGCGACTCATCTTCAAGCAGCTTGTTACGGCCCTCCTTGATGGCGCGGGCTATTATATTATTTACCAGCTCGGCAGCGCTGCTATTAACGGTCGGCATAGTGTCATTACTATTACTTTCAGCCTCGACGCAGAGCCTGCACTTCCATAGGTCGGACAGGGCCCTGGCAGCGCGGTCAGGGAACTCGAACGTTGGTATCCCCGCGGCCTCGAGCATCTCCGCCAGCTTCTCGCCATAGCTGGCGCCTATTGTAACTACAGCTAGGGGCAGGTCAGGGTGACGCTTCCTGACGTTTATTATGGTGTCAAAGGTCTTGTTAAGGTCCATGGTTGGCGGCTGTACGAGAGCCACAAGCAGAAGGGCGTCAGCGTCGTTATTGGAGAGGAGCGTTTCTGCTACAAGTTCTACCTGCTCAGGCCTCGCGTCGCCCGTCAGATCAAATGGGTTGCGCAGCGACACCCGCTGAGGGAAGAGGCCCTTGAGCGCATCCAACGTGGCCTGCGATGGCTGAGGTACTTGCAGTCCCCTGGATACCAGGTTATCGGTGGCTATAACGCCGTGGCCCCCCGAGTTGGTTATAACTGCCACCCTGGGGCCCCTTGGCAGGGCGCCTGAGCTGAGGACCTTCGCAGCGTCGAACATCTCCTGGAGGTCCTCAACGACTATTGCGTTAGCCTCGCTCATAGCCTCCTTGAAAACGTCGTAGGAGCCCGCTATTGATGCCGTGTGGCTAAGCGTGGCCCTGGAGCCTTCGGCAGTCCTGCCCCCCTTGAGCACGAGCACTGGCTTCCTGCTGCCGTAGGTTACCTTCCTAATAGCGTCAACCAGCTCCCTGCCTTTTGTGACCCCTTCCAGATACATTAGTATGACCTTCACGTCAGACGCGCCGGCAAGGTAGTTTAGGCTGTCAATCTCGTCAATATCTACCTTGTTGCCAAAGTTTATGGCTTTAGATATACCTACGTTGTTAGCGGCTGCCCAGTCCATGAGAGTTGCCAGCAGAGCCCCGCTCTGACTTATTATTGCTATGGGTCCAGGCCTGGGTCTCCTCATTCTCTCCTCTGGCAGGAAGAAGGTGTCAACGCCGTTTGCAGAGTTATAGACCCCTATGCAGTTGGGCCCAAGGATTCTCATGGAGTACCTCTTGGCTATCGAGACTACCTCCTCCTGAAGCCTTATGCCCTCCTCGGTGCCCGTCTCGGCGAAGCCCCCGCTAAATATTATGGCCCCCCTGACGCCCTTCTTGCCAGCGTCCTCTAGCACTGAAGGCGTCAGTGCAGCGTTAACTGCAACTACAACCAGGTCCACATCTTTATCTATCTCGTTAAGGGAGCGATAGCTCCTCAGGCCTTCAATATAATCATATTTAGGGTTTACTACGAATAGCTCGCCCTTATATTTGGACTTCAGGTTAGAAAGTATTACTCGGCCCATGTTGTCAGCTCTCGGCGAGGCGCCTACTATAGCTATGCTCTTTGGCTCAAAGAATACTTTGGCGTCAGCTGTATACATTTTACACCATCACTTGCTACCCTGCATATCGAGTTTAATAAGGCTTAAGATTTGAAGGTCAAGGAAGCCGAGGCCCTACACGTTTAAATAAGAGTCGTGGTGCTAATCACGGGATTCTTTAAAGCAACTTATGAGGGGTCGATTGTCTCTCAGGCCCTCGTTAGGAATACATATTAGTCCTGTGGAGTCGATATATCAGGGGCTTATTAATGGTCTCGCAGAGCGTAACGCTAACTGTGGAGGAAGCCTACAGGAGCGACAGGCCAGGAAGAAAGATCGTGAGGATAAGCGACTCGGCCATGGAGAGGCTCGGCATAGAGACAGGAGACTTCGTGCTGATAAGGAGCTCTAAGGCAGAGGAGGTCGGCGTGGCGTGGCCGCTCAGGGACGACAGTAACCCTGACATAATAAGGATAGACGGCCACATGAGGCAAGTCCTTGGGGTTAGCGTGGGTGACAAGGTAGAGGTCATGAGGGCTGACAACGTTAAGCCGGCGCACAGGGTGGAGCTTGCCCCAGTGGGCCAGGCCACGGTTCAGACGTTCTTCGGGGCCGTTCCAATAAACATGGTCGTGTCGCCCGAGGATCTGAGGGATGAGCTCATACGTAAGCCCCTCATCAGGGGTGACCTGGTGCCGCTCTCTGACGAGATACAGTTGGCTGTGGTAAACACTAACCCCTCAGACCCAGTTTACGTAACTGACGATACGGAGATAATCATAAGGAACGAGCCGGTCAAGCCTTCAGAGTACCCATTGTTGAGCAGGGGCACTAGGGTCACATGGGAGGACATAGGCGACCTTGAGGAGGCGAAGCAGCGCATCAGGGAGATAGTGGAGCTCCCCATGAAGCATCCTGAGATATTCCAGAGGCTCGGAATAGAGCCTCCCAAGGGAATACTCCTTTACGGTCCGCCTGGCACCGGCAAGACGTTACTTGCTAAGGCGCTAGCTAATGAGATAGGCGCTTACTTCATAGCAATAAATGGACCCGAGATCATGAGCAAGTTCTACGGCGAGAGCGAGGAGAGGCTGAGGGAGGTATTCAAGGAGGCGCAGGAGAACGCGCCATCAATAATCTTCATTGACGAGATAGATTCCATAGCGCCCAAGAGGGAGGAGGTGACAGGCGAGGTTGAGAAGCGGGTAGTGGCCCAGCTCCTCACGCTGATGGACGGCATACAGGAGAGAGGAAAGGTGATAGTAATAGGGGCCACCAACAGGCCCGAGGACCTGGACCCTGCCCTCAGGAGGCCTGGGAGGTTTGACAGGGAGATAGAGATCAGGCCGCCAGATAAGCAGGGAAGGCTTGAGATACTTCAAGTTCATACGAGAAACATGCCGCTTGACAGCGATGTAAATCTTGCAGAGATAGCAGACCTCACCAAGGGCTATACCGGCGCCGACTTAGCTGCGTTGGCCAAGGAGGCCGCTATGGCTGCAGTGAGGGAGTTCATGAGCTCAGGCAAGGTAGACCTGTCAAAGCCTGGGGAGATAAAGAAGGAGATCCTTGAGACACTCAAGGTGAGCAGGAGGCACTTCCTTGAGGCTATGAAGGTGGTCAGGCCAACGCTCATACGTGAGGTCTTCGTGGAGGTGCCAGAGGTTCACTGGGACGACATAGGTGGCCTCGACAACGTGAAACAGGAGCTGAGGGAGGTCGTCGAGTGGCCTCTTAAGCACCCAGACGTGTTCCAGAAGATGGGCATTGAGCCTCCCAAGGGGGTCTTGCTCTTCGGTCCGCCGGGCACCGGGAAGACGATGCTTGCCAAGGCGGTGGCCACCGAGAGCGGGGCCAACTTCATAGCCATAAGGGGGCCCGAGGTGCTGAGCAAGTGGGTCGGCGAGAGCGAGAAGGCCATAAGGGAGACCTTCAGGAGGGCGAGGGAGGTGGCGCCTGTCGTGGTTTTCTTTGACGAGATAGATTCCATAGCGCCTGCGAGGGGCTACAGCTTCGACAGCGGGGTCACGGACAGGATAGTGAACCAGCTCTTAACAGAGATGGACGGCATAGTTCCGCTCTCTAACGTGGTCATACTGGCAGCAACAAACAGGCCCGACATACTGGACCCCGCGCTCCTCAGGCCAGGGAGGTTTGACCGCGTGATCTACGTGCCGCCGCCTGACAGGGAGTCCCGCAAGCAGATATTCAAGGTGCACCTCAGAAAGGTGCCGCTTGCCAACGACGTCGACATAGACAGGCTCGCCGACCTGACAGAGGGCTACACTGGAGCAGACATAGCGGCCGTCGTAAGGGAGGCAGTCTTTGCAAAGCTGAGGGAGAAGCTGGAGCCAGGCCCTGTTGAGTGGAAACACTTCGAGCAGGCGCTCAAGAGGGTCAAGCCGAGCCTCAGCCGTGAGGACGTCATGAGGTATGAGCAGATGGGCGACAGGCTCAAGAAGATGATAATGTCCGTCTGAGGCGATTTACTTGGATCATGTAGAGGTGGAGGTCAAGCTGAGGGTGCCCTGCAGCCAGCTTGAACTAATAGCCAACAGGGCCATACAGGCGGGCGGCAAGGTGGAGGGACCCTTAGAGGAAGTTGACGTCTATTATCAACATCCCTGTAGGGACCTTAAAGTCTCCGATGAGGCTTTGAGGGTCAGGTACGTTAACGGAAGCCCTCGCTCCATAACCTATAAGGGGCCTAGGGAGGCAGGCCAGTTCAAGGCAAGGAGGGAGGTTATAGTAGACGTGGGCTCCGACCCCGATGTGCTTCTGAGGCAGCTGGGCTTTGAACCAGCCATAAGGGTATCTAAGGCCAGGACTTACATAAGGCTAGACAACGTAGAGCTCACGCTCGACAATGTAGAGGGGCTTGGGTGCTTTGTTGAGGTGGAGTCGCTAAGAGGTAAAGATGAGGACGTGAGCGCGGCCATCAAGGCACTTGATATACGCGGCGAGGTTGTAAATCGTACATATGCGGAGCTTGTGGCGGAGCTTTCCTCAGGATCTGTTAGAAGTACTTAGCTAGCTCAGGCCTTTCCTTTACTATCTCGTTGGCTATTTCCTTGGCGACCTCATCAAGGAGCGAGCGTCCCTTGGGGCTTAAGACCCTCCCGCGCCCTGTGCTTTTGACCAGGCCTGCCTGCTCCAGCTGCTGCAGTATCCTCCTTATGTTACTTCCCCCTCCTTCAGCGAAGTGCGCGGGCCTAACGCCGTTGCGCTTCCTGCCACCATATATGACCCTGAAGGCGCCAACTCCTATTGGCTCCTCGGAGAGGTAGAGCTTCCTCAGTATTGAGGCGGCCCTCGTGTACCACCAGTTTGGATCGTCAGGGGGCCTCTCCCTTGAGACGCCGGTCTTAGCGTAGAGCGTCCACTCTGGCGGCTTCACCTGCTCAATGTTCTTCAGTCTGGCCGCAAGTCTCTCGATGAACTTGTCAGCCGGCACGTCAGCCACGGTTACCATATCTACTCCCACCAAGCCCTTATTCGCCTAGGGGAT
Organism: Acidilobus aceticus; assembly: GCF_055392325.1. Taxonomy (NCBI): domain Archaea; kingdom Thermoproteati; phylum Thermoproteota; class Thermoprotei; order Acidilobales; family Acidilobaceae; genus Acidilobus; species Acidilobus aceticus. The sequence continues at coordinate 502,343 of NZ_AP042407.1, forward strand.
TAAAGCGTTTTGGGCGAGCAAGGGTTGATAAAGGGCGCATACTATGAGTTCATAGCGTTTCCATGCGCGGCTAACGCGAGGTACTCGATGCCTTTAGGCGTCCTGTGGGGCGATGACAGGACGTTCTCCGTGTACCGCAGCGCCGGCCTCCTTAGGTTCCTCGCTGACAGGGGGACCTTAATGCTGCTTTCGCCGTCTGACCCCTTGCTCTTCGTAAAAAGCGTCAGCCACTCCTTGGAACACGAGGTTGAGTGGGAACCTGACGGCTGCCCCAGGCTTTCAGGCCTGGGCGGCATCTACAGGTGCGAGTACCGGAGACTGAAGGAGTATCCTGAAGAGGTGACCTTCAGTTGCAGCTTAACAGAGGTGGAGAGCCCTCACGTGCCCTACACTAGAGCTTATGGATGCCTTGTTGAGTTATTAGTCCTGCTAACTAAAGCTAGGGCTGGAGTTGTCGAGAGCTGGTACGTTGACTATGCCAGGGGGCTCAGGTGGTGCGTTGAGAGGTCGACCAGAGGATTACGGAGCTACGTGGACGCCGCTGACGCAATACTGCGCGAGCTTGAGGGAATTGTTGGCAAGAGCAGAGGTAGGGGTCAGGGCCTACAGGGAGATAGCTGAGAGGATGTTAGGATATCCTGAGGTTAACGAGCTCAACAGTGCAATGCATTTTGATGGCTTTATTTCATGCGACGAGCTGTGCGCCAAGCTCCTTGAGATCATGAGAAGGGTCTCCGGAAAGGAGGTCTGCGTGGTGGGGCCCCTGGCCTCACCAGATGAAATTAGGGGCTGCGACACAATAATGGCGCCCGAGGGCGGCATTATTTCACTGCTCGAGGCGGGCCTCAGGCCCCTTGCGGTCACCACAGACGGAGACTCATCCCCTCAGGTGCTTTATCAGGCAGTGGAGGTCTCAGACTACGTGTTGTTGCACATACATGGAGACAACCTGAACAGGGCCTCGTCGCTGGCTAAGGAGATTCCCAGGAGCAAGCTGCTCCTAACGTCGCAGGTCTACACGCCCTACTGCGTGTACCCTTCAGGCGCGTTCACAGATGGTGATAGGGCAATAGCTATATCCATGGAGATGGGGGCTAGCGAAGTCAAGGTATTTGGATTTAACTTCGATTTCGTCTCATGTGTTCACAAGGACTACTGCGCTGATACAAAGCTTCAGAAGCTCAGAGCTGGCAGGGAGGTGCTCCTTAATATAGCGTCAGAGCTTGGGTATGGCGTGAGCATAAAAAATAACTTAATGGTTTTTAGTAGGGTAAACAAAGCCTAGCCTCAACACTTGAACCTTATAAACTTAAAGTCTAGGCTTCTTGCAGGAGAAGGAAAAGTGCGGGCGCGGAAAGGGGAATATAGAGCGCAGATGGAAAAAGCCTACCAGACTTAGAACGTGGGGAGAGATCATGTCAGTAAAGAGAACAATGGAAGGCTTTAAGATGCTCGTCAGCGTTGACGAGGCGCTCAGGAGCATCTTAGATAATATAAACTTAACACCAGATGTAATAGAGGTAAACATACAGGATGCCTTAGGCCTGCCGGTGGCTGAGGACGTGGTAGCACCGTTGGACGTGCCGCCCTTTGATAGAAGCGCCGTCGACGGCTATGCTGTGAGGTCATCCGACACCCTCGGGGCTACCCTCCTTAACCCTGTGAGGCTCAGGATTGTGGGCGAAGTTCAGGCTGGTGATGACCCATCAAGGCTCCCACGGGTTGGCGAGGGTGAGGCCGCAACAATATACACCGGGGCGCCGCTGCCCCCAGGAGCTGATGCTGTAGTAATGGCCGAGGATGCGTCCAGGGTCGGGGAGTATGTCGAGGTTAAAAGGCAGGTGACTCCATATATGAACGTCTCGAGAAAAGGCGAAGACTTCACTAAGGGTAAGATAGTGATTAGAAGGGGCTATAAGGTTCAGCCATGGCATGTAGGCGCCCTGGCCTCGCTGGGCATAAGGAAAATCAAGGTATTCAGAAGGTTAAAGGTTGCCGTTCTCTCCACTGGCAGCGAGGTAGTGGAGCTGGACGATCCGCGCGCGGGCACCCCGGGAACAATAATAAACAGCACGAAGCCCATGCTGATTTCATTGCTTAGACAGGACGGCTTTGAGCCCATAGATATGGGTACGGTGCCTGATGACGCTGACATGATAAAGTCAAAGATATCTGAAGGGCTGAGGGTCGCCGACGCCATTATAACTACGGGGGGCACCAGCCTGGGGGCCTACGATCTAGTCCCTGACGTTATTGCTCGCATGGGCAAGGTGCTTTTTAACGGCGTCAGGATGAGGCCTGGGAAGCCCACGGGCGCCGGCATAATCAACGGCAAGCCTGTTTTCATGCTCTCAGGGTTCCCAGTGGCGTCTCTTACAGGCTACATAACGTTTGTAAGGCCGACTCTGAGGCATATGACAGGCACCCCCGAGGACCCGGTGCCCATAGTAAAGGGCAAGATAACTAGAAGGGTGGCTAACGTGGCGGGCATAAGGACCTACTTGAGGGTGAGAGTGTACCCCAATGAAAGAGGGGAACTCATGGTTGAGCCCCTAGCGATAACAGCGTCAGGGGTGCTCTCCACGCTAACGGACGCTAACGCAATACTAGTACTTAATGAGAACGTGGAAGGCTACGATGCTGGGGATGAGGTCGAGGTCATGTTAATTTCCCCACTTGAAGCTTACTAACTGCTAAACTTATTTGTTCTTCAGGTAAACCTCTGAGAGGGCCCTCTGTATTGGTAACTAACATAGAGATTTCAGGCTTCACTGAAGAGGTGCTAGAGGCCCTGGTAAAGGCTGGAATCTATGGAAGCAAGACAGAAGCCATAAGGGACGCCATAAGAAGGCTCCTAGAAAGCTACGACCTTAAAGAAATATCTCTTAGGGCATACAAGAACGGGAGCATCAGCTTTCAGCTGGCAGTAGAGATAAGCGGCCTTAGTGTGGATGAACTCACGTGGTACTTTCTCTCAAGGGACACCGCCCCGCTACTTGGGTCTGACGACGCTTCTGAGATTGTATCGGGGGAGGAGCAGCTGAAGTCTAGGGGCTCGATAACCTTCGACCTCTCGTCCCTTTATGCGATGCTTGAGCTGAACGCGGTTGACCTCGTGTCGCAGCTGGGCAAGAAACTCTCCATATCGTCTAAGACTATGGAAAGGGCTAAGGCTTTGGTCCTGAGGCTCTCCAAGGCTAAGGGCGTTGCATACACGTTAAGTAGCTTCGACGTAGTCAGCATAAACAAGTCGCTCATGGAATTCTCCAGGAGGAACGGCATATCGCTTCAGGAGGCCCACTCAATTTACATAGCTAAGAAGTTAAATGGCATTTTAGTTAGCGACGATGCTAAGACTAGGCAGGTTTCAAGATCCTATGGGGTTCCTGCAGTCCCTACGCTCTCTCTTCTGTCCTACGCCAGATCCCAGGGACTTGTAAACAATAATTACTTCAAAGAACTTGTGATGAAGATGGCCACAATACCCTTTATGGTCCCCAAGGACTTCATAGGCTAGTAGATAGCCATGAGACCTACCCCTTTAAGGCTTATTACTGCGATGTTACAGTAAAGAACTAAGGTACTTGAGTATTGAGCGCCAAAACCTCCCCAAAGGGCCTAGGTCTCGCACTAGTAATAGCCATAGATAGCAGCGCCAGCATGATGCTCAAAGACGTGAAGCCTAATCGGCTGGAGGCCGCAAAGAGGAGCGCTATTGTAATAATTAGGAGCGTTGTGGGGAGCGGCATTCCAACGTTGGTTGGCGTGATCTCTTTCTATGGCAACTCCTTCCCAGTGATGGATCTTACGGACAGCGTAGAAGAGCTCGAGGAGGCGGTCAACTCAATAAAGGTCTCAGGCAAAGCTACAAATCTAAGCATGGCTGTGAAGGACGCGTTTTACATGTTCAAGGACTCGCCGCCTGGCTACTCAAGGAGGCTCATAGTAATAAGTGACGGCGACTTCAACGAGGGACCTGGACCCGACGAGGTCCAGTTCCTTGCCAAGTCCAGCGGCATGAGGGTCGACTTTCTAGTGATAGGTAATTCCCAGCACGTTAAGTCCGACCAAATGACTAAGCTTGCTAACATAACAGGGGGCAAAGTTGTCTACGCCAGGTCCCTCGAGGAGGCAATAAAGAACGCCTACAAGATAGCTATAGGCGAGTGAGCGACTCCTTAGCCTTTTAAATCGTCCAGACCCCTTCAAGCCTGGTGCGAAGGCATGGGAGACAGGAGGAACAAGGTAGTCTTCATATTCATGGGAAAGGGCAAGGGCTACCTCAAGGTCAGGCTCTTTAGGAAGAGAAAGGAGGAGGACCCTGACAGGGTTGTCGTGCTTGGCAAGGTCGAAAAGCCCCTCCCAGGGTACCAGGTAATAAGGCTTGAGGAACTGGAGGCGGCTGTCAGGGAGAAGCTCGAGAAGGCTTAGAATGCTTAAAAAGCAGATCTCAGCCAAGGGAGCGAGGAGCTGATAGGTAGGTGCTGAAAGTTGCCAAAAGCGCTCTACGTCAAGAGGGAGGTCGAGGTCCCGCAGGGCGTGACGGTGAGGATAGAGGGCCTTAAGGTCACTGTGAAGGGTCCCAAGGGCGAGGTTCAGAAGGACTTCTCCCATGCCAGAGGGGTAGAACTGAGGCTTGAAAACAACAAGGTTATAGTGGAGGCCAGGCTCGCAGATACTAGAACTAAGGCGCTAGTAGGTACTGTGGCCGCGCACATAAAGAACATGATAACCGGAGTTTCCAAGGGCTTCAGGTATAAACTTAAGATAATATCAACTCACTTCCCTATAACTGTCAAAGTTGAGAAGAGCAGGGTAGTTATAAGCAACTTCCTTGGAGAGAAGGCCCCGCGCTACGCCACAATAATGCCCGGTGTCACAGTGAAGGTGCAGGGGCAGGACATAATAGTTGAAGGAAGCGATGTGGAGGCGGTGGGCCAGACTGCGGCTAATATCGAGAGAGCAACGCATATAACTGACTTTGACCGCAGGAAGTTCATGGACGGCATATTCATATACTCAAGGGAGGTGGCCAGCTGATGGCCTCGGAGCAGCCAAAGGTCCCAGAGCAGCTCAAGGAGAGGAGAAGGGCGCAGGCCCTCATAAGGAGGAAGCTGAGGCTTCACTTTATAAGGTACCTCTCGTGGCGCCTGAAGAGAATAGATGAGTCATGGCGTAAACCGAAGGGGATAGACAACAAGCTGAGGCTTCAGATGAAGGGTTTTGGAAGGCTTGTTAAGGTGGGCTACGGCTCTAGCTCCGAGATCAGGGGAAGGCACCCCTCAGGACTTATACCGGCCGTGGTGTCCTCTATAAAGGACATTGAAGGCCTCAGCCCAAGCACTCACATAGTTTATATTTCTGCTAAGGTCGGGCTGAGGAAGAGGCTCCAGCTGCTTGAGGAGCTCAGGAGGAGGGGCTTCAGGGTAGCTAATGGTGGTGAGTGACCGTGGACTACAGGCTTCAGAGGAGGCTGGCGGCTGAGATACTGGGCGTCGGCGAGAGCCGCATATGGATAAGTCCAAACCCCGAGGACAGGGAGGATATAGAAGGAGCTGTCACAAAGGATGACGTCAGGTCGCTGATAAGCAGGGGACTTATAAAGGTACTCCCCGCCAAAGGAAACGCCCATAGATGGCTTGAGAGGAAGGGGAAGAGGTCCGAGGGCCACAGAAGGGGCCCTGGAAAGAGGAAGGGAACTGCGTTCTCGCGCAGGGATCCAGAGACCATGTGGGTCAACAAGGTCCGCAAGATGAGGGCTTACATAAGGTGGCTGAGGGACCATGGTATGCTGAGCAGGAAGGACTACAGGACTCTCTACACGCTTATTAAGGGCAACAGGTTTGCAAGCCTCTCAGACCTAAGGAGGTACGCCGAGTCCGCTGGTATGATTAAGGGAGGTGGGGCTAAGTGAAGGGAGGCCCTAATTACAGGGTCCCGCTTAGGAGAAGGAGGGAGGGCAAGACCGACTACTACAAGAGGTTTGCGCTTCTCAGTTCAAGGAAGCCAAGGATGGTGGTCAGGATATCAAATAAGTACATATGGGTGCAGTTCATTCAGTTTGACCTTAAAGGGGACCGTGTCATAGCGGCGGCGCATTCAAGGGAGCTAACCAAGCTTTATGGCTGGAAGGGCAGTGGCAAGAGCGAGTGCGCCGCTTACTTGACAGGTTTCCTCGCCGCAGCAAGGGCCCTGGAGAAGGGCGTTAAGGAGGCCGTGCTGGACATAGGCCTTCACAGGCCAACGCTAGGAGGCAGGGTATTCGCCGCCCTTAAGGGCGCTCTGGACGCTGGCGTGCATGTGCCGCACAGCGACGAAGTTCTACCCTCAGAGGAGAGAATAAGGTGTGAGCACGTGGCATCATATGCTGCTGAGCTGAGCAAGAACGACCCAGAGAAGTACAAGAGGCTCTTCTCGGCACAGCTGACCAGGCTGCCACCTGAGGAGATACCGAAGAACTTCGATGAAGTCCTAGAAAATATAAAGAAGGCCTACAAGACTGTCCTGGAGGCTGCCGGAGGAGCTGAGCAGGCGGTGATGGAGAAGTGAGCAAGCAGACGAGTGCGCCAGGCCCGAGCGCTCCTCAGGCTGAGGAGTGGGTGCCGAAGACTAAGGTGGGCCAGCTGGTCAAGGAGGGCAAAATAGCGTCCATAGACGAGATATTCAGGAGAAACCTGCCCATATTGGAGCCGGAGATAGTTGATGTCCTACTGCCAAACCTGCAGACAGAGGTGCTAGACATATCCCACGTCCAGAAGATGACCGACGCTGGAAGGGTCACGAGGTTCAGGGTGGTAGTTGTAGTAGGCAACAGGGATGGCTACGTTGGTATAGGAAAGGGGAAGGCCAGACAGCTCAGGGAGGCCCTAGACAAGGCTGTCAGGAATGCCAAGCTTAACATAACGCCGGTTAGGAGAGGCTGTGGCAGCTGGGAGTGCACGTGCGGAGAGCCCCATAGTGTGCCCTTCACTGTAGAGGGCAAGAGCGGGAGCGTGAAGGTCATACTCAAGCCAGCGCCCAAGGGCACGGGCCTTGTGGCCGGCAACATAGCTAAGGTAGTGCTCTCAATGGCAGGCATCAGGGACGTGTGGTCTCAGACGTTCGGCGAGACCAGGACAACGTATAACTTCGCAAGGGCTGTATACATGGCGCTCCGTAACACCTACAAGGTGGTCACCTACCAGGACTGGACGAGGTGAGCGGAGGTGGCCTACCTTATTATAAGGATAAGGGGCGAGCCTGACCAGAGGCCTGAGGTCAGGGCAACGCTTAATGAGCTGAGGCTGAGGAGGATATTTACGGCTGTAGTTTACCCTGACGACATGCAGGGCATAAAGGAGATGCTGAGGAGGGCCCAGCCAGCTATTACTTGGGGTGAGGTCTCGCCAGACGTTCTGGCCAGCCTGATAGCAAAGAGGGGCAGGCTGGTGGGGGATAAGCCGATAACTGATGAGTGGGTCAAGGAGCGGCTCAAGCTCAGCGGCATAAGGGAGCTTGCAGAGAAGGTTACAAACAATGAAATTAAGTACTATAAACTGGATGAGGTGGGAGTTAAGCCCTTCTTCAGGCTTCACCCGCCCAGCGGCGGCTTTAAGAGGTCAGTTAAGAAGCTGTACCCTGCTGGAGAGCTGGGCTACCGCGGCAAGGAGATAAATGACTTAGTTCTCAGGATGTTCTGAGCTCCTAGCTTTTTAATCCCCTTTCCTTAGTGTGGTAGAGGGCTGAGCAAACATGACCTGGACGATACCAAGGGCCCGTAAGAAGGTGAGGAAGCTAAGGGGAAGGACCCGCTCAATGGGCTGGGGCCGCATAGGGCAGCACAGGAAGACCGGCAAGAAGGGGGGCAGAGGAGCCGCTGGCATGGGCAAACATAAGAAGAGCTGGATGCTCAAGTATGCTCCGGACTGGTTTGGCACAAGGGGCTTCAGGAACCCTACAAGCAGAGGCGAGCTCAACACTATAGACTTGGAGGGCCTCGAGAGGTTGGTGGCCGGCCTAACTGCTAAGGGCCAGGCCAAGACAGAGGATGGGCTTGTAGTTGTCGACCTTAAGGCAATGGGCTACGAGAAGCTGCTCGGAAGGGGAAAGCTGACAAGCAAGGTCAAGGTAATAGTGCCTATGGCAAGTGAGAAGGCCGTCCAGAAGGTTAAGGAGGCGGGTGGCCTAGTAGTTACAGAGGAGGCGGGCGAGAGCTCAGAAGGGCAGGGCGGCGAGGAGAATGAGGGCCAGTGAGCGGCCCCTGCAAGCCCCTCTCGCCTCTTCCCAGGGAGCTTTCTGAGCTTATTGATATTGGCAGGTTTGTAGTGGTTTACGGCCCCTTTGGCACTGGAAAAACCAGGTTAGCCTTCGAGGTAGCCAGGCACTTGATGTCAGATGGTCATAACGTGAGGCTTCTGGCCACGGAGCCAGGCACCCTGTCCTACGCAAGGAACGTAGTGACGTGCGTGCCCTACATGACAATATTAACGGCTGACCAGCTGGTAAACGAGGTTGTCAAGGCCGCATCCGAGGGCGTGAAGATAATAGTAGACTCCATAAACTGGCCCTTCAGATCGCTGCAGGGGGACTACCCTCTCAGGCTGCTCTCTTTCGTCTCGGCAGTACTAAGGCAGGTAGGGGGCTTCGCAGTAGGCCAGATAGCCGATGTGGAGGGCGGCGAGTTCGAGATGTCCCTCGGGAGGTGGGTCCTGCCGTGGGCTGACGCCATAGCTTACACAGAGAGGATAACATGTAAGAGGGGACCCTGCGTGGCTCTAACCTTTATCAAGCCGTTCATTAACACGCTCATATTTGAGCTGAAGAAGGAGGGTGTTGAATGGGTGGCCTGACATTTTCGCTGCTGCTGTTATTAGAGTATATAGCGCCAGCAATGGTTGCCAACGGAGCCCCAGTTGTGCTTCATGGGCCGCCACCCATAGACTTTGGAAAGAGGCTACCTGACGGCAGAAGGATTTTTGGCGATGGAAAGACTTGGGGAGGCCTCCTGGCTGGCATAACTTCCGGCACCTTCGTAGGGGTCATAGAGTGGCCGCTCCTGGGCCCTCAACACATAGCCTATGCCGCGCTGGCCTCAGCAGGCGCCATGTGCGGCGACCTCTTTGGCTCATTTATTAAGAGGAGAGCAGGACTTGAAAGGGGGGCCGAAGCCCCAGTCCTCGACCAGCTGGGCTTTTACATCTTCGCGCTGCTGTTCCTCTACATAGGCGGCGTCACGTTTTCTGTGTATGCCGAGCTTATATGGGCCGTCATAATATACGTGCTCCACCGCGCGACAAACTGGGCCGCCTATAAGTTGAGGCTTAAGTCGGTTCCCTGGTAGCAGCATTAACTCATGCAGTTGGCGAAATGCCAGGCAACGTTACTTTTGGAATTTTAGATATCATGGATCTCATGTTTCAAAAATAGAAATATAAGGGTGACCCGCACCGCATTCATGGGGATTCTAGTGTCGTCTGGCGGAACAAAGACTACCCTGAGCGTGATAAAGGCCGACATCGGAAGCATAGCTGGGCATCATAAAGCACATCCAGACACCCTTCTTGCCGCCTCAAGGGTCCTGGCCGAGGGCAAGAAGAAGGGTATAATAGCGGACTTTTACGTGACCGCGATAGGCGACGATATTCAGCTCATAATGACGCACTTCAGGGGCGTTAATGATCCTCAGGTTCACGAGCTTGCGTGGAGCGCATTTAAGGAGGCAACGTCCGTGGCTAAGGACCTGGGCCTATATGCTGCCGGCCAGGACCTGCTAAGCGACACCTTCAGCGGTAACGTCAGGGGGCTGGGGCCGGGGGTCGCGGAGCTGGAGTTTAACGAGAGGCCTTCAGAGCCCGTAGCTATTTTTATGGCTGACAAGACGGAGCCAAGCGCCTTTAACCTGCCTCTCTACAAGATCTTTGCTGACCCGTTTAACACCGCAGGGCTTGTAATAGACCCTAAGATGCACAGCGGCTTTGTGTTCACGGTGCTAGACCTTTACGAGGGCAAGGCGGTTGACCTGTCGACGCCTGAGGAGCTCTACGACCTGTTGGCACTCATAGGCACCACGTCAAGGTACGTCATAAAGTACGTCCATAGGAAAGATGGAGAGCCGGCGGCCGTGGTCAGCTCGGAGAGGCTTAACCTAATAGCGGGCAAATATATAGGCAAGGACGACCCAGTTATGATAGTTAGGCTTCAGTCAGGCTTCCCCGCGCTCGGGGAGGCGCTTGAGGCCTTCTCGTTCCCTCACCTGGTGGCCGGCTGGATGCGCGGCAGCCACTTCGGCCCACTTATGCCAGTTGGCCTTAAGGATGCTAAGATGACAAGGTTTGACGGGCCTCCAAGGGTACTTGGACTTGGCTTCAATATAAAAGCTGGCAGGCTTGTGGGCCCAACAGACCTCTTTGATGATGTGGCCTTTGACGAGGTCAGGAGGCAGGCAGCGGAGATCGCAGATTACATGAGAAGGCACGGCCCCTTCATGCCGCACAGGCTAGGTCCTGAAGAGATGGAATATACAACGCTGCCCGACGTACTAAAGCGCCTTGAGGGCAGGTTCAGGCCGTTTGACCTAGGATATAGGCCCATCGTAAAGCATGAGGACCTGCTGGAGTGACGGCCTGACACGCTAACATGACTTGGAAGATCTACATGCCCTTTTTAGGAAGGGAGCCCGCTCCTAACTTGTGACCGGGCATGCCTAGGCTGGTCTTCGCCGTAAATTTTAAGGCATACGAGACCGCATTTAATGAGAAGTCGCTGGAGATAGCTAGGGAGGCGTCAAAGGCCTCCTCAAGATACGGCAACGTCCGGGTTATTCTCATAGTGCCTGCTGCGATTGCATCAAAGGTGCTCCAAATTTACGACGACGTCTACATTGAGCATGCAGATCCCGTGGACTACGGGGCTTACACGGGCTACCTGCCAGCTAAGGCAGCTAGGCTGCTTGGAGTTAGGGGCATTCTAGTAAATCACAGTGAACACAAGATGATCTACAGGGACGTAGCTAAGGTTGTCGAAACGGCGTCCAAGGACGGCATAGAAACTATGGCCTGCGCCGACACGCCTGGCGAGGCCGCTGGGCTGGCTTACTTGAGGCCAACCTACATAGCAATTGAGCCGCCAGAGCTCATAGGCACTGGGGTCTCAGTTTCCAAGGCCAGGCCTGAAGTTATCACTGAGGGCGTTAAGGCCGTAAAGGCAGTGGCCGATATACCTGTGCTGGCCGGCGCTGGGATCACGTATAGGGAGGACGTCGTACGTGCAGTGCAACTCGGCGCCAGCGGCATACTGCTGGCAAGCGCTGTAATGAAGGCCGCGGATCCGGACAAAGCGCTCAGCGAGTTCGTAGATGCGCTCAGCTCTGTTGCATGACTGTTTGAGGTCCTTCAACTTCCTTCGCTTTGGACTCTATCAGCTTCTCGACCTCGTCGAGGCTCTTCCTGCACTCGTCGAGCATCGCAAGTAACTTGTTAACGTTAAGTTTGACCAGCTTTCTCGGCCTCCCCCTTCCCTCTATCTTGAGCTTGCTGGTGGTCACTATTCCCAGGCCCGTCAGATCGTTGATTACCCTCAGGACGAGCGGGTAGCTGACGTTCAGCTCTTTTGTAATATCCCTGACGCTTATCTCCTTGCGGTCGAGTAGGACCTCTATTATTTGTGCGGAGACCTCGGGGTCCGGCACTGAGGCGCACTGAATTAAGGCTTTCAGATACTTTAAGGTTTTACCTTCCACTTCTAGTCCCGTGTCGCACTTTTCAAAGGAAACTTATTAATTTTTCTCTTTTAAATATTAAGACTTAGAACCTGGGTTCAGGCCCCTCTGTACTTCTTGACGGCCAGGTCGCCTATGAAGTCATAGAGCACCTCCCTGGCCCCTGCGCCTATGTCAAGCATCCTGGCGTCCCTCGCGAGCCACTCGAGCCTTGATCCTCTTGAGAAGCCGGTTCCGCCCATTATCTGTATTGCGGTCCACGTCGCCTTTTGCGCAACCTCAGCCCCGAGCAGCTTTGCCATAGCGGCATCGTATGGATCTAGGCCTCCCTTCTCCGCCTTGTCTATGGCGTCCCTTATAAGGGCGTCGAGGGCCCTTGACCTGATCTCCAGGTCAGCTAACATCCACCTTACGCCCTGAAACTCCCCCAGTTCCTTGCCGAATATGACCTTTCTCAACGCCTTGGAACCCGCCTCCTCGAGGGCCCCCTCCTTTATGCCAAGGCCTATCATGCCGTATCCCAGCCTTTCGTAGTTAACGGTCTCGAGCGCCTCCCTAATGCCTTTGCCTGGGGTTCCAATCCTGATGCCGTGAGAGCTGTTGAACTTGACCCTCGAGACTCCGGCGCCCCTGAACGTGAAGAGGTCATGGACTTCAACTTCAACTGAGGGGTCCCTTGTGACCATGTACAGAGTTGGCCCCTTAGGGCCATTGGCAAGTACCAAGAACCTGTCCGCGTAGGCCGCGTTGCTAGCGAAGACTTTTTCGCCAGTAATAATAGCCTCGTCGCCCTTCTCCTCGGCAACGGTCTTTAGGTTAGCCTTTATGTCGGTGCCTCCCCCTGGCTCAGTTATGCAGATTGAGTATATGTGGCCCTCCTCCTTAAACCTGAGGGCGACGGTTGATGATGACATTATTATGTGTGCCACTGCCGGGCTCCACTTAGAGGCCTCCCTCACGACCTCGTATACGGACCTCATGCCAAGGGATACTGCATTGAATGCTCCAGCCGAAGAAAGCCTATCTATGACGTCCTTGTCAACTAAGTTCTTATCGTCTATATCCTTTGCCTTGGTAGGCAGCAGCTCATTAAGGACTTTCAGCACTTCCTCCTTTGACGCCATGTCAAACACCCATGAGACCAGGCTTCAAACTAATATTTAAAGTCCAACCAAGGAAGCTATCTGGAGGGCGAAGCACTATGCCCATGAGGCCTGGCCGCTGCTATTCCCATATAACTAGCCAGCCTTATACTAGGAAAGAGTATATACATGGGGCTCCACAGCCAAAGATCTCGAAGTTCACTGCTGGAAGTCCGGCAGTCCAGGGCAACTACGAGGTGAGGGTTCAGCTTATCTCGCTCGAGAGAGGCCAGATAAGGTCTAACGCGCTGGAGTCCGCAAGGTTAATGGCCTCTAAGTACCTTTCAACGACCGTAGGGGACCCGAACTATTTCCTCGTGGTGAGGACCTATCCACACCAGGTTATAAGGGAGAACAAGATGATGGCTTTTGCGGGCGCCGACAGGCTCCAGGATGGCATGAGACTCTCGTTTGGAACTCCCGTCGGCGTGGCTGCCGTCGTTGATATAGGCGATGCAATAATTGATGTGTTCGGCAGAGCATCAGACCTAGACAAGATAAAGGAAGCTCTCAGGAGGGCAGCCTCTAAGATACCTCATAGGACCCGCATCGTGATAAGGGAGATTAGAGGCCAGGGGCCTAGCCAGGAACCCTCCAAGGCAGCTTAGGCCCTAATGGCCAAGTTCTCTTGGTTCATGTAATTATGGACGTCTTCAATCTCTTTTAACAGCGCAATCACAGCAACACTATTATTAGCACGCCAGCCAGGTTTACCAAAAGTCGCTAAGCTGCTACTGAGGGATGCTGCTGGGTGCCGACAAGGACAAGCTCTGAGCGGCCAGAGTCGCCCAGCGCTGCGTTCTCTATGACAGCCTGAATTATCTCCTCTACGAGCTCCCCATACGACTTGAGCGGATCAACCCTTATCTCTTTATCGCCTATCACCACGGTTGGGTCTTCGGTTGTCTGGATAGGCGCGGTTAAATGGCTGTTTATCTCCACGAAGACCATAAGTGAGTACTCCCTCCTCAACACCTCAGCGGCATCAAAGGCGGCCTTCACTACCATTTCATCGTCCCACGGCGTCTCATTAACTATCAGGTTGAGCATTCCAGACACCCGGGTAAGCGGAAATCCTATGCTCCAACCGGAATACTTGTCATAGGGCATATTTATTATATTAGGGTTCGTAATCCGGCGCTTCTTGATGAAGTAAACTAAAACGTAAAATATAACTACCAAGCTAAGCTGATGCTTTAATAGTATGGTATACTTTTAATCAAAACAGCAAAGCCTCATTTGGGGCTTAAACGTTATCTCAATATTTGTTTCATTGCAACCTACCTGCGCATTGGGAGCCACCTAGAGGTGGGATATTGACAGGCATAATAACTCGCGGCGACAGCTCACCTGTGAGTGGGAAGGTTGATAGACAGGGACACCTTTGTCAAGATTTTTGAGTTGACGAACTCTCAAAACGTGTGGAGGCTAAAGGAGACCATAAACCTCATAGCAAGCGAGAACGTCATGAGCCCCGCGGCTATGGCCGTTTACATTAATGACTTTATGCACAGGTATGCGGAGGGCAAACCCTTCAAGAGGCACTACCAGGGCACCAAGTATATAGACGAGCTTGAGGTCCTTGCTGACAAGCTCATGGGCGAGCTGCTCGACACAGACATGGTTGACTTGAGGCCCATAAGCGGCACCATAGCTAACGCTGCAGTTTTCAGGGCGCTCGCCGCTCCGGGCGAGCAGGCCGTCATAGCTCCTGTCCAGGCGGGCGCCCACGTGAGCCACACTAAGTTTGGCACGCTGGGGGCCCTTGGCATCAAGCAGGTGGAGCTGCCCTATGACGAGGAAAGAATGAACGTAGATGTAGACAAGGCCGTTAAAGTAATAGAGCAGGTGAAGCCCAAGTTCGCCGTCCTGGGAGGAAGCGTCTACCTTTTCCCGCACCCAGTTAAGGAAATAGCGGAAGCCGTGCACTCGGTTGGCGGCAAACTTGTCTACGATGCAGCGCACGTACTCGGACTTATAGTAGGTAAGGCGTGGGAGAATCCGCTTAAGCACGGCGCTGACGTTATCACAGCGTCGACGCACAAGACGTTCCCAGGGCCCCAGGGAGGCGTCATATTCTTCTCGGACGAGGCCACGTACAAGGAGGTTGGGAAGACCATATTCCCATGGTTTGTGAGCAGCCACCACCTGCACAGGATACCTGCCACTGCAGTTGTAGCCCTGGAAATGAAGGAGTATGGCCATAACTACGCTGAGCAGATAACTAAGAACGCAAAGAAACTGGCCGAGGCCCTTGCTGAGAGGGGGTTCACAGTCCTTGGGGAGTCTATGGGTTATACTATGAGCCACCAGGTTCTGGTTGACGTCTCAAAGCAGGGGGGCGGAGCTAAGGTAGCCGCTGAGCTGGAGCAGGCCAACATAATACTTAACAAGAACCTCCTCCCGCACGACCCGCCCGAGGCCGTAAGGAATCCAAGCGGGCTGAGGATAGGAGTTCAGGAAATGACTAGGTTTGGCATGAAGGAGCCAGAGATGGAAGTGATAGCGGACTTCATGGAGAGGGTAGCGATCAAAGGCGAGGATCCAGCTAAGGTAAGGGAAGAGGTTAAGCAGTTCAGGTCGCAGTTCACCAAGGTGCACTATGCCTACACGCTTGATGATCTGCAGGGTATAACTTATGCGGATGCTATAAAGCTCTTGGAGTGAGCCTCCCGCCTTAAGCTCACGCAGATAATAGTATACAATTTTGTATTAGAATAATATACTGAAGTTAAAGCCTTAGGCAAGCGTTGATCAAACTCGAGTCTGTTTTAGGCGGCTCTGCAGGTGCTTATGGTAAGAACAGGATCACTTAGCATAATAATTTAAAGTTCAGACCTGTAGCTGTAAAAAGGCCCCAAGAAGGAAGGGAAATTGCATGCCGCCTCTACTTAAGGTGGAGAACCTGAAGATATACTTCCACATGCCAAGGGGCTATGTAAGAGCAGTGGATGAAGTGAGCCTTGAGCTGAATGAAGGCGAAATAATAGGCGTGGCGGGGGAGAGCGGCAGCGGCAAGAGCACCCTGGCCCTGGGAATAATGAGGCTCATAATGCCCCCAGGATTTATAGAAGGAGGTAATGTGTACTTCGAGGGTAACGAGATCCTGCACCTGCCTGAGAAGGTCTTTAACTCGGAGTACAGGTGGAAGAGGATAGCCATGGTCTTCCAGGGCTCGATGAATGGCTTCACGCCTGTCTATAGGATAAGGGATCAGATCAAGGAGGTTCTGGAGGTTCATGGCTATACGGGGGATCCCGACCAGCGGGTCAATGAGCTCATGAAAATGGTGAACCTGGACCCCTCAATAGCCGACAGGTATCCGCACGAGCTCAGCGGAGGGCAGCGGCAGAGGGCTTTCATAGCTATGGCCCTAGCGCTCAACCCAAAGGTGTTGCTGGCTGACGAGCCTACTACGGCTCTCGACGTTATTACTCAGACCCATATAATAAACCTGCTCAAGCAGCTGAAGAAGGAGCTCAACCTTTCAATACTGTTCATAACGCACGACCTGGCGCTTATGTCAATGCTGGCAGACAGAATTTACGTGATGTACGCCGGCCGGATAGTTGAGCACGCAAGCACTGAAAACATAGTCAAGAACGCAAAGCACCCATACACTAAGCTCCTTATGGAGTCGGTCCCCGACCTAAGTAAAGACTACGTCAAGGGCATACCGGGCTCAATGCCAGACCTGGCCAGGCTTCCGCCTGGCTGCAGGTTCAGCACCAGGTGTCCCTTCGTAATGGACAGGTGCAGGGCGGAGGAGCCGAAGCTGAGGAGGGTGGGCGAGAATGACGTCGCGTGCTGGCTTTATTGAGAGGTGACGCAGATGGTGTCAAATGAGATCTTAATAGAGACCCGCAACCTCAAGGTGTACTTCCAGAAGGGGGGCCTCTTCAGCAAGAAGTCCTTTGTTAAGGCTGTAGACGACGTAACTATACAGATACGCAAGGGCGAGATACTCGGGCTTGTGGGTGAGAGCGGCAGCGGCAAGACAACCCTCGGCAGGACTACGATAGGACTTCAGGCTCCCACGTCAGGGCAGGTTATATACTATGATAGTAAGGGGACGCCGCACGAGATAACTCCTAAGAAGATAAATAAGGATATCAGGAGGAAGCTTCAGATGGTTTATCAGGACCCCTTCTCGTCAATAGACCCCTACATGAAGGTATATGACGCTTTAAGGCAACCCCTTTACTATGCTGGCGTTAAGGATCCGGCCGAGGCCACTGAGATAATTCATAAGGCTTTTGACGAGGTAGGGCTTCCGTATGATCTCCTGTCGAACTTCGTGTTCCAGCTCAGCGGGGGCCAGAGGCAGAGGGTGGCTATAGCCAGGGCCCTCATGTTAAATCCTGAGTACCTGGTTGCTGACGAGCCCGTGACCATGTTAGACGCCTCGCTCAAGGGGCTCATAGTTGACGATCTGAGAAAGATAAACGCCGAGAGGGGCATATCTATACTGTTCATAACTCACGAGCTCCCAATAGCGAAGGTTATCTCGCACAGGATAGCCATAATGTATCTAGGCAAGATAGTCGAGATAGGCCCGACCAAGAAGGTGATCGAGAATCCACTTCATCCATATACTCAGGCCCTGCTTCAGGCATATCCAAGACTGGACCCAAGCCTAAGGGATAAGATGATAAAAGTTAATGTCAGAGAACTAGAGCTGGTAGTGCCTAAGAGCGGCTGCAGGTTCCACCCCAGGTGTCCCTTCGTAATGGACAGGTGCAGGGCGGAGGAGCCGGCGCTTAAGGAGGTGGAGCCTGGCCACTTTGTAGCGTGTTATCTCTACTAGATCGGGGGGCTTTTGTTGAGAATCTACTTCAGGTTCCTCATCGTTGGGACGATAATGATGGGCCTAACTTATATTCTTACAATAATAGCCATAAGGTATACGAGCCTTCCGTTGGAGGTATTGGCGTTCGCTATAGCCTTGGCAGGCGCCATGATACTCTTCAGGGGCCTTGCAGAGTTCTTAAGGGACGTGATCAGCGGCGAATACAAGAAAGGGAAGGGCAGCGTCAAGAGGCGCAACGGCGAATCCGATGAGGAGCAGGGAGCTGAGTGAAAAGATCGCAGCTCCTTTCCTTTCAATGGACCTATAATTAGCGCCTATGGTGCGGGGGGTGGGCTTCGAACCCACGCAGGCCTACGCCAACGGGTCTTGGGCCCGCCCCCTTTGGCCAGGCTCGGGCACCCCCGCACCATAAGAAGCTGTAAGTGTGAGTGGAAATAAGGCCTTACTCTGGACAGAGGCTCGCTAAGCTGGCCCACAGTTTAGGCCTCTATCTTAACTACCATAGTTTGTTGTGCGTTGGGGCCCGCGGCTACCGGGCTTTGGGTGGTCGTCGAAGGCTGAGGCTGTACAGCTTTCTGAACCTCGCCCTCGCTGGCCAGTTGCACTACCTTATCCAGCTTGTCCAACAGGTCCTTGGCAGCCTTCTTTTCCTCGCTTAGGCTGTCCTGAAGCTTCCTGAGGTGGTTCATGCTCTGCGTGTAGCCTCTCTCGCTTATCTCCCCGCTGAAGTAGGAGATCCCTATAGTTGCTATGGCCCTGGCAACTTTGAGGCTTTCGTCATCTATCTCACCTATTCTTGAGTTTACGACCTTCTTGACCTCGTCAGCCTTTAGTTTGAGCGCCTTTATCTCATCTTCAAGCTTTCTCTTCATGGGCTCTACTACTACAGCTGGAAGGTCGTTCCTGCTACTTATGTTCTCGATGGCCTTTCTCCTCTTGTAGGCCCTGTCAAGATTCTCTATCACCTGCAGTATCTCAAACTTCCACTCAGGAGTCACCGTTACCTTGTCGTCACTAACCTTAACTCTCTCGCCCTCTATGACATCAAGTGACAGGTCCTCGGACTTAACTATTATAGACGACACCTTGCCGTCTATGTCGCTCTCCACAGCTATGAGCGTGCCGAGGCTCCTGCCGAAGTCATCAAACACTTCAGAACCTATGAACTTAGAGATCTCGTCAACCTTAATTGCGGGCATTCGCTGCACCAATGGGTCCTAGCTGGGCCGTATATAAAACGCAGAAGCCCGCTTAACTTTGGCTGTCCCCCTTTAAGCCTATGTAGTCAAAGGCGCGTCTGGAGCAAATCCCGGTGATAAGAAGTGAGCGGGATAGAGAGCTGGCCCAAGAGGTGGAGCGAGGAGCCGAAGAGGGACACGATAGCTGAGAAGGTTAAGAACTTCATATCTCCACCCCCGCCCCTGAAGAGGCAGATAATGATAGCGAGCTACAGGGTAGCCACGCAGATGAACAAGCTGGACTACACTCTCAGCAAGCTGCAGGCTTACGACAGGCAGCTCTTTGAGAAGGTGGTCAACAGCCTCACTGAGGGCGACAGGAGCAGGGCTGCCATGTATGCCAACGAGGTCGCAGAGGTAAGGAGAATGACTAAGGTAATAATGACCGTCAGGTACGCTCTCGAGAAGGTCAAGCTGAGGCTTGACACGACGCTGATAATGGGTGACGTTAACGCCGACCTGGCGCCTGCAATAGTAGCGCTGAAGCAGGTGGCCGGGTACCTCAGAGGCACCATGCCTGACGTGTTCACCGACCTGATGGACATAGACGAGGAGCTGCAGACAGCAGTAACGCAGTACACAAGCGGAGCTGTGCCAATGCTTGACAACGAGTTCGTGACCGAGGAGGCGCAGAAGATACTGAAGGAGGCAAGCATAGTCGCAGAGCAGAGGATGAAGCAGGAGTTCCCAGAGCTGCCCTCCGTGGAGGGAGCCCCAACCTCTACGGGCCAGCAGGGGAGCGCAACGGCCGGGGCCTCAAAGTGAGGCCCCACCGGCCTCAGTTTCACAAGGTTATTTTAATTACACCTTAAGTTTGTTAGTTATAGTTCAGTGGTTCAAATTCTTTGCAGGAGTAGCAGATATTAGGTCTTTGGTCGCATCAAATAAAGGGCAGAGCAAGGATTGAGCAGTGAGGACAATATAATAGAGACGCTCAGGAGGGCCCTGGACCTAACGCTCTACGAGGCAAAGCTTTATGTAGCTCTCCTTCAAGGGGCCAAGGACCCAAAGGAGGCGAGCGCAATAAGCGGGGTGCCGCTCCCCAGGATATACGACGTTATAAGGGTCCTTGAATCTAAGGGCATGGTTTACCGTGATCCAAGCGGCTGGTACAAGGCCATAAGTCCTCAGTCATTGGCCGCAATGAGCATTATAAGGATAGAGGAGGAAATGAGGAGAAGGGTAAAGGACGTAGAGAGCGCGGTTAAGATGCTGGAGAGGTTTGACAAAAGACTTTCATCTCCCCCAGCAACCGTGGTCAGGGGCCTTCTTAACGTGATAAGCGCTGCCGTTGATTACTTCAGAACTTCCTCAGTGGTCTATGTCACTGCAGTCTACGTGCTGGCAAATGGCGACTACCTGGGCAAGCTTGTCAGCTCCCTTGCCGCTTACGTTTCTGACGTCAGGGTTCTCGCAAGCTTTGTGCCCCAGCTTCCTCAGTCGCCTGGGGTCAAGCTGAAGGGTAACGTGGCCTCGCTATATGTTGACTCAGTGGCCTCAAAGTCATCACTGATGGTTATAGTTAAGGATCCTGCAAACGATGAACCTATGAGCCTTCTGGTCAACGACCCTGTGCAGGCCAACACTTCATTCAAAGCCCTCTCAGCTCTCTGGCAAATAGCCCAGTAAGTAGTGATTACTTGACGTATATCATTTAAATCAGCGAGTGGCTGTGCTGGTGGCGTAGCCTGTAAGCCTTAATACCCTAGCTTGTGAGAAACCTGAATATGGTATAATGGGAGAAAAGCAGTGCCTGCGCTGCTGCCAATCTACGAGCGAATGTGTCCTAACTGCGGCAGGGAGATAACAGCCGACCGACTTGAGAAGGGGCTTCCCTGCGCTGTTTGCCTCCCAAGGGAGCCTAAGAGCGGCGATATACTTGAGATAGGGCTTGAGTTAGCGAAGGAGGGCAAGTTAAAGGGCTATTCATCGCTATATCTCATGGAGAAGAGCTTTCGCGATTTCTCTAAGTTCTTTGAGGAGAAATACGGTTTCAAGCTATCCAGCGCGCAGAGGAGTTGGGCCAGGAGGCTCCTCTCAGAGGAAAGCTTCTCCATAGTGGCGCCGACGGGCGTCGGAAAGACTACCCTCCTGATGGCCTACGCCGCCTTCAAGGTAATGCAGGAGGGCTACAAAGTAATGTATCTTGTCCCCACGGAGAACTTGGTGGCGCAGACGGCCGGAAGGCTCGCATCAATGTTAGGGGACAAGGTGGCCTTTTACTATAGCAGCCTTCCGAAGGCCCAAAGGAGCCAAATGCTGGATAAAATAACTAGAGGGGACTATTCCGTTGTAGTCATAACTCCAGGTTTCATGGTGAAGAACTTCGACATGCTTAAGAAGCAGTCACCGTTTAACCTAATGATAGTGGACGACGTTGACAGCCTGCTGCGGAACAGCAAGAATATAGACAGGGCCCTGATACTCATAGGGTTTGACGAGGATTCCATAGCTACGGCATTTAAGATAGTCCAGGAGAAGCTTGAGCTGGTAACTTTAGAGGCCTCCGGGAGGAGCGAGGAAAGAATTAGGCAGCTCCAGAGCGATATAAGTTCTCTGTCGCTTAAGCTTAGCGAGAAGGTCCTCGAAGGCCCTAAAGGTCAGCTGGTAATAGCGTCGGCCACTGGAAGGCCCAGGGGAGTGAAGCACCTCATATTTAGGGAGCTGCTAGGCTTTGAAATAGGCGGCGGCACCGACTACCTCAGAAACGTTGTGGACACCTTTCTCATAACAGCCTCACCGGTGGACTCGGTAGTAAGCTTAGCTAAGAAACTTGGGAAGGGAGGCCTGATATTTATCTCTCAAGCTTATGGGAAAGCTTACGTTAAGGAGCTTATGGACAAGCTCGCAGGAGCTGGGGTCAAGGCCGTTCAGGCTATAAGTAACTCCAGGAGGGCTGTGGAAAAGCTCTCGTCAGGGGAGGTTGACGTAGCTATAGGCCTCGCGAGCAGGTACGGCGCGCTGGTCAGAGGTATTGACCTGCCCGAGGTTATCCGTTACGCGATATTCCTTGGGACGCCTGCAATAAAGGTAGAACTTAAGACGGCCCTTCTCTCGCCTAGAAGGCTTCTCAGGGCCCTAATATTTCTTGAGGAAAAAGATAGCAGCTTCAAGGAGTATAGGGAAAAGCTGGAGAACCTGCTCAAGAACTTTAATGTTGAGAGCAACATCCTGTCGGCCGCCATTAGGGGTGAAATAGAGGCCAAGGGGAGGCTCGAGGTGTTGAGGGAGCTTGTCCTAGAAGCCTCAGCCAAGGCTGTTCAGGCGCTCAGCAACATGATTGTCAAAGACGGGCAAGTTCTGAGGATAGGCACAATGGTGCTCAGGAGGGAGGGCCCATCAATATGGCTTTACTCACCTGACGCGCCGTCGTATTTGCAGGCGAGCGGCAGGACCAGCAGGCTCTACCATGGGACTATGACCAAGGGGCTCTCTGTCATAGTTGACAATATGAAAGAGCTCGTAGATGCTATGGAGGACAGGCTCAGGTGGATGAGCCAGGCGACCTTCGTAGAATTCAACAGCGTAAACCTTGAGGATGTGACGCGTGAGATAGAGGCCAGCAGGTCTGAGAAAGGGGAGAGAAAGCAGGTTAACATAGTGACCGAGCTCATAGTCGTGGAGTCGCCCACTAAGGCAAAGACCATTGCCAACTTCTGGGGCAGGCCAGCGAAGAGGTCCGAGGGAAGGGTTAGCATATATGAAACCACCGTTGTTGACCAAGAGACGGGAACGGTGCACCTGATAACTATAACGGCGTCGAAGGGCCACATTTATGACCTCGTAATAGAGGGAAGCGATGAGGTTGGCAACAGCCTCTTCGGGGTCAGGTTTAACAACGCCATACAGCCCGTCTACACTACAATAAAGAGGTGCCTCAGCTGCGGCTATCAGTTTACTGAGAACGTTGATAGGTGTCCAAGGTGTGGCTCAACTGCAATAATAGACTCCAAGGGCATCGCTGATACCCTGAGAAAGCTCGCGACGCAGGTCGACAGGGTAATCATAATGACCGATCCTGACAGGGAGGGGGAGAAGATAGCGTGGGACCTCTACCTTACGATGAGGCCATATAACCAGAACATTTACAGGAGCGCATTCCATGAGGTGACGCCGAGGGCCTTTATGGAGGCCCTGAGGCTTCCGGGCTCCATAGACGTAAATCTAGTGAACGCTCAGATGGCGAGGAGGATAGACGACAGGTGGATAGGCTTTGTGACAAGCCAGTACCTCTGGCTTAAGATGAACAAGAACTGGCTGGGTGCTGGAAGAGTTCAGACCCCGGTCCTGGGCTGGATAATAGACAGGTATAATGAGTACAAGGAGGTCATGGGCTACAAGGTCAGGGGCCTGCTTCCCTCTGGGACCCCAGTTATATTCTACACGAAATCAAGTGAGGAGGCGGAGGAGGCGTCAAAGCTCAACGTAGCGGTCGCTGTTACCGAGAAAGTGTGGACCGAGGACGTAAATCCAATGCCCCCATACACCACGGACGAGATGATATTTGACGCCTCGGCTAAGCTTGGCTACTCCGCAGAGCTTACAATGAAGCTGGCCCAGGACCTCTTCTACTCAGGCCTCATAACGTATCACAGGACGGACTCGACAAGGATTTCAGAGGCGGGCATGGCGGTCGCGAAGCAGTACCTCGAATCCCATGGTCTTGCCCAGTACTACAAGCCGAGAAGCTGGGGCGCTGGGGGAGCTCACGAGGCCATAAGGCCCACGAGGCCCCTGAACGCTGAGGAGGTCGAGAGGGCAATCCTTGACAGCTCCCTGAGGGTTCCCATGGCGCTCTCGGGCGCTCATTATAGGCTGTACCAGCTGATATTTGAGAGATTCATGGCAAGCCAGATGGCCCCTGCGACGCTTGAGAAGGCGTCAGTAACGCTGAGGCTGGGGAACCTTACTCAGTCTATGGAGGTGGTTATAGCAGTGGTAAAGGAGGGCTTCACGGCTATAATGCGTCCAAAGCTTGAGACTTGGGTCCTCAGGGAGACCAACAAGGAGTATGAGGTTCCCTTAACTAACGTGGTAATGTTTAAGGGAAGCCTCATTCAGCCTTACAGGAGCGGCGACCTAGTTATGCTGATGAAGAAGAAGAACATAGGGAGGCCGAGCACGTATGCAAAGGTAATAGAGGCAAACCTAAGACATGGATACGCGGTTGAGACTAAGAAGCTGAAGTTCCTAATACCAACGCGCCTCGGGATAGAGGTCTACAGGTTGCTCAGCAGCTCACCCTTCAGTGATATGTTGAATGAGGAGGCTTCAAGGAGGCTTGAGGAAAGCTTAGATGCCATAGAGTCCGGGTCTCAGGATGCCGGGAGCTTCATAATGAGCGTTAGGGAGGAGCTCTTCAGGAAGCTCAGTGAGGCTAACCTAAGGCTCAGGTGATGTAACTCCGCGGAGCATATTTAGCAGCCTTTCATACTCGCCATCCTTCATATGCCAGTACATTTCCTCCTGGGGGAACCTGTTGTTCTCTACGTCGTCCTTATATGACTTGATGGCAGAGGCTATGATATCCTTAAGGTTCACGTATTTTTTGGCAAACGGCGGTGGCGCATCGGAGAGCCCCAGCACATCATGAATTACCAGCACTTGTCCGTCACAGAAGGGGCCTGAGCCTATACATATCGTGGGCACCTTGACCCTCTTAGTGACCTCCGCGGCGACCTCGGACGCCGTGTACTCTATTACAATTGAGAACGCGCCGGCCTCTGCTATGGCTTCTGCGTCCTCAATGATTTCCTTGGCCTCCTCCGCGGTCTTGCCCATGAGCCTGTAACCTCCCAGGAGCTTGTGCTTTTGGGGAGTCAGACCAACATGACCCATGACTGGGATGCCGGCGCGGGTCAAAGCCTTAACTACGTCAGTATACTCCGAGCCTCCTTCAATCTTGACTGCGTCCGCGCCAACCCTGAGGAACTCGCCGGCGTTTCTTACGGCCTCGTTAACGTTAGCCTCATAACTAAGGAAAGGCATGTCGGCCACCAGGAGCGACTTAGGCTGAGCCCTCGACACCGCTGCGGTGTGCCTTAACATGTCGTTCATGTCAACCTGTAAGGTTGAGGGGTTACCAAGAACGGTCATCGAGAGGGAGTCTCCGACCAATATTATATCAACGCCTACCTCGTCGACAATCTTTGCAGTAGGGTAGTCGTAAGCTGTTATCATCACTATAGGCTTCTTGCCCTTGAGGTTTACAATCTTACGCACGGTGACCTTCTCCCTTTCAGCCACCTCGAGGCCACCTCCACCGCCCTGTACACAGAGAGGTTCGCTACAGCGCGTACCTGTAAGCTTACTGAGGCGTTCCAGACAGCCAAGTTAATATACTTAAGTTCCGTCTCCCTGTTGGCGGCCAGGTCCTGAACTGTTGAGCTGCAGTTGTCAGCGGTCTCCCTGGCAGTCCTGTAGGTAGCCTCGACGGGGTCCTCGGGGAGCTTTATGCCAAGTTGAGACGCCACATTGCCCGTTTCCGCCGCAAGGTCCGCCGCGAGATCTCTGGCTATCTCATCTTTAATTATCACCTCGTTCTTATCCCAGGACAGCGCTGTGACAGGATTTATGGCGCTGTTGACGGCCAGCTTAAGCCACCTCTCCGACTGAAAATCCTCAGGGGTCGTAACTATCGCATCAAGGCCGCCGGCTTTCAAAGCCTCGGAGAGGTCCCTCAATAGCGTCTCATCGCAGCCCCTGCGGCATCCAAGTATTACCTTTCTGCCCCCATTGTACTTGGACCTACACCTGGACACCCTTGTAGCTCCATAATAGACTACGGAGCCTGCGGCCCTGCTCCCAGCCCTCTCCTCAAGAAGTTCGAGCGGGCCGAGGCCATTATGAGGTGAGACGTAAAGTTTAGCATTAAGTTTGACAGAATCTTCTATGGCACCATCAGCGTCATATGCCTTGGTGAACAGGATAACAACGTCGTAGGGTCCCTTTGCCGAGCTCCAGCCGCATACCGTCAGACGCCCTTTCCAAAGGCCCTCAACTTCTACCTCCTCGTCACTGCAGCCTTTCTTGCCTCTATCTATTATCTCAACGCTGGCGCCCCCCTTGACGAGGGCCGCCGCGGCAACAGAGCCTGCGGCGCCGCATCCGCCAACTATGGCGACCCTGAGCAAAGCCCCTCTGGCTAGTTCTGCCGCTGAGTCCCTAAAGTGCTATGCTCCCAGGATGCCCCCTGAAGAAGGTGTAAGGCCAAGGGGCGCAGTTAAGCTAAAAAGCCAGTAAGTCCGTAGTGGCTTTGGGAAATACCATGGAGAGCAGGAGCAGAATAAACGTAACCTCAAGCAGCTCAGCCGAGGACTACGCCCTACAGGCCATACTGGAATTTAACAAGGGGTTTAAACAGGTAGAGCTTTATGCTGACAGCGACGATGCCTGTAAGCTGGTGGATGTCTACTTAATAATGAAGCAGAGGATGGGCGAGGCCCTCAGGGTCGTTTCCGCAGATGTCGGCTCTTCAAGGCCAAGGGGAAGGAACGCTGGCTACCTGAGTATAATAATTGAAAGGCTGGCCTAATGAGCGGTAGCTTATGTCGCGGAGGAACATTTTTAAAGAGAGAGTGTTAGGTAGGCTTTTGGGTGTAAGGCAAGATGAGCGTTCAGTTCGCCACGCTAGGCGACCTAAAGAAGGGCAATTACATAGTAATTGATGGGGAGCCATGCAGGATAGTTGAGATCACAAAGGCAAAGACTGGGAAGCACGGCAGCGCAAAGGCTCACGTGGTTGCAATAGGCCTGTTCAGCGGCACTAAGAAGACAATGGTCGCACCTACCGACACCCAGGTCCAGGTTCCAATAATTGAGAAGAGGAACGGGCAGGTCCTCGCTGACCTGGGTGACTCGATCCAGCTTATGGATCTCGAGACCTATGATACTATAGAGGTGGAGAAGCCCAAGGACGACCCTGAGCTGCTAGAAAGGCTTAAGCCAGGGGCTCAGATAGAATATTGGCTAATAATGGGGAAGCCTAAGATTATGAGAACAAGGCCCGAAGAGGGCTGACGCCCTTAATACGAAAAGTCCTTTCATAACGTCATCGTTAGGCAGTCGCATCTAGTAGTTTTAGCAGCAGAGTCAATAAAGTTAATTAATGACGTGAATTAGGTTAACTAACGATATTAAGGGGCCGTTCAAAGTAAGATTTAAGGTAAGACGAAACACAGCTATTAATAAAGAAAAGAAAAGAGGAAAGGGAAAGTTACTGCGTCTCCCCCTTAAGCTCGTCCCCCACAAGCTCCTTATACCGGTTTCTTACCGTGACCTCAGTGACGCCAGCCACGTGAGCTATCTCCTTCTGGGTCCTCCTTAGGCCGTTCTTCAGCGCTGCGAGGTAGACAGCCGCCGCGGCTAGGCCGCTTGGATCTTTGCCGGCGGTAACCCCCTTGTTTCTGGCCTCCCTTAGTATCTTGGCAGCCTCGATGGTTATATAGTCTGGCAAGCCAAGGGCGCTCACTATCCTACTTATGAACAGCTCTGGCTCTATGACAGGTATGTCAACGCCCAGGTCCCTCACAAGCAACCTATAGCACCTGGCTACCTCCCTCTTGGTGTCAGCGCTCTTGCTGGGCAGGTTCTTGGCTATGTCGTCTATGGTACAAGGTATCTTTAGCTTACGGCAGGCAGCATACAGAGTGGCCGCGACCACGCTCTCTATGCTCCTGCCCCTGGTGAGGCCCTTCTCGGTGGCGTCCCTGTAGAGCTTAGAGGCCTCCTCCTTAACCCTGTCCGGGAGCTCCATCCTGGTGGCTATCTCGTCGAGTATCTTGAGGGCCTGGTTTATGTTCTTCTCAATGCCGCTTAGGGTCCTTCCCATCTTAAAGCTACGCTGCAGCCTTAGGTTCTCTATCCTCCTTGAGAGCCCTCTTATCCTCTTGCCACTTCCCTCGTGGAACCCGCTCAGGTAAACGTCAAGGCCCATGTTTGGCTTGGCAAGGGAGAGCGGGCCTCCGACCCTTGTTCTCCTGGCCCTTTCGTCGGGCGTATAGGCCCTCCACTCGGCCTCGTCACCTATAACCTGCTCCTCTATAATCTCGCCAGTGTCAAGGCAGATCCTGGCGCCGGTGTTAGGGTCATAAATTATGTGGTCAGGGGGGCACTTAGAGGACTTCTGAGCAGCTGTCTCGGAGTCCTTTTTAGGCTGTTCAGCGTTAGACACGCCCTGACCCCCCAAATACTTGCATCTATTTAGTCAGGAGAGCAAAGCTTATAAGCTCAGATGCTTGCCGTGATGCCATGGCCTCCAGAGCTGATGTAATGCATAAATAGCAGTAAATGTTTATAAGCACTTAATCTGCTGCTCGGCGCTACAGTTTAGGGAAAGGCCGCAGTGCAGCTAGCAGATTGGCGTTCTCTGGCCAGAATAATAAAAAGGTCTGACGGCATACTTGAGGTCCTAGACGCAAGGGACCCCTTGGGCACGCGAAGCCCCAGAGTTGAGGAGATGGCGAGGGCCTTTAATAAGAAGGTCTTGCTAGTGATTAACAAGTCTGATCTGATACCTAGGTCTGTGGCTAGGGCATGGTTGGAGTACTTCAGCTCCCACAATGTTAGCGCGGTTTTGATCTCAAGCCTCAAAGGCTATGGTAAGGGAGTCCTGAAGGCTGAGCTCAAAAAGATGTCCCAGGCCGGCGTCTCGACATTCTGCGTAGTGGGTTACCCCAAGACCGGCAAGTCCAGCTTGATAAACATGTTAAAGGGCTACAAAAGCGCGCCCGTGAGCAAGGTGCCAGGAAGCTGGGGGTATACCAAGAGCTACACCATCTACAGGGTTGCCAGTGACATATACATCATAGATACCCCGGGCACTATACCTGTCGAGGGGGATGAGCTGGAGTCCGTGATCAGGGGCAAGAGCCCTGAGGAGCTCTACGACCCAGTAAAGCCTG
The DNA here is from genome assembly GCF_055392325.1 of Acidilobus aceticus. Lineage (NCBI taxonomy): Archaea > Thermoproteati > Thermoproteota > Thermoprotei > Acidilobales > Acidilobaceae > Acidilobus > Acidilobus aceticus. Next base: position 531,130 of record NZ_AP042407.1, read on the forward strand.
CGATGTTTTTGCTCGAGAGGGCCATGAAGTATAACCCTAACTCAGTCGTTGAGGCTTATGGAATAGTTGAGAGGGACCCCTACAAGATACTTGAGGAGCTGGCGGCGAAGAGGATGTGGATATATAAGAGCACCCATGAGCCTAACGTGGAGGAGGCCGCCAGGGCCGTCATAAGGGACTACCACAGGGGCAAGCTCTGGTTCTTCGTGCCTCCGCCTTAGCTCAGCTTCACGTACTTCTCAAGCTCTGGTATGACAAAGTCAAGGCCCAGCCTGTGAAGGGTCGCCTTGGTGGGAACGCCGTTGTAGTCCCAGCCCCTCAGCTCATAGTAGTAGTTTAACAGCTGGTTATACTTGTCATAGTCCAAGTGCATGCCGCTCAGCGGCCCCTTGGTCAGGGGCCTCTTAAACCACTTGACGGGCGGCATGTCGTAGTCCCTGCTCCAGCTGCCCTTCTCCCTTATCCAGATGGCCCTTATCAGTGCATACACGCGGTCGCCTATAGCGTAGAGGTCGTCCCATGTATACTTGACGCCGGTGGAGTAGTAGAGCAGCAGCGGGTAGTGCTCTATGTTAAGCCCTACTTCAACCCACGGCAGCCTGCAGGTGGTGAAGCTCTCAAAGAGTCCGCCCCTTATCCTCTGCAGCTCTATAACCTTGGCGGCCTTCTCCTTGCTGTACGCAAACCTGTCGTTCTGGACTTCCCAGCTTATGACCCAGGCGTCCTTGTGATGAGCCCCTATGGGGCTCGTCGCGAAGGCGAGTGCCATGCCCGGGGCCGCGTGGCAATCGTAAGCGCTCACACCAAGCCCCTTGACGTCCATTGAGAAGTCACAGCCTCCGACCTTTCTGCACGCGCCAGAGCTGGCCTCAGCGAGTAGGTCTCCCAGGGGCGTCGACCTGTTAGCTATCTGGTACGCCACGTCCGCGAGCGTCTTAGCGTCGCCCCACTCAAGCCTCAGCCCGCCGTCGTAGTCCTTTAGGAGCCCTGCCTGGCTGGCCTCTATGGCCCAGCTCAGGGTAGTTCCGAGGCTCTCCGTGTCATAGCCCATCTGGTCCCCTATCCTGTTGAGGTAAGCAGCGTCCGCCAGGTGATCAATGCCCAGGTTGCTCCCCAGAAGCGCTACGTTTTCATAGTCAAGCTCGCTCTTGACTCCGGCCCTGTCAAGCACTACGTTGCCGCACTGCATGTTACAGTTAGGGCAGCCCCTCTGCTCCACCTTCATGCTCTCCATGGTGTAGCCGTCTATCCCCTTAAAGCCGTCAAAGACCCCCTCATCAAAGTTGTAGGTGGGGAGCACGCTGGTCTCCTGGGCCCAGTCTATGGTGGCCATTGTGCCCTGGCGCATCCAGAACGGGTATCCAGGCCTGTTCTTTATCTCTATGAGGGCCTTAGTAGCTTCAGCCATGTACTCCTTGCTGTCATAAAGCTCATACTTCTCGCTTCCCCTCATGACTACAGCCTTGATCTTCTTAGAGCCCATGACGGCGCCTATTCCCGGCCTTCCGCCGCTCCTGCCCTCCTGGCTTATAATAGTTGCAAATTTCACTAGGCGCTCGCCCGCGGGGCCTATCTCAACGATGCCAGCAAAGCGACCGTAGCGCTTCCTCAGCCTCTCCTCGGCGGTCCAGGTGTCAAGTCCCCACAGGTCGTCGGCTGGCTCAAAGTTGACCTTAGTGTTCTCTATTTCAACAACAACCGGTTTGTCGGAGACCCCGCTGAAGACCACGGCGTCAAGGCCTGCTTTCCTCATCTCGTTAGAGAACGTGGTCCCAACGTTGCCGTCCCCATAGCCTCCTGTCAGGGGGCTTTTGGCCGCCACCTGAAGCTTGCCCGTGCTGGGCCCCGGAAGGCCCGTGAGGGGCCCTATTGCAAGGATCAGAAGGTTGTCAGGCCCCAGGGGATCGGCCCCCGGCTTCATGTACTCCCAGAGGATTCTTGCCGCAAGCCCCCTGCCTCCAAGGTACATCAGGGACCATTCGGCAGGATACTCGACGACCTTCGACTCCTTCCTTGTTAGGTCAATCCACAGCAGCCTGCCACTCCATCCCTTCATTGAGGGTTACCTCACCTATATTCACATGTGAAAATTAATATAGTTATCTTCATTAGCGCTATGAAGGTGCTGCAGGTGGTAATAAAGGGGGGAGAAGTCCTATATTAAGTTAAGGGCTACCTAACGTGAGGGTCCTTATGCATTAAAATAATAGGCCTGGAGGCCTTTCTCGCACAGAGGTGCGGAAAGTGTCGTCCAGGCAAGATATAACAGACTTCCTGCGTAACCTAGATAGATGGGTAGTTATGCAGCAGAGCATACTTCAGACCTTCAAGGAGAACGAAAAGAGGATATCGCAGGCTGACAGGCTTGAGCTTATAGTCAACACTAGGCTTGCATTCAGCCACATGATGAGAACTATAAAGGCCTTTGACGACTGGCTCCAGGACCCCTTCATAACTACGAACGCGCCCAGAGACCTCCTTGTTGACGTGTGGGAGAGAACTGTGAAGATACTTGAGGAGCTCCTGGAGCTTGACATAGAGCACACCTCGAGCATGAGGAACACCCTTGACAACTACTTTAAAATGGGTCAACTGAACCCCATACTCACTAGGCTGAGGGAGATAGGATCGACCCTTGGTGGCGAGCAGGAGAGAGGGCGGGGAGAGATAGGGGGCACGACAATATCATTCTAAGGCCCCTACTCGCTCAACCTTTTTAAACCAGCCTAAGTCGCTCATAGGTTGGGTGATGCTAAGTGTCAGAGCAGCCAAGGAGACAGGAGCAGGCTAGGAAAGCCCAGGGAGCCAAGGGTTCAAGGCAGCAGGCCAGGGCCCAGGCAGCGGCGCCCGCTCTTGACGTCACGCCAGAGCTCATAAACAGGGCTAAGAGGGACATAGCCAAGATGGGCTACGTGACGCCGGCAAAGCTAGCGCCTATGCTTAACGTGAAGCTGTCGGTGGCCAGGAAGATACTTAAGAGGCTAATTGCTGACGGCTCCGTAGATGTCCGCGCAAAGAACAGGAGAATTATAGTCGCCGTGCCCAAGTCATCCTCTTCATCCTCTTAGAGGTCGCAGGTCGGGCATCCTCCAGCGTACTCTTCGCTAACAGCTGAAAGCGCTGAGCCCTCAACATTTATAACGCCAGGCACCATTTTGGCCTTAACCCTTATCCTCAGATTTGGCGGCTCCCTGATGAGGGCATCGATATTTTGATTTACGCTCATCACCTGGACTCCCTTGCTTTGGTCCCTGAACACTGTTATGCCCTTACACTTAAGCCGCCATGCCTCTATGAAGACGCCCTTCACATCATCCACGGTGGCGTCCCTTCTCATGTTGACCGTCTTGCTGACAGCGTTGTCAACCCATCTCTGAAAGACCGCCTGCATCCTGACGTGCCACCTCCAGTCTATATCAAGCGCCGTGCCGAGAACTGCCTGGACGTCGCTTGGAACCCAGCTCAGTCCCCTGACGGACCCTCCATGCCTTATAACGTCCTTAATCTTTTCCGCGTTAAGGTTGTTGCTCTCCTGAAGCCAGTCCCTCAGGAACCTGTTAAGCTCAACCCATGAGAAGAGGGAGCTCTGTCTGATGTATATGAGTGAGTAAAACGGCTCTATGCTGCTGCTGGCGTCAGCTATTATGCTTATGCTTCCCGTAGGTGCAATTGTAGTCATAGTCGCATTCCTCGTGCCCTCCATCATCTCAGACCTGACCCTGTCCCAGTCAAGCTTAGGCCTTGAGTTTACTATCGAGTGAACGGCGTCAGAGACCTTGGACTCATCATAAATCTGTGAGCTGCTGACCTGTGGCTCAAAGTTGAACCTTCCATCCTTGTGTATGCTTCCTGGAAACTCAGGGTAGGGCCCCCTCTCCCTTGAAAGCCTGTTGCTTTCATCCCTGGCGACGTAGGCTATGAACTCCATAAGCTTATCAGCGAGGTATAGCGCTGAGTCGCTGTCATAGGGTATCTTTAGTTTAGCCAGCATGTCGGCCCAGCCCATAACTCCAAGCCCTATTTTCCTGGTGCGTTTGACCGCCGCCTCTATTTCGGGCCGCGGGTACCAGGAAGTTTCTATTACGTCGTCCAGGAACCTAACCGCAATTCTTATATCGTGCTCAAGCAGCTCCCAGTCTATGCCCTCATCCTTAACGTAACGTCCGAGGTTAAGTGAGCCTAAGTTACAGGCCTCCCAGCTCAGTAGCGGGGTCTCCCCGCAGGGGTTTGTAGCCCTTATCCTACCAAGCCTTGGAGTCGGGTTGTGCTGATTTATTGTGTCAAGGAACACCAGGCCTGGGTCGCCGGTCTCCCACGCGGCCCTCGCAGCCTCTTCAAGCAGGGAGCTGGCCCTAACGGTCCTCCTGGGGCTGCACCTTCTCCAGAGGTCGGGAAGGTCGCCGCTGAGGAGGCCCACGAGCTGGGGGCACTCATTTGGGTCATAAAGGTTCCACTCGCTGTCGCTCGCGGCTGCCATCATGAAGGCGTCGTGGACTCCTACGCTTATATTGAAGTTCTCCAGGCCGCCCGACAGCTTTGAGTTTATGAAGTCCTCTAAATCTACATGAACATCGTGAAGTACCCCCATCATGGCAGCCCTTCTTCTACCTCCTTCCTTGATTACGTCGGCGACCTCGTCAAAGAGCTTCATGAAACTGACGGGCCCGCTGGCGGTGCCCCCAAACGACAAGGGCGATCCTCTTCCCCTGAGGGGAGTGAAGTCAAAGCCTGCGCCCGCGCCCGTCTTGAAGACCCAGGCGGCGGTGTTAAGCGCCGAAAAGATGGAGTCCATGTCGTCCTCCAGGGGTATCACGAAGCACGCCGCCAGTTGATGATACTTAGTTCCAGAGTTCATTATAGTGGGGCTGTTTGGCATGAACCTGCCTGACGACATAATTTCGTAGAACTCCTGCCTAGCAGCGTCAAGGGAGCCCCCGAGGCTAAGCTCGGCCTCGGCCACGAAGGAGGCTACCCTCTCAAGCGCCTCGTTGGGCGTCTCAACCACGAAACCTTTGCGCTTGACAAGGTACCTCTCATAAAGTAAGTTCAGGCCAACCCACGTTGCCCAGGACTCTATGCCCTCAAGCTTGCCGGGCGCCTCCGAGCCCTTCTCCTCATATATCTTGTAAAGGATCAGCCTCCTTGCTGCCTCCTCCCACCTCGGATCCAGAAGGCTCCATGACGCGAAGGTGCTGAGGGCCTTAGTGAAGAGCTCCTGCGGGCTGCTGGCCTGGAGCCTCAGTAGCTCGAACTCTATTTGAGATGGGTCGAGGCCAGCGTCTCGCGAGGCATGCTTAGCCCACGCTATAACCTTAGTTCTTGTCAGCTCTCTCATAGTTACCCTGCTCTATATTGTAGGGGAAAACTAAATAGTTAGCCTCATTAACTCAAATCAAAAGGTTAAGCTGTGGGATTTCTTACGATAGATACCTAATAAAAGCCGCTGCTCGACAATGTATACATGAGGGAGCCAAATGTACGATTACATAGTGGTGGGCTCTGGCATAACTGGGCTTGCGACCGCTTACCACATAAAGCTGATGAGCCCTGACTCCTCGGTAATAGTCATTGATAAGGAGGACTCAGTAGGAGCGGGGGACACCTCTAAGAGCGCGGCGGCCTTCAGGGCGGCGTTCACAAATAAGGTAAACTTAATGTTAGCCAAGGGCAGCATAACGTTCTATGAGAGGGTTCAAAACGAGGGCTTTAGCCTAGGAATGCTGAGGGTGGGCTATCTGTTTGCAGTCGACGCTACCTCTGACAGCATAGTAAGGCAGGGGGTCAGGGCGGCGGAGTCCCTGGGAGTCGACGTTGATGAACTTCAGCCGGAAATACTTAGCAAGACTCTGCTCATGAGGACAGAAGTCGGCGGAAGCGAGGAGTCCAAAATAGTTGGAGCTGGCGACATAGTCAGGGGGTACCTGTTTAAGTACGCGGGCGTTCTGGACGCTGAGAAGCTGGTAGATTACTACTACAGCAAGCTTAGGTCCATGGGCGTAGAGTTTCAGCTCGGAGTCCCGGTGAAGGAGTTCGTGGTTTCCCCCGCGAAGCCTCTTGGCATAGAGGGTGAGCCGTTCCCGTGGGAGGAGGCCAGGGTCAGCGGCGTCAGGCTAGAGGATGGAAGGGTTCTGGAGGCTAAAAGGAAGATCATAGCAGCCATGGGCGTCTGGGCCAACGACCTCCTGAACCCCATAGGAATAGACACATACAGCAGACCTAAGAAGCGGCAGATCTTCGTAGTAAAGGCCGACACGCAGGAGCTGAGGTCCATGCTTTACGCGGAGGGCCTTAACAGCGAGAAGGTGATGCCGTTTACAGTGTTGCCAAAGGGGGCCTACATAAGGCCCAACCCCACGGAGAGCACGTTCTGGATCGGGATGGCTGACGAGCTTGGCAGGCCCTTCGCCAGGGATGAAAACCCAACGGCCGAAGAGAGGTACTACACTTACGGAATCCTGCCAGTGTTAAGCCTTTACTTCCCCCAGCTTGGCCTTAAGTACCCCGAGGCCTCCTGGGCTGGGCACTATGACATAAGCTTTGACGGGCTGCCTGTAATATATGAGCCTTACTCAAGCGGCCTGGTGGTGGTGGCGGGGACCAGCGGCAGCGGCATAATGAAGGGTGACTCCATAGGCAGGGTGGCGGCGGCCCTCGCACTGGACATGGATGAAGTAGAGCTCGGTGACGGCACCAGCTTCAAGGTCTCCCTGCTGGGCCTGGAGGGCAGGGGAGCGGAGAGGGAGCTGCTGATACTATGAGGGTGCTCCTAGTAGTTACAGGTGACGCATCTAAGTTTAAGGATGTTATAATGAGAAGGGTCCCTCATTACATTAAAGTCGACTTCTTGGAGGTCAGGGACCTCCTTTTCCTAGATCCTGAGGCGCTGAGGGCTACGATAATTCAGAGCGCGGGAACGGACTACGATTACATAATAATTCCCGGGAGCTATCCTTGGAGCGCCAGGCTGGTTGGAGCTAATGTATATAAGGGTCCTGAGGGTCTGGGGCTCCTAGCTCAGATGTTGGAGAAGGGAGACCTTGATCTCAGCAGGGACCTCAGCTTTGAAAAGTATAGGCCTGACCTGGTGAACTCCATGGCCAGGGAAGCCTTAGAAAGCCTCAGAAATTATGAGCTTATTCCTCTTAGGCCGCCCCCTGTGAGAGTTCTATCAGAGGTAGTGATCAAGGGCTCTGAGAACATTGAGGACATAGCGGGCACGGCTAAGACCTTGGCTGCTGATGGAGCCGATGTAATAGTGTTGGCGCCCATTACTGCAAAGGCCGAAGGCATGCTTAAGGACATCCTGGCGGCGATGAGCGACTTGAAGATCGCGCTAGGCCTTGACGCAAGAGCTGAGATTTTGAGCAGGTTTTCCTCAGATTTTGAAGTGCTTCTGAGCCTTAGGCCGTGGCAGCTCAGGGACCTTTCATGGGCCAGCGGCAAGTACCTCGTGATAACCGCGAGCAGTAACGATGAAATAAACCTCGCGAGAAGCTATGTGGAGCATTTAGTTAGCGAGGGCGTTAGACCAATTTTAGACCCAGTTATAAGGCCCCCTCTGGTGCCAGGCCTCTGGGGCTCGCTCCAGAGGCTTGCTGCGATCAGGGAACTTAACGCGCCTATAATGATAGGGCTCAGCAATGCAGTAGAACTCATGGATGCCGACACGGCGGGCTCAGCGGCAATGCTGACTTTCATCTCTGCAGAACTTGGAGCCTCAGCGCTCCTCGTGGAGGAGGCGAGCTTCAAGGCTAGGGGGCTGACGGCCGAGGCCAGGGCCGCAGCGGATATGGCGTCGCTCTCGCTCATGTGGCTAAAGCCGCCCAAGGACGTCGGCGTAAGCCTGCTGAGCTCTAAACTTAAACATGGAATAATCAAGGATGAAAATTTTGAGATCAGGCTTTTGGGTAGGGATAAGATAGAAGTAAAGCTGGGCAGTAAAACCCTTACGCTAAGTTGCAGGGACAGGTGCCCGCCTAAGTCTCTTGGAGCTGCGGATCCCTCCCTTATAATAGCAGTGTACAGGGCCTGTCTGCCCTGGTCATCCAGGTGGGACTGTTAAACTATAGCTTGAATCTTGGAGGCCACTTGAAGAGCGCTACAGGAGGCCCGCGAGGGCCTCCTTGAGCTTACTTAAGGAGCTCACAGGGTAGGTGGCGACGCTTAGACACCTTATACATATAGGTGTCAGTGAGGCGTAGCCTCTCTTGACAACGTCCACGTCGCTTCCTTCTTCCCCTCCAGAGTAAGCTACGCTTAGGTCATCAGTTCTCCAGCCGAGCACGTGGTAGGTGTTCCCGTCCTCACCGTTGTAGATCTCTATGTTAGCTATGTTGGCTATGGGCGCTATGGTTATCCCTTTGGGCTCTCCCCTGGGGAAGTTAAGGTTTATGATGTCTACATCCGTGAGCTCATAAATTACGTCTACGAGCCTTGCAACTATATCAGCTGTAATCATAGATGCCGTCCTGAGCCCTCTTAGATCCTTCTCATCCCTGAGGCCGCGTAGCACTGCATAGCTAGAGGCCACGGCCTTGACGCCTAGCAGGGAAGCCTCGATGGTCGCCCCTATTGTGCCGCTCGTGAAGAAGTCCACAAGGCCCATGTTAGGGCCAATGTTTATCCCTGAGACAACCATTACTGGCCTCGAGGGCAACAGAGCCTTTATTCCTATGGCCACGGCGTCCGCGGGCCTTCCATCTATGGCCCACGCCTCCCTAGCTCCTTCAAGTTTGCGTTTCTCGACTTTCACAGTGAAGGAGTTAGATTTACTGGCGCCGCTCACCTGTGAGGCCGGCGCTACAACATAGACCTCTAGTCCTCTTGAGGCTAGCTCCTCCACCAGGTATCTCAGCCCCGCACTGTCTATGCCATCGTCATTGGTCACTAGCAGGCTCTGCATTTCTTCCACGCTCCAGGGCTTGCGAAGCGTCAGATGTGTGATGCACGGAAGATAAAAGCGTTAACATTAGGCACTACAACAAGGTTCGGCTAGCCCTCCATGACAGAAAACATGTAATTAAGCTGCCTCTCCACGGAAGCCTTGTTACACTCAGGCTTTGCGTCAAACAGCCTTAGCTCATTCAGCAGCTGGCTCTTCTCGTTGTCGCTGGTGTACATTTCGACGTAGGCGAATGCAACGCTGTTCTCCTTCTCCTGGTGGCTGAGGAGCCTCTTTACCAGGTCTCCGAGCACGGCATCAATGAGGCTAACGTCGCCGGTCTCCCAGGCGGCCTTAAGTTTATCTGTGAGCGCCCTGATAGCGTTATGATCCTCCTCTAGCTCAAGCTCCAGCGACTTAATATCGTCGCCTAGGGCCCTCAGCTTAGGAAACACGTAAAGCTCTTCCTTTGCGAAGTGGCACGAAATTACGAAGTCCCTGAGAAAGCTAAGCTGCGATGAGATGAAGTCCTCGTCTAAGCCTATGCCCGACTCCACTCTTGTCCTAGTCCACTCGAGGACCGTCGTGAACCGCTCTATTAGTACGTGTTCTTCCTGAAGGCCTAAAGTGACGGCCTCCACTCGAAATCCCATTTAGACGTTACCCGCCTGTGGCGTTTTTAAGTTAGGACCATGGTTAGTAAATCTTAAAAGGCGAGGTTAGGACTCTAAGCTTTTACTTGTAAACAAGCGAGGCCATCTGTGGAGACCCATATTGAAAGCCACGTTAGTGCTGGCAGACGTTCATTACCCTCACACTGACTTGAAGCTCTTAAGGTGGTCGCTGGAGGAGGAGCACGACTCAGTGGTTCTGCTGGGGGACTCTGTCGACTTAGCAGCGTCTCTGCCAGAGCTCCTGAGGTTAGTTGGCAACGAGGGGTCTGTACCCGTCACGCTGGTGAGAGGAGATAATGAAGAGGCGCTAGGAATAGGGGGTGTAGACTTCTACTCAGCGCTCGGAGGAAGAGTGCTCATGGTTCATGGACATCAAGGTAACGTGGCCAATGAGAGCTTTACAAAGTTCGCCGCAAGGCTTGCCGCTAGGGTCAGTAGGAGGCTCGTCCTGAGCGTTTATGCAATGAGGCTGCACAGGCCCGGGGTTTTTGTTGTCGCTGGGCATGCCCATGCTCTGTGGTACTCACGTGCTTTCAGGGTAGCTATCGTTGGTTCACTGTCCACTAAGAGCAGTTCGAGGCCATTCAACGAGCAGGGCTATGCGATCTTAAGCGGGGAAAGCCTGACCCTTAAGGTCGACCCCGACGATCTGGTGGTCTCCATAAAGGTCTGAAGGCGTGGAGAATCGAAAAAGCTAGTGGTGCGCGGTCAAACCTTACTCCTGGACTACTATCCTCTTGACGAGCTGGCACTTCTTGGCGAGTTGAAGCATGGGTATCCCCTTTGGGACGACTAGCTCATTAACAACCTTAATGGACCTCACCTTTGAATTTATTGTGTCCCAGTCTACATCGGGCGAGAACACCAGCCTCTTGATGTTTGAGAAAACAACAGGTTTATCAAGAGCCAGTAGGTCGTTCTTGCTTACTGTAAGTTCGTCTATGTCACTTATGAGGTCAAAGTCACCAACCACGCTAACCATAGTCTTTATAGCGGCTGACTGGGCGGCCTTAAGTTTCTCGGCTATCCTGGACACCTTAGATGAGGCCTTCTGAGCTGCGTCCTTAGAGGCCTCGAGAGTCACAAGTAGGTTACTCATGGCCATATTCATTAGGTCTCCAACGGTGACCCCTACCTCCTTTGCGACCTTTGTAAACCTGTCGTAGAGGTCAGGGTCAAGCCCCCTTATGGTGTATACCTTCTCCCTCTGTTGAGTTTTGCCTTCTGGGGCCTCCCCCTGCTGGTTTCCTTCCGAGCTCATAATACATGTCACCTCTGTATTACAAGTATTCTATGCATGCCTAATAAACTTTGCTATATTAACTAACATTCTAAAAAGAAAGGCTCCAGAAGTCAGAGCGGGGGCAGCAGTGGCCATAGGGTTCATGATCTCTAGGGGAGTTTCCGACCCCGCGTGCGCCTGGAAGGCGGTGGCTGACATAAGCCAGATGCCAAGGTACTGGAGGGGGCACAGGGAAGTCAACGTGATGAGCTACGATGGACATAGGTATTATGTTAGCATAAGGTTTGCCTTCCCTGGGCCCTTAAATAAAGGGCTGGCGAGCGTGCTGATAAATGATGCCGAGAAGTACGTCACGGTGGAGTACGCTAAGGGCCCGGTGAGGGGCACTGTGACGACTAAGGTTCAAGGAGGCAAGGTGATCACTGTATGGAACGTCAAACTCGCATGGTATTTGAGGCTTCTCGAGCCGTGGGTTAAGGGTCACTTCATGAAGGGGGCCTCTGACGCCCTCGGGAGGATAGCATTGGAGTGCAGCGAAGGTCACGCCTAAAAGGCCCCGCGCGCACTTCTAAACGGCCGCCGTGAGGAAAGGTTTCGGGCCTGAGGCGATGAAGAGGGCTAGATTGTCCGAGCGGTCCTCGTTCACTTCATAAGCCTCTTCAGCGTTGCTGCAGCCTCCTTCACGTAGTTTATGGACTCTGGGTTATCAATTACAGAGGACTGCTCCACCTGTTTATCAACAGCGGCGTCCCTCACTATCCTCCTCATTATCTTTCCGCTCCTGGTCCTGGGCAGGTCCTTAACGGGCACCACGGCCTCCGGCTCAAAGGGTTTTCCAAGCTTTTCTGCCACCAACCTCCTTATGTTGCTCAGGTCCACATCATCAAGCACCTGGCCCGGCTTAGGTATGGCAAAGCAGACAACCACCTCACCCTTGACAGGGTGCGGGTAGCCTATGCACGCGCTCTCGGCGACCTTGGGGTAGCTGTTGACTATAGTTTCGACCTCGGCCGGGCCCAGCCTCTTGCCGGCCACCTTTATCACGTCGTCAGCCCTTCCAAGTATGTACCAGAAGCCGTCTTCATCGATAAGTGCGTAGTCCCCATGGTACCAGACCCCTGGGAACCTGGACCAGTAGGTCTCTATGTACCTCTCGGGGTCCTTCCAGAGCCCCCTTGTCATGCTTGGGGCAGGCTTCTTGGCGACCAGGTAGCCGGGCTTGCCCCTCACAGGCGTGCCGTTATCGTCGAACACGTCAACGTCCATGCCAAGGCCCGGGCCCCAGAGCGTAGTGGGCTTGAGCGGCACCACGGGGCTCGGCAGCAGGAAGCACCCCATTATCTCAGTGCCCCCGCTCAGGTTTATCATAGGCCTCTTCTCCTCGCCAAGGTCCCTGACCACCCACATCCAGGTGTCCTCGTCAATAGGCTCACCGGTGTTGCCAAAGGCCCTGATTGAGGACAGGTCATGGTTTTCATACGCGTCCTTGCCAAGTGACTTAAGTAGTCTGCCCGCAGTGGCGGCGAAGCCCAGGTGGGTCACCTTAAACTTCTCTATTATGTCCCAAACCCTGTCCCTTGCAGGGTAGTCAAGGGCCCCCTCTATCGAGAGGTGGGAGGCGCCAAGCGCCTGGGAGCCAACTACCATCCATGGCCCCATCATCCAGCCCAGGTCGGTTATCCACCAGAGGACGTCATTGTACCCCTCCCAGCCGGGCTTTATGTCAAGGTTGAAGTAGTGCTCCTTCGTGGGCTGGAGCAGCATGCCCGCGTGGCTAATTACTGCCCCCTTAGGCTTTCCGGTTGTGCCGCTCGTGAACATAAGGATTGCCGGGTCCTCGGCTTCGGTCTCTGCAGGCTCAAAGGTAGGCCTCTTGGACTGTACCTCCCTGTCAAATATCAGGTCTCTCTCCTCGTTAATGGGAACCTCTATGTTTAGCCTTCTTATCACTATTACCTTAGGTTTAAGCCCGGAAAGCCTAACAGCTTCGTCAGCGCTGGGCTTGAGCTGCACTACCTTCCCTTTCCTGTAATACCCATCAACGGTTACAAGCACCTTGGCCTCCCCAAGCCTTAACCTTTCAGCGACGGCCTCAGGCGCGTAGCCGCTAAATATCGGCGCGGCTATGGCCCCGACCCTCATGGAGGCCAGCATAGCTATGGCGCTCTCAGGCATTATTGGGGCATATATCGCAACGACGTCGCCCTTCCCAACGCCAAGATCCACTAGCAGGTTGGAGAACCTATTGACGTAGTCCAACATCTCATTATACGTTAACCTGACAACCTTAGAGTCCTCGCCTATCCACGTCATAGCTACCTTGTCTCCAAGCCCCCTCTTGACAATTCTGTCGAGGACGTTATAGCTCACGTTTATTTTACCGCCTATGTACCACTTGGTCCACTCGACGCCCCTGGAGGAGTCGTAGACATCCCTAGGCTCAGCGAACCATTCAAGCTCCAGCCACTCTGGCACGTTGCCCCAGAACCACTTGATGTCCGACGCGCTGCGCCTCACGAGGTCTTGATAGCTTTCTATCTTCTGGGACTCCATGAAGTGCGTGACGTTGGCCTGCTGCACGAGGTCCCTGGGCGGAGTCCAAATATAGGTCACAATCCCACCCTTAATACTGGGCCCGATTATGTATCCAGTAAGTAGCACAGCTTTTATTTTAATGAAGGACCCCATTTATAATAGGCAGAGTTAGTATGGGGAATGGAAGAGTAGCCATAATAGGCGTCGGCTTTTATGGCTTCAGGCCATCAACGCCCGAGGTAAGCTTCCAAGGGATGATGTTCGAGTCATCCCACAGGGCCTATGCAGAGGCTGACGTGGATCCAAGGAAGGACATCGACGTCTTTGTAGATTGTCAGGAAGACATGTGGGAGGGCATAGCTATAACTGACGAGTTCGCCCCGGAGCCCATAGGTGGAGCTTTAAGGCCTACCTTCACGGTGTCAGGCGACGGCCTGCTGGGGGTAGCCCACGCCTACATGTTAATAAGGTCGGGCCTTGCCAACGTGGTGGCCGTGGAGTCCCACGGAAAGCCCAGCGAGATAAAGACCTTACAGGACATCTATTACTTTGCGATGGACCCGCTTCACATAAGGCCTCTGAGCACGGGTAACCCGTTCTTCATAGCGGGCCTTGACGCCCAGGCTTACATGAGCAGGACCGGAGCTAGAAGGGAGCACCTAGCTATGGTGGCAGTTAAGAACAGAAACAACGGCCTCCGTAACGACAGGGCCCCCTACTCATCAAGGATATCACTTGACGAGGTCCTTTCATCGCCTTATGCAGTATACCCGATGACTAGGTATGAGATGGCTGGGTTCTCGGACGCCTCAGTAACTGTGGTGCTGGCGAGCGAGGACGTAGCGAAAAAGTTCACCGATAAGGTGGTGTGGCTAGACGGCGTTGGATACTCAACTGAGGTAGGGAGCGGCTCCATCGAGTGGCACCAGTGGGGAAGGATGCCATCTATGAGAAACGCCGCCTTGATGGCTTACAAGCTCGCCGGGCTCTCCGACCCGCAGAAGGACGTCAGCTTCGCAGAGGTGGAGGACAGGTTTAGCTTTATGGAGCTGCTCTCGGCCGAGGAGCTTATGCTGTCGCCTGAGGGTGAGGCCCACAAGATGCTGGAGGCCGGGGAGTTCGACTTTGATGGAAGGCTCCCGCTGAACCCGAGCGGCGGCAGCCTGGCCATGGGCGTCTCGCTGGAGGCCACAGGCCTAGCCAGGTTCCTTGAGGCCGTGCTTCAGCTGAGAGGCGAAGCCGGAGCTCACCAGCTCAAGGAGGCCAGGAGGGCGGTGGTGGCCTCGTGGAGGGGGGTTCCCACGTACACGAGCGCCGTAGCTGTTTTGTCCTCAGACGTTGAGGGGTGATGTACATGGTGAGTAACCTGTTCGTTAAGGATAGGGTTGCGATAGTTGGCGCGGGCATAACCACTTTCATGAGGCGCGCGCTCGAGACGCCCAGGGAACTCGCCTGGGAGGCCGCAAGGCAGGCCCTTGATCAGGCTGGGCTGACGCTGAGGGACATAGACTGCGTGGTAATAGGCTCAGCGCCGGACACCTTCGACGGCGTCCACATGAAGGGTGAGTACCTTGCTGACGGCTCAGGCGCCCTGAACAAGCCCATGACAAGGGTTTACGTCGGTGGCGGCACCGGCGTCTTCGTGCCGGTATCGGCGTGGTGGCACGCGGCCAGCGGCCTCTGCAGGACGGTCCTGGCGGTGGCGGAGGAAAAGATGAGCCCTGCCCACCCTCACCCGCAGTACGTCTTCAGGTACATATGGGACCCAATAATTCACAGGCCCCTTGAGCCTAACCTGATATGGATATTTGCCATGGAGATGAGGAGGTACATGGCCAAGTGCGGCGCCAAGAAGGAGGACATAGCGCTGGTCAGCGTCAAGAACAAGCGCAACGCGCTCGACAACCCTGCGGCGCAGGTGGCGGCAAACATAACTGTCGACGACGTGCTTAAGAGCGAGCTCCTGGTGTGGCCGGTCAACGAGCTCGACATATCGCCTGTGACGGACGGCGCGGCAGCCCTGGTTATCACCAATGAGAACACCGCGAGGCAGGTCACCGACTCCCCAGTGTGGATAGACGGCATAGGCTTCACGCTCGACAACCAGCACTGGGAGAACAGGGAACTGGCATTTCCAAGGTACCTCAACTACGCCGCAAGGATGGCTTACAGGATGGCGGGAATAGAGAGGCCCTGGAAGGAGATAGACGTGGCGGAGCCGTACGACCCATTTGACTACAAGGAGCTACACCACATAGAGGGCCTTATGCTGGCCAGGCCCTGCGAGGCATGGAAGCTGCTCAAGGAAGGGTACTTTGAGAGGGACGGGGAGCTGCCTACCAGCCCAAGCGGAGGCCTGCTGGGAGTCGGCAATCCAATAGCCGCCGCTGGGCTGATGAAGGTGGCCGAGCTCTTCTGGCAGCTGAGGTACGAGGCCGGCAAGAGGCAAGTTAAGAAGCCTGTTCACAAGGCCGTCGCCAACGCGTGGGGCGACCTCATGCAGGCTGGAACCGTTATTGTTTTGAGTAATTGAGGTGGAGGTGGTGTGCATGAGCGCGAAGGAGGGTGCAAGGCTTCCGGGAACTAAGCTCAGTGCGAAGGAGATGTACTCGTTGTTAGGCCTCGTGGAGTCAAGTCCGCAGGCCAAGTATGAGTTCTCGGCAGGGCCCACCATCTCAAGGTTCCTGCAGGGGCTCAAGGAGGGTAAGATACTTGGACGCAGGTGCCCCAGGTGCGGCAGGATCTACGTGCCACCTAGGGACTACTGCGAATACTGCCACGTAGCTTTGACTGACTGGGTCGAGGTCCCCGACACCGGCACTGTGCAGACCGCAGTGGTGAGCTACATATCTGTAAGGAGGGAGAGACTTGAGAAGCCGGAGGTTGTCGGCGTCATAAAGCTTGACGTGCCAGGCTACAAGGAGGGCAGCTATGAGTTCGCAGGGCTCTTCCATAGGCTCTGCATAGACCCTGAGGAGGCAAAGAAGGACAGCACCATAGGCATGAAGGTCAAGGCCAGGTGGAAGCCCGCCGAGCAGAGGACAGGGTCTATTTTAGATATTGAGTGCTTTGAGCCCGTGAGGTGATGGACATGAGCTGGGACAAGCACGGTAGGATTCACGACCTGATATTCTGGCCTGAGCGTGAGGAAGTAGACAAATACGTCTATACTCCAGGCCTTCATGGACTCGAGCTGGCCAAGGCCCTGGTTGAGGGCAGGATACTTGGGATGAAGTGCAGCGACGGCTCGGTATACGTACCGCCTAAGACCTTCTGCCCAGACTTCGGCGAGGGCTCGCTGGTTGAGATCAAGGGACCATGGAGGCTTCAATACTACACCGTAGTTTATGAGGACCTCTACGGCAACAGGCTCGAGAAGCCCATAGTTGTCGGCGTCATAAAGCCCGACGACGCGGTAAACGGTATGGTACACATAGTAAATGTGGACCCAGGCAAGGTTTACGTTGGAATGGAACTAAAGCCCGTCTTTAAGCCCAAGGACCAGAGGAAGGGCACGATAGCAGACATACAGTACTTTGAGCCCGCTTAAGCCCCAAAGTTCCTTTTTTGCAGCTCAAACCACTCGAGGGCTTTCTTCAGCTCCTCCCTTGTGAACTCAGGCCACAGGGTCTCCGTGAAGTACAGCTCTGCGTAGCTGGTCTGCAGCGGGAAGAAGCCGCTGAGCCTCCTCATGCCGCCGGTCCTTATCACTAAATCTATGGGCGGCACCCCAGCGGCCAGCGAGGGCGAGGCCGTCCCAGATGCAATGATGTTCCTCTCCCACTCACCGCTGTAGCACACTCCCAGGTGAAGGGAGCCACCATCATAGCTAGCCGTGTGCTCCTCGAGCGCTGTTCCCTCCCTCCTAGCGGCCTCGGACACGAGGGAGAGGTCGCCGACAAGCCTCACCCTTATCCTCTCCCCGTTAATTATTGGGTCAGATCTCAGATCCCTCAGCCCGTTGACCAGCAGGTCCTCAAGGACGGCCTTCTCTATAGGCGACCTCCTAGTGCAGTTCTCATAGCTCAGCACGTACACAACGGCCCTCCTGACGCCCTCCTCTATAACCCACCTCAGGGCCTCCCTCAGCCTCTCATAGCCCTGCCTGTAGGCCTGAAAGTAGCTGATGTTGTGCTTCTTAGCGAACCTCCTGTTGCCGTCAGGTATAATGCCGATGGTGTTAGGTATCGTTGGGACACACCATGCAGGTCAGAGGTGTCAAAGTTAATAAGAATTAGTTTCCTTAACCCCTGGGACGCGACTAGTTGCAGGGCGAGGAGAGTATTTTAAGAAGGCTGGCGGAGCTCGCTGGAAACGCCGACATTTTCAACGTAGATGCCGCAGGGCCGCAGGGTCTTCTTATTAATATAGATGGCTACGCGGCCTCCATGAGCAGGCTTCCGTTCATGAGCTGGAGCGACTGGGGCTACAAGTCGACGGTGGCCTCAGCCAGCGATATCATAGCGTCAGGGGGCAAGCCCATAGCGATAGCTTACAGCGTGGGCGCCACGTCTGTTGATATGCTTGAGGAGGTAGCCAAGGGCGTTGGCGAGGCCTCCCGCGACGTGGGAGCTAAGGTCTACAAGGCGGATTCCAATAGGTCCGCAGCAGACGCGTGGATCGACGTGGCCGTCGTGGGTACCACTAGTAGGCCTGTGACAAGGAGCGGGGCAACGCCAGGCGACATTGTGGTGCAGGTTGGCTACCTTGGGTATGGGGCGCTGGCCTACAAGATTATGAAGTCCGAGGTTTCGCTCAGGGACGTTGAGGAGGACGTCATAAGGAAGATAGTAAGGCCTCGCCCTCACGTTGACGCGGCTGAGGCCATCTCAAGGTATGCCCATGCCTCATCCGACAACAGCGATGGGTGGCTCGTGACCCTTAACAACATAGCTAGCTCCAGCGGTGTGCTAATATCATTAGAGGAGGTGGTCGTGGATCCCCAGCTCGAAGGGCTGCTTACGGCAGAGGAAAGCATCACGAGCTGGGAAGACTATAATCTAGCTGTGGCAGTGCCGGCCAGCTCCCTTGACGATTTTCTGAAGCTCTGCGGCTCACATTGCTTTGCAGTGGGGAAAGTCAGGGAGGGGCGTGGAGTGGAGTTTAAGGGAAAGCCCCTGGAGCCGCGGGGTTGGTCATGGTGGTAGCCAGGGTTGACAGCGAAAGGGTCAGGGCTGTAGCCTCAGCAATATCAGGAGCAGGGGTAAACGGCATCCTAAGGCTCGAGGAAGTTCTAGACCCTCAATATGACGACATGCAGAGGCTTGCGGAGAGCGTGGGAAGGGGGCCAGCCACCGTCTACGCCCTTCTGGTGGCCCTATCAAGCTACAGGTTAACTATGAGAGGTGAGGAGTGGTGGCGGTGCGTCTCAGACATGTTAGGCGGTAGGGGGACTCCCAAAACTGTTGACGAGGCCGTCGATAACGTTATATGGTTCCTGAGCAACTGTCCTGGCTCCCTGATTGGCAGGGATGTCAAGATAAGGAGGGTTAGAAAGGTAGGAACTTACATGAGGGGCGTCCTTGAGGGGCTCATGTCGCGGCCGGAGCTCGTCATTGAGAAGCCGCAGGACATCCTAAGCTCTGTGGCGGCCTCGCTGGGCTCCAAGGAGGAGAGGAAAACGGTGGCGTTCTCAGTTAAGATGGCCTACTACGCTGCGAGGGCCAGAGGCGTCATGAGACCGTTAGCCTTTGACCTTCCAATGCCCATAGACGTCAGGGTAGCATGCGTCACCATGACAAGCGGGCTTGTCAGGGGCCCCAGGGACTACCACGAGCTTGTTAGGTCGCCTGCAGAGGCCCAGAGGGCCTGGAGGGACGTTTCGCTGATGAGTGGGGTGCCGACGCCTCACCTGGACTCGCTGCTGTGGGTGGTGGGCTGGGCTCCGAGGGACCTTGATCAGGCAGCCGCCAGGGAGGAGATAAGGAGGACACTCTCAAAAGTAATCCCAGAGGCGGCAGAGGCCATAGCAAGGGAGCTCACGTATATTCCTTGCCCCTCTGGCGGAGGCCCGCGTCGCCATTAACGCTTTTATGTGTAAGCCTAATGCTAACCCCTGGTGCAGGCAATGGGCGTGTACCAGTACAGGGACCTTAAGAAGCCCAGCGGCGGCCTCAGGTCACTGCCTCACAAGAGGAAGAGGAGGTACGCGATGGGCGACTACTTTGTGCCGACGGTGCTGGGCGACTCACGCGACGTCAGGGTCAAGAGGGTGATGGGGGGCAACTATAAGCTGTCGCTTAGGACTGTGACTGAGGCGATAGTTAATGACCCCAAGACCGGCAAGAGCGTTAAGGCCAAGATACTTGCCGTCGTGTCAACGCCCGCCAACAGGGAGTACGCGCGGAGGAACATAATAACTAAGGGCACTATAATCAGGACATCCGCTGGCTTAGCCAGGGTCACCTCAAGGCCAGGCCAGGACGGTATTGTTAACGCAGTTCTAGTTGAGGGGCAGCAGGCTAGTTAAGTTGCCGAAAACCTTGTTATATAAGGACTGAATTACTAGGGGAGCGGTAAAAGGAAAAATGATTAGGCCGGCAGGTAAACAGGATGGCTGAGCGTCGAGACCTCATTCCATGAGGCCAGGAAGTCCCTTATGTTCTTAGGTACGTTAAACATTGACCGATGGCTCTCGGAGTCATAGAACCTGTTGCCCTTGACCCCCATGGAGCTGAGCCGGGAGTCTATGTCGTTCGTGGAGCGCAGGGACTCCACCTCTATGTTGTCAGAACCCATAACAAAGCCCCAGAGGCCCTCGAAGCTCCTTATGTAGACGTAGTAAGAGGTTGCGTGCTTAAAGGCGGCTCTGACGGTGTTGTAAATGGTTGCATGCACAGAAGGCGTAAGCACAGGGCTTGTGGCCTGAGTTACAAAGACTCCCCCCTTGTTAAGCTTTGACTTAAGCAGCTCGTAGAACTCCTTAGTGTAGAGCCTCCATGCCGGGCCCCCCTCCTCTGGATCAACCAGGTCAGCTATTATTACGTCGAACTTCTCGCCGGTAGTAGTGACGTAGTGCTCAGCATCATCTATAACCAGTTTTAACCTTGGATCGTCGAAGGCCCCCCTGTGCCACTCTGGCAGAAGCTCCTTGCAGGCGTTAACCACCTCCTCATCTATGTCAACCATTATCACCTTGTTTACTGAGGGAAACTTAAGGACCTCGCGCGCCGTGGCGCCCTCGCCGCCCCCAAGTATGAGGACGCTCCTGGGGGAACCGTGGGCTATCAGGGCAGGCTGAACTAGGGATTCATGATAAACGAACTCATCTATAATGGCCGACTGGGTCTTACCGTCAATAACGAGCGCCTTTCCTAGGTCCTCAAACTCCACTACAAGGTAGGTCTGGTACTTACTTTTACCAAAGGCGTAGACCCTCTTCACTGCGTGTGCGTGAAATGTGCCGGGCGTGCTCCATTCATGAATCCAGTGCCACTCAGGGTAGTTCACAGACAAGACTCCCGCCGCACTCGAGGGTTCATAAGTGAATTTTAAAGCCTTTAACCTTCCCCTGAAGGCTTGTTGACGCTCAAGGGGCGGCCTTTCCAAAGGTCCTTCACTTTCGCTCGCTCCGCCCACCCCTCCCTGCAATTTTTGGCTATGCTGTAGGCTGGGTACCAGGCAATGGCTGATGTGGTAAGTTTCATACAGCAGCTCACCCAGGAGATCACGCTGGCCGCCTGGGCCCTATTCCTCTTGACGTGGACCATAGGGTGGACTTTGAGGGGGGCCCCAATACCGCTCTCAAGGCTGAAGAGGGCCGGCTCAGGGCTAGTTGAGGACTCCATATGGGCTGCCCTCTGGCTGGCCCTTGGAAGTACGGTGTTCGCGTTCATAACCTATATCGTAAAGGCGGTGGTAGGCTCGCCATGATCTCCTATGGCTACCTTTTTCAGCTCGCAGTTAAGCTTGCCCTGCTCTCCTTCTACATTGGGGTCCTGATCTACGCCCTGCCAATACCGGTCAGGGGAGTGAAGAGGTGGGGAGGCACCCTAGTGAGGGACTCCATGTTCTCCTTCATACTGGCCATATCGCTTACTGCAATCATGGAGTTCGCCCAGGGCCTGGCTGGCATGCTAGGCGGCTCGTGGCCCTACTTTGACTCCTGGCTGACTAATGGAATAGAGCTGCTCCTGAGCGTTAAGGTGGCGCTCCTGGCCCTCTCCTCACTGGCCTCCTACGTTCCAGGAGGCTCCGCGGCCAGGGCCCTCGTGTCCCCCTTCAATGATGCGCTGACCGCCGACCTGCTCTTAATGGTGACGCTCGCGGCCATAGAGACCATAGTTAGGTACGCTGGAACTCTAATCGCACTGTTGGGCCTCGTGCTCTTCGCGCTCCCATTCAGGCTGGGCCGCGAGGCCGGGGCATGGTTCATAGCGTTTGTCGTTACGTTTAGCGTGGGCCTGCAGGTGATGCCGGCGTTTGAGTCGGCCATAGCGTCCTCCCCCTCAATAGGCGTCTCGCCAGGCGCGGCTGCCCTAGGGTTAACGTATGAAAAGGTGGCCATCTACACCGCCAGCGGTCAGCCCCTAGGTGACTCCGTGCTTGAGCTCTATGCTAACGTCAGCGGGAGCGCGACCAAGGTGGCCCAGTACTGGGTCGAGGGCGACGGCTACGCGTATGAC
Organism: Acidilobus aceticus; assembly: GCF_055392325.1. Classification (NCBI taxonomy): domain Archaea; kingdom Thermoproteati; phylum Thermoproteota; class Thermoprotei; order Acidilobales; family Acidilobaceae; genus Acidilobus; species Acidilobus aceticus. The sequence goes on from NZ_AP042407.1 coordinate 553,087, forward strand.
CCCCAGTCTCCCCAGCCCCAGATGGTCTCAATGCCAAGCTCCCAGCCCGTCTACGCTTACGACGTAATAGACGGCGTGGGCTCCCTGCTCGAGCCCTACCCGTTTAACCCGTCTAACTACAGCTTCTCACAGCAGGTGACCCTGAGGTCCCCTTACATCATCTATACAGCTGGCGATGACGTAATAATCTTCACTAATCAGCCGGGCCAGGTTAATTTGACGCCGTCAGCCAATGGCGTTAAGGTTGTGGCAAGCCTTGGCTATGGGGGGCTGCTGGAGGTTAGGGCCCCACAGGGCTGCGAGGTCAACATATCATCTGACATAAGGCCGGGGCACTCGACCTGGACGTGGCTTGGAGTAAGCGGGAACTCGTGGTACTTCGAGGGACCCCTGAACCTCTCGGCTACGGTCAGCTTCGGCAGGTGCCAGGCCCCCAACGTGACTGAGTTCGTCACTATGGACTACGCCACCAAGTTCTTTGGCATTAACTACTTGTCCGTTAACGTCGTTGAGGAGTTCATAGTTTACTACATGGTGGTGCCCTTTATGTACATGGCGACGCTCACTACAATAGCGTATGCGCTTGCAAGGCTGCTGGGAGGCAGGAGAGGAATAATGCCCAGGGTGTTCTGAGCCTTGAACCCATCATACGCCTTTGACATATTCCTTGCTGGCGTCGCCGTTGTCACAGTGTCGCTTATGATAAGGAACATGCGGACCTCGAGGGAGCTCAGGCTGTCGCTTGGGATAAAACACGAGGGCGGCGAGAGGCCATCCGTGTACATTGACGGCAGGAAGCTGGTTGGCATAGCCTATGTGGCTGACGGAGTTCCCAGGGAGGGCGGCGACCTCCCGCTTAGGCTTGCCAAGCTAGCCAGGTCCTCAAGGCTCTCGGTAACGTTCCTGAGCAGCATGTACTCGGTCAGCAAGAGCTCGCTGCTCAAGGAGCTTGAGGAGGAGATACGTAAGGCTGACTTCGCCTACAGCGCCACCAGGCACGTGAAGTACAGGGAGAGGCTGAGCTTCCTCGAGGGTCTGTACAAGGAGGTGCTGCACTCCCAGGTGCCTTACGTGGGGGGCTTCTCATTCATAGTCTGGGTCCCTGAGGGCGATAGGGAGGCCGAGCTAAACGCTGAAGCCTTTAAGGAGCTTGTTGAGGCCGAGGCCCAAGTGAAGCTTAGGAAGGTCTTAGCCTCAGACATATCCACGCTGTTGGGCTCGGCCGAGCCCACGTGGCTGAGCGAGAGCAGCAACAACCTGGTCATAGTCGACAGGGAGGACATAAACGACGAGGACGGGGTTGTAATAGGTGAGGACATAAATGAGCCGGGCAACTTGGTCGTGCTGAGGTGGCCCTACGCCTTTAGGGTACACCTGGGGGTCTTTGGGCCCACCGGCAGGGGCAAGACAGTGATGCTCTCCGGCCTGGCCTCACAGCTCACGTCAATGCATCAGACCTTCGGTGACCCAAGGGCCATAGTTGTTATAGACCCCAAGGGGGACCTGGCCTCCATGCTTAGGGGGGTTGCGGACTCCTACGTTACTCCGGGCGAGGACGACTGCGTTCCTATGAGGAGGCTTGACGGCATAGCTGCAAAGCTCCTTGAGAGCAGCCGCGAGACCGGCGAGGGGGCTAACGTTAAGGTCTGCGTTGGAAGGCTGGACCCGGAGGGCCTCGTGGTTTACGACCTGACGAGGCTGCCGAACGAGGTTAGGAACGTCTACGGCTCGCTGCTCGTGAGCTCTATGGCGCTCAGCGCCAGCGAAGGGGACCTTAAGGGCAGGGTCGTGATGATCCTAGACGAGGCCTGGCGCTTTGCCAGGGGCTCCGCAGTTCACATGGAGTTCGCCCTGAGGGAGGGCAGGAGCAAGGGCCTCTACGTGGTCTATGCGACTCAGCTGCCCTCGGACGTGGGCCGTCCGATAGTTGACAACACAGGTTACAAGCTAGTCTTTGGCGGCTTCACCAACTACTACGCGGAGCTGGGGGCGCAGCTTGGCATTGATAAGCCCGAGGAGCTCAAGTCCCTGCCGGTGGGCCATGCTGTCATGATAGACGAGGTGGGCAGGACCAGGCAGGTGAGGGTGCTGGACTTTACGAAACTGCTTAAAAACCTACCCACTTCACCTACAGAGGAGGGCGCAAGGGATGGGAAAGAGCTTAAGGCAGCAGAGGGCAGGTAAGGGATCGCTGACATTTAAGAACCCGGACCACATACATCCAGGTCCAGCGAGATACCCTCAGCTCTCTGACAAGACCCTTGAGGGCGTTGTTAAGGAGCTAGTGCACGACCCCGGCAGGTACGTGCCCCTTGCAAGGGTAGTGCTAACCAACGGCGAGGAATTCCTGATGCCAGCAGCAGAGGGCATGTTCGTTGGTCAGAAGATAAAGATAGGTCCTGATGCAGAGCCAACTTTTGGCAACGTGCTTCCCCTCTCTAAGATACCTGAGGGCACCCTGGTCTACAACCTAGAGCTCAGGCCTGGCGACGGCGGGAAGCTGGCCAGGCAGGCGGGAAGTTATGCCATAGTGCTGAGCAAGTCCGGCGACACCGTGAAGGTGCTGCTGCCGAGCAAGAGGGAGAAGGAGATCTCGGGCAACTGCAGGGCCACCATAGGGGTTCCGGCTGGGGCCGGCAGGATAGAGAAGCCGCTGCTCAAGGCCGGCAACAGCTACTACAAGTACAGGGTCAAGGGAACTAAGTGGCCTACCGTAAGAGGCGTTGCCATGAACGCTGCCAACCACCCGTTCGGAGGCGGCTTCCACCAGCACGAGGGCAGGCCAACGACGACCTCAAGAAATGCCCCGCCGGGCAGAAAGGTGGGCCACATAGCTGCAAGGAGGACTGGAAGAAGGCGTTAGCCTTACTTCTCCTGTTTCATCAGCTCCCTGACCTTCCTTCCAATCTCGATCATCCTGCTGGCAACCTCCATGGCGTTACGTCCAAAGACGAAGGATCCGGGCTCTTTGCCAAAGTCGCCCGTGTCATAAATTACGTCGACGGGTCCATTGGCCTTCTCGAGGGCCCTCCTAATGCCCCACGGTATGGAGCCGCCCTCCATTTCCTTGACGTTCTCAGGCTCCTCAGACCTGTCATAGTAGGACCACCTGAGACCCAGGGACTCCACAGCCTTTCTTATGTAGTCGTTTAGGGCTATGTTTGCGGCCGCCCTGTACTCCGGGTACTTGCTCATATAGGCTAAGATGGCCCTAGCCACGTGGCTTGAGGCCCCCGGCGTGGGGTCGCCATGAACCATGATTCTATCGCCATACCTGGTTATCCTGCCTGGGACCGCTATCACGTCATCGACGCCCCTGGCGTAGGGGTACTCCACGGCCTCCCCCACGTTAATTGATATTTCTGGGACGAGGACTGAGACATAGTACTCCTGCTGCTTAAGCATGTCTATAGCTGCCCTGAGGTCCTGTATAGCGTTGTACTTCATCGCTGGCACGTAGCTCCAGGCGGAGGGGTTCACGGGCCCGTGGCCCTTGCCAAGCCTGAGCGAGTACCTTATGGACTCAGTTATCACGTCCTTGGCAGCCCTCACGGCGTCGGGCAGCTGGAACCCTTTGGCCAGGAATGCGGTTATGGCGGCCGAGAGCACGTCGCCCGTGCCGTGCGTGTCCTCAGTGTTTATCCTAGGGGCCCTGAACTCCCAGTAGCTCCCGTTGTAGTACAGCACGTCAACGGACTCGCTGCCCCCCAGGTGGCCGCCCTTGACCAGGGCCGCCGCGGCCCCAGTGCTATCAACTATGGCCTTGGCGGCGCGGCGGGCGTCCTCCAGGCCCCTTATTTTCATGCCTGAGAGCCTCTCGGCCTCAGGCGAGTTCGGGGTCACTAACGTGGCCCTGGGTAAGAGCTCCTTAACTAGCACGTCTATGGCATCATCTCTGAGCAGCTGCGCGCCGCTCTTGGCCACCATGACTGGGTCCACGACCAGCGGAAAGTCATACTTCTTAAGCTCAGTGGCGACGGCGTGAACTATGTCCCTGTTGCTGAGCATGCCAGTCTTGGCGGCGTCTATTCCCATGTCCTCGTAGACCGTCTCTATCTGCCTGGCCACGGCCTCTGGGCTCATGTCGTATATTCCTGTCACTGAATACGTGTTCTGGGCCGTGACGCTGGTCACGGCCACAGTCCCGTGAACTCCAAGCGCCGCGAAAGTCTTGAGGTCAGCGTTGGCCCCAGCGCCGCCACCGCTGTCTATGCCAGCTATGGTCATAGCCACCGGTATGCCCCACCTGCTCACCCTGCATCACCTCCGCATCTGGAGGACCTTGAAGAAGAGCTCCCAGAAGGGGTCCCTCTCAGGCTGGGAGATCGGCCTCTCGCTGCTGTCATCTACTAGGTAAACTCCCTTGCCCTCTACTACCTCGCCTATGACGGCCGCGTCGATTCCCTTGGACCTCAGGAGCCCCACCGCCCTGTCGGCCACCTCGGGCCTAACGGTGGCTATCAACGTGCCCTCGCTTATTGACGCATATGGGTCAACGGGCACCGACGTGTACTCAGAGAAGGCGTCAATAACCTTCCTAACGTCATCCCTCATGAACAGCTTCTCCCTGTGAACCCTTATCGAGACCCCGCTGGCCTCTGCTATGTCATTAAGGGCCCCCCAGACTCCGTACTCAGTAGCGTCATGCATGGCCGTGACTCCAGTCCTCAGGCCAAGCTGTGAGAGCGTGAGCGCGTCCTCAACTACAGACTGAAGCCAGAATATGCCCTGCGCCTTTCTTGCGAACTCATCGCCATACTTCCTGCTCAGGACGTCAGGGAACATGGATGCAAGTATCCCAGCGGTCTCAACGGCGGCGCCCTTAGTCATTATTACGACGTCCCCGGGCCTCGCCATGCCTGGCGTCACGTAGTGATCCTTGGGCGTCACCGCGACCATGGTGGCGCCGCCTATCATTGGGTAATCAATGCCGCCGTAGCGGCCGGTGTGACCGGCAACTATTGATATTCCCAGCCTGCTGCACTCCCTGTGTATGTAACCCCAGAGGGTCGCCAGCTCATCGTCCTTCATGTTGAGGGGGAGGTTGAGGTCTATGAAGAGGTACCTCGGCGGCACCCCAGAGACGGCCACGTCACTGGCGAGTATGTGCACCGCGAACCAGGCGCTCTTCTCCCAGCCGTACTCCGGCACCACATAAACTGGATCAACCTCAAATATTAGGTCATAGTCCCCAACCCTCACAACCCCGAAGTCGACCCCGAACTGGGGCCCAACTATGACGGAGGGGTCCTTTGCGCCCAGCTGAGGGTAAATGACCTTCTCAAATAGCTCCCTGTTCACTTTACCTATGACTATGCTCAAGCCAGGCACCTCGTTACTATTCCTAGTGGTAACATAGAGCAACACGTTAAAATACGCTTTAGTACATGCTCCAGGTGCAGGCCTTGAAGCTTAAGGTGCTTTATGTGAGCTCAAGCGTCGGCCTAGGCCACGTGACCAGAGACTACAGGCTCTCAAGGCTGCTGGGCTGGGCTGACGTAACGTGGCTCACAGCCGGTAGGGCTGCAAGGTACCTCGAGGCCAGGGCCGAGAGGCTCCATGAGCTCTCCCGGGAGCTGAGGAGCCTTGGGGACTCCATAATGAACGTGATAAAGGACTGCAGGGTGACGTTTTCACCTATTGGCCTGGCCAGGCTTTACCTTGATTTGAGGCGCAACTCTCGAGCCATAGCCGAGCGCCTGGACCTGGAAGACTTCGACATGGTGATAGGCGACGAGCCGTGGGAGCTCATGATGAGCGGCCTCGGTCTGCCCCAGAAGTCGGTGCTCATAACCGACATAACGTCCTTGGGCAGCTCAGCCAACTACGTGTCCAGGAGGGTCAACTCATGGGTCCTGAAGAGCTTTCACAGGTTTACCCTTCGATTTAACGTGGGCCTCTGGGGCGACGGCGAAGGCTTTCTGAGGTACGGCCAGATCCCAACACATGAAAGTTACCCTGAGCCGGAGGAGGGTGACTACGTGGTGATCAACATAGGTGGAACAAACGCCGGCCTCAGGCTGGCCAGACAGCTGGAGGAGCATCTAACTAAAGTCGGCATGGACGTGGTGACCCTGGGCGGGGAGAACTTTGTTTCTGACCCAACGAAAGTCGTGGCCAAAGCTAAGGCGCTGGTAGCGTTGGCCGGCTATGGGAGCCTTGTAGAGGCCTCAATCATGAGAAAGAGGGCAGTCATATTAAAGATCGATAGGCATTTCGAGCATAATGAGAACGCAAGTCTGTTTGAGGGCAGGAAAGGCTACAGGGTGCTTAGCTGCAGCGAGGCGACGCCAGAGAGGGTTTACAGCGCTCTGCTCCAGGTGCTCAGGGAGGACCCGCAGCCCCCTCTGCTAAGGGACGCCTCTCATGATATAGCGTCAGAGATCGAGAGGCTGGCGAGTCAGGATAGTCTAACTTAGTATTGGGGATTTTATAGTAAAGGAATATTTAGCTTGACGTGATAGCTGAGCCTGGTGTGAGGCTTGGGCATAACTGAGCAGGACCTAGTGGGCGCCTTCTATGAAATGATAAGGACCGCGGCCACGAGTATACCTGAGGACGTCTACAGGGCACTGAAGGAGGGATATGAGAGGGAGACGAACCCACTGGCTAAGAAGCAGCTCGAGGCCATACTGAAGGATATAGACATAGCGTGCACAAGGAAGGTGCCCATATGTCAGGACACGGGAACCCCCTACTTCTTCTTTGAGATGGGCGAGAACTTCCCCCTCAGGCTGGGCGCGGTTAACGCTGCGCGCGAGGCCGTCAGGAAAGCCACGAAGGACGGCTACCTGAGGCCCAACGCCGTGGACCCGTTCTACAAGAAGAACAGCGGTGACAACACCGGCAGGTACATACCGTGGATCCACGTAGACATTGTGGAGGGCAGCGACCTGAAGGTATGGTTCATGACTAAGGGCGGCGGGAGCGAGTTCCCGGCAACGCTAATAATGAGCGAGCCCATACTTGGCTTTGAGAAGCTCAAGAGCGGAGTCATAGACACCATAGTGAAGTACGGCCCCCTGCCGTGCCCTCCTGTGATAGTAGGCGTCTCTGTGGCAGCAGGGGCTGACATAGCGCTAACGCTTGCCAAGAAGTCCCTGCTGAGGCCCGTGGGCGAGCGCAACCCTGACCCCAACATAGCCAAGCTGGAGGTGGAGCTGCTTAACGCGATAAACAAGCTCGGGCTGGGACCTCACGGCTTCGGCGGCGGCCTTACAGCCCTGGACGTTAAGATAGACTACTCATACAGGCACCCGGCGACCTTTGCCATAGGTATAGTGACAAGCTGCTGGGCCACCAGGAGGGCCTCTGCTGTGGTGCACTCCGACGGCAGCTGGGAGATGACTAGCAAGCACATAAGGTACACGGGGAGCGGCTGCATGATATGAGGTGATGAGAATGAGCTCTGCCAGGGAGTTCCACCTGAGGACCCCCCTCAGGGACGAGGACGTGGATAAGCTCAGGATAGGCGACGTCGTCTACCTCACGGGCACGGTGGTCACGGCAAGGGACGAGGCGCACGAGCTGGCCCTTGAGGTGCTCCGCGGGGGAGGGTCGCTGCCCGTGGACCTCAGGGGACTGGCGCTTTACCACTGCGGGCCGGTGGCGGTCAAGGACGTCAGCGGCAGCTGGAAGATCATAGCTGCCGGCCCCACGACAAGCATGAGGATGGAGCCCGTGGAGCCGGAGTTCATAGAGAGGACCGGGGTAAAGATGATAATTGGCAAGGGAGGCATGGGCAGGGGCACGGCTGAGGCCATGAAGAAGCACAAGGCGGTCTATGCGGTCTTCACTGGGGGCGCCGGGGCGCTGGCCGCCGAGGCGATAAAGAGGGTGCCAGCCGTTTACTGGCTTGACAAGCTGGGCATGGCAGAGGCCATGTGGGTCTTCGAGGTCGAGGAGTTCGGCCCGCTAACGGTTGCCATAGACTCCACGGGCGCTAACCTTTACGAGCAGAGGCTGGCAGAGGTGGCTGAAAAGGCAAAGGAGGTCAAGAGGGAGCTCGGGCTTCCTGCTGAGGAGTGACCTTCGCTGCTATGGCCTCGACGGCTTTCTTTATCAGCCTTAACCCCAGGTCCTCCGCCTGGAACGTCAGCTCGGCCGGTAGGCCATCTAGGGTAGACTGCAGCTTGCCCCTGAGCAGCAGCTCGAAGGCCTCCTGCCCGTTAAGGCCCCTGGACTCAAGGTAGAAGAGCTGGTCCAGGGGCACCCTGTACTGGGCGGCGCGGTGGGAGGCGGCCCTTATGTCCCCTGTGTCTATCCTCATCATAGGCATAGTGTAGGCCCTGGACTCCTCGCTCAGGAGCAGGGCCTCAACTACGAAGCTTGACGACGAGCCGTAGGACTGCGGGTTCATGATTACCGTGCCCCTCACGGACACCAGCGACCTGCCGGACGAGAAGCCAAAGCCTGTTACATCGGCGGTGCTGTCGTGGCCCGTCTGAACGGTATCTATCACATCATCAACTGTCTGGCCCTCTGACGAGGCCACGAAGGACCTGTGCACGAGCTGTGAGCCGGAGCTCAGGAGGCTCTGCTCGTCAACCCTCGTCATAACGCTGCCGCCCGAGACCACAGTTGACCTAACCTTGGCTCCAACTCCCAGGGCCCTCCTCAATATGAATGCCATGGGCTTCTCGGCCTGCGGCTCCGCCACTATCACAAGGTTAAGGTTGGAGTTCCTCTTGGCCCTGACCTCTATTCCCGTGGTCCCAGGCGAGGCCCTCGGCGCGTAGACTAAGATGTTCGCGCTTACCCCCTCATTGACGTTTATGAGAAGGTGATAGGAGTACCAGCCGTCGCCCTCGGGCCTGCAGAGGGCTATTCTGTAAGTGCCGCTCGTGGGCTCAAGCTTGTGCGCACCGGCAAGCCTAGCTACGTGCTCCGCGTAGAGTTTAGATGCCGAGAGGTCAAGCACGCTCTCATCAATGTCATAGTTGTAGCTGGCGCCGCAGGGCCCTAGCACCATGTCCCAGCTTCCCTTGGGCTGCGAGAAGCTCACGGGGCCGCTCAAGTTCAAAGCCTCCTCGAAGAGCCTCCAGTTAGTGTAGTTCTTAGTTGTGGGCGAGTCTGCGACCGCCTGCCACAATGCCGTGGAGGCTATTCTCCTCGCCCTCTCAACCAGGAGCGAGGTCATAGTAGTGTTCACCCAACGCTCCCGAGCTGGCTGAACTCGAGCTCGATGACCTTTGTTAGTATGCTCACCGTCTCAAGCGGCAGCCCCCTCAGTACGTCCCTTATGAAGCCGTTGACTATCATTGCCTTGGCCTCCCCCTCAGTTATGCCCCTTGAGGCCAGGTAGAACAGCTGCTCCTCGCCGAGCCTTCCAACGGTGGCCTCGTGGGTCACCTCCGCTGTTGGCTCGTCAACCTCGTTCCTCGGCAGCGTGTAGGCCCTGCTCTCCCTGTCCATTATTAGGCTGTCGCACTGCACGTGGGCGACGCTGTTCCTGGCGCCCTTAAGTACCTTGACGAGGCCCCTGTAGGCCGCTATGCCGCCCCCTGAGCTTATGCTCTTCGATATTATCAGGCTCCTGGTCTCAGGCGCCACGTGTATGGCCTTGGAGCCGACGTCCTTTATCTTGGATGGACCGTTGGCTATGCCTATGGATATGTTCTTGGTAGAGGCGCCCCTCCCCTTAAGTATGGTGCTTGGGTACGTGAACGTTATTTTGCTCCCTATGCTGCCCTCAACCCACTCGACGTTAGCGTAGTCCTCGGCTATGGCCCTCTTGTTATTGAAGTTGATTATGCTGCCGCTCCAGTTCTGTATTGTAGTGAAGTGGACCTCGGACCTCTTCCTGGCGTAGATCTCCACCATACCGTCGTGGAAGCTGAACTTCGGCAGTATTGGGGCCGCGCATCCCTCTATGAAGTGTATGAAGCTGCCCTCGTCAGCCACCAGGAGCGTGTGCTCGAACTGGCCCTCGAGCTCGCTGCCTATCAGGAAGAACGCCTCGACCGGGTTGAGCACCTTGACCCCCTTGGGGACGTAGACGAACGCGCCGCCGCTCCAGAGGGCGTAGTGAAGTGCGGCGAACTTGTGATCGTTGTACGGGAATACCCTGCCGAAGTACTCCTTGACCAGGTCGGGGTACTTCTTCACCGCCTCGTCCATAGACATGAATATCACGTTCTTCTTCTTCAGCTCCTCCTTGACTCTGGTTATCATGTTCTCGCTGTCGAAGACCGCCGTGAGGCCCGAGAGCACCTTGGCCTCGGCCTCTGGGAGGCCGAGCTTCCTGTAGGCATCCTTCATCCAGTCAGGCAGGTCCTCCCACTCACTGGAGCTCTCAGCCTTTGGCTTCACGTAGGCGGCTATCTCATCAAGGTCTATGCTCTCAACGCCCTCAAGCCAGTTGGGCATGGGTAGCCTCTCGAACGCTTCAAGCGCCCTGAGCCTGAGGAGCCTCATCCACTCGGGCTCCCCCTTGGACCTTGAGATCTCCTCGACGAGGTCCCTTGAAATTTTACCCTTGACCTCCACCTCCTTGGGGTATGGCATTGACCTGCCAAGCAGCGACCCAACGTCGAAGTGCATTACCTCCTTGAGTTCCCTTTCCCTCACAAGCTTAACGGGTTCCGTCAAGGCTGTCACCTCGCCATCTGAAGGGTCTCATAACCCTTGGTGAGGACCTCGTCAACTAGCTCAGGTCCCCCGGAGTCCACTATTCTTCCGTTGATAAGCACGTAGGCCCTTGAGGGCCTCACGAACTTGGTTATCTCGGCGTGGTGAGTTATTATTAACACCCCTATGCCCTGGGATGCCATGGAGGCTATGGTGTTTCCTATGATCCTTATGCCATCAACGTCAAGGCCGCTGTCGGGCTCGTCAAGGATAACGTACTTGGGCCTCATGGCGAGCACCTGAAGGATTTCAGACCTCTTCTTCTCGCCTCCGCTGAAGCCCACGTTGACCTCCCTGTCAAGCAGGTCCTTCGACATGCCAAGCTCTGACGAGCGCTGCCTGACCCACGAGACGAACTGCGGGTCGACGTAGCTTAGGTCAAAGCCTTTAACCCTCTTGGCGTTTATTACGTTAAGTAAGTAGCTCAGCTTTACGCCTGGGACCTCGACCGGGCTCTGGAAGGCCAGGGTTAGGCCCCTGAGGGCGCGATCGTATGTGGGCTCGTTAGTTATGTCAACACCGTCCATTAATATCCTGCCGCTGACAACCTTATACCTTGGATGCCCCATGAGGGCGTATGCAAGTGAGGTCTTACCGCTGCCGTTAGGACCCATCAGGACTACGGCTTCCCCTCTCTCAACCCTAAGCGAGACCCCCTTCAGTATCTCCTTGTTGTCCACGCTGACTCGCAGGTCCTGAACCTCTATAGCCAACTCGCTCACTCAGACCTTTAACGCGCGTTAAAGTTAATAAGCGGTGGTCTGTGCCTTGAAAGGCCTTATCTTGTAGGTCTGGAGGGCACGCCCAGGGCCCTCCTGACGTACTCAATTATAACCCTCGCGCACTCCAGCGCCTTCACGGCGTCCTCCTCGGTGGCCTCGCTGACCTCATAGCCGCCTGGGAGCTCGTCGCTGCAGGCGTCGTCGCAGGCGTCGCTTGTAAGTATGCTAAGGGAGTCCAAGACGCCAAGGCACGCAGGGAGCTGAGGGTTCCTCGGGGCACCCCTCTTAACGGCCTCAGCGTAGGCCTCCCTTAGGCTGTGAGACGACCTGGCCCCAAGCATGGCCAGCGATGACAGGGCCGCCTGCCTGGACTCGTAGCACGAGATTCCATAGAGGCCAGCCTTCAGGTGCTTCTCAGCCGACCTCAGCAGCTCCTCGCCGTACCTAAGCGACACGCCGCAGCCCTGAGGACTCGGGAAACCTAAGGCGTAAAGCCTTAATTAGGTTCCATAAATGTTAATTTAAGTTAGCACTTTTAAAGTAGCGGTATTCTACATATTACATGCGCACAGTGTGGGTGAAGGCTGTGAGCGAGGGCTTCAAGGTCGTGCTAACGGCTGAGGGGGCCACCGCCAGTGACACCTTAGGCGCCAGCGTGGCAGGCTTCATAAGCGCCCTCCCGGACAGCTACATCAAGCCCCTCATAGCAAGGACGTACTTCAGGGTGAAGTCAAGGAATGGCATAGCTGAGAGGGCTCCCTATGGCTTAGCTAAGGTCGAGGCCTCGCTCGTGGCTAAGGGTGTGGTTAGCAGAGACGAGGTTGTCATAGCCAGCCCCTATGAGCTTGACAAGGTCATAGGGTCCAACACTAGAGTGCTTGGGATATATGTCATGGACCCCCTCGGGCTCAGCTTTGGAAGCGGGATAGTTTACTGGATACTTAAGCTTGCCGGCCTGCCCTACAGGGGCATACCGTTCATCGCCAGGTCCTTCCTGGAGATATTTACAAACCCGGCAGTTAAGGCGCACAGGAGCCACATGAAGATAGTTGTCGGAGGGCCGGCCACGTGGCAGCTGACAGACACCGGTTATCATAGGAAGCTTGGAGTGGATGTTGTATATGAGGGGGAGTTCGAGAGCCTCGGCCCCTCGGTGTTCTCCAGGCTTCTAAGGGGGGAGCCCCTGCCCCCGGTGGTCTCAGCCCCTCCAGCTAAGCTTGAGGACATCCCGACGATATTGACGCCTGCGAACGGGGGACTGGTGGAGGTCTCAAGGGGCTGCGGCAGGGGCTGCTCCTTCTGCACCCCGACGCTCAGCGGCGCCATAAAGTCGCTCCCATTTGAGGGCCACATAGATCAGGAGATAAGGGTCAACATAGAGAGGGGTGGGATGAAGGACATAAACCTTCACAGCGAAGAGTTCTTTAGGTACGGAGCCAAGGGCATAGAGCCCAACCCTGAGAAGGTCATCGAGCTCACCAGGAAGGCCTACAGGCTTGTCAAGTCGTATGGCGACGAGTATACTATATCCACGGACTTTACAACGGCCGCCGCGGTGGCCTACAGGCCTAAGATGGTTGAGGAGGCCGCGCAGTACATAAACGAGGGTGACAGGAGGACATTCATAGAGATGGGCATAGAGACGGGCTCCCCGAGGCTGCTGAGGAAGCTCATGCCCGGTAAGGCCCTTCCCTACACGCCGGAGCAGTACCCTGAGGTAGTGGAGCAGGCCATAGGCATACTCAACGATAACAGATGGGTAGTGGTTGGCACAATGATAGTTAACCTCCCCGGGGAGACCGAGGACGACGTAATTTATGACTTAGAGCTTCTGGATAGAATTAAGAAGCTGAGAGTGATAACGTTCCCGCTGCCATTCATACCCATGGGGGCCCTGAGGCACACATACTTCACCATCTTAAACAAGATGCTGCTGGACCCGGTCAGAGGGCAGTTCATACTTGAGGCTCTTTCAAAGGCCTTCAGCGAGGCCGCAGCTGACATGGATATGGCCGTGGAAAAGATGGAGAACCCCTTTGCTAAGGTAATAATAGGGAGGCTTGGCAAGACGTTGGCTTCCATGCTGGTTAAGCGTTATGAGGAGGCAATGAGCGAGCTCGCCTCGAGGAGGTTGAAGGTACCAGAGGTGAGCGAGAGCTACACGACGTTAAGGACTACCGCCTATTGAAGTATATGTTTACATGTTTTGGAGGCGAGTCGCTATATAAAGAAAAGGGTTTTAATATTTTAATCAACAATTTAGAATATTAAGAAAAGGAAGGGAAAGCTATGGGGTGCCAAGTGGCAGGAATCGTTTTACGACGAGCTTGCGCTGAGGACCCCCCATGGAAGAAACGCCACGACTGAGACTACAGCCACTATGATGCTTGCTGGTATGAAGCCTATGATCGAGAGGGCGCCATCGCTGCCTATGTAGGACATGAGTACTATGAAGCCCAGGTATACAAGGTACCATAAGGAGCTGAGAAGGCTTCCTTTGACCCTAAATACGGCGCCAAAGATCAGGGCGCCGGCAAGCCCTATGGCCACTGCGTAGGGCACCGCGGGCCAGCCGCTCCAGAATGATATGAGAGAGGCGCTGGCAAAGGCCAGGGCCGCCCATATCCATGAGCCTGGCAACCTGTACTCCTTAGGTATCAGGTTCTTCCTGTGGCCAGCGAGCATTGCCACGGGGAGAGTTGCAAACGCCAGGTAGCCGCCCACCACGGCGTCCTGGAGCATAGCATATATTGTGGGCACTGGGGCCGTCAGGAAGGTCAGAACGGCTGCAATTATAGCAAACACTATGAGGGCCCAGTAGGGGATCGCGTAGGACTCGCTTATTTCCTTAAGCTTCTCCGGCATGTAGCCCGACCTTGCCATAGAGAACAGCACCCTGACCCCGCTGCCCAGGTATATGTAGCCTGTGACGAATGGGCCTAGTATAGCGACGACTAGCGTCAGGTAGAGCGCAAGCGAGGACCTGGCGGCGTTTGCTAAGTCTACGAAGGGATTCCCTGGCAGGTAGCCCACTGCCGTCCAGTTACCGGGCGTTATGCTAAGCGAGCTCCACTTTAACCCGCCAATGAAGACCACGCTAAACAGTATATAGAAGAGCGTCTGGCCCAGCACCGTTAGCAGTATGGCCTTTCCTAAGAACGACTTATCCTTTACCTCCTCGGCGAAGTCGGGTATAACCCTTATGCCGCCATATGCGAACATGGCAAAGGGTATCGCCAGGAAGACGCCGCTGAACCCAAAGGGCATGAAACCTCCTTTGACTGCTGAGAAGTTCCTGAAGTCGAAGAACGCAAAGGCCAGGGCCAGCGCTGCGGCAACGTAAACGAGCAGCTTTATAATGCCGATCGAGGCCGTGGCCTTACCAAAGGCCTTCACGCCGAAGTAATTGAATGGCACGAAGAGCAACAGGAGCAGGGTTCCCACCACTGCGCCTTGTAGGGTCGGAATAGTGGTGTGTGGGACTATTAGTGACGGAAATATGAACGAGAGGCCCTCGACAGTGGCCAGGGCCTCTATCGGAGGTATGAAGAGGTACCAGACCAGGTTCATAAACGATGATATCAGGTTTAGGATGTTACCATGGGTATACAGGGGGTACCTGGCAGGCCCTCCGGCCTCGGGCCAGGTAAGGGCAAGTTCTATAATAGGTATTGATATGAATGTGTAGAATATGGCGCCGAGAACCCATGCCATTACTAAGCTCGGCCCTGCCTCAACGGCCATCTGCGCGGGCGCGAAGAGGACGCCGGTTCCCACGGCGCCCACTATCCCGGCTATCAGTATCTCAAGGAAGGAAAGCTCCTTCCTCAGGGACCTGCTCGGCATGCGCGCCACCTAAAACGCCGACCTCACGGCGACAGTCATGCCTTAAAGGTATTAATGTATGTACACAGTTATTGTATAGATCTTTATGTAGAGCATGCATGGCTATACCTACCCTTGATGCGGCGAACAGCAAGCTGCGCTTAGAAACAATCATTAATGAAGTCCATCAGTTCGCCCTAACGGTTTTAACTCAGTTGTAATAGTCCTGGTAGATGGGTTACGTAGGTTGAGGTTGAACGAGGAAGTAATGGAAGTCGTTGCAGATGTTATGAGGCTCCTTTACCAGAGGGGGCTAGTACAAGTGAAGGGGGGTAACGTCAGTGTCATAGACAGGTCGTCAGGACTTGTTTACATAACTCCGACGGGAGTTCCAAGGCATCAGCTTAAGGCCGACGACATAGCAGTTATGACTCTTGACGGTAACGTGATAGTTGGAACCCCGAGCAGCGAGTTCAGGATGCACCTAGGCATCTACAGTTCAATACCTTCAGCCGTGAGCGTTGTCCACGCTCACCCACCTAAGGTGATAGCGCTCTACGAGCTCGGGTCTAAGCTCGATCTTTCCATAACTACAGAGGCCAAGGCAAGAGTTAATTGCGTCAGCGAGGTACCTTATGTAAAGCCTGGCACCCCAGAGCTCGCGGCTGCGGTAAGCGACGCGCTTAAGCAGTGCCAGGCGGCCGCGCTCAGAGGCCACGGCATAGTGGCCTACTCCTCTCGCGACGTCTATGAGGCCCTTGATATTGTTGAAGCCCTGAGTGACCTTGCTGAGGTTCAACTGTACGTTAATTTAATGAGAAGGTGAACTTCAATACGTAAAGAAAAGGGGCTCCTGAGTTACGAGGGTCTCAGTGCATAATAAAGGAACCCTATGGGGTTAACCTCCCGGTGTTCCATGATATGTCGCGTCACGCCACACGGCGTCCCATATTTCCTGCTCGCTGAGAGTTATGTTCTTTATTATTGCATTGTAGATCTGCGTCAGGAGGGCGTGATGGAAGCTCTCATCCCTCAGCAGCATATCTATGAGGAACGTGAGCGCGGGGTCGGACTTTATCATATTATCATTTTTAAGTTTTTCAAGTTCGTCTATGCTCTCCTTCTCCATCTGTATGTGCGACTCTATGTCGTTAAGCACGGCCGAGGACTCCGCCTGGTCTATGAGCCCCGTGCCCTGAATTATGGATGCCATAGTTTCATAAATCTTAGAGTGCTTTATTGAATCCTGGGACACGGCGTCCATTATGAGCTTTACCACCGGGTTCTGGGACTTCTCGGAGGTCGCCCTCAGCTTCTCCGCATACTCAAGCTCACGTTTAGCCTCATTCTTAAAGTACTCGGCCAGCCTTCTCCTGGCCTCAAAGTTCTGCAGCGCCAACTCGCTCACTAAGTAGAAAGCTGTTCTAGGCGCGTATAAAGTTTCATTACGTGAACATATAATATTTAGCCTTTAACCATAGGCTGTCCGGTGGGACCACGAGGCTTATTGACCTACATGAGGACATAGGGTACTGGTACTCCAGGGGCTATGACTTCGTGTCGGGGCAAGGCCCCACGAGCCTTGATAAGCTGTCAAAGTTAGGCGACGTTGCAGTAGTGGCCATGATATTCCCCGCGGTCGGCAGGGGAAGGTATGACTTAACGCTTAACGTGCTGCTCAACCAGCTTAAGTACTTCCTAAGCCTTGAGCGCGAGGGCAAGGTAAGAATAGTGAGGAGGGCCAGCGACCTGGATCAGCCTGGGGTGAAGCTAATAATAGGGCTCGAGGGCACGGATGCCCTAAGCGACGCCTATGATTTGCTCTGGCTCTTTAACGCTGGCCTCAGGGTAATAGCTCCAACTTGGAACTATAACACCAAGTTCGCGTCCTCCTGCACCTCAAAGAAGGACTACGGCCTCACAGACCAGGGCGAGGAGCTGGTAAAGCTTGCCAACGAGCTTGGAGTGATAATAGACGTGTCGCACTCGTCCAGGCAGACAACCCTTGACGTGACGTCATTAAGCAGGAAGCCCGTCATAGCCACTCACAGCAACGTGATGGCGCTTAAGCAGCACTACAGGAACCTCGACGACGCGGAGATAGAGGGCATAGTAAAGACTGGGGGCGTGATTGGCGTGACCAGCATACCAGGCACGCTGCCGTCCGACGACATAAATGGAATAGCCACAGTGGCCAGCTACATCGGCGAGAGGTTTGGGTGGGACTACGTGGCCCTGGGCACGGACTTCCTAGGCCTTGACAAGTACCCGCAGGGGTTCTCAGACCTCTCCAACATTGATGACCTGGCTTCAAGGCTTGGTAGCCACGCAGAGGCCGTCCTGTGGGGCAACGCGATGCGCGTCTTCAGACAGGCGCTGCCGCAGTAGCCAATTAGCCCTACTTGAGCTTTTAAACATCCCTCGTCGTTACAACTTTTGAGCTGACCGACATGGGAAGCAAGCTGGTCTACAACATAATAAGGTCCGAGTCTGGCACGGTGTTAGCAGTAGCTGACGCCGAGCTACTAAATAGGAGGTTCACAAGGGAGGACGGGGCGGTGCTTGAAGTTAACGAGGAGTTCTTCGGAGATAAGGTTGGCGATGAGAACGACGTGCTGAGGCACTTTGACGAAGCCGACATGATAGTGCTCGTCGGCAAGAGGTCGGTGGAGCTTGCAGCGAGGCTCGGCCTTGTAGCCCCAGGCTCTGAGATAGTGGTGGGTGGAGTACCTTACGTGCAGATATTCAAGTCGCTCATGTTGGGCTGAGCCCTTCCTCGAGCCCTGCGACTTGCCTTAGATGGGAGTCTCCACTCCGTTGGGCTCGATAACCCGTAGGCCCACGAGATTTCAAAAGCCCTGCGGCAAGGCGGAAGTCCCTGCGCCGACCATGATTTAAGGAAATGATTAAGCGAAGGCACAGGACAAACGGTAAACTCCAAAAGAGCTCAGCTGAGCCCCCTATATGCAGCCCATAAGCTTGGCCTTTTATTTACAGGGTCAAATATAGCAGGCGGGTGATCACGTGGGAGACATAGTGGTGTTGCTGAAGCCGGCCCTCAACCCGGAGATGATAAGGGGGACCCCCGAGGGCTCCGTGGACTTTGACTACATGCCCCTGAAGCTCTCCGACATAGACAGGAACGCGGTGGAGGAGGCGGTAAGGATCAGGGACCAGTACCTCAAGGGCTCAAAGATTTACTCCATAAGCGTAGCTACATGGGGGCCCGTGGCTAAGAGGGACAAGGACATAAAGATGGCCGTTCAGGAGGGCCTGGCAAAGGGTGTGGACGAGGCCTACATAGTTGAGGATGACTTAATAACCCCTGGAGACCAGGTGACCACAGCTTCCGCTATAGTGGCTGTGCTCAGGAAGTTCAACATAAAGCCGGATATAATACTGGCCGGCGAGGCCACCATTGATGGGTTCTCGGGCCAGGTGGCGGGCAGGGTTGCCGCGAAGCTCGGCCTGCCCTACGTTAGCTTCGCGAGAAAAATAGATATCAAAGGCAACACCCTGGTGGCCGAGAGAGACGTGGAGGACTACGTGGAGGTTGTAGAGGCCCCGCTTCCCGCAGTTGTGAGCGTCACCAGGGAGATAAACTCTCCAAGGCCTCCAACACTGATACAGATAAGGATGGCCTCAAGGAAGCCGCAGCACGTGGTCAAGTTAAGCGACCTAAGCGACGTGGTGACGCCAAAGAAGAAGCTCTCAGCTGCCAGGGTGCTTGCGGTCAAGAGGAAGCAGGTAATGATAGAGGGCAAGACCCTTGAGGAGACTGCCGACAAGCTGATAGATGCCCTGGTTTCCGAGGGCGTGATAAAGGCGTGAGGTGATGGCAATGGCTTCCTCGTTGGTCGTTGGAGGTTCTGAAGATGACATAGCTGAGGCCCTAACTATAGCCAGGCAGCTGGGCAGCGTACACATAGTGGCTTATGGCAACGTTAATGCGGCCTCGCTGGCCGAGTACGGCCACACCGTCTATCATATAGGCCAGGACGACCCTGAGTCCATATTCAAGGCCGTTAAGGAGATCTATGACCAGGTCAAGCCTTCCCTTGTAGTCGCCTTAACCTCTAAGAACCTGAAGGACGCCCTCTCGAGGCTTGCAGGGCTCTACGATCTGCCCATGGCAACTGAGGTCTTCAATGTGAAGCTCTCAGGCGACCAGGTCTCATACACTCGCGGCTTCCTAAGCGGGAGGGCGCTGGAGGACGACGTAGTCCCACTGCCAGCGGTCCTCCTCCTGGCCGCCAGGAAGACGCCCAAGGCGCAGAAGTCGCAGTCCAAAGGCGACGTAAAGGAGCTAACGGTCACTCCATCCATTAAAGTTGTTGAGAGAAGGCCCAAGGAGAGGGGCGGCGTTAATATAGAGGCGGCTGAGATAATAGTGAGTGTCGGGAGGGGGTTCAGGAGCAAGGACGACCTCAAGCTGGCCTTTGATCTGGCGGAGGTGCTCAACGCCCAGATAGGCTGCTCAAGGCCCGTGGCGGCCGACCTCAAGTGGCTTAGCGAGGACCACTGGGTTGGCCTGAGCGGCCACAAGGTGGCTCCAAAGCTTTACATGGCAATAGGCATAAGCGGCGCGCCGCAGCACCTGGCGGGCATCACTGACGCTAAGCTTGTAGTAGCCATAAACAACGACAAGAGCGCCCCAATATTCAAGAACTGCGACTATGGAGTGGTGGCCGACCTCTACCAGTTTGTGCCGGTGCTCACGAAGAGGCTGAGGGAGAGACTTCACAAGTAGCCCTGGATACACTTTATAATACTTTTCTATAAAAATATTTTGAAGAAATTATTTAAGATTATGAAAAAGAAAAATACATACATCAGTGTAAAAGCGTTTTAGGCTAGCTTAATTTGATGAGTGTGAGCAATGGCACTTAAGGAGGTTCACCTGCTGCTGGGCGGGCCGCAGGGCGCTGGAGTTGAGACCAGCGCCTCGGTGCTCACGGCCTCCCTGGCAGGGCTAGGCTATGGCATCATGTCAGACAGGGAGTACTACTCAAACATAGTGGGAAGACATTCGTACGTGCACTTCACCATATCAGCCACATCGTTCCCGCGCAGCCTAACCTATCCAGTCGAGCTCGTGGGCGCAATGGACGCTGAGTCCGTCCTGACACACTTCCATGAGGTTGCGCCGGGAGGGGTCTTAGTTTACGATGCAGGCGTTGATAAGACGAAGATCTCCCAAGTAATAAGCATGGAGCCTGAGGTAAGGGAGAGGGTCGAGGCCAGGTTCAAGGAGTACGGCCTCGAGCCCACCGTAGGCAACGCTGCCAAGATCGTTGAGGAGAAGCTAAACGCTCATTCTGTTCCTCTGGACTTCAGGAAGATACTTGACGAGGCCAGACAGAAGCTCGGCGTCAGCAGCGTTGAGGTGCAGCGCTACAGGAACAGCATACTCCTGGGGGCCGCAGCTGCGGTCCTGGGCGTTGACCCAGAGGTAATAAGGGACGGGCTCAGCGTGAGGTTCAAGGGAAACCAGAAGATAGTTAACGCTAATATGGTCGTCATAGGACTTACAATGGAGAGCGTCCCCAAGGACGTGAGGGGACTTGCAAAGCTCGATGAGCCCAAGCTCGACGTTGAGGAGATGATCAGCGCCAGTGGGAACGACGTTATAGGCATGGCTAAGATAGTGGGCGGCGTCAGGTATCAGTCGTACTACCCAATAACGCCAGCATCGGATGAGTCTGTGTTCATAGAGGCTCACCAGGCCGTCAGCGTTGATGGCAAGCCGGTGGGCTCAATAGTTGTCTTCCAGACTGAGGACGAGCTGGCAGCTATAAACTCAGCAATAGGCGCCGCACTCACAGGCGTGAGGGCAGCCACGGCAACCAGCGGGCCAGGCTTCAGCCTGATGGCTGAGGGCCTTGGCTGGGCTGGCCACAACGAGGTGCCGCTGCTGATAACCTTCTACCAGAGGGGAGGCCCAAGCACTGGACAGCCGACAAGGGGGGAGCAGGCTGACCTGCTTTTCTCGCTCTTCGCGAGCCACGGCGAGTTCCCAAGGATAGTGATTGCAAGTGGTGACATAGAGGAGGCATTCTACGACACGCTGAAGGCCCTCAACTGGGCCGAGAGGTTCCAGGTGCCTGTTATACACCTCGTAGACAAATACATGGCTAACGTCATATCAGCCATGAGGATGCCTGACCCCTCTAAGGTTAAGGTTGACAGGGGCAAGCTTATACTTAAGGCCTCAGGACCCATGAAGAGGTTCGACCTAAGCGACCCCATAAGCCCGAGGCCTGCCATAGGCTCTGGCGCTATAACCTGGTACACCGGCGATGAACATAACGAGTGGGGCCACATAAGCGAGGACCCTATAAACAGGGTCAAGATGTATGACAAGAGGATGAAGAAGCTTGAGATCATGGACCAGGAGATACCCGTGGAGGAGAGGGCCGTATACTACGGCGACGACAACGCTGATTTCCTGCTGGTGGGCTGGGGCTTCGTGAAGGGGGCGGCCCTTGATGCCCTTGAGGAACTGAAGCAGGAGGGCTATCACGGCGCCTACCTTCACTTAAAGGTATTCAGCCCGTTCCCATCAAAGTACGTGGCTGACATCCTGTCAAAGTTCGACCCCAAGAGGGTAATAGACGTTGAGCATAACTACCTTGGCCAGGCGGCCAAGGTTATAGAGATGAACACCGGCTTTGAGATATCAAGGTTTATTTTGAAGTACACGGGGAGGCCCATGTATCGCATGGAGCTCAAGGAGGCCGTGAAGAGGATCCTTGAGGGTAAGAGCGTGAGGGAGGTGTTGACCTATGGCGAGTGAGGCCGCATATAAGACTAACGTGTGGGTCGACTGGTGCCCTGCGTGCGGCAACTTCGGCATACTGACAGCCATGCAGAGGGCGCTGGCGGAGCTGAACATACCGCCAGACAAAGTGGTCGACGTTTCAGGCATAGGCTGCAGCGGCAAGACGTCACACTTCCTCAATGTAAACGGCGTCCACAACCTTCACGGGAGATCCATACCTTACGCCGAGGGCATAAAGCTGGCCAACCCAGAGCTCACGGTGCTGGTTAACGGCGGCGACGGCGACCTCCTGGGAATAGGCATGGCGCACTTCGTCGCACTTGGAAGGAGAAACCTGGACATAAAAGTGATAATTCACGATAACCAGGTGTACGGCCTGACCAAGGGGCAGGCGTCGCCAACTCTGAGGGCAGGCCAGAGGGTCAAGTCAATGCCCTTACCTAACATGCAGGACTGGGTTAACCCGATATCTGTCGCCCTTGCAAGCGGCTACACCTTTGTGGCCAGGGCCTATGCGCTGTGGATAGACGACCTTAAGGAGATACTGAAGGCCGCCATAAAGCACAGGGGCGCAGCAGTCATAGACGTGCTGCAGCCGTGCCCGACGTGGAACAACATCTACACGCCGGACTTTTACAAGCAGAGGCTCTACAAGCTTGACAGCGAGAAGGACTGGGACCCATACGTGAAGGGCCCTGACCCAAAGGAGGTGGCCGAGAAGCTGAGCAGGGCGTTTGCTAAGGCCCAGGAGTGGGGAGACAGAATACCTGTGGGCATATTCTATGCTAACCCGTATGTCGAGAGCTTCGTCGACAACGTCTCTAAGGTGAACCCAATGTACATGCAGATGTCGCCGGCCAAGAACGTAATAGCAAAGGACGATGGAACGCCCATAGTAGACGTGCCGACAATGAGGGCTATATTTAAGGACTACATAATAAATGTGAGGAAAAAGCATAACTAAATAATTGCTTCTAAAACATAATTATATTTTAAAGTTTTTCTTTAATTTTAATAATTATAGAGCTATAGTTCCCGACACCAGCAGTATTCCAAGGAACGCCACGCAGGCCGCGACCCAGTGCCTTATCATAGGGTGCTTGCCAGCCTCCCTGGTGGCGCCGTAAAGTAAGGCGGTCGTCACTATGGGCCTCAGGTTTTGAAGCGGGGTCACGACGTCAACTTCCAAGGACGTGAGGGCCACGTACCTGAGAAGCTGGCCCAGGGCCGCGGCCAGGCCCATTATAGCGACAGGCTTCCCGGACCTCCTCAGCAGGCCCAGGCTAGCCCTGGGGCTAAGCGCCACCAGCCCTGAGAGGTAAGCTATTATCACTCCGAGCCCTGGGCTGCCACCGTAGAGGTCGCCAAGCTTTATTATAGCCACTGATGACGCTATGGCAAAGCCTGTGGCAAGCCCAAGTCCAAGGCCCGAGAGGCTGAACCTCTCCGTGCCCCAGTCCGAAGCCAGGTAAACGCCGGCCATTATAGCGACGACCCCTAGAACTATTGAGGGCGTTACCCGCTCGCCCAGGATCAGGCTCATGAGTATTGAGAAGGCCGCGCTGGAGCTGGTCATAACGCTCGCACCACTGGAGGATAGTCGGGAGGTCGCGGCGTACATGAGTGTCCTTCCGACGCTGAAGTTCACTATGCCAGCTACAATAAAGAGCCCAGCTGACGCGAGGGTTAGCCTGAGGCCGCCAGCGAAGGGCAGCACTATAGCAAGGAGCGGGAGCCCTGCCAAGAGCGTCGAGAACGAGAGAAGTGACGGGTCAGCGCCTTCAAGTTTCATCTTCGCGACAGCGTCATGTACTCCAAAGGCCACGCCAACCGACACGGCCATTGCGAGAGCTGCTGCTCTTGGTATCAAGCTGACAGCCTCACAGAGTTAACGCCGGAAGCCCTATGGACTGATCCATGAGCCTCCGAAGGGTCCCAGAGGCGCTCACTATGAAGACTTCAGCCAGGGGGCTGACCACGCCCTTAAGCAGGTGGCCCGACACGGGTTGATGATCTGGCAGTGCCGCCGTCACGTGTATGTGAGGCGAGGGGGCCCCAGTTTCGTCGAGGGCCAGGCTCCCTACGGCAGACGTGAGCTCTATGGTCTCGCCCTCGCCGGCGTCGAAGCTTTGGACGTCATACTTTCCCTGCTTGTAGACGCCTACCTCCAGGTGCTTCAGGCCTCCGATGGCTACTATGAGGCCGCCACTTATTGAGTACTTCCTGGAGAGCTGCCTCACGGACTCAAGCAGCTCCTCCCCGGGGTGAAGCCTTGCAATTATCAGGGATGAGGGAGAAAGGCTTACTTCCACAGCCCTCACCTGCTAGCTTTTACCTGGGGGGCAATTAACGCGTTAGCTAGTCCTCGAGCTTTATTCCCCTGGCCTCCAAGTCCATGGCCACCTCCTTGAGCCCCAGCCTTAGTAGGGTGGACCTCCTTGGTACGCCATCCCTGGTCCAGCCTCTCACGTCATAATATTCATCTAACATGACGTCAAGTTCTATCACGTGCCCCTTAGCTGGCCCGCTCCTCAGCGGCTCCTCCAGGAACCTCTTCGGCAGCCTGTCGTGGGACCTCCTCACTCCTTCCCTGACCAGGTAGGCCCTCTCTATGTTAACTATCCTCATGCCGGCCTCCCTCATCTCGCTCTCGGTGACGTGGATTCCTGTGATTGCGGTGTAGGCCCTGGCGGCCATATCAAAGTCAAGTATTAGCATGTTCTCTGCCGTGTTTTTACAGGACTCAAACGAATCTACGATTGCATTGAGGTCCTCAAAGTAGTTTATCAGCTTGCCCTTACCCTTGACGCCTAGCCTCATCGCTGCCTCGGGCTCCCCGAACATCTTCTTGCCAAGCTCAGGATCGTCCTCAACCTCAACGAAGGGCTCAGACCTGAGGTGATCCGCTCCCCTGCTGGCCACCGCAAAGCCGAGGCCGTAGCCCTTGAGGGCCCTCGGGTCCGCCTGTATCATCTCCAGCCCCTTAACGTGGAACGCTATGTCCTTGCCTCTGTTCAGCATCTCAGAGGCCCTCTTGACGCCCTCTGCCAGGACCTTGCCTATGCCCCTCCTGTAGGCTATCATGTCCACGAGCTCCTCTATTGTGTCAGGGTTGCCCCACTCCAGCTTCACGCCGGCCTCCTCATCCGTTATCTCACCGCGCTGCCTCAGCTCCATGAGCCAAGCTATGACCTCGCTCGTGGTTATGGCGTCCATGCCGTAGTCCGCCACCTTGAGTATTATCTTGAGCGCCCTGTCCAGGTCCCTGTTGCCCACCCTGACGGTGAAGCCGCCGAGGGGCTCGTACTCAGGCCCCTCACCCATGAGGCCGGCCAGCGGCCCCCTCTTTATCATGAAGAACCTCGCGCAGGGCAGTGCGCAGCCGGCCGAGCACGCCCTCACCTTAACGTTGTACTCCCTGGCGAGCCTCTCGCCGCTGACATCATACGCGTAGTCAACCACTGGGTCCTGGAAGTGCCTCCCTGGGAGAAAGCCAAGCCTCTGGCCGGCCATCAGCACCCTCGACGTGCCCATTATTCTCCTTGGCCAGTACTGCGGGTTCTCATAGATTCTGCGGAGCATCTCATCTATAACCTTGATGAGCTCATCTACGTTCTCAGCTTCAATGTAGCCGTCCCCCCTCACGGCTATTGCCTTAACGTTCTTGGAGGCCAACACCGTCCCCATGCCAGTCCTGCCGGCGGCCCTGTAGACGTTGAAGAAGACCCCAGCGAACTTCACAAGGTTTTCAGCCGCAGGCCCAACTGCGCCCACCTGGACCCTCTGATCCCCGAGTTCATGCCTTATAGCCTCGTGGGTCTGCGACACGGTGAACCCCCAGAGGCCCTCGGCATCCATGAACTCAACGCCTGACTCCGTGATGTACAGGTACACAGGCCTTTCACTTCTGCCCTCTATGATTATCTGGTCATAGCCGGCGAACTTCATCTCCTCGGAGAAGTGAGTGCCTGCGTTGGAGTCCCCGAGGAGGCCTGTCAGGGGCGAGCGGGAGGTCACGTTAAGCCTCGACCCAAGGCCGTGGGGGAAGCCTACCAGGGGCCCCGTCGCTATCATTAGCTTGTTCTCAGGCCCCAGCGGGTCGACGCCCGGCGGAACCTCCCAGTATAGCCTGTAGGCGTTGAGCCCCCTGCCGCCTATGAAGGCCTTGGCGAGCGAGGGGTCGAGCTCCTCAGCCCTGTATGTTCTGTGAGTAAGGTCTACCCTGAGCACCTTCCCTCCATAGCCCTTAAGCCTCGTCAACGTCAACACCCCACTCATCCGCCAACTTCCTGAGCTCGCTTATGGCGAAGGCCTCGGCGGCGTTACGCGGCTTCACCTTTACGTTGGTTACCTTGGAAAGCGACAGCGCATTAGTTGGGCACCTGGCGACGCACATGGGCTCCCCGCCGCACAGGTCACAGATGAGGGGGTAGCGGGCCTCCCTGGGCTCCATTCTCGCAGCGCCATAGGGACAGACCTCGCTGCACACCCTGCAGCCTATGCACTTGCCCTTGTCTAGGTTCACCTCACCGAGCTTTCCTTTGCTCAGCGCGCCGGTGGGGCACAGCTCGACGCATGGGGCTGGCTCACACTGCTGGCATACCACGGGATAATCAAAGCCTAGGCGTTCATAAGTTATAACTGATATTCTGGAGAGGGACCTCGAGAACACACCTTCATGTTCATAGGAGCACCAGAGCTCGCATATATTACAGCCAACGCACTTAGAGGGGTCCACAACTACGTGGATCCCCTTAGACTCCATTGGCTCAAGGTCTCACCACTGGGGTGGGTTTGGGGCTTCGCCATTTTAAGGGCTCACATATATGCACCTATGATTTTCTGCGCTGGTTTGGTCTGCAGGATGGTTATATGGGAACATAGCTACATATAATTAATTTTAATTAATTTTTAGGCGATCTGGTGCGGCGGCCGGGATTTGAACCCGGGACCTTCGGCTTGGGGGGCCGACGTCCTAATCCAGGCTAGACGACCGCCGCACCCAGGTTAAGCATAAGGTGGGGGCTTTAAAATATTCCCTTGACATCCCCTAGCTCCTCCAGCGCCTCAGGCACCTCTGCCAGATATGCCTTAAGCCTCATTTTCAGGGTGCCCTCATCCACGGCCCCTATTACATGGCTCCATGGCAGCGGGGACGCCCTGGGCCTCACGGCGCTTGAGAACATGCCCTCCGCGGCGCGCCTTCTCCACGAGCCTCTGCCAACGCCTTCCATTGCAGTCTCAACTATGTACTTTAGGGTATCCCTGTTGCCAAGCGATATTGAGGCCTGCACCAGCGCAAGGAAGGGGTCGTAAAAGCTGAAGTTAACACCTGGCACGAGCTCGCGGAACAGCCTCAGCCTCCTGTTCAGCTCCCCCTCGTCCTTCATGGGGAGCCACTGGAGCGGGGTCTGAGGCTTAATGATGAGGGGGTTGACGCTGAGCTCAACTCTGGCCACCTGTGACACGCTCTTAACAAGCTCCGCGGCCTCCCTCAGGTCCCCCTCCCTCTCCCCAGGCACCCCGACCATCATGTAGAGCTTAACTGTAAGCCCAAGCTTGCCAGCCCTCTCGGCAACCCTCAGGAAGTCCTCATTCCTTGACGACTTGCCCAGGGCGAACCTGAGCCTCTGTGAGGTCTCGGGGGCTAGCGTTATTGTCCTCTGGCCGGCAGACGCTATGAGCCCCACGGACTCCTCGTCGAGGAGCTCCGCCCTCATGGAGGGCAGGGAGAACCTTATCCCCTCACTAAGGAGCGAGCTCAGGACTTCCTTAAACCACGGGCTGGCGTTCACAGTGAGCCCTATCATGGCAACCCTCTCCTTGTACCTTTGGTAAAGCTGCCTGGCCTCCCTGACTACATCATCGGCGGGCCTGGGCCTGAACGGCTTGGTTATGTAGGAGTCCATACAGAAAATGCATGAGAAGGGGCAGCCCCTCACCAGCTCAACAGCTATTGTAAATGCGGCCTCCGGAGCCATTACTCTCCTGGGATCCCCCCTTATCTCGCCGGAGGAGGCTATGCGAACCTCGTGAGGTCCATAAGATGGGACGTAAACGTGCTCAGAGGGCTCTATGGGAGCGCCCTCGTTGAGCACCTCCTCTAGCCACAGACTTGACGGCTCCAGGTCGCCCATTATTATGGCATCTGCCGCGTCTGCCATGGGTTCCGGGTTCGCCGTCACGGCGGGCCCTCCCATTATTATCTTCGGGCCGGCCCTGTCGGCAGACCTCACGCTAACCCCTGAGCCTATGAGCGCTCTAACTACGTTAGCATAGTCAAGCTCGTAGTGCACCGGTATAACTAGGTAGTCAAAGGACCTGAGGGGTGTGCCGCCCTCCAGCCCCCTGAGCTGTACAGGGCCTCCTGAAGCGCTAGGCATCACGAGCCTCTCAACGTAGGCGTTCTCCATGTCATTTAACATAAAGTAGAGCCTGTGGTATACCAGGGACGACATGGCCACTCCATAGGTTGACGGGTAGAAGAGGCCAACCTTTGTCATGCCCTTCCTGTACTTCTTTGTTACAGCGCCGGCCTCCAACTGGTTTGCCATCTGCTTCCTAGCGACTAGAGCCTTGCCAAAGCTAATAACTGCTAGTAGCTAAGCGTGCGCCTTGGAGGAAGCGTTGAAAGGCGATGAGATATTCAGCGATGTCCTTGCCGAGGCCTTCCTGACGGAGTGCCCAGCGACGCCCCTAAGCCACTTGGCTGAGGGCTCAGAGGGTCTCGCTGCCGAGGGGGTTCCGTACCAGGTCTCCGCGTACGTCACCAGGGCCTGCAACCTCAGGTGCCTCCATTGCTATATCTCCGCTGATAAGCCTCTCCCTGATGAGTTGAGCTATGAGGAGTGGTCCCGGGCATTCTCGGAGCTCGTGGACCTGGGCACCAGAGTCCTGTACATCCTTGGCGGCGAGCCCATGCTCAGGAGGGACATCTACGACATCATAAGCTCAGCCTCAGGGCTCGGCATGAAGGTCTCCATGAGCACTAACGGCACGCTCATAGGTAAGAGGGAGGCCGTAAGGCTCAGGGAGTCAGGGCTCTCGGAGGTCCAGGTGTCACTTGACGGTCCAAGTGAGGCCATAAATGATTCCATAAGGCCGCCAGGCTCCTTCAGGGCCGCCATCTCGGCCATAAGGCACCTGAAGGAGGTGGGCCTCAGGGTCACCATCGGGGTCACCCTTTTCAGCGCTAACGAGGCCTATGTTAAGTCCATGATTGACTTAGCAAAGAACCTAGGAGTGGACAGCATAACTTTTGAGGCGCTGGCGCCTTTTGGGAGAGCGATTGTAAACCGGCTTCAACGGCCGTCTGAGAATATCTGGAGGACGATACTGCCTTTGGCGGCGGGCAGCCCAAGGATCTCGCTGAGCTCCATGAGGTTCCTTATGCCGATAAGCCTACTTCAGGAAAGCTACAGGAAGGCCAAGGAGTTGCTCGGCAAGAGCAGTTACCAGACGTGCCCAGCAGGCAGGTCAAGGATGGTGATAGACGCCAACGGTGACGTTTATGGGTGCGAGCTTCTTATTGGACTCATGAAGCCTGAGGGCAACGTGAGGAGGGACAGCATTAAGGAGCTTTGGAGGGGCGGCTTTGGGGGCCTCAGGCGGAGGGACCTGAGCAACGTGCTGCCGTGCAGCTCATGTACAATGTATGAGCTCTGCCGCGGCGGTTGCCCTGCCAGGGCGCTGCAGAGGTACAGGACGCTGAGGGCCCCCGACCCGATGTGCCCCTATGTCAAGGGCCGGCCTGTCCCTTCAGCTTCTCGATTATAGCGTCAAGCCTCCTCCTTGCTTCAAGCAGGCGCTGAAGCTTGTCCTTGAGCATAGTTGGGGACTCGCTAAGCTGCTCCTCAAGGTCCGTCAGGGCGTTGTCAAGCATCACGAGCGGGTCAAGGGCCGACGCTAGGGGCATGTAAAGGGTCTGCGCCAGCTGTAGCCCCCTCTCAGTAAGCTCGTATCTTCCATCGTCGCGCCTTGAGATGAAGCCCTCGTCGCTTAGCTCGGCAAGCGTAGGGTAAATGCTTCCCGGCGAGGGCCTCCAGAGACCTCCTGTGAGCCTGTAAATTTCCTCCATAAGCTCCATGCCATTCATAGGCCTCTTAGCGAGAAGTGAGAGGACCAGCGGCCTCAGCCAACCCCTTCTCCTTCCTCTGGCCATGTGAGACCATGGCGGTCCCCAGCCCTGCAACTCAAGGCCCTCGTGTGCTGAGTTTTTAAAGGACTTATATCTGTTAGCTTGATGAAGTCCTGCGGCTATCAGAATTTTCTGCATTTACTAGCTGGCGGCCATGTTCCGATAGTGAGCGGAAAGCGCATTATTAAAAGAGCGGATCATCGCGATGACGTAGTGATGACCTCAATGGGGTTCGTCATGGTTGTCAGGCCTCTCATAACCTTTTTGAGGAACTCGCGCGTCGAGGCAGCAACCTCCGCGCTTTCCGACGCCTCCTTAATGTCAAACAGCCTAACATCTACAGCATCGCTTGAAGCCCTTGGAGTCCCTCTACAGTTTTCCATAAGGACCGTTATCAGGATGTAGTGGAACATTACCTTTCCATTTTCGTCTCTAGTTATTATTTCATCGACGTTCACTACGCCTTTAGAGCTACATAGTAGACCTGTCTCCTCAGCTAGCTCCCTCTCGGCGGCGGCGTAGAGACCCTCGCCGAGCTCTACCTTGCCCCCAGGTATAGCCCACTTGTCCTTGTCTGGCGGCGCCGCCCTCTTAACCAGGAGGACCCGATCGTTAATTATTACAAGGGAACCAACGCCTACAATAGGCTGATCCGGGTAAAGCCCGCGCAAGATTATACGCCTGCCAGCTGTCAAGAATGCACCATAATATTATAACTTATTATTAGCACTAGCTGTGGCCCTATTATATTTTTAATATAAAAAACTACTTCAGAAAGATTTTTAAATTTGTTTATTAGAAGAGAAAAGAGACCTGGTGATCGTCCAGTGAGTGGCGTGCTCTCAACTCTAAGCTACGCCCTTACTCAGAGCCTGCCCTCGATAATAGAATTCATTATAATAGTAGTAATAGGCGTCGTAGTTGCTTATGCAGTTGCCGCGGTCCTAAGAAGAGTACTAAACCTCAGGTTCTTCGCCCAGTACCCTGACGTTGCCAACCTATTAGGCCTCAGCGTCGGCGCTGTAAAGGCCTTCATTATATTGATATCACTGGCCATAGGGTTCTCAGTGCTAAAGCTTGGCATGGCAACCGTCTATATGACTGAGATAGCCAACTACCTGCCCTCCCTGGCAGGCGCTATAGTGCTGCTAACGCTTGGAATAGCGCTCGTTAACATACTCGTGGACTACATGCAGAAGCAGGTGGGCGGCTCTGGAAACCCATTCTTCGGGGCCATATTTAACGTGCTTAAGTTTGGCCTCTACGCAGTGATAATAACGGTTGCAGCCCAGCTGGCAATATTCTACTGGATAAAGTTCATAAACCCATACCTGTTCTATGACATCATAATCGCTTCAGTGATACTTGTAGCTACTTTAAGCATAACTGACACCGTGGTTGACAACCTCCTGAAGTCGCACCCTGAGCTCAAAGACCTGGCCGGCTACGGTAGGTTCCTGCTCTACGTCGTGTTCCTACTTATAGCAATAGCTGTCATAGTGCAGCCGTTCTCTAATGTTACAAGCATCATATATGCGTTCAGCTGGGGCTTTGCTATAGCCTTTGCAATAGCAGTCATACCGCTGGTCTACATGCTCATAAAGAGAGTCTCCAAAGAATTAGCATGAGTGTTAAATAGATATAATGTTTTATCTTAAACAAAGAAAAAGTAAAATGGTTACAAGTTATTTTTTAGCGGTGACCTTTATCACGGCCACTATTTTGTCCTTCTCCTCTCTAACCTCGACCAGCTGGTTTCCCGTCCTCTTAACCCAGGCCTCCACGTCAGGCTTGAAGCCGGGATCCGTGGCCCAGATCTCTATGGTGTCTCCGTTCTTTAGATTCCTGTAGGCCTTAACTATCTCAGTTATGGGGCCTGGGCACGAGAGCCCCCTGGCGTCTACAAGGACCTTTCTGGCCTCACTCATGCTTCCACTCTCATATTAGAGAAGGGAATTCTCTCTATAAAAATTTTGCCATATAGCGTCCCCGTTTTTCTAAAAAGAGAACGCTTTTAGGTCGTTTTCTCTAAAATGAGAAATGGTGGGAGCGGTTGGCAGGTGTTCCGCTGTTTAAGGTGGACCCCTGGGTTGACGCTGCTTTCTACGCTGTCCTGGGCTTCCTCTTTGGAGTCCTGGCCGAGAGGACCACGTACTGCATAGTAGTTGCGACCCATCAGGTAATGGGAGTTAAGTACAGCAAAGTCTATGAGATGATCCTCGTAGGGGTGGCGGTCTCCTCGCTCCTCACAGGGCTCCTAGTGGCCTCGGGGCTTGTTCCTGCAGTGGACGCCTATTTCAAGGTGCCGGGGGCGGGCTGGTACACCCTGTTAGGCTCATTCATATTTGGCTTCGGCATAATGCTTGGCCAGGGCTGCATGGTGGGCATGCTGTGGAAGGCCGGCCAGGGCTACCTGGTCAACTGGCTCGAAATAGCGGGCATGATAGCGGGCACTGTTATATTTGCCTTCCCAGTATTTGACGGGCTCAACCTTAACTGGTGGTGGCACCACGACACCTCACTCAGCATAATGAACGGGGCCCCCCAGAACTATGTGCCGAACCTTCTTGACAGCTTCCTGTCGCTCAGGGCGGCCGCCGCCCTCACTGGCGTTATATTCTTCGCTGGAATTATGGCCGCCGCCCTATGGCTCAGGCATAACAGGCTAGCCTGGACCGGCGGCGAACGGGGAAAGACTTGGAGCTCGCCGTATCTCCTTGGAACAGTGTTCGGCCTCTTCATGGTGGCCTCATTTGTGTTCCTGGCTGGCAGGGACTTCAACTACCTCGGCGTGACGACACCTGTTGGCCTCCTCGGGGAGTATTTGACGGCCCCCTTTGGCGGCGTCCTCGGCTCCGCGTCAATGCCAAACAACTGGTTCCAGACAGTGGGCATAGCCAGCGTGTTCACCTTCTTTATACTGATGATACTCTCCGGCGCCATGGTGTCAGCCATTTGGAGGGGGACGTTCTCGATCAGGCTCCCAGCGAGGAACACGAACGCCGCGGCTGAGATGGCAATAGCCTTCCTGGGAGGCGTCATACTAGCGATAGGCGCCAGGATGGCTCAGGGCTGCAGCGTCGGCGGCTTCTGGAGCGGCCTCGCGGCCCTGAGCCTCTTTGGGCTCGTCTTCACAGTAGGCTTCATACCTGGCACCATAGCCGGCTACTACGCATATGTTGCCATGAGCAGCGCGGCCGCCAGGAGAGTTAAGACAATAAGGCAGCTCTCCTCAATTGAGCTAAAGGTTGGCAACGTCGACGTAAGCGGGCTTGTGGTCGCAGTCCTTTGGTCTATGGTCCTTGGAGCTGTAGGAATAGAGCTCAGGGCCTTTAACTCGGCGCTCAGGGTTCACATGAGCCCCGCTGCGGTATCGCAGTGGTCAGCGGTAATGGAGGTCGCAGCAGTAGTAGTGCTGCTGCTGGCGGTCGTGGGCTGGCTAAGGAGGGGCTCCGCCGCTTCCCGTTAATACTTAATTTAAAATAGCCGTCTATTTCTTTTAAAGCCTATAAGAATAACTCTTAGACTATTTTAGCAAGAATTTATATATCTTGTGAAACAGCTCTGTATACATGCGAGGTGCATTTGAGTTGGCCGTAAGGCTTGACCCTTATGAAGAAGCCAAGAAGCAGCTGGAGGTCACGGCCAGCATACTGGGCCTGAGCAAGGAAGTCTACGACATGCTGGCCACGCCCGAAAGAATTGTACAGGTCAAGATACCTGTGGTCATGAGGGACGGGAGCGTCAAGGTCTTCATAGGCTGGAGGGTTCAGCACAACAGCGCCCTTGGCCCCTACAAGGGAGGGGTCAGGTACAGCCCTGAGACCAACCTGAGCGAGGTAATGGCTCTGGCCATGTGGATGACCTGGAAGAACTCGCTGGCAGGTCTCCCCTACGGAGGCGCTAAGGGCGGTATACAGGTTGACCCATTCCAGCTTAACCAGTATGAGCTCATGCAGCTCTCTAAGAACTACTTCTCAGCAATATCACCCTTTGTGGGCGTCGACCTTGACATACCTGCCCCGGACGTTAACACCAACCCCCAGACCATGGCCTGGTTCCTGGACGCCTATGAGTCAAGGACTGGGCTGAAGCAGCTGGGCGTCGTTACTGGTAAGCCCCTGGAGCTCGGGGGCCTTGAGACCAGGATATACTCGACGGGCCTCGGCGTGGCCACCGTTGCCCAGGCCGCGGCTAAGAAGCTCTGGGGTGGCATAGAGGGCAGGACCGTTGCCATACAGGGGTTCGGCAACGTGGGCTACTACACTGCCAAGTTCCTCAAGGAGATGGGCGCAAAGGTAGTTGCGATATCAGACATAAAGGGAGGCATATATAACAGCAAGGGCTTTGACCCTGACGCGGTCAGGGAGTACATAACTAAGAAGGGCTCCGGCTTTGTCATTGATTACCCTGACGTTGAGAGGAAGATTACCAATGACGAGCTGCTGACAAGCAACGTTGACATACTGGTCCCTGCTGCCGTGGAGAACGTCATAAATGCGAGTAACGCAAACAACGTAAAGGCCAAGCTCATAGTCGAGGGAGCCAACGGGCCAACGTCGCCCGAGGCGGAGCAGATACTTGTTAAGAAGCAGGTCGTCATAGTGCCTGACATACTGGCCAACTCAGGAGGAGTAGTGATGAGCCACATAGAGTGGGTCAACAACAGGATGGGCGGGTGGATAACTGAGGAGGAGGCCAAGAACAAGCTGATGCAGAAGATGACTGACAACTTTAACGCGGTCTGGAACTACTGGGAGCAGAAGCTCGGAGGCCTCGGAGGGGCCTACAGCATGAGGACGGCCGCGCAGGCCATAGCTGTTGACAAGGTCGTAAGGGCTATGAAGCTGAGGGGCTGGATCTAAGCCCCTGTCAACTTGAAGTTTTAGCCTAGGTCAACCTCACCTTATTTTGTTGCCGCCTTCCTGGGCTGTCACCTACAATGGAAGCCTACGGTTTAGGTTTCAGAACCGCTCTAAGGGCCTCAAGGCACGCCTCCTTATCCAGCGCTGAAATCTTCATGTGCTCTGTGATGCCAGACTTCAAGAGGGTGCTCTCCACTAGGTTAAGCCTGTTGGAATCAACTGCGTCCACCTTGTTAATTACCACAAGGACCCTACGGCTACCGCCTAACATCGCCCTAATTCTGGAGAGGAGGCTAACCTGGGACTCAAGGTCCAGGGGAGCCTCCGGCGTCGGGTCCACGAGGTAGAGGACAGGCCCTGGAAGCTCCTGGAGAGCCGCCACCGCCCTCAGCTCGACTTCGTTCATCTGAGAGGGATCCCTGTCAAGTAGCCCTGGGGTGTCAATTACTTGCACTTCGACTCCATCAACGTTAGCGTGCCCCACTATAACGTTCTTAGTTGTGAATGGGTAGGGGGCTATCTCAGGCCTTGCCCTTGATACCGACGACAGGAACGTGGACTTGCCCGCGTTAGGAGGTCCAGACACTATAACTATCTGTTTGCTCACGTCTATGCCAGGCAGTCCAGCGAGGAACTTGACTACCTCCCTGAGCCTCTCAAGGCCGTGGGAGCACTTCTTAAGCTGAGACATCATCCTTCCCCGGGCTTCCCTGCCTATGGCCCTCGCCTCGCCTTCGCTTTCGGCGGCGAGCAGCC
Source organism: Acidilobus aceticus (assembly GCF_055392325.1). Taxonomy (NCBI): domain Archaea; kingdom Thermoproteati; phylum Thermoproteota; class Thermoprotei; order Acidilobales; family Acidilobaceae; genus Acidilobus; species Acidilobus aceticus. The sequence goes on from NZ_AP042407.1 coordinate 588,802, forward strand.
TGTACCTGTAGCTCTGCCACATTCTCTGGGCCACCGTCCTGGCCTTCACGACGCACTCTATATCCCTGTTGACCTGTTCCATGTCAAAGCTTATACTGAGGAGCCTCAAGTAGAACGGGTGGAGCCCCCTGAGCAGCGACCTTAGCTGCATCACAGGCTCCGTCTTGCCCACTATCACATCTTTAACCAGGTCCAGGGACCTCCTTTCCCTCTCGTAGGCGTTGACGTTATGGGGGTACCTGTTCTTAATTCTCTGCAGCACTTCGCTGTAAGAGGGCACGTGTATCCTCTTAGCTATGGCTGCCGGATCCGGCAACAGTTGACCCTTGATTCTGGCGGAGCCCATGCTTATTTGCGCTCTGGGCCCAGGAGCCTCTCCCTCACGAGTTCCTCGTACATCATGAAGGCGGCCCTGTGCCTCCTCACAGCGCTTTCTATGGACTTAGGCGAGGCCCCTGACCTCCTGGCGGCCTCAGACAGGGCCCTCGAGGAGCTCACCCCGAGCGCCTTAAGGGTAGCGTAGACGGCTAAGCCCACCTTAACCCTCTCAGTTCTTGACTTAAGCTCGGGGAACCCATCTATTACCTTGAGGGCCTCCGAGGCCTCAGCGTCGTGCCTGGTGGCGGGCGACCTAAACTTTATAGCGCCGTTTATAACCTCAATGAACTTGCCCCTGCTCACAGCCTTAGCTGAGGCCCTCTCAAGGGCCACCTCAAGCGGCCCCCTGGGGGGAGAGCCCTCAACTACCCTCTGCGCGTCTTCGCTAAACCGCGGAGGCCTGTCGTCTATTAAGTTCTCTATTATCGCTCCGCAGTCCTGACACACCAGGTGTCCGGTCTCCTCGCTCCAGGCAAGCCTCTCAGAGCCGCAGTAAGGGCACCTGAGCACGTTAATCACCACCACGTCCTTGAACTATGGGCTGTAAATTCATTGTGATAGCTTAGCTACGCAGGGAGGGAGGGGCCCTGGCGTAAGTGCTATGGCACTTTGCGAAACTGTGGTATCACTGGCTCCGAACCCCTAGCTGGCCCTGCCCGCTACTTGATCTCAGGTGAGCGCTAAGTTTGCCTGCCAGAAGAATTCAGCAGCCTCAGCCAGAGGTTCTTTCGAAGAGCGTCGCTGACGCTGTTGAAAGCTTCCTTAGCGCGCTGGAGGCCTCCGGGGCCTCAAAGCTGACGCTCAAGTCCTATAGGGCGGCGCTGCAGTCCTTCGCGTCTCACGTGGGTCCTTCAAGGCCTGTCTCCCAGCTATCCCAGGCAGACTACCTTTCATGGCTTTCAGAGATGAGGTCCAAGGGCCCCGTGGGACCACGAGGAGGTAGGTGGAGTTCGACGGTTCACTACTACACAATCTTTGTCAGGAGGTTCCTCCAGTGGCTCGGCATCTCAGGCCTCCCGGCAGAGCCCCAACGTAGGTCTGAGTTCAGCGGGGCCCTGAGCTGGAAGGAGGTTGAGGCCATGATGTCTAAGGCCAGGGACCTCTACGACTTGCTCATACTTTCCCTGATGGCTGAGTCAGGGCTAAGGGCGAGGGAGGTGGTCAACTTGACGTGGGGCGACATAGACCTAGCCAAGGGCGAGGCCAGGGTTAGAGGAAAGTATGGCAAGGAGAGGCTTGTGGTGCTTGGCCAGGTGGCGAGGTCAGTGCTTTCAGTGCTGCCGCCAGGGGGGCCCAACGAGAGGGTGGTAAAGCTGAGCTACCAGGCCATATATGATAGGGTGAAGTCCCTCGCGAGGAGGGCTGGCATAGACGTCAGCAAGGTGAGGCCTCACGTGCTCAGGCACACATTCGCGACCGAGGCGCTGAGGAGGGGGATGAGCCTTCCCGTGCTTCAGAGGCTGCTGGGCCACAGCGACATAAGGATCACACAGGTGTACCTTCACCTGCTGGACGAGGACGTCAGGAGGGAGTACGAGAGGGCCTTCATGCAGCCCCAGCAGCCCTACTATATGGCGCCCCAGTACCCAGGGCAGGCTTACATGGGTTACCCGCTGTACCCTCAGGGCTTTTACCCAGGCATGACAGGGCAGAGGACCTGATCCCTCAGATCATGCCCTCCTCCATGACCTGCTCCTTTACCCTCCTCCTGAGATCCCTGCTCTCAAACGGCATGAGGTCCTTGAGCTGTTCAGGGACGCTGAGCCTGGAGCTCCTAATCATTTTTAGCAGGGCCTTGTAGGCGCTGTACGAGGCCAGGCCCTCGTCGTTTATGTCGGCCTCAGCTATGGCCTTAGCTACCCTGTAGAGACTCCTGAGCTCCTCCTCGTTGTTCACAACGGCCACCTCCCCATCCCCTCCCTGGACGACTTTGACTAGCTGGGCGAAGTGTTTAGCTGGCAACTTAACTACAAGCTTATCCCCATCAAGCAGCTCGGCCTCCGGCTCATCCGGCTCATCCAGGTCCGCATCACTGTAGTAGTCCCCTTCGTCCTCGCCCTCAGAGCCTAGCTCGAAGGGTTCTGGGTAGAAGAGCACCAAGTCGTCGGTGAACGCCACCATCTCTATGGATTTAAGGCGACCGTAGACCTCCCTAGCTATGTTTGATACTAAGTAGTACACGAGGAATACGTCTTCATTATCATACTCTTCATCGCTGTCGTTATCTTCCATGCCCTCGCCGCCTCCGTAATCCCCTTCGTCCTCGCCAGAGCCTACGGCGACTGAGATTATATTGCTAAGCCAGGTTTCGAACTCCCTCGAGGCTCTCCTGAGGAACACGAAGGAGAGTGCGGCGGTGAAGGCCCCAACAAGTGGCGGCACAAGGGAGGGCCACCTGAAGATGCCTGAGAGCACCAGCACTGATGAGAATGTGAAGACTCCAAGCAGGGCTGAGATGATCGTGATAGCTATGTAAAGCTTTACACCCGTCCCTATCAGCCCAACTCGCAGTATGTTGAGGCGCCCCTATTAAGGCTAATGCTCTATTGAAGCTTTTTCACCTGTCTACGAACCTCTAAGCTAGAATTACCAGGTGGACGCCTTGCCAAGAGTTGACATTGGTATGTACCTCGTGGAGTTCGCCAACATCTTCACGCTGAGCAGGCAGGAGCTAATGTCGTTAAGGGACTGGGCCCTGGCCAGCGGCGCTGTGTTAGTCACGTCGCCGTCTATCGTCAGCGTGAGCACAGCCTCAGGCCCAGTCAGGCTAGCCGTCGGCGTGGGGTCCCTCATAAGCAGCGAAAAGCCTCCGATAAGATGGCTTCAGATAACATCGCACGACTGGGTCGACGGCTGTCCCTCAGGCTCGAAAGAGCCCAACTATCATGTGGCTGACTCAGGTGACATCAAGGTCAAGGGCGTTGCTGTTGCTATAGACTACAGGGACCCACCCTCGCTTATGGCTAATTCTATGAGAAGTGAAGCGATGCTTAGGTCGCAGACGGAGGGGCAGCCGCTACTTGTTATTGTAGACGACGAGACGGGAAAGCAGTGGCCGCTTATGACGCTAAGGGAAGGTGCTTATGAAATAAACGCGGCGGAGGGGAAGGTCAGGGACTTGTTGGAGTATGCGGCTTCGCTCTACTCGTCGTGCCCTAGTGGCGTTTAGCTCGAGGAGGCCAGCTGCCTTAGCTTTGACCTCAGAATATCTGAAACGGTCTTACCGTCTACTTTACCCCTGAGGACCCCCATGGCTTTACCCATCAGCGTGCTGAATGAGGCCTCGCCCTTCTGCTTTATGAGCTCCATGTTCTCAGCAATTATCTTGTCTATCACGGCCTCGGCCTCCTCCCTGCTCATGCCAATGAGTCCTAGCTGCTTAGCCGCCTCCTCAGCCGTTATCTTGGGGTCCTCAGACATCTTAGTAAGTATGGGCTCGATGGCTTCCTTGGCTATCTTGCCGTCAGCTAGGAGCCTTATGAGGCTCTCAAGCCTGCTCTCGTCTATGGAGTCCACGTCAACGCCCTTGCCCCTCAGGCCCTTCATTATGGTTACGAATATCGAGGCTATCAGCGTTGGCTGCACCGAGGAGCCATAGGTGTATATCATCTCCTCTATTATAGGCAGCCTGGGGTCTGAGACCACCTTCTCCGCAAGCTCCCTACTCATGCCGTACTTTTCAACGAAGCGCCTCACCTTGGCCTCGGGGGGCTCCGGCACCAGCTTCTCGGCCTCAGCCAGTATGTCAGGCGTCACCCTCAGCGGAGGTATGTCCGTCTCGGGATACATCCTCTCCCTGCCAGGCCTTGGCCTCATGTATTTAGTCGTGCCGTCCTCGTTGGCTGCCCTGGTCTCCTCTGGGACGCCGTCGAGCGCCTGCCTGACCCTGTCCACTATAACGGAGAGTGACCTGAGCGCCCTGTCCTCCCTCTCCGCCACCATGGCGAAGGCGTCTACGCCTGGGTCAGCCCCCAGGGCCTTATAGACGGCGTTAACCTCCTCCTGCGTTATGCCGTAGTTGGGCAGCTCGTCGCTGTGGAACAGGCCCTGCACGTTGGCCCAGAACCTGACGTAGTCCGCTATCTCTGTGCCAAACCTCCTGCCGGGCTGTACGTAGGTGCCGAGCAGGCCCTTCATCCTGGGAAGCTTTATAGCCAGGACGCGGCCGCCCGAGCTTATGGCCTTGGCGATTACCTTGCTCTTGGTGCTCCTGAATACGTCAGTCACGTCCACTGGCTCCATCCTTATGAGCTCCTTAGTTATGCCCCTCCTTACCATTTCATCCCTTATCTTGAGCAGGTTGACCTGCCTCATGACCTCATACTTGACTATCTTGTCTATGAGCTCCAGGGTCTGAACTCCCTTGATCTCAGTCTTGGCGCCTCCCGCTATACTGACGTTAAGGTCCTGCCTTATGGTTCCAAGGCCTCTCCTGACGGCGCCAGTCATGCGGAGCAGCATGCCTATAGCGAGGGCCACGTCCCTGGCCTCAGAGGGCGTGTGCATGTCAGGGGCCGTGGAGATCTCTATGAGCGGTATCCCGAGCCTGTCAAGCCTGTATGATGTCTCAGGCCCGTTCTCGCCGACCTTCCTGGCGGCGTCCTCCTCGACGACTATAGTCTGTATGCCGTAGTCCTTACCGTTGACGGTTATCTTACCTCCCAGCGCCACTATTGCAGTCCTCTGGAAGCCGCTCGTGTTACTGCCATCTATCACTATCTTTCTCATGACGTGGACTTCGTCCACAATGGTTGACCCGAGCGCCTTAGCGATGGCTATAGCTATGGCCACCGCATCCCTGTTTATCGGGTGTGGCGGCTCCTCGTCAGACTCGACCAGGCAGTAGTGCCCCCTAGGCGCCTCGTACCTGTAGACCCTACCTTTCCTGTACTCAAAGAGCGCGGCTATGTCAACGTCTCCAGTCTCGCTGCGGGTCGGCCTGAGCCTCCTGGTAAAGCTCTCAGGGGCGTTCTCCTCAGTCAGCTCGGCCGGGCAGCTGCAGAACAGCTTAGTCCTCGTCTTAAGCTGCTGGTGGATCTCAAGGCCTACCTTGAGCCCCAGCGCCTCGTAGTCGAGCTCGTCACTCTCTGTCATGGTACCACCTCGGGAACAGCTTAAGTTCATGTCTTGGATTTATCTCGCCGGCCAAGTTGGTCAACATCAGCCTCCTGACCTCTCCCAGGTCCCTGGTTCTGTGGAGCGCCCAGGAAAGCTTTACGTAGGCGGTCTCTGGCAGCATGTCCTCCGCGGGTATGACTCCGGCCTGGAGCATGCGCCTTCCCGTGCTATAGACGTTAAGGTTAACCCTGCCGAAGAGCGTCTGGCTAGTTATAACAACAGGTATTCCCTCCTCCACGGCCCTCTGCACGGAGGGTATGAGCGCGTTAGCTACGTGGCCGAAGCCCGTGCCCTCTATCACTATTCCATGGTAGCCCCTGTCCACAAGGAAGTCTATCAGGTCGCTCGTCATGCCTGGGAAGAACTTTATTAGCGCTACCTTGTCGTCGAAGCCGTTCTCAGGCCTGAGCTCCCTCGACCTGCGCCTGTAGTCCTCCTTGAGCATCTCTATCTTACCCTCGTAGGGCCACACCTTGGCAAGGGGCACGTCGTTTATAGACTGGAAGGCGTCCCTTCTGCTGGTGTGCATCTTCCTCACCTTTGTGCCCCTGTGGACCAACGCGTACGAGTCGCCGGTCTCGCCGTGCATAACCACGCACACCTCCCCGAAGGGCGCCCTTGACGCCACGAGGACGGCCGACGTAAGATTGAACGCAGCGTCGCTGCTGGGCCTGTCGCTGCTCCTCTGGGCTCCAACTAACGCCACAGGTCCTGGCAGCCCCCTGTGAAAGACAAACGAAAGGGCTGCCGCCGTGTATGCCATGGTGTCTGTTCCATGTGCTACTACTACGCCGGAGTACCCCTTCTCAAAGTACCTGGCGACCTCCTCGGCTATGGCTTGCCAGTTCCTTGGAGTCATGTCCTCGCTGAATATAGACATGAACTGAACAGAGTCAACGGTGGCGTACTTAAACATCTCAGGCACGGATGCCGCCAGCTCCTTGGAGTCCATGTACGGGTTCACGGCCCCAGTCTCATAGTCAACCCTGCTCGCTATAGTGCCGCCGGTGCCCAGCACAAGGACCCTTTCAGCGGGGGGCCTGACCTCCTCCTCAGAGAGGCTCACCGGCTCGCCTGGATGGGTCGTCAGCGACCCTCCCTCGACAACTCTGACCTTGGCGCCTTCGTCAATTCTTATGCCCACGTTATAGCCATTGTCAAGCTTAAGCACCACTATGTCAGGCGCGGAGAACTCGCTCTTGGGCATCAGGGTTCCCATAAGCCTGGACCCGTCGGACCTTGCGACCTCAACTACATCTCCTGGCCTCGCTGAGGCCTCAACCAGCTTCTTCGCTGCTATGCCCGTGTAGCCGTAGTAGGGTCCGCTCTCGTTGGAAATACGCCTCACCGCGAGCTGTGGGTGAGCTCAGGGTTAAATAATAAGCAAAAGAAAGTGGTGGGGCTCAGCTCGCTGCCCTTGAGGAGGCCGTCTGCTGGGCGGCCTTAAGCACCCTCCTGACGAACTCCACCTTATTTTTAATCCTTGGCGGCTGGTTCTTCTTGTGCTTGGGCTCTATCTTGGGCGTCGCCTTCCTAACCTTGCCAGCCTTAGTCATTGATCCGTGCGTAGGCAAGCGTTCTCACCGCTGTGAAAGCTCCGCTTGCTAGTTAAAACCTTTCCTCTGAGGCCTCGACCCGTTACCTGTTAATGGCTGCTTCTGGACTACTTCGGCTCAGGCACATGAGCTGCCGTCCTTCCTTCCTGTCTTCAATGTCCTCAGCTCGGCCCTGATAATGTTTTTGTAGTAGAAGCGGTTAGCGGCCATGCAAGAGCTGCAGGCAAAGGGCTCGTTTAAGGTTATAATCTTCTCTTATCAGACGTTAGCCAGGAGCGGTGAAGGGGTTGAAGATTTACATCGTTGACACTATAGCGGGTAGCTATGCAGTTGACGAGAGCGGCAAGGAGCTGGCCTTTGAGCCTCTGCCAAAGTCTTTTGACGACCTGGTGGCCGAGGCCATTAAAATATCTAGGGGGGAGCTGAGCGAAGCCTTCATCAAGCTTGCCGACAAGGTTAAGCAGCTCAGCCCCGAGGAGGTGATAGTGGAGAGCGAGGAGGAGGCCAAGTACCTGAACCAGCAGGGGCTTAGAGCTACTGTCAGCGAGGGCAACCAGGTAGCCCTGTCCGTGAGGTCCAGAATTCCCCAGCTCCTGATAGAGTCAGAACTCATAAAGAGCGACTCGGAGGCCCCCGCCTTTGAGCTCAACGTGGCCTTCGAGTTCACAAGAAGGGGCCTCATGGGGGCGGCCAAGAAGCGTGACCTTCTGGCAGCCCACTCCATAAGGACCATAGATGACATAGATAAGACCGTGAACTTGTTTGTAAACAGGCTGAGGGAGTGGTACAGCGTCAACTTCCCTGAACTTAATGACATAGTGGAAGATCACAGGCTCTACGTCAAGCTCGTCGCTGAACTGGGCGACAGGGAGAACTTCACAGAGGACAGGCTGAAGGACCTTCGCGTCCCACCCCAGCTGGCCGAGAAGATAGCCAGCGCCGCGAAGAGGAGCATAGGGGCTGACCTCTCAGAGCACGACTTGGAGGCAATAAAGACCTTCGCAGGCATCATACTTCAGCTCTACGACCTTAGGGATCAGCTGGAAGGCTACGTGAACAGGGTAATGAAGGAGGTGGCCCCGAACATAACGGAGCTGGTAGGGCCCCTGCTCGGCGCTAGGCTAATAAGCCTTGCAGGGGGCCTTGACAGGCTAGCCACGATGCCGGCCAGCACTATCCAGGTTTTAGGCGCAGAGAAGGCCCTCTTTAGGGCCCTTAGGACTGGCGGCAGGCCGCCAAAGCATGGGATAATATTCCAGTACCCGGAGATATTCAGGGCCCCAAAGTGGCAGAGGGGTAAGATAGCCAGGGCCCTAGCTGCAAAGCTCGCAATAGCCGCTAAGGTTGATGCCTTCAGCGGAAGGTTCATAGGGGACAGGCTTAACTCTGAGCTTCAGCAGAGGATAGCTGAGATAAAGAAGGTATACGCCTCGCCGCCCAAGAGGAAGGAGGCCCCACAGGCCCCGCAGAGGGGGCAGAGGCCTCCAAGGAGGCATGGCAGGGGAGGAAGGGGAGGAAAGGGCAGGAGGTGATGAAAAGTGCGCGTGTATGAACACCAGTCTTGGAAGAACGTGTACGTAGTTGAGTTGGACGACGGCAGCCTGAGGCTAGCCACGAAGAACCTCGTGCCGGGCCAGAGGGTTTACGGGGAGCACCTTTACTCCTACGAAGGCGTTGAGTACAGGGAGTGGAACGTCTACCGCAGCAAACTTGCAGCCGCGCTGCTGAAGGGCCTTCAGGAGCTGCCCGTGAGGGAGGGCGACAGGATACTCTACCTTGGCATAGCCAGCGGCACCACGGCGAGCCACATAAGTGATATCATAGGCCCCACCGGCCTGATATATGGGATTGAGTTCTCGCCAAGGGTGATAAGGGACTTGCTGCAGATAGTGCCTGACAGGAAGAACATAGTGCCGATTCTGGCGGACGCTAGGGAGCCCGTCAGGTACAGGCACCTGGTGGGCGCCACAAGGGGGCTTTACGCTGACGTGGCCCAGCCGGAGCAGGCGGACATAGTGGTTAGGAACGCCAAGCTCTTCCTTGAGGACGGTGGATACCTGCTGTTAGCTATAAAGGCGAGAAGCGTCGACGTCACCAGTGAGCCGAGCGAGGTCTACCTTAGGGAGATGAGGACCCTGGCGGAGGGAGGCTTTGACATAAAGGACGTGGTTCACCTGGACCCATTTGACAAGGATCACGCGATGGTCTACGCCATATACAGGAGGGGCTGAAGTGGGCTCTGAGGAGGGGCCTGCAAGGCACATAACTAAGGTGTACACCGAGGAGGTCAGGAGGCTCCAGGCCTCCTGGCCGAGCAAGCAGGTGAGGCTGCGGGAGCTGAGGGACACCGATTATATAATCCTCAACGACGGCACGTCGCATGAATTTGACAAGGACGAGGTCTCCAGGCTGCTCTCCCAGGTGCCGGAGTACTTTTGGGACTTCATGACGGTGCCCCTGCTGCTTTACTATATAAGGACTGAGTCGGGCGTAGCTAAGTATGTCGTGGTTGGCAACAGGTGGCAGAGGAGGCTGGCGGAGATAATGCTGAGGGGCGACTACACCGCGGAGGGCATAGGGGAGCTGAGCGTTGACGAGTTTCTCGTAATTATAGGCAAGTACAGGAGCCTGGTCTTCGTCTCGCTTAGCGTGGCTTGACGCGCGCCTTTTATAACTCTGTATACACCTTCAAGTCGTGGTGTCAAGCCTTGGAGAGCGGTCTGGTGGAAGAGATTTACCAGAACGCCCTGAGGGCCAGGGACGTACTAAAAGGCCTTATACACGAGACCCCGCTCGACCTGAGCTCTACGTTCTCAGCTATGACGGGCGGGGAGGTCTACCTCAAGCTGGAGAACCTGCAGAAGACGGGCTCGTTCAAGGTAAGGGGGGCATACTACAAGATGTGGACCCTGGGCGACGCCGCCAAGAGGGGCGTCGTGGCCGCCAGCGCTGGAAACCACGCGCAGGGAGTAGCGTTTGCGGCGAAGCTGCTGGGCGTCAAGGCTACCATAGTTATGCCGCTTGTGGCCCCCCTCTCTAAGATACTTGCCACGAAGTCCTATGGGGCCGAGGTGGTGCTTTATGGGAACGTTATAGATGAGTCCATGAAGAAGGCCAATGAGATAGTCGAACAGACGGGGGCCACGCTGATACACCCGTATGACGACCCAGCTGTTATAGCTGGCCAAGGAACTATATCGCTTGAGCTGCTCGAGCAGATGAGCGAGCCGCCGGACGTGGTGGTCATTCCCATAGGCGGCGGAGGCCTCATATCTGGCAACGCCGTGGTGCTTAAGAAGAGGCTTGGCGACAAAGTCAAAGTAATAGGAGTTGAGCCCTCCTACCTGCCCAAGTACTCTATGAGCCTCAAGGAGGGCAGGCCCGTTAACATAACTGGCGTTGTCTCAGGGCTGATGGACGGCCTTATAGTGAAGACAGCCGGCAAGTTCACCTTTGAGTTAATAAGGGACCTCGTAGATGACGTAGTTACAGTTGATGATAGGGAGGTCGCCAGGGCCATGTTCCTCCTGCTGGAGAGAGGCAAGACGCTTGCTGAGGGCGCGGGGGCTGCCCCCCTGGCGGCGATACTGGAGGGCAAGGTTAACGTAAAGGGTAAGAGGGTCGTCGCACTCATAAGCGGAGGCAACGTGGACCTGACGAGGCTGGCCAACATAATTAACTACGAGCTCTTCAGGACGAGGAGGCTTATAAAGCTCGTGGGCACAGTGCCTGACCAGCCGGGCTACCTTGACAGGGTCCTGAGGAAGCTTGCCGACGCCAGGTTCAACGTTATTGACATAAGGCACGACAGGTTCTCGCCAAGCCTGGTGCCGGGCTACGCCATGGTAGAGGTGTTGGTCGAGGCGCCAGACCCGGACGCGGTGCCTGAGGCGCTGCAGGCATTGAAGGCTGACGGCTTTAACTTCAGGGAGGCCGAGGGGTAGCCGTCAGGGCCCGCTCGGCCCGCTGGCTGAGCTCACGACCTCCATGTACTCTTTGTCAGAGTATATGCCCTCCTGCTCCTCCCTGACCTTTTCAAGGAGCCCGCTGGCGGTCCTTGAGACGAACTCGGCAATCCACTCTACGTCCTCAGACGCGGAGCCCTTAGGGTTGTAAGGGAGCGCGGACCTCCCAAGGCTGCCCTTGCCGAGCAGCCACAGGCCTACCACCTCAGGCCTTGAAAGCTCCCTGACAAGTTGGGGGCTTAAGGCGCCGCCGGAGGCCCAGTAGAGCTCCCTGACGAAGCTGATCGACAGCGCCCTCCTCAGCTTGTCGCGCCACTCAGCGAAAAGCTCCCTGTCCTTTCTAATCACTTCGCCTATAACCTGCTCAGGCCTCACGCCGCTCACGGGAGACCTCACGGCGGCGCTGACCAGCTCCCTGACGGCCACGGGGGCAAGGGAGCCGTGAAGTATGGCAACCGCCGATGCAAGGGAGCTGTGAAGGACCGAGTTCATGAAGGCCTCGACAGGGTCCCCTGGGTCTACCTTAGAACCGTTAACTATGTCAATGACCTCCTCGGCGCTCACAGGGTCAGTAGCCGCAGGCTCGTCACCGACCGTCACCCAGGGCACGCTGAGGACGCCTAGCCTGACGGCCTCAAGGGAGCCCAGCCTCACAAGCCTGACCCTGCCCAGGGCCCCAGCCCTGCGGAGCCCGGTTATCACTTCATGGCTGGTCTCGCAGGAGGGGTGAAAATATATCGTTACGTCGCGGCTTGTCAAGCCTGGAACCCCTCAGCAAACTAGTCGCTTAGCTTTAAGGCTTTTCTGACCAGCTCTCGTAGACGCTGGCGACGCTCGAGACCCTCTTCAGCTCATTTATTACCATTATCGAGGAGACCTCTATCACACCGGGCGCAGAAGCTATGCCGTCCAGGGCCGCTGACAGGTCCCTCTGGGTCGGCGCCAGCACCTTGACAAGGAAGTTGTAGGGCCCGCTAGTTTCATATGCCTCAACTACATAGTTAAGGCTTCTGAGGAGCTCCCTCACTTTGCCCAGGCTGTCGGCCCTGGCCTTTACTAGGAAGTAGGCCGAGGCCTCAAGGCCAAGCTTTGAGGGCTCAACATTTACCGTGAACCCCTTTATGACCCCCTCGCTGACCAGCTTCTTGACCCTCAGGTAGACAGTTGCCTCGCTGACCTCCATCTTCGAGGCTATCTCGCTCCACGGCATCCTTCCGTCCTCCTCCAGGTACTTTATGAGCTGGAGGTCCCTCTCGTCAACTACGGGGGTCGCCTGCCTTCTCAAGCCCTCTCGCCGACAGGCCTACTAGCCTTCAGGCAGTTAATATTGTCAGCTAATCATAATATACTTCATTATCTTAGCTGCAAGGAGAGGCTTTGAGGCGAGGGCCTTTACTATCCTGTTAATGTTCATGGTGCCCAGGGCCACCTCCTCATGAACGGCTGCGGGTATCTCAAACATGAAATCCCTCCTCCTCTCCGGACTCATGCCCTTAAGCGCCTTAAGTATGGACCTGTGGATCCTAACTACCCTCGATATGTTAAGGGACTCGAGCACACTATTAACGTCAAGGCCTGTGAGGTAAGCCCTGGCGGCCTCGTAGCCTGATATAGCCGAGGGCCTAATGCCCTCCCCAGTTAGGGGAAGGACGAAGCCGGCCGCCTCGCCGACCTTGAAGAGCCCTCTGACGCTCCCCGTGGACACCCCTCCCACTGCTATGGGGGCCCCGGCTATCGAGAGTATTGAGTAGCTGCCCAGCATTTCCTTATGCTTCTCAATGTACCTTTCCAAGAGCTCCCTGAGCCTCTGCGGTGACTCAAAGCCGCCCACGCCGACTTCAACGCCCTCCTCGGCAGGGAATATCCAGTAGTAGCCTATCAGGCTCGTGTCAAAGTCTATGTAAAGGTAATCCATGGACTCAAGCTTGGGCGCCCTGACTATGGCCTGAACCCCATAAATCTTCTCGCCATCGTAGAAGGCAACGCCGCCCGCCAGGAGGCCCGTCCTGACCTCCCTGACCTGGCCGTTCACCTTAACTGTGCCGTTTGAGGCGTTGTAAGGCGACGAAGTGTACAGCTCGGCCCCGGAGGAGGCTATTACATCACGTATCATGCCCTCCTTGTCAACTATGTACCCCCTGACGGTGTCCCTGACCTCAACGGACTTAACCCCGTCAACATAGAGGACGGCGCCCTTTATGTCAGCTATGACCCTTTCCTTGGGGACATCGAAGGGCAGGTTAGAAAGCGTTGGTATGCCCCTCCCGCATGGCTTAACAGCCGGCCTTGGGTTAGCCTCGTAGACAACTGCCCTGAAGCCAAGCTTTGAGGCCGCGTACGCCGCAGAGGCGCCTGCAGGGCCCGCTCCAACTATGTTTAGTGCCTCAGCCAAGCCCCTTCCTCTAAAGCCTTTTACATTTGCAGCGAAGTAATAAGTTTGCGGCAGGGTGGGAGTGTTGCAGGGCTGTCCCGGCTATGACTTCCTGGATCACACGGCTGACGTGCTCATAGAGGCCAGGGGCAGGACCAAGGAGGAGGCCCTTGAGCAGGCGGGGCTGGCTGTCTACGAGATCATGACTGACACGTCGAAGGTCAGGCCGCTGACTCACGTCGACATAGAGGTTAACGGGATGGACCTCTACAACACCATTTACAGGTGGATCGAGCAGCTCCTGGTCAGCACCGACGCCGACGGCTTGGTCTTCAGCATATTCAGGGTGTGCGACCTCAGCGAGGACGGCACGCGGCTCGTAGCCAGGGTCTGGGGCGAGAGGTTCGACCCGTCAAGGCACGAGCAGAGGACCATAGTAAAGGCGATGACCTACTCGCAGATGGACTTCAGGGAGGAGGACGGGTGCTGGAGGCTTCGCTTTGTCGTGGACATCTAGTCCGATGGGTGAAGGGACCTGAGCTTAAGCTTGCAGTCGTCGCAGAAGTACGCGGACTTAAGGTCGACGTCCTCCAGCGAGTTGCTGAACGACATGACGCACGACCTGTTGCTGCAGTGTCCAAGGCCAAGCAGGTGGCCCACCTCGTGAACGGACTCCTTGAGGAGCCTCCCCAGGTACTTGCCGTGGTCCTCGGACTCAAGCCTTGCGGTGTAGACGGTGGCAACTCCAAGGTTTGGGTCAGCGAGGCCAAAGACGAAGTTAAGGCCAGGCACGTAGGCGTCCGCCCCCACGAGGCCCAGCGCTAACCTCCCTCCCTTGAGGAGCGGCTCAAGGTTCCTGTGAAGCCACGCGTTGACCTCATCAGCCCTGTACTGCATCCTGCTCCAGTCATAGGCAGATGCGGGGGGCTGAAGCGGCCACATGGAGGGCACGGCGCTTAACCTCACCGGGAAGTGCTTCGCTATTTCGGAGCCCACGAAGACCGCGTCCTCAGGCCTAGTCCTGCCCACGGGCTGTACTATCAGCTCTATCATGACTCTCAGGTGCCAGGTGTTCCTTAAAGTTTTAACTTTAACTTAGACGAGGCTAAGGGGACAGCCTTGGGGGAGAGGCCGAAGGTCATATCAGCTGACGGCATTACAGTTTACAACATACTTAAGGGGAGCGTCACAGTGAGGCAGGAGGACTTTACAGCGCTCCACAGCCTCCCCGACGGCCCCTTCGCCCTCCTGGTCGCAATAATATTAAGCCAGAACTCGAACGACAGAAACTCAATAGCTGCATATGATGACCTCAAAAGGGCCACGGGCTTGGACCCGGCGAGGATACTTGCCCTAGGCGATGGTCTGGAGCAGGTAATTAGGAGGGCAGGGATGGTTAGGCAGAAGGCCAGAGCCATAAAGGAGCTCGCTAGGCTTGCGCTTGAGAGGGGAGTTGATTTCCTTGAGCACGGCGACATTAATGAGGTCGAGAGGGCCCTGCTCTCAATAAGGGGCATCGGCTCGAAGACTGTTGACGTGTTCCTCTCGCTCTACAGGAAGGTGCCGAGGTTTGCGGTGGACACGCACGCCAAGAGGATAGCGGCCAGGTGGGGGCTTACAAGGAAGGGGGCAAGCTATGAGGAGGTCTCAGGGGCGCTGCTTAACTTCTTTGGGCCAGAGAGGTCTGACGAGGCTCACAGGCTATTAATAGCCTTCGGCAGGGCCTACTGCACGGCCAGGAACCCAAGGTGCTCGGAGTGCCCCCTGAGGCAGTACTGCCCATCAGCTACTGCGACAGGTGCCCAAGGCTAGTCGTCACCTCGCTTCCAGGGAGGGACTCCTGGGCCCTCGAGGAGCTCATGGACACCGTGGTCGCGAGGGACCCCTCGGCCAGGTTTGAGGCCACGGGCTACAGGGGGGTCGTGGAGGTCTACTCAAGCCTCAGCCCTGACGAGATCGCGAGGCAGTTCCTCCTGTATCAACATGCCTTCATAGCCAGGGTCGTCCCAGTGCTTGCGTGTTCGACGCCTGAGAGGCTGGGCGAGGCGATGGCAAGGCTTGTGCCCAAGGGGCTTTCGGCGGGCCTGGAGCTCAAGGTAAGGGTACCACTTAAGGGCAGGGTCAGCGAGGGCGCCGTTAAGGAGGCCTTAAGGGTCGCCGGCGTGGCGCTCCGCGGCAGGGAGGCCAACCTCAAGGTTGTAGTGGAGAGCGTTGGGGACTGCCTGCTCATATCAGTTGGGGAGTGGCGCAGCTGTGGGCCTCACTGCGCCGTCCTAGTTCCAGTATTACCCTGAGAGGGAAGGTCCGCGAGGCGCACGCGCGGAGCTAGCAGGTTCCCTTAATAAGCTCAGCTCCTCTTCCGTTAATAGAAGGTATGAAAGTACCCTAGCCGGCCGGAGGACAGGCCTTGATGGGAGGAAGGATATTCACGGACAGGAGGGTGTTCGAGGAGACCTACGTGCCCGACATACTGCCGGTCAGGGACAAGGAGGCGGAAATGCTGCTGAACAGGTACACGTCAAGGTTCAGCGAGGGGCCAGGGGCCACGGACATAACGGTTATATATGGCTCCATAGGAAGGGTTGGCATAGGCAAGACCACGCTGGCGAAATATGTAGCGCACGCCCTCCAGGAGCACCTCAGGAGGAGGGGCGTTAACCTTAGGCCTGTCTACATAAACGTCTACGGCGCCCCCAGCGTGCACCAGATACTCTCAGGCATAGTATCGGAGCTTGGCATAAATGTGCCGGTCAGGGGGACAGCGGCCATAGAGATGCTTAAGGCTATAACGGACTACCTTTACATAAAGGACTCCTACGCCCTCGTGGTCCTGGACGAGTTCCAGTCGCTGCTCATGTCAACGAGGGTCAGCAACGAGGACCTCTATATGCTGCTCAGGGTCTACGAGGAGATACCACCTAAGGACAACGTGAACAGGCTCAACTTCCTCCTGGTCTCGCAGGACTTCAAGGTGCTCAGTTACATGAAGGAGAGGATACCGCAGGTCGAGTCCCAGATAGGCTTTAAGGTCTACCTAAAGCCTTACACGGCCGACGAGCTGAGGGCCATACTCGAGCAGAGGGCATCCCTGGGCCTCGCCGATAGCGCGTGGAGCCACGACATAATTGACATGATAGCTGACTACTACGGCTACTCAGAGACCAAGGGAGGCGACGGCAGCGCCAGGAGGGCTATACTTGCGCTCAGGATGGCAGCCGAGATGGCTGAGGCCGAAGGAGCCATCAGGATAACTGAGGAGCACGTCAGGAGGGCCATAAGCACTGACGCCATATCAAACGTGCCGCTTGACGTCATGAGGTCCCTGAACATTCACGAGCTGCTCATACTGCTGGCCATCTCAACCCTCATAGCAGCCAAGGGGGGCTGGCTCTCCACTGGGGAGATAAAGGGCGAGTACGAGAGCCTCGCCAGGGCCTACGGGGAGGAGCCCAGGAGGCACACGCAGTTCTACGAGTACCTCAAGGACCTCTCAAACCTGGGCCTCCTGGAGTCCAGGGTGACCAACCTGCCCCAGAGGGGCAGGACCACCATGGTGAGGCTCCCACCTGAGATCCCTGCTGACAGGCTCAGGGAGGTCGTCGAGTCCATAATAATGGACAGGGTCGGCGGCCCAAGGATATCGCCATGAGGTGTGGGACTTGAAGGTGGAGGACCTTCTCTCCAGCAGAGGGAGGGTGAAGGTGCTTAAGGTGCTCCTGAACGAGGGCCAGGCAAACATAACGAGGATAGTCAGGGAGTCGGGGCTCAACCACAGGCTCGTCGAGAAGCACCTTGAGGAGCTGGTCAAGATGGGCATAGTTCAGGAAAGGAGATACGGCAGGCTGAGGATGTTCATGGTTGACCTCAGGGACCCCAAGGTCAGCGGGCTCAGCGAGGTCCTGAGGCAGCTGGAGAGCCTCTGAGCTCGTGTAAGCTGATTTAACTTCAACCGTGTACGCCTCCTCGGGCGACCTCAGTGGCTCACATGGTTGACGTCACAAACAAGCCTGTAGTCTACAGGGAGGCCACCGCCTCCGGCGAGATAGTGCTCAGGCCCGAGACGGTGAGGAGGATCAGGGAGGGCCTCGTTGAGAAGGGCAACGTTGAGGCGGTGGCCTCGGTCGCGGCCATCATGGCTGCCAAGGACTCCTCAAAGATAATACCGTTAGCTCACCCGATACCTATAACTGGCGTTGACGTGAGCTTCGACTACACCGAGAACAGCGTCAGGCTGAGGGTGACGGTTAAGACCAAGGCCGAGACGGGCGTCGAGATGGACGCCCTGGCGGGCGTCATGGCGGGCCTGCTGGCCATATGGGACATGGTTAAGGCTTACGAGAAGGACGAGAAGGGCCAGTACCCAGTAACGGCCATAAGGAACGTCGTGGTTGAGTCCAAGTTCAAGGGGGAGGCATAGGCTTACTCATTTTTCCTCCCCCTCCACCTGGGATCAGGGAGCTAGCTTGAGGGTTCACGACGCGCTCAGGAAGGCGTTCACCAAGTACAATGCCTACGCGGACCCGTTCACGCTGATGGAGCTAGAGACCTTCGTCCAGGCGGCCGTCAGGGAGGGGCCGCAGGGGAACAGCATGAAGTCACTAGTTGATAACATAGAAGTTATACTGAGGAGGTCCGAGGACCCGGACGCGGAGACGAAGGCTAGGGAGATAGCCGAGTACGTGCTTCAGCTCTGCAGCTCAGGGTGCAACTGATGAGCCTCAGCAGGAACTCCCTGGCCTCCCTGTTAGCCGACGTGGAGCCCCTGATAATACACCACTGGGACGCCGATGGCATAGCCTCCGCGGTGACCGTGGCCCAGTTCGTGGGGCCTGGGGCCATCTTCGTGGTGCCTCCCTTCACTTACAGGCCGCCCAGGGACTTCGTGGAGCAGGTATCTAAGCTGGCGGCCAACAAGGACGTGGTGCTAGTTCTAGATTATAATGCTCCCCCGGAGGTCTACGCGTCACTTGTGACCGCCATAGGGGGAAGGCCTGTGGTGGCGGTTGACCACCACACCACCACCTACCCAAGGGTCCCGAACTTCTACTATTACAACCCCGCCGCCGAGGGCGACCCCAACGGCCTCTGGCCCAGCGCAGCCCACGTCATAGCTGACGCCCTAGGCTTCTACGATCCCATGCTGGTAGCTATGAGCATATATGGCGACCTGTGGGACGACTCCGTCAACAACAGGGTGTACAGGGCATACATGGAGGAGGTAGGGCTTGACGTGAAGGAGGACTCGGAGCTGATAAGGAACTGCGCCATGCAGATATGGGCGGCTGAGGCGGCGAAGCTAAAGGATGTAATAGACGGCCTCGCCTACTCGCTCGCCTATGGCGGGGCTGACCCATGCGAGGCCATACTGAGCGACCCTCGCATGACCAACGCCAGGGAGGCAGTGGAGGAGGAGCTGAGCAGGGCCCGCTCGGCCGCCTCAAGGAAGGAGGAGCTCAACGGAAGGGTGCTGGCCTTCGGGGTCACCACGAAGTATAAGATAACAGGCATGCTGGCCAGGCAGCTGGCAAGGGAGAACGCCGGCAAGATAGTGGTAGTTTATTCAGTAGAGGAGGGCGCCACGGGCAGGATCTACGTCAGGGGGCTTGCCCAGGCCAAGCCACTCATAGAGGAGCTCCGCTCCAAAGGGCTCAACGTGGGCGGAAAGAGCCAGAGGAGCAACAACGTGGTTTCACTTGAAGTTCAGCCAGGTGACCTTGAACAGGCGGTAGATCTAGTGATTAAGTCCATAGGAAAGCTTGCAGACGTGTTAGTTAGCAATGGTTAGATCATGTCAGCAAGCAGCGAGGCCAGAAGCCTAAGCGACGTCACGGGGCTGGTTATAACAGTATCAGCTGCGGCCAGGTAAAAACGCCACGACTTAATGGACTCCCTGAAGAGGCTATCATGGACGTCATAGTCTATCCTGCCCGAGACCCTCTCTGCAAGCCCTGAGTCCGTGGCGGCCCTTATCAGCACGTCAACGGCCTCCGGCCTCCCATGAAGTAGCCTGGAGAGCCTGTATGTTCTCCTCAAGACTTTAAGCACGCCCAGCACTGCCTCCTCTACGGCGTCAGCGGGCCTGGCCCCGGCATTAATGAGGGCCTGCGCTCTTCGGGCGGCGGCCGCTGATGGGTAAAGCCCCCCACCCGTGAGCGGCTTGTTCATAGAGGCGGCGTCGCCGACGGCTATCACCCTGCCCAGCCTCACCCTCCTTGGCATCGGGCCCGTCAATATGGGCCCTCCATATGTCTTCAGCGGCTTTCCCTCAGCCCCGTGAACCCTCATGGACTCCTCCAGCAGCCTACCGAGGCCCCTTGGGTCCCTCGAGGCGGTCCCTACTACGGTGAGGCCATCTACGGAGACCTTCCACGAAAAGAAGCCGTCTGACGTGGACCTGTCGAACCTGGCCACGAAGTCAGCTTCCCCGCCCCCCTCGAACTCGGCGTTGACCCCGAAGAGGGGGTGACCCGAGAACCCTATGCCTAGGGGTCCCCTCAGGCGGCCGTTAAAGCCCTCGGCTAGCACAATGACGTCATAGCTCCTGCCGGAGGGCAGCACCTCGCCCGAGGGCAGGGGCCTAACCTTGGCCCCGCTGATGAAGTTCACGCCTTCAGCCTCTGCCTCCTCAAGCATGAGCTCCTCAAGCCTCACCCTGTCGAGCTTAACTATGGGCTGCGAGGCCCTGAGCCTGAGGGACAGCCTGGGGCCAGCTATGACGAAGCTCCCTATGGTTCCCAGCTCGGAGCGCAGGGCGGGGCGGCCTATCATGTCCTGGGTGGCCTTAGACACGAGCCCCGTGCAGTGCTCAGGGTAGCCGACCCTGTTATGCTCCTCGTATAGGTCAACGTTCACTCCGCCCTGGGCCAGCGACAGGGCAAACATCAGCCCCGAGAAGCCGGCCCCTATCACAGCCGCCCTCATGTCCTGGGCCTGTAAGTTCACGCCTAGATGCAATAGCTAAAAATCCAGATGCCTAGGTTAGGAGGGGGCTGAAGCTTGAGCACGCAGGACATAAGCGTAGCCTTTGAAAAGATGGACTCGTACGCCGGCCCAGTGACAATAGTGAACCTCCGCAGGCTCGAGGAGAAGGGCATAGTAAAGGTCAGCGAGATGCCGTACTCAATAAGGGTCCTGCTGGAGAACATAGTTAGAAACTACGACGGCTTTGTGGTGAGGGACGAGGACCTAAAGACCATATTTAATTGGAAGGAGAACGCGGGAAAGGTCGAGATACCGCTCCTGCCTGCAAGGGTGATAATGCAGGACCTCACAGGGGTCCCGGCCATAGTGGACCTGGCTGCCATGAGGGACCAGTTTGCCCAGATGGGCTACGACCCCAACATGGTCAACCCGCTCATACCCGTGGACCTTGTGATTGACCACAGCGTCCAGGTAGACTACTACGGCACCAGCCTCGCCCTGAAGAAGAACATGGAGAAGGAGTTTGAGAGAAACTCAGAGAGGTACAGGTTCCTCAAGTGGGCTCAGAAGTCATTCCAGAACCTGAGGGTCGTGCCCCCGGGCAAGGGAATAATTCACCAGGTTAACCTCGAGTACCTCGCTAAGGTGGTATGGATAGGGAACGACAGGCGCAGAGGCCTCACGGCCTACCCTGACAGCGTCCTCGGCACCGACAGCCACACGACCATGATAAACGGCCTCGGGGTGCTCGGCTGGGGCGTTGGAGGCATAGAGGCGGAGGCGGTGGTCCTCGGCCAGCCGTACTACATGCTGGTGCCCCCGGTAGTCGGAGTTAAGCTCGTGGGTAAGCCGAGGGAGGGCGTCACGCCAACGGACATAGTGCTCTACATAACGGAGACCCTGAGGAAGGCAAATGTCGTAGGCAAGTTTGTCGAGTTCTTCGGCCCAGGCATAAAGTACCTGAGCGTCCCTGACAGGGCAACCATAGCTAACATGGCGCCTGAGTACGGAGCCACCATGGGCTACTTCCCAATCGACGAGGTCACCATAAGCTACCTGGCCATGAGCGGGAGGGATCCGAGGCACGTGAGCTTCGTGGAGGAGTATGCCAAGAGGGTGGGCCTCTGGCACGACGAGAACGCCCCTCAGCCATCCTACAGCCAGCTCATAGAGATAGACCTGGGCAAGATAGAGCCAGCCATAGCTGGACCAGCGCATCCTGAGGACAGGATACCCCTGAGCTCCGCCAAGCAGCAGCTCAACACAATAATAGAGTCATATGCTAAGTCACAGAACAGGCAGAGGAAGACTTCTAAGCTCACAATAGACGGTGAGACCTACGACGTGGGCGACGGCATGGTAATAATTGCCGCCATAACGAGCTGCACCAACACCAGCAACCCAACCAACATGATAGCCGCTGGCCTCCTGGCCAGGAACGCGGTTCAGCGCGGCCTAAGGGTGAGGCCGTGGGTTAAGACCAGCAACGCCCCGGGAAGCAGGGTGGTCACCGAGTACCTGACAAGGCTGGGCCTCATGCCTTACCTCGAGGCCCTGGGCTTCCACATAACCGGCTACGGCTGCACTGTCTGCATAGGCAACACGGGGCCGCTCAGGAAGGAGGTTGAGGACTTCATAAGGTCCGAGAAGGTCTACACGGCTGCGGTGCTCAGCGGCAACAGGAACTTCGAGGGAAGGATACACCCGCTCGCCACCGGCGCCTTCCTGGCCTCGCCGCCGCTGGTCGTCGCATACGCCATAGCCGGCAGGATAGACATAGACTTCGACAGGGAGCCGCTCGGCTACGATCCCAACGGCGAGCCCGTGTACCTGAGGGACATATGGCCCTCGGCCGAGGAGGTGGCCAAGTACGTGCAGGGGGCCCTTGACCCGAAGGAGTTCCAGGAGAAGTACAGTGACATATTTGAGGGCACCGAGGAGTGGGTGAAGCTAGAGGCGCCCGCGACGCCGACGTTCCAGTGGGACCCCAAGAGCACCTACCTCAAGAGGCCCCCATTCTTCGAGGGGATGACTGAGAACCCCGAGCCGCTCAAGGACATAAAGGGGGCCAGGGTGCTCATCTACGCCCCGGACAGGATAAGCACGGACCACATAAGCCCAGCCGGGGCCATAAGCCCGACCTCAAAGGCCGGCCAGTACCTGCTCAGCCTGGGAGTGAGGCCTGAGGAGCTCAACACGTGCGGGAGCAGGAGGGGCAACCACGAGGTCATGATGAGGTGCACCTTCGACAACCCCAAGTTCAAGAACCTGCTGACCCCGGACAGGACCGGAGGCTACACCATATACTGGCCCACAAAGGAGGTCATGCACGTGTTTGACGCTGCAATGAAGTACAGGGAGGCGGGCATACCAGTCATAGTCCTGGGCAGGAGCCAGTACGGCATGGGAAGCAGCAGGGACTGGGCCGCCAAGGGACCCTACCTGCTGGGCGTCAGGGCCGTCATAGCTAAGAGCTTCGAGAGGATTCACAGGAGCAACCTGGTAGGCATGGGAATAGTGCCCATAGAGTTCATGCCTAACGAGGGTCCAGACGAGCTGGGACTTGACGGCAGCGAGACCTACGATATAATAGGGCTCTCCGACCTGACCCCAGGCAAGATACTGACCATAAGGGCCGTGAAGCCCGACGGCAGAGTCATAGAGTTTAAGGCCAAGTCCAGGGTCGACACGCCGATAGAGGTCGAGTACATAAGGCACGGAGGCATACTGCACTACATGCTAAGGCAGCTGATGAAGGAGGCAAAGGAGAAGGCGAAGGGGTGAGGGGTGCAGTTTTAAGGCCTTCAAAAACCTTCATGTATGAGGAGGCCGGAACTTTTTCTGTATGTCTTAGTTCCTTCACCTCCCACAGAAGTGGGTAACAGGCGGAAGTTATAAATGTTCACCCGCGGGCGCGGCCCAGGTGCCCTCTTACGGGGTTTCTTGAAATCGACCGCCTTCCAGGCCGCTCACTCCCCAGCATGTCTAATATCTCGGCGTAGAAGAAGCCGAGGATTATCCAGCCCATGAAGACGTAGACCACGTACTTGTTGACGCTGGGAAGCGAGTAGAGGAGCACGAAGATGCTGAGGGAGGCGCCGAGGAGCCCTATAATGAGCTCATGCAGGTGCTTGAGGGCCCTCCTGGCGGAGAGCCTGGCCAGGGAGAAGTTAGCGGAGGAGTGTATGAACAGGTTGAACATGCCTGCAAGGGAGCCGAGCGCGACGAAAGTGTAGAAGAGCCCAAGCCGATAGGCCAGTAGGGTGAGAACTGCGACGAAGAGCGCGGCAGCCATGGCCTCGGCGTAGAGGGGCCTGCCCCTGGCCCTGGCTGAAAGCGACCTTGGCATGTAGCCGTCCAGGGCCATGGCCTCTATGGTCCTTGAGAGCGCAAGCATGTACGAGACTCCGCCGAGGGCGCCGTCATTTATAGCTATGATCGCCAGCGGCACCAGGCTGTAGAGGCCAAACCTGTGGAGCGAGTACTCCACCAGGTTCCCTGAGAACTTCATGGCCTCGAGCGAGTAGAGGAACAGGGAGGCCAGCAGGCCACCGTAGAGGACAACCATGATGGCGGCCTTACCTATGCTCCTGGACTCAGCGTCGCTGCCGAGGGGCGCTATGGAGCCGTAGCCCGTCGGTATCCCAAGCCCTAGTAGGGTGGCCGCAAGGAGCGTCGAGCTCAGCCCGAACCTGAACGGGTCGTAGAGCCTCCAGCCCGAGTCCCTGAGGAAGACCACTGAAAGCGTCACAATTATGATCATCTCCGCTATGGAGACGGCCTCGGCGTACTTGGCGGAGTACCTTATGCCTAACAT
Source organism: Acidilobus aceticus (assembly GCF_055392325.1). Taxonomy (NCBI): domain Archaea; kingdom Thermoproteati; phylum Thermoproteota; class Thermoprotei; order Acidilobales; family Acidilobaceae; genus Acidilobus; species Acidilobus aceticus. The sequence goes on from NZ_AP042407.1 coordinate 612,928, forward strand.
CACGACCGTGGCCGCCGCGGAGCTCACTAGGAGCGCGAAGGCCCACTGGGGCACTACATTGCCAACGCCCTGCTGAAGCACGTAGGCGCCTCCTGCGAGCAGGGTGCCGCCGTAGGCTATGGCGTAAGCCACGTAGGTCCAGCCCGCGTTAAGGCCGAGGTTTGGAGTTAGGGAGTAGTAGGCGTAGACGTAATAGCCCCCTCCCCTCTTGAACCTCCTGCTCATGAAGTAAACTACGAGGCCGTTTATGCTGACCACGGCTGTGGCTATGAGCATGGCCAGGGGTGCGGCCTCTCCTGCAAGTATAACCATGGCTGTCCCGAACGTGAGCAGCGATATAAGGGGCGCCTGGCCTCCGAACGATAGGAAGAAGAGCTCGCGGAGGCTGAGCCTCTCGCGTTTGTCCTCCTTCGCCTGCAGGATCTCAGCCCTTGGCTCTGACACCAGGACTCAGCCACAGAGCTCTGAGCCGGGAGGGCTAAAGGACGTTTGAGGTGCAAAAACTTATTAATAAGGTTCAGGCCTGCGCTACCCTGCTCTTCAAGAACTCAACGACGGTCTGTACAAAGCCCTGAGGGTCGTCAAGGTAGCAGGCGTGCCTCTCACCTATCCTGACCAGCTCGGCCGTGTTGACCCTGCTCATGACGGCCTCTGCGTTGTCTACTGGTGACACGTCGTCGTGTTTGCCCCATATGAGCAGTATCGGCCTGCCGGTCAGCACCTTGAACTGAGGCCCGTGCCTCACCAGGTCCACGGCGCCCACCAGGACCAGGCCGAGCACCTTGTCGGGGTGGGCCAGGGCGTAGGTTGCAACTGTGTTGCCTCCAAGGCTCGCGCCCAGCAGCACCCCCGCGTTGAAGTTAACCATGGGCAGGAAGTCCTCCAGGAACTTCAGGCCTCCCCCAAAGCCATACTTGCCCTGAGGAGTCTCGCCCTGTCCAGGAGGGTCAACGGATATGGCCCTGAAGCCGGCGTCGGCAACAGCCTTAACTAGGCCCACCTGTACCCACGTCCTGGCGTTGTAGGCTGCTCCCGGCATCATGACAACAGGGGTGCCGGAGCCCTCCTCTATGTAGTGAACCTTAACTCCTCCAACGGTCACGTACCTGTCAGGCACTCCAGGTCCCAGGGAGGCTTGGGCGTTTGAAGAAAAACGGTTAACTCCGCTTACCTAAGCCTCAGCCCGGCCCTCCTTATCTTACCTATGGCCCTCTTGGTTATCTCCATGTTACAGGATCCGTGGGCAGAGCACCACGACTCGCAGCTCCTGGCGGTGTCGCTGTCGGCATATATCATTCCGCAGACCTCGCACGCGTAGTACCTTGAGCTTCCTAGGACAACCTCCAGCGTTGGTATCACCGTTGATGAAGATGTACCTGTTTGAGGTTTTAAAGAAAGGTCCTTATAGTCATGCTTTTATCGGCTAGCCGTAAGCGGCAGGGCTTTTGGTGGGCCTTTAGCATGCTTAAGAACGCTTTTATATAATTAAGAACAGCTGTTCTTAATGGTGGCAGGCTTGCCCGAGGACCTTGGAGGCCTAATAGACAGGGCCCGCTGGGGGAGGGCCCACACGCTAATATTTGCCTCAACGGCGATAGGCTTCTTCATATGGGGCATAATTAACGCGCTGGCATTCTCTGTTTACCCAAGTTATAACAACGTCTACTACATAGTGGTGGTTGCCGCGGCGCCCCTGCTGGGCGACCTATTGCTTCCATGGATCTCGGACCAGTCCCTCGGCAGGAAGAACATGTACATAATAACCATGAGCCTCTATGGAATAGGAAGTGCTGTAATAGTGTTGGACCTGTTGCTGCTTAAGCCTGGCCTCCGGCAGATGGTCATTTTCCTGGCGGCCTACGCGCTCTCCATGATTGGCGTTGAAGGCGAGGTGCCCGTGGGGCTGGCGCTCCTGGCGGAGATCATGCCAGTCAAGTGGAGGCAGAAGAGCCTGATCCTGAGCCCTAACTTTGAGAACATAGGGGCCGCGGCGGGCGCCGCAGCTATATACTTGACTTACTTCCTGGGCCCTCATGCCCCTGTCGTCGACGCAATATCAATAGTAGGCATAGCTGTGGGAGGGCTCGTCGCCGCCATAGTCATCAGACTCATGATGCCGGAGTCCATAAGGTGGCTCACAGCCAGGGGGCTGGCCAACGTCGCTGAGAGGGAGGTGAAGAAAGTCAACTTCACTGAGGACCCCGGCGTGAAGGTCGAGGAAGTAAACAACAGGCTGGGCGTGAAGTCAAGGTTCCTGGTGCTCACGTCGTGGAGCATCGCGAACTACCTGACCTGGTCGCTCATGGCGTTTGTGCTGGCAGACTATTACTTCAAGCCACCGCAGCTGTACCTGGTAATGTTCTATGCTAATCTAGGCGCCGCAGCGGCCGGCCTGGTAGTCCCGCTTTTCATAGAGAAAATCAACACCAGGAGCTACAGCCTGCTGTCCTTCGCACTGGCATCGCTAAGCTTTATACCGGTGCTGCTCTATGTGGCTTTAGGCCTTGATAACGCCACCATATTTTACGCCCTGACCTTCACTAACCTCTTCTTCATAACATTTACCTGGTTTGCCAGAACTATATACGAGCCCCTGCTCTTCCCAACTGAGAGGAGGGCCTTCATGGTGGGCTCCGTTAGGGCCGTGGCGATGAGCGCTTTCACGGCCTCCACTTACGTTACGTACAACTTCTCGGAACTCGATTTCGCGCTCTACGGACTTGTCATGGAGCTTGTCGGGCTGGCCGGAGCCCTGTGGTGGGCCTTCAAGGGCTATGACGTGAGGATGAAGTCCACGGACTCGCTGTCGGCCATACCATCAAGGCCATCCTACAGGCCGCTATCCTGAAAAAAGAAGTATCAATAGATTTTTATAAACTAAATTAATTAGTACATTAGTTTTAAAGGATTCGCTGCCTTTACAACACACGGGACACCTGCTTTGGAGCTTCCAAGCTACCTGGACCTGTTAGACTACCAGGACGACAGCATAGCAGTTAAGGCGTGGGGCGAGGCCGTTAAGAACCTGTCAGCGGATGACGTGAAGGCAAAGGTGATAGCTAACAGGGCGAGGCTCCTATCAATGCTGTCCTCAAGGAGCCTGCAGGTCAGGATGGCCGCCTGGCCAGTGGCCGTGGCCCTGCTCAAGGAGGGGCTCCTGAGCGAGGACGACCTGAGGCCACTGGGCAAGTATTATGTAGAGGCGCTGAGCTCCATAGGCCCCGAGGACTACCTTAAGGCAGTCTTTGTCTCCGTGGCGCCTGAGCTGGTCTCAAGGGGCGTAATACGTAAGGAGGAGGTTAAGACGGCAAGCGATGCCATATGGAGGCTTGTCGACAGGCTAGGGGCCAGCCTTCCCCAGCTAACTCAGGCCGTAGAGGAGCTGCTTAGGGTAGGCGCACTTTCAAAGAGGGGCTGGTCCAGCGGCGTCAGGGTCCTGAGTGACGACGCCATAATTCTTTAAGCTCAGTTAAACTTTTTAACCCGTCCTAAACAAGTATAGGGGTAAGCGGGTGATCCTCCAGAGTTGAAACGACGGAAGCCGGGTAAGGTTATGTATGTGGTCCAGGGCCTGGCGTTTCTTGCGTCCCTGGCCTGGGTGTTGGCGACTCACCACGTTTCCCTGGCCTCGCTGGCGGGAACCGTTGGAGTCTCAATGATAGACGACGTGATAATAGCGGCCGCTCCCCTGCTGATGAAGGCTCTGAAGGCAGCCGGGATAATTAAAGGCTCAGGCCCTGCCTGAGCTGATGTCTCTCCATATGGAGGCCGCCGCGCTCGTGCCAATCCTAAACTTTGAGGGGTCCGGGGGCCTGCCGGAGGCCTCAAGAAGCTCCTGGACCTGCCTCAGGGTCCTTATGCCTCCGGCCGCCTTTATTCCAAGCGAGGGGTTGTACTTGTTGGCAACCTCAGCCATGAGCCTCACGTTATCAGCCTGGGCCCCTGGCCTGTTGCCTATCGACGACGCGTACTCCCTGTCCTCAAAGCCCGTGCCGGTCTTTATGAAGTCGGCCCCCGAGGTGGCCACGATCTCGTAGAGCTTAAGCTTCTCATCCCTGGTGGTGTAGGCGTCCTCAACGATTACCTTTATCACGAGGCCCTCGCCGTGGGCGGCCCTGACGACCCTGCTCAGGTCCCTGGTGACCTCAGCCCAGCGGCCGGACTTCACTAGTGTGATGGGGGCAACTATATCTACCTCGTCAGCTCCGTTGGCCGCGGCCCTGGCTATCGCCTCAACCCTGGACTCCGTGTCCATGGCCCCGAATGGGAAGTCTATGACTGAGCAGACCCTCAGGTTGGCCCCGGAGTCGTCCACGAGGCTCCTGGCGAAGCCCACGTAAACGGGGTTGACGCATATTGAGTAGCAGCCAAAGCTTACTGCCTCCTGGAACACCCTCCTCACGTCCTCCTTCGTAGAGTACGGCTTGAGGATGGTGTGGTCCACAAGCTTCATTATATCAGCTCCTGGGAGCCCCAAGCCCTTTTCCCTCGAGCGCTAGGCTTATTGCCATTATTAAGCCTAAGGTACCTGGTGCAGCGGTTGGAAGACAAGGTAGGCGAGGCTGTCAGGCTGCTAAGGGATGAACTCGGCGACGACAAAGTTATAACTGACCCCAACGTGGTGATGCTGTACTCAAGGGAGCCTGACGGGCTGGCCCACCAGGCCAACGCAGTCGTCTTCCCCTCCACGCCTGACGAGGTCAGCAGGGTAGTGGCGACCAGCTACTCCTATGAGGTCCCGATATACCCGCAGGGAAGCTCGAGCAGCCTCTCGGGAAACGCGGTACCCTTGAAGGGAGGGCTCGTGCTAAGCCTTGAGAGGATGTCGTCAATACTTGACGTCAGCCTGGCGGACTCCGTCGCTGACGTTGAGCCTGGGGTCAGGATAGACGACCTGAACGTCGAGCTCTCAAAGGTTGGCTACATGTTTCCAGTCGACCCGGCCAGCCAGGCGGTTGCAACCGTGGGAGGGGCTATAAACAACGGGGCCGGCGGCATGAGGGGGGCAAAGTACGGCACCATGAGGGACTGGGTCAACGGCCTTGAGGTGGTTCTGGCCGACGAGTCCGGCACGAGGCTCTGGCTCGGGTGCCGCACAGTTAAGTGCAGGGAGGGCTACGACCTGGTAAGGCTCATAGTTGGCAGTGAGGGCACGCTGGCCGTCGTGACTAGGGCTGCCCTCAGGATAGCGCCGCTGCCCGAGAAGGTGGTGACGGCGCTTGCCTTCTTTGACGACATAGGCTCGCTGATGAAGGCTTACATGGCTATTAAGACCAGCAGGGTGCAGCCCTACATAGCCGAGTTCATGGACGCGCCTACTGTTAGGCTGGCCTCGCAGGCCGTGAGCCTCCCCTTCGAGGCCAGCGGTAACATGTTCCTGGCGAGCCTTGAGAGCACGCCGGAGAGCTCGGAGAGGCACCTCAGGTGGCTTGAGGGCGTCATGAGGTCCTCGGGGGCCAGGAACGTCTACACGGCTGATAACGATAAGGACGCCGAGCCCCTCTACCAGCTCAGGAGGTCCCTCTTCCCAGCCCAGGTCAACATGTTCAGGAGGCCTGAGAGGCCCTTCCAGCTCCTCATAGAGGACATAGTCGTGCCCCCGTCAAGGGTGCCGGAGGCCATAAGGGAGCTCAGGGCCCTTGACGACAAGTACGGCCTGACCTCGTCCCTGGGGGGCCACATTGGCGACGGCAACCTGCACCCAGCCATAGGCTTTGACCCCACGGACCCTGAGTCTACTAAGGTCGCCCTGCAGTGGTTTGACGACGTTGTTGACATAGCGTTGAGGCTGGGAGGTGCTGTGAGCGCTGAGCACGGCATTGGCGTGATAAAGAGGGAGGCGCTCAGGAGGGCGGTGGGCGACAGGCAGCTCGAGCTGATGAGGTCCATCAAGGCAGCCTTTGACCCGAGGGGCATACTAAACCCTGGGAAGCTTTTCTGAGCAAAAAGGAAGTTACCTCGTGAACCTGTAGAGTCCGCTCTGCACCAGGAAGCTCATCTGCAGGGAGTCCTGCTGCCCGTGCGGCGACCTCACTATCCTGGCGGAGCTCCTGTTCTCGTGCCTTATGGTCGACATTATCTCTCTCCCAGCCCAGGTGTACTGTTTCAGCACTTTTAAACAGTTATTCGTATTAATGAATCAGTAAAAATAGACATTGATTGATAATAAAATGTGTACAGCGAGCTGTTCACGTAGTTATAGCCTTGGCCAGGCCTGGCGGCGAGTCTATGGGCAGCCCCCTCTCAAAGCCCACCCTGTATGCAAGGAGCTGAAGCGGCGCTACAGCAGCTATTGGGTAAAGCTCAGGCCTCGGCGCGCGGGGCGCCTGCAGGGCGGCCTGCGTTGAGTCGGAGACCTCTATCACCTTGGCCTCCCTGGCCCTCAGCTCTGACATGACCCTAGAGTAGAGCTCCTCCGCGGCCTCCTCCCTGGGCTTTATGACTATTATTGGGTAGTTGCCCCTTGCCAATACCATGGGGCCGTGCCTGAGCTCGCCGAGCTGAACCCCCTCCGCGTGGAGCATTGCGGCCTCCTTGAGCTTGAGGGCCCCCTCCAGGGCCACGGGGTAAGTTATGCCGCTGCTCACCACGTAGGCGTCCCTGGAGTCCCTCAGCTCCCCCGCTATCTTTGACGCGGCCGCATCTATGGCTGGCATGTCCTCGGCTAGGGACCTGGAGAAGGACCTTATGTCGTTGTAGAGCTCGTTTAGCTCCGCCTGTGAGAGCCTGCCCGCAGTGAGGCCCACGTGGGCCGCCAGCAGCATGAGGGCCACGAGGGTTGACGTGAACGTCTTAGTGGCCGGCACCGCGAGCTCAGGCCCAGCGCCTATTGGGAGGTAGACGTTGGACTCCAGGGCGAGCCTTGAGCCCAGGACGTTGGTCACCCCGACTATCACCGCCCCCCTCTGCTTGGCCATCTTGACGCTCCTTATGACGTCGCTGGTCTCGCCGCTCTGGCTGACGGCCAGCACAACGGTGCCCGTGCCCACGCTGTCGAGCGCGTAATAGGGGAACTCGGCGGCGCTGACGACGTCTATGCTCATGCCCCCGAGAGACGAGAAGTAGTAGGCCGAGACCATGCCCGCGTGGAGGCTGGTGCCGTTGCCTATTATAAAGGCCCTCCTGGCGCCGTAGAGTATCATGCCAGAGAGCCTCAGGTACTTGTCCATCAGCGAGTGGGTCGTCCTCTCCAGGGCCTCAGGTATCTCATAGATCTCCTTAAGCATGTAGTGCGGGTAGCCGGCCTTGTCAAGGGAGCCTGGCTCATACTTGACCCTCTTGGAGGTAAGCTGCTGCACAGGGCTACCGTCGGCGCTGAAGACAGAGAGCTCGCCTGAAGCTGATATGTAGCCGTAGGAGCCCTCGGGCACTATCACCGCCTCATCGGCGAAGCCGTAGAGGCTGGGCAGGTCGCTGGCCAGGTACAGGCAGTCCTGACCCCTGCCTATAACCAGGGGCTGGCCGTCCTGCACGAACCAGACCTTCTCGTCGCCTGACCTCACGTAGGCCGCCGAGAACGTGCCGCGGAGCGCGCTCAGAAGGTCCCCGGGCCCCTTGCCCTCCTCGAGGAGGTGCGGTATGACCTCGGTGTCCGTGGTTGTCACGAGCCTGTGCCCCCTCGAGGCCAACGACGAGCGGAGCTGCTCGTAGTTGTCTATGACCCCATCCATTACAACGGCCACCCTGCCGGTGCAGTCAAGTATTGGGTGGGCGTTCTCGACGGTTGGCCACCCCCTGGTGGCGTACCTTGTGTGGCCCAGGGCCACCCGCGAGGTGAACGAGAACAGCCCAGGGTTCCTGTCGGCGGGGCCCATGGCCTTCTTGACCTCAATTTTATCGTCAAGGAACGCCACGCCGACGCTGTCATAGCCCCTGTATGTCAGCCTCCTAAGCCCCTCAAGTATTGCTGAGCCGTCCCTGGGCGACCTGCAGGCGAACGCGAATATTCCTCCCAAGCTTCCACCAAGTAATCTGGGCCGTGGGAGCTATAAAGGGGGCTAGATCCATGGGCAGCTTGACCCTGAGGCATGCCGTGATATTAACTCCGCGCGAGGTCATACCGGATGGCTTCGTGAGGATAGTTGACGGGGTGGTGGCGGGCGTCGGCCCCGAGCCCGCGGAGCAGGGGCCTGATGACGTCAACGTGAGGGGCCACCTAGTGGCCCCGGGCCTTGTTGATGTGCACATACACGGCGCGGGCGGCCACGACGTTATGAGCCTGAGGTCAAGGGACCTGGAGGGGATGGCCAAGTTCCTCGCCTGCAGGGGCGTGACTTCCTTTGTGCCGACAACCGTTAGCCTTCCGCCCGAGGACATAAAGAGGGCGTGCACGGCTCTAATCAGCTTCATGGACTCCAGGCCGAGGGGCGCGGCCAGGGCCCTGGGGCTTCACCTGGAGGGGCCCTACATAAGCCCTGCAAGGCGCGGCGCTCACCTCGCTGAGAACCTCAGGGCCCCGGACCTCGGGGAGCTTAGGGAGCTGCTCGCCTCGTGCAGGGGCATGATAAGGGAGGTCACCATGGCGCCTGAGCTGCCAGGGGCCATAGACGCTATAAGGCTGCTGTCTTCCAGCGGGGTCACAGTCCAGCTGGGCCACACCGACGCGACGTTCTCCCAGGCCATGGAGGCCCTCAGGGCCGGGGCCACCAAGTTCACGCACCTCTTCGACGCCATGAGGCCCTTCCACCACAGGGAGCCGGGGACTGTGGGCGCCGCGCTGCTCAGCGACGCCTACGTTGAGCTGATAGGGGACCTGGTCCACGTCTCACCTGAGGCTATACTCCTTGCATACAGGGTTATCGGGCCTCGCAGGCTAGTCCTAGTCTCAGACGCCACGCCAGCGGCCGGACTGCCCGAGGGGGAGTACTCGTTCTGGGGCCTCAGCGTGGTCTCAAGGGGCGGGGCCGCCTGGATCAGGGGCTCTAACACGTTAGCTGGGAGCGCCTCCACGCTGGAGATTGATATGGCCAACCTCTACAGGGTTGGGATTGACCTCTCTGACGCCGTAGGGGCGGCCACCCAGAACCCAGCTATGTCAATAGGGGCTCACTTAAAGGAAGGGGTTGGGGAGCTGAGGGCTGGCATGAGAGGCGACCTAGTAATCCTCGACAAGGAGCTGAGGGTAGTGGCCTCAGTAGTTGACGGCGAGACCGTCTGCGGGAGCCTTTAAGGACTCAGGGTTATATAGTGAAGCCTTTCCCACCAACAGGGGTGCTAGAGCTGCAGGCGCTCCAGCTCATAGGTCTGACCGTGGCCCTGTCTGCAAGTGGAGCGCTTTCACCTGGGCCCCTTTCGGCCGCGGCGGTGGTTAACGGCGCTAGGCAATCCTGGAGGGCGGGGGTTAAGATGGCCGCAGGCCACATGACCTTTGAGCTGCCCTTCGTGGTTGCGATAGGCCTTGCTGCCTACGAGCTCAGGTGGGCCCTCAGCCTTAGCATAGTTAGGTACGCACTTGGAGGGGTGCTCGGGGCATTCATAGTTTACTTCTCCGCGGCCACCGCCATTGATGGCTTGAGGATGCTCAGGGGCGGGGACCCCGAGGTGAAGGTATCACTTGCATCGACGCCTTACGTTACGGGCCTCGCCCTCACGGCCCTTAACCCCTTCTTCCTCCTGTGGTGGCTCACGGTAGGGCTTGTGCTCGTGGAGGCGGCGTCCACGATGGGCCTCGTGGTGGGGTACTCAATAATGTACCCGAGCCACGTTTGGATGGACTACGCATGGCTCACCCTCCTCTCGGGCCTCGGCTACCAGGGCAGGAGGCTCTCGGGCAGGAAGTACGGCCTCCTCCTTCTGGCGCTCTCAACAGTCATGCTGGCGGCTGGAGCTTACGCGCTGATGGCCCTTGCTTAGGGCCTCCTCGCTATCAGGACGCCCTCGAGCGTGGGCACCACAGCGTACCTCCAGCCCGCGCCGCTGAGCTGCTGGAAGGTCTCAGCCGGAGGCGGGGGCCTTATGGCGTTGTGGAACAGGACTAGGCCTCCCCTCTTGAGCTTCCTGAGCATGAGCTCGGCGACCCTGGGGTAGAGGCTCACGTGAACATCAACGAAGGCCGCGTCTATGCTCTCATCATCAACTCCCTCAAGCACGTTGACGGCGTTGCCCTCAATAAACGTCACCTTAACCTTCTCGAGCTTGACGTCCCTGAAGAACTCCTGGGCAGCCTTGACCCTGTCGCCCCTGAGCTCAACGGCGACGACGTCGCACTCGCCCGAGCAGGAGTCCTCAAGGGCCTTAGATATCCAGAGCGTTGAGTACCCCATGGCCGAGCCCAGGTCAAGAACCTTGGCTCCGGAGGCCCCGCTCAGGTGGGTGAAGAGGGCGGAGTAGATTACGAGGCCATCCTCAAAGTCTATTCTGCTGACGCCAGCTGAATCCGAGTCCAGCCTGAGCTTCAGCTCCAGGTCCCTGAAGTCGCTCTCCCTCAAGCAGTTACCCCAGGGTTCAGTGGGGCATTACTAATTTAAGGTAACTCTATTTTGAAACAAAATATTTTCTAATTTAAAACGTAATGGAGAGGCTTAGGATTTGTATACGAATCGCACATAATTTTGGAAAAGTGATTTTAATTTTAATCTAGCCTAAACCTCCTGAGGCGAGACCGTGGACGTAAAGCTAGCGGGCCTCTCGGCGCTGGTTATAGTGCTAGTGATAGTCGCCGGCGCCCTGGGGGTCATGTACTCATCGCTTGCCTCAAAGTACTCCAGCCTAAAGTCAAGCTATTCCTCGCTCAAGGGCAGCTACTCCAGCCTAAACACAAGCTACACAAGCCTCAGCGCCAGCTACTCATCGCTTAAGGGCGAGTACTCCTCGCTGCAGAACATGTACTCAGCCCTTGAGAGCATGTACAAGAACCAGCAGGCTGACGTGGTCCTGGCCGCAGCCATGAGCCACTGGAACGACATCGCAATAGAGAGCCCCAGCCTGGTGGCCCCGCAGTACCTGTCTAACGCCACGCTGCACTGGATAGGAGGCCCCCTGAGCGGCGTGTATACTGGCATCTCAGCTATTAACGCGACGTGGAACAAGTTCTTCAACATGTATGAGACCGTCTACTGGTACACCATAGTGCCTCCTACTGTCACCCCTGTGTCGCCTGGCGTCTACAACGTCACGGGCTACGTTCAGTTCCTCGTGGCGCCCACGGCGGCACCAATAAACGTGCTGGTGCTCAACGTGACAGAGGTCCTGACTTACGTTAACACTTCGAGCGGCTACCTCATAGAGAACGAGGTCTGGAAGGTCAAGCCCATACCGCTTACTGACGTAATAGCTGGCTACCCAGGCCAGGAGCAGCTGGCCGAGAGCGCGATCCTTGCAGACGCTATGAGCCACTGGAACGACATTGCAATAGAGAGCCCCAGCCTTGTTATCATGCAGTACGCCCCAGATGCGACACTTGACTGGGTCGGCGGACCGCTGAGCGGAGTTTACACGGGAATCCCCGCAATCAATGCAACCTGGAACAAGTTCTTCAACATGTATGAGACCGTCTACTGGTACACCATAGTGCCTCCGACGGTCACCATGATAAGCCCAGTGGAGTACAACGTGACTGGCTACGCCCAGTTCTTCGTGGCGCCTACGGCAGTTCCGATACACCCGCTGGTGCTCAACGTGACCGAGATACTGACCTACGTCTACAACGAGTCAGCCGCCCAGTTCCAGATAACGCATGAGGTCTGGAAAGTCAAGCCGCTGTCGCTCAGCGACGTGATAGCGGGCTACCCGCCGCAGACATACATAGAGGAGCAGATGGCGCTCGCCCAGGCCTACGCGCACTGGAACGACATAGCAATAGAGAACGCCTCCCTAATAATAACTGAGTACGCTCCAAACGCCACGCTGCACTGGATAGGAGGCCCCCTGAGCGGCAACTACACCGGTATATCAGCGATTAACGCCACCTGGACAAAGTTCGACAACATGTATGAGTACGTAGTCTGGTACGCCCTGGTGCCGCCGACAGTGCAGGTCAAGGGTGACATGGCCATGGTAAAGGCCCCGCTGCAGTTCGTGGTGTTCCCGTACCCAACGGCGTCCAACCCGCACCCGGTTGAGCTGGTGCTCAACGTGACGGAGATGCTCTACTACAACTACAACGCGACCGCCATGCAGTGGCAGATAGTCAACGAGTACTGGATAGTGCACCCGCTGTCAATATCAGACGTGGCCCCAGGCTACTCGCCTGGCCAGTACCAGGGCTGAGGGGCCCGACTTGGATGACCCAAATGTAAATACAGAGTCTTTTTTGTTCTTGCTCAATTCGCTTATTTACTCAGGCCTACATATGACCTCCTGGGAAACCTATGAATGCCTGAGAGGGGCCTCGGCTTTCGAGACAAAGACCACCTGCTCTGGTGGCTCTTCATCGGCTCGAGGGGAGGGGAGATGAGGCTGAGGATCGTGGAGCTGCTCGCCAAGGGGCCTGCCAACGCGAACCAGATAGCCGAGGCCCTGGGCGTCAACTACAGGACGGTCAGGCACCACCTGGAGCTCCTTGTGGAGTCCGGCCTGGTGATTACAGAGGGCCCCAGGTACGGGCAGCTCTACTACCTGTCAAAGGACATGCTTGAGTCCCTGGGGAGGGTGAAGGAGATGGTCAAGGAGGGGAGTCTCAGGTGGCGCTGACGCTCATGTCATTTTGGAGCCTTGAGATAGCGGTCTCAGTAGTCGGGCTGGCGCTCGCCGCCTACGTGTTCTCATTTTACTACAGCTCAGGCGTCAGGAGGACCTCCATAGGGAGGAAGCTAACAGCAGCCGTTGGCGTGTTCACAGCCCAGATGCTGGTCACCATAGCCCTCTCGTTCTACCTCGCCAGGAGGTTCTCCGCCGACGTGGCGGTGCCAATGCTGGCGATAACGACGCTGGAGGTGGTCGGGCTAACCCTCATCACTCTGGCCGTCAGGGAGTGACCTCTCCTTGGCTATTTCTATAAGCTTCTCTCTGTCCCAGTCGGGGTGCAGCCTTAGAAGAGCATCAACCTCGTCCTCTACTTCTTCAGCCGTCGGTGGCCTAGCGTGGTAAAGGACAACGACAGCCGTGAGGAGCAGGGCCACGAGGGCCTGGCCCTCCAGCGAGCGGACGAAGTGGAGGGTTTCCTGGGCGAACACCTGCAGCGGGGGGCTCAGCCAGAGGAACTCAACCAGGTAGGCGTCTGTGCTGTTAATAAGTAGCTTCAAGGCGTTGGAGTTGTCTGCCTGGGAGAGGAGCCCGCCGGAGGCTATGTAGGGGTCAGAGATCACTATTAGCTTCCCTGCTCCAACCTGCTGATAGGCTGCGACCACATATGGCCCATTCCCCTCCAGCGTGCCGTTGACGAGGATCCTTGAGTTAGGGGGCACCTCTATGAGCGGCTGGGCGCCAGGGCCAAGCTCAAGGGGGGAGGCGTTGAAGAGCACTATCGTGAAGTCCCTGAAGGTCGCCAGCGGCGCCAGGGGGGTGCCGGCGTTGATTGTCGGGTTGACCACCACGCCCTCCGCAACAGTTATGTTGGAGTTCAAGGACCTGAGAAGCTCGTTAACGCCGGCGCCCGAGCCTATAACTATGAGCCTCCCGCCCATGTAGAGGAACTCCCTGAGGGAAGAGGCCTCGCCTGCGGTGGGCCTGAGCTCTGGGTCCACAACTATTGCCACGGCGGCCCTGCCGTTGAGGAGGTCGCCCGGCTGGGGGATGGGAACTAGGTTAACAACGCGGGCCAGGGAAGACCCAGGCTGGTGCCCCCACGAGGCCCCTATGGCTAACCCCACGACTACCGCCAGGGCGAGGCCGAGAGCTATGTAGCCCAGCGGGGCCCTGAGCCTCACAGCCCCTCGGACCTCCTCAGCTCGTCGACAAGCCTCTTTATGTTGTTGATAGCGGCCTCATCCCTCAGCCCACCGTAGGCAACCCTCTCCATGAGGTCGGCAAGCAAAGAAAGCCTGTCAGCCAGCTCCACCCTCCTTGACGCTATGGCTTCGCTCAGCTCTCTAATGGTAGTTGAAGGCAGCACCGGAACCATGAACTTGCGGCCCATCCTAACCAGCAGGTCCCAGGCATCGTTAAGCGCGCCGACGGACGCTAACTTCCTTGGCATAAGCGGCGATGTAGTTGTACGACGCCTGCGCAGCGCGTAGAGCAGGGCCACCGCGGCCGCCACGGGCACCTCGGTGGGCACCGACGCGGCCCTTACACTTTGAGAGTAGGGCGAGAAGGTCGCATTGACCGGGTACACAGTTACGTTAACCGAGAAGGCCAGCTGGGGCTGGAGTAGCGGAAGTATTACAATAAAAGGCCCCCTGGAAGTCAGGCCGTTAACCTCATTGTCACCGAAGCTTATGCTAAGCCTTGACGGCACCGGTGATGCGCCAGAGACCACCAGCACGCCGGGCGAGAGGGCCCAGACGCTTAGCTTGCCTAGCCTGTCTGAAGGACTATATATGTAGACCTCGGCTGAAGCCGATGAGGGGGCGCAGCTGCCGTATTGAGAGGCCGTTACGCTCACATTATTGTACCCGGAAAGCCCCAAGGGCACGGTTAGGTTGACCGTCGCTGTGCCGTTGTTTATGACGCCTCCATAGCTAAGGTTGCCCAGGGTAACGGTGTAAGCGGGACTGCACGAGGCGTTAGAATACCTTATGTGAATTGAAATGACGTGGCCTGGCATCACGACTGGCGGTCTCACGGAGACGTTAAGGCGTGTCGGGACAAAGCTTAGCTGCCCACACACATACGACGCCAGGCTCCTATTTATTATTAATGTCTCAGTTGGGATTACCTTGGCGTAAACGCACTCCATGCCTGACGCGTTGAAGACCGCCTGCAGCCCCACGCTGAAGTAGCCTGACGAGTTGGAAACAGCTAACATGCTGAGATTGCCGACGCCCACCTCAACGAGCGCGTTGCCGAGCGGTGAGGACCCGTTCACTAGCACAGTGCCATTTACATAGAACTTCTGGCCAAGCTTATAGTGAGTGGGGGCCCGCAGGTCTACTGTTACAAGGCCGTTTACCTTTCTGGCCACGGACAGCTGTATGATCTTAAGCTCAAGGTAATCCTCGTCCGTGAAGAGGCCCGTCACCCCTAAAGCCCTATTGGCTAGCTTCATAACGTCCTGGTAGACCTGGGGACTCAGCTCGGACTGCTCCGCGTAGATATACGACATAAGCGAGTAGATGGTGGCGTTTGCTCTGGCCAGGTACTGGAGGGACAGGTTAGCATAGTACGCGGCGAGCGTGTAGTTGCCTTTACTATAGTAGCTTTGTGACATAAGGTAGTATCCCTCTCCCTTTCTGGTAAGGTTGAGGGCCTTCTCGGCCTGGTCTAACAGGGGCTTAAGCTGGGGAATTGTGGCGAGCCCTCTGTAGGTTGCATTGGTCGTTAACTCCACCTGTGACGGTATTGACGCTGAAAAGAGGTTGTTTATGAACTCTTCAGAGATGACGGCAAGAGGAGCAATGTAATATTGAAGCTGGGGCAGCTTAACATGGTTAAAGCTCTGGACGACCCTCGATCTCTCCCATGAGTAGTAGCTGACCGACGCCACTATTATGCCTCCAACCAGCGCCAGGGCGAGGGCGAGTGCCACGGCCTGCCTAAGGCACAAGGCCCACCACCTTAAGGGCGCTGTAAAGTATGAACGCGGAGGTCACGGCTGCGGCTATTGCCATCAAGTGCCTGTATCCTCTGGGCTTGGCGTACCAGGCCGCGGGTAAATAGCTTAAGGAGTAGAGCCCCAGGTAAACTCCCAGGGACTCCTCCCCGCCTATGACTAGCGCAAGGCCTATGAGGGCCGTCACGAAGAAGATGTATATTAAGAACGCCTCACTTCTGTCCACCGCTCTCAGCCCCCAGAGGCCTGAGCTCAACGGCCCAGCCGTCCTGCGTCCTGTATGAGTCGACGACCGCAACTGGGACCCCCTTAAGGGAGGCCACCACGGTCGCCCCGAGCAGCAGCGGGAGGGTCCCGGCCCTGTTCAGCCTGGGCAGGTCATCCATGACAGGCCTCACAGCCTCAAGCACTATGACGTTGCCCCTCTCCTCAAGCCTAATGGCCTTGGCCATCTCAGACCTCTCTACGACCACCTCCCTGAGGGCTGACTCCATGTCCGTGGAGCTCAGCGGGAGCGGCGAGGGCAGGAAGGCGAGCACCCCCCTGCGCCCTGCGGGCGACGGGAACAGGCTCTGAGGCGCGCTTCTTAAGGCCCTGGCCACAGCCTCAGGGTCCGCGTCCTCGCTGAGGGGTATGAAGGCCGCGCACCTCCCCCCGACTGGGGGCATCACTATTGCCTTCCCCCTGGCGTCGGCCTCCTCAAGGAGCGCTTCAAGGTTAACTCCCAGCGCTGAGAGCATGGACCTGAGCTGCGGCGGCTGCGGCCTCGGCGAGTCGCCGATCACTATCGCGCTTAGGCCAGCTATGGCAACGCCTATCATGGAGAACGCCAGGGGCCTGTAGCCTAGCGAGAAGTATGCTATGAGCCCCAGAGCCGCGGCAAAGGCCGTGGTGGCGTAGCCCAGCTCCCTGATGGCCACACAGTGTCCCAGTGGAGGGCGGCTAACGCCATTAAAAACACGACGTCAGCTCCTCCTCAGGGCCTCCTCGTAGCTGGCCCTCCTGGCCGCTGCAACTAGGATTAGCGCCACGGAGAGGCCGTCCACGGAAATTAGGGTAGTGTTGACGGTCAGGTCCACGCCTATGGTGACCAGCGTTATTCCTATGATGGGCAGCAGGGACAGGCTCATTGCTATGGCCAGGGCCGCCTCGTCGAACCCCTTCCACTTCCACTCGGGGTACAGGGCCCTCACGAGGGCCAGGCCGGGTATGTAGAAGAGGGACGGCGCGCCCATGGCGACCTTTATGAACTCGAGCTGCACGGGCGAGTGGGGCACGAGGAGGGCCGCTACAACGCCAAGGGCTACCCCCAGGAGGGCCAGCCAGGCCCACCACGAGGCGGGGCTCAGCATGTAGGCTGCGAAGCCCCTGCCCTCGCCCCTGACGTCTATTTCGCCTGACTCCCTCATGGACCACAGGGCCCTGGCGACCTCCTCGCCGTAGCCCATGGAGCTCGCTATCTCCCAGACGTAAAGCGAGCCTCCCCCTTCCTTGATGGCCCTCCTTATGGCTTCCTCGCTCAACTCTGCCCAGGGCAGAGGGCTTGGGCGTGCTTAATACCTTAACGCAAAGCGTTTTACTTCGACTAAGGACTCACCTAACTTCAGGGGAGCCATGGAGCCCATAAAGGCCAGAAGGCTTGGCAGGGAGTCCACGGACGGCGTCTACTATTTTGACTTCAGCAGCGGCTACTGGGTAATGATGGAGGAGTCGGCCTCGCCGCTCATCCCCAAGGAGAGGTACTCCCTCGTCTACTTTGACAACACCCTGTGCCCCGTCTGCAGGAGGTACGATTTGCACTGGTACCCGTTCGTTGAGTCAAACCTCGAGAGGCTCAGGGGCTTCGGGCTTTACGTGGTGCTCTGCGACTGGTTCACGCAGCAGTGCACCTCAGCCAAGGGGGCCATGACCTTCATAGAGTACAAAGTGAGGGCGTCGCCGACTACCATGTTAATGCTGAGCGACGGCTCAAAGGTGATATACACTGAGAGGTACGAAGGCCTGCTCACTGAGAGGGACCTGAACAACATAGTCTTCACGTTCCCGGAGAGGGCCGAGAGGGCGGCCAGGGGCGAGAAGGTCGAGAGGCCCTTAACGGAGGAGGAAATGATAGAACGGCTGTCAAAGACCCTCGCGCAGGGAGGCGCAGGGGCGAAGCCTTAGCGCTATATCCCTTCATGGTGGCATGGCTTAGGTTAAGCCCTGGAGGCCTTATTAAAGGGCTTTTATCCTGCGCCCCCACATACCTCTTGAGGCAAGAGGGTAGCCAAGCCACAGCCCTCTTAGAAGAGAAGAGGTGTGACGCGAGGTGTTGAAGTACCTCATAAGGGCGTCATTTGAAGTCGACGGAAGGGTGGAGAAGCACGACATAATAGGTGCGGTCTTCGGGCAGACGGAGGGGCTCCTGGGCTCTGAGTTCAACCTAGAGGAGCTCCAGAACAAGGATAAGATTGGCAGGGTTCACATAGACCTGAAGTACCAGGGCACCAAGACCGTGGGCGAGATACAGATACCCAGCAACCTGGACAGGGTTGAGACCGTCCTACTTGCTGCCATGATAGAGACCGTGGACAAGGTGGGCCCGTACACTGCAAGGATAACGGTGGAGTCCATAGAGGACCTGAGGGCGGAGAAGCTGAAGTGGATAGTGCAGAGGGCCAGGGAGCTGCTGCAGACGGTTAAGGAGCAGGAGCCGGACATAAAGGAGATCATAAGGGAGGTCACGCAGAGGATAGAGGCGCAGCCCAAGGTAATAGAGTACGGCGAGGACAAGCTCCCAGCTGGGCCGGACGTTGAGAAGTCAGACACCATAATAATAGTCGAGGGCAGGGCCGACGTAATAAACCTGGGCCGCTACGGCTACACCAACACCATAGCCATAGGGGGAGCCAAGGAGAGGGTGCCCAAGACCATAATTGACCTGGCCAAGGGCAAGAAGGTCATACTGTTCGTTGACGGCGACAGGGGCGGAGAGATGATAATGAGGACCGTGCTGAGCCAGATGCACGTCGACTACGTGGCCAGGGCCCCCAAGGGCATGGAGGTGGAGCAGCTGACAGGGAAGGAGGTCGCCAGGGCCCTGGCCCAGATGGTGCCAGCTGAAGAGATGATGAAGCAGCTCGGCATGGCTCCTGCCCAGCCGGCCCAGCAGGTCCAGCAGCCTCAGCCTCCCGCCGGGGCGGCGGCCCAGCAGGAGCAACAGGTGGTCGTCCAGCCCCCCGCGGCCCAGCCTCCTCAGCAGCCCCAGGCTGAGGCTCAGGCAGTGGCCCAAGAGGCTCAGCCTCAACAGGCTGAGGTGGCTCAGCAGCAGGCCGGCGTTACGTCACTGATAATGCCCAAACAGGTCCTAGACAACATGAAGGAGCTCAAGGGGACCCTGGAGGCGGTGGCCTACGACAGGTCGTGGAACGAGGTCGCCAGGCTCAAGGTTAAGGACCTGTTCAACTGGATGCAGCAGATAGAGCCCGGCAAGGTCTACGCGGTCGTCTTTGACGGGATAATAACGCAGAGGCTCATCGACGCCGCCTCCGAGAAGGGCGTGGCCCTGCTCATAGGGGCCAGGATAGGGAGCAAGGTGTCATCAAGGAAGGGCGACGTGGTCTTCATGACTTTCAGCGACATTGTGTGAGCCGGGGCCCCTCCCCTTTGTTTTTTGTTGCCTACTTCTTGTTTATGTAGTCGAAGAGCGAGGCCTGCCTGCCGCCCGCCTTGAGCTCCCTCTCGCTGATGCCAAAGAAGCTGAGTATCCTGAGGGCGGCCGGCACTATCTGCTTGTCTATGTAGTAGTTAACGTCTATGTCCTGCGGCTTCACCAGGAAGTAGGGCCTGGCCCTCCTGCTCAGCGGCCCGTCACCCTTAACAATGACGTAGCCTATCTTTGAGCCGACGTCTATCTTGAAGCCCAGCTTCTCCATCATCTTCGCCACGTACACGTGCGGCGCCTCGGCCTCGTACTTGTCAACGCTCTTGGTCAGGGTCTTCCATATTATGAGCTTCTCCACCTCCACCTTGCCGTTCCTGAGGTCATTTATGACCTGCCTCACGTAGTCCACGGCTTTCCTCACGTCGTCGCTCCTGAGCACTATCTCCGCCACCTTGGCCTGGGTGTCCTTGGCCAGGTCGCTCCAGTCGCCCCTGACGGCCTCAAAGCCCACTATGTCTATCTTGCCCTCCGGCGTGAGGCCCGCGTACCTCTTCTTGGCCTCAGTGAAGAAGACCCTGCTGTAAACCTTGTCTATCTTTATGTCAAACTCAAGGCCCTTGGTTATGCCCTCTATGACCTTCTCAACCTTCTCGGGGTCGTTCTCAACGAAGAGGCTGTCGGTGTCGCCGTAGTAGACCTTGAGCCCGAGGGACCTGGCCAGGGAGGCGGCCCTAGTGATGAGGTCCCTGCCCCACGCGGTTACAGACTCAGCGCACTGCCTGCAGTACCACCTGGCCCCGGCCCAGCCCATGTAGCCGTAGCTGGCGTTGGCGAGCACCTTTATGGCCCTCTGCCTCTCGTTGAGGAGCCTGTACTGCGGGCTCCCCTCGGGGTACTTCTTCATGGCCGCCTTGACCTCAGCCCTCCACTTCAGGAACCTCTCCAGGACCCTCTTGAAGAACGCGTCCCTGTCGGCGCAGAACCTGTGCCTGACCCCCGGCGCCTCGTTTACCCTCTCGCAGGCCTCCCCCTCCTTGAGCAGCGTGTCTGGGCCAACGTTGTACTTAACCATTATGCTGGGGTACATGCTGGCGAAGTCCAGGACTGCCACGTTGTGGTGGATCCCCGGCTTGGGCTCCAGCACGATAGCGCCAGTGTAGGTCTCGAGCTCCCTGGTCTCCTCCTCGGCCCTGTTGGGCACCAGCTCCCCCAGCTTCCTGGCCTCCCTCATGAACCTCATCTCAAGCCTGAAGGCCACGCTGGCGGCGGCCACCTGGTCAAGGGGCAGGCCGCTTATCTGGCTCAGCTGCGCCCCGAAGGGCAGGAACTGGTAGGCGAGGCCAAGGGTTGACGTCACGTCGTCCATGTTGTATGCTAGCAGCGTCTTCCTCTTCTCCGAGTCGTCCCAGTACTCAGCTATCCTCCACCAGTCGACGTTGACCCTCTTGTCCTTAGGCATAACGCCAAGGTAGTCTGCGACCTCATCGAGGGTCTTGACCTTGACCTCCTCTATCTCCTCCGCGAAGTTGTAGAGGTCCACGTTAAGCCTACCCTGCACGGAGATGTGCCCGAAGACGCTGGGGTTGGGCTCGGCGCCCCTCTTCCTGCCCACCTCAAGCTTGACGCCGTTTACCTTGGCCCTCTCCAGGAGGTAGGGCCAGTCAAAGGAGTTCTGGTTGTAGCCAACTATTACATCTGGGTCCTTCCTCCTTATGACGTCGACGAACTTCTGTATGAGCTCCTTGTCGGAGTGTCCCGCGGCCTCGAGCTGCAGCCTCTCGCCGTCGTTAAAGGCCACCCCTATGATAATGACTGGGTCCTTTGAGGGGTTGGGCGAGCCCTGCGGGTTGTAGGCCTCAATGTCAAACGCCATTATCCTGAGGCCGTCGAGCGGGTCGACGTCAGCCATGGAGGGCTCCTCCGACGGCCTACTTACCAGCCTGTAGGCGCCGTCAGCAATTATGTCGCTCCTGTTGACCGGCTCCACGTCTGCGACGTACCACCTCATCGGGTACAGGTTCAGGTCTATCAGGTACCTCATGGAGAACCTCACGTCGGCCTCGAGGACCTCAGCCACCCCTGGGAGCTTGGCGGCGAGGTCACGGTACTCCCTCACGCTCTCGGGTATGAGCGTCGTCACCCTGAGCGCGGTCACGGGCCTTCCGAAGTACTTCATGTCAACCTTCTCGACGGAGGTCGCTGGGCTCCTGGGCCTCGAGAGCCTCCTCAGCTCCTCGGCAAGCTTGTCCAGGTCCGCGCCGTTCTGAGGCAGCACGTAGAAGTAGGGCCTGAAGGTGTCGTCCAGGAGCAGGAGCCTCCTGCCCTTGACGTCCCTGGCCCAGATCTCTATTACAGGCCTCCCGCCCTCCACTGAGTAGCTCACGTCAAGGAGCTGAAACGTCAGCCTCTCGGCCACCAGCTGCACCAGGCTAACAGGGGCGACCGAAGGCTTAAGCCCTTGCTCTTCACAGCGACGCGGCTATCGCTATAAGCCCCGAGGCCACGACGAGGGCTGACATGATCCAGTAAGCTACTGCCCTCGCGCCCCTGAGCCTGGCGCTCCCCATGACGTCCTCCCTGGAGGCTATCCTGCCCAGCATGTAGAGCAGCGGCGCCAGTATTATAGTGAAGGCCGCCATGAGGTCAAGTATCAGGTTGATGAGGTCGCCCAGCGAGAGGGCTACTATCACGAGGGCTGGGACGCTCTCAAGCACGTAGGTCAGCCTGTAGGCCAGGGTCCCCCTCTTAAAGTTCACTGCCTCGAGGAAGCCCCAGGCGGAGCCAAGCGATATGACTACCAGGGCCAGGAAGCCCGACGCCATGAAGCCGAGTCCCATTATGTACCTGCTCGCCAGGCCCAGCGGCTCCAGCGCGCTTGCCAAAACGTTGGCGTCAAGCGCGGCCCCAGCCCTGCCGCCCAGGAATATGCCGACGACTACAGTGGCAACCATGAGGAGCTCTGACACTATGGCGCCAACCAGGGTCTCAAGCCTCTCCGGCCTCAGCTCCTCGGGCCTCAGCCCCTTCCTGACGTCGGCGCCTGAGTGGAAGAAGAGCATCCACGGCATTATCACGGAGCCCACGCTGGCGGCCAGCATGTAGTCAAAGCTCGGCCTCCAGAGCGGCCAGGGGCTGAGCAGGGCGTCGCTGATCCTCCCTGGGTCGGGCCTCGTGACTAGGGCCGTGTAGAGCAGCGCCGCAACAAGCAGGAAGCTCACTGGAAGCAGGAAGGCCTCGGCGTGCCTGTACCTGCCGCTCCAGGCCACCGCTATGTGTATTGCAAAGACCGCCAGCAGGCCGGGGAGGAGGGGGAGGCCCAGGAGCTTAAGGCCAACCGCGATCCCTGCGTACTCCGCCACGTACTCCATGATGTCAGCGACCGCCATGGGGATTGAGGCCAGCTGGGCCATCCTTCGGCCGTAGAGCCTCTTTATGGCCGTGCCCAGCCCCATGCCTGAGACCGTCCCGAGGGTGCCCGCGGCGTCCTGGATTACAAAGAGGGGCACCGTGAGGGCCAGCATGACGCTGACCATTATGTAGCCCCAGGCCGCCCCGACCTGGAAGCCGGTGACTATGGAGGCCACGTCGACGTCTGCCATCATTACAAGCCACGCTGGCCCGAACGTCCTAAGCGAGTCCTTTAGCTCCCTGCTCAGCCTGCTGGCGTCCATCTTCAGCTCTAGGCTTTCTAAGTTGCCTGGAGCTTTTTTAAGTGTGCCTAATTTTTAAGGTTATTTAACTAATATCGCTTATCCGAAGTAAGCGGTAAATTAAGGCCCTCCAGCTGTTAGCTGGTCAGGCCTTGAAAGGCGCCATAGTGGCTCTTGAGGGGATAGATGGCAGCGGCATAACAACGCACTCGAGGCTGCTGGCCCAGAGGCTCTCATCGATGGGCTACAGGGCCATATACACCAAGGAGCCCACCGAGGGCCCCGTGGGGCAGGTCATAAGGCAGCTCCTGGCCCAGGAAAGGCCTGAGCCGAGGCTCGCGGCGCTGCTCTTCGCCGCCGACAGGTCGTGGCACCTCTGCTGCGACCCCTCCCTGCCGGGGGGCGTCATGGGGGCCCTAGAGCAAGGCTACGTAGTTGTGATGGACAGATACAAGTACAGCTCCATAGCGTACCAGGGGGCCTCCGGCGCCGACCCAGGCTGGCTCTGGGAGGTCAACAGCTTCGCCCCAGAGGCTGACCTCCTGATATTCATAGATGTCCCTGTTGAGGTGGCCCTGTCCAGGGTGGCCGAGAGGCAGAGGAGGGAGGGCTACGAGGTCGAGGGGTTCCTCAGGAGGGCCAAGGAGAGGTTTTACGAGGTCCTAGCTCAGGCCGAGGCCAGGGGCGTGACCGTGGTCAGGCTGAGCCAGGTAAAGGACGACAGGCCCCTCAGCGTCGACGAGTTCTCCTCATTAGTTCTGGAGGAGGCCCTCAGGTTCCTTAAGACATTAAGATAAGGCATGCTGGGAAACGCTTAAAACTTAGGCAAATAGCAGTTCCACTGGACGGTGAAAGTAGATGGCCAGGGACAAGGTTACCGGCGCGGCGCTGCTGATAATCTCCGTTTTCATAATAATAATATACAACGTTGCCATGTGGTACCCGCCCCTCTCCAGCCTGGCCGCGTCGTTCCTGCTGAAGCTCACGGACTCAATAATAGTCATAGTGGTGCTTGCAATACTCGCGTGGATAGGCTACACGCTCGTCACGACCCCTCCGCCTAAGCCCATAGAGGAGATAGAGAAGGAGCTCGAGAGCGAGCTCAAGAGCCTGACCTCGCAGCAGGGGAGCTCGTCATCCAGCTCGGGCAGCAGCAAGAGCGGCGAGCATTCTTAACTTAACAGAGGCTATTCAAGGAGTTTTATTAACGTCAGCCGCTAGGAGCCCCTGGGTGGTGTTTTGAAGGACAGGGGGTCCTTGAGTAAGGCTGAAGCCATAGTAATAATCGTCATAGCGGTGGCCGCAGTGGCCGGGGCCGCTTACGTGATTAGGCAGTCGCCGTTTCACAGCAGCGTTCCAAAGACCACAGCGCCGGAGTCCCAGGCAAGCTCGTCAACTACAACGTCGTCAGGCCCCCTGACGCTGAGCGACATAGAGTCCCTGAACTCCAGCTGGATAATATCGCTGGGCCCCCCTAACTCGTCAAAGGTCATAGTTGTGGTCTACGACCCCGAGTGCCCCTACTGCTCCCTTGAGCTCAACGCCACCCTGCCCTTCCTCTACTACGTCTCGGAGAACACCAGCCAGGCCAGGGTGATATTTCTCGGGCTTCCGATACACGAGTACTCGGTCCAGATGCTCGAAATTCTCTACGAGGTATATCACCTCTATGGTCCTGTGGCCTTCGTAAAGCTGCTTGACGCCAACTACGCCTACTACACGAGGAACATAGAGCTGTACCTGAATCACGAGACTAACCAGCTCATCATACCCACCAACTACACCCTAATATACATGGCAGACGCCCTGGGCTACAACGTCACCCAGCAGGAGTCGGAGGTCTGGTATCCGGCAGTCGAGGAGGTCGCTAACTTCCTTCTGTCACACAACATAAGCGCCACGCCGGCCTTGCTGGCCTTTAATGAATCTGGCGCTCCCGTGTATTACGAGGTCGGCCTGGAGCAGCCCCTGTATATAGAGGGCAACCTCACAGAGAGGCTTGGCCTGCAGGTGCCTGGGCTTGGCTGACTGCGAGCTGAGCGAGGTCAGGGTCCCGTGGGGAAGGTACCTTGTGGCGATCTGCGAGGGCCACGTGGATGACCACGAGCTTGAGAGGGTGTCAACGGAGCAGGGCCTCAAGGCGCTGGTTCTGAGGCTCGCCAGGAGGCCCGACCCCTGCGAGGCGGCCCTCTACCTGGCCTACTCCAGGGAGGACGCGGACCAGGGCAGGGTGAGGCTAAGGAAGCAGCACCTGCAGGCCCTCCTGTACGCCACCAGGTCGAGGCAGCTCTCCGAGGCCCTGAGCAGGTCAAAGGGAGGCAGCACCATCGTGGTCGTATCGGACGACCCCTCAAGGCTTGAGGGCGTTGCCTCAAGGCTCGGCCTGGGCCTGGGCAACGTTAAGGAGGCCAGCTGCGACCCCTCATCGCTTCAGGACCTAAGCTCCTTCAGGCTTCAGCTGCTGCTCAGCTGAGCGCGTCAATTTTAAAGTGGCCCTGACCTTTCCTGCCTGCTACAGCGGACGTTTAGCCAGTAGAGAATTTGAGCTCTGAGTGCAAGGTACTCGCGGCCCGATGATTGGGTGGACCGCTGCTGAGCCGTGAGGATGGAATCCAAGGCTATGAGGGCCTCTTAGGCCTCACGAACTCTATTATCTTGGTGTAGTCCAGGTCCCCCATCCCGTGGGCCTCGGCGCTCTTGTAGAGCCTTGCTGCTGCCGAAGTCACAGCCGCCGGCAGTCCGACGTCGAAGGACGCCCTGCTGGCATATTCAAGGTCCTTAGCTGCCAGCGATAGCCTGAAGTGAAGCTGTGAGCCCGAGAGCATCCTGTCTATGTACTTTTCGGCCACCCCTGCAAAGGCTGTCCTCTTCATAACCTCCTTCAGCTTCTCAGGGCCAACGCCGTAGGCCTCAGCGAGGGATATTGCCTCGGCAAGCGACGACATGGTTGTTATCAGCACGGAGTTGTAGGCAAGCTTAAGCGCCATGGCTGAGCCCGGGCCGCCGCCCACCTCCATCAGCTCCCCGGCGGCGCTCAGGACGCCCCTTGAGAGCCTGACGCAGCCCTGGTCCCCGGCCACCAGGAAGAGGGCGCTCCCCCTCTCCAGGTCGTTGGCCCCGCCGACGACGGGGGCCTCGACGTAACATATGCCAAGCCCTGCGAAGTGCTCTGCCAGCGCCCTGCTGGTGTTGGGGGTTATTGTTGAGGAGTTTATGAAGAGGAGGCCGTCGGCCCTCCTCATGTCAGTGGCAACCGATATCATCGCGCTGTCGTCGGAGAGGAAGGCTATGGCCGCGTCAGCTGCCTCCACGGCCCTCCACGGGGAGCCGAAGGCCTGGCCCCCTGCCTGCTTCGCAAGGGCCTCCGCCTTCTCCCTGGTCCTGTCCCACACGTGCACCTGGAAGCCCTGGGAGCTGAGCCTCATGGCCATGGCTGAGCCCATGAGGCCGGCCCCTAAGACCGCGACTTTCAACTAAGCCACCGAAGTATTTAGCTTCAGGGGACTATTTCTGCCTGCGCAGGGAGGTCGGAAGCACAGCCTTGCCTGAAAGGATCTGTCCCATGTGCGGCAGGAGCAGCAGGGAGGTGGAGTTCATAGGCAGCCTCTGCAAGGACTGCTTCGTTAAGAGGTACGGCATCGCGAGGCTGCCGGAGCAGGTGGAGGTGACATATTGCACGTCCTGTCACGCCCACAGGACCTCTGGCAGGTGGTCGGACCCGTACCCGAGCCTGGAGGAGTCGCTCACTGACTACTTGGAGGCGTACCTTGCCAACAAGGTTAAGCCCGTGGAGCCCCTGGAGAGCGTAGGCATAGACGGCGTGAGGCTGGAGCTGCAGGGGGGCACGGCGACCGCCTACGTTGACCTAGAGGGAAGCTATGGTGACGTCAAAGTTAAGGGGACGGCGGTCGTCAAGGTGATGCTTAAGCCGACCCTGTGCCCCGTGTGCTCCTCAAGGAAGACGGGCGAGGGCTACACGGCTGTGGTGCAGCTGAGGTCATACCCAAGATCCATCAGCGAGGTCAGGCGCCTGAGCGAAAGGGTGCAGAGGATAGTGGCCTCGATAGGTGACGACATAGTCAAGGTTGAGGAGCGCAAGGAGGGCCTCGACGTGTACGTCAGGGAGCACTCGGCCGCCAGGGTGCTCGCGACGAGGCTCAGGTCTGAGTTCAACGCTAAGGTCATAGAGACCTACAAGGGGAGGGGCGACAGGCTGAAGCTCTACGTCTCCGTGAGGCTGGCCACAGTGTCCCCAGGGGACGTGCTTGAAGTGGACGGCACGCCCTACTTCTACATGGGGGACAGCCAGAACGGCCTGCTGCTGATAAACCTTGAGACGGGCAAGAGGGCTGTCATGACCCCGGACGAGCTGTGGGACCAGGGCTTCAAGCTCTACGAGGGCCAGAACCTGGAGAGGATGATGCTGCTCAGCAGGCAGGGCAACAGGTACGTGCTTGTCGGCGACGAGGGCTCCATAGAGGTGCCCTCCGACCAGGTCGAGGCCTTCACTGAAAGTGTAAATGAAGGCGACCACTTCTTAGTTTATTTATCCAGGAGGCGCATCTACCTCGTGAGGAGGGAAGAGTAGCGCTTGGTGGAGAAGAGGAAGCAGGGCAAGGGAGAGACCCCCCTTCCAAACGACGAGGAGGGGACCATGCTCTGCGTGACCGAGAGGATACTCGGAGGTAACTTCGTGGAGATAATGTGCGCTGACGGCAACAAGTACAGGGCCATGATACCGGGCAAGATGAGGAGGAGGGTGTGGATACACGAGGGCGACCTGGTGCTCTTCCTGCCCTGGGGCACCCCGGACAACAAGGGGGAGCTGGTCTACAGGTACAGCGAGTCGGAGTCCAAGGAGCTCACAAAGAAGGGCCTCGTGCCAAAGGACCTCCTCGACCTCATGAGTGGTGAGGGCGCCACTTGAGCCCGCACAGGATAAGGATTGACAGGGAGGAGAGCAAGGTAAAGGACGAGGACGTAATAAAGACCGTGGAGGAGGTCTTTGACTCCTTCACAAACTACCACGTCTACAGGCTCAGGAACTCGCTGAAGGCGTTCAAGGAGCTCAGGGGGGCCGTAAGCGCGGGCAAGGAGGCCAGGGTTTACTGGGCCAAGGGGTGGAGGGGCGAGGACCTGGCGGTCAAGATATACCTCACATCCTCGGCCGAGTTCAGGAAGAGCATAAAGAACTACATAGCTGGCGACCCCAGGTTCCCCTCGGTGCCGTCCAAGTTCAGGGACCTCGTCTACCTCTGGGCCAGGAAGGAGTACGGTAACCTTGAGGACATGGCTAAGGCCGGCGTCAGCGTCCCTGCCCCCGTGGCCGTCTCGGGCAACGTGCTCGTAATGAGGTTCCTGGGCGAGAACGGCCTCAGGGCCCCCCTGCTGGTCGAGGCCTGGAGGGAGCTCGAGGACGAGGACGTGGAGAGGATGTTCAACTTGTTGGTTGACGACATAGAGAGGATGGTGTGTAAGGCCAGGCTGGTCCACGGGGACCTGAGCGAGTACAACATAATGATATGGGAGGGGAGGCCCTGGATAATTGACGTGGCCCAGGCGGTGAGCCTCGACCACCCCAAGTCAAGGGAGCTCCTTGAGAGGGACCTGAGTAACGTCTTTAGCTTCTTCTCTCACAGGCTGGACGTGAGCGAGAAGGAGGAGAGCCTCAGGAGGTCCTTAGAACAATGCCTGGAAGCGAGCTGAGGCCCCAGCCCCAGGCCAGGGCCTACGAGCCCGTGCCGCCCGAGGAGCTGGGGAGGGTTAAGGAGGTCATAGGTGGGATATCCAAGCAGGTCATGGAGAGGCTCGGGGTCTCCATAAGCGTTGACGAGCAGAACTCAGCTGTCATAGTAGAGCCCCTGACGCCTCAGGGCTCAGCCAACGTGCTCAAGGCGAAGGACATAGTCAGGGCGCTGGTCATAGGCTTTCAGCAGTCCGACGTTACAGAGCTATTTGACGACGATGTAATATTGGTCGTGGTTGACGTGGCCTCCGCCCTGGAGGACAAGGAGAACCACGTGAGGAGGGTGCTGGGCAGGATAATAGGGGAGGGCGGGAGGGCCAAGAGGGCCATAGAGGAGATGGTGGGCGTCAAGATAGCAGTCAACGACGGCAGGGGGCTGGTCGGCATAATTGGCGACTACGAGAGGGCCATGATAGCAAGGCATGGGATTGAGATGCTCGTGGAGGGCAAGATGCACGGCACCGTTTACAAGAGGCTTGAGGCCATGATGAGGGAGCTCAAGAGGAGGGAGTCCACGGAGCTCTGGTACAAGTGACGCGGATAACCAATTTTATTTCCGGGTACACCCCACCCTACTGGGAAAGGGCTTGTCCTCGATGGTCCTCTCAGGGGACGCGTCGCTCCTGAAGGGCAAGGTGATAGCGGTCCTCGGCTATGGCAACCAGGGCGAGGCGCAGGCCAAGGTCCTCAGGGACAGCGGGCTTGAGGTAATAGTAGGCAACGTTAACGACGAGTACAGGAGGAGGGCCGAGAGGGACGGCTTCAGGGTCTACGACATACCTGAGGCAGCCTCAAGGGCCGACATAATAATGGTGCTCCTCCCCGACGAGGTCCAGCCCCTGGTGTTTAACGACGTGGTTAAGGCCGTGGGGGACAGGGACGCCGTAATAGACTTCGCCAGCGGCTACAACGTCGCCTTCGGCCTCATAAGGCCCCCCGACAGGTATGACGTGGTCATGGTGGCCCCCAGGATGATAGGGGCCGGCATCCTGGAGCTTCACTCCAAGGGCATGGGCTACCCGGTGCTGATAGGGGTCGCTAATGATCACAGCGGCAGGGCGTGGGACTACGCGGTCGCCATAGCGGCTGGCATAGGGGCCATTGGGAGGCCAGGGGGCATTGGAGTTAAGGTGACTTTCAAGCAGGAGGCCTTCATAGATCTCCTCGATGAGCACACCAACTGGCCTCTCATATTGGCCAGCTTCATGGCGTTCTTCGACGTGGCCACGGAGAAGTATGGGGTGCCGCCCGAGGCCGTGCTGCTGGAGATGTACGCCTCCGGCGAGATGGCCGAGGTGGCCTCAAGGATGGCGAGCTTGGGCGCCTTTGAGCAGCTGAGGCTTCACTCCACGACAAGCCAGTACGGGCAGCTGAGCAGGGCCTTCAAGTTCTATGACATGGTTAGGCGGGTGGTCGAGGACGAGGCGTCCCAGATATGGCTTGGGGACTTCGCCAGGGAGTGGACCCTTGAGCAGCTGGCCGGCAAGCCAAAGTTCAACGCCCTGTGGGACGCCGCCAGGGGCTCAGACATGGCCAGGGGGGAGGACGGGCTGTTCAGGCTGCTGGGAAGGAGGTAAGCGGGCGGCGCGCCGTGGCGCCGCGGCCGGGATTTGAACCCGGGTCACGGGCTTGACAGGCCCGCATACTATGCCGGGCTGTACTACCGCGGCGTGCCATCGCATATAGCCCATGCTAGGGGCTATTAACCTTTTTGCGTGAACTCTGCCTGGGCTTCACCTTGAGGCTCAGCGGCTGTGTAGCCGTCAGAGGGCCATCGATAATAGCGGTCAACGACGGGGACATCAGGGTGCTCGGGGCCCAGGTGCCCCCGGGCTCCTCGCTCACTGTGCCGGTTGGCAGGGCGGTGATAGTTGAGGGCAATGGAGACCTAAGCGTAAACGGCCAGCTTGAGCCCTGCGACGGCGAGAGCCTTAAGGCGATAGAGGGCGTCGTGGAGGAGGTAAGGGGGGCCAGGAGGATTATACTTGTGGGCCCCAGCGACAGCGGCAAGAGCACGCTGGCGGCGTACCTCTACAACTCCGGCGCCGTGAACTCCGTCATATCAACAGACGTGGGCCAGAACGAGGTCTACTGCCCCGGCTTTGAGGCCCTCTCTATGCCCAGGAGGCCCTTCCTGCCGGGCTCCCCCCAGGACCAGCCCCTCTCGGCCTGCCTGGTCGGGGACTTCACGCCCAGGGGACTCGAGGGCAGGTACATGTCATGCGCCATAAGGCTCTCAAGGCTCTCTGGCAGCTTTGTAATAGACACGGACGGGTGGGTGTCACAGGAGGGGGTTGAGCTTAAGGCGGCCCTGTCGCTCGCAGTTAACGCTGACGCTGTGGTGGCCATAGGCCTTGACAGCGACGCGGTGGTCGCCCTGAGGCACGAGAAGGCAGGCCCCCTGGTCGCCGTGCCGAGGCTGGCGCCCGCCTCCAAGAGCGTCCCTGAGAGGAGGGCCAACAGGGACAGGCTGATAGCCTCGTGCATAATGAGGTCGAAGAGGAGGACGCTGAGGCTAGAGGGCCTTGCCATGGAGGGCAGGGGGCCCGGCGAGGACTGGCAGGGCCTCCTAGTGGGGCTTGAGGGGCCGGGGAGCGACTACTTCGGCGTAGTTGAGAGGGGGCCCTCAAGGTCTGGCGCTATAACAGTTATCTCAGAGTACCTGGGCGATGTGACAGCTGTTAAGCTCGGCAGGGCGAGGGTCGACCTGGGGGCCTTCAGCGGACTCATCGGGCAGGCCTGAGTAGCAGCGTTATGATCTCCCTGGGCCTGTAGGAGAACCTCACGAGGTCGCCCTCGACGCTCAGCTCCCTCGGCACCTCGTCCTCCTCAAGTATGTTAACGCTCCTGGCCTCGCCTACCCTGAACGGCGCCCTGAGCACGCCAACGCCGGAGGAGTTGTGGGCCTCGAAGACCCTCACCACTATGCCGTCCCCGTCCTCCGGGACCTTCACGGCCTCCAGCACCAGGTTACTGGGCGAGAGCTCCATGAACGACCCCTCACCGCTCCCCGGGCCTACGGTGAGCTGGAAGGCGTATTCGTAGGCAACCCTGGGCACGTTGGCCGACCTCCAGTCGCCCGGGTGGACGTATATGGCGTAGGTGAACTCCTGCCTCCCAAGGTCAGTGGCGGGGTCAGGGAAGACGGGCGTCCTGAGGAGGGTGAGGCCTACCCTGTTGTCCATGACGCTCGCTCCGTACTTCTTAGGCGAGAGTATCGCTGCCCCCCTTGAGGAGTCGTAGACGTCTATGAACTTCTGGAACGGCACCTCAAACATCGCTCTCTCCCAGCTGTTGTTCCTGCGGGCAGGCTCCTCCAGCACCCCCAGCGGGGCGCCGTAGGCGTAGTAGTCATTGTTGACATTAAACGAGTGCCAGGCCTTGAGCATCTGCTCCCTGTCCACGGCGTCAATAGTGACCTTGAACTCTACCAGCGGGAGCCCAGCGTACAGTCTGACCTCCTCCGTGACACTGCTCCTGCCGAAGGAGTACGTTATGGCTGCTGAGGCCCTGAGGGGGCCTGACTCCTTGACCGTCACGGAGTCCGCCTTAAGCTTGACCTCGCCCAGGCGGTAGCCAGGCTCTATGTCCCACGCGTCCGCCCAGCCCGGCGAGTTCTGGTAAACCGCGAGCTCGTTGGCCCTGCCCGAGACGAACTCGTGGCCGCTGTCCTTCAGCAGTATTGACGATATGGTTCCATCGCGCTCTATGACGACCCTGAGCCTGGAGCCCTCAAGTATGACCTTGTCGCCCTCTGTCCTGGCGCTTACTGAGTCGCCTGGGTCAGCTGGCCTGAGGGACGAGTAACCCATGGGTGGGACCTTGACGAAAGCCAGGTAGCCCTCGTCAACCCTCTGGGCCCCGTCCACCGGGGAGTTTACAACCACGTACCCTGCCCTCGGCCACGGCAGCGAGTTGAACACCGCGTTGCCTGAGCCGCCTGCCAGGAGGGACATGGCCTTGGCTGCCTCGGCCCTGGCCTTGTCTATTACATCCTGCAGCTCCCTGTAGACCTCATCGTAGACCTCCCTTATGGCGGACCCTGGAAGGACGTCGTGGAACTCGTCCTTCATTATAACCTTCCAGAGCGACTGCGCCTCCGACCTGTCGTAGGCGTTGGCCAGGGCGGACCAGGCCTCGAGCTCCCTCATCCACCTCTCGGCGTCAAAGTGAAGGGCCTTCATGGCCGAGTGGCTCGTGTACGTGCCCCTGTGGGTCTCAACGTAAAGCCTGCCCCTCCACCTGTCGAGGGAGGAGACTTCTATATAGTTAAAGTACTCCGAGGGCCGCGAGTGGACGAGCCTCGGCAGCCCCGGCATCTCATTTATTACGTCAAACAGCAGCTCCATGTCCTCAGTTGGCCCCCCGCCGCCGTCGCCGTAGCCATATGATATGAGCGTCGGGTACTCCTTGGTAGGCCACCTGTCCCACTGCTCCAGGACTGAGGATGCCGTCAGCGGCGAGTTGTAGCCCCTGCCCCCGAAGCCGAAGACCACGGAGGGTATTGGGACCCCGTCGCCCCCGTCCCAGAGGAAGGGCCCGTAGGGGAACTGGTTGGTGTCGTTCCAGGTGAGCTTGTGGGTCGCGAAGTACTTTACGCCGGAGAGCCTGGCTATCTGGGCCAGCGTCGCCTGGTAGCCGAAGCTGTCGGGCAGCCACAGGACCTCAGCCCTCCTGCCGAAGGCACGCTCGAAGAACCTCTGGGAGTACAGCAGCTGCCTCGCCATGGATTCGCCCGACGTCACGTTTGGGTCGAACTCGATGTAGCCCGCCCCCAGCTCCCACCTGCCCTCCTTGATTAGCTGGGCTATCCTTTCAATGAGCTCGGGGGCGTCCTGCTGGAGCCACTCGTAGTAGAGCGACGAGGACTGGACGTACTTCATGTCCCTGAACTGGTCCATGAGGGTGAGCACTGTAGCCGTGGTCCTGAGCACCTTCCTCCTGGTCTCGCTGAACGGCCACAGCCACGCCGCGTCTATGTGGGCGTGGCCAACGACGTGGGCGACGCCCGGCTTGCCGTGCCTCTCCACGAGGTCCTTGAGCCCCTCCCTGAGGACCCTCAGCGCCTCTGAGAACTGAACTCCCTCGGGCTCCACGTAGACGCTTGAGAGGCTCTCGTCGAGCGAGACCAGCACTCTCCCAGCGTCGTAGCTGGTCCTGTAAAGGGTTGACGCTATCTCAAGCTGCGCCGGCGAGATCGAGGGGACCCTGACCAGCGACAGCGACCTTGAGAGCAGCGACAGAAGGTCGTCCCTGAGCTGCTGGTCACGCGTTGACTGGGCCACCTCAAGGGCCGAGGACGCGTAGAGGAACAGCGCGTAGCCCTCGGGGTCCCTCAGGGCCGTGTAGGCCCTCGGGGGCCCCAGGGGCCTGCCCATCTTGAGGGCGGGCTCGCCGAAGTCGTCATATATTGTGAGCTCAGCCGTCACCGTGTGCTGGCCCCGGGGCAGGGGCACCTGGTGGTGCTCCCTGTCAATTTCATAGTAGGGCCTTCTGTCAAGCCTCACAAGGGCGGGCACGGAGTGCGCCGTGACTACCATGTAGAGGTCCTTAGGCGACTCAGACGAATACCTGTAAGAGTAGAGCGTCGTCCCCTCGCGGGACCAGGGGACTGGCCTTACCTCCCTGAAGGAGGACGCAAGGACCAGCAGGACCCTGTGGGCTATTGCTTGAGGCGTAAGCTTCTCCAAGATTGACACCAAAGTAAAAGGCTTGCAGCTCACCCTTATTTCTTCCTTTGCTATAGCGGCCCTCACGGCTCAAACCTTGTGAGGGTTTTTAACTTCAGCAGGCCAAAGCCCTCACGGTGAGGAGCGGGTCGCCAGGAGGATACTCTGGCTCAGGGCAGACCCAGATGGGATAAGGGAGCTGAGGAGGAGGCTGTGGCTGCTGGCCCCCCAGGGCGTGAACGTAACGTTTGAGGTCGCCTCCTCCTGGGAGGTCGCCGTCATGCCGGTGCCGGGCTCCCCGGAGTACAGGCTGCTGGCAGACAAGGTGGACGGCAGGCCCAAGATATTTGAGGAGGACCCGCTCAGGGCGCTGCTCCTTGCCATAGCTTACCCCCTCAGCAGTTTCTCGAGCCTCAGGGTAGGGATAGACCCCGGCAGGAGGTCCTGCGGCGTGGCGGCGCTAGCTGACGGCATGATATTTCACGCCTCCTCCGTGGGCTGCAGCGACGTGGGCCGCGAGGCGGCCTCGATAATTAGGGCGGCGCCGGCCGAGAGCTTCTCCGTGTTCCTGGGCTCCGGGACAGGCTGGGAGGAGGTGGCCAGCTCACTGCTCGAGGCTGGGGTCGAGTTTAAGGTGGTCGACGAGTATGGCACGTCAAGGGGCGACCTGGGCCTCCCGCTCCCATTGAAGGATAAGAACATGAGGGCCGCCGTGAGGCTCGCGCTGACGCCTCCTGAGGATTAGGGTCTTTAACCTGGACCCATGTACTTAGCGAGGGCTTGGCTTGAGGGCCTCGCTCAGCGAGTTTGTCGAGGAGATAGGCTACGAAGACGTGGGCCGCCTGCCCAGGGAGTTCGCGGCCGCGGCCGAGCTGAAGAGGAGGCAGGGCAGGGGCAAAGCCGTCAGGTTCCTGGTGGAGGGCTCGGAGCAGGAGGCGGTAGGTAACGTGGTTGACAACAGGGACAAGGTAATCAAGGCGCTCTCGGCGAGCGACCTAAGGGACGCGTACCGCAGGGTGCTGAAGGCGATGAGCGAGCAGGGCGAGCTGAGGGAGGTCGGCATGCCAAGGCTCAGGGAGGCCTCCAGGGGCCTCCTCTCGCTCCCCGCGGTCAAGTTCTACGAGAGGGACGGCGGCCTCTACCTGTCAAGCGCCATGTTCATTGCATGCTACGACGGCGTGTGCAACGCGAGCATACACAGGGTCATGCTGTTGGGCGAGAGGAGGGCGGCCGTGAGGCTCGTGCCCAGGCACCTGTGGTACCTCTACAACAAGGCCATGTCAAGGGGCGAGCCCCTGCCCGTCACGGTTGTTGTTGGCGTTCACCCGGCGGTCCTGCTGGCCGCGGCCTCATCACCGCCACTGGGGTTCTTCGAGCTCAGGGGCGCGTCGGCTATGGTTGGCGGGCTTGAGGTCTTCAGGAGCCCCCTCCACGGCAACCCGGTGCCGGCTGGCGCCTCAGCGGTGGTGGAGGGCTACCTGACCTCGGAGCAGGCCGACGAGGGACCCTTCGTCGAGGCCATGGGAGGGTATGACAGGGTGAGGAAGCAGCCCGTGCTCGAGGTGAGGTCAGTCCTAATAAACCCGGACGAGGTTTCCCACGTGATCCTCCCCGGCGGCCTTGAGCACGGCATGTTGATGGGCTTCCCCAGGGAGGCCGCGATATACGACGCCGTCTCAAGGGTCGTGCCTGAGGTGGTGGCCGTGAGGCTGACCCCCGCCAGCGGCACCTGGCTTCACGCTGTGATCTCCATAAGGAAGAGCCACGACGGGGACGCGAAGAACGCCATAATGGCAGCCTTTGCGGCCCACCCGAGCCTCAAGCACGTGGTCGTCGTGGATGACGATATAAACGTTGACGACCCCTACGACGTGGAGTGGGCCATAGCAACCCGCTTCCAGGCCGACAGGGGGCTCGTCATAGTCACGGGGGCCAGGGGGTCAACCCTTGACCCCAGCAGCTCCCAGGACGGCCTCACCGCCAAGGTGGGGGTGGACGCCACGAAGCCCATGGGGCAGGGGGAGCGCTTCGAGAGGGCCAGGATACCCGGGCTCTGATAACATAAATTTACCCCTGGTAGGCTCACATCTTGGGATCAGCTTGGACGCGGAGGAGAGGCTGTCATTAATTACGAGGAACCTGGTAGAGGTCATAACCTATGACGAGCTCAAGGAGAAGGTGAGCTCC
Source organism: Acidilobus aceticus (assembly GCF_055392325.1). Lineage (NCBI taxonomy): Archaea > Thermoproteati > Thermoproteota > Thermoprotei > Acidilobales > Acidilobaceae > Acidilobus > Acidilobus aceticus. Next base: position 649,412 of record NZ_AP042407.1, read on the forward strand.
GGGGCCCAGCTCAAGGGTTACATAGGCTACGAGCCCAGCGGCCTGGCCCACATAGGGCACCTAATATGGATGTTCAAGGTTAAGGACCTCGTGGAGGCGGGCGTGCAGTTCAACGTCCTTGAGGCCACCTGGCACGCCATGATAAACGACAAGTTCGGGGGCAACATGGAGCTCATAAGGAGGGCGGCGGTCCTCTTCAGGGAGATCATGAGGTCCCTGGACATACCGGTCGACAGGATAAACTTCGTTGACGCCGAGGCCATGGTCTCTGACAAGGACTACTGGGCCCTGGTGCTCAAGGTGATGAAGATGACCAGCCTAGCCAGGATGAAGAGGGCCCTCACCATAATGGGGAGAACTATGGACGAGGCGGAGCTCGACTCGTCCAAGCTTGTCTACCCAGCCATGCAGGTGTCTGACATAATTTACATGGACCTGGACATAGCGCTCGGCGGGCTTGACCAGAGGAAGGCCCACGTCCTCCAGCGCGAGGTGGCCGAGAGGATGGGGAGGAAGAAGGTGATAGCGCTCCACACGCCGATACTGACCGGCCTCGAGGGCGGCAAGAGAATGGACAACGTGGAGAGCGACGAGCAGGCCGCCGCCTTCAAGATGTCCAAGTCAAAGGCCTCCTCGGCCATATTCCTCAATGACAGCCCAGAGCAGGTCAGGGCCAAGATAAGGGCTGCCTACTGCCCTCCAAGGCAGGTGGAGCTCAACCCGGTGATCGAGATAGCTAAGTACATACTGTTCTCGAGGCCCGGCTTCACGTTGCACGTTGAGAGGCCTGCCAAGTACGGCGGGCCCGTTGACTTCACGAGCTACGCTGAGCTCGAGAAGGCCTACGTGGAGGGGAGGCTCCACCCGCTGGACCTCAAGGAGGCCGTTGCCGAGGCCCTCAATAAGATGCTCGAGGGGCCCAGGAAGCTGTTCGAGAGGCCCGACATAGCCGAGCTCGTGGCCCAGCTGGAGTCCAAGGTGACCAGGTGAGCTAGGGGCCTCGCCGCGGCGATCAGGCCTGCCTGAAGGCCTCGGCCAGGACCTCCATCGGCGACGGGTGTGGCGGGGCCAGCCAGTAGAGCCTCTCCGCGTCAAGGCCTGAGCCCATGGCCATGGCGAAGGCAGTCAGTATGGCGTGGGCCTCGGGGGCGAAGGCCTGGGCCCCGAGCACCCTGCCGGGCTCGTCAACAAGCACCTTGACCCACGAGTCCTGGTGGCCCAGCATTAACGTGTAGGAGTTGGCCTTCATGCTGTACCTTATGACGTCGAACTTAACGCCCATGGCCCTGAGCTCCTCCTCGGTGTAGCCCACGTAGCCCATCTCCGGCACGGTATAGACGACGGAGGGAACGTCCAGGTAGCTCATCCTGTAGGCCTCCCTGCCGACTAGGATGTTCCTGGCCGCCACCAGGCTGCCCCTCACGGCCGCGTGGTAAAGCATGGCCTTTCCAGCGACGTCGCCGGCAGCGAACACGTTTTCCCTGCTCGTCCTCATGCCTGGGGACACCCTTATGCCGGGGCCAACGTCGAGGCCCAGGACCTCGAGGCCGTAGCCCTCAAGCCTGGGCCTCCTGCCAACCGCCATTATAACCTCGTCGGCCTGAACCTCTATGGAGCCCCCGTCCCTTGAGGTCGCCCTGAGGACCTTGGCCTGGCCCCTCCTCTCAACCGAGGAGGCGGCGTAGCCGAGCCTCACGTCAACGCCCCTCCTCTGCAGTGCCCTGAGGGCCGCCCTCGAGAGGTCCATGGGCATGTTGGGCAGGAGCCTGTCCATCATCTCGACGAGGGTCACCTTGACTCCAAACCTTGAGAGCACCTCGGCCGCCTCGACACCTATGTAGCCGCCCCCCACTATGGCCACTGAGTCCGGCAGCTCCCTGGGGGTCCTCATGTAGGTGTAGAGGTCATCGCTGGTCATGCAGAGCTCCGCTCCAGGGATCCTGGGCACCACGTTAACCGAGCCCGCCCCTATGTGGAGGTACCTGAAGTTTACGGTGAGCTCGCCCTCCTGGGTCCTGACCCTGAGCTCCCTGTCGCTCACTATGGTGGCCCAGCCCCTGAGCACGGTCAGCCTCTCGGACAGCTGCTCGGCCATCCACTTCAGCTGCGAGAACACCTGGGACTGGACCCTGTCCTTAGCGTCAACGGCCCTCCTCCAGACCTCGTCGGGGTCCACCTTAGCGCCGATGGAGACTGCCTCGTCAACCTTCAGGGCCCACTCCCTGAGGGCCTTTGAGGGCACGCAGCCGCTGTGGAGGCACTCGCCCCCTAGGAACTCCCTGTCGTCAACTAGGGCCACCCTAAGGCCCGCCCTGGCGAGCTCGAAGGCTCCTGGGTAGGAGGCACCGCCCCCTCCTATGAGGGCCACGTCTACCGTCAGGGCGCCGGACAAAAGCTTCACCGCAGAGCGCGGGATGCCAAGGTATTTCAGCCTTATCCTTAGGCATTACAGTATTTACCTTGGCCTCCACAGGGAGCTCGGTGAGCCGGTGCTCAGGGCCAGCGAGTCCATAGCGGCCTCCCGCCTGGAGTCCATGGGCTTCAGGGTGCTGGAGTTCCACAGGAAGGTCATAGTAGACGGCGTCGAGGCCTCGGACATAGACATAGTTGCAGAGAAGGACAACGTCCTATACGCAGTCGAGGTCAAGGCCGGCCTGGTTGACGTGTCTTCCGTCAGGCAGGCCTACGTTAACTCCGTGCTCACGGGCATGAGGCCAGCCATAGTGGCCAGGGGCTACTCGGACGAGGCGGCCAGGGCGGTGGCCTCGAGGCTCGGGGTTGAGGTGATAATTTTGGATGACCAGCTCTTCGTTCAGCCCGACGAGCTGAGGGAGCTGATAGTTGACGCCGTGGAGGAGGCCCTGGAGAGGGTGACGCTGCCGCTCTCCTTCTGCGGCAGCCTGAGCGAGGAGGAGCTCAGGGCGGTCAAGGCCATAGCGTCGGCCGAGGACTTCAGCTCCGCGGCCAAGGCGCTCGGGGTCACGACGGAGCAGCTGGGAAGGCTCGTGGAGTCCATGAGGAGGAGGGGCGTTATGCCGAGGGGCGACTTCAGGGCCATGAGGGTGGCCTCGAGGCTTTTGCTCCTGTGCAGCCGCTGAGCTTATTTGGCTAGTGTTTCCGATATATCAGTGAGAGAGTGAAGCGGCACGGAGGCAGTTGAGACCCAGGACCTGACGAGGGTGTTCAAGGTCAAGTCGCTGGAGGTCAGGGCCCTGGACGGGGTGAGCATCAGGGTCCCCAGGAGCTCGGTGGTCGCCCTGGTGGGCCCCAACGGCTCGGGCAAGACGACGCTGATAAAGATACTCTCAACTCTCCTGCTCCCCACCTCCGGGAAGGCCTACGTCATGAGCTATGACGTCACAAGGGACGTCAAGGAGGTCAGGGGAAGCATAGGGCTCGTGCTGACGGGCGAGAGGCTTTTCTACTACAGGCTCACGGGCTACGAGAACCTGCTCTTCTTCGCGAGCCTCTACGACATGAGCCTCGGCGAGGCCAGGCGGAGGGCGAGGGAGACGCTGGAGCTCGTGGGCCTGGGCAGGTGGGCAAACGTGCAGTACATGAAGTACAGCCTGGGGATGCAGAGGAGGCTCGCCATAGCCAGGGCCCTGATCCACGACCCCCCGGTGCTGCTGCTGGATGAGCCTACCCTGGGCCTCGACCCGGTCTCAGCCAGGGAGCTGAGGGGTCTTGTCAAGTCCCTCTCGAGGGACAAGGCCGTCCTCATGACTAGCCACTACATGGGCGAGGTGGAGGGCCTGGCAGACTACATCTACGTGATAAAGTACGGCAGGATAATAGCCGAGGGCACTCCTGCCAGCCTCAAGGCTGCGGTCGGCAAGGTCGTGGAGGCCTCGCTCCCCTACGACGCCGTCCCCCAGGACCTGAGGAGGTTCATGGCGTTCGTCAGGGGGAGCAGGGCGGTGCTCAGGGTGCCCAGGAGCATGGCCGACAGGCTCGACGGGAGGGCCGAGTACTACAGGGAGGACGAGCCGACCCTTGAGGACGTCTACGCCGCCCTGGTGGGCGAGGAGACTATGGAGATAGACCACAGGTCCAGGGTCAGGGGAGGCTGGGCCTGGAGGGGTGGGATGGCTTGAGCCTGGCCAGGAGGCTGAGCGTTGTGGCCGCCAGGCTCTACGCCTACGTTTACCTAAGGGGCTTCAGGGTCTGGAGCACCTACAGGACGCAGATAGCGCTTAACGTGGTCAGTTGGGTCCTCCCCGTGTTCACATACTACTTCACTGGGACAGCCCTCGGCGCCAGGATAGTGAGCGGGGCCTTCAGTATGAGGCCCCAGGAGTACACGCCCTTCGTCGTCATTGGCCTGGCCTTCCAGGGCTACGTGTCCTCCGTCATAACGACGATAAGCGGGAGGATGAGGAACGAGCAGCTCATGGGCACCATAGAGTACTACCTGATGACGCAGAGCGGGGTCCTCGGCATGCTTATATACTCGACGCTGTGGGGCTTCATAATGAACTCGATAAGCATGGCTGTTACCCTGGCCATAGGCTACGGCCTGGGCGTCAGGTACGCGGCCTCAGGCCTGCTGGCCGCGGTGATCATAGTGGCCGAGCTGCTCATAGCTACCGTCGGCATATCAATGGTGGCAGGGGGCGTAGTGATGATAACCAAGCAGGGCAACCCGGTGGCGTTCTTCTTCTCAACGGTCACCACACTGATAGCTGGCACCGTGTTCCCCGTGTCCGTGCTCCCGGCGTGGCTCAGGTACTTGAGCTACGCCGTGCCCCTGACGCCCGCCCTCCAGGGCCTCAGGCTGTCGCTCCTTGATGGCGTCGGCGTGGGCGGCGCCCTCTGGTACATACTTGTGCTCCTGGCCTATGACGTGGTCCTGCTGCCCCTGGGAGTCGCAGTTTACACGTACGGCTTCAACAGGGCCAGGAGGGACGGCACGCTCAGCGAGTACTGAGCTCCAGGATCACCTGCCTGAGCCCCCTGAGGTCAGGCACCACCGCAAACCCCAGCTCCGGGAGCACAATCGCCTCGCTCACCCTGCCCCTGGCGACCAGCACCGCCCTGAGGCCGGCCGCCAGGGCGCCCCCCAGGTCCTCCGACGCCCTGTCGCCCACGTGCACGAGCTCGCTGACGTCAACCCCCAGTCCCTTCGCTGCGGCCAGGAAGGCCTCAGGGCTCGGCTTTGAGTGGCCTATCTCGTCGGCAAAGCCCATGAAGTCGAAGGCGTCCCCGAAGGCCCTGCTCAGGAGCCTCCTGGTGGCGGAGCTCGACCAGAACAGGGTGTTCCCCAGGACCCCGACCCTGAGGCCCAGCCCCCTCACATCCCTCACTGCCTCCAGCGAGTCCTGGAAGGCGACGGCGCTCACGTCAAGGGAGGCCACGGCATCGTTTATAACCTGCAGCAGGTCGCCCCCGTAGCCGAGGGATGACGCCAGGTAGCTGACCGAGGCCCTGACGCTCTCGGCGCCGCTGAGCCCCCTGAGCTGCCTGAGCCTCCTGACGTGCCTGTCCGCCTCGCTGACTGCCTTCCTGACGTCGTCCACGGGCCTTCCCGTGGCCCTTGAGACGGCCCCTATCATCGCCTCCCTGGCCACCTTGAGGTTCAGCAGCGTGTCCCAGACGTCAAACGTAACGGCCCTTATCATGGCCTCTCGCCGGAGGGAAGCCAGGGAGTTTACTCATAGCCTAAAGCCTTTTAATTACATCTAACCTTTCACGGCGTCCTCTTAAGGGGTCACATACGGCCACCTCTAAGTCATTGGAACCGCTTGAGGAGGACGCCGCTATTATCTCATAATATCACATGTACACATATATTTTCCTTGCAAGGTTAAGTGGGGCCGCGGAGCCTTCCCTAAATTAATCAAAGGAGTTTCAGCTTTTGCGCCTTTGAGGCTTAGAATTAAAACTTCGTGTGTTCCGGCGCGGCGACCGTGAGCCTCTTTGGCCCGTTACATCTCTTGGCATCTTCAGGGCGAGGAGGTGAGGTTTATGAACACGAGCTCCCTGGGCAGCGTGAAGCCGTAGCCGCTGGCGTTATAGTACACAGGCGTCAGGTTGCTGTAGTATGCGCTGGCATAGTAGCCCTTCGGCAGGCCATTGCCTATCAAGATAGTGTTTGCGCTGACTGCCACTGAATAGCTTTGGTACTGGAAGGGGTTGAGGACCCCAGCTATCAGGTCCGCGGCCGCTGCCGCCTCAGCCCGGCCAAATATCATTGAAATAGTCTTGCTCGCCGACGCTATGGCCGAGCCCAGATCAAGGCCCACGCCCAGGGGGGAGCTGGCCCCGTTAACCCCGACCGAGAGGTCAACGAAGGCCTTGGTGAGGGTGCTGCCAGGGCTCACGGTGGCATAATAAGCCAGGTTCGTCGCATAGTCCTGCCATATGACGGGCGCTGGCGTGTTGGGCAGGGGGCAGGTCGAGTTCATGCCAGTCCCGAGGAAGCGGCCTGGAGACTGCATGAGCAGCTCCTGCTCGTAGGCCCACATGCTCAGGTTGACGCACCTGTCGTAGGCCTGCCAGACGTATACTGCTGGAGCCTCAGCGCCGTTATCTTCTACTACCTGGACCTCTGTTAGCTGGAGGCCAAGGTACCAGGCCACTACAGATGAACCCGCCTCCTCGGTCCAGTTGACAAGCGCGCCCTGGCCCACTATATAGAGCTGGCCTAAGTTGAGGGTAAGCGTTGGGGTGTCAGCCTCGGTTCCGTTACCCTCGACCACCTTACCCCCTGTCGTGAACGTAAATGCGGCACCCATCAGGGGGGACAGCTCGCTGACCGCCTGGAAAAGCTTTCCCGACTCAGCGTCTCCTAGGGCTGACTCGAACTCACTGCCGAGCAGGGTAATTGAGTTCACGCTGAACTGGTCAACCAGCTCAGAGGCGTCAAGGATCTCTATGACCGCGTTTGCGGAGCCTGACCCGCTGACTGTGCTGGGCTGCGCTGCCGCCAGGGCGAGGCTTATTGGAGCCATGCCTGTGTCGTTGGGATACCACGCCAGAACGTGAGGCACTAGGTAATACGGAGGCGAGGCGGGCTCAGTAGTTATAGTGGTGCTGACTGTTGTCGTAGTAGCGCTTTGCGCTGGCGTCGTCCCACCCATGTTCTCCGTAACCTTAATGCCATTGCCGGAGGTTTCCAGAATAGTCCTGAATGGATGGCCCACTATCACGCTTATTACAGCTCCCCTGCCGCTCAGGGCAAGGCTCAGGTTCAGGGGCTGGTAGATGGGCTGCGCTATAACCTCAACGCTTCCGTTAGGGAGGTCCACGGCGTATGAGACCCATATTATTATTGAGGGCTCCAGGGAGTACACGACGGCCCTGCCATACCTGTGCACCCAGTCCTCAGCCCAGCCGGTCAGCCTCCCTGCGCTTATGTTCGCCTGCGGGCCGGTGCCGTTGTACACCGCAATGAACTGCGTCCCATCGGGGGTCGGCGCCCAGGCCCACACCGAGAAGGAGGCGTTGGTCAGTTGGACGGGTTCGCTGTCGTTCGCGACGGCATAGGCCTTTATTATTATTTCCTCCCCGTGGCGCAGCAGCTTAGGTATAAGATAAAGCCCTGTTAGCAGGGAGGTCGCGACAACTATGACTAAAATGGCAGCTAAGGCGCCAACAGCCTTCACAGGGCAGCCGCCGATTGTTACTAAGGGACGCGTGTTTATAAGATCTTTCTTATAAAACTTTCTTATCTCAATTTTATTTATTTTAATTTTAATATTTCAATATATTATGTACTTGGGCAGCTGTTTTACATTTTAAAGTTTGTAATAAATAGACAAGAACTAATGTCTCGCGGGGCCTGGGTTGATGTTCCTCGCCTCACTCTACCTTGCCTGCCCCCTCCTGTAGCCCCAGGACCTCAGATGCCTCGGAGGCGAGCCTGTGGGCCACCCTTATGGGCTCAGGCACCCTGGTGAAAAACTGGTATAGCTCAACGAGCTTAGCGGCCTCATCGACGCCCATGCCCCACGTAACGAGGTAGAGCCTGCCCCTCCTCGTGTTAACCTCCCTCGCGCCCGAGACCAACGATATGGCCCTGAGCCTCAGCTCCGCGTCCCTGAAGTGCTGCCTCAGCGGCCTTGAGAGCCTCCCGAGGCTAGGCATGTAGGAGTACACCACGACCACGGGCATGCCCGTCAGCCTGCTGAGGCCCGGCAGCGAGACGAAGTTGAAGCCGCCTATGGTTATGGAGTCCAGCATTATGACCCCTGGGGGCCTCGCCATGAGCGACACCATGCCTGATATCACTGAGGTGGCGTCGAGGCCATCGACGCGTATCAGGCCTATTGAGGCGCTGCGAGGCCACAGCTCCCTGTAGGAGACGCAGGCGACCGCCGTGACCCCGCCCCCCAGCTTTTTGACGACGCCGTCGTCGCACGCGACAGCAGTGAACTCCAAGGCGGGCCCCTCAGTAGCTGACCGCAGCCCACAGGCCGCCGCCGCGGCCGCCGAGCCTCACCTCATCAAGTCTCAGTGAGCCGCTCAGCCTGAGGTCCGCGGAGGAGGGGCCGACGTAGAAGCTGTAGGTGCCCCCGGGCACTACAAGCCTGTCGCCCGGCAGGTAAACCGAGAGAGCTTCATAGCTGACGCTGAACGTGACCCGCCTGGCCTCGTTGACCTTAAGGGGCACCCTGGCGAAGCCCACCAGCTCCACCTTTGGCCTCTCGTAGGCCTGGGAGGGAGCGCTCATGTAGAGCTGTGACACCTCCTCAACATCAAGGGGGCCCAGGTTCCTCACTGTAAAGGAGGCCCTGACTCCATTGTCATAGGTAATCAGCTCAAGGTCAGAGTACTCGACCCTTGAGTAGCTCAGCCCGTGGCCGAACGGGAAGGCCGCCGAGGGCCTCCTCCTGGTGATCCTGGAGTATGAGGACCTGCGGAGGTTGTACCTGACCGGCAGGTCACCAACGGAGGCCGGTATCGTCACTGGAAGCCTGCCCGAGGGGTTCACCAGGCCCGCCAGGGCCCTCGCTATAGCGTTGCCCCCCTCCTCGCCCGGGTAGAACGAGTACAGGATCGCCACGGATGACCTGACCACGTCATCAGGTATGGCCAAGGGCCTGCCGGAGACGATCACTGTGACCAACTTAACTCCAGCGCTGGCCAGCTCCCTGAGAAGCCTCACCTGGCACTCGGGCAGCACGGGGTCCCTGTCTATCCCCTCGCCCGAGGTAACCTCGGGGTCCGCCAGCCAGAAGCCGCCCGCAACCTCGCCGACGACGGCAACGACTACGTCGTGCCCGGGTGTGGCCTCGGCCGCAGCCCTGACCTCCTCGTCGCTGCACCTGGTCCAGCTGCTCACTCTGACGAAGTCGACGTTGAGCCCCAGGCCCCTGAGGCCCTCAAGTACGCTCACAACCCTGGTGACCTCCTCCCTGAGGCCCCTGTGGGCCTGGAGGTGGTAGTCGAAGAGCAGGGCCCTGCCATCTGCGGCGCTGGGGCCCGTCAGCAGGACCCTAGCGTCGCGCCTCAGGGGCAGGGCCCCCTCGTTCTTAAGCAGCACCAGGGACCTCTCAGCGGCCTCCCTGGCCAGCTCCCTGTCGCCAGGCTCCTCCAGCGGCTCGCCCGAGTAGCTCACGTAAGGGTTCTCAAAGAGGCCGAGGGCCACCTTAGCCGCGACCACCCTCTCGGCAGCCCTCCTTATCACGGACTCCGGCGCCCTGCCTGACCTGGCCATGTCTGCCAGGGCCCAGTAGAGCCTCTCCCTCATGGGCGCGTAGCCGTTCTCCACGTCAACTCCTGACGTTATGGCCAGGAGCGCGGCCTCCTCCCTCCCCTGGGCGACGCCCTGGGTGTCAATGAGCATGCTCAGGGCCTCGGCGTCTGACGCTGTGAAGCCGCCGAAGCCCCACTCGCCCCTGAGGACGCCGTCTATGAGGAGCCCGTTGGCGTGGCTTGGGACCCCGTCAACGTCGTTGTATGAAGGCATGACTGAGAGGGGCGAGGACTCCTTGACGGCCGCCTCGAAGGGGACCATAACGAGGTTCCTGAGGTCCAGGTAGCCTATGGGGGCGTTGGCGCCGTTCCTGCCACCCTCCGAGGCGCCGTAGGCCACGAAGTGCTTCAGCGTCGCGGCCACCCCCTGGGACTGCACCCCCCTGACGTAGCTCACCCCCATGGCTGCAGCCAGCCTGGGATCCTCGCCGTAAGTCTCCTCGCACCTGCCCCACCTGGGGTCCAGGCAGAGGTCAAGCACTGGGGAGAAGAGCTGCCTGACGCCAAGCCTTGAGGCCTGCCTTCCAATGGCCTGGGCAACCCTCAGCATCAGGCCGGGGTCAAAGGTGCTGGCCATTGCCAGGGGCGAGGGGAAGGCCGTGGCCTGGGGCACCATCAGCCCTCCCGCCCCCTCCTCCTCAGGTATGGCAGGTATGCCAACCCTCTCCATAAGGAACCGCTGCAGCCTGTTGAGCTCCCTGGCGGCGGCCGCCAGGTCCCTCACGACGCCGTTGCCGTAGACCCTCTTGACTATGCCGACCCCGCTGCCGACCAGTTCCCTTGCCTTCTCCTCCGAGAGCCTTCCGTCCTCGTCGAGGAGGTCCGTGAACGGTATGGCCTCCAGCTGGGCTATGGCCTCCTCCAGGGACAGCCTTGAGACTATTTCCCTCGCCCTGAGGAAGTGCTCAGGCCTTAGCTCCAGCAACCTCGCCCCGCGGCGTTGTTGCCTAGGCAGAATAAATGCATGTCAGCGCCTCAGCGGGTGTCGAGCGCTGTATACTTTTTTCTACTCATTCATGTCTATTTTAATAGATTCTTTGATACTAAGAAAGGTTTTTAAAGATTAGAAAGGTTAATGAAGTGTGGTGATGAAAGTGGCCTACCAGAGGAAGGACATAAGGGAGGGCGGAGCCAGGTACTCCACGGACACCAGGTACGCGATATGCGAGAGGCTGGGCTACACCACGTGCCTCAGCCTCTACGGGTTCAAGTGAGGTCATTTTCTTTTAGTCAGCAGGGCAAGGGCTACGATTAACGCAGTTATAACAACTACAGCGGGGACCAGTAGCTCCTCGACTTCATGAGCCTCGCCTGGCCTGGGGGATTGTACGGAGGAAGAAGTTGTGAGGCTTCTAGAGACCACGGGCGTGCTGACGTTACTTGTTGTGCTCGTTAACTGTGGGGCTGTAACTGAAGTTGTTGTGGTCGTGGTCATCGCGCTGCAGAGGTTTGTGGGGGAGCCGTTAACCAGGTACCAGGAGCTGACGTTGAAGTTCATAATCATATCGCCGCCTGGGGCGTCAACCTCGGCCCCGAGCTGTATAACGCTCAGGTAGAGCCCCTGTTCCCACCGGGTGCCGTTGAACTCCCCGATTATGTTAAGGGTCTCATTCATAAGCTCGCCCAGGTTGACGCCGTACTCGCCCTTAAGTAGCCCGTGGTACTGGCCGCCACTTGTGTTGACCTCAGGTATCAGTATTATGAGCATCCAGCCCGAGGGACCCCCGTTGCGGGGAAGTATGAAGACCTGGTAGGTCACGTTTTCAATATCGCCGTTGATGAGCGTCGGCATCGTTATAGGCCTCCACGTGACCCAGTACGGCAGCCCAGCGAGGCTCTGGTTGGCAAACATCCAGAGCATTAGCTCAACGTCGCTTGGCCCAAGCGAGGTGACGCCAGGGCTTCTGACCAGCCATATGTCGTATGAGAAGTCGTTGTAGGCGCCCCTGCTGAGCGAGAGGGAGTAGTTCACCACGGACCAGAGGTCAGGCACCTCAGAGGCCGGCATGGGGAGGCTCAGGAAGCCGTAGCTTGAGGTCCTGGTATAGAAGGGCCCCCAGGAGTACCAGCCGTACATTATGTCGGGGAAGCCCACCACTGGCGTGAACTTGATGGCCCTCGAGACGCCCGTGACGTTAATATAAACGTAAAGGCGCCCTCCTGAGAGCACCATGGTCACGTTGCCTGTGCCGCCTACAAGGTTCCAGAGCATGGGGGATATCATTGCAGTGGCCCCGTCCTGGAGGCCGCCTATGTAGGCGTTGTAGTTGTTGACGCCGGCAAGCGTGAGGAGCGTGTAGTTGCCCCTCGGTATCATAGTGTAGTACCGGCTGCAGGCCGCCGCCTGGGGACCCGTCAGCGCGAAAGCCACTACGCCAACAGCTAGGGCCAGGTAAAGAAGCCTCACATGCATGGTATCGGACCCCTCAGTGGGCCGACTTCAGGGCCTCCAGCGCGTAATGGCATGAGGCCCAGTGGCCCGGCTCAACCTCCTTCAGCGTGGGCTTGTTGGACCTGCAGTAATCCCTTGCGATTGGACACCTGTCGGCGAAGACGCAGCCCTTTATGTAGCCGGTCTTGAACTCTATGGTTGTCGTGGTTATGCGGTCCCTCCACTTGGAGGTAACGCGGGGTATGGACTTCATAAGCAGCTGGGTGTAGGGGTGGGCAGGCCTGCTGTAGACGCTGTCGACGTCGCCATACTCCATGATCTCGCCCTTGTAGAGCACCAATATCCTGTCTGCTATGTAAGACGCCAGGCCAAGGTCGTGGGTCACGAAGAGCACGGACACCCCGGCCTCTGTCTTGAGCTTGTAGAGCAGGTTGAGCACGTTGGCCCTTAGTGAGGCGTCTATCATTGAGACTATCTCGTCGGCCAGGAGCACCCTGGGCTTTATCAGGAGGGCCCTGGCTATCATTATCCTCTGCAGCTGTCCGCCGCTCAGCTGGTGCGGGTACTTGCCCAGGGTCTCGTCGGGGTCCAGGCCAACGAACTCCAGGGACTCCCTTATGGCTTTCATCCTCTCGGCCTCGGATGCCGAGGGCATGTAAGTCTTTGCAGCCATGTAGAGGGGCCTCTCAACCCTGTAGAACGGGTTGAAGGAGGAGTAGGGGTCCTGAAGCACGGCCTGAACCTCCTTCCAGTACTCCCTGCTGTCCCACCTCTCCAGCGGCCTGCCGCGGTACAGTATGGTGCCTGAGGTGGGCCTCTCAACCTTCATCAGTATCTTGAGCAGCGTGCTCTTCCCGCTGCCGCTCTCGCCCACGATTGAGAGCACCTCGCCCTCCCTCACGTTGAATGATACGTTGTTAAGCGCGTAGATCCTCGTTGTCCTGAAGAAGCCCGTGCTGAAGACCTTGGTGAGGCCCTTAACCTCGTAAAGCTCCTCGCCGTTCACTGAGCCTCACCTCCTCCGGCGTAGAGCCAGCACGTCACAGCCCTCCTTCCTCCGTCTAAGTGAACTGTGGGCGGGGCCTGGCGGGAGCATATGTCCTTTGCCATCGGGCACCTGGGGTGGAACCTGCAGCCGCTGGGAGGCGATATCAGGGATGGCGGCTCCCCCCTGAGCCCCTCGACGCGCTTCTTAGCTATCCTGACCCCCGGCTCGGGTATGTTTGATATGAGGACCTTGGTGTAGGGGTGCCTGGGGTTTGTCATAACGTCCTCCGCAGGGCCCATCTCCACTATCTGGCCGGCGTACATGACCGCTATGTCTGTCGATATCTCATTCACCAGGGCTATGTCGTGAGTTATGAACACCATGGACTTTATGGAGCCCTCGCTGACCAGGTCCTGCAGGTACTGTATTACCAGCCTCTGCACCACCACGTCAAGCGCGCTGGTCGGCTCATCCGCTATAAGGACCTCAGGGTCCAGGAGGGTGCTTATTAGGATAGTCACCCTCTGCCTCATGCCGCCGCTGAGCTCTATGGCGTACCTGTCAAAGACCCACGGGGGAAGGCCGAGCTTCAGGGCCCTCTCCCTCGCCAGCTTCACCCTGTACGCGAACTCGTCAGGTGGAACTTCATGGGATATCAGCAGGTCCCTCACTATATCCCTTATCTTGCTTGTCGGGTTCAGGGCGTTCATGGCGTACTGGGGAATTATGGATATGCCTGCGGCCCTCACCTTCCTAAGCTCCTCGGGGTGCATCTTAAAGATGTTCACGCCCTTGAACAGGACCTCGCCCGAGACCACCTTAAGCGGGGGCCTCATGGTGTTTGACAGGACGCTGCCAAGCGTGCTCTTCCCGCTGCCGCTCTCGCCCACGACTCCCAGGACCTGCCCCTGCTCCAAGTCAAAGGAGACGCCGTCCACGGCCTTGACCTCGCCGGCCGACGTGAAGTAGTACGCCTTGAGGTCCCTTACCTCGAGCAGCTTCAACCCTCATGCACCCCTCAGCCTTGGGTTAAACACCCTGTCCATGCCTATTGCTATGGCTGTGAGCGAGGTTGCCACGAGAATTATTACTACCACTGGCGGCATCCACCACCACCACCAATTGTAAACTAGGGCCCCCCAGCCCCAGGCGTAGCCTATCATGAGGCCAAGGGTTATGGTGTTCCCGGGGCCAAGCCCTATGGCGTCGAGCCCCACGTCTGCCATGAGCGCCCCGTTGAGCGTCATCACGAGCATTATAGCTATGTAGGGGAGCATCTGAGGCATTATCTCCGTGAGGGCTATGGACAGCCCGCCCATGCCGTTGAGCCTGGCGACGGTGACGTAGTCCCTGCTCCTCATGTTCAGGGCAAAGCTCCTGTAGGCCCTCGCCCCCCAGGGCCACGAGAACGCGCCTATTATTACGGCCTCGAGCTGAAGGCCTGGATGGTGAACTATGGAGGCTATCAGCAGGAGTATGGTAAAGGTGGGTATGACTAGGAACGTGTTGGTAAGGAAGTTGAGCACGGCGTCAGGTATGCCCCCCATGAAGCCGGCTATGATGCCTATGGCCAGGCCTATGAGAGTGGCCAGGACGGCCGCCACTGTAGCGACGAACAGCGTGTGCTGCGTGCCGAAGAGGAGCTGGGAGAAGACGTCCTGCCCGAAGCCCGTAGTGCCTAACAAGTACTTAGCCGACGGGGGGCTGTTCAGTGGCCCCACAGGGGCCAGGTAGTCCTTGTAGGGGGCTATCATGCCGGCCAGGAGGGCGGGGACTACTACTATAAGGAGAACTATCACACCCCCCAGGAAGAACCTCTCCCTCAGGAGGGACCAGAGCAGGGAGTTCCTGATGCTCTGGACCTCAACCTTAGGCCTTGGGATTCTCCTGCTCAAGGCATCATCACTCCCCTACCTCGGCCACCCTGACCCTGGGGTCAAGCACGCTGTAGAGTATGTCAACAATGTAGTTAGCTAGCAGCACCACGGTCGCTATAACGACGAAGACCCCGGCCACTGTGAGGTAGTCGTTGTCTGTGGCAGCTATGCCCATTATGTAGCCCATGCCAGGGTAGCCAAATATGAACTCGAGCACGTAGGAGCCGCCCACCACGGTTCCGAGGCTGAGCGCCAGGCCAGTTATCTGAGGCAGGAAGGCGTTCTTCATGGCGTACCTCGACAGTATCGAGGGGCGGATCCCCAGGGCCTCGCCGTAGTTCATGTAGTCGCTTCCCTTCTCGTTAATTATGAGCTGCCTCATGCCGAGGACCCAGCCGCCTAGCGAGACTATGGTTACAGAGGCGAAAGGCAGTATCCAGTGCCTGAAGAATATCGGAAGGTAGGACCAGGTGAGCCTGGGTATCGCTGAAAACGTGTACCCAGTGGCAGGGAGCCAGTGGAGGTCCACCGCAAACACAAGTATGAGCAGGAGGCCAAGCACGAAGAACGGTATGTTATTTATAGCCACAAAGGCTATCATCGAGGCCTTGTCAGTTATGGTGCCCGTCTTCCTGTAGCCTATCTGGGCCCCCAGTATGTTGCCAATGACCCAGGCCACCACCGTGGAAGGTATTATTAATATAAGGTCATAGGGCAGCGCCTCAGCTATAACCTTGTTGACAGTGGCCGGGAAGAACGCTATCGAGGGCCCGAGGTTCCCGTGGAGCAGGTCCTCCCAGAAGTGGACGTACTGCAGCCACAGCGGCTCGTTGGCGCCGAAGAGCCCCTCTATGTAGTTGACCATCTCCTTATACTCCTGTGGCGATATCATGGAGGAGCCCTGGGTCAGCGACCTGACCATCTGCGAGACCGTGATCTCAACGGCGTTGTAGGGCAGGAGGCGAGGGACGATCCACGCCACCGTCACCGCCACGAACCACGTAAGCAGGTAATACAATCCCTTATACAGTACGTGCTTTACGAACGGCGAAAGCCTAAACATCTTCACGCCTCGTATATTAGGTGTAACTGACTGCGTGGTTTTAAGTATACCTTTAACAAAGTTAAACATGCACTTAAATCTGTGCACAATGTTCTATACCTACATGAGTGAGAGAGTGAAAGGCAGGTCTTTAGGATTTCTTGGCATAGCAGTTATAGCGGTCTTCATAATAGCCATGGCAGGGTACCTCGCCCCAGCTGTAAACTTTAGCCCTGTCAGGGCCCAGACTACGACCTCGCTGATTTCGCTGCCTCCGGATCAGACGGTGTACGCGGGCGGCGTAAGCTGGAGCCCAATAACCACGCTCAACCCGTTCTCCACGGCAAACGTGATAGACGCGCTGGAGCTGGGCATAGTGTACTTGCCGCTGTTCCTCTGGTCCCCCGTGACGCTGCAGTACTACCCGGCCCTAGGCGAGAACTTCACGGTAACGTCAGTTACGGTGCCCGCCTCCATGGTCTATGGGCCTAACGCCACGGGCACTGTGGAGAGGGCCGCGCTTCTCGTGTGGATATGGCCTAACGCCACCTGGCAGGACGGCCAGCCTGTGACGGCGGACGACGTTGCCTTCACGTACTACCTAGGCAAGTACTACCCCTCGCTTGCATGGGGCTGGCTGTGGTCCCCAGGGCCTGGGGCGCTGCTGAACGTCACGCCAGTTAACAATAAGGAGGTCGAGTTCATATTCAACAGCTCGCCCTCGTCGCCGCCGTGGGGCAACATACTTGCGATACTTACAAGCCCGTCGTACCCGGTGCTCCCGCTTCACGAGTTCTACCCGAGCCTCAGCGACTTCTTCGCCAACGCCTCTAAGTGGAGCCCAATAACTTGGAACCCCAACACGTCACAGGTGATAGGCGACGGCCCATATGAGATATACGCCTACACCCCAAGCGAGGTAGTCTTCAAGAAGTGGAGCGGCTGGTGGGGCTGGAACATATGGAACGTGCCTGACAACGGCGCATACGCTCCAACATACCTGGCGGACGTAGTGATAACCTCAAATCCACAGGCCATATCAATGTTTGAGAGCGGGGAGATGACGTGGGGCGGCTACTTCCTGACCAACGTGTGGCAGCTCAGGACCAACGGTATATACACCTACCTGAGCCACGCTCCATGGAACCTGCAGGAGGGCCCGTGGGTGACGCTCCTCATAAATGAGATGTACCCGCCGTACAACATAACCCTCGTGAGGAGGGCAATAGCATATGCCATAAACACTGAGCAGCTGGCCCAGGTAGGGGAGAACGGGCAGGAGGAGCCAGCTAACATAAGCAACGGATTCGGCTTCTTCGCGCCATACAACATCTACAGCAAGGCGTGGGGCAGGTACATAAACATGAGCATAGTACAGAAGTACGGCTGGACCTTCAACTTAACCGAGGCCAAGCTCCTCATGGACGAGGTGGCTAAGGAGTACGGCTGGCACATGAACTCGCAGGGCTACTGGGTGACGCCGCAGGGATGGGTTGTTAACGCCACAATAATAGTGCCCTACGGCTGGACCGACTGGATGACGGACGCCCAGCTCATAGCCCAGAACCTGTCTAAGATAGGGATTGACGCCTCAACGGTGTTCCCATCATACAGCCAGTGGTACAGCGATGTGGCGGAGGGCGAGTACTCGATGTCACTGATGTGGTCATGGTCGGGCGTAATACCCAACACCTGGTTTGAGTACTTCCTCTGGACCACGGGCACAGCGCCAGTCGGCAGCTGGGCGTGGGCTGACATGGAGAGGTTCAACAACACGGCCGCGTGGCAGGCCTACAACGACATGAGGGAGATATACACAATAAACCCAGACAACATGAGCGCCCTCATGCCGCTCTACGACAACCTGCTAACCATACTGTTAAACTACACGCCCGTCATACCGCTGTTAACTAACGGTATATGGTACGAGTACTCAACCACGTACTGGCAGGGATGGCCCAACGAGACCACGGGCTACCTCTTCCCGCCAGCCCCATGGGACAACCCAGGCAACGCCTACGTGTTAGTGCACCTGTACCCCAAGGGGGTCACAATTACGACCACCACCTCAACAACCACAACACCTACCACAACGACAACCACGTCTACCACCACGACCACCACCTCAACAACCACAACCACCAGTACTACATCAACTACATCTACTACGTCAACAACCACAACACCTACAACTACTTCAACGCCCGTGCCCAGCAAGAAGCCTTCATACACAGGGCTCTACATAGGCATCGCTGTAGTAGTAATAATAATTGTGATAGTGGCGGCCGTTCTGGCCCTTAGGAGAAGATGAAAGGGCTCCTAAGGGTGAACTAATTGCCTAAACGCATTTTTGTTTTTCTTGCCGTGATAGTCGTGCCTTTAGTTCTTGTCGGCTTCCTAAGTTCGCAGTGTTCAGCAGGGCCAGTGGCAAGGGGCCAAGGGATAGGTGGATGGGATAACATACAGCTGGTGCCAGCGACTAATGCAACTCAGCTTCAGGCAGTTCCATGCATAGCAGTATCGCAGGCCCCTGGCGGCCCGTACGCTCAGCTCAACCTCACGTTGCCTTCAGAGGTAAGCGCTGTGATTATGACAGACGTCTGGAACACCAGAAGCGGAGGCGGGGATGTCACAGTAAGGGCCTGCAGGACGCACGTCTCAGCTTACGTAAACGTCAGCAGTGCCACCGCGTCAGACATTTATGACACCGTCATGGGCTACCCTGAGATCATGTACGGCTACAAGCCCTGGGGGCAGACAGTCACAGGGGAGTCCCCCTACCTGCAGCTGCCACAAATGGTGGGCCGCCTGCCCCCCATACTGGCCTACCTTAACTACACCCTTAACTTCACTAACGGCAGGGGCGACTTCTCCTTCGACATCTGGGTCACCAGGAGCTATGAGCCATCCTCAGTCACATCAGGGGACCTAGAGGTCATGGTGTGGTTCTACCACACCCCCGGCTTCAACCCCATGGGTTACCCCGCTCCCAACGCGACATTCTACGTGCCGACCTTCATAAATGGAACTCCTGTGAACGCGACGTGGCAGGCCTACGTGGCCAGGAGCATACCGTGGACATACATAGCGATGGTCCTCAGCCCTCCGGTGAGCAGCGGCTCCATAGAGGTTCCGCTGACCCAGCTGCTCGGCGACGCGGGCCAGCTCTACGATAGGCTGTGGAACTACAGCTTTAACGACATGTACCTCAACGACATCGAGCTAGGAATGGAGTACACCTCGCTGAAGTGGCCCCCTGTGGACGTCAGCGTAACCGCGTGGTACAGGCTCTACTCCTTTGGGTTCCTAGTGCCGCTGGAGGCCACAACCACTGTAACGAAGGTAGTGACCCAGACGGCTTCACCTATGGCATTAACTAGCACCACAACCACAACAACTATTATGACATCTATCATCACCAGCTCAGTCAAGGCAACGTCTGCAGGGCGTCAGGAGGCCAACTCCATTTACTTAGCTGCGGCCGCAGCCATAGTAGGCATATTGATTGGCTTTTATTTAGGCAGCAGGCGCAGGGCAGGGCATTAATAGAGGTTATTAGATTTCTTTCTGTATTCATTAATGTTTAATAATATGTATTCATAAGTTATAACAAACATATTAAAAGTTCAGAATAGGTTAGTAAGACTGGTGATAAAATGAGCAGGAGGTCCCAGGGGGACTCCAGGAAGGAGGACTCAAGGGACAGGTGGCTCAGGTACGTGACTCTGGCCATGATGTCAGCGCCATAGTTTAAACGGGCGGCGACCTCAGGCCTTTAACTTCCTCCCTTTTAAGGAACTCTGGGTGTCGCTGCTGATCCAGCTTGGCGACCAGCTGATACCTACCCTTGACGACCTGAGGCCCAGGAACTCCAAGGTGCTGGTCAGGGTCGACTTTAACTCCCCGGTTAACGACTCGGGCATGCTTATGGACGACTCAAGGATAAGGGCCCACCTCCAGACGATAAGGGAGCTCGTAGACGACGGTAACAGCGTCGTCCTCATGTCGCACCAGGGCAGGCCGGGCGGGAGGGACTTCGTGAGCCTCTCGCAGCACGCCAAGGTCCTCTCGAGGTACCTGGGGGTTGAGGTGAAGTTCATAGAGGACGTCATGGGCCCCTACGCGAGGCAGTCCATAAGGTCGCTGGGGCAGGGGGAGGTGGCCATGCTTGAGAACGTCAGGTTCGCCTCTGAGGAGCTGGTCGAGTCGCCCCCGAGGCAGCAGGCCAACACGTTCCTGGTCAGGTACCTCTCGCCCCTCTTCAACTACTACGTTAACGACGCCTTCGCCACGGCCCACAGGAGCCAGCCCAGTGTGGTGGGCTTCCCCCTGGTGCTGCCGTCAGCCGCGGGGAGGCTCATGGAGAGCGAGGTCAGGGCGCTGGCAAAGGTGCTCGACAGGTCCCTGGGGCCAAAGGTCTTCGTGCTGGGAGGCGCTAAGGTGGCCGACACCCTCAAGGTCATAGAGAACCTGGTGAGGAACAGGCTGGCAGACAGGATACTCACGGGAGGGCTGGTGGGCGAGCTGTTCGCCGTGGCCAAGGGCGTAATGCTGAGCATACAGAGCATGGAGGCCCTCGAGAGGTCGGGGGCCCTGGCGCTTCTCCCCAGGGCAAGGAGGATATTAATGAGCGGGGCCCCCATAGAGGTGCCCATGGACTACAGGGTGATGGCCGGCGGCGAGGTGAGGGAGGAGCCCTTGGGCAGGGTGAGCGGGCTGATAATGGACATAGGCAGGGGCACGGTCGAGGTCTACTCGTCAATGATTGAGGACGCGGGCCTCACAGTGATAAGGGGACCCATGGGCGTCGTCGAGCTCCCCCAGTTCAGGGAGGGCACAATGGCCGTCCTCAGGGCCGCCATGGAGGGCAAGGGGTACACGGTAATCGGAGGGGGCCACGTGGCCGCCCTCAGCGGCCTTGAACCTGGCACCAGCAACTCCAGGGTCCACGTCTCCACCGGGGCCGCGGCGTTCCTGGCCTTCCTCTCCGGCGAGGGCCTGCCAGCCCTTGAGGCCCTGTCGCAGTCAGCTAAGGGGGTGAGAGCTTGAGCGAGCAGGGAAGCGGCGAGCCGAGCTACACCGTCAGCTTCTGGCTTAAGGAGCTCCTGGTGCCTGTCGACGGCTCAGGCTCGAGCATGAAGGCCCTCGACCTGGCCATAGACTTTGCGATGAGGTACGGCTCCAGGATAACAGTCCTCTTTGTGTGCCCCGACGCCTCAAGGGTCGAGTCCGTGAGGAAGCAGGTCGAGGAGAAGGCCTCGGGCAGGGCGGAGATAACGTTTAAGGCAGTAAGTTATGACCCCTCCACGTCAAGCGTCGCCAACGAGATACTGAAGGCCATAGCTGAGGGCTCATACGACGCTGTAATAATGGGGGCCCGGGGGACCAGCATAAATGGCGACATAAACGTCGGCTCGGTGGCAATGGCCGTGGCGGCCCACGCGCCGGTCACCGTGATACTCGTCAGGTGACGCGACATAATGAGGTAAACTAATATATCTGGAACTCACACATCCCTGCGGGCTCCTGGTTGAGCTCAAGGTCAGCCCTTGTCGGGGTCCTAGTGCCCTTCATGCTCTCGGCTTACGCCGTCTTCTCGATCTCGCTGGCGGTCAGCCAGCTCTCGGAGTACCTCTCGGAGCCGCCGTCCCTGGTCCTCGTCGCGGTGCTGCTGAGCTTCATAGGAGGCGCAGCGGGGGGCGTCATGATTGGCTACGTGGCTGACAGGCTCGGGAGGAGGCCGGCCATAATGATATCGTCCATCCTCTTCGGGGCCTCGGTGCTGATGGCGTCGTTCATGAGGGCCCTCTGGGAGCTCTACGCCCTGTGGTTCCTGGTCGGCGTTGGGGTGAACTCGCTGAACGGGGTCTCCTACGCCGTTGTGGTTGAGGTCCTCAGGTCCTCCAAGGGGGTCTTCGGGGGGTTCATGCAGGGCCTCTACTTCGTTGGATTCCTGCTTGACGTCGTCACTTTTGCCCTGGTCAGGTACTGGAGGCCTTACTTCCTCACAGTCGGCGCCGTAAGCCTTGTGGCCTCGCTCGCCGCCTCGCTGCTGGTCCCTGAGACCGCCAGGAGGTGGGCCAGGCCGGCCTCAAGCATGGCCAGGATGGGCAGGGGGCTCGCAGTCGTAACTGTTGGCCTCACTGCCATAGTCGCCGGGGCCTTCATGTTCTCCGTGCCCCTGCTCTCGGTGACCCCATCCTTCCTGCCCAGCATGGGGCTGGGCCAGGGGCTGCTCATGGGCCTCTCGCTCCTGGGGCTGGCTAGCTTCACGCTGGCGGGGTACCTGTCAGACAGGTATGGGAGGCTGCCCGTCCAGGCCGCGTTCGCCGCCATGGGCCTCGCCTCCTCGGCGCTCCTCATACCTGCCTACCGCGGCCTCCTCGGGGCCCTGGCCCTGGCCCTCATGTTCTTCTTCACCGGCTACTTCGGCTACGCCGGAGTGTGGGCAGGCGAGACTTACCCGGCCGAGTACAGGGCCACGGCGACCAACGTGGTGTTCGTGGTGGGCAGAATAATGGGAGGGCTCTCGGCAGTCGTGGCGGCCTCCCTCTTCCCCGCGTCGCTGAGGGTCGGCACGGCGCTCACGTGTATCATAGCCAACGTTATAGCCCTGGCGGGCTCAGGGGTCTACCTTTACGGCAGAAGGCTTGAGGGCAAGTGAAGGCTGTGGTGGGCGGCATCACCAGGCGCTGGGCTGCTGCCCGGGGCCCGTCACCTGTGCCCCGGGCTCAGGCCCCTGAGCGGGGGCACTGAGTTCAGGTGCTCTATCTCGTCCGTTATCGCCCTGCTTTTGGCTATCTCCCTGTATATGAATGCCGAGGGCCTCCAGTGGAGCCTCTTGGTCGAGTAGTCAACCATGAGGAGCCCGAACCTCTTGCCGAAGCCCGAGGCCCACTCGTAGTTGTCCGCCAGGGACCAGTGCAGGTAGCCAATCACGTTGACGCCGTCCTGCAGGGCCCTGTGCACCTGGTACACGTGGGAGACGAGGTAGTAGGGCCTCTGGTAGTCGCCCTCGTCAGCTATGCCGTTCTCAGTTACGAGCAGCGGCAGGTGGTACCGGTCCCAGTACTCCTTCAGCACATTATAGAGGCCCTCAGGGTAGAACTCCCAGCCGAAGTCGCTGCACGGCCTCCCGGCCGGGCTCACGCCGTTGGGCTCGCAGCCGTGGCCGTAGCCGGGCACTATTTCATAGCCGCTTCCCCTTGCCCTCACGACCTGCCTAGTGTAGTAGTTAACTCCTATCCAGTCAAGCCTTCCTTTAAGGTCATCCCTCGTGGAGCCCCCGAGCTGCCCCCTTACCACGGCGTCAAAGAACGCCCACCTGTTGTCAAACTTAGCCCTCTCAGCGGCCTCCCTGTCGGCGTCGGTGAGCGGCGTGAAGTCGGAGTTGGCGTAGATGACCCCAACGGGCTTCTTGGTGATTGCCTTCACCGCGTCATAAGCCCTGGCGTGGGCCTGCACCAGGTTCTTCATGGCCCTCCCCGCGCACTCGAGGCACAGGTAGCCGGGCGGGAAGCCGGACTTGACGGCGGCGTAGCCGAGCCCCCAGACAACGTTTGGCTCATTCATGGTTGAGTACATGTAGACCAGGTCGTCAAGCTTCCAGGCTACGTAGGCCGAGAACTTGGCGAACTCTATGACGGTCCTCACGTCAAGCCAGCCCGAGGGTGCCGAGAGGTTCCCTCTCCTTATCGCTATGGGGTCGTGGAGCCAGAGGGGCAAGGGCCAGTGGTAGAGGTTCAGTATGAACGTTATCCCCCTTGACCTGAGGTCGCTGAACATCTCCCTGTAGTGGTTAATGGCGTCCCTATTGGCCATCTTGTCCAGCTGCTCCAGCGCGCCCTCGCTTACATAGACTGACAGCACGTCGTCACCCTTGACCTCGGCGTCCACCTTGACGTCGAAGGTAGGCCTTGGGAATATCCTGCTCCACTCGACCCCTATCCTGGCGGCTGTAAGCCCCATCGCCTGGGCGGCGTCGTGGAACTTCCTGTAGTTGCCCCAGTAGCCGGGGCCGTTCTCAGGGAAGTCCCCGCTCACGAGGCCGGCGGCTATGTTCTCGCGGTCGTGGACCCAGGCGTACCAGTCGCTGTTCGGGTCCTCGCTGCCTGGGGTCCCCATCTCGGACTGGAAGCCCGCCTGGGACCAGCCGAACAGGAAGTCCTTTGGGAAGGTAACTGCCAATTACATCGCCGCTCAGCAGGTGGTCCCGCTAAAATTTAAAGGCTTCAGGGGTGGGACGACAGGGCTATTGCAATGGAGTAGGCCGTGGCCAGGAGGACGGTGACGTAGAACCTGTACCTGTTGGCCTTCAACAGGGGCTCGCTCCTGACGCCTAACACCGTCAGCACGGCCGGCACCGCGGCGGGGGCCACTGCCAGGGTGAGCAGCCCCCAGGGCCAGAGCAGGGCCGCCGGGAGCAGCAGGGACGTCAGCATCATGGCAGCGTAAAGCCAGGACGCAGCTGCCTTGCCTACCCTGACGGGCAGGGTCCTCACCCCATGGGCCTTGTCCCACTCGTAGTCCCTTATGTTGTCAGCCAGCACCACAGAGGAGGTTATGAAGGCCATTGGCAGCGAGAGGACGGCCTCCCTTAGGGAGAGCGCGCCGGATACGGTGTAGGCGGCGCCCACTATCATTAGGACTGCTGTCACGAAGACGTCAAGCTCGCCCAGCCCCATGTACTTAAGCCCCACCGGGCCGCTGTAACAGAAAAGCAGGAAGGCGCCCACGGCCAGGAAGAGGGGCAGCAGCGGCCTGTCGAAGGCCAGGGTAGCGATGGCCACGAGGGCGGAGCCGAAGGCGAAGAGCGATGCCCCGAAGGCCTTGAGCCTCCCCAGGTCTATGCCAAGGCCGTAAAAGCTGTGCGGCCTCATCATTACGCCCGGGGCCCCAGGGGAGTCCACGCCCCTGACAGTGTCAAAATAATCGTTCAGCACGTTCTCAGCCGCCTGGAACGAGACGACCCCTAAGGCCACCATTGCCGTGAGCGCTATGGACATTGGCCTGAAGCCGCAGAAGTAGCTCATAGCTATCACGCCGCCCACCACTGCCCTGGTGAGGCTGTTGAGGAGCGACCACGGCCTGGTCGCGGTAAAGTACTTCCTCAGGCTATAGGCCGTACTCGGCCCACCTCCTGTTCACAAGCTCCACGGTGTCCCTGTCGGGCTCCAGCTCCTCCGGGGGCTCCCCTCCAGTCTCGTCCTTCAGCTTCCTGGTGGCGTCAACTATCAGCTTGCTGCCCACCCTCCTCCTCGGCAGGTAGGAGACGTCGAGCTCGTCGGCAGGGGCCTGGGGCACTACTATGACGTCCCTCGAGGGGTCCACGAAGCTTGAGACCGCCCAGGTTACCTGCCCCAGGTCGTGCGGGTTCACGTCGCTGTCAACCACAATTATTATCTTTGTGAGCGACATCTGGCCGGTGCCCAGGAGGCCCATGGCGACCCTCGCGGCCTCGCCTGGGAACCTCTTCCTTATTGACACTACGGCCAGCCCCTGGACCCACCCCTCCGCCGGGAACGAGACGTCAACCACCTCTGGGAAGAGGTACCTGATCAGGGGCAGGAAGGTCCTCTCCACCACCTTGGCTATCACGGAGTCCTCCATGGGCGGCCTCCCCACGACCGTGCCGTAGTAGATGGGGTCGGGCCTCGCGTAGGCCCTCTCAAGCTTGAAGGTCGGGAACTGCCTGTCGGGCCTGTCGTAGAACCCGACGTGGTCCCCGAAGGGCCCCTCCGGCCTCAGGTCCTCCAGGTCTATGTAGCCCTCAAGCACGACCTCGGCGTGGGCGGGCACCCTTATGCCGTTGGGGAGCTGGTGCACCTCGACGCCCTCCCCCCTCAGCGAGCCGGCCACTAGGTACTTGTCAAGTGGGTATGGCGCGGGCATCACTCCGGCCAGCAGCGTGCCTGGGTCAGCGCCTATGACTAGGGCCGCCGGCATCCTGCCCTCGCCCCTCTCCCTCGCCCTGGCCTCCTCGGCGTAGCCCCTCTTGTAGGTCTGCCAGTGGACCACGGCCTCCCTCTCATTTACTATCATGACCCTGTAGACGCCGAAGTTGGTCGACTCTCCCAGCTCGCCGGACTCCCTGTGCACGAGCAGCGCGTAGGTGAGGTACCTGCCCCCGTCCTTGGGCCACGTCTTAAAGGCCGGGAGGTCTGTAAGCCTCAGGTCCGGCCTCTCCTCGAAGTCGGGCCTCCCCTGCCTCGGCAGATATGAGGCCGCCCTGAGCAGGGAGGTCACGTTGCCCCTGATTACGTCAGCCGGGGACGGCATCCTGGACCCGAGCTCGTCAAGGCTGCTGACGCCGAGGCCTAGCTTCACCGCGTCCTCGCAGCAGAATATGTTGCCCGCGACCCTCCACCCTGGGCTCCCCTCGACGTCCTCAAAGAGCACCGCGGGCCCCCCTGACCTCATGAGCCTCCTCAGGATCTCGGGTATCTCAAGCACGGGGGAGACCCTGGCCTTAACCCTCCTCAGCATCCCCCTGGACTCGAGGAGGTCCAGGTACTGCCTCAGGTCCCTCAGGGCCATCATGACCACCCCGCGGCCTTCCTTATCAGCTCAGCCCTCCCGCTTGGCGGGACCTTCCTCAGGTCCTCGTGGGCTACCACCCTGCCTGGCCTTCCAGCTATAGCAGTGACCACGTCGGCCACCTGGGCCGTCTCCTCGATCTGGTGGCTCACGATTATAATTGTCTTCCCCTCGCGCGCCAGCGACCTAACTATGTCGTTGAGCGACCTGACGGCCTCCAGGTCGAGGCCCGTGTAGGGCTCGTCGAGGAGGAGCACGTCAGGGTCTGTGATCAGGGACCTGGCTATAGCCACCTTCCTCCTGGTGCCGCCGCTGAGCTCCCTGGGGTATGAGCCCAGGAACCTGGTTATGCCGAGCCTCTCAGCTATCTTAACTGCCTCCTCCCTGGCCCTCTCCATGGGCACGCCGGCGACCTCCAGGGGTAGCGTTATGTTTCTCAGCGCTGACCTCCACGGCAGGAGTGAGTCGCCCTGGGGAACCAGCGAGACCCTTCCCTCCACCTTGACGAGGCCCTCGTCAGGCCTTATTATGCCAGCTATTATCCTGAGCAGCGTGGTCTTGCCGACACCGTTTGGCCCGACCACGGCGTGGACCTCGCCCGCCCTGGCCTCAAGGCTGACCCGCTGCAGGACTGCGACCCTACCGAAGGCCTTTGACACGTCCCTGACCAGCGCTGTCACTCCATCCACTTCATGGCCCACCTCTCTATGGGCCTCAGGGCGCCCAGGTCAATGATAACCATGACGAGCACCAGCAGCAGGGACCAGGCCTCGAAGGCGGCGTACTGGTGGAGCTCGAAGAAGAGGTAGAGCCCGTACCCTATGCCCCCGGCCGTGCCGAAGGCCTCGGCCACGGGAGACACTATGAGGGCCACGCCCAGGGCTGACCTGGAGCCCGAGGCGAAGTAGGGGACTGAGGCCGGTAGGTCTATGTAGGCGAGCCTCCTGAGCCCCCTGAGCCCCAGGGCGGCCGCCAGGTCCCCGAACCTTGCCCTTGAGGCGTTGAGGCCCTCTATAAGCGAGGTCTCAAGGGGAGGGAACGCCGAGAGGCCGCTGACCAGTATGGGCACGAGCCTGCTTGAGAAGCCGAGCAGTATGAGCAGGGCCAGGCTCCAGGCCACTGGGGTGACGCTGTGGAGTATCTCCCTGATAGTCTCAACCGTTGACTCGCCAAGGTCGCCGAGCTCGTAGACGGCCACCCCGGCGACTGCCATGGCGGAGGCCACGGCATACCCCCCTATGGCGTCAACAAGCGTTACCGCGGTGCTCCACGCGGCCTCGGCTGGGTGGGCCGCAAGGTACCTGATGGCGGGCGCGGGGCCAGGTATGAGGCCTGAAGAGAGCTCGGAGGAGAACTGCCAGACCGCTATCACCAGGGCGACGCCTAGCAGGTAGCCGGCAGCCCTTCTGGCGGTCATGTCAGCTGAGCCCCAGGTCGCTGCACGTTAATATCCTTGAGGTGTTGGGCATCGCTGTGAAGAAGCCTGACCTGACCAGGTACTGCCACTCGGACACCAGCTCCTGGTACTCCTGCTGGTTTATGCAGACAGACGTTGGGGTGTCGTTGGTGGAGGCCCACACCAGCTGGGACACGTTGCCGGGCACGCCGTAGAGCTTCTCAAGGGCGAGGGCCGCCAGGCTCTCGTTGTGGTCCCAGGCCTCGGCCGACTCAGCGTGCAGGGTGAGCACGTTGACCAGCAGGTGCCTGTTGCTGACAAGCTTTGACGTGGCCACCCAGACGAGGAAAGGAGCCGTCTCCTGCCCGGTCAGGTTGCGCCACATCTCCTGGTAGGTGGCTATGACCCTCATGTGGTAGAGCTCCACCGCCTCGGCCAGCATGGGCTGCCATATGACGCCCGCCTGGGCCGAGCCTGTGAGCACGGCGTCTATGACGTTCCCCGGGGCGGCGTTTATGACGTGGACCACGTCGGGGCCCGTCAGGTTAGGCGACACGGTTAGGTTGTAGAGCTCCTTCATCATTATCACGAAGAGGTAGTAGGTGCCCGTGCCCACGGGTATGGCGACTGTCTTGCCTGCCAGCTGGGCCGGCGAAGTTATGTTCGAGCCCACGGGCACAACTATTCCCTGGAATAGCGGGAAGTCGACGGCGACCACGTAGGTGTTGTTGCTCTGCAGCAGGGCCAGCCCGGCCAGGTCAGCTGGCAGTATGGCTATGTCGACCTCGCCCCTGAGCAGGGCGTCGAAGAGCGAGGGCGTGAGCGAGTAAATCACGTAGTTAACCTTGACGGGGACGTTTGATATCGACGGGTCAACCCTGTAGGCGTCGAAGGAGGAGACGCCAACTGATATGCTCCCGACGCTAACCGAGCTGCTGCCATGGCTGACCACGAGGGCCACCGAGGCCCCTATGACAATAACTATGATAATGACCGCGACCGCCAGCAGCGCAGGCCTCGTGATAACCACCAAAGGGTGGTGTGCAGGCCTTAAATTTAAACTTAACCTGTTAGAGTTAAAATTTCTAGAGGTTATAATTAAAACACCATTAAAATCGCCGATTGAAACCCCTCAAATCCTTAGCTGGGATAGCATATGGCAAAAAGGCTTAACAATATTAAGTTAGATCGCCTCACACAGAGCCGGAGTGAAGGTTGCCCGCGAAGGCCATTCTAAGGCCTGAGGTCGACTCCTTCTACTCCTTCTACAAGGTTGCCGTGGGCGAGGAGCACTGCAGGGGGCTGGCGTGCTACGCAGCCAGGTCCCTTAACCCTGAGGCCTGGAGGAGGGCCGTGGCGCAGCAGCCGCCTACCTACTGCCTCGGCAAGTGCTACGCCGGGCCCTCAAGCACGCTGACCGGCGGCGCCCCTCACGTCGAGGTCAGGTCCAGGAAGGCCATAGTGCTCAGGCACGTCGTGGACGGGCCAGTCAAGTCGCTGCAGCAGTACCTTCAGCTCGGCGGCATGAGGGGCCTGGGGAGGGCCCTCTCCATGCCCCAGGCCGAGGTCGTCGAGGAGGTCAAGAGGTCCCAGCTGAGGGGCAGGGGAGGCGCTTACTTCCCGACGGGCCTCAAGTGGGAGTCAGCCATGAGGCAGGCGGCGCCCGCTAAATATGTCGTCGTCAACGGGGACGAGGGGGACGCGGGGGCCTACGTGGACAGGTTCCTCATGGAGTGGGACCCATACCTCGTGATTGAGGGCGCGCTGATAGCTGCCTATGCAATAGACGCGGGCAAAGTCTACTTCTACATAAGGAGGGAGTACCCAGGTGCCGTCGCAGCCGTCAAGAGGGCAGTGCAGGAGCTGCGGGAGGCAGGCTACATAGGAAGCAAGGCCAGTAGGGGGCCTAACGTTGAACTTGAGGTCCACGTCGGCAAGGGCTCCTACGTGGTTGGCGAGGAGACGGCTATGATAAACGCCATAATGGGCAGGAGGCCCGAGCCAACCCCGAGGCCCCCTTACCCAACCGAGAGGGGGCTCTTCGGCATGCCGACAGTTGTGAACAACGTGGAGACCCTCTCCAGCGTCCCCTGGATCATAGAGAACGGAGGCGATGCCTACGCCGAGCTCGGCTTCAGCAGGAGCAGGGGCACCAAGGTGCTGAGCCTCAGCTCAACGTTCTCGAGGCCTGGCCTCTACGAGGTGGAGTTCGGGGTCAGCCTCAGGGAGGTGGTCTACGACATGGGAGGGGGAGTGAGGTTCGGGAAGCTGAAGTTCCTGGTGGTTGGGGGACCCCTCGCGGGGCCTGTGCTCCCCTCAGAGCTTGACGTGAAGCTCGGCGTGGAGGAGCTGAGGGCCATAGGGGCCAGCCTGGGCCACGGCAACGTCATAGCTTTCAGCGACGACACCAGTATGCTTGAGGCGCTTCACGAGATCGTTCACTTCGCCTCCTTCGAGTCGTGCGGCAAGTGCTTCCCGTGCAGGCTCGGCACGGCCAGGGCTGACGAGATATTGGAGGAGGCCCTCAGCAGGGGGTACCTGACTCCCGCTGAGGCGGACGAGCTGAAGTCAATAGCCACGGCAATGAGAGCTGCCAGCCTCTGCGGCCACGGCCAGGCCACAGGCGACGCCATACTCTCGTTCCTGGCGAAGGGGGCAGATGAAATGGTCAGGGGGTGAGCGAGGTGGCCGTCAGGATTAAGGTTAACGGCGTCGAGCATGAAGTCGATGGCAACCTGAGCCTCCTCGAGGCCCTCAGGAGGCTCGGCTACTACGTGCCAAGCCTATGCTACGACGACAGGCTTGGCCCCCAGGGGTCGTGCAGGCTGTGCGTCGTCGAGGCCAACGGCAGGCTGGTGACCAGCTGCACCACTAAGGTCCAGGACGGCATGGAAGTCAGGACCGACAGCGAGCAGGTGAACCAGGTTAGGAGGGAGGTGCTGGGGCTCCTGGCAAGGAGCTACCCAAGGGACGCTTACGCCAGGTACCCGTTCAAGGAGTTCCACGTGGCTATGAGCAAGTACGGCGTTGAGCCTCAGGGAACCGAGAGGCAGGACCTAGTGGACCTCTCACACCCCTACATAGTCGTTGACATGAACAGGTGCATCAAGTGCTTCAGGTGCGTGAAGGCCTGCGACGAGGTTCAGGGCTACCACGTCTGGAGGGCGTGGGGCCGCGGCGGCAGGATAATGATAAGGCCAGATGGCCCTGACTTCGCCCACAGCTCCTGCGTGAGCTGCGGCCTCTGCGTCGACGTCTGCCCCACGGGGGCCCTTGAGGACAGGAGCGTGCTGATCTACGGGTGGCCGGACTCGTGGGTCAAGACAACGTGTCCCTACTGCGGCGTCGGCTGTGAGCTTAACGTCGGAGTCAAGGACGGGAGGATAGTGGACGTCAGGCCGTCCAGGACGTCAGTTGTGAACAGGGGGAACCTCTGCGTCAAGGGCAGGTACGCGTGGGACTACATATATTCACAGGACAGAGTGCTGAGGCCGCTGATCAAGGTCAACGGCGAGTGGCGCGAGGTCAGCTGGGACGAGGCGATAGGCTTCGTCGCCTCAAGGCTGAAGGAGATACTGGCCAAGTACGGCCCGGGCAGCGTGGGGGTACTTGTAGGTGCGAGGGTAACTAACGAGGAGGAGTACCTGGCCGGCAGGTTTGCCAGGGTGGTGCTGGGAACGAACAACGTTGACAGCTGCGCGAGGGTCTGCCACGAGCCCTCCGCCCAGGGCCTTGAGGACATGTTGGGCACGGGAGGCGCCACAAACACGTTTGAGGATATAGACCTGGCCAGGACAATAATGGTCGTGGGCTCTAACACCACCGAGAACCACCCGGTCATAGGGAACAGGATCAAGCTGCTCGCGGAGCAGGGCAAGGTGAAGCTGATAGTCGTGGACCCAAGGAGGACGGAGATCGCTGAGTACGCCGACTACCACCTGGCCCTGAGGCCTGGCACCGACGTGGTGCTCTTTAATGCAATGGCTAACGTGATAATAAGCGAGGGCCTCATAGATAGGGAGTTCGTGGCAGAGAGGGTCGACGGCCTTGAGGAGTTCGAGGACGTTGTCAGGAACTACACGCCTGAGTTCGCTGAGAGGATAACAGGGGTTAAGGCAAACCTAATAAGGGAGGCGGCGAGGCTCTACGCGACTAACAGGCCCTCGATGATATTCTGGGGCCTCGGTGCCACCGAGCACATACAGGGGACGGAGATCATATATCAGCTCATAGACCTCGCGCTCCTCACGGGTAACGTTGGCAGGCCGGGCTCGGGCCTCATGCCGCTGAGGGGCAAGAACAACGTCCAGGGCACTGCTATAATGGGGGACCACCCTAAGAAGCTGCCCGGCTCGGTGCCGCTGGCCCAGAACTTGGAGAGGTTTGAGAAGCTTTGGGGGGTCAGGCTTAACCCCAACCCCGGGCTCGACGGCATCGAGATGGTCGACGCTGCCATGAGGGGTGACCTGAAGGCGCTCATAGTGTTCGGCGAGGACGTGGTCATGTCGCACCCGTACAGGGAGATGACCGAGAGGGCGCTCTCAAAGCTGGAGCTCCTCGTGCTTGTTGACATGTTCCACAACGAGACCTCCAGGTACGCCCACGTCTTCCTGCCGGCGGCCAGCTCCTTTGAGAAGGAGGGCACCTTCACCAACGCCGAGAGGAGGATCCAGAGGGTGAGGAAGGTCATAGAGCCCCTGGGCGAGTCCCTGCCCGACTGGCAGATAATAATTAGGCTGGCCAAAGCCATGGGTTACGGGGACTACTTCAGGTACTCGTCGCCCGAGGACGTGTGGAACGAGATAAGGTCCGCGTGGCCGGCGGTCTACGGCATAACTTACGAGAGGCTGGAGAGGGAGGGGGGCCTGCCCTACCCAACCCCAGGCCTCGACGCCCCGCCGGTCAAGGTGCTCCACGTTAACCAGTTCACCGTAGGCAGGAGGGCCAGGCTGAGGCCCGTGGCCTACATACCGTCGCCGGAGCAGCCAACGGAGGAGTACCCGTTCACGCTGATAACCGGCAGGACCCTCTACCACTTCAACATGGGCTCTATGACGAGGCGCACCGGGGACCAGGTCATAGAGTCCGAGGACTTCATAGAGATAAGTGAGGACGACGCCAGGGCCCTGGGCATAGGCGACGGCGACATGGTCAGGGTCACCAGCAGGTGGGGCTCAGCGGTGGTCAGGGCGAGGATATCAAGGAGGGTCTCCAGGGGCACAGCCTTCGCCACGGTGCACCACCCCGAGGCCTCAATTAACTACGTGGTCTCGCCCGCGGTCGACAGGATATCCCACATACCGGAGTACAAGGTGACGGCCGTCAGGATAGAGAGGGTCTCCTGAGCAGGGCCCTCAGCCTCTCGACCCTCCTGGCCACGCCAAGCCCAAGGGCCTGGGCGTCAAGCAGTGAGTGGAGCTCGAGGTGCCACACCCTCAGCCGCCTGTAGGCCGCCGACTCCTCTCGGAAGGCCAGGGCCGCCCCCTGAACGTCGCCAGCAGCTGCCAGCGAGACTGCCCTCCTGTAGGCGGCCGGGTCGAGCTCAACGGTCCTCCGCGGCCCCCTCGACCTCGGAGGCCTGTCGCCCGGGACGTCAAGGTCGTAGAACCTGGCCTGGCCGCCCAGCGGCGAGGCGCCAACGAGCCTAGAACTTGAGGACCTCAGCAGGTCCGTCATCCTTGCCCTTAGCCCGAGCGACGCCTTAGAGCACATGAGGTCCACGGCCTCCCTCAGCAGGCCTGTGGGGCCGCAGACGAAGGAGGGGTTGACGAGGCCCCCGCTCATCAGAGGCGAGGCGAGCCTCTCGGCGCACTGCCTGAGCAGGGCCTCAAGGCTTCCTGCCGTCGCCCACGCCGCGTCGCCCGGCATTACGAGCACGCGGTCCGAGCTCACGTGCCCTATTGCGCTTGCAACGCCCCTCGGCGGGCCCCCGCACGGGAGCTGGGGCAGGTCCTCGACAACCCTCGCGCCGGCCAGGAGCCCGCCAAGCCTTGAGATCTCCTCCCACGAGGACACAACTATGACGTCGCCCACCTCCGCGGCCACGCTAAGAACCCTTGATATCAGAGGCCTCCCGTTGAAGGGGGCCAGCAGCTTGTCCGAGCCAAACCTTGATGAGGAGCCGCCCGCCACTACTATTACTTCAGGCTTCCCCGGCACCCCTTTCACCGCGGGGCACGAGCAGCGCGGCCCAGAAGGCCACGGAGGCAAGGAGCATGGCGACCCCGGCGTACATAGTGTACCTGCAGGCGCCGCAGCCAAGGGCCACGGCCAGGGCGCTCAGGAACATGGCTACGGCGCCAACGCCTCCGAGGAGCGACGCCGCAAGAGTGGAGACGTCGTCCTTTTCCAACGGGGTCCCCCTTACCTGACGCCCTGCAGGCCTTATGTCTGCAGCGGCAGTCAAAGCATGCACCGCGGAGGCCTATTATGTGAGTGAGCCCGCGGGCCTGGGAATGCCGTCAACGTGGGGGACCTGCCCCAGGGCGGCCGCCCTCGGGGGCGAAGTGGGTTTGCAACACGCCCAGGCGTCTCGCGCCAAATATTTCCCCTTCCGCCTAGCCCTGCGGTGGGCGCGCTGATAACCTATCAGAGGGACGAGGCGCTCGAGAGGGCCGTCAAGTGCATAATAGAGAGCGCTGGGCTTAACTACATAGACCCCGGCAGGGTCTATGTCATAAGGAGCAGGGGCTCGAGGTCAAGGGCCATAGCCAGGATATACTCAATGCCGTCCGCCTGGAGGTACGCCCTTAACATGGAGCCTGCCTACCTCATAGAGTTCATCTCTGAGAGGTTCGACAGGCTCACGCCAGGGAGGAAGGCCGAGGTCATAGTTCACGAGCTGCTCCACATACCCATGGCCTTCAGCGGCGGCCTGAGGCCCCACGGCAAGTACGTCAACGACAGGGTGGCGGCGAGGATAGCCGCTAGGGTTGACAAGAGCTGCCTTGAGGCTTTAAGCTTGACAGGACAGCAGGGACTGGGCCGATGATGTCACCATCAGTGTCGGAGCCGTGAAGACGGGTTATCCCCCTGAGGCCCCTAGATCCTCATCAGCTGCCTGGCCGCCAAAACCACCGGGTCCCAGGCCCTTCCAGAGCTGGGGTGGTAGCCTATCTCTACGAAGAACAGCTCCTCGGCGGTCATCCTCTTCATAATAGCCGCGGCTATGACGCCCAGCCTCCCTATGACCTCCTCAGGCCCCGCGACCTGGCCCCCTATTATGACCCCGCTGGACTCCTCGGCCAGGAGCTTCACAGTCACATCGCCGCCGCCCGGGTAGTACCTGGCCCTCGACCTGGTGGTTATTATTGATGTCACGTACCTTATGTTGGCCCTCCTCGCCTCGGCCTCGTTGAGGCCAACCCTGCCAAAGGCGACGCCCTCAAACCTAGTCACTATGTCGCCCAGGACGCCGGGGAACCTCTTGTCGCCCCCAGCCGCGTTGACCCCCGCCACAAGGCCGGACTTGTTGGCTATGGGGGCCAGGGGCCTCCAGTCAGGCTGCCCCGTGACCATGTTCCTGTGTTCCATGGCGTCACCAGCAGCGAAGGCGTAGTCGTAGGTCGCCTGCAGCCTGTCGTCAACTGCAATGGCCCCGTGGGGGCCCAGCCTCAGCTGTCCCCTGACAAGGTCAACGTCTGGCTCAACCCCTACGGCGGCCACCACCAGGTCAGACCTCAGCTCGCTGCCGTCGCTGAGCCTAACCCTGTCCCCGCTCACCTTGGCCACAGTAACCCCGAGCCTCAGGTCGACGCCCGCCCTCCTGGCCATCTCCGTCAGGCTTGAGCCCAGCTCCTCGTCCAGGTCCCTGCTCATCAGGTAGGGCCCCCTGTGCACCAGGTGAACGACCTTGCCCATGTTCCTCAGCTGCTCGGCCATCTCGACGCCCAGGACGCCTCCGCCAACCACGGTGACCTCCCTGGCCGCCTCTGCGGCCCTCCTGGCGGTTTCGGCGTCAGCAGGGTGGTGAACGTAGATCACCTTGGCGTCGTCGACGTTGTTGAGCCTCCTGGGCCTCGCGCCCGTGGCTATGACGAGCCTGTCGAACTCAAGCTTGACCCTCTGCCCGCCCACCCTGGCAACCGCTACCCTTGACTTAACGTCGAGCTCCTCCGCCTCGGCGTTCGTTATAACCTCTATGTTCCTCCTCTCCCTGAAGAACTTGACGTCGTAGGCCTGGAGCAGCCAGTAGTCCTTGAACAGCCCGCCTATGTAGTAGGGCACGCCGCAGGGGGCGTGGCTTATTATGTTGGTCCTCTCGAGGACCGTTATCCTTGCATCAGGGGCCCTCCTCCTGGCCCAGGAGGCCGCTGACATGCCGGCCGCTCCGCCGCCTATGACGAGTATCTCCATGCACTTCCCTTGCTACCCGCTGATGCCGGGAGTTTAACGCTCAGCTACTGGCCTCCAGCCTGAAGCCCCTGTTGAGAAGCGGCCTGCAGCCCCCGCTCAGGTCGACCTCTATTGGCCTCGTTGACGGCATGGGCTCCCCCCAGACCCTGAGCGGCTCAAGGATCGCCCTGTTCCCCCTGGCGGAGAGGTAGAAGACGTAGTCGTAGTAGCCCGAGAGCGGCACGCTCCAGACGGAGTCCCTGGGCGAGGCATAGAGGTGGAACGTGCTTATGTTCATTGATGACCTCCTGAGCAGCGTCCTGTAGACGAGCCCCACGTAATCGCCCTTCTCGCTGAACTCGCTGAGCAGGTGGACACCCTCAACTATAACTACGTCCGGCCTGAAGCTGACGTCGCTGGAGTAAGTCATTATTTCAGCCTCGCCTATGGTGAGCGAGGACGCGTCGTAGCTCTCAATAAGGAGGTTATCAGCCCTATTAATGACTTCAGGCCCGCAGTCCTCCATGAGGTCCCTCATGCTTGCCATGCCATGTATGTAGGAGCCCATCTTGACCCTGAGGCCCGAGGCCAGGGCAGGCGCGGCCAGGTACCAGAGGGAGAACTTGGTGGGGTCGAGCGAAGGGTCATATACTATTAGCGTGCCGGTGCCAATGGGCATCGCAAGGTCGTCGAGGCGGTACCTGCGCGCGGGCTTCACCCCGCTGGGCAGTGCCTCAGGCCTGAGGGGCGGTGCGAACTCAACGCCCCTCCCAGTGAAGGCATAGGGGAGGGACGCGTACCCTATGTTAGTCCCCCTCATCTTCCTTATCTCGGCGTACCTCTCAAGCTTCCCCTTGACGACCCTGTACCTCAGGACTATTATGCCGTCAACTATGAACTCCTCGGGCCCCAGGCCTGAGGCCTCCTGGCCCACGGGGAGCTCAGAAATTAGCAGCGCCGTCGCCCCCCTCCTCTTCAGGCCCAGGTAGAGGGCCGAGTGCATTATCTCCCTCGCCCTGGGAGGGTCCCGGGCCAGCTGCTCAACCGCTGTGACGCTGTCTATGACCACCCTCTTCGCCCCCATGCTGTCGGCCTGCGACAGCACGTCCTCGACCACTTCCCCCAGGGCGTCCGGGTCGCTGACGCTCAGCGCCTCGTAGTACCTGAACAGGCCCCTGCCCTCCAGGGGCCTGAAGTCCATGTTGAACTGAAGGGCGTTGGCCATGAAGTCCTCCCTGGGCTCCACGAAGCTCACGTAGAGCGAGGGCTCCCCGGATGAGGCCCCGTGGTACGCGAACTGGCTCGCCAGCGTCGTCTTCCCCGCCCCGGGGTAGCCGGCGACCAGTATTATGGAGCCCCTCGGCACGCCCTCAGAGAACATGTCGTCTAGGCCTGGCACCCCAAGGAGTATCCTCTGCCTGGCGGCCTGGCTGCTCTGGCTCAACGCGATAACCTCTACTCAGTCATGGACAGGATATTGTCGCAGTGGGTTTTTAATCTAACTCCCCCGGCGCGTTAACCCTAGAAAGTAAACCCTTTTATGGGACCAGACCTTTCCATGGGCGTATTTTTATCTTCCCCAGGCAGCGAAGGGCGCGGTGCAAGAGGACTTGATGCCGAGGGTCTCCGAGGCCGAGCTCAACAGGAGGCTGAGGGCCCTCAGGGAAAGGGTAGCCGCCTCAGGGGCCCAGGCGGCCGTGCTTACTTCCTCCGTAAGCATATTCTACTTCACAAACCTCTCGTTCATAACCACTGAAAGGCCCGTTGTAGTCATAGTGCCTGTGGACGGTGAGCCCTTCGCGGTCCTGCCGAGCGTCGAGATGGGCCACGCGGAGTACAGGAACTCCAGGTGGGGAGGCGTTGTCAAGCGCTTTGAGTACTACTTTGACTACCCCGGGGAGGTGCACGTGGCCAACTTCATAGCCGACGCCATAGCAGGCTCTGGGCTAAGGCATGTCATGGGGGAGCCCCTGGGGCCCAAGGGGGCCTACGGCTACTCTGGCCCGCCCCTCCAGGAGCTGCTTGCCAAGAGGGGGGTCAAGTGGACTGACATGGGTGACCTGGTGGCGGAGATGAGGCTCACTAAGTCGCAGGAGGAGCTCTCGCTGATAGAGGAGAGCGGCAGGTGGGCCTCAAGGGCCATAGACAAAGCCATGGAGCTTATGGCCCCGGGCAGGTGGGACTGGGAGGTCTCGCTGGAGGCCAGCCTCGAGGTCAGCAGGGAGATGAACAGCCGCTACTCTCCCTACGTGCCCCTCAGGGGCACCGTGGGCTGGGTCGTGGGCTTCAGGGGGCAGGTGGGCGAGTTCTCGGCCTACCCCCACGCCCTGGTGGCGGAGAGGCCCATGAGGGAGGGGGACGTCATTGGGATAGGCTCTGGGCCTGAGGTGGGGGGCTACTTCGCTGAGCTCGAGAGGACCCTCGTCCTTGGGACGCCGAGCAGGGAGGTGAGGGAGTACTTTGACAAGATGCTGAAGGTGAGGCAGGCGGCCATTGAGTCCCTGAGGCCAGGCGCCAGGGCCTCAGACGTGGACAGGGCCATGAGGACCAGGGCAAGGGAGCTCGGGGTGGAGGGCCTGCTGAGGCACCACAGCGGCCACGGCCTGGGGCTTGAGGAGCACGAGCCCCCGTTCCTCGACGTCGGCAATGGCCAGGAGCTCAGGCCGGGCATGGTAGTGACCATAGAGCCAGGCCTTTACGTGCCCGGCCTAGGGGGCTTCAGGCACAGCGACACCTTCGTCATAACTGAGGACGGCGCCAGGAGGCTGACAAGTTACCCGGAGGACATAGACGAGCTCACAGTAAGGCGCTAGAGCTCGTAGTAGGCGTTAGCTACAGAGCACGCCACGTCCCACGACTTGAGGGGCTCCCCCTCCCTTATCCTGTAGTACTTGAGGGCCAGGGACTTCACCTCGTCAGAGAAGTCGCCCCTCGGGAAGGCCCCGAAGCCTACTGGAACACCGAGGGACGAGGCCTCCCTGAGGACTGAGAGCGTGTCTGAGCTGGCCCCGCCCTCAGAGAACACTATGATCCTCCTGTCCCCCAGGAAGTCCCTGAGGCTGTCCGCCACCCTCCACGCCAGCGGCCTCCCGCTCGGCGGCACCCTGTTGTCCCTCAGCAGCTGCGCCATGAGTCCCTTGAACCTGTCGTAGTTCTTTGGAACCCTTACGTCTGGGGCGAAAGCGAAGACCCTGCCGTCCTGGACGTGCATGTAGACCTCCACCTTGCCCTCCAGCACCGGCCTCTTCTCGAGCAGGTTCAGGAGGCTGAGGT
Source organism: Acidilobus aceticus (assembly GCF_055392325.1). Classification (NCBI taxonomy): domain Archaea; kingdom Thermoproteati; phylum Thermoproteota; class Thermoprotei; order Acidilobales; family Acidilobaceae; genus Acidilobus; species Acidilobus aceticus. The sequence continues at coordinate 688,949 of NZ_AP042407.1, forward strand.
GCACTATGTCCGGCCTGCCCCTCCTCCACCAGCCCTCCAGCGACCTCATAGCCTTCCAGTGCAGGCCAGCGTCGAGGACCATCTCCTCCGGCCTGAGGCCGTACCTCCTGGCCGTCTTGACCACCTGGGGGTGGGAGGCGAGCTCCCTGGGGATGACCTCCAGCGCGGAGTCCAGGAGGAGCACGGTGAGCTTGGCCAGGCCCCCTCACCCTATATTATAATAGGAAATACAGAGATGGAGAAAGGGCTGCGCAGCGGCGTCTACTCATAGTCTTCGCCGCCCTCCTCGGCCTCCCCCTTGCCCTCCCTGCCCCAGAGCTCCCTTCTCCTGGCCTCCAGCTGGTTCACCTCAACCCCCATCAGCTCGGCCGCCGTGAGCAGCCTGACGCCGGCGTCCTCAGCGGCCCTGTAGTGCTCCCTCAGCCTCTCCCTGTAGTTGAGGTCCCTGAGGAGGTGGTGGTCAACTACTATGGTTTCGGCCACACGGGCCTTGATCAGCTCCATCAGGCCATCCAGGCCCCTCTGGACGGCCTCAACGGGCACCTTGAAGCCGGCGAAGTAGGTGGGAGGGCCGCTGAGCACCAGGAGCCTGGCCCCCGCCCATGACTTTAGCTGCTCCACGGCCTGGGGGTCCGCGGGCCCCTGGGAGTCGCTGGCGAATATTATGGATTCGCCGTCGCACGAGGCCCTGACCATTATCAGCCTCCCCACCTTGGTGCCCGGCTCGCCGTGCCACACGGGCGGGGAGAACTCGAGCGTCAGGTCCCCCACCCTGAAGGTCTGCCCGTCGGCGTAGGACACCTGGGAGTTCTGCTCAACCTTGCCCTCAACAAGGAACCTCCTGGCCCTCCCCCTCTGGCTCCAGTTGATGTTACTGTTTGGGTCCTTGACGAGGAGTCTCTTGCCGTAGTAGAGGTTGGGCCTGTCCTTGAGGTAGTGGTCGTAGTGGTAGTGCGTTATTATTATAGCGTCCGAGCTGGAGACCTCCTCGGCTATCCTCTCAAGGGCGCTGTGTAGCGCCTGGAGCTCAAGCTGGTGGGGCGGCAGGCCGTACCTCCTGGGCGCGAGCGAGGCGCCGAGGTCTATGCCGAGCCTGACGCCGCAGGCCTCGGCCACTGTTGCTATGCTCCTCACGCCCATGCTGTCGGCCGCGAGTATAGAGACGTCGAAGGGACCAGCCCTTACCAAGCTCCCGCCGAGGACCCTGTGGCCCCCGGCAATAGTAAGCGTTTACACCTGCGGCTCAGGGTTAAAGGCACAAGCGGACCTGGGCCTGGGAGGGGTTAGAGGCGATCTCAGTAATACTCTCGGGCGAGAACCCGACGCTGCAGAGGGACCTTGAGGCCCTCTACCCGGACCAGTTCAAGTTCTTCTACATGCAGTACAGGCCCGGCCACGGCATAAGGAAGGACGAGATGGACATCATGTTCGCCGAGCTCTCCAAGATAAAGGGGGAGGCGGAGCGGGCCGACGGCATACTCTACGCCAGGTCCTACGGCGCCTTCAAGGAGTTCCAGTTCAGGCTGCTCAGGGACTTCTTCTCGGTGCCCGTGGTGATAGCCACAGAGGCCATACTCACCAGGCTCAGGGAGCTCAGGGCCAGGAGGGTCTACCTCGTGACCCCCTACAACCAGTGGAGGCACGACTACGAGGTCAGGTGGCTCAGGGATAACGACTTCGAGGTGGTGGGCTCCATAGCGCTGGGCAGGACGGGGGGCAAGGCCATAGCGTCAACGCCCCACGAGCTTGTGATAGACGCTGTCAGCGTGGCCCAGAGGAGCGAGGCCGACGCGATATACGTGGCGTGCACGATACTTTCAACGCTCCCCATCCTCGACAGGCTGAGGGGGAGGCTGCCCGTGGTCACGGCCTCCTCAGCGATGCTCGACGTGGCCAGGGAGATCGGCATCTTCAAGGGGTGAGCCGGTTGCTCTCCATAAGCTCCGAGCTGCTCGAGTTCCTCAGGCTCAGGGAGGGCACGGTAGAGGTCATAGACAGGGCCCCTCCCTCTGACGAGCAGCTGGTGGGGCTAGTCAAGGAGGCCATGGAGAGGGAGAAGTCCCTGGTGTCGGGCCTCAGGCTGGGCGACGACATGAAGTACGCCATAGACGTGGGCCTCACCAACGCGTCCTCAGGGCTCCTCTACCCGGCCGAGGTGGCCGTCAGGTTCTTCCTCGAGAGGGGCTCGCTGTGCCTCATAGCGTCGAGGACCACGGAGCTCTACATAAGGGCCCTTAGGGAGAGGGCCTGGCACGCCATGGTAGATGACGGCTACATAGTGAGGAGCGGGCCGGAGGCCGTGGGCAGGGTGAAGAAGCTGAGCGGCAGGAAGAGCCTTGAGGGGGACGCCATATTCCTTGCCGGGAAGCCCGTGTGCGAAAGGCACCTTAAGTGGCCCGAGTACTCAAAGCCCATTGAGGAGCTGCCCCTCGAGAAGAAGTACCTTAAGGCGACCCTCGACACCAGGAAGAGGAAGAAGGGCTCGGCAATAAGGTGCGCGTTCTGCAACAGGGAGGCCAGGTACTTCACCTTACCCATGATAAAGGCCAGCGCCCTGGTCTTCATAGCGAGCTACCTGGCCGGCCTTAATCCCGAGGGGCCCATGGAGCTCTACTCAAACCTCTCCAGGGTTCTCCACCCCTACGGCTTCTCGTGGCTGAGGCCCGAGGTGGCGTTCACCGTGTGGGCCAGGGACATGCTGACTGCGGCCTTCTACGTTAACTCCATGCTCGGCTTCCCGCTGCCGAGGGTCAGCCCGAGGAGGGCCCCGGCCGAGGCCGCGCTCGAGCAGCTGTCCATAAGCGACACTGACGAGGCCTCAAATGCCCCCGCATAGGGCTCCCCAAGGGAAGTAGGTTGCTGTGGCTGGTGTTCACCACGGGCTTTTGCAACCTGAGGTGCGACTACTGCGGCGGCTCCTTCCCAAGCAAGGTGGTGCCCTACACGGTGAGGTACGACATTGAGAAGCTTAAGAGGCTCGTGGAGGCGGACCCCCAGGCCACGGTCATATTTTACGGCGGCGAGCCCCTGGCCAACCCCAGGTTCATAGAGGAGTTCATGGACAGGGTCAGGGCCAGGAGGTACGGCGTGCAGACCAACGGAACGCTTTACAGGCTGCTGCCCGACCCCTACTGGAAAAGGATGAGCGTGGCCCTCCTCTCAATAGACGGCAGGGAGTCGGTCACCGACAGGCACAGGGGCAGGGGGGTCTACAGGAGGGTGCTGGAGGCCGCCAGGCACCTCAAGTCCCTAGGGGTTGAGACGATAGCTAGGATGGCGGTGACCCAGGACACGGACATATACGAGGACGTCACGCACCTCCTGGGCCTTGGGCTCTTCGACAAGGTGCACTGGCAGCTTGACGTGGTCTGGTCGCCCAGGTGGGACTTCGAGGGGTGGGCCGAGAGGAGCTACTTACCTGGGGTGAGGAGGCTCGTGGACCTCTTCATCTCGGAGCTCAGGAGGGGCAGGGTGCTCAAGATAATTCCAATACTCGGCGTTGTGAGCGCCCACTTCTTCGGCGGCTACCCCGGCTCGCCGTGCGGCGCGGGCTACAGGAGCGTGGCCGTGAGCACTGACGGCAGGGTGCTCGCCTGCCCCATAGCTGTTTACGAGAGGTGGGCCGAGCTGGGCACCGTGGACGGGGGGTTCAGGCTCATGGGCCCCTACCTGGCCAAGGAGTGCGCCTCCTGCCCCTACAGGAGGTACTGCGGCGGCCGCTGCCTCTACGCCTCGATAGAGAGGGACTGGGGCGAGGAGGGCTTCACGGCAGTTGACAGGGTCACCAGGGCCTACCTTGACGCTGTGCTCTCAATAATACCGGAGGTGGAGCGGCTGGTAAAGGAGGGCGCCGTGAGGCTGGAGGACCTGAGGTATGACCCAACTGAGGACTCCACGGAGGTCATACCGTGAGCTGCGGAGCTCAGGGTTATTAGCCTTGGAGCCCGCGCTGTAGCTGAAGGTCATGTCGCTGCTGCCCGACCTAGGCAACAGGAGGCCCGTCAGGCCGAACAGGTCCTGGAACCCGGTCACTGGCTGCCCCCACCTGTGCACCTACTGCTGGGCCATGAAGTTGATAGAGGGGAAGCTCAGGGACAGCCCCAAGTACAGGAACGGCTTCGCGCCGACGCTCCATGAGGAGGACCTTGAGAGGGCTAGGTTCAGGCCCGGCGACACCGTGTTCGTGGTCGACATGGGCGACCTGTTCAGTGACGCCGTGCCCTCCGAGTGGATAGCTAGGGTGCTCAGGAGGGCCAGGGAGTTCCCGTCAACGAGGTTCATGTTCCTGACCAAGAACCCTGCCAGGTACAGCGAGTTCCTTGACCTCTTCCCCAGGAGCTCGGTGCTGGGGGCCACCATAGAGACCAACAGGGACGACCTTGCTAGGTCGGTGTCTAGGGCCCCTCCGCCGTCGGCCAGGCACGAGGCCATGGCTGAGCTCAGGTGGCCCTACAAGTACGTCTCAATAGAGCCGATAATGGACTTCGACCTGGACGTCATGGTCTCCTGGGTGGCTGACATAAGGCCGGTGAGCGTCCACGTGGGCTACGACAACTGGAACTCAAGGCTGCCTGAGCCTCCTCTATGGAAGGCAAGGGAGCTGGTCAGGAGGCTCTCCTCCGTGGCCCCCGTGGCCCTGGGCTCCATGAGGGAGCCGTGGTACGAAGCCGCGTTTAGGAGGAGGCTGGGGAGCGCAGTTCTCTGAAGTCCTGGAGCATCTCTGTTAACTGACGAGTTCCCTCGCCACTTGGGCCCGAGGGGCTGAGGAGCGCGCTCGTCAGAAGGCTTTATCTTTGACGAGTCGCTTCACGTAACTGAGCGGGTGGGCGGTTGTCAGAGGACGTGTTTGACGCCCTGTCGCACCCGACCAGGAGGGCCATAATAAGGGCCCTGGGCGACAGGGGGCACCTGACCTTTACAGAGCTCATGGACGCCGCCGGGGTCAAGGACACGGGCACCATGACCTTCCACCTGAGGAGGCTCTCGCAGCTCATCGCGAGGAACAGCTCGGGCGAGTATGAGCTGACAGAGCTTGGGAGGAGGGCCTACGAGGCTATAAAGGTGGTGGAGCAGAAGGGCCAGGAGCAGGCCAACGTCAAGGCTGAGGCGAGGGGCGGCGAGGCGGGCCTCCTTGTTATATCTAATAGGCTTCACGTTGACATCACAAGGTCACTGCTGGAGGACGCGAGGGCCCAGGGCAAGAGGGTGCTCGTCAGCGACTGCATAAGCGTGAGCGTAACCGATGACGTGGACGAGGCCCTCGTCAGGGAGGCCCTGGAGGGTATAAGGGATGTCGTGAGCGTCGAGGCGCCCAAGTGGCTGGCCGGCGTCCTTGAGCCCAGGCTCAGCGACGTGGTGGTTGTAAGCTACAGGGACCACGTCAAGGGGCACGGAGGCGTCTACGTCTTAGGCCTCGGCTGGCTGGACAGGCTGCTGGGAAAAGCCGTAGGTAACGCTGTTGGAGCTGCCTTGGGCGAGGCGGCCGGGAAGGGGTCCGAGGTGTACTCCACCTCAATAGGGCCGGTCAGGGCTGTGAGGGTAAACCTGAAGAGGAGCTCCCTGAGGCTGGAGCAGGGAGAGGGCAAGGTAACGGTTTACCCATACTGGAGGGGTTGCAAGCACGACGTGAGCGTTAAGGACGAAGAGCTCATAATAAGCTCTGACGGCTGCCACGTTGAGGTCTCCCTGCCCCCTGGCGCCTCCTCCCTCGCACTGGAGGCCGAGAAGGGCGACATCAAGCTGGCCTACGGCGGCCTAAGCTCGTTCAGGGCTGACATGCTGGAGTCCTCCCTCTCAGCCTCCCTGAGGGACCTGGGCAGCATGACAGCTGAGCTCGACCTCAGCGACAGCGAGGCCAACCTTGAACTGTCATACGGTGAGCTCAGGGGGGAGTCCAGGATAGCGGTTGACGCCGAGGGAAGCAATGTTGACATTAATGCCACCGTCAGGGGGAGCGCCTCGGTAACGCCGAGGGTTAAGGAGAGCGAGGACAGCTCAATCTCAATAGACGTCGACAGCTCCCTGGGCGGCGGCGAGGGCTCCATAGTCTTTGAGCTGAGCTCGAGCGAGAGCCGCGTGAAGGCCAAGTTCAGGAGGGGATGAAGGGTGGACGCTGCCATAGAGGTGGAGGGGCTGAGCAGGTCATACGGTAAGGTGGTCGCCCTGGAGGGCGTCAGCCTGAAGGTGATGAGGGGCGAGCTGGTATCCCTCCTGGGCCCCAACGGCGCCGGCAAGACGACCCTTGTGAAGCACCTGTACTGCGAGCTCAGGCCCCAGTCAGGCAGCGTCAGGGTGCTGGGCGGCGACCCCTGCGACAGGAGGGTGAGGCTAAGGCTCGGCGTAGCCCCGCAGGAGGCGACCCCCTTCCTGGACCTCACGGTATTTGACAACGTCTACTACGCCGCCAGGATAAGAGGAGTCCCGGGCGGCAAGGCCAAGGCCATGGCCGAGGAGACCGTGAGGGCCCTGGGGCTCTGGGAGCACAGGGACAAGTACGTCATAGACCTCTCCGGAGGGCTTAAGAGGAGGACCCTGATAGCCATGGCTGTTGTCCACAGGCCTGAGGTCCTCATACTTGACGAGCCCACGACCGGCCTTGACCCCGAGGCCAGGAGGGAGTTGTGGGACCTGCTGAGGCAGCTCAAGGGCGAGGGGAGGGCCATACTCCTGACGACACACTACATGGAGGAGGCCGAGGCGCTCTCGGACAGGGTGTACTTCATAAACAGGAAGGTGATAGCCGAGGGGACGCCGGCGGAGCTGAGGAAGAGGTTTGCCTACTACTACGAGGTCGTTGACCTGGAGGAGGGCAGGGTCTACAAGGTCAGGGAGGACGAGGTCAGGGACTTCGTGTCAAGGCTTAGGGGGAGGTTCGAGGTGAGGGCCCCGTCCCTCGAGGAGGTGTACCTGGAGGTGATGAAGGGTGCTCAGGGAGCTTGAGTCGCTGGCCGAGATGTTCATCAAGGAGGCCAGGACCTGGATAGCGGTGAACCTGTTCTTCATGATAGTGTTCCCGGTGGCCATAATAGCGTCGTTCGGCTACATAGTGAGCAGGCAGGACGCCTACTACCTGGTGTCGGGGACAATAGTCTTCCAGGTGGCCCTCTCCGGCATGCTCTCAGTGCCGAACAACATAGGCATGGACAGGCAGGGCGGCAGGATCTCAATCATGATAGCCAGCGGGGTGCCGCTGTGGGTGTATGCTATGACGTCCGCGCTCGTCAACAACGTCTTTGCCGTGCTGTCAGGCCTGCTCATAGTTGGGGTGGCGGCGGCGCTAAGGTACATAGCGGTCAGCGCCGTCGACGTTGCCTACCTCACGGTTGCGCTGCTCCTAAGCACGTTCGAGGGCTCCATGGTTGGCCTGCTGATAGCCGCAAGGATAAGGAACTGGAGGCTGCTGCAGCAGGTGACGCAGATAGCGTCGTTCACGCTCACCTTCTTCGCGCCGGTCTACTTCCCGCTCTCGGCGGTGCCCAGGTACCTGCTGCCGCTGGCCATGCTTGAGCCCACGACTTACGCGGCGCAGGCCATAAGGCTCTCGCTCCTCGGCAGCCCGGCGTCGCTTCTCTGGGGGCTGGCGGCCCTGGCCTACGGCGCTGTCTTTGGAGCCGTGGCGGGCAGGTGGGGGCTGGCGTGATCACTTTAGCTCGTCGACGTACTTGGCCAGGCTCTCCTTGAATGAGCTGTAGCTGAACCTCCTTGCTACCTCGGCTGAGGCGGCCGACAGCTTGGACCACCTCTCCTCGTCGCCCAGGAGCCCCGATATGGCCCTGGCGGCCTCCTCGGGCGTGGCGTAGCCGAGCCCCCGGTCCACCCTTGAGGCCATGTCGGTCCACCCTCCCCCGTCCCTGTAGACCACAGGCACGGCCCCGGCTGCCATGCCCTCAGCTATCGCGATGCCGAAGTGCTCCGCGAAGGGAGGGTGGAGGTAGATTTTGGCCCTGGCGTAGAGCCCCAGCAGCTCGCCCCTGGGCACGTTGAACTTCAGGTGAACCATGTCGTCAACCCCCAGCCTCCTGGCCTCCCCCCTTATGGCCTCTATGACCGGCCCCGAGTAGCTGGCCGTGGAGCCCACTATGTAGAACTCCGCCCTCACGCCCATCTCCCTGGCGGCCCTGGCTATTGCAGGGATGACATCAAGCCTCTTCTCGGGGCTGAACCTGGACACGGTGAGCACCAGGGGCTCCTTCTCGGCCTTCCTGGCGGCCTCGCCTATGGCCTCCACCTCAACTGGGGGGTAGAGGACCCTCGCCTCAACGCCGTAGGCCTGCTTAACCTTTTCGGCAGTCCACGAGCTGTTGGTCAGCACCAGCCTCGGGGGCCTCCTGGAGGCCTCCCTCAGCACGGGCCTGGCTGCGAGCCTCACGGCCAGGTTGTAGGCCCACCTCAGGCCGCCCCCTCCCATGTAGTCCAGGAGGGCCGGGTAGTGTATGTAGACGGCGTCCGAGGGGAAGGGCACGTTGGCCTGGGTCTCGAATATCAGCTCGTAGCCCTCCTCCCTGAGCCTGGGGAGGCCATCCCTCATGAAGGCCCTCAGGGCCAGTATCCTCCTGAGCCTGGTCAGCCTGTTCCTGGAGATGCCCTCGAGCGGGAACCCTATGTCCAGGACCCTGGGCGGAGGCTCCCCTGGGGCCAGGAGCTGCCAGGCGCTGGCGCTGAGCCTCATCGTGTAGAGGTCCGCCTCGTGCCCCAGCTCCCTCAGCGCCCTGTAGACGCTTATGGCCAGCCTCTCCCCGCCGCCCGCCTCCTCTATCAGCGTGTGAACAACTGCTACCTTCATGACTTACCATAGCTGGAAATGCCATGTAGCAAATAAAAGCGTGAGGGCCCCACGGCATGTGCGCGCCAACAGAGGATATAGCCCCCTGCAGCCCCCCTAGCTGGGAAAGCCCTCTTGGCGTCCCTTGGAGGCTACCTAAACCTGGTCCCTCCCAGCGGCCTCAGGGACTGCGTCGCCGCGTCCTCAACAAGGGCAGGGGAGTCAAGCTGGGTTACAGTGAAGGACCCTCAGGGCCATGGCATAGCCGTTGACCCCAACCCGTGGAACACCTGGGAGGGCTCAGGCAGCTCCTCGGTGAAGCTCTGTAGTGACGGACTTGACGTGGTGGTCTCCTACAGCGAGGCCACGGCGGCGAGGCCGCCCGAGACGGTGCTCGGCTACCCGGAGGTGATATACGGCTACAAGCCGTGGGGCGCCCTCTCAACGCCGACGTCCCCCCTGCTCCAGCTGCCCGCCAAGGTTGGCCAGCTCCCCCAGGCGCTCGTGTACGTTGACTACTCAGTGGAGTTCCCCAACGGCAGGGGCAACCTGGCGTTCGACCTGTGGCTCACAAGGGGGCCGGGCCAGAACGGCGTGGGGCCCCGGGAGCTCGAGGTCATGATATGGCTCTACCGCACCCCGGGCTTCAACCCCATGGGCTACCAGTCGCCCAGCTCAACCCTTGCCCTGCCGGCCATAGTTAACGGCAGGCCTGGGGTTGTTAACTGGGGAGTTTACATAGCCGACCCCATGGGCCCGGGCCGCTGGACCTACGTTGCCTTCACCCTCGAGCCCCCGCTGGCCTCGAGAAGCGTTGTGGTGCCCCTGACCCTTGTGCTGAGGTCGCTGAGGGACCTGCTGCCATGGGGCAACGAGGTGAGCGACCTCTACCTCAACGGCCTTGAGCTTGGCATGGAGTACACCTCGCTGACCTGGCCGCCTACCAGGGTGAGCGTCATGGCCAGGTACAGGCTGAACTCATACGGTGTCCTGGTCCTCCCCCAGGCTTAAGGCTTAATAGCCCCCGCTGAAGCCACTCCGTGGCCTCTGAGGAGGGATTGGGGGATGTCAGTTCGCGTGGCACTCGCGGGCCTCCATTGGTAAGCCCGCGTTAGGTCTAGCGGTAGTCTTTATTGTAGTTCTCGCGCTCCTGGGCGTCCTCCTGTGGCACCACTTTAATGGCAGCGCAACGCCCACAAGCACGACGGAGCAGCAGGCGTACTCCCTGCTGCCCCCAGCCCTGAGCTCCTACACGGCAATAGCCGGGCAGCCCCTTTACATAACCGTGACCTCGTACTCGCCGTCGCCCGGCCAGTACGTTATCATCTACACAGGAGACGGCAGCGACGTGAACTCAACTGCGGGCTCCGCGCAGGTCACGTATGCCTACCCAGGCCACTACCTGGTGTACTACGCCATATATAAGAACGGCCAGCTCGTGGGCAGCTCCCAGGGCAACCTGCTGGAGGTCCTCGTGGCCCCGCCGCAGTTCAACGAGAGCTACGCCCAGCTCATAACAGTGCCCGTCATAGCCCCCTCGGCCCAGGTCATCAACGTAAGCCAGCCCGTCAACCTCTCGGCGGGCTTCCTGCAGCCGCCCTCGGGCACCAACATGACCATAGAGGAGTACGTCTGGAACCTCGGCAACGGCACGACGATAACTATACCTTCAGTCAACGGCACGGGCTACGCCGAGCAGGTGGCCCTCACGGGCTCAGGGAACGTGACCTACCTGGAGCCAAAGGAGAACCCGGTGACAGTCAAGTACACAAAGCCGGGCCTCTACACGGTGTGTCTCACAGTAGTTACGGAGAACGCGAGCAGCGGGGCCACGTATAACTACACCTCGTGCTACACGTTGGCCGTGAGCTCGTCCAAGGAGAGGTTCTCAATATTCGCGCCGCAGCTCTCGGTCCCCAACCCCGGCACCATTGTGGTTGCCGAGAACGTGCCAGGAGGGCCCTTCAGCTTCGACCCGGCAATAGACTACGAGACCGTGGGCTTTGAGGTCATAGACAACATATTCGCGTCCCTGCTGATATACGACGGCCCGTACACTACCAAGTTCATACCCATGGCTGCTGAGTACATACCTACCGTGGGCAACTGGTCAAACGTGACCGCCAGGCACCTCTACGGGGCCATATCGCCGAACTACACTGTTTACGTTTTCAAGGTCAGGCCAGGCCTCAGGGCCGCCAACGGCGACCCGATAACTGCCTATGACGTGTGGTACAGCCTTGTCAGGGACATACTGCTGGCCGGAGGTGTGCCCTCCACGAGGGGCTGGATCCTGGCTCAGTACCTCATACCGAACTACACGCCGTTCACCTTCGTGGTGACCTCCCCCAACGACACCCAGGGGGCAGAGGAGATCGTGAACGCCATAACCTACGACAACGCCACCGACACCGTGACGTTCCACCTGGTGAGGCCCGTGGCCCCTCAGGTGTTCTTCACAGCACTGGCCGAAGGCTGGGGGCCTGGGATACTTGACGCCAAGTGGCTTGAGGAGGTGGGGGACGGTATAAACTTCACTGGGCTCTACGACCACAACATGACCCAGCTGGCGGAGGCCTTCTACAGCTACGAGCAGACGGCCAACGAGTGGGACTATAACGAGGAGGTCAGGTGGGATCCCATGGCTACAGGGCCCTACTACATAGCTGCCTACACGCCGGGCCAGAGCATAGTGCTCAAGCCAAACCCATACTGGCCGACCAACATAACTGATATACCGAGGCCCAACGACACCGTAATCATAGAGTGGGTCAAGGACCCGACAACCGCTTACGAGCTCTTCGCCTCAGGCCAGGCCGACATAGTCACGAACCTGCCGAACAGCTTCATGCCGAGCATAGAGCAGCTGGAGAGCGAGGGCGAGGCGAGGGTTTACGAGTTCCCGAGCCTCCTTGAGGAGTTCTTCGGCTTTAACCTTAACATAACCGAGTCCCTGCTCTCCCAGCTCAACCCTGCCTACCACATACCGGGCTGGTACTTAGCCAACCCGCTCGTCAGGGAGGCCTTCGCCTACGCCTTCAACTACACCGAGTACATAGACGACATAGTTGGCAACGTGAAGTATCACTTCAACTTCGGCAGTCTTTACTGCGGAGCTATAATCAAGGGACTAGATATATACATACCCCCCTCCGAGCTCACGGGCTGCCCAACGTTCAACCTCACATACGCTAAGCAGCTGCTGGAGGAGAGCGGGTTCTACAACATAAGCGTCTACTTCCCCATCGTGATATCAAGCGGCGACACCACCGACTACACCGCCGCCCAGATGTGGGCCGCGGCCCTACACAACATAGACCCGAACATAGTGGCCCAGCCCCTCTACCTCCCGTGGCCCACAATGCTCTCCTACTGGGTGCCTGGCATGAACCCTATGGCTATATGGAACAGCGGCTACGTGGCCGACTACCCGCTGGCCTCGGACATGATGAACGCCCAGTACACGGGCACCGTGTGGGTGGAGCCTGACGGCTGGAACGCGACCTACCTCGAGAACCTCAGCGCGTACTTCAACCAGTCAAGGGTAAGCTACCCGGGGCTGAGCCCGAGCGTCGAGCCTGAGATAGGCAGGTGGCTCTGGCAGGAGGCAGTGGAGTACCAGGAGCTCCAGAACCTCATAGCGGAGGCTGACAGCGTCGAGCTGACGAACTCCACGGCGGCTTTGCCGCTCTTTAAGCATTCTGAGGACCTGGCCATAGAGCTCTATATGTACGTCTACACGATACAGCCCAACGCATACTGGATAGTGAAGCCATACATAACGGGCTACATGGGCTCTGTCGCATGGGAGGAGAACCCCATGATAGGCGGCGGAGGGGACGCCATATACTGGTGGTGGGTCAAGGCCTAGGCGGGGCCCATGTTTTATAGGCCAGAGGGCCCCCAGTTCCTGGGCCCGTGGCGCAGCCAGGATCAGCGCGCCAGCCTCCGGAGCTGGTGGTCCCGGGTTCAAATCCCGGCGGGCCCGCTGTTTAGTCATTATCGGTAAAGTAAGCGCCCGTAACTTTGTAACATAAAATATATTTTCCCTCCAGAGTTACACACTTGCAGAGGCTAAGTGGTGGACATTATGAGGTCTTCAATCCCCGCGCTCGTGGCTGTCCTGCTGGCCGTCCTGCTTATGGCCCCCATGGCAGGCGCCGTGTCTTCCCCCAGGGCTTACCCGCAGCTGCCAGCCGCCCACGAGGCCGCGCCATACCCAGGCCCCCTTAACTTAGCTGCTAGGGACCTGGGGGTCGCGGGCAACCATGACGGCTACTACTCCTTCCAGGCCTTCAGGTACGTGCCGCCCAACGAGACGCCCACTGTCATATGGATAGGCAAGAACGTGGTCTTCAACCACACTGGCCTGCCCTACAACGCCACGGTCTACATACCTCCTGGGAACTACAGCCTGATACTGCTCAACATGTCAATAAGGGAGCTTGGGGGCACTCAGTATGACACGGTAGCGTACGTCTTCGCCAACGGGACCCCGCTGCTCTGGGGCTCTACTCAGGAGATACTGAACTCCACTACAACGGTTGACGTGACGCTTTTCGAGAACCTGCTCAGGGGTCCCGTGAGGTTCCAGTTCATGGTGCCCAACGGCTACGCCCCCTCCATAGGGATAACGGGCTACTACGTGGCCAACGTCAGCCTGCTGCTCTACAAGGGGAGCCCGCCGCCCGGCCTGCCGAACTACTTCATACCGCTCTTCGTGAACAAGCTTGGCTACTCTATGACGCCTTCAATAAACGCGTACAATGACTACGTTGAGCAGCAGGTGACGATACCCAACGGCACCTACAGGGCGTGGTTGATACTCTACACCAAGGGCAACGCCTATGACGAGTTCTGGTACACCAACATACCAGCGGTCAGGTACGTCAAGGTCTACTACAACGGTCACCTGGCAGGCGTGGTGAACCCGTTCGAGACCATCTACACTGGCGGCATAGACCTGTTCTGGTGGAAGCCTGTGCCCTCAATAAACACGCTCTCGTTCCACATGCCTGACATAGTTGACCTAACCCCGCTGCTGGCCTACGGGCTCAACGCGACGTTAGCGATACACATAGCTGACCTGCTGGCCTCCTCAGAGGCCCTGGGCGTGCCGGGCACCGAGTTCAACTGGAACCTCGGGGGCGTGCTGCTGCTCTGGGTCAACAGCAGCAACCCGCTCGTTGGAGCCAAGGTGATAACTGGCCAGGCCTCGTACCACGACTCGGGCCCGCTCATAATGAACCAAGGCGTTGCCGGCCTCTACTTCCAGGAGGGGGCCAGCTACTTCATAAACTACACGTCCCTGCTTGAGTTCGAGCACGGCCAGGAGGTCGTGAGCAGCCAGCAGGAGGGGGTGGCCACAGTGGACCAGGCGTACAACTACGCCGGCACGTTTGCCTACAACTACCTTGACGAGGACTTCACCGTGAGCTCGTGGGCCCAGGGCTACGGGCCCTACAGGCTGTGGGTGAGCGCCAACTGGCCCGTGACCCTCTACTACGACTTCGTGGCGATACCCATAACCCCGCCGACGAGGTTCCCGTACAACGCGACCTTCCTGCAGAACGGGAGCATAGCCCTAGCGCCAACCTACGCTTTAAGCTACGCCTGGCCAGGCTATAACTTCACCGAGAGCCTCAACTACGACCTCAGCGCCGTGGGAGGCTTCGCGGGCATACTGGAGTTCATAAACCCGACGGGCGCGGTCATAATTGGGCTGACGTCGAACAACGCGCTGACCCAGAAGTCCTTAACGGCTGAGGTGCTGGTGAACGGCAGGGGCTTCGAGGAGAACGCCTACCTTGAGGGCTTCCAGAACAGCACCGTTAACACGGCAGGCTACCTAATGGCGAACCAGTTCAGCTACCAGCTCATAAACGGGGGCCTCCAGTAAGGGGTCGGTTCCAGCTAACTCTTAATTTCATTTTTATCTTTTATCTTATCTTGAAGTTTCCTCCGCGCTAACGATGAGGCCTCAGGCCGTGAAGCCTCGTCACAGTTCTCGCGGTTGGGCTCCGTGGGAACGTTTGTCCTCATCGGCCTGGGCTAAGGTAGGTCCCAGGGCTAATAAGCTCAAGCCGAGGCGGCCTTAAACTTAAAACTCCAAGCACCTGGAACCAGCAAGGTGCGGCGGTAGTCTAGCCTGGACTAGGACGTCGGCCCTCCAAGCCGAAGGTCCCGGGTTCAAATCCCGGCCGCCGCACCACTTCTTGGAGTTGCACACCTATGAGCCACGGCTTTAATTAGCGTTGGACTGCGACAGTGACAGCTGTCAAGCGAGGCCTAAGGGCTGAAAGGCCCGTCTGGCGACATCATCTAAGGAAAGGCCTTTAGACTTTGCCCCGCCCCCTGCGCAGAGGGTGGGCTTCTGTGGGATCCCAACTTAGGAGGGGCTCCATGCCTTTTTACGCCATGGTTGCTGCCGTGGTCGCCGGAGTCCTTCCAATCATAGGCCCCATAGAGGTCACGGCGTTCATAAGCGACTCAGGACCCGCCGCCATATGGCCTGTTATTATAGGTTACGTGCTCTTCGTGCTGGTCTCCCTTCCAATACTGGAGTACACCAGGATAGTGTCATTTGCCGGCGGCTACTACGGCCTGGCCGAGCTGGGCTTCGGCAAGGGCGCCGGCAAGTTCACGGCCCTGGGCAACTACTTCTTCTACAACTGGTGGCAGGCCGCCAACGCGTTCTTCATAGGCTGGCTGCTCGTTGACACCGTTTACTACGCATACCACGTCATGCTGCCCATCTGGGCCTGGCTGCTCGCCAGCGTGGCCACGCTTGTGGTGACCTATGCAATGTCGGTACAGCCAGCCAGGAGGCTTGGCATAGCCATAACTGCAGCCGTGCTTACAACGCTTGTGATTGTGGTGGCCTTCACGGCGGCCGTGATAGCCAGGAGCCCGTACAACTCGGCCTACTACCTCAACCCTGCCAACAGCGCAGGCGGCCTCAGGGGCCTCATGCTGGCCACCGCCGTAGTGGGCTTCTTCACCTTCGCTGGCTACGGCACGGCCCTCTTCTACTCCGAGGAGGGTGTCAACCCGACCAGGGACGTCTGGAAGGCAATATACGTGGGGCTCACCGTGTCTGCCGTGGCCATAGCCCTGGCGGCCTACTCGGAGCTGGTGGCCGTCCCCAGGAGCGAGCTGTCCCAGGTGACGTCCTCGGCCCTGCCCCAGCTGGTGGCCTGGTCAAGGTACTTCCCCCTCAGCGCCCTGGTGGGGCTTAACTTCCTCATACTCGTGGTCTCCCTGATAGCCTTCGGCGCGGGAGGGGGGTCGCAGGCCAGGCTCCTCTGGGCCATGGCCAGGGATAACTTCATATCAAGCGGCTGGCTTAAGGAGCTCAACAGGCACGGCGTTCCAGCGAACGCGGCCCTCCTAGACTTCGCGCTGGCCCTCGCAACGACCCTTGCGGTGGCGGCCTCCCTGGTCAAGGTCTACGGGTACAACCCCAACACGGTGGCCGTGGCCTGGTATGTCATGGGCACCGCGTCAAGCATAACGTGGTACTTCCACCACTTCGTGCCCGAGTTCGGCCTCTTCCCGTACGTGAGGAGGCACCCTGAGCTGGGGTTCTCAAAGCTTAGGCTCGCGGTCTCAGGCCTGGCCTTCCCAGTGCTTGGCACCGCGCTCTTCGTCTACACCTTCTACGAGGGCGTCGTGAGCGACCTTGTGGAGCCTTACTTTGCCTTCATGGTGACGTCGCTGCTGGTGGTTGTTGGCATCGCAGCCTACACGGCGTACAGAGCCTCCAAGGGGGCCCTCGGCGAGAGCGTCGTGAGCTACATGGCTGTCGAGGCTGGGAGGTCCAAGGAGTGAGGTAAGCAGCCCAGAGCCTGCCCGGGCCCTTGAAGGCCTCCCCTAGAGGCTCACAGGCTTAGTTTTTGTGCTTTGAGCTTCGCGCTGCGGTTCAGCGTGACGCCCTCCTCAGGGAACAGCGTTACAGAGGCGCGGCTGGCCTGGGTGAGGACACGCTCTCGAGCAGGGCCCTCCTGGTGTCGTAGCCCCTGAGCCTCCAGAGCACCGAGGTCGCGGCCCCAACGCCCCAGAGGGCTATGTTAAAGAGCACGAACTGCCACTCGCTCCAGCTGCTGGTGACGTAGAGGGACACGTCGTAGGAGGCTATGGGCACTGCCCTCACCAGGCCTATCATGGTCGCCCTAATGTGCGTCGGGAAGAGCACCGGCTCATAGATCGTCCTGACTGCCCACGCGAGCTCGCTGAAGACCATGTTTAGGAAGAGCAGCGGGTAGAAGAGGGAGAGGAACCCCTGGGAGCCAAGGTAGCGGAGCGCCAAAGCTATTGGTATCATTGAGAGGAAGCCGCCTACGTAGGCAAGTAACGTGAAGTTCCTGGTGTCCATGATGTCAGGCAGGAAGGCCGCCGGCACCCCCGCTATGGAAGCGCCCAGGAGGGCCACCAGCTGTATGAAGTACACCGTGGCGCCGCTGTAGTAGAAGTAGGCTATGGTGAACGCCATGAGGCCGAAC
Source organism: Acidilobus aceticus (assembly GCF_055392325.1). Taxonomy (NCBI): domain Archaea; kingdom Thermoproteati; phylum Thermoproteota; class Thermoprotei; order Acidilobales; family Acidilobaceae; genus Acidilobus; species Acidilobus aceticus. Next base: position 706,211 of record NZ_AP042407.1, read on the forward strand.
GTTAAGTACTGGGAGAGGCCGAGCAGCGCAAGGAAGGCGTACCTGCCGCCTATGCCAACTGTCGGGCTCACGCTTGACACCTGCTCGCTGGGCCGCGAGACCAGGGCCGAGGCCTCCCTTGAGGCCCTATCGCTCATCCCCTTAGTCATGAGCCACCTGACGGACTCCGGCATCGTCGCCCTCACAGCGAAGGTGACAGCCAGCGCGACGGCCGTGGCTACCAGCAGCGCAAGGGCGGCGTAGAGGTAGGAGTTAGTGCTAGTATACGTAAGGTACAGCACGGCTGCCCCCACGGCGCCCCCTATGTTGTTAAAGTTGGGCGAGAGCACGAGCACCCTGTTCCTGTACTTGGCCGGCGTGTTCTCAGCGAGGAACGCGAGCGACACGGGCACGTCGCCCTCTATGCCAATTTTCATTACGGCCGCCCCGGCGAGGCCAGCGAGGACAGCGATAAGCCCCCTGCCGGCCGTGATCATGAGGTCGAGGCCAAGAACTAGGAGGCCGACGCCTATCAGGGACATGGTGACGTAGAAGGCCCCCTTCCTGGCGAGCGTGGTGTCCGAGAGCCTGCCTATGGCTATGTCACCTATGAAGTCAAACGCGTAGAAGGCTATGAGGAAGGCCAGGCTCCTGTGAAACGCAAAGTACCCCGCGGGGCCTATCATGGCCTCAAGGCCCCATATGAACATGCCGAGGCTCGTTGACGTGAATATTAGCCCGTGGGCCGAGGTCCACCTTGAGCTGTCGAGCCGACGGGCCAGCTCCTCCAAGCCCTACACCGCGTTGTTACTACTGGGGGTGGTAAAATGCCTTTCCTACATAGGTTGGGCTGATGTAGAAAGGTGCGAGGAAGAGTCCCCTAAAAAGGCCTACCACTGGGGCGGCAGGAAGGCCTGAGCCACTAACATGGCCTCACAGGGAGGCATGGGGGAGTAGACCTCAGGCGACTGCCTCCTCTTGGACTTCCTCAGCAGGCTCACTTGCTATCACCTCTTTTTGCCTTAGTTATTAGTATAGGATAGCGGGCGAAGTTTTTAAACAGTAACACTTATCGCGCCGGGTCTATCCCAGCTCAGTGGGAATTAAATGAGGCGGCGGTCCTGCACATCGCTCCGGCCCTCCGGCCTTGTTCAATGAATATTAACGCCTCCAACGGCCAGCTACTGGGTGGCCGCTTGAAGGGACTCCTGGGCCTCCTGCTGGTGTCCGTCATCCTGATAGCGATGGTATCGCCTGCAGAGGCGGAGGCCATGGGGATTAGGCTGCAGCAGTCGCCACAGAGGCTCGGCGAGCCGCTGCCGGGCTTCAGGCTGGTAGGCCAGGCGCCTCCGCAGTCGCAGGTAGTTGGCGTCCTCTACGTGCCTCTGAGGGACGTGCCCCTCATATTCTACTACGCCCAGGCCGTCAGCGACCCCGGCTCGCCCCTCTACCACAAGTTCCTGACGCCCTCGCAGGTTGCCAGCATGTTCTACCCCGAGGCCGAGGTGTCCAAGGCCATAAGCTACCTCAGGTCCCACGGCCTGAGGGTGATAGCGGTTGCAGGGTCAATGATTGCCTTCAGCGGCCCGGCCTCAGCCGTTGAGGGTGCCCTGGGGGTCTCAATAGGGGTCTTCAGCAACGGCACCTCAAGCTACTACGCCGTCACAGGCTACAGGGGCAACCCGCTGGGCCTAGTGCCCTACGTCTCAAACGTCACGGGCCTCGTTTTCAGGCCGCTGCTATCGCTCGCCTCATTCACGCCAATTAAGGGCCAGGAGGTGTACGTGACCACCGAGGCCTACCCCCTGACCAAGGTGGCCCTCGCCTATAACGTGACGCCGCTCTACTCCAGGGGCTACACGGGACAGGGGGTAAACGTTGGAATTGTCGACCTCTATGGCGACCCTGAGATCTACCAGGTAATGTCTTATTACGATAAGGCGTTCGGCCTCCCGCCGGTCAACCTCACGGTCGTCCCCATAGGCCCATATAACCCTAACCTGGGCGTGCTGACGGGCTGGGACGTGGAGATAGACCTGGACGTGGAGGCAGTGCACTCGATTGCGCCGAGGGCCCACATATACCTTTACATAGCGGCTGGCTACCTGCCGCTCTCCGCAGTGATAGCCTACATAGACCAGCACGACAACGTCTCAATAGTGAGCCAGAGCTTCGGCATACCGGAGTCCATGTTCTCTAACATGGGGGCGCCATTCTACTACTACAACGTCTACCTGAGCGACGTCTACTACGCCCTCGGCGCGGCGGAGGGCATAACATTCCTGGCCGCCAGCGGCGACGGCGGGGGCATGGGCTACAGCGCTGGGCCCGTGGGGGACGTCAACTACCCTGCCTCCTCGCCCTGGGTGCTGGCCGTGGGGGGCACAACGACGTACCTGGACTTTTACCCCAACGGCAGCGTGAGCTCCTATTACAGCACTGCCTGGTCCTCGGCGGGCTTCGTGCCGTACATGCAGAACGTGGGCGGCTCCACGGGCGGCTACAGCGCCTATGAGCCCATGCCGTGGTGGCAGGAGGGGGTAGCTCCGAGGCCTCCCGATGGCTTCCCGCACGGCAGGGCCGTGCCGGACGTCTCGGCCAACGCAAACATATTCCCAGGCGTCTATGAGGTGACATACAATAACGTAACTATAGTCGAGGGAGGCACTAGCGAGGCGTCGCCCCTGACGGCCGGCCTCCTGGCCCTGGTCGAGGGCTACGTGGGCCACGGGCTCGGCCTCATAGCGCCAACGCTCTACGCGATGTACAGGGCCTACCCAGCAGCCATAGATAGGGTCACCTTCGGCTACAACATACCGTGGAGGGCCGGGGGCAACTACAGCCTCGTCACGGGCCTAGGCACTATAAACGCTGGCCAGCTGGCCTTCGCGTTGAGCAACAAATACATAATGGACAGGGTCAAGTCGATGCTCCCGTCCCTCTCAGTTAAGGTCAACGTCATCGGCGCGCCGAGCGACCTGGAGCTGGTGCCGGGGCACAGGGTGACGGTCGTAGCTAACATAACATACCCTGATGGTGCCCCTGTGGCCTTCGGCAGCTTCCAGGTGACTCTGGAGACAGCCCAGGGGGTCGGGCTCACGCAAAGCATGACGTTCAACGGCACCGTCTGGGAGGCGGAGGTGACAGTGCCGGCCAATGTCTCAGGCCCCACGCTAATAGTTGTGGGCGGCTCCTCGGGGGGCCTCAGGGGCGAGTCGTTCGTCGAGGGCTTCATAGGCTACTTTGCGTCGTTCACATACCCCACCGCCGCGTACCCGTGGGACCCCTCGCTTGGGCTCCCGGTGGAGGTCAACCTGACGTACGTTAACGGGACGCCGGGGCCCCAGATAACCTATAACGTGTCGCTGCTGTACTATAATTACGTCACGAACTCCTACTCGGTTTACAACAGCACTGTAATTGTGGTTCAGGGCAACTTCGCCCAGGGCGTGGTGGCGTTCCGCGCTCCCTACGGCTACGTGCTCATGGAGGCTAGGCCGCCGGCCTTCGGCGTGGTGCCGATGTTCTTCGGGGACAGCCTGCAGGACACGGTTGTCCTCGGCGAGAGCGCCATGATGCCTGGCACAGTTGAGCCAGGCCAGGATATAGTTGTCATGGGCTACGTGCTCCCGCCCGTTGAGACCCAGGCCTACACCTCCTACAGCACGGGCCAGTCCCTCTTCGACACCATAGCGTTGGGCAGCAACGTCACTGTGACCCTTGAGTACCTCAACGGGACGCCCGTGGCCTCCTCCCAGGCGTTCTACGACCCGGCCCTGGGCTACTACCTGGGTACCCTGAAGGTGCCGCAGCTGAGGCCTGGCCTCTACTGGGTGCTGCTCAACGCCTCCTACAACTCCACCACGCTGGGCGGCCTCGTGGAGGGCTACGGTGTCGACATGATATATGTGGGGCAGCCGCTCAATGTCAGGGCCTGGGCCGCGCCTAGTGAGCCGGCCGAGGGGCAGGGGGTGACCATTTACGCGGACGTCACCTACCAGAACGGCACCCCCGTCAGGTACGGCCTCTTCTCGGCAGTCCTGGTGCCCAAGGCAGATGCCAGCGCCTACTGGCAGCTTGACGGCGGGCTGCAGGCCACAGTAATGCTTTACTACAACTCGACCCTCGGCCTGTGGGTCGGCAGCGCCGTCATGCCATCACTTTACTCGCAGGGGAGCACGGGGCTCTCGGGCCTCTACCTCGGAGAGCCCTGGGTCGCCGTCATCACGGGGGCGTCGTTTAACGGCATGCCTGCCAGGCCAGCGGTAAACGTAACTATAATGGAGACCAAGTACGCCTACTACGCCAACGAGACCCTCGGGCCCGGCAGCTTCTACCCCTATGACGACCTCTTCTATGACGTTAACATAACTGGCTACAGCGGCCCCATAGAGGACTCCATCCTCAACGGCACGGTCTACATAGTGGACAGCAACGTGACCCTGGTAAACGTGAGGTCCCTGGGCCGGCTCTACTTGGTCAACAGCACAGCGAGGCTGATGGGGTCTCAGCTCAGCTACCTGGGCGTGAGGGGCGGCACGGTGTACCTCTACGCCTCAGACGTGGTTAACAGGTTAAGCTCCAACGGCACTGTCAGCTACGTGCTGCCCAGCAGGCTGATGAACATAATAGAGCTTGACACCAACACTGCAATAGCCAACCTCAGCAGGCAGCTGAGGTCCATCTATTACTACCTGAACTCAAGGATATCCAGCCTCAACCAGACCGCTGAGGGCCTAGGCCTCTCGCTGAGGGAGCTGAACAGCACCGTGGCGCTGTTAAGCGGTGACGTAGCCAGGCAGTCCGAGGAGCTGAGCTCTAACGTCACCCAGCTGAGCCTCCAGCTTCACTTCCTTGGCCAGGAGGTCAACGCCGCGAGCTCCGCGGCCCTCGAGGCACAGGCCAGCTCCCAGAGGGCCCTGAGGGAGGCAGGCCTTTACATGGACGCTATGGTGGTCAGCGCGGCCTCGGCTATAATCTCAGTGGCGGCGCTGGTAAGTGCGACAAGAAAAAGCAAGAGGGGTTCCTAGCGGAGGGAACCGTCAGAGCCTCCTCGGCTCGAAGGGAGCAACTATATAGTAGGGCTCAGGGGCCGCCGCCGTGGTAGTGGTCGTGCTGGTGGTGTAGGCCTCCATGTCCTGGACCCACGCCGCGGCGGCCTGCTGCAGCGCCTGGGAGGCGTTTGTTATCTGCCCCTCAAGGTAGCCGAGCACCTCCTTCTCAAGGGCCGGCTCAAGGGCGGTGGTGCTTATCGAGACCGCAGGTATGGCGGCGTAAGCGTGCTCCGCCGCGTAGTAGGTGGCGTTTATCCACTCCCTCTCATATGCTGGGAGCGAGCTGTTCTCGAGCAGCAAGTGGTAGGCCTCCTTCGATATTGGGAAGTTGGTCATGTTGTAAAACGAGGCCACCTGCAGCTGCGGGCTTGCTATGAAGCTCAGGAACTCCAGCGCCGCTGCCTTGTGCTGCGAGTACTTGCTGACGCCGAAGAACGTGGCGCCGCCGAGGGCGTAGCCTCCAGGCGCGGGGGCAAGCCTTATCTCGGACAGGTTGTTCTTGTTGGTGAAGTAGGAGAGCTGTATCGCGAATATGAAGCCTCCTGGGGCGTAGTTGGGCTCCTCCAGCAGGGGCACTATGTTATCATAGGACACCAGGAGCTGGGTGGGCGGCGGCATGTAGCTGACGAGCTGCCTCTGGACCTCTAGGGCCTCAACGCCTGCAGTGCTGTTGAACGCGGGCGGCGGGAAGCTGTGGTTCCACCAGCTCGGCACGCACCCCATGAACAGGTCGCCGTAGAGGGGCATCATTCCCATGACGTTGCCACAGCTCAGGCTGCTGTTGTGCATGTAGTACCACTCGAAGACGAGGGCGTATGCCTCATAGAGGTCTAGGTCGCCCGGCTGGTCCCAGAGCAGTATACCGTACTTTGTTATGTTGTGGCTCACGAAGAACTTGTCAGCGTCGATAACCTGGCTCCAGTTGCTCCAGGTCCAGGGGTTGAGGCTGAAGCCGTACTCCTCCTGGAACTCGTGTTGCAGCGTGGCGTTGTCAAAGTAGTTGGCGTAGTAGGCCAACAGCATGACGCTGGTCCCCCTGGCCACGCCATAGGTCACGTTATCTATGGTGCCTCCCAGGGCCTGGACAGGGTAGATCAGGTCTGACTCGTTTATGTAGGTTGAGTTGAGCGGCACCAGGTAGGGTATGAACTCCATGGCGTTGGCGGGCGTGTAGGTTATGATGTCATACTTGCTCTCCCCGGCCTCCAGCTCGGTCAGCTCGTTGGTGACGTACTGCGTGAACGGGAACGCTATAACCTGCACCTGTATGTTAGGGTGCTCCTTCTCAAAGAGGCGCGCCGCGAAGTCCATGAAGCCCTGGCCCGAGGGGCCGGTGTAGGTGACCACCGTTATTGTGACCTGGGGGCCTGACGATGAAGTTGTTGCAGTAGAAGTTGACTGAGAGCTAGTGGAGGTAGTAGCTGTCGTTGTCCTGGGCCTTGAGTAGTATAGGAAGGCGCCGACGGCAGCGACTATAACCACAATAATTACGACCGCCGCGAGGGTCGCCCTGCTCAGGGAGTTCAAACTATCACCTACTTTCCCCGGCTGAAAGTGAAATAAAAGCTGTAGGGCCCTGGAGCGCCACCGAACATATATAGAGAACAGCCGTTTATGTAGGTTCAGTAGGTAACCTTTAAATAGAAGGGTACGACTTAAAAATGGTGGTTGCCCTGAACAGGGCCTCGATCTCAAGGGCTGTCCTAGGAGCAGTCATAGTAGTTGTTGTGGTTGTGGCGGCCCTCGGTGCCTACTACGCGGCCACGGCGACCAGGAGGCCTATTACCCTGACAGTGGTCACCTACAGCGGCGCCCCGGCCCAGCCGCTGCTCAGCCTTGCGGCCAGCTTGTTTGAGAAGGAGCACCCCGGCGTCAAGGTTGACGTGGTCACGTTCCCCTACAGTGAGTACATATCGAACGAGCTCTCGGTGCTTGAGGCCAAGAGCCCGGAGTACGACGTGGTCACCTACACTACGACTACCGTGGGCCAGGTGGCGCCTTACCTGCTGCCCCTGAACTCCTCAGTCATAAACGAGAGCGACATACTCCCGCCTGACCTGCACGCCGCGGGCCTCTACTACAACCCCCTGACAGGCAACACGACGTGGGTGGGCGTGCCCATACAGACCGACGGCATAGTCATACTTTACAACACCAGGTACTTCGACAACGCCACCCTGCAGCAGGAGTTCTACAACGAGTACCACGTGCAGCTGAACCCGGAGACCTGGGGCAACTGGAGCACCGTGCTTGACGTTGATAAGTTCTTCGTCAGCCACAACATAACCAAGTACGGAGTGCTGCTTTACACAGACCAGGCCGACCTGCCGGCGAACTCATTCATGGCGGTCTTCGGGTGGTACTACGTCAGGAACTCGAGCCTCAACTGCGGGAACCTGTTTGGAATGACAAGCTTTGGCACCATGTTCATGGGGTGCGTGCCGAGCTGGTGGGGCCACGGCTTCCCGCCGCCCGCCATAAACACCTCGGCCGGGGTGCAGGCGCTGGAGACGCTCAAGGAGCTCGTCAGCTACATGCCGCCGCCCACCCAGCTCCAGGTAACATTCTACAACTCGCTGCCCCTGATGCTCAGCGGCCAGGCTCCGGCCATAGCTGGCTACCTGGGCCAGCTGCCGAGCATAGCCAACAGCTCCAACGCGAGCTTGGTCGGGGTAGCCCCGCTGCCGGGGGACTCAATAAGGATAGGGCTGACTTACATAGGGGTGAGCAGGTACTCGCAGCACAAGCAGCTGGCCCTTGAGTTCCTCCAGCTCGTCGAGTCCCCGCAGTTCCAGGTGGAGGCGTTCCTCAGGACTTTCGTGTTCCCGTCAAGCAGGCAGGCGTATCAGATGATAATATCGAACACTTCCATACCGGCGTACCTGAGGCAGTGGGCCCAGGCAGCCCTCGCCGCAGCTGGGAAGACCGCATACGTGGCGCCTTACTTCCCTGCCATAACGTCGTCCGTGAACAGCCAGGTCGGCGAGTACCTCTTTAACTACATAGTTGGCACAACGCCCAGCGCGGAGCAGGCCCTCCAGCAGGCGGCGGCGACCCTGGCCAGGGCGATAGAGGTCTACTACAGCGGCAGCTCATCATAAACCAGCCTTGGGGTGAAGTTTTTAATATGAACGTAAAAGAGCTGCGAGTTAAAGTATCGCGAGCTTAAATCAACGGGGTATGTAAAGTATACTGCGTAACTACCATCATTTGTTAATGAGGACTCCTGCTAGTGCCCACTCTCCTGGGGCCGCTGCATCCCTGAAGCACACGGCCTCCCACGGCCCATATGGGACGCACTTAAGGGCAGCACCTGCGGGGGACCGTTAATTTAGGTTAACTTAAATATTTTGATAAAAATAAAAACGTAACTTAATGGTAGCCCTCCCAGGCGGCCCCTGGGGGATATCGGCTAAGCGTCAGGGCGGGCTTAAATAGTTCCAAGTGGACTCAGGGAGGCGGGGAGGTACACCCGGCCCCGCCACGTGAACTCATGGAGGGGCCAAGGCTCGGAATCCGCTCAATGGAATTGAAAGTTTATGTAGCCCCACAGGGGCGACGTGTTCGTTATGTTAATCAGTTGTTGGAACGGAATCCGCTCAATGGAATTGAAAGCCGCTGCTGCAAGCCCAGCACGCGCTGGCGCGCCAGGGAATCCGCTCAATGGAATTGAAAGTGTAATTCCTCAGGAAGGCTTTAACGGTGTTCCCTATACCGATAGAAAATCCATTCAATGGAATTGAAAGCTATACCTGCCAGGCTGAGGGAGATAAGCAAACTCACTGTCCGAGAATCCGTCCAAGGTGGGAGCTCAACGACAGGAATCCATCCGGTTTTAATTGAAAAGGGTTATTGAAATTAAAAGTCGCTCACAGGTAGTCCCAGACCCCCTTGCCCTTGTAGTTGTAGATTATGGACTTATACGCAGTGACGAAGTCTATCGTGTACCCTATGCCCTCCCTCCCTATGCCGGAGTCCTTCATGCCGCCGAAGGGGTAGTAGCCTATGCCGTGCTTCGGGTAGTCGTTTATGTAAACCGCCCCGACCTCGAGCAGCCTGGCGGCCTTCCTTATCTTGCTTACGTCGCTGCCGAATATGGCCGCGTCAAGGCCGTACCTCCTGCCGTTGGCTAAGGCTATGGCCTCGTCCAGGCTATTTACCTTGACTATGGCTGCCAGTGAGGCGAACACCTCCTTGTTGTACATGTAGAGGTCGGGCAGCCTGGAGGCCTCGACCTCTATCAGCGTCGGCTTAATGTAGTTCGGCCCCAGCTCCTCCACCTTCTCGCCCCCGTGGAGCACCTTGCCTCCCTTGGACACAGCGTCCTTGGTGGCCTCTATGACTTCGTCGGCCGTCCTCACGTCAATTAGCGGACCCATGTCGGTGCCCTCGTCCCTCGGGTCGCCGACCCTGACCTTGGAGAGCTGCTCGGTCACCTCCTCCTTGAGCTCGTCGTAGACCTCGGGCTCGGCCAGTATGTACTTTATGGAGTCGCACCTCTGGCCCGAGTAGCTTGTAATCCCAGTCACTATCTTAGATGTGGTCTGTTTTACGTCAGCGTCGCTTAGAACTATTGCGGGGTCCCCTCCCCCGAGCTCCATGACGTACTGCTTCACGCCCGCCTCCTTTATCACCTGCAGGCCCGTCTCTGTGCTGCCCGTGAACGACACCGCCGCAACCCTCCTGTCCGCCAGGACCTCGCCCATGTCCCTGCCCCTCATGGGGACCACCGCCAGCGCCTCCGGCGGGAAGCCGGAGTCCACCAGGGCCTTTGCAAGCGCCAGGGCCGGCAGCGGGTCGGCCTCAGCGGGCTTCACTATCACGGCGTTGCCGGCTATCGCGGAGTAGACTATCTTGTTCACCGCGTCAAAGAGCGGGTAGTTGAACGGAAGTATTGCAGCCACGACGCCCAGGGGCTCCTTCTTAACTATTGCCTCCGTCTCAAGCGTGTCAGCGGACCAGTCCCCGGGCACGAAGTCGCCGTATATCCTCCTGACGTCAAGCTTTGCCAGCCTCAGCCTCTCTATGCTCGCGGCCACCTCGCCCTCCGCCGCCTTCCTTGTCTTGCCCGCGTTTATCATTAGTATGTTCACCAGGTCCTCCTTCATCCTCTCCAGGGCGTCGGCCGTCCTCTCGAAGATCTCAACCCTCTCCTCGCCCGGCGTCTCCCTGATCTTCCTCCTGCCTATGGAGTAGACCCTCTCAAGGATCGAGAGGGCCGTCTGCACGGAGGGCCTGGCGGTAACCGCAACTGCGCCGAGGTCTATGGGCGACCTGACCTCAAGCCTGTCGCCCTCGAGGCTCCACTGGCCCGCGGCGAAGTAGGGGAAAGCCGGCACCTCCCCCTGCCTCACGAACCCCTTCACCGCCTCTGAGCTCAGGCTCAGCTCGGCCTTCCTCATGATCTCACTCATGATATATGTGCGGGGGAGAGGGTTTAAAAGAGTGTTAGTACTGTGACCCGCCTTAGGATGTGTATTAAAATTTATACATGCCAAGGCCCTGGGAAGGCGTTTATCCTTCCTGTAACACTGGGAACGTGTGACCAGGTATGTCCTTTGACGTAAGGCAGGTAGTAAGCATGAGTCCTGACGAGAGGGAGAGGTTCATGACGCAGGTCTTTAACCAGCTGATGGGCATGAGCAGGGAGCAGGTGGTGTCGACGCTGGTGGAGTTCATAAGGCAGCTGGCGGCCGTCGCCACGGACGAGCAGTACAAGGAGGTGTGCAAGACCAACGTAGGCATCATAGGGAAGCTGCCCGAGGACGTGGCCAAGCAGGTGGTCCAGATGAGGCTGGAGGCCCAGTCGAGGCTTCCCCCTGGACTGAAGGAGAGGGACCAGCGCCTGCTGATGCAGGCCATAAGCGAGAGCCCCTACGCTAACAAGGTCATGTCCTTGCTCAAGTGAGGCGACCCGCGTCCATTACCTTTCCTGATTTTTCTTTTGGGCTCTAGCCCCTTTAACCGGGGCCGGCAAGGCTTTCTGGGGGACGCCTTGAGGAAGTGCATAGTGGCCAGCGGGGTCCTCGTGGAGGACGGCAGGGTGCTCATGATATGGCACAAGAAGCTCGGCGTCTGGCTCTACCCGGGAGGGCACGTGGAGCCCAACGAGACCCCGAGGGAGGCCGTCGTGAGGGAGTTCAAGGAGGAGACGGGACTTGACGTGGAGGCCGTGGGCCCTGTCTACAACCTGGGCTCGGGCGAGGTCAGCGACGAGCCCATGCCCATGGCGATACTGCTTGAGACAGTGAGGTACCCCCAGGAGACGCACCTCCACTACGACCTGATATTCAGGGTCAGGAGAGTCGGAGGGGAGCTCAGGGAGGGCACGTGGATGACGCCCGAGGAGGTGGAGAGGTCAAGGACTTATGAGAACGTAAAAAGGATCGTGAGGCTCGCCGTGGCCCTGGACTCGGTCACCTCTGGCTCAGGTACTTCATTATCGCGTTAGCGGCGTCCATGCCGCTCTTGAGGGCCGGGCCCAGCTGGCTCGGCCCGTGGACCACGTCGCCGGCCGCGAAGACCCCCTTCCTGGAGGTCATCATGTCCTTGTCGACAACTATGGTGCCCCAGTCTGTCAGCTTTATGCCGCAGCACTCCTTCCCCTCGAACGGCGGGGTGGGCCTCTCGCCTATGGCCTCCAGCACGAAGTCAAAGTATGCGTCAAACTCGCTCCCAGGTATGGGCTCTGGCCTCGGCCTCTTCTCGCCCGGCGCCTGGACCAGCCTGTTCCTTATGATCCTTGCAATCCTTCTGCCGTTCTCCTCCCTGTAAGCTATGGGCACTGTTAGCTCCCAGATCTCGACGCCGGAGGCCTCTATGTTAGTCATCTCCATGGGGCCCATGGGGGCCTCGTTCCTGGTCCTCCTGTAGCTTAGCACTATCCTCCTCATCCTGTCCCTGTACTCTGGGTATGTCCTCGGCACGTAGGCCGCGTCCTCGGCAGTGTAACCTCCACCCACGACCAGCAGGTCGCCCTTGACGTCGGGCACTATGTCCCAGGGCCTGTAGCCGAACTTAGCCAGGTGGGTCGCAACGAGGAACTCCATCGCGGGGTACACCCAGGGCAGCTCCTCGCCGGGCACCTTTGACTTGTTGCTGGTCCACGTGCCCGTGGCTATCAGGACGGCGTCGTAGGACTTTATTATGTCCTCAAGGTCGACCACGTTCTTAGCCTTCACAAGCTCGTCCATCCTTTCAAGGTCCCTGTTGCCGACCTTGGTGTTGAGGACGAACTCCACGCCTGCGTCCATGAGCTCCCTGACCCCCTCCCTTATGGGGGGCTTCGGTATCCTGTCAACGTGAATGCCGAATATCAGCATGCCTCCCGGCTCGGGCAGCATGTCGTATACGGTGACGTCGTATCCCTTGCACTTAAGGACTCCGGCCGCCCCCAGGCCGGCGGTCCCAGCGCCTATGATGGCAACCTTCTTCCCGTTGCTCGGGGGCACCTGGTTGGGCTTACACCTCAGGAACTTCAAGCCGAGCACCCCTTGCTTCACACGTGTCAAAGAATTTATGCATTAAGAGGCCCAGGACATTGGTGCGGCGCCTTGCAGTGCGAGAGGGGGACTATCGGGGACTGCAGCGTCTCGTGGATTGTCTGCTCCTCAGGCCTCCCAGGGGCCATCGGGGAGGCGGCTAAACCTTTCAGGTACCTCAGGCCGGGCTCCCTGCTGCCCGCGGTCTCCCAGGACATGGAGTGGGCCTACTTCCTCTACTTCAACGAGGCCGGGGCGGGCTTCTACCTAGCCATGAGGAACGAGGACTTCAACAACCCCGCCTGCGCCCAGAGGGTCAAGGAGGAGCTCATGAACAGGGTCGACGAGGTCCTCGAGGGGGACCCGCACAAGGCCGTGGTTGAGTACATAATAACCAGTGTGATGTTTCCCCTCTAAGTACCTGCCGTTAAAATCGCTGGACCCCTCGGCGTAGCTGGTGGTAGGCCCTGCAGGTCTTCGACTACAGGGGGAAGGAGTGCCCCGAGGGCTACGTCCTGGCCATGAGGGTGATAGACAAGCTCAGCGTCGGCGAGGAGGCGGAGGTGCTCATGGACTCCTGGAGGTGCGCCGCCATGATAATTTACTCCCTCAAGGAGAACAGGAAGGTCAGGGTCGACGTTGACAAGGACGGCAACGTGATAAGGTTCAGGTTCACGAGGGTCTCCTAGGCCCCTCGGCGTACAGTATGCCCACCAGGAACGGCGTGGGCTTGAAGGACACCCTCCTGAACCTCCTCGAGGCCTCCCTCACCAGCTGGCTCGGGGTCAGCATGCTGAGCACAGTCCTGTAGATGTCGCCGAACTTGAGGCCGTCCCTGCCGCACCCCATGGCAAGGCCTATGGCGGGGCCTATGTACCTGAACTGCATGAGCGACATGGCCAGCTCCAGGGAGTTCTCGGGCCTGTAGAGGTCAAGTATGGCGAGCCTCCCGTCGTTCTTCAGCACCCTTGAGAACTCGTCCAGCGCCATCAGGTAGTTGGCCGCGTCCCTGAAGGAGAACATGGCCACGGCCCCGTCAAAGCTCCCCTCCCTGAAGGGCATGTGCTCGAACATTCCCTGCGCGGCCCCCGTGCCGTCCCCGGCAGCCCTTGAGGCCCTGAGCAGGTTGAGCGCGCCGGGGTCCATGGCCACTACCTTGGCCCTGGGGTACAGGGCCCTGACCACCTTGGTTGAGGTGCCCGGGCCGCAGCCCGCGTCAAGTATGGCCTCAGGGGGGTCCCTGTTAAGGCCTATCAGGGCGGCGGCGAGCACCCTGAGCTTCCTGGCTAGGTAGAAGCTTATGGCGTCGCTCACGGGCTCGTAGCAGCCCTTGGTCGAGAGCCTTTGTATGTCGTCAACTATCAGGTTCCACAGCTCGCCCTCGAGGCCGGACATGAGGTCAAAGGCCCTTTAGCGGCCTGGGCGCTTGGGAATTAAAAGGCTAGGCCAGGGCCTGCTCCAGCTCCTCCTGGGTCAGGTTGAGCATTATGCCGCTGAGCGCGGACCTTATGTTGTCGACCTCTAGCATAAGCAGCGTCAGGGCGGCGGCCACCAGGGCCGGCGTGAACGGGTAGCCCTCGTATACGGCCTCGGCGGCCCTCTGGGCGGCCAGCCTGGCCGACCTCCTGACCGAGACCATGAGCTCCCTCCTGGTCTTCCCCTCAAGCCTTGAGCGCCTCAGCAGCGGGGCCACGTCGAGGATCAGCCCCGAGAGCTCGCCCTCGAAGCCCCTCTCGTAGGCCGCTGCCATCAGGTCCCAGCTGACGCCACAGACCTTGGGCCCCTCTATGGCTCTGGCGAAGGTCTTGGGGTTCACCCTTATGGCCCAGGCCTCCAGGACGCCCAGGGCGGCCCTCTCCTCTATAAGCGGGCACACGACGCTCTCTACGTCGCCCACGTCCTTGCTGGTGAAGCCCGCCACCGCGCTCCTGAACATGATGAACGAGCCGGTGAGCGAGAAGAACGTGAAGACCTCGGGCTGCCTGAGCTCAGCGTAGGCCTCAGAGGCCGTGGCAAGGGTCTTGGCCAGGTCCCTGTCCCTCACCACCTCCTGGAGCCTCGTCATCGTGGGCGAGGCCTCGACCTCCTGCAGGACGTAAGCCATGGAGCCGAGCCTCCACTCCGCCGAGGGCAGCCACCTCGGCGGCCTCTGGCCCTCAGCTATCGCCCTGGCCACTATCATAAGGTCCTCGACCTCCTTAGCTTTGGCGAAAGCGGCTGCCAGCCCCTTGGCCTCGTCAGGGGAGAGCCTGTAGACCTCCTCCACCGTCGAGAAGTAGAGCGACGCCAGGGCCCTCTCCACGCCCTCCAGATCCTTGGCCTCGGCCACGGGCGCGTACATGCTGTCCCTGAGGACTGCTACGGCCTCGGCGAGCGGAGGGGCCAGCTCCCTCACCTTGGGGCCAAGCATCCTAGACTTGAGGTACCTCAGCAGGGGGACTACCTTAGCGTAGTCAGCAGGCCCAGCCAAGGGCTACACCTCAGCCGGAGAGGGCCTTCTTGACGGCCTCCACTACAGCCTGAACGGCCGCCTCCCTGTTCTGCTGGGCGAGCCTGTTGAGCCTCTCCTCCGCCTCAGCCAGCCTCCTCCTCAGGTCCTCGTCGACCTTGGCCTTCTCCGCCTTGTAGGCCTCCTCCAGCTCCCTGGCGGCCTCCGCTATTAGGGGGTCAACTGAGGAGGCCAGCCTCGATGACAGCTCGTCGGCGGCCTTAACAATGTTGGCCTGCTGCTCCTTCACGTAGGCCTCGGCGTCCCTCAGCCTGGACTCAAAGCTGACCACGGCGTTCAGCAGCCTGTCCACGGCGCCCTTGGATGACAAGCCCAGCACCGGTAAGTTGGCCACGGCCTTGGTTAAAAGCGTTTAAGGCCAGCGCTATTCGTCAGCAGGGTCGTCAGGGCCAACGTTAACGGTTGCAGCAGCCTGTTTTAAGCGCTGAGAGGACTCACAGTTGCCCTCCAACGTGACCATGCCCTAGGCCTCTGCCTGAGCAAGAGGCCCTAAAAACCTCCGCAGGGAGATAGTTAGGGCGTCTGAGCTTGGAGCGCGTGCGGGTCTTAGGTGACGAGCTGCCATACGCAAGGTGGCTGCTCCTGAAGCTGAGGGACAGGAGGACCGACTCGCCGACCTTCAGGTACTACATGAGGGAGGCGGGCAGGCTCCTGGCTATAATGTCGTCAGCTGAGCTGGAGTGGACCAAGGAGTCCGTCACCACGCCGCTGGGGGTGCAGACGGAGGAGCTTAACCTGGCGGCCCCTCCGCTGCTTGTGGGCGTCCTGGGCGCCGCCCTGCCGCTCCTCGAGGGCTTCTCCGAGGTCTACCCACAGGCCCCGGTTGGCCTCGTGGCGGCCAGGAGGCTCGAGGACAGGGACGGCGTTAAAGTCGAGCTCTACTACAGGAGGCTGCCGAGGGTCCACGAGGGGGTTGCAGTCGTCCTCGACCCTATGCTGGCCACCGGCAGGACCCTTGACAGGGTGATATCGGAGGTCAAGTCCCTCGGCTCTGGCAAGGTGATAGTTGGCTCGGTCATAGCGTCAAAGCAGGGGCTGTCCTTTATACTCTCAAGGCACCCGGACGTGTCCATTTACACGCTTGCCGTGGACCCAGAGCTTAACACGTCGTTCTTCATAGTCCCGGGGCTGGGCGACGCGGGGGACAGGGGCCTCGGGGTCTCGCCGCCTTAGGCCCTTTTCCTGTTGAGGAACTGCAGCACCCTCTCGCGCACCACCGGCCTCGCGGTGAACGCAGCCAGGGTCCTCAGCCCCTTGTCGCTCAGGGCCTGCATCTTGGCCTCAGCCATGAGGGCCCTGGCCGCCGCAACTGCCTCGGGCTCGGCTTCGGCTATCTTGGCTGAGACCTCCTCGACCGTCGACCTCAGCTGCTCCACGCCGTCCACGACGCCGTTTATTATTCCGTACCTCGCCGCCTCCTCCGCAGTTATGAGGTCGCCCGTGAGCACAAGGTATGAGATCACCTTGGGCATGCCGAGCAGCATGCCTATGGTCGAGGAGGCCGGGGGCACCATGCCGTACCTCAGCGGCGGCAGGCCAAACTTGGCCCACTTAACTGCGTATGCCAGGTCGGCGGCGTAGAGCACCTCAAAGCCGGCGCCCAGGGCGTAGCCGTTAACCGCGGCTATGACGGGCTTCCTGCAGTTGAAGGCGGCCCTGCAGAAGCCCCCGAGGCCGTCATACATGAGCCTCCAGGCGTCCTCCTCGCTCTGGGCCTCGGCGGTCTCCTTGAGGTCTATGCCAGTTATGAAGAACTTCTCGCCGGCCCCGGTTATAGCTACGGTTGCCGTCGAGCCGCTGGAGCACTCGGCGTTTATCGCCTGCGTGAGCTCCTGGAGGTCCCTGTAGCCCAGCGAGTTGCCGGCCTCCTGCCTGTCAACTATTATCCAGGAGGTGTGCTCGCTCCTCTCAACCCTTATGGCCATGTTATCCCCAGTGAGCCAACGCGCTCAAGGTATTAATGCCTTTCATTGTCGTCCAGCAGTATAAAGGCCCTCCTGTACCCCGGGCCCGACACTATGACTGCCCTCCTGGGCCTCGCGGCGTCGGCCGAGAGGTAAGCGGCGAAGGCGAGGCCAAGGAGTATGCCGTAGTATGCCACAGTTATCGCGAAGCCCGCCCTGAGCGACCACGGCGGGTAGGAGGCCACCATCAGGGCCGCCAGGGCGAGCGATATTGCCAGAGACGCCAGGGCCCTGGAGCCCCCAAGGCTGGCCCTCCCAAGGGAGGCGCTGCCCCTGAGCCTGAGCTCCCCTCCTGGGGTAACCAGGATTACCTCGTCGCCCTCCACCCTGTAGGATATGGCGAGGCCCTCGGCCCTCAAGCTCAGCCCCGCAGCGGCCTGGGCCGCGGGAGATAAATGCTCAGCCAACGACGCCGTCAGCCCTCAGGGACTCCAACTCCTTGTCGTCAAAGCCCAGCTCCCTGAGCACCTCCTCCGTCTGCTCCCCCTGCCTCGCGGGCGGCGGGGACCTGATCTGGGGCCTGACCCCGTTGAGCCTGCCCGGGAACGAGATGAGGCCGTAGGGGGACCCGCTGACCCGCTCCACGTCCTCCCTCGAGTAGGGGTCAGAGAACAGCTCTGACAGCGTGTAGACGGGGGCCACAGGCACCCCAGCCTTCCTGAGGAGGTCGACCCAGTGGTCCCTGGGCCTCGTCGAGAAGACCTCCTGGAGCCTCCTGTTTATGTATTCCCTCCTGCTCACCCTGGCCAGGTTGCCCTGGAGCTCCCTGTCCTCCGCCAGGTCCCTCAGGCCAAGGGCCTCGCACAGCTTGGCCCACTGCCTGTCGTTAACCACAGCAACCACGAACCACCTGCCGTCAGAGCCCACGTAGGCCTGGTGAGGCGCATATGACGGGTGTTCGTGGCCCAGCCTCTCCGGGTCCCTGCCGGTGGCCAGGAAGGCGTTGACCAGGTAGTTCATGGAGTATAGGCCTACGTCAAACAGGTAGGCCTCGGCGTAGTAGGGCCTCCTGCCCGAGTAGAGCCCCGCCAGGGCCTCGAGGGCCGCCATGTAGCCCGTGAATATGTCGAAGAGGGCGAAGGGGACCCTGAGGGGAGGGTCCGAGGGGGTCCCGAGGGACATCATGAGCCCGCTCATGGCCTGGACTACCATGTCATAGGCCGGCAGGTCGCCGTACTGAGAGTCGGGCCTGAAGCCCTTTATGCTGACGTACACCAGGTCCCTGTTGACCTTGAACAGGGACTCGGGGTCGACGCCGAGCCTCTCCCTTACGCCTGGCCTGAAGTTCTCGAGGACCACGTGCGAGGACCCAGCCAGCCTGGCTATGACCTCCCTGGCCCTCGGGTGCCTTAGGTTAACCGCCACGCTCTTCTTGTTCCTGTTAGACGCAGCAAATATGGCGCTGAGCCCTCCCACCACCGGGGCCGCCTGCCTGACCTCGTCGCCCTCGGGCGGCTCGACCTTTATGACCTCGGCCCCCATGTCGGCCAGTAGCATGGAGGCGAAGGGGCCGGCCACCGCGTGGGTGAAGTCAAGGACCCTCACGCCCTCAAGCGGCAGGCCGCTCAAGCGCCCTCACCGTAGTCCTCGAGCAGCCTCTTGGCGGTGGCGTAGTGCACGTAGTCCACCAGCTGGTCCCTGAACCTTATGGCCCCCCTGCCCTGCCTGGCCGCGGACTCGTAGGCCTTAACTATCTCCCTGGCAAGCTCCAGCTCCTCCTTGGACGGCGTGAAGACGGCGTTTGCTATAGGTATCTGGGAGGGGTGTATGACCTGCTTGCCCACGTACCCAAGGGCCCTGGCCTCCCTGCACTCGGCCTCAAAGCCGGCGAGGTCCCTCAGGTCGAAGAACACGGAGTCTATGGGGTCCACCCCGTAGGCCTTGGCGTAGACCACTATGGCGGTCTTGGCGTACTCGTTCCTCTGGTACCTCTGCGCCTGTCCCCCGACGCTCAGGGCCAGGTCAGCTGGGCCGTAGGTTATGGCCGCCACCCCCTCGGAGGTCACCAGGTCCTCGATCCTCGCGAGCCCCCTGGCGGTCTCAACTATGGGCTCCAGGCTGACCCCCAGGGACCTGTGTATGAAGCTCAGGTCCCCCTCCGCCTTAGGTATGACGACCAGGTCTACGTCGAGCTCAGAGAGCAGGGCAAGGTCCTTGAGGCCCTCCTTGGTAGAAGGCGAGTTTACCCTGACGGCCAGCTCCCTCCTGCCCCAGTCAAGCTCCTTGACCAGCCTCCTGAGCAGGTCCCTCGCCTCGTCCTTCTTGTCGGGCGGCACCGCGTCCTCAAGGTCTATTATCACGCTGTCCGCCTCCAGCTCGGTGCTCTTCCTTATCATGTGCTCGTTGTTCCCGGGCACGTAGAGCTGGGACCTCCTCCTCAAGCCCGGCACCGCCGCTATCTCGCTGAGAAGCGTTTATTACGCACAGGCCCTTTTGCTTTAATTATAACTTTCGTCTAAAGTCTACTTGACAATTGTCTATACTTTTAATCCTGCCGCAGCTCAGCCTCAGGCAATAGCTCAGGTGGCGCAGGTTGAGTGGGTCCAGCAAGAGCCTAGGCGAGGCCCTTAAGCTGGCTATATCCGCGAACCTGGGGTGGGGCTTTGAGCTCTTCGACTTCGTCGTATACCTTTACGCTGGAACCACTATGGCTGAGCTCTTCTTCCCGTCAAGCGTTAAGATAGCAAGCCTCCTGGAGTTCTACTTGACCCTTGTCATAGGCTACCTCGCAAGGCCCGTAGGCGGCGTCATATTCGGCCACTACGGCGACAGGCTGGGCAGGAAGAGGCTCTGGTTCGTCTCGCTCCTGGGCATGGGCATCTCCACGATAGCCATAGGCTTCCTGCCGACCTACGCAGCCATAGGCATAGCGGCGCCCATTGCAATAGTGCTCCTCAGGGTGGTCCAGGGGCTCTTCGTGGCGGGCGAGTGGAGCGGCGGGATGACTTTTGTCGTTGAGAACGCCCCTGACCACCTCCGCGGCCTCCTGGGCGGGATACAGCAGGGAGGGGCTGCCCTCGGCCTCATATTTGCGGCCATAGCCTCCGAGGTCGCAAGCTACTTCGCCCCGACGCCGGCGCAGTTCGCGTCATATGGCTGGAGGGTAATGTTCTGGTTCGGCGCTATCCCCCTAGCAATAGCCCTCGCCGTGAGGTGGAGGGTCTCGGAGAGCGTGGAGTGGCTGGCCAAGGCCAGGGGCGACCCGGAGAAGGTGCCAATACTCACCGTGTTCAGGAGGTGGTGGAGCCTCGTGATAATTTCGACCCTAATAATAGTTGGCGAGGCCACCGTCTACTACGGGGTGGTCGCCTTCATGCCCGACTTCCTCCAGAACAACGTCGGTATGCCATCCGGCGAGATCGCCATGGTTGTCCTCGTCACAAACATCGTCTGGTTCGTGACCTCACCCCTCTTCGGCTACATAAGCGACATAATAAGGTCCAGGAAGCTTTACCTGGCGGCTGCCTACGCGCTGATAGCGGCTACTTCCTATCCAGTGCTCCGCATGCTCTACAGCGGCAGCTACGCGGCCGCCCTGGCGGCGGGCGCAGTCGTGGGCCTGCTGTTCTCATGGCAGTACGCCGTCCTGCCGGCGTTCCTGGGCGAGAACATAAGCACGAGGGTGAGGTACTCCTACATAGCCTTCGTCATAAACGTTGGCGTGGCCCTCTCGTCCCTAGCGCCGTTCGCGGTGACTTACCTGGGCTACAGAATTAACAACACGCCCCTCGCAAACATACTGGTTGCCATCGGGGCGGCCGTGCTCGCCATGACATTCACCCTGGCGTCGCCCAGGGACAGGATAGGGGCCCCGCTCATGTAATTAGTAGCTGGCCTCCACGACCCTAGCCCCCTCGGCCCCGGCCTCGAGGGCCCTGACCCAGCGCGAGTGGGCCGAGAGGGCGCTAACCACGTCGTTTGTTTTCTCAGGCTGCGCAATGGCTATTATCGAGCCTCCCCACCCGGCCCCAGTGAGCTTGGCGCCCAGGGCCCCGGCCCTCCTGGCGGCGTGTACCAGCTCCTCAAGCTCGGGCGTAGAGACGCCTATTGCCGAGAGGAGCCCGTGGTTTATGTTCATGAGGTTCCCGATGTCCTCCAGTGAGCCCTTCCTGATGGCGTCAGAGGCCAGGTCTATGATCTGCTCCACGAGGCCTATCATGGAGTCCCTGAGGCCCCCTATCCTGTCGAGGAACCTTATCACTGAGAGCACCGGCGCGCTGGTGCTCCTCCTCGCGCCGGAGTCAGCTACTATCAGGGGCACGCTGAGGCCAGGGCTTATGGTTCCTACCACGCCGGCCCCCTTCCTGAAGACAATGGTGCCGCCGTATATCACCGCGGCCGGGTCGACGCCGCTCGGGTTCCCGTGGGCCGCCCTCTCGCCCTCCATGACGACCCGGTAGAGCTCCTCCTTGCTCAGGCCTGCCCCGGCGAGCTCCGCCAGGGCCGAGGCGAGGGCCGCTGACGATGAGGCGCTGGAGCCGAGCCCAGCCGAGGCCGGCGCCTCGCTGCTTATTATAACCCTGGCAGGGGGCACGTCAACGTCAGCGCCCCTCAGGGCCTTCACAACCGCCAGCAGCGGGGTGGCCTCCCTCGAGCTGCAGGAGAGCTCAGGCCCGGTGGCGCACCTGAGCCCAAGGGCTGGGGACTCCACCTCAATGGGCCAGGAGGGCTTCTCGTACGCTATTGCCTGGGTCCAGAGGCCGAGGGCCGTGGCTATGGCCCTTGAGCCGTTGACCACGAAGTGCTCCCCGAAGAGTATTGCCTTGGCCGGGGCTACTGCCTTGGCGTACCTCGTGATTGTCCCTAGGGGAGCCGTGGGCCCAGGAATATTTAAGCTAGGCCAGGGCCCTTAGCACAGTTATGAAGCCCGTGTGGCCTATCATCCTCACGGCGGGCCTGAGGGCCTCTGGCCTGGCCTCCCACTCCCTCTTTATGAGCTCGCTCACCTCCTGCACGGCGTAGCCTCCTATGGACTTCAGGGCGTCGAGAAGCTTAATGACCTGGTTCACGGTGGGCGTGAAGACCACCACCGGGGCCGAGGGCTTGAGCGAGGGCCTTATGGGGCCCAGGGCCTCCCAGGGGTCAGGCATGTCAAGGAACGCCGCGTCCAGCTCCCTCTCCTCAGCCCCCTTCCTTATGTCGCCCTCCTTTATTGTGACGCAGCCCTCAAGCCCAGCGGCCCTCACGTTTGAGGCGGCCAGCTCCCTCATGTCGCTCCTCACCTCATATGTGTAGACAGCTCCCCCCGGGCACACGTGGGCTGCTAGCCATATTGTCAGGAAGCCGCTCCCGGCCCCGGCCTCAAGGACCCTCATGCCGGGCAGGAGGCCCGCCGCGGACGCTATGTAGCCCGCGTCCTTAGGATATATGACCTGGCTCCTCCTCGGGAGGACGTGCATCATTAAGTCGTAAAGGTTGGGCTTCAGCACGTAGGCGACCCCCTTGCCGAGCTCCACCCTTGAGCCCCAGGGGATCCCCACGAGCTGGGACCCCCTCAGGCTGCCGGCAAACGTGGTGTAGGAGGCCTTGGACCTGACCCTGAAGACGTAGCTCTTCCTCCTCTCCCTGCCCTCAACTATCAGCAGCGCCCAGTCGCCCTCGGCGACGGCTGACATGGATGGCCCCAGCTAGAGCTAGGCCCTCAGGCTTATAGGACTTAGGACTAAGGGAAAAGAAAAGGGGAAGGTTAAGACGCTCAGTAGTCCTCGGGCAGCTTGATTACTACAGGCTCCTCCTCGAGCTTCTTGAGGTCAACCCCTGGCAGCAGGGTGGCCTCGGGCGGCAGCGGCACCTTCTCGCCCTTCTCCGGCGGCGGCCCAATGATCTTGCTGACCCTCCTCTTGTAGAGCCCAAGCCTGAACCTGAACAGCTTGCTCCTCAGCGACTGTATGGCGCCCGCGGGGTCGACTGCCTTCGGGCACACGGCGCTGCAGGAGGCGGCGAAGTGGCACCTGTGGCAGCCGTGCTCGGTGTCCACTATCAGGAACCTCTCCTTCCAGCCCTCGTCCCTGACGTCATTGACGAACCTCAGGGCGTACATAAGCGCCTGCGGCCCAAGGAACTCCGGGTCGGCGGCGACCACTGGGCAGGCCGCGTAGCAGAGGCCGCAGTAGACGCAGTTGGTGTACTGGTAAATCTGCAGGTACTCGTCGGGGTACATGTCGTACTGTCCCTTGGGGTTCTCCTGCTCCTCCTTGTCGTTCCTTATCAGGTATGGCTTGACGCTCCTGTGCTTGTTGAAGAAGTCCGTGAAGTCAGTCATGAGGTCCCTTATGACTGGGAAGTTGTAGAGCGGCTCAATTGTCATAACAGGGTTTGCATCACTCACGACCTCTGTCAGCTGGGTCTGGCACGCCAGCCTCGGGGTGCCGTTGACCACCACGCCGCAGCTGCCGCATATGCCCTGCCTGCAGCTGTACCTCATCACTATCGTGTGATCCACGTCCTCCTTTATCTTAAGCAGTGCGTCGAGCACTGTCATGCCCCTGTGGGCCTCTATCTTGTACTCCTGCCACCACGTCTTCTTGGTCTCGGGGTCGTACCTCCTTATCCTCACGGTCACCTGCTTGGGAGGAGACCTCCTCGCAGCCTCCATGTCCATTGCCATTGGCTCTCACCTCACGGGTAAGCAGGCAGCTTTACCACAGTTAGTGTGGCTATAGCGGCGAACACGATAAACACTATCCAGAAGAGGGCGTTTATGGTTGCCGTGTACATCCTGCCCTGCCTGAGCTCAAGCAACATGCCCCTGACGCCGTTGAGGCCGTGGAAGAGCGCAACGTAGGCCAGGAGGAGCAGCGCCCAGCCGAAGTGCACGTAGTCACTGTAGACGAAGGCGGCGGTCAGGGTCTGGTCCATCGTAGACACGCCCCAGATCCAGGGCACCCTCTCAAGCAGGTGGAAGCCAAGCAGCCCTATGAGCAGTATGGCAGTTATGTACTGCCAGATCTGAACGCTCGAGGCCTTACCGCTCGACATTCCCATCACCCCTCACGTGAATATTATCACCCCAGCTATGATCCAGAGCACTATCCACACCACAAAAACAGCGTAGAGCCACTGCCTCTGCGCCGCAGTGAAGGTGAAAGGCACGTAGGGCGGCTTCGGGTCGCCGGGCCTGCCGACGCCGACGCCGAAGAACTCGGTGAGCAGCAGCCTTATGCCGTTGGGGGCGTGGAAGAGCACCGCCCCGGCCACTATGAACTCGCCAATCCTGAAGGCCAGCCCGCTCTCAATGCCCATTATGTGGTTCCAGAAGGCCCAGCCGTTCACGTGGTAGACTATCTGAGACCAGACGGGCGAGTCAGTCTCAAGTATGTGCGCCAGGAGGAAGGCCAGAATTATGAAGCCCGTCACCCTGTGAAGCACGAAGGCCACCCTCTCCGGGTTGTTCTTAGTCCTGACAGTCCACGGGTTGAGGCTCGACCTCCAGAAGCCGGGCCTGTTCTCCTTCTCCACCGCCCCTCCCTGTTCCCTGGCCATTGTAACCACCCCTTCAGTAGTGCCTCTCGACGGGCTTCCACGTGGTTATGGTGACAGGCCAGTATGAAAAGCCGACGCCTAGGTTTGTACTGGCGTCCCTTATAGCTATGGTGTGCTTCAGCCAGTTCACGTCGTCCCTCTGCGGGTAGTCGGTCCTGTAGTGCGCTCCCCTGCTCTCCGTCCTGTTGAGGGCTGCGGCGGCCACCACCACGGCGTTCTGGAGCATGTTGTACGTCTCAAGGGCCTGCACTAGGTCAGTGTTGTAGATCCTCTCCTTGTCCTCAAGGTAGACCTCGTTGAGGTAGGAGTCCCTGAGCTTTATGAGCTGCGAGAGGCCCTCGCTCATGTCCGTGCCGTTCCTGAAGACGTAGAAGTCCTTCATCATTATGTTGTGCATCTGCCTCCTTATCTGATATGACGGCGTGCCACTCTCCTTCTTCACCAGGCCCCACACGAAGTCCTCCTCCTTCTTGGCGACGTCAGGCTCTGGGCTGGAGGGCTCGCCCAGCTTGAGGGCGTACTCGCCCGCGAGCATCCCAGTTATCCTTCCGCTCACCAGGCACTCAGCTGTCGCGTTGCCCCCGAGCCTGTTGGCCCCGTGCACCGATGCCGCGGCGGCCTCGCCGGCCGCGAAGAGGCCCTTGACCCACTTGTGGTCAGGCGTCATGACGCGGTAGTATATGTCGGTTGCTATGCCTCCCATGTGGTAGTGCGCCGCTGGGAAAACGGGCAGCGGCTCCTCGACTGGGTCTATGCCCACGTACCTTATGCCTATCTCCCTTATCGCTGGTAGCTTCTCGTTTATCTTCTCCTCGCCCAGGTGAGTCATGTCAAGCTGCACGTATGGCATCCCTGTGGCCTCGTCAATGAACGCCCTGCCCTGCAGGTACTCCGTGTATATTGACCTTGAGACCACGTCCCTCGGGGCCAGGTCGAGGAACTTGGGCGCGTACCTGGCCATGAACCTCTCGCCGTTCTTGTTCTTCAGTATAGCTCCGTCGCCCCTGGCCCCCTCAGTTATGAGGATCCCGTTGGGCACCAGGCCGGTTGGGTGGAACTGCACCATCTCAGGGTCCTTTATAGCGAGCCCCGCCCTGTAGGCAGCCGCCATGCCGTCGCCCGTCACCGTGTGGGCGTAGGTGGTGAACGGGTAGAGCCTCCCCAGGCCCCCCATGGCTATTATGGCGGCCTTGCTCCTGAACATGTAGAGGTTGCCGTCCTTGAGGTTTATGGCGAAGAACCCCTTGTACGTGTTGTTCTCAATTATGAAGTCCGTGACGAACCACTCGTCGTACCTCTCCCAGCCGTCGTACTGGAGCAGCTTGTTGTAGAGGGTCCTCATCACGGCGTGCCCCAGCCTGTCGGCCGCCATGGTGGTCCTCGGGAAGCTGTGGCCCCCGAAGGGCCTCTGCATTATCCTCCCGTCGGGCCTCCTGGACCACTGTATGCCCCAGTGGTCCAGCAGCAGGATCTCCTCGGGCATCAGCTTCACGAAGTTCCAGACGACGTCCTGATCGGCAAGGAAGTCAGAGCCCTTAATCGTGTCCCAGGCATGCAGGGCGAAGCTGTCCCCCTCCTGGGGGTAGAGGGCGGCCGCCGTGCCTCCCTCGGCGGCCACGCTGTGGCTCCTCATGAGCTGTACCTTGCTTACTATTCCAACGTTGAGCTTATCGCCGTACCTTCTCTTGAGCTCAACTGCGGCCCTCAGCCCCGCGATGCCGGACCCTATGACTACAACATCGTGATAAATAGTCTCAACCGGCATCCAGGCTTTCGCCTCTACACCACGTGTACAGCAAGCTGTGCTGGGAGGAATATAAAGCAAGCAGAGTTGGCTATATTAGTTCAAATAGTAATGCTTTTTAGAAGCTTCAGTTCACTTGCTCCTTGACTTGACGTTGTTGACGTACGCCTGGTGGTCAAGGAACTTAGATTTGTCGAGGCCTCCCTTGACCTCTATGACCGCTATCCAGCCGCCGTCGTATGGCTCCTTGTTTATCAGCTCGGGCCTGTCAAGCAGGGCCTCGTTGACCTCCTTGACGACCCCGTTAACCGGCGAGTACACCTCGGCCGTGGCCTTGACAGACTCCAGCACTGCAAGGTCCATGTTCTCGTGGACCTCCTGGCCGACCTTTGGCAGGTCGACGCCAACTATGTCCTTGAGCTGCCTCTGGGCGTAGTCCGTTATCCCCACCCTCACGCTGTCGCCCTCAACCTTGACCCACTCGTCGCTCTGCGTGTAGAGCAGGGAGTCATCAACCGTGAACGTGGTCTTGCCGACCGTGACCTGGTACCTTGCCAAGCCCAACACCGCGCCTTGGTGCGCTCACAAATATTAATGCTTTAAATCTTGGCAACACGTAGGCCTACAGGCAGGCGCGGGGAAGTGGAGGTCATAGATGAGGCCCTTAGGCTTGGCGCTTCCTTCGCCGACCTGAGGTACTACAGGGCCAAGACGCTCGTCGTCACCAGCAGCGAGGCCAGGGACCTGGTCAACAACTACGGCATATCAGAGGGCTACGCCCTCAGGGCCCTGGTCAACGGCTCCTGGGGCTACTACACCACCTCCTCGGAGGTCACCAGGGAGGCGGCAGGGGAGGCCGTGAGGTCCGCCTCGGGCCAGGGGAACGCCAAGGTGTACCTCCTCAGCCCCCTGAGGGACAGGGTCAGGGTCAGGGAGAAGTACCCGCTTGACAGGGACCCGCTTGAGGTGATGAACGAGCTGAGGAAGGTAAGGGAGCAGGTGAGGGCCGCGGAGCCGAGGGTCAAGTCGATCACTGTCAGCTACGCCCACGTCCAGTACGACAAGGGCTACTGGAGCAGCGACGGCAGGGACCTGGAGCTGAGCTACTCAATATCGAGGGTCTCGCTCACCGCCGTGGCCCGAGAGGGCGACATTGTGGCCTCGGCGTACGCCTCGGCCTCCACGTACCTGGGCTACGCCCTTGAGGCCTTTGACGTCAGCGAGCTCGTGGACACCCTGCTCAGGAGGCTCAGGGCCCAGCTCAGGGGCGTGGCCGTGAAGCCTGGGCAGTACCAGGTTGTGCTCAGCCCCGACGTCTCCGGCGTGTTCGCCCACGAGGCCCTGGGGCACCTGGCGGAGGCGGACCTGGCGGTTAACGGGATACTTGGGAAGCTCAGGGGCAAGAGGATAGGGGCCGAGTTCGTCAACGTCTCAGACTCGCCTCAGCTTGACGAGCCCATGGCGATAGGCATAACCCCCTACGACGACGAGGGCGTCAGGGGGAGGGAGGTCAAGATAATAGAGGGCGGCGTCGTGAAGGAGCTCATGAACGACAGGTCATACGCGGCGTCCCTGGGGGAGGAGCCCACGGGCAACGGGAGGGCCGAGGACTTCAGGAGCAGCGTGATAGTCCGCATGAGGAACACCTACTTCAAGCCAGGGGACATGACGCTCGACGAGCTCCTGGAGGACGTCAAGGACGGCTTCCTTATGGAGTCAGTCATGGGAGGGCAGACGAGCAGCGACGGCACGTTCCAGTTCGGCATACAGGAGGGCTACCGGGTTGTTAACGGTGAGGTGAGGGAGCCCATAAGGGGCGCGGGCATAGCGGGCTACACCATAGAGACCATAGGCAACATAGACGGGGTCTCGAGGGACTTCAGAGTGTGGCCGGGGGTCTGCGGCAAGTCGGGCCAGAGCGTCTTCGTCGGCACAGGGGGGCCCTACGTTAGGGTGTCGAAGCTCAAGGTGGGGTGACAGCATGCAGCTGAGCCTTGAGGACATTCTGAGGAAGGCCTCAGCCAGCGGCGCCCAGGCTGAGGTGCTGTTCGTCAGGTCGCGCTCCGTGGAGCTCTCGTGGGAGAAGATGAGCCAGTACGGCATGACCTACGTCGAGGAGGGGTGCGGCCTCAGGGTGATAAAGGACGGCAGGGTGGGCTTCGCGTACTCTAACAGGTGCACTGAAGAGCTGGTCAACATGGCCCTGTCCTCCATGGAGGCCTCGCAGCCCGACCTCGCCAACGCGCTCCCGGGCCCGGAGCCCGTGAGCCCCCTGGAGGACTCCTACGACAGCTCCCTGGAGGAGCCGTGGGGCCTGCTGAGGGACCTCATGGAGGCCGTCCTCTCCTACTCCGGCAGGGGGCTGAACATAATATCGGCGAGGGCGTGGGGCGGCACGGCAACAGTGACGGTCAAGAACACGGAGGGCGTTGACGTGAGCTCCACCACGTCGTTCGTGGGGGCCGCGGCCACCGGCAACTACATGAGCGAGAGCTACGTCGGCCCTGAGGTTTACGAGTACGGCGACTCCAGGACGGCGAGGGGGGTCAGCGTGGACCCCTTTATGAAGGAGCTCCTGAGGAAGGTCGAGCTCACCAGGAGCAGGAACCCGCTTAAGCAGGTCGACAGGCCCGTGGCCCTGACAGCTAAGGCGGTGTCTGAGCTCCTCTTCCCCCTGCTTAACCACGCCGTGAGCCTTGAGAACGTCTACAGGGGCAGGTCGCCCCTGAGGCCCGGCGACGCCTTGGGGAGCAGGGTGACGGCGGTTGACAACCCCAGGCTGCCAGGCGGCGCATGGTCAAGGGCTTTTGACGGCGAGGGCCTCCCGACCAAGGAGGTCACCCTGATAGACTCGGGCACTTTCAGGACGCCGCTCTCCAACACTTTCTGGGCCAGGAAGGCCGGCGGCGTCAACACACACTCCTCCTGGAGGACCTTCATGACGCTGCCCTCGATATCCATGAGCTACCTGGTGCTGGACGCCCCCTCGGCAGGCGACCTGGGCGACGCGGTGTTCATAGACCAGGTCCAGGGGGTGCACACGAGCAACTTCGACACGGGCGAGTTCGCCGTGAGCGCCGCCCTGGCCTGGGACTCCGACGGCGGCCTCAGGGAGTTCGTGCTCTCGGGCGACCTGAGGTCCCTGCTGGGAGGGGTCATAGGCATGGCCCCCGACAGGTCGAGGTTTGGCAGGGTTGTCAGCGGCACCCTGCTGGTGAGGGGCCTCAGGCTCTCGCCCTGAGCCCTAGCGAATTTTAACTAATGGCCCTTCACAGCCCTGGGGAGAGGCTTGGCGCTTTCCAAGGCGTTCGCAGCCATAGTGATAGCCATATTCCTCCTCGCCATGTTCTCGGCAGGTTACTACGCGCTATTCCAGCCGCGGCAGCACAGGGCCTCACCGGCCGCCACCTCCACGCGCGCCAGGGCCACGACAACTACCTCTTCACAGGGCCTCACCACCACAACAACTTCAACTACCTCAGCGGCCACCTACACACCCTCATTCCTGGTCTTCGTGACAGCGGTGCCGGTTAACGCGGACGGCAGGCTCAACGTCAGCGCCATAGTGTTCTACGACGGCACCCCAAACGTCACCCTGACCTACGCCGCGCTGAGGTGGCCCAACGGCACCGTGGCATGCTACAGGGAGCTTAACATAACTATGAAGTACTACTCCGACGCCAGGGTCTGGGTGAGCTGCGACAGCGTGCCCTTCAGGCCGGGCGAGCAGGTCTACATAATTGTTATGGACTCTGCCAACGAGACCGCGTCCTACGAGGTCACGGTGCCCTAGGGTGTTGCCCTTGCTCACAGTAAAGGCCTACGAGGCCCTCGCGATCCTTGCGTTCTCGGTGGCCCTGCTGATATCAAGGAGGCTGAGACACGACATAGTTGGCGTCATAACCGCCCTGGCCCTGGTGGCCCTCGGGCTGGTCAGCCCCTCGCAGGCGCTCTCTAACCTGTCCTCGGTGGCTGTCATAGTGCTGGCCTCAGCCATGATAATAGCTGGCGTGGTGGCCGACTCCGGAGTCCTTGACGTGGTGGGGGACAGGATAGCCTCGAGGGTGAGGGGCGGCCTCCTGGTTATAGTCATAGTGCTGCTCATATCGCTGTTCAGCTCGGGCTTCGTGAGCGACGTGGCCCTGACGCTCATGTTCATGCCGCTGATCTACAGCGTCGCCTCGCGGATGAAGAGGCCGGCCTCGAGGTACCTGATGCTCCTCTCCTACGCCGCCATACTGGGCGGGAGGTACACGATAATTGGCACCTCCTCAAACATCGTGCTCGAGGGCCTCTGGACCCAGAGGTTCGGGACCCCCTTAGGCATATTCTCGACGCTCCCAGTGGGCCTCGCAGCCGCCCTGGCGGGCCTGGGGGTCGCCATAGCCCTGGTGCCGCTGCTTGTCAGGGGGAGCGCCGGGGGCGCTGCAAGCCTTGAGGCCGTCGGAAGGCACGAGATACTTATTGAGGCCAGCGTCGAGGAGGGAAGCGATATAGCGGGCCTCACCATAAGGCAGGCCGAGGAGAAGCTCGGGGCCAGGATAAGGCTGCTTAGGGGCAGGTTCTCTATATATTCAAGGCGCACCATAAGGGCCGGGGACAGGCTCATACTTTCCGTGGAGAAGGACAGGCTGCCCATCATAATGAGCGTCAAGGGCCTCAGGACTGAGCTTGGCCAGGGCCCCTTCTACGAACTCATGGTGACCGGGGACTCGGCAGTCGTGGGGAACACTGTATATGAGGTCAACCTGAGGCTCAGAGACGTCAAGGTTGTTGGCGTGGCCACCAGGAACAGCCTCAGGAGCATAAGGAGCTACGCCCTGTCGCCGGGCGACATAATCCTCGTTGAGGGCGACGAGAAGGCCGTGGCGCGGGCGGCCGAGGCCTTCAGGCTCACGCCGCTGACCACAACGCCCGTGAGGTCGCTCAACGTCAGGGCAGCGGCCTCCGGCCTCCTTGGCCTGTCCGCCGCCCTGGCCGCCTCGGCGGCCGGGCTTAACATGGCGCTCAGCTTCCTGGCCGGGGCCCTGCTGGCCATCCTCCCGCAGCCCGGGTCGCTGAGGAAGGTCTACTCCTACGTGGACTGGCCCGCGATAGTCTTCGTTGGCACCTACCTCTCCATGGGTGAGGCGCTGCTCAGCTCGGGGCTTGGAAAAGCCATGGGCTTCCTGGCCTCCTCGCCGCTCCTGCTCATGGTTGCCGGCGTGGTCCTCGCTAACCTGGTGGGCAACGTGGCCTCGGCGATAATACTTGGGCCCCTGGCCATCAGCTCGCCCCACCCGCTCACCTCCGTGCTGGCACTCTCAATGGCGGCCTCCTCGACTTTCATAACCCCGTTCTCACACCCCGCCAACCTGGTAGTCTACTCAGCTGGGGGCTACACGCCCAAGGACTTCGCCAAGGCGGGCGTGCCAGTGGCTATCGCAGTGATCGCGGTCACCGCCCTAATGCTTCACCTGCTCTAAGCGCTCAGGCAGCTCGTGCTCCGGTCACCGCCGCCCCAGGCTCTCCAGAGGTGCATCCTCCTCATCGCGCGCCCTCCCTGTTGTACTGGGCCCTTTAATGCCTGTACACCTCCGGGCCCCTGAGGTACCAGGCGACGCCGGCCGCGGCCCCCACGGCCCAGAGGCCCACGTTGTAAAGCATGTACTCCCCCGTCGTCACGTTGGCCAGGTAGAAGACTGAGGCCGCGTAGAGCGCGTAGGGCACCACCCTGACTATCGCTATTGCCGTGCCCCTGTAGTGCACCGGGAAGGCCAGGGGCTCCAGGAGGACCCTGGCCGCCCAGGCCATCTCGCCGAAGATGCCGTTTATCAGGAGTATGTAGACGAACAGGGTGAAGCTGTTCCTAAGGAGGCCCAGGGCGACCGCGGCCACTGCCATGGTAATGGCGCCGCCGAGGTAGCTCACCAGGGCCAGGCCCCTGCTCCTGCCCCATGGGAGCACCGCCAGCGCTATCGGCCCCCCGACGAGCTCGCCCACATTATAGAGGACCAGCAGCAGGCCGGTCTTAGAGGGGAAGAGGTAGGGGCCTATTGTAAGCGCCAGGAAGGCGTAGGTCAGGGCCGTGGCTATCACAAAAGCCGTCAGCGCCGTTACCCTGAACGCTATGCCCGGCCCCTCCCCCGGGCTCGTGACCCTGCCCCTGGACTCCCTCGGCACGGACTGCCACTCGGGCGACTCCGGCATCATAAACCTCATGACAAGTATGACCGCTATGGTCACGCCGAGCACGGCGCCGAGCGCGTCGACCGCAACAGAGACTGGTATGGTGCTGCTCTGGTAGAGCATCATTATCAGGCCGTCTATCAGGACGCCCAGGTTCGACACGTCAGTTATCAGTATGAGCGCGGCCGCCCTCCACCTGGGCTCTATCACCTCCGCCAGGTACGCCAACATGGCTGGCATCTCTCCCCCGAGGCCAACCTGGGCCACCGCAAGGCCCGCGAGGAGGACGTAGACACTGCCCCTGACGCTCAGCAGCGTTACGAGCGAGCCCACGCCGTAGAGGGCCAGGGTGACTATGAACGACGGCTTCCTGCCTATGATGTCCGTGAGCCTCCCTATTATCAGGTTGCCGGCCAGCGTCCCGACCGGTATGGTCAGGTACATGACGCTCACCGCCCAGGAGGGCGCCGAGGACCATATGGCCGCCACGGGCACCAGGCCGAGCACCAGGCCGTAGACTACCATGGACACCGTTGTCGAGGCCACTATCAGGCCCTGCCTTGAGTCCAAGCCCGACACCTGCCCCTGAACCAGCGCCCTGGAGGAAAACGGCCTGCTGAACGTTCAGTACCTGAAGGACTCCAGTGCGGCCCTGGCGGCCTCCTCTGGGCTCACCCTGAGGCCCAGGTCCCTCATGGCGCTGCCAAGGGCCAGGAACGCCCTGGCCAGCTTCTCGGGCGAGGCCTGAACCCCCATGTGGCCAACCCTTATCACCTTGCCCTGCAGCGGCCCCCAGCTGCCGGCTATCATGGTGTTGTACTTCCTCCAGGCCAGGTCCCTGAGCCTGGCCTCGTCGACCCCTTCAGGCACCTCGGCTGCGGTGACCGTGGGCGAGCTGTGCTCCATTAAGTCCGGGTAGTGCCTGAGCCCAAGGGTCTCAAAGCCGGCCCAGGCGGCCCTCCTGGCGGCCAGGTGCCTTGAGTAGACTTTGTCAAGGCCCTCCTCAAGCACCATGTTTATGGCCTCTGAGACCGCGTAGAGGAGCGGCTCGCTCACGGTGTAGGGGAACACGCCCTTGGAGTCAAGCCACGAGTCCCACTGCAGGAGGCTCATGTAGAAGCCCTGGTAGCCGACCCTCCTGGCCCTCTCCATGGCCTCCTCGCTGACGCTCATCAGCGTGACCCCGGCGGGCGCGTTAAGGGCCTTCTGGCTCCCCCCTATGGCTATGTCGACGCCCCAGCTGTCCACCTGGAGCGGCACTGCCCCTATAGTTGAGACCACGTCAGCTATGACGAGCGCCCCGAAGGACTTGGCCACCCTGGCCACGCCGGCCAGGTCGTTTAACATGGCTGAGGGCGTGTCGCAGTGCACCACGGTCACGGCAACTGCGTCCCTGTTCCTCTCGAGGGCCCTCTCTAGGTCCCCCAGGTCCACGGCCCTCCTCCAGCTGGCGCCAAGCTTAACTGGGACCCCTCCGTAGGACCTGACGAGGTCGGCGAAGGCGTCACCGTAGACACCGTTGTCAACGACTATCACCTTGTCGCCCCTGCTCACCGTGTTGGCTATAGCCGACTCCAGGCCGAGCATGGCCTCACCTATCATGAGGTAGACCCTGGACCTGGCGGCCCCGAAGAGCCTGGCGGCCCTGGACCTGAGGTCCTGGTAGAAGCTAAGGAAGTCGGGGTCAAGGTCTGAGTTGGTCTCCTGCCTAGTCATAGCCATCATGACCCTGTAGGGGACCTCCGTGGGGCCGGGGGTCATTATGAGCCTCTCGCTGAACAAGGCTTCCACAGGGCCTGCCTTTGGCCGCCCAAGTAAAAACGGCTTGCTGAACTTTCAGCCCAGCTCTAAGAGCTTCACGTCCGCCAGCAGGTTGACGAGCTCCGTGAGCCTCTCAGCGGAGACCGAGGCTGTTCCATACTCAGCTGCAAGAAGGGCCACCACCTCCCCCAGGGGCCTCTCGGGCGCGGCGAGCATGAGGCCCTCCCTGAGGTAGACAGTGCTGGCCATGGGTCCCGAGGTGGCCAGCAGCTCCTCGACCCTTATGGCTGCGTCCAGCGACCTCCTGGCTATGACCCTCGGGCCCTCTATCATCGGGGGCTTCACCTTTACAACTGTGTCCACCTTGGGCGGCCAGCCCTCGGGAGGCGCCGAGGCCTCCTGCAGTCCCAGGGCCCTGGACATCAGGCTGGCCGCGAGGGAGGCCGCGACCTGGTCCCCGTTGAGGTAGTGCCTCCGCGACAGGGTTGACACGAGCCTTGACCTGAAGGCCGTCGGGTCGGGGGGCGACTTGGCGAGGATGTACAGCGAGGAGGAGGCTATAAGCGACGACAGCCTCAGCATGCGCCTCGAGACGCTGTCAAGGTCGTCGATGTCAGTGTGGTAGTTCACGTCCGGCCAGCCGTTGAGCATAGCTGAGGGAATGCCAAGGGCGGAGGCCACGTCGTGGTCGCTCCCGCCCTCGTAGGGCACCAGCCTTAGGGAGTCAAAGCCCAGGAGCTCGGCGGAGGTCTCCGCGGCCTCCTGAAGCGCGGCGTCGGCCTGCCCGAGGGCGGACAGGCTGCTGGCCACGACCCTCAGGGGGCCGTTGCCGCCGCCAGGCTCGACGCCCACCATGTCAAAGTTAAGGAGCTGGGTGACCTGCCCCTTGAGGGTCTTCGTCAGGGCCACGGCGCTCCCCGTGTACTCTGGCACCCAGACGAACCTGACCGTGGCCTCCGGCTGGGGCAGCTGGCCCCTGTCAATCAGCCTTGAGAGAGCGACCGCGGCCTCCACCAGGGAGGCTGAGCCGCTGCCGTTGTCGTTGGCCCCCGGCGTGGGGTGGCACACGTGGGCCATGGCTGCCGGCCCCTTCCCGTCCTTGTCGCCCAGCCACGCTATGACTATGGGGAACCCCGGGTCCCTCCTCACGTCCGAGTCCACCACAACCGACAGCCTCCTGCCGTGCCTCAGGGGCTCAACCATGGAGCGAGGTATTGAGACGGCCGGCAGGGAGCCGTTGGCGGCCTCGCCCCTGCTCAGGAAGAGGCTCTTGTAGGGCACGGCGTCCGGGGGAGCGGACTCGCTGTAGAAGGCCACCGCCGCCGCGCCGGCGTCGCCTGCTAACCTATATACTATATATGGGTCCCCAGGGCTCACCACGACCTTCCCCTTGGCCGAGGAGTAGGACTCGGGCCTCCACCAGTACCTGTCTATGACTATTGCTTCCGCCTCGGCGCTGCCCGGGGGCGAGTGGGCGGCAGCCAAGGTTGGGTGGGACTCAAGGGTAAGCTCCTGGCCCCCCTCGACCTTCACCCTGGCCTCGTGTATGGCCCAGCCCGTGGGGGAGGAGACCCAGTCGGGGACGTTGGTGCCCCCGAACTTTACCAGCTCCACCTCGAGCGAGTCCCCCGCCTCCTCCAGGAGCACCTCCTGGACGTGCTTCGCGGCGTCGACAAGCTCTATGGTGCCCTGCACCCTGTTGTATGCCGTCAGCGAGGCCAGGACCCTCATGGCCCTGTGGTCGCTTATGGCCGGGCTCAGCGCCCTGACCACGTCCTCAGCCCTTAGGCTCAGACCTCCTCACCGCCTTGGCAGGAGGCTATTAACAAGATATGCGTTGTTGCCGCAGGCGGCCCTGCGGCTCAGGGGGCGCCGCGGGCAAGGAGCGAGGCCGCCGCGGAGCCCGCTAAGACAACGACAAGGTTTACTGCCAGGGCTATGAGCCCAACGAAGACGGGCACGCCCCCGACCACTATTGAGGTGGTCCTTATGGGCCCGAACCCGTTGGCGAGGAGGGTCAGGTAGACCCCCGACGCCAGGCCCGCGGCGAGGCCCGCCAGGAGTGCCCTTGGGTCGAGCCTCCTGATGACAAGGCTTAGCATGACAGGGGGCAGCGTCTGGAGCACTATTATGCCGCCGAGCAGCTGGAGCTGAATCGCATACGTCAGCGGGGTCACGAACACGAAGCCCAGGGCTAGGAACTTGAAGAGCACCGAGACCCACTTGGCGGCCGCCTCCTCACCCTCCGGGCTGAGCCTCGCCAGGGGCCTCACTATGCCCCTCACCAGCAGGTTCGACTGGGCTATGGCCATTATGGCAGCCGGCACCATGCCGCCTATGAATATGCCCGCGAGGATCACAGCCGCAAGCGGGCTGGGGAGGAGGAGCTGGGCCATGGCAGGGACGACGAGGAGCCCCCTCTGGGACGCCGGGAACTGGGACACGAACCTGAGCACGCCAGGCATGAGGTAGGCCGCGAAGCCAAGGAAGGAGAACACGCCAACAGCTATGACGTAGAGGGGCAGCAGGGCCGTGGAGGTCCTTATAGTCTTTGGCGACTGGGAGCTCATGACTCCGTTGATTACGTGTGGGTAGAGGTAGAGGGCCAGGGCGCTGCCCAGGGCCAGGCTGAGGTAGTCAACGTAGAGGTCGCTCCTGAGCGTCAGCGTGCCCGTGGGCAGCGGGTCCCTGGAGAGCCCTGAGAAGAGGCCCTGGAAGCCCCCGACCCTGGATATCACCACCGCGGCCATTACAACCACCGTGAGCCAGAGGAGCGCGTCCTTGAGCACAGCCCCAAGGGCCGAGCCCCTGAGGCCGCTCCTGTAGGTGAAGGCCGCCAGGACGGCGAAGGCAAGCAGGAGGGAGAGCTCAGACACGAGGCCCGGGCTTGAGACGCCCTGGAGCAGGACCTCCAGCACGGCTCTCATGCCGTCTATCTGCACGGCCATGTAAGGCAGCACGGCGACTATGCCCGTCACCGCGACGGCCACCCCGAGGGCCCTGCTGCCGTAGATGTCGGCCACGAGCTCCGCGGCAGTGAGGTGCCCCCTCCTCCTGGCCTCGGACCAGAGCCTAGGCATGGCAGCGTAGGCCACCAGGAACGTGACGGCGTAGGGTACGGTGAAGAACACTATAGCGCCTGAGGCGAAGGCCAGCGAGGGCACGCTGACAAGCGTGTAGGCCGTGAACACGTCAGCGCCGAGCAGGAACCAGATTATGACTGGCCCGAACCTCCTGCCGGCTATGGCCCACTCCTCGAGCCCCCCGCCCGACCTCCTGAACCTGTGGCCCAGGAAGCCCAGGGCCGAGAGGGCCGCCACAACCGCAGTGAACATCGCTAGCTCAGCGGCGTTCAACTGGGCTCACCCCCGCACCTGGAGGCCATGACAAGGCAGGCGCTGAGCACTAGTAGCCAGACCAGCTGGTACCAGTAGAAGAAGGGAATCCCCAGGAGCTCAGGGGACGCCCTGTTGTAGAGGGGGACCGGAAGTATCATTACCAGGGGCGCCAGGAGGAGCAGCACCTCTACGAGGCGTCCCCTGCGCCCCCTACATATTCCCATTCCATCACCGCGCACCTCGCTCTCGGCTAATCCAAGGCCTCAGGCATTTAAGTGTTAGCCCAGTGGGAACGCGTTATGGCTGTATACATCCTCCGGCCCCGGCAGCGGTGTTACTCGCCCCTCCCTGCGAAAGCCCCCTTTAAGCTAAGGAGCTAAGGGGCGGAGCTTGAGCCAGCAGTCTGAGAGGGCAGTGAGCAAGGAGACGCTGGAGGCCTACCTGAAGAAGAGGATACAGGAGCTCGAGGAGGAGCTGTCAGCGCTCAAGGCGCTTCTCGACTACATAGAGGACGCGGGCAAGGCCAGCCCGGCTGAGAGGCCCGAGGACATAAAGGTAGGCAGGAGGAGGGTGGCGAGGCTCCTCAGGGGCGAGGGCTACGTGAGGGTCGTGCCGGAGGTGCCCATGGCCCTCCCCAAGGAGGTCAGGGAGTACCTCAGCACCGTTGAGGCCGAGATAAGGGCCTACCAGGGCAGGGAGGGGAGCGACGAGGGCGGAGGGGTCAAGCTTACCATAAGGGACAGGCCCGACGGCAGCGTGGCTGAGATCAAGTTCGACGGCCTCTACTCCACCCTGGAGTTCCTCAAGGCCAAGGCGGCGCTGAAGTATGCGATGGAGGTCTCATACGAGGTCTACAGGGCCCAGATGAAGGGAGGCGCCGAGGAGGAGGGAGAGGGGAAGGAGGAGGGCGGCGAGGAGGGCGAGGAAAGTAATAGTGAAGACAACGAGGAAGCTTAATTTTGTACTTCGGCCTCCTTAGCCAGGTGCAGGCCTTGGACGCCGGGGAGCTGATAAAGCAGTTCATGAGGTCGGCCGCCCAGCAGGTCTACGTTGTCACGGCGAGGGACCTGGGGGGCTCCTACGCGGCCCTGACCGTGAGCTCGATGACAAGCCTGAGCATAAGCCCTCCCCTGATACTGATATGCATAGACAGGTCCAGCAGGAGCCACGAGGTCCTGACCCAGGCGCCTTACTTCATAGTAACCATGCTCTCCAAGGACGACGAGTGGGTGTCCCGCTTAATGGCTGAGCCGGGCGACGCCCTTGACAAGCTCAGGAGGGTGAACTACGTGGAGAGCAGGTATGGCCCCATGCTTCCCGGCGACAGGCCCTACCTGGTGGCCAGGAGGTGGGCCGTCTACGACGGAGGGGACCACTCAATAATTGTCGGGGAGGTAGTTGACGGCAGCGCCCCTCCCATGAGGTGCCCCCTGCTTTACCAGAACAGGGCGTACACCACTGTTAAAGGGTGTTAAGGGCTCAGCAAGTTAGCTTAAATCAAATGACACCAGTCAACACGTATAAGGGTACCCACCACGGGTGACCAGGAGGAGTTAGACCTAGGGTGGATAGCGATGGCGTTCGGAGGGCCTTCGGTTCCGTTCGTGCCTACCAGGCCTGAGGTCCTTGACCTGGTGTTCCAGGCGCTGGACCTCAAGGAGGGCGACGTCCTCTACGACCTCGGCTGCGGCGACGGCAGGATAGTCATAGAGGCCGCCAAGAGGTACCCGATAAAGAAGGCCGTCGGCGTTGAGCTCAGGGACGAGCTCTACAAGGAGGCCAGCGAGAGGGTCAAGAGGGAGGGGCTCGACGGAAAGGTTGAGATAGTTCATGGGGACTTCTTCAGGGTCCCGATAGGCGAGGCCACCGTGGTCTACATGTACCTGCTGACCAGCGTCAACGAGGCCCTGAAGCCGAAGCTCAAGCAGGAGCTGAAGCCGGGGACCAGGGTGGTGACCCTGGACTTCCAGATACCTGGGTGGAAGCCAGTCAAGATAATAGGGGACAGGGGAGGCTGGCAGAGGACCCTGTACGTCTATGTCATAGGAGACTCCGACTCGTAGCTCTAGGTTATCTCCCCTTTTTGTTAGAAGTCGTCAAAGCCCAGGGCCTGCAGCGAGCCCTCTCCAATGCCGTAGTACTTGGCCGCCAGCTTCCTTATTGCCGTCTTAACTAGGGACAGGGCGTCCTCGAAGCCCACGCCGAGCTCCCTCGAGGCCTCTGGCCACGGCCTCCCCTGCATCACCTTGACGGTTATTGCCAGCTCCTCCTCGCGGCTCAGCAGGCCCCTGTCCAGGGGCGCCCTCTCCCAGTACGTCATGACCACGTCCCTTATGACGTCGTTGCTCGTCTCGTAGGTCATGGTGCCGTAGAGGTAGGCCCAGAGCCTCTGGAGCCTCAGCTTGTTCATGGGCGGCACGTCGTCCCTCAGGGGCGCCGTGGCGTTGAGCATCGCAACCGCTATGTCAGGCTCCATGCCCCTGTAGGTGTCCTGGAGGCTGTTGAGGAGCTTGTACTTGAACTCCCTGTTGGCGGCTGCCGTGAGCCTGGAGGCCTGCTCGCTTATGGGCTTGAGCACCAGCACCGTGAACTCGCCGCTCACGGGGTTCCTGTCAGGGCTTATGTGGATGAGCTGGAAGCCGTTCCTGGCCCAGAACCTGACCAGCTTCTCGTTGACGCCGAAGCCGCTGCCCACCCAGTCGTAGCCCCTCTTGACGGCCTCCTCGTATATGCCCCTGAGGAGGGCCGAGCCTATGCCCTTGTCCTGCACCTTGGGGTGGGTCGCTATCCTGACTATCCTCCAGCCCCTCAGCCTTCCGAAGGGAGGGACCCTCAGGTGCTTTATCACCCTGTCGGGTATTATGTTGCCCTTGGTCTTGTCCTGGTTGAGGAGGGTGTTGCTCAGCTCCTCGTCCAGCCCTCCCTCCTCGGCCAGGAGGACCGCTGAGACCACCTTGCCCGAGGACGTGGCCATGGCCCTTATGCTGTAGTGGGGGGCGTCGGCTATTAGGGCGAGGTCGTCGGGCTCGTTCCTGTAGTGGGCCTGCACGTATATCCCGAAGGCCTGCCTGAGCAGGTCCTCCCTCTTTGAGAAAAGCTCCTCGGGCTCCAGCGCCAGGTACTGCAGCCTCCCCTCCCTTATGTCCCTCAGGTCAGCGTCGTCTAGGTCCGCAGGCTCAGCGTCTAGGAGCAGGACGTCGAACAGCCACCTCTCGACCGGGTCGTTGGCGGAGTACCTGATGGGCTCGCTCATCTCGAACTCCCTCAGGTCCGTGTCGGGGTCCTGCCTCACCTCGCCGAGGAACCTGACGCTGAAGCCCCTTCCTGCGCCCTCGTAGCCGTGGATCGTCGAGGCCACGAGGACCCTCGAGTGGCTCCTCCATATCTTGTGCAGCAGGGGGACTGGGAGGCCGCTGGCCTCGTCTATTATCACCAGGTCAGCGTCAACCTCTGGCACGTCGTCGGGGCTCACGTATTTTATTCTGATCCCCTTGCCCCTGAAGCCGGCTATGAGCCCCCTGTCAACTATGGGCTCGACGTCAAGGCCCTCTGCCTTGAAGGCGCTCTCGGCCAGCTGCATGAGGCTCTGCGTGTTCTCAAGGTCGGGGGACGTGACGACGGCCCTGAAGGGCCTCTCCCTGGAGAGGACCTTTGCCAGGCCGGCCATGGCTATGCCTGCGGCGCAGCTCTTGCCCCTGCCCCTGTCGGCGGTTATCACCAGCAGCTTCCTCCTGCCCCTCTTCGGCGGCTCTATGAGCCACTCCGCCTGCTTTATGGCGTTGACCTGGTCCTGGGTGAGGGCCAGGGAGTACAGCTCCCTTGGGAACTCTGCCTCCTCGGGCGGCGTCACCTTCCTCTCAGCGGCGGCCGGTAGCTTGGTAGGCTGCCCGCTTACTATGCTGTCGTTATCAAGGTCAACTACGAATATGTTCTCCTGGTGCTCCAGCAGCTTCCTCTTGAACCAGCCTATGAAGACGTACCTTGGCTGGTCGTGGCCTGGGACCAGCAGGTTCTTCCTGAAGTCCGTGAGCTGCTGGTCCCACGAGCTCCACGAGGGTGCCTGGAATATTATTATGCCCCCTCCCTCGACGACGCCGACCAGGATGCCTACCCTGTTGGGCCTGAGGTCGTTGACCAGGTCAAGCACCAGGCCCTGGAAGGTGGTCCCGAGGTACCTCCTCGAGTCCTCGGACTTTATTATGGTCAGCTTGAGAAGGTTGCCCCTCTCCTTGACTGACCTCTTGACGAGCTCCTTCCTCAGCTGCGAGTCCTCGTAGTCCTGGTTGAAGGCGTAGAGTACCCTGAGCTGGGGCCTTAACTTCAGGGACCTCATGACCTGCTCGTAGGTTATCAGCGCGCTGGCCGTGGCAACCCCGACCTTTACTGGGTCGGAGCCGCTGAGGACCACCATGACCCTAGTGTTAGACGCCACTGCGTACTTTATGGCCCTCCTAAGCAGCCTCCTTAGCCTGAGCACGGACTCCGGCAGCT
Organism: Acidilobus aceticus; assembly: GCF_055392325.1. NCBI lineage: Archaea > Thermoproteati > Thermoproteota > Thermoprotei > Acidilobales > Acidilobaceae > Acidilobus > Acidilobus aceticus. The sequence goes on from NZ_AP042407.1 coordinate 748,182, forward strand.
CCTTACCGAGCTCGTAGGAGGCCTCCTCGGCCTGCCTCTTGACCCTCTCCCTCTCCTCAGGGCTCCTCCTCAAGTCGGGACACCACGGCCACAAGTCTAGGGCTGGGTCGGCCCTATTAAGGACGGGCCTTGCAGTGAAGGCATTAAGCGGCGGCTTTCAGCGTCCCTTGCTTGACGTCTTGAGGTCCTTGAGCTCAACCCTGCTTTGCCCTGCGGGGCCTCCGCCCCTTTATAGTCGCTTTACAAGAGTAGTACGGGGACCAGCGTGGAGACGAGGTCAATAGTTAAGCCTGCCGTGTGCCCATCCTGTGGAGCCCTGGGCGAGTACCACTACGAGGTCTCGGGCCCCGTGGTCAGGGACGGGCAGGCGTTCATAGAGGTTAAACACCACTTCAGGTGCGAGGCCTGCGGCCACGTTGAGGAGGGAACCGTGTACGTGCCCCTGGAGGGCCTCTACAGGCTGAGGTACCTGCTGGTCCCAGAGGCCATGGCGGTGGTCGAGAAGGCTAAGCTGCTGAGCGAAATAAGCCCCGAGGTTAAGGGGTTGGCCGCGGCTGGGACAGGCTAAAGGTACTTCTCGCAGACCCTCTTCATCAGGAGCGCGTCCTGCTCAAGTATGGGGCTCTCGCTTATTATGACCCCGTCAATTCCCGTGTCCACGTAGGCCTTGCAGACGTACTCCCACTCGGGCCCGAAGTCCCTCTCGCCCAGCGTGTGGTGCTCCCTCTCGCCGCCCTTGCCGTACTCTATCTTTGAGAAGTGCGTGTGCAGCGGCCTCACAGCCCACGTGCCGAGCTCCTTCTCTATCCTGTCAATAACCTTAATGACGTCGTCCTCGCTGTTTATGTCAGCCCCCTCCGTCCTGGCGTGGAGGTGGGCCCAGTCAACGGCAGGCCTGAGCCTGTCGTGGGACTGGCATATCCTTATGGTCTCCTCCACGTCACCCACCTGGGACTCCTTGCCAGTGGTCTCGGGGGCCAGCCAGGCCACCCTGAGCTCAAGTCCGTCGAAGACCTGTTTGAGGGCCTCAATGACCCTGTTCAGGGCCTCCTCCCTGCTGGAGTTCCCCTTTATGTAGCCTGGATGAAAGACCACCGCGTAGGCGCCCATCCACTCGGAGGCCTGGGCCGCCTCCCTGAGCCTCTCCACGCTCTTCCTGACGGTCTCCTCCTCGGGGCTGGCCAGGTTTATGAAGTAGGGGGCGTGCATGCTGAGCGTTATGTCGTACTTCTGAGCAGCCTCCCTTATTTTCTCAGCCTTCTCCTTGGTCACCCTAACGCCCCTGACCGCCTCGTACTCGAGGGCGTCAAGGCCCATCTGCCTCAGCACCGGGGGCACGTCCTCGTAGTCCCCACTGAAGTTCGTGGGCTTCCCCGCTGGGCCAAACCTCAGCGCGGTCAAGCCTCTCCCCAGCCAGAAGTTGAATAGGGAAGGTAAAAGGGGGAACACTTACTTATGCCTAAGAAGGCGAAGTCTGGGTAAGGGAGAAACCCCTTATCAGCAGGGTGCCGTTCACGTCATCAGAGAGCAGCGTCACGGAGCCCAAGCCCACTAACGTCGGCGAGTAGAAGCTTAGCGTAAGCCTAACCCACCTTCCCTGGGGCAGCAGCGAGACGGGCACGCTCTCGTTGAGGAGCGTTATCGGGGTCAGGAGGCCGTCGCCGCTTAGGTAGTAGCCTGTGACCACGGCGTAGAGCCTCGTTGACGGCGAGAGGCCGTCGTTCATTACGTAGAAGGTCACGTTGTACCTTCCCGGCAGGAAGTTCAGCGCGTGGGGCTCCGCGAAGAGCCCCTCAAACCTGCCGTAGTGGAAGTTGGTCACATTTATGTAGCCCTTTCCATACCATGCCGTGAAGAGGGGCCAGAGGTCGCCGGCCCCGTAGCTGTAGGAGTACGGCCTGAAGGCGACCACGCCGCCCGAGTAGTTCCTCTCAAGCAGCATGGTGCCTCCCTCCTCGGCCACTATGCCGTAGCCTGACCTGAGGGCCCAGTCCGCGACCTCAAGCATGCTCTCGCCGCAGACATCAGTGTTATCGTAGTATAGGTAGAGGCTGTGGATTACGTTAACTACTATGTACTGGCTCTGGTTGGCCTCTATGCAGCCCAGGAGGACGTCGCCGTCGGGCCTGGGCAGCAGCTCAGGCATGTTGTCCTGGGCCGCTATCATTGTGGCGTTGCGCGGCACCATATTTATGACGTCTATCATGCTCTCATAGTAGGTCACGTTGAAGCTTGTCCACTGGGAGAGCTGGTAGTCCGTGAAGGACATGTAGTTGAGCGGCCCGTAGGGCTCAAAGAAGGCGGCAGTCACAGCTGACATGACGAGCACGCCAGCTGCCACGTAGGTGGCGACCCTCCGCGACCCCCTGGATATCACGGCTGCGCCCTCTACCGTGCCGAGCCAGACGGGAGCCATGATTATCGAGGGGTACTCGAACCTGAAGAAGTAGGGGTAGTGGTAGCCCCAGTAAGATGAGAACGCCAGGAGCGCTATAAACGGCAGCAGCGCGGGGGCCCACCTCCACGAGAGCAGCGGCAGGAAGAGCACAGGCAGGAGGGAGAGCCCGATGGTAAGGGCGTCAACCACGTAGCCCCTCACGTAGAGCAGCTGCACGTGGCCGGGCTCGGCCACCGGAGGCGCCACTATGTTTATCGAGAGCAGCTGCGACAGGCCTGGAGTCAGCCTTAGATACGTGGACGCCGTTGAGCTCACCGAGGTGGGGGCCGCCTGGATCGCCTTAGTGGGCGACGTAAAGAGCGACGTCAGGATTCCTACGTTATACGCCGCCAGCAGGAGGGAGACGACTATGAGCGTGAGGCCCGCGGCAAGGCCGAACCTCTCCCTCCTGTCCCTGAGGGCCCAGTAGCCAACTAACGTTATGCCAAACCACAGGGGGTAGACCTCGTAGCCGAACCTGAGCATCGAGGAAAATATCATCAGGGGCACCGAGACGTACCTAGATCTGCCTCCCCTCAGGTAAAGGTAGTATGAGGTTATGAAGAGGGTCGGGAAGAGGGCCTGCCTGTGAACGTCGAACCAGTTAACGCCCGCCAGGGGGAAGTATATGAGGTATGAGATAGCTAGCATGAGGGCGGCGACGTCGCTCCTGAGGTACCTCCTGGCTATCGCAAATATCGGGAAGGCCGCGGCCCCCAGCCACAGCGTCTGGAAGATCACCAGGGCCTCTATCATGTGGGGGCCGAGGGGCAGGAACAAGGCATATATTAGGAGCGCCGCCTGGCCCGTGAGGTAGTTAACGAAGCCCTGGACGCCCGAGTGCACGGAGTCCCAGGCGCCCTGCACTATTATGCCCAGGTCGCCCAGCGTAACCCTGAGGCCATACACCTTGGTCAGGGTTATGTAGGACCACGCGGCCGAGTAGGCAGCGTAAGCCGCTAACAGCACGATGTAGAAGGCGACGTTCCGCCTCAAGCAGGACCCCGAGGGTGCCTTGCCCGGGGCAGGTATTTAGGGCGGGAGGCAAGGCCTAGGGAAGGCCGGCTGCCGTCACTGGGAATATGTGGAACAGGTACGACATCAGGGCGGCCACTCCAACTATGGCGCCTCCAGTCATTATTGAGAGTATTGCCAGGAAGAGGTAGAAGGACCTCGGGCTCCCCACCTTGGTGACCGCGAGTATGTAGGCGTTTATGAGCGTTATCACTGCTGCAAATATGAGCGTTGAGGACTCCAGCAGGGGCACGTTTATGTTGCCGAAGACGAAGATGTTTGCAAAGGAAGCGCTTATGCTGGCCCTCAGGGGTATCAGCAGCTGTGAGAAGTAGTACATCATCTCTGCCATGAACACCATTATCGCTACGACGCTGGCGTGCATAAGTATGAGCGTTGACAGGAAGTTCCCCGTGACCTGGAGCTTCCTCTCCCTCAGGGTGAGCAGCAGGTTCATGTGATCAGAGAGGGCCACGCCCGCCTCGCTCAGGTCCCCTCCGTGGTCCATGACGTCAGCGAAGACCTGAAGCGACCTGTATATGTTCTCGCTGCCCGTCCGCACGGAGAACTTGGCCATAGCTATGCCCTTGTCGACCCCCATGGCGAGGGAAGCCTGGAGGTTCTCGAGCAGCTTCCTCAGCCTGCCGAGCTCTATCTTGGAGAGCTCCTTGACCGCTTGCCTCAGGTCGGGCACCTGGGACAGGTATATTCCAAGGCTCCTTATCATGACTGGGAAGAACTTGTCGTAGTCGTCTATCAGGTTCTCCATGTTGTTTATCACGTAGCCCGCGGGGACGAAGAGGAGGCCGAAGACTATGAATGATATGCCCACGGTAACGTAGTTAATCCCGCGCGACAGTATCATGTATGATATTATGACGCCCAGCACGAACCCGGCAGCGGCAAGGATATCGGCGAGGAGCGCCGTGGGGTTCCTGGACCTCTTGGCCTCGAATAGGTCCTTTGGGGCCTTCAGTATCACCAGCACCCCAAGCACGGAAATCGCTACCAGGGCGGCCACGTAGCTCAGTATAACTATCCTGAGGCTGGTGCCCCCAAAGAAGAAGAACAGCAGCATCATCGTTGTGACTGCGAATATCACCGAGACCATGGTTGACGCGTAGGCGCCGTACAGCACGTTGAGCGAGTCAAGGCTCCTGTTGTAGAAGTTCTGGTAGTTGAACTTTATGGTCTCGTACTCTACCTTGAGGAACGACGTCACCTCCTCGCCCACTGCTGAGATGACAGCGAACCTCTCCATGAACTCCTTGAACGCCTTGTTCCTCTCCCCCCTTGAGGAGAGCGACAGGGCCTCGGGTACTGTGTAGCCCCACCTCTTCGAGAGCTCGGCGGCCCTCCTGTAGGTCTTAGAGTAGTGTCCGTAGGGCCCCTTAGACGCGCTCCTAACTATTTCACCTGGCGGCTGGGAGCCCGTGGAGACCACGTACATGTGAAGCAGGGAGTAAAGGAAGTCCACGTCTAGCTTTATGTACGTCCTGTGGGAGAGCAGCCAGTAAAGGAGCGCGCCGCCGCCCGCCATAATTATCAGCAGTGACGGCGCCTCCAGCCTCGTCCTGCCCACCGCAAGCAGCAGGAGGCCGGCAGCGATCACCAGGGCTGAGACGTGCAGCAGGCTAACCTTAGGCCTCCCTGGCCTCCTCAAGACAGGTCAAGCCTCCCTGCCCTCAGCTCCGCCAGGGCCTTCTCTATGCCCATGCTCTCTGCCTTGACCACGGCCTTGAAGACCTGGAAGTAGTCGAAGACCTTCCTGTTCACCAGCTCCCTCAGGAAGGAGGCCCTCAGCTCAAGCTCGTCGTATATCAGCCTGTAGTCCCTCCTCGAGAGCCCCCTCATCCTCGCTATCTTCTCCTCCAGCAGGTAGCTTGAGCCCCTGCCTGAGAATATGAAGCGGTCAGTGGAGGGGTCCCAGGTGAACACGGGTATTGCGCTCACCGAGTCGCTGTTGGGGTCGTAGCCGACTATCTCGTAAAGCGCGGTCATCCTCCTGACCAGGAGGCCCGTCTTAGAGTAGGTCGAGGCCTGGAACCAGGCGAAGTTAAGGTTGTCCATGTAGGGCTTGGGTATGTCTATGGGGTGGCCCGTGAGCCTCTGTATGAGCCTCGTGAAGTCGCCCGCGTGAAACGTTGAGAGTACCGGGTGGCCAGTCTGCATGGCCTGGAATGCGACTGCGCCCTCAGCACCCCTTATCTCGCCCACTATTATGTAGTCGGGCCTCTGCCTCAGAGCTGCCCTCAGCAGGTCGAAGAGGGTCACGCTGGTCTCAGGCCTTCCGGTGTCCCTCGCCAGCTCCCTGGTCCAGTTGGGGTGGGGAAGCTGGACCTCGGCCGTGTCCTCGATTGTGACTATCTTGTAGGTGGGCCTTATGAAGACGGCTATCGCGTTTAAAGCTGTTGTCTTGCCTGAGGCCGTCTCGCCGCATATGAAGCCGCTCATGCCCTCCCTCAGCAGCATCCAGGAGTAGGCTGCGACCCTCTCGTCTATCGTGCCCCAGTCTATGAGCTGGGTGACGCTTATGGGCACCTTCGACGACTTCCTTATGGTGAAGTTCGTGCCCCTGAGGCTCACGTCGCTCCCAAAGACAATGTTTATCCTGCTCCCGTCGGGCAGCGTGGCGTCGACTATGGGCCTCGCCCTCGTTATGGGCTTGCCTATCTTCTCCCCCAGCCTGAGCACGAAGGAGTCCAGCTCGTCCTCAGAGGAGAAGCTCACGGTGCTCTCCATCCTGTTGAATATCTTGTGCACCAGGTATATGTTGCCGACACCGCTGGCCGAGATGTCCTCGAGGTACGGGTCCCTGAGGAAGGGCTCAAGTACCCCGACGCCTATCTTGTCCCTGACCACGTGGTACTTTATGTAGTCGACCCACTCCCTCTTAACAGGCACCTTCCTCAGCTCCAGGTCGCTGGAGAGCGAGGAGTAGTCCACGTCCGAGCTGGCAGGCTCAAGTATCCTGTCCAGGAGCGAGAGGAGGAGCCTCCTCCTCTCCTCCGCGGACTCTGGGGCCTCGCCGCTTATCACGTTGGCCAGGGCGACGTCTATCGCCCTAAGGAGCTCGGGCGGGGGCCTCGGGGGCTCTATAACTATGTACCTGCCCATGTCGCTGCCCCTGACGGAGTGCGCGTGAATGAAGACGCCCCCTCCCACGGGGTAGATGACGTTGTACTCCCTCCGCTTCTTAAGCGAGGAGTCCAGCTTCTCCATGTAGACAGGCTCCCCGAGCTCCCCGCTCACCTTTGAGATGTACTCCTGGAGGTACTGGGGCCTCTCGCCGAAGTCAGGCTCCTTTACCTCAGGAGGCCCCTGGCCCTTCGACCTCCTCGGCAGAAGGCTAAACCTCAAGGCAAGCACCTCAGGACAACACTATTGGTATGACCTTGATCCCGAAGGCCGGGTCCACGTCAAATGTTATGGAGCTCTGGGCCCCCGAGGGGAGGCCCTTGAGCTTAACTATTGTGAGCACCTTGAGCCTCCTGCCCCCAAGGCTGGCCTCGCTGAGCTTTATGTAGCCGTCACACGTGGCCTTTATGGGCTCCGAGAGAGCCTTGGGCAAGGTGTTCGGGTGAAATGTGACGACCACGCTCATGCCCCTGTCCGCTGACTTCCTGAGGGCCTCAAACAGCATCTTTATTGAGCTCTCGGGGGCCGCCGAGGAAAGGTAGGAGAGCGTGTCTATCACGGCGGCGTCGAAGCCCAGCCTGCCCGAGGTGAATATGTAGGACAGGGCGCCCAGGAGCTTCTCAGCGGTGTTCCTCGTTACTGGGACGCCCACGTTCATAGTGTAGACCCTCAGGGAGCCCCTCAGGAAGTAGTCGAAGAGGTCAAAGCCTGACTCCTTGGCCTTGCTAACGAAGGTGTAGCTGCCCCCCTCGTTTGTGAAGTACACCACAGAGAGGCCCGCCCTGAGGTATGTCTGCGCCAGGAGGAGCGCGACGCTGGTCTTGCCCGAGCCGTTGTCGCCCTCGACGGCTATGAGGCTCGGGTGGGGTATCCCTCCCCCCAGCCTTGAGTCTATCTCCTCGTTGCCAGTGCTAAGTATCACTCTAGGGGCCCGGTGTAAAGGAATACTGGGCGGGAGGTGCTTTAAGGGGTATTACTGTAACGCTCATCGGCTGCGACCTAATGGCCTGGTACGTCAGGGTCAGGTTCAGCTCTATGGTCTCGCCCGGCATGAGGCCGGAGCCAGGGGAATAGGGGGCCGCGTAGTCCCCTACGAACTTGAACACGGGAGGGCTCGAGGTCAGGTTAAACACCTGGACCCTCTCCCCCAGGGAGGTGCTGTAGAGCACTATCACGTAGGTCTCGCCGACCAGGTACAGCGGCTCCTGGCCGTAGTTTGTAACGTTTACCAGCAGGGTCCTGTTGTTGGACCCCAGGTAGGCCGAGGTCACCCTGATGTAGGGGGAAGGGCTGAGGGCCTGGGGCTGCGGGACCGCGCGGTAGGCCGTGAGTATCATCCCTGCAAGCGAGCCCAGGACCACGACCAGGGCCACGGCGGCTATTGCCATACCGACAGCTACCTCAAGCCCCATGGGATCCACCTAAGGGGACGACTGGAGGTACGCGCTGAAGTCCTGGCCGTCGGGGAGAGATATGACCACGTGCACGGTGTTGCCGAAGTTAACCCCGGTCCTCACAACTATCTCTGCCATGGCTCCGGGGCTCAGCTGGCCTCCCTGGGAGCCATAGATGGCCACGAGCCCCCAGGTCCCCTGGCCGCCCGACTGGGAGTAGAGGTACATGTTCAGCGTCCCGTTGGCAGGTCCCAGGAAGACCTCGACATAGCTCAGCTCGGCTCTGCTTATCGTGGTGTACCCGCTGTTCCTTATGAAGACGTAGTAAGAGGAGTCAGTGGAGTTGTAGTAGGCGTAGACCGGCGTAAGCTGCGTCTCAAGGGCCTGGGCCTCGGCGCTAGACCTCTGCGAGTAAGCGCTCATTATCTGATATGTTTTAAGTATGACAGCGGCGCTCACGGCAGACACGAGTATTACAGTGACTATAATGAAGATAGTGTGACTTATCGCGACCTCGCTCAAGGCCTCTCACCTCGACTCGTCCTGCCTCCTCAGCTTAGACAGTATCACCTTGGCAAGGCCGCTCCTTATCACCTCGTCGTTGTCAACCCCGGCCTCGCTGAATATTATTGCCAGGAGGGATACCACCTCCTGAGGAGAGAGGCCCTTCTCGACGCCGAGCTTCATCGTGTTCAGGAGGTAGACTAGGGCATCCCTCTCACCGTCGCTGAGCACCCCGAGGGAGCTCATGGCCTTAACCACGCTCTCGAAGAAGTCATTTGAGAGTATGTTCATGTCGGCGAAGAGGTTGAGGAGCTTCATTACCCTCTCAATGTTAGTCACAGGGATTACAGGCGCGGCGGCCCTGCTAGGACCTACCGCCTGGGAGACCATCGGCTGGGCCTTTACCACCTCCGTGCTGGTCGTCTCAGGGCGAGGCTGGGGTCTAACGACGTCCTCCTGCTCTGCGCGCTTCGCCTCCTGTGGCGCTTCCTGGCCCTGGCTATGTTGCTCCCTGGGCTGTGGCTGCTGAGGGGCCGCCTGCTGGCTCTGCATGGCGTTGGCCGCTATTGCAGCTAGCGGGTTGTTGAGGCTGTCTATAATTGACCTGAGCTGAGCGGCGGCGTCCCTGAGCATCTCTGCCACGTCCCTGAGCTCTGTGGATGCCCCCTGAGGTGGCTGCTCCTGCGGCCTCTGCTCACTCATGGCAGCACACCCCCTCGCAAGCCTGACCTTCCTGAGGAGGAGGGACTCCAGGGCCCCAGCCGGCGTGAACCTGACAGGGCCGAGCTCCTCCTCAAGGGTGCCAGCTTCGAGAGGAAAAAACCGGGGGAAGCGCAGTCCCCCTTAACGCTGGTGGCAAGTGAAAGGGGCACAGGAACGTCGAGGGCCGCAACTACCAGGGCGGCTATGCCCACAGCTGAGTACAGGGGTCCGCGGCCCTCGACGATCATAAGTGCCCCCATGACGCCAATCGCAAGGAAGAGCCCCGCCAGGGCAGCTGAGACGTTGCTCACTTTCCTGGCGGAGCCCTCAACCACAAAAAAAGACCTTTGAGTTGGCCTCTCGGTGCGCAATTTTGCGCACCTCACCCAAGGTCTATTATTGTGCTGCTCACGTCGTCAGGCGGTATGATCCTGGATACAGTTATAGCTCCTCCTATGCTTGGCGATATGGTCACTGTGAAGCTCGAGTAGGCCGACAGTCCGTATGGCAGGTGTATCACTAGCAGGGCCTGGCCGTAGGGGCCTAAGACGTAGGGAGTTATGTTGCCGTGTATGAAGTAGACCACAGCGGCAGCCTTGTCAGAGTAACCATTACCATTATTGTAGTAGGTGCCACCTGGTGAGGTGAAGTTATTCGCTATTTCAATAAGGGTCACGTTGGGGTGCGCGCCCAGGCTTAGGTCACTGACGCCAATGTATATGTCGGAGTAGCTGGCGTTTGGAGTTATAATTGACACCTCCATCAGGCTCGGGGCTAAGCTGACGTAGCCCGTGCCGGGGGTCACTCCGAGCGGTATGAATATGTCCTGCACCTCACCGTTACTGTTCACGTACGCCATGACGTTGCCGTCGACCTGGAGGGCCGTGGACGACTCCTGGAGGCCGCTCTCCATGGTCTGCTTGGCCTTCTGAGCAGACGTCATGCCCATGTCAAGGACCACGAAGGCCACTGCCGCGGCCACGAGGACGAACGCTATGAGGATTATGGCCGTGTCTATGCCCACCATGCCTCTCCTGCTTCTCCTGGGCATGTCTCAGACCAAGGAATGTTAAGGCGCCCCCGTAAGATATAGGGATTTACGTGGGGTTACTTGCCAAGTGTGAGGAGCCTAGGCTGACCCCTGTAATACCTCAGGCCCTGCACAGTATTACGGTCCTGGACTTGAGGAGGCCAAGGCTGCCAAGGTTGCCAGGGCTCCCCGTGAGGGAGAACCTGGCTGCCATAGCCATGTTCGCCGCGGCGGTGCTCATAGCCCTGATGTTGGCCAGGCTGTCGCCCATAATAGCCTCAAGGATAGGGGCCCCTGGGATAGCGATAACGCAGCAGAGGGTCACGCTGCTCTCCTGCGGCGCTGTGGCCACGCAGCAGGGCATGCTCCAGGTCTACGCTATAGCTTATAACAACGGGACCTCGGGCGTCGAGGTCTCAAGCGCTTACCTTTACGACAGCGCCGGCTTTGAGGACGCCTCGAACACCACTCAGGTATACATACCTCCCAAGCACTACGTGCCCATAACCATGTATGTCATGGCACTTAACCAGTATGAGCCCTACACGGTGACCGTCTTCACGGCCTCCGGCTACCAGGCCAGCTGCCAGTTCACCTACGGCGGCTAGATAGCAATCACCGGGGCCTCGCCGAAGCGGCCCAGGTCCACCTTGTCCCCGGGCTCAGCGCCGTCAACCGGTATGAGCCTCACCCCGAGGGTCCTTCCCTTGGCCCTCGAGTACGAGGCCACGTCAAGTATGAGGCCCGCCAGCCCCTGCAGGTCCGCTGGGACAGCGACCATGTCAAGGCCAGCCACGCAGGCCCCGCTGAGCATCGCAAGGTACCTGGCGTTAACGTCGCCCTCGCTGGCCCTTGCCTTGAGCTTGGAGTCCTCGCCCACGGGTAGCATGACCTCGTTGAACCCTATAGTCCTGAGCCCCCTGGAGGCCTCAGCTATGGCCTCGTTGACCAGCCTCACGCCGACCACGAAGCCCGGCTTCGGCATCCTGACCCCGGCCACCTCCTCCACAAGGCCAAGGGATGAGTCCTCCATCCACGGGGAGACGCTGAGGTCCACGCCCATGTACTCCGCCCCCAGGTAGCTGGCGACCGCCTTGGCCAGCGACTCAGCCCTGCCGTGGGCCTCGGCTATGGCCTTGACTAGGCCCTTGATTCCGCCAGACCTGTAGGCCGAGGCGAGGTACGAGGGGTAGGTGAGGGCCGCCGTGACCCCAACCCTGCCGGGTATCGCGGACGCGAGCGGGTAGTAGGGCGTGACGAAGTGCCTCTCGCCGGAGACGTTAACTGCCACCCTCGTGGCGAGGGTGGGGTCCTCGGAGGCTATGCCCGCTATGAGGGAGGCGGCGGCCCTGGCCTCACTCCATGAGGGCTCCCTGAGCAGCAGGGAGGCGTAGAGCCCTGCCGAGGCCAGCGCCTTCAGGTCGTCCTGGCTGACGCTCAGCTCGAGCTGCCCGACGCTTATTGACGCCTGCGAGGTCAGGTGCTCAAGCTCCTTTGCTAGGCCGCCCAGCCCGGCGCCACCTGGGTCAGGTATGGCTACCCTCACGTACGTCGGCCTGATGCCGAGCTGGGAGGCGGCGGAGTCCACAGCGTCAAGCAGCCTGCTCACGGCGTCCTCGAGTGACTCTGCAACCTCATCGCCCTCCACCGTGCCAAGGTGAAGGGTTACGGCCCTCACCTCGAAGCTCACGGCCTGCACCTGGGCCTGTGGAGGCCTTGAGGTTATTAGCCTCAATCGCTGGGGAAACCAAGGGAAAGCTGCCTTGGTGCTCGAGGGCCTCAGGGAGGCTGTGAGGAAGTTCCTCGGCGGGGGCTCCACCTACAAGGACTCGGTCGAGGAGTTCATAAGGGACCTGCAGAGGGAGCTCATAAGGGCGGACGTCAACGTCGCACTTGTAAAGAGGCTCAGCGACGCCATAAGGCAGAGGGCCCTCGAGCAGGAGCCGCCCCCGGGCGTCAGCAGGAGGGACTGGTTCCTGAAGATAGTCTATGAGGAGCTTGTCAAGGTGTTCGGGGGAGAGGAGCCCCCGAGCGTGGAGCCGAGGAAGGTGCCCTGGGTGATCCTCCTCGTGGGCGTGCAGGGCTCGGGGAAGACCACAACGGCGGGCAAGCTCGCCAGGTTCTACAGCGCCAGGGGCTACAGGGTAGGCCTGGTGGAGACAGACACCTACAGACCCGGGGCCCTCGAGCAGCTGAGGACCCTGGCCCAGATGTCAGGGGCCCTCTTCTACGGGGAGCCCGCTGGGAGGGCCGAGGAGATAGCCTCCAGGGGGGTCAAGGAGCTCGAGTCCAGGGGGGCCCAGGTCATCATAGTTGACACAGCCGGGAGGCACGGCTACGGTGACGAGCAGGCGCTCCTGGACGAGATGAGGAGGATAGCCGACGCCGTGAGCCCCGACGAGGTGGCCCTCGTGGTTGACGCCGCCATAGGCCAGAGGGCCTTCGACCTTGCAAGGAGGTTCCACGAGGCCACCCCGATCGGCACAATAATAGTGACAAAGCTTGACGGCACGGCCAAGGGCGGAGGGGTTCTCTCGGCCGTCGCGGCCACGGGGGCGAGGGTTAAGTTCGTGGGCACGGGCGAGAAGGTGGACGAGCTGGAGCCCTTCGACCCCCAGGGCTTCGTCTCAAGGATCATGGGCCTCGGCGACATAAGGTCGCTGCTGGAGAGGGTCAGGGAGGCCGAGGCCGAGGAGAGGGCTGTAAAGGTAGTGGAGGAGGACATAGAGAAGGGCAGGGTCAACATGAGGACCATATACGCCCAGCTCAAGTCAATAAGGAGGCTGGGCCCGCTGAGCAGGGTCCTGGAGATGCTGCCCCTGTCCACGCTCCCTGTCAAGGTTGGCGACGAGCAGGTGAAGCTCGGGGAGGAGAAGATCAACAAGTGGCTTCACATAATAGAGAGCATGACTTACGAGGAGCTTGACGACCCGGACATAATAGACAGGTCGAGGATGAGGAGGATAGCTGTGGGCAGCGGGACCACGGTTAACGACGTCAAGGAGCTGCTGGCCTACTACAAGTCAGTCAAGGCGGTGGTCAAGAGGCTGAAGAGGGACAGGTCCCTCCTCAGGAGGTTTGGCCTGCAGGCTGGGGAGTAGGCTGGGAGCCCTGCGGGGCGAGGGCCACCGTTATCTCCACGGCCGGGAGCTTCACCTTGCCTTTGTCAGTGTCGACCTCCTCGTAGTCCGCCGAGAAGGACTTGACATAGAGGTTCGTGAAGTACCTGGCCTTCACGGCGCTTATCACGTCAACGGCCTTGCATATGGCCTTCCCCCTGGCCTTAACCTTGACCTCGGCCGAGGGGGACGAGTTGAAGACCTCTATGAGGGCAAGCATGTAGTTAACTACGGGCTTCTTGCCTATGAGCACCACGTTCTCCTGGCCCTGCGACATATACTTCGCCTCAAGGTGGGTGGGGGCTTGGCAATAAAAGCGTTAGGCAGCCCTCCTGAGGAGGTCGTAGGCCAGCGAGGCCACCACGAGGACCGCTGCCCCGGCGGCCGCCCCCAGGTTTGAGAGCCTCCCGTAGCCCGTCACCCTGTAGTCCACGCTGACCCCCACGCTTGAGCTGGAGTTGCTGGGCACTGCCACCACCACGAGGTAGCTGGAGCTGTTCACATTGCCCCTCACGGTGTAGACGCCGTTCACCGGCCTGGAGTACTTCACCGCGTTCTGGAAGGCCTCCTCCACGAATATGGGGTTGCCCTGGAGGCCGGCAACCTCCACTATCACTCCGGCCCTGAAGTCCTCGTCCGTCGAGAGCGTGACGACCTTGAGCCCGAGGCCCTTGACCTGAGGCAGGAGGGCTATCGGGTTTGCCTGAAGGCTCAGGTAGAGCACCTGGGAGGCCCCGGTGATCCTCATGGTGGCGACCCCCTGGGACGTCGTCGGCATAACCACTGCCACCGCCGCGCCCACCTGAGACGAGGGCACCGTGGTAGAGTAAGAGGTCCCCAGCTGGACGCCGTAGTAGGTGGCCACCAGGCTCGATATTATCAGCGCGACGCCGACGAAGAACAGCAGCCTTGACACCGCTGTCCTGTACCACCTCAAGTCGGCTCGAACCTCCTCTCAAAGTAGTAGAAGTAGAGGCCTAATAGAACAGCGTACGAGAGCGGCACCACCAGGTACTGCCAGGCGCTGACGGCCTGCCCAGTGAGGCCGTAGTAGACGTCGAAGTAGAACCCCATGGAGTTCGAGGCGTTCACGAGCGACTGTATGTTGTCAAGGAGCCCTATCAGGTAGAGCACCCCCGAGAGGGCCACGTAGCCGAAGTAGAATGATATGCTTGCAATGATGGCTGTGCCCGTGGACCTGAACCTGCTGGCCAGCAGAAGGAAGACTGTGCCGTAGAGCTGGCTCTGCACCAGGTACGAGGCCCACATGGCCGCGTACTGGGCGGGGCCCCTGAGCACCACGGGGTAGAGCATTATGGCCGTCACTATGGCCGGCACCCCAAGGAGCATGGCCGCCGGGAGCAGCGACCTGGTTATGTAGAGCACCGCCGCCACAGCCCTCCTCGAGATGGGGTAGCTCATGTAGACCTGCATTATCCCCCCTTGCACTATGTTCACGAGGTCCGACGAGGCCCTTATCGCGATGTATATCGTCGTCACGAAGAGCGCCAGCGACTCCGGGCTGAAGGTGAAGCCGGGCCCCAGGGCTGCCGCGGGGCTTGATATTGGCTGAAGCACTGAGAGGGCGCCGCCCATGGCCGCTACAACGAGGAGCATTATGTCAAAGCCGGGCGGCCTGAGGGCGTCCCAGAGGTCCAGGTAAAGCAGCTCAAGGCTCCTCCTTATGGACAATCAGCCCACCTCCCTCAGGAGCTCCTCGAGGCCAGGCTCCACCAGGTCTATGCCGTAGTACCTTATGCCGGAGCTCACTGCGTCCGCAAGCGCCAGCAGGAGGGCCCTCTCGTCGTCAGGCCCCCTGAGCCTGACCGTGACCTCCTGGACCCCGGCCTCCGCGTTGAGCCCCCTCCCGATGAGCGCCTTTGCCAGCGCCTGGGGGTCAGGCGCCCTGACCCTGGCTACCTTGATGGACCCTATGACCTCGTCGGGGGCCCCCTGGGCCACCACCGAGCCCTGCTTTATCACGACTATCCTGTCGACGACCCTCAGCACCTCGGAGAGCACGTGGCTTGAGAGCAGTATCGTCACCCCCCTCTCCTTCTTCAGCCTTGAGAGCGTCTCGAGCACGGAGGCCCTCTCTACGGGGTCAAGGTTGCTGGTGGGCTCGTCGGCCACAAGGAACTTTGGGGAGGCCACTAGGGCGTGGGCTATGGCGGCCCTCTGCTTGAGGCCTGCCGAGAGCTGGCCGAAGGGCCTGGACTCGTGGCCCTCGAGGCCTGCCAGCTTAACCGCCTCCCTCACGTCAGACTCGGGCACCCCGTAGATCCTGGCCGCCCTCCTCAGCAGCTCTATGACCGGCATAGTCGCCGGGAGGGAGGGCCTCTCAAATATGACCCCCACGCTCTCCCTCGCCGTGGGGTCAAGGAAGGGGTCCCTGCCGAACAGCCTGACGTCGCCCGAGTCCCTCCTCAGGAGGCCCAGGGAGACCCTTATGAGGGTGGTCTTGCCCGCGCCGTTGGGGCCCACGAGGCCCAGGAACTCGCCCTCCCCAATGCTCACGCTGACGCCCCTCAGGGCCTCCCTGTCCCCGAACCTCTTCCGCACGTCCCTGAGCTCCAGCACGGCCTGGCCCAAAGCCTTAGCTCCCAGCCCCACTGTGGGCGCGGGCTTAATTTTCCTTTAATACAGGGAAGACCGGGGTCGGGTTGAGCTGCAACGCAATAGTCACAGGGGCCAGCAGGGGCATAGGCCTCGAGGCGGCCAGGGCCCTGGCCTCGAGGGGCTGCGACGAGCTCCTGGTCGCAAGGGACAGGGCGGGGCTCGAGGAGGCCTCCAGGGAGCTGTCATCGAAGTACGGGGTTAAGGCCATACCAAGGCCCGCCGACATGACGTCAAGGGAGTCGGAGGCCATAGTTGACGAGGCCAGGTCCCTCCTGGGCGACATAGACGTGGCATTTGTGAGCTACGGCAATCCCCCGTGCGAGCCCTGCGAGCCCGCCGACGCCAGCTGGGACGACTGGCAGTACGCCGCCTCCATGTACCTCGTGTTCCCCGCCAGGCTCCTGGGGAGGCTTGCCAGGGTCAACGGGAGGAAGGCCACAGTGATACTGGTCTCCAGCTTCTCCTCCAGGTCGCCCATGTGGCCCACCGGGGTAAGCGACGTCGTGAGGGCCGGCCTCCCGGCCATGGCGAAGCTCTTCTCAAGGGCCTACCCGGGGTCGCTCAGGGTCATAGTCCTTGAGCTGGGCAGTTTCAGGACCCCCGGGGCTGACAGGCTCATAGGTGAGCTCGCGAGGAGGGAGGGCGTGAGCGCCGAGGACTACTGGTCAAGGGTTGCCTCCATGTCGCCCCTGAGGAGGCTCGGGAGGCCGGAGGAGCTGAGGGAGCTCATAGCGTGGCTCGCCTTCTCGCCCGAGTACCTCACCGGCGTCACCGTGCTCTTCGACGGGGCCACGCTGCAGTCCCTCTAGCCACGATATGGATTCCCGTTACATGAGGAATCCATATCATAGGGCACTGGTGGAGCCTTTTAAGAGCAAGGGCACAGGCCTCGCTGGGGCCTAGGTTGAAGTTCAAGAGCCTTGAGGAGGCGGTGGCCAACAGGAAGGTCCTGGTGCTCGGCATAGGCGGAGGGGGAGACGCAGCGGGGGCCGTCTACCTCTACCAGAAGGTCAGGAGGTTCGGCGGGAGGCCAATACTCGGCTCGGTGGTCTGGGAGAGGTACGCCATAGACCCCTACCCAGGGCCCATACCGCTTGAGGCCATGGTGGACGTCGACATACTCGGGGACTCCGCCGCCCTGGTCAGCGGGAGCTCATATGCAGTAAGGTTTGGGAGGCAGCTCAGGCCCCAGATAGTCAGGGCCGCCGAGTTTCTGGGCGAGAAGGCCCTCTTCGTTGACATAAGCAAGGGGAGCGAGGGGGTGAGGAGGGCCCTTGAGGCCGCCAGGGACCAGCTTGGGGTTGAGCTCGTCATAGGGGTTGACGTGGGAGGGGACGCGCTCGCCCTCGGGTGCGAGGAGAACCTCTGGAGCCCGCTGGCCGACTCCGTCTCGCTGGCCGGCCTCGGCTCGGCCGGCGTCGACTCCCTCATAGCTGTGCACGGCCCGGGCGCTGACGGGGAGCTCTCGACGGACCAGGTTCTCTCCTATATAGCGGACGTGGCCGCCCAGGGAGGCCTGCTGGGCATATACGGCATAAACGAGGAGGAGGCGGAGCTGCTCGACAGGGCCACTAAGGCCATCGAGACCGAGGCCTCCCTGATGCCCCTGCTGGCCTTCAGGGGAAGGAGGGGGGACCAGAGGATAAGGGGAGGCACGAGGACAGTCAGGCTCTCGCCCGTCCTGGCCACCACCTACGTTATGGATGCGCTGACCGTCTACAACAGGAGCCCGCTGGCCAGGGCCGTCTCAGGCACCATGGGGATCTCGCAGGCCAGGCAGATACTCAACTCCATGTGCATCTACACCGAGCTTGACCTTGAGTACGACCTCTTTAACATGAGGGGCTCCACCAGCTCCAGGCCCGTGAGCCTCGAGGACATCAGGAGGGAGGGCATAGGAAGGCTCGTGAGGCAGGGCTGCAGGCCGGTTAAGTGTTGACGCTCTCCTGCTCAACGCCAAGCGCCTTCTTAGCCTTGACCTCCCCTATCAGGTCCTCAAGGGCGTCAAGCCTCTGGAGTATGTAGTCAAGCGCCTCCTCCAGCTGCCTGTACCTGCCCTCCATCATGGTCACCTTGAGCTTCAGGTCCCTCTCAACCTTGTCAAGCCTGTTCGACAGGTTGGCGACCATCACCTCTGAGGCGCCCTCCTGCCTGGCGGCGAGGCCGCCCTGCAGGCCCATCTTTATGTAGAGCTTTATCAGGTCCGTTATCTGTATGCCTATCTCGTCGCTCTTCTCCTTCAGCTGTTTGTACATGGCGTCGCTCAGCGACAGGTGCACTGTGGGCACTGCTGTCTCCCCGTTGTAAGAGGAGTACTGCAGGAGGCCTAATATACTCTTATGTTACATAGAGTCCTATTGCAGGTTTCCTCTTGTAGTCCGAGAGGGACTTTCAATAAAGCCTCCAGTAGTACTGCAGTAGTATCGGAGCCCTGTTGGAGGGTGAAGACAGGAGGTGGAACGCATGAAGGTGCTCAGCTTCAAGCTCGAGGACGACCTCCTCGAGCTCCTTGAGGAGTACTCAAGGAAGAGGAACATACCCAAGTCTGAGGTCATAAGGAGGGCCCTGAGGCAGTACATAAGCGCGGACAGGGACAGGCCCTACGTGGGTAAGTACATAAAGATCTACACGTGAGCCCTGAGCCCCTTTAGTCCCGGCCCCTCCTCCTTGTGATTGAAGGTTAAGAGCTAGGCCTCAGCCAGCTTCCTGGGGAGAAAGTGTCGCTGGAGTACGGCGGCTTTGAGGTCATAGGCGCGGAGGACGTGCACAGGGACATGCTGGAGAGGGCCAGGCACATTCAGAGGCCCGACGTCAGCCAGGCCATTAAGGAGAAGCAGGAGGTGATCATGGCCACCAGCAGGTGGTCCCCGAGGGAGGTCAGGGTCGGGTCCGAGATGCCGAAGCTTGAGGCCAGGCTGAGCAGGGCCTCAGCCCTCATAATAGTCATGCCTCCCAGGCACACGATGCTCGCAGTTGAGGCAAGCAAGGAGATGGAGGACCTGCTCGAGTGGGCCGAGGGCGCGGAGAGCAAGGCGATATTAGTATACTACTCGAGGAAGGGCATCATGACCACGGCCGCCTACCTCTACCTGGGCAACGTGATGGAGGAGGCCGACGTGGGCATACTCTTTGTCAACGGCCCGCCATCGGAGGTGGCCGAGGTCTTCAGCACCCTCGAGTCGAGGGGAGAGTACACCCCGGCCGAGGGGGGCTACATAGACATAAACTTCTGACGGGGCAGCGGCCTGGCCCCCAGGGCCCAGGGGCCTGAGCTGTAGGCCCACTCGAGCTCCAACGGCCCCCCGACGGCCTCCTCAGCCCTCAAAGCATACGAGGCCACCTCCCTGGCCTCCTCGTCGCTCAGGGACTGCGTCCAGGGGTCGGCCATGGGGATGGCCACGACCCCCCTGCCTGGCACGTACCGCCTCGCGCTGGCCTTCCTCATGACCCTCCTCTCCACAAGCCTCAGGGAGAGGTCAAAGGTGAAGCTGTCGTGCGGGGAGCCGACGCTCATGAACTCGTCCCCGAGGCCCGGCACCGCCTCAACTATCAGCCTCCTGAACCAGGTTATCGGGCTGACCGTGTAGGCCGCCCCAGAAGCCTTGGGGGAGGCCACCAGGCTCTGGACTATTATCATGCTCCCCGCGGCGGCCGGCGTTACCTCTGCGGCCCTTGAGACGAGCCAGGTTGCCAGGTATGGCACGTCCTCCGGCCCCTCCGCGACCCTGAGGCCTATGGCAGAGAGGGCGAACTCCGCCAGCCCCACCTCGGGAGGGCTTATCCTCACAGCCGCCGGGAAGGAGCAGCCAGAGGAGGAGCAGGCCTCCTCGACGGCCCTCGGGGTCACCTCGCTGACGCTCATGACGAACCCGGGGGGCACCCTGAGGCCAGCGTCCATGAGGAGCCTGAGCCTGTAGGCCTTGACGCCGCCTGACCTGGTGGCATCGCTCAGGGGCATCATCAGCTCAGCAGCCTCTCCAGGGCCTGCCTCGCCTCCTCAAGCCTTACGGTGAGCCTCTCGCCCTTGGATGGCGAGTACAGGGTCACCGAGCCGGAGGCCTCCTCCTGGGGACCGACGAAAGCCACGACAGGGACGCCCAGCTTTAGCGCCCTCCTCCTCTGCTCGTCCTGCCCCGACCTGTTGAGGTCAACCCTCACGCTGAAGCCCCAGGACCTGAGGACGTCCGCCACTCTCCAGGCGTAGGCGTAGCTCTCGGGCCTCACGTTGACAACCATGACCTGGGTGTAGGTCCTCCTGTCGGCCCTGAAGAGCCCGACCTCCAGGCCAGCGTCTATCAGCCTGTCGATGCCTATGCTCGCGCCGGTAGCAGGGACCTCCCTCTTGGCGAACAGAGATATCAGGTTGTCGTACCTGCCTCCCCCGGCCACGCTGCCTATCCTGGGCCTGTCAAGCACGACCTCAAGTATCGGCCCAGTGTAGTAGTCAAGGCCCCTCACGAGCGACATGCTGAACTCCAGGGCCTGGGGCCTCCTGACCAGCTGGGCCACCTGCCTCAGGTGCTCCACCCCCTTCATGAGCGTGGCGTTGGAGCCGTGCTCCCTGGAGAGCCTGTCCAGCGAGTCCGCCACGTCGCCCTTAATTGAGATGACCTCCATCACCTTGGAGGCGGCCGGGGCGCCCAGGAGCCTCTCAAGCTCGGCCCTGACCCCCTCCTCGCCCACCTTGTCAAGCTTGTCTATAACCCTGTAGACGGCCAGCGGGTCCTTAAGGGAGAGCTCCTCCTCGAATATGCCCGCCAGTATCCTCCTGTCGTTTATGAGAACCCTGAAGCCCGACCCAACCCCAAGGGCGTCCAGGGCGTCAACTATGACGTTTATGATCTCGGCGTCGGCCTCCGGGTAGGGGCTCCCGACCACGTCAACGTCTGCCTGGTAGAACTCCCTGTACCTGCCCCTCTGGGGCTCGTCGTGCCTCCACACTGGGGCTATCTGGTACCTCTTGAACGGCATCGGTATCTCCGGGTGGGACGCTATGTACCTAGCAAGGGGCACCGTGAGGTCATACCTGAGGGCGTACTCCCTGTCGCTCCAGGGGTCCTTGAACCTCCATATGAGCCTGCCCTCCGCCTCCTCGCCGTACTTGCCCGCCAGGACCTCCCAGCTCTCAACGGCCGGGGTCTCGAGCGGGTCGAAGCCGTACCTCCTGTAGACGGCCTCCACCCTGCCCATTAGCTCCTTCCTTAGTATCGCTAGGTCGGGCGGTATGTCCCTGAAGCCCCTCGGGGGCCTGAGGTCCAAGCGCTTCCCCAGGCGGCTGGGGAGAGGCTATAACTTAAGCCTTAGCCCTGGAGGCCAGCCACCTGGTCAGGCTTATGTCGTCTATGCCCCCGCACGGCCTGGGGCCGCAGAAGACTACGGCCACGTCGGAGCCCAGGGACTCCATCACGTCAGCCGCCTCGCCCACCGTGGCGCCCTCGTCTATGTAGGCCGCGGGCGACATGGGCAGGTCCTCCACCTTGGCCGACATGGCCTGGCCCCCGGCGGAGGCGTAGGCCTGGAGCACGTCCCTCACGGTGACTATTCCCAGGAAGCTGTCGCCGTCAACAATTAGGACGCCGCTCGTCCCCCTGGAGCTTATCACCGAGGCGGCCTCGAGCAGCGTGGCCCCCGGGTCGAGCACGGGGTAGTCTGGGACCAGCGCCTCGTGGAGCGAGGCCGACCCGGCGGCGCCGTAGGGCAGGTATGAGACCACGTCGTGGGTCGTCAGTATTCCCTGGGGCGAGCCCTCGGGGCCCACCAGCACGGCCGTGACGTCCCTTGAGGCCATAACCTTCGCCGCCTCGATCACGGGCGTGGTGGGCTCCACGTAGACGGGCACGTCAAGGCCTGCCCTGGACAGGGGCCTCGAGGAGGGGTCGGTGCCCGTGGCCAGCATCCTTATCAGGTGGAAGGCGCTGAAGACGCCTATGGCCCTGCCCTCCTCCGTGACGAGGAGCCTCCTTACGTTGTGGGACACCATGTACTCCGCCGCGTCCTTCACGCTGGTCTCCGAGGACACCGAGAGCACGGGCCTCGAGGCGACCTCTATGACGTTCTCGCTCACTCCTCACCCACCAGCATTATTCTTCCGTCCCTCTCCCTCGAGAAGAGGAGCCTTAAAGCGTCCTTGGCCTGCGACATTGGCAGCTTCCTCCAGACCTTGACCTTCAGGAGCCCTCTCGAGGCCATGTCTATGAGCTTAGCCATCTCGGCCCTGGTGCCCCCGGTCGTCCCTATGACCCTCACCTCCCTGTTGTAGAGCTCTGGCACCGAGAAGGTCACGGTCTCGCCCCTCAGGGCACCGAATATGGCCAGCCTCCCCCTCCTGTCCAGGAGCTTCATGCTCACCGGCAGGGTGGGGGTGCCTATGGCGTCTATCACTACATCAGCCAGCTTGCCGCCGGTCATCTTGATGAGGGCGTCGTAGCTCTGCTCCACCGGGGCCACGGCGTCGGCCCCGAGCTCCAGGGGCCACTTCTTGGTGCTCACGGCCAGGACCCTGGCGCCCATGATCTTTGCAAGCTGGAGGGCGAACTGGCCGGTGTTGCCCGAGGCGCCCACTATTGCCACCACGTCGCCAGGCCCCACGCCGGCCTCAAGGAGGGCGTGGAAGGAGGTTAGAGCCGCCACTGGCAACGACGCGGCCAGGTCCCAGGGCACGTTGTCGGGCAGCCTGAACAGGTTGGCCTCGTTGACCACTGCCTTCTCCGCGAAGCCCCCGTGGGTTATCATCCCAACTATGCCGCCGAACCTGCAGAGGTGCTCGTGGCCGCCCATGCACATGTCGCACCTGCCGCAGAAGACCCTGGGGTATACGACGACCCTGTCCCCTGGCCTGAAGTCCTTTACCCCGGGGCCCACCTCCTCCACGATGCCCGCGAACTCGGCCCCAGGGATGTGGGGCATGGGCTCAACCCTCCTCATGCCGCTCACGACAAAGTAGTCAACCGGGTTGACACCGGCCTCGACCACCTTCACCACGACCTGGCCGTGGCCTGGCCTGGGGTCGTCAAAGTCAACGTAGCTGAGTGAGTCTACGCCGAAGGCCTTCATCAGGTTTGCCTTCAACAGGACCACCGTGGTTATATGTAAGGGAATGTATAAAAGCTTAGCTTGAGCCACTCGCCTTAAAAACTAACTATTTAAATTCCTGGATACCGTGTCCAGGTATTGGGAACGCGGTTGAGGTTCGGCATCATAACCAGCAGGCCCGCCGAGCCAGTGGTCAGGGAGGTGCTGCAGGAGGGGGGACTTAAGGACTTCGTCATAGTCGCGCTCCCGGTGCCCGCAATATCGCTCCTTACGACGACCGCCATAGCCTCGGTGCTCAGCTCCAGGAGGGACCTCCTCTCGGGCCTCTCGGACGTAGACATGGTCGTGCTGCCCGGCACTGTGAGGGGGGACGCCTCCGAGGTCGCCAAGGTCACGGGGAAGCCCGCTTTCAAGGGCCCCAGGAGCCTCGGGGAGCTGCCGGTCACGCTGAAGTACGTGAGCCAGGGGGCCAGGCTTGACACCGTTAAGGCTGCAGACGAGGTGCTGGGCTCCCTGGCGCCCAGCATAAGCTACGAGGAGGCCTTCAGGATAGGCCAGGTCCCTGTGCCGAGGAGGGGGCCCCCAGTGCTGCTCTTCTCCGAGGTGGACCCCAGGGCCCAGGACTTCACAGCGACCGCGAGGAGGTACGTTGGCGAGGGGGCCCAGGTCATAGTGGTTGGGGCCGAGGACGGCATGAGCCTCGGGGAGCTGCGCCGCAGGGTCAGGGAGGCCAAGGGGCTCGGGCTCCCAGTTATAGCAGAGGCTCCCTCGAGGGCCTACGCCGAGGAGGCCATAGCCGCCGGGGCCGACGGGCTCAGCGTGGCCGACTACCAGGTCCCCGAGCTTGAGGACCTGCTGTCCAAGGACCTGGCGCTCCTGGTTGGCGGCGACAGCCTAGACAGGCTCAGGGACGTTGAGAGGGAGCTGGCGGGGAAGGCGAAGCTCATAGTTGACCCCTCCCTGGCCGTTCCCCCGCTGGGCCTGTCGCAGAGCGTGGAGAGGTACCTCAGGGCCTCCAGGGAGCTCTCGTCGCCGCTTCTCTTCTCAGCGGCTAACGTCACCGAGGAGGTTGAGGCCGACACCGCTGGGGTGCACGCGGTCCTGGCCCTGATGGCCGTCGAGGTCAGGGCCTCCGCGTACCTTGTTGTTGAGGAGACCTACAAGTCCGTGCATGGCACCTCCGAGGCAAGGGAGGCCATAAGGCTGGCCGAGAGCGCCTACGCCGCCAGGGCCAGCGAGAGGGGCATGTTCAGCAGGCTCCTGGTGCTAAAGCAGGACTACCCGCCCCCTCCGCAGCCCCAGGAGGAGGTCAGCGCCGAGCCTGTTGGCTACGTGGAGCCGCAGGTCTCGGCCAGCGAGTACGTCAGGATATCAGCCGACCCGGCGAGGGGGGTGATGAGGGTCACGCTATACAGGGACGGCAGGGCCGTCGGGAGCCTCGAGGGGTCCCACGCGCTCAGCCTCGCCAGGGCCCTGGTCAGGAGGTTTAACGTGAGCGCGGAGCACGCGGCCTACATAGGCTACGAGCTCAGCAAGGCGGAGCTCTCGCTTAAGCTGGGCAGGACATACGTCCAGGACGAGCCCATCATAGTGACGCCCTGGGAGAAAAACGGGAACTCGCACTGCTGAAAAAACTGGAAGTCACTTGCCCTTCCTGGCCTCCTGCCCCCTCATCTCAGGTATCGTGTACCTGTTCCAGAATATCTTGTAGAGCCTCAGGTAGTCCGGCAGGTTCCTCAGCCCGGGTATCCAGGGCAGGAACAGCACTATGAGGAAGAACACCATGGCTATTGATGCGTTGTAGAGCGTGTGCCACCAAGGTATGTGGTCGCCCCAGGCCTCGAGGGCGTCGTAGGGGGCCAGCCAGTAGCTGCCTATCTGCCACGGCTCAACGTTGAACTTCGTCATTCCCATGAAGTACTCGTGCAGGTGGTACTTGAAGCCCTCTATGGTGTGCATGAGGCCCGTGTCGGCTATCAGCCTTATCTCATACAGCTGGTCCAGGCTGCTGTGGTCCCAGGTCTCCTGGCTCAGGGCCCCGTCGTAGAGGCCAGACTGGGCCATCACGGTCAGCTGGGCCGCCACGACCTCTATCGGGTTTGACGTGTTGTGGAGGGCGGCGGCTATGGAGCCGTTGTCGCTGAAGTAGTTGTAGGCCGCGTTGAGCTGCTCAAGCTGCACTGACGGCGGCTCGGCCTGGAACTCGGCGAGGTAGTTGGTTCCGTCGGTGGAGTTTATGAGCATCTCGTAGGGCTTCACCACGTAGACCTCCCTCGTGTTGACGTAGGTTATGTTGTCCCACCTGAAAGAGTACGGGTTTATGAAGCCGAATATCGAGAACTTCTGGTAGGTCGCGGTCCCCGAGGTGTAGTTGTACTCCTGCAGCAGCGTGGCGGCGAAGAGGTCCGGGTAGTGCTGGGCCGCCCACTGGGCGTCAAGGGCTGGTATGAACGGGTAGGCCCAGAGGGGCCCAAGTATGAGGCCAAGGGCTATAACTATGACCACGAGGACGCCCGCCCCTATGAACATCTTCCTGTGGTCGGCCTTAACCACGGAGTACCTTATCTCCGGCCTGTGCGGCTTGCTGAGCCCCCTCCTCCAGGCGAGCATGAAGTGGGCCCCGGCCAGGAGCATGAGTATGCCCGGCACGACTATGGCGTGCCAGCCCAGGACGGCCCCGAAGTTCTCTGGGTTGACGAACCAGCCGAGGCCGAGGGCGTTCCAGAGGCCGGCGCCGCTCTTGTCGTTGTACTGTGCCACTATGTTGTTGTTAAGCCCTATGCCGAAGGCGTACTGTATGAGCACCAGGAGCAGCATTATGGTCCCGAGGACCCACATGTCCTTCCTCTTCTCGTAGGCCTTGGTGGAGAAGTTGACGAACATGTGGACGAACAGCAGAGTCACCAGTATTTCAGCGGCCCAGAAGTGTATCTGGCTAACGTACATGCCCGCGACGCTGTAGTTCCACCAGTAGGGGCCGAAGAACATCATTATCGCGCCGGTGACGGCCAGCACTATGGCAAGCACCAGCAGGTAGAACCCTATCTGGAACCAGAAGCTGTTGCCATACGAGGGCACCGTCTCTATGTAGAACATGTGAAATATGTCGCTCAGGTCCTTGAATATGTCCCTGAACTTCGAGCCCCTCTCGCCGGGCTCCTGCTTACTTCCCACAGAATTTTCACCTCGTCCAAGGGGACTAACGTCTGGGGCTGTGTATGTACAAGTCTTTTTAAGCGTTGGTATTGATTTGACTGATCCTTAAAACGTGGACATACACGTTTATGATATCGGATACTAGATGTAAAGCGTTACTGCCAGAAAAGGCCGCCAGGGACCGCCCGTGACGCGCTTACGTAACCCTAAAAAGCGTAATTTACCTCGGGGCCAACCATAGCCTGGGATGAGCGGGCCGACATAGGCCGAGGAAACGATGAGGAGGGGTTGATTGGGCGACCTAGAGGGGCCCGGAGCCCTTAAGCTCTGCGGCCGCGACTGCCGCGTTGGCTATCAGCATCACATGCATTGTGGTGCAGTAGACGCAGATGGCGTGTATCCTGAAGAGCTCAAGGTAGACCAGGTACGGCACGAAGGAGACGCCGAGGAACCTCCAGGCCGCCTGGGCGACCCTCAGGGCCCTCGGGAGCCCCGTGGCTATTGTCAATGCTGAGAGCGCCAGGTCCGCCGAGAACCACGCTATCGCGAGCTCGTCAAGGCTGAAGCTGTAGACCCTCGAGTAGCCGCTCGAGAGCACGTCGAGGCAGTTTATTGCAACGCCGGAGACCCTGACCGGGTATGTGCAGGCCAGCGGGGCCGACCTGTGGAGGTAGAAGCTGTTGTAGACCTCCAGGGCCGCCGCCAGGCCCACGGCTGAGAAGGCCAGCAGGAGGAGGGCCGCGGCTAAGGTCCTCTGCCTCACTGCGAGACGTCCGCGACTATCGGCCTGAGCGCCCTTAAAAGATCTCTTACTGACACGTTGGCCAGGGCGTTCATCGAGCCTCCCCCGGTCCAGACCCTCTCCTTGGAGGCTATGCTCCCGTCCACTATGACCTTCAGGCCCCTTATGCACTCCGAGAGCGGCGTGAGCCCTCCTGGCATCAGGCCTGTGAGCTCCTCTATCTCGTCGGGCGACGCCATCCTTATCTTCGAGGCCTTGGTCAGCTCCGAGAGCTTCCTGTAGTCAAGCTTCCTGTCCCCCGGCAGCAGGACCGCCATGGGCCTCCCGTCCACTATGAGGAGCAGGGTCTTCACTATGTCGCTCGGCGGCGCCCCCGCGGCCCTGGCCGCGGCCTCGACAGTCTCAACGCTCTCCTCGAACTCGACAATCTTGGCGTCAACCCCGTACCTCCTTATGAAGTCGCTGGGCGAGTCCACGCAGGCCAGGGTGCTCACCGGAGCTTATAGTGGAGCGCGACACTTTTAGCCTAAGCACTCACGAGGGGCGGGGGGCCGCCTTGAGCCTCATAGCCTGGGGATCACTCTTGTTAGCCCTGGCGGCCCTGGCCATATCCCTGTACAGGGCGGTGAGGTCCCGTTGGAGTGGTCGCTCTGCGCGAGCTCAACGGTGAGCGTGGCCATGAGGCTGGAGAGCATGGGCTACGACCTCCACGGCCACGACGTTGAGGTCACCGCCTGCTACTGCTACGGGGAGGGGGAGGCCAGGGACGACCTGGAGGCCATAGGGGCCGCCCTCGACTCGGCGCTAAGCAGGGCCAACAGGAGGCCCCTCTGGGAGGTCACGGGGAGGGAGGGGACGCTGGAGGACCTTCTAGAGTACGTGGCCAGGTCGCTCTCGGCCTCGGGCCTGAGGGGGAGGCTCTGCTACCTCAGGGCCAGGGTGCCAGGCAGGGAGGTGGAGCTCAGGCTCTAGCCGCCGCCGGTCTCGGGCAGCAGCACAACCGTGCTCCCCGGCCTGACCGGGGTGTCGGGCTCAGCCCCCTTGCCGTCCACCAGGAGCACGTAGTCGGACCTCCTCAGCTTCCTTATGACCGGGGCGACGTCCTCTACCTTGGCCTCGCCGTTGACCTCCACTTGGGCCTCATTGGTGCCGGCAAGGTCGGCCAGGAAGCCCAGGTACTTGACCCTGACCTTGCCCATCCTCCCCTTCCCCTGACAGCTGATGCCCAGGGGGCTCTAACGCTTTAGCACTTACCTCCCAGGGCCTCATTGTAATATACCGTCCAGGCACAACCGTGTCGGTGAGCGGCTTGTACAGGCTCGAGGAGCTCAGCTCCGCCCAGGCCAGGGAGCTCATGTCAAGGGAGGACGCGATAGTTATCATACCGGTGGGCAGCGTTGAGCAGCACTGCGAGGGCCCCCTGGGCACAGACCTCATGATAGCCCAGGGCGTCGCGGAGGCGGCGTGCGAGAGGGTGAGCGGGCCCTGCGTCCTCGCTCCCCCCATAGCTTACGGCTTCTCCGCCGAGTGGTCCCTGGCCCCGGGCACGGTGTCCCTCTCGCTCCAGGCCCTCCAGCTGCTCCTCAGGGACGTCATAACGTCGCTGGTGAGGTCCGGGGCCAGGAACGTGGTCATAGTGAACGGCCACTACGGCAACTCCCCGGCGGTTGAGGCTGCGCTCAGGGACATGATGCCCTCCCTGCCGCCCGAGGTCGCGGTGGTGCAGGTCAACTACTGGGAGGCCCTGGAGCTCGACGTGGGCCACGCCAGCGACGCCGAGGCCGAGGTCATGAAGGCCCTGGGCTACAGCGTTGACTTCGGCAGGTGCGAGTGCCTCCAGGGCTCGCCGAGGGGCGCGAAGGTCTACGTGAGGCCGGGCGAGGGGCCCGCCACGCTTAGGTCCCCCGCCAGGGGGCTCACCAGGGACTTCATAGGGTCGGCCGTGGCTGAGGCCATAGAGGGGGCCCTGAGGGCAGCCAGGGGCTCAAGGAGGCCCCTGCCGTAGGCCCTTGGCCTTGTTGGCCACTGTCCGCTGAGGGTGGTCAGGCACGTCAGGGCCGCAGTTGTAGATGCTTATGACTGCTCTCATTTCTTCGCTTTTTCTATAGAAGCCCTGAGAAGAAGCTGTGGAGCTCGGTCAAGAAGATGGCCACAACAGCCCAACATGCATAGACAACACTAGGATAACCGTGGCTAGGAGCCAGTTTGATACTCCAGCAATTATCCTAGTCCTTTCACTGGTCTCCATTAGGCTAGTCTTGGGCCCACCTGGCTAGCCCCACGTAGCTGGCACTGCTAACTCATAGATAGACCATGCCGGAGAGGTCAAGCTGGCCCTTTGACTGATCCTGCTGCGGGGTCCCCAAGTTTAAGGCGTGTTCTGTATGGATAGGGAAAACTCAGGCTTCCACTGTAAGTATAGGCCTTGCTTGACCGTAGAGCCCTTATGTTTACTTAGGATTGCGCGCTGAGTAACTATATGAATAACTACATTAGCTACCTTAAAACGCTCTTAGATCTTATCTTCAGCATATGGGCCTCTTGGTCCCAGTAGACATCATAAACTATGGGTTGGCCTGTTGGTATCTCCAGCTGAGGTACTTTATCCTCAGGTACGTCCTCAAGGTACATTATTATTGACCTTAGGCTGTTGCCGTGCGCTACCACTAAGACGTTCTTGCCATTAACAAGGTCCAGCAGTATAGTATTCTTGAAGAATGGCACTGTCCTCCTCTGAGTGTCCTCTAGGCTCTCCCCGTTGGGAGGCCTTGCTCTGAAACTCCTCCTCCATAGCCTGACCTGCTCTTCTCCATATGTCTTGGCTATCTCATCCTTGTTTAGGCCTTGCAAGTCTCCGTAATGTCTTTCATTTAAGTGCTCGTCTTTAATTACTGGCACGCGATAGCCCATGGCTAGCATCACCAGCTCCAGGGTCTCAATAGCTCTCTCCAACCTGCTCGTGTAGGCCACATCAAACCTATAACCTCTTAGAAGAAGCCCAGCCCTGATGGCCTCCTCCCTGCCCTTGTCGGTTAGTGGTACGTCAACCCAGCCAGTGAACCTGTTCTCCCTGTTCCACAGCGACTCCCCATGCCTTAACAGGCACAACGTAGGCACGCGGTTCGCCCCTACTCTAGTCATAATCAGAAAAGAAGGCCTTAAGCCCGTGACGTCGAAGAACTCACTTGAGTTTCTCAAGCTTCTTTGCTTCCTCTGCTGCCTAACCTATAGTCTAATTGCTGCTGTCGTTCCCCACTGATCGCTGGCCAGGCCGAAGCCCTCCAGACTATAAAAAGTCGCTAAGGGGCACGCCAGCCTTAGCGGGAGGGCTTTGATAATGGCGTCTCCAGACAACTTCGCCATCTTGATAATGAAATGAGTGGGAAAAGGGAAGTAAAATAATAGAATCAAGGTAGTCCTTTGTCTCAGGAGGCCCCGCGTGGCGTAGCCGTCCCTCACGTATCATATGACCATCGCCTCCCCCTAACATGCCCTTCAGCTGGCCGAGGCCGCGCGGGGCCAAGGCGAGGGGTCAGCATATATACCTGGCCGAACCCATGTACATGAGTTGACGGCTTATGAGCCAAGGTTACGCCAAGGCTGCCGCGGAGCAGCTGAAGGAGGGGTCCCTCTGGGCCTTCATATCCCTGCTGCTGGCTGCGATAGGGGCGGGGATCCCCATCGTGGGCTTCCTCGTCACGGGCGTCGGGGCCTACCTCTTCCTGACAAGGTCCAGGGGGAGCCTCGAGGCCTCCCTGAGGGACCTCCGCTCCTCAGGCCTCAGCCAGTACGACGGCTCCGGCTGGGTCAGGTACGTTCCGTATGCCCTTGGGGCCGTGGCGCTCGGGGAGCTGATAATGGCGGCCGCCGCGCTGATGGCTTTAGCCTCCATCCCGGGGCCCGGCGCCCTGATAGCTGTGATCGTTGTCAGGGAGCTCGGCTATGCCGTGGCGGCCCTGGGCTGGGTCGGCGTGCTCCTGGCCTCCATATTCCCCGGCCTTGAGATTTATGACGTCGGCAGCAGGCTCAACGACGACCTCCTGAGGGTGGCCGGGATACTGATAATAGTCCCCTTCGTGGACGTGGTGGGCTGGATAATGGCCTTCGTGGAGGCCGACCCCCTTGCCCAGAGGCTCGGAGAGGGAGGCCAGCGGCCGGGGCCCTCGTGAGGCCGCGGCCTGCCAAGGGCGCCTAGGAATCAGGCCAAGCCCTGGGCTGAACCCTTTCTCATTCTAACAGAAACCCTTTTTGTATCTGTTTACACAACAAAATATTGACAAAGGATGAGCTCCCGCCAGCGTGGGCCGTGCCCAGAAGGCGGGGCGAGGGCCACCGCGGTGATATGTGAGCCCCGCGCCGCTGAGCTCGGCAGGTGGCCGAGGGCAGTCCCTACGCTCGATCACGAGTGAACGTAAAATGACCGAGGTGAAAGCGCAGGGACGAACGGAAATAAAAAAGGACCAAGTTAAGGCCT
This sequence comes from Acidilobus aceticus, assembly GCF_055392325.1. Taxonomy (NCBI): domain Archaea; kingdom Thermoproteati; phylum Thermoproteota; class Thermoprotei; order Acidilobales; family Acidilobaceae; genus Acidilobus; species Acidilobus aceticus. The sequence continues at coordinate 779,543 of NZ_AP042407.1, forward strand.
AGGCCGCTCCCTCGGGCCTCATGGGCCCTTTCCTCCCCCGTCGGCCTGCACTGGGGCGACGCCGAGCTCCCTCAGCACGGCGTCGAGGTCCCTGGTGAAGATGCCGCTGTATACCGAGTAGAAGAACAGGGCCAGGGCCACCAGGGCGGTCACCACGGTGTCCCACGGGAACGGTATTATAGGCGACGTGAAGGGGCCGTACTGGCCGAGCCAGGAGAGCGTGTAGGCGCCGAACAGCACGGCGAGCACCCAGTAGCCAGCGTTGGTGTGGGCCCTGCCCTCCTCGTTCATCTCCCCCTTGAGCCACTCCGTGAGCCCAACGGCGGCGCCCAGGTTTACCACCACGAAGCCCACCAGGGAGCCGACGGTCCTGGCGTCGACGGGCGCTGGGGCCACGGACATGACGTTCCTCCACACCAGGAAGTACGTGGTGGCCGCCAGCACTGCCCAGAACATCACGCCCGCCGCAACGCCGTGGGCCCTGCTGACGCCGAACCTGGACGGGGCGACCATCATGTAGTAGAGGCTCACGCCGACGAGTATGAAGGTCGCCGCCAGCCAGAGCACCGAGAACGTGGACCAGTAGACTATCAGGAAGGAGGCTATGAACGCTATGGCAGCTATCACCCAGGCGACCCTGTCGCTCCCCACCCTGAAGGGCCTCGGCATGTTGGGAACCGTCCTCCTGAGCACCATGAGGGCGGAGCCGCCAATTATGTAGGTCAGCACCGTGGTCAGCGATATGAAGCTGACCATGAGGGCCCAGCCGGAGTAGGGCACCATGAACAGGGCCCCGAGCAGCCACGAGGTTATCAGGGCTATCCACGGTATCCTGTACTTGTTGAGCCTCAGGAACCACTCGGGCAGCACCCCGTCGGCAGCCATGCCGTAGAGCACCCTGGTCGTGGTGCCCTCGTATATCCAGCCGGTGCCGCTGGGCGAGACGACGGCGTCAATGAGCAGTATGAAGGCCCAGCCGACCAGTATGCCGACGCCGCTCACCGCCAGCAGCTCGTAGAAGGGCCCTGAGGATAGCACGGTGTAGCCGAGGCCCTGCCAGTTGCCGGGCGAGAGCTGGACCACCTTGTATACCGTGGTCCCGTTCGGGTAGGTGTAGGTCAGGTTCATCTGGTACCTGGACCAGTCTATGCCTCCCACGAAGGAGACCTGCAGGAGCACGTAGAGCACTATGGCTATTATGAAGCCGAGTATAGTGCCGAGCGGCACGTCCCTCTGTGGGTTCTTGGCCTCGCCGGCGTACTCAAGGCCCTGCCTGAAGCCAAGGTAGGCGAACACTATGCCTGTTGTGGGCAGCGCGAAGAACACCGGGGCCCAGCCGTAGGGGGCGAAGCCGTGGGCCGGAGAGAACGAGTAGGTCTTGTTGCCAACCGTTATGTTTCCGCCCGAGTAGCTCAGGGAGGCGAAGTTGGCCGGGTGGAAGATGAGGACAAATATCAGTATGACTGTGGCGAACGGTATGACCAGCTTCCACCAGCCGGCCCCGTGGGTCACGGCGCCCAGCACTTTGACGCCGAACCAGTTGAGCAGGAAGAACGCTGTGAGGAAGGCGAAGGCTATGGCGAAGCCCACGCCGGTGAGCAGGGTCACCGTGACGCCGGCCACCGTAGTTGAGTACGTCAGCGGCGGCCACTTGGAGGGCCACCAGGTGGAGAGGTAGGTCACAGCCGCCTCAGCCTCTGCTGGGGCCACCGTCACGGCGCTCAGGAAGTAAGCCCAGCCGAGCAGGGTCGAGGCGAAGCTCCCGTGGCTGTACTGCGGGTACCTGACTATCGCGCCTGTCTTAGGTATAGCGCCCGAGAGCTCGGCGAAGGCGAGGGCCACGAAGAGCAGGAGCACGCCTGCCATGATCCATGACACCACGGCTGCCGGGCCCGCCATGGCGGCCGCGTAGAAGGAGCCGAAGAGCCAGCCGCTGCCTATTATGGCGCCGAGCACCAGGAACATTATCTCGAGGAGCCCTAGGGCCTTCCTCAGCTCCCTGTCGCTCGCCTGCGCCTTCTCTATGTAGGAGTTCGAGCTGCCCACCAGGATCACCTCATGTATATCAGAGTTACAACAAAGTGTGGGAAAAATAAAAATTTTACCTGTAATTAAACCACCTAAAGTCCCACTTTCTATTATTAGGAAAAGTGAGAGCCCAGGAGGCCGAGCCGGCAAGCGCTGGCGCGGTCCTCAGCCCCAGGCCCTTCATCGGCCAACAGGGCTGCTGAGCACGTCGACCAGGCCTCCTCGCTCAGGAGCTAAAGTCGTCGGTCGGGCCGCAGGTCGGCTGGGCGAAGTTGGCAGGGCACGCGCTCCAGGGCTTGAGCCCTTTCCATAGCGCGCTTGACTTTTCAGCACAGCAAGTTACCTAAGTAAGCCCTTTAATGAAAACAAAAATAAAAAAGCGAAGAAAAAGGCCGAAGGCAGCTAGTCGCGGCCGCCCCCACGTCACGGCAAGGGCCTCCTACTCCCCTGGCCGCCCTCAGGCCCTCGTCTATCGCCGCGGCGACCACCGACGCTATCTGCTCCCTCACGAGCTGGTCGGGCGAGGCGACCCTCGGCTGGGCCGGGGCCTCCGCGTACCTCGTCGTTGAGGAGACCTACAAGTCGTTCAGGGGCACATCGGAGGCCAGGAATGTGATCAGGCTGCGGAGGCGGCCTGGCAGGGAAGTCCACTGAGAGGGCGTGTTCAGCAGGCTCCTGGTGCTGAGGCAGACCACCCCGCCGCCTATGACAAGTATCCTCAGCGCCGTCCCAGGGCCAGGTGATGGGGAGGGTTTTACGTGCTGATCAAGGGGCCTGAAGACAAGAAAGCGGGCTGGGGTCCAGGGATTGATAGGAGGGGACTACGCCTTGACCCACCTCTTGCCATAGAGTTCTCCTCCCAGGCCGCCCTCCCTATGTAGCCAGCCATGTAGGGCTTCGCCACCCAGTAGGCGTTGGGCTGTATCGTGTAGACGTGAAAGTTCAGCTGGACCGCCAGGTCCCCTGCCTTGTTATTGGCTGACGGACCGGAGCAGGGACGCTGCATTGCAGACTAGATCATGAAGGCCTTCTTTTTGCTAACCAGCCTGTCCACCATCTCTGCGCTTAAGTCTATCACGTTGTCTACTATGAGGATGTTGTCCTTCTTTATTCTATCTATATCTTTTATGGCCTTCTCGAAGGCCAGCTCGCACCTTTCCTCCAGCAGCGCCTTGGCCGGGACTATAATGGCCTTAGGGTTGCCTGGGACGTCCTTAATTATAGCAATCAAGTACCTGTCCCTGTTAACGATGAGCGACTTTATCTCATTGTCGGTTAAAGGTGGTCTCTCGCCCCCCTCGCTGATGGTCTTCACCTCAATGTAGTATTCCACTGGTTTGCCGTCATCGGTTTGGCCTTTGAGCAATATGTCGTAACCCAGGTTCTGGTCAGAGACGTCCTTGATCTCAACCACCTTGAAGGCTACGTCGCCAATGATTATCCTGTTAGCTTGAGAGGGCCCTGCTAGCTCCTTGAGCTTCTTCATTACGTACGCCTCCCCGAACTCTCCGAGCATTTTCCTGCGCAGGTCGGACGAAGGCTCAGACTTTACGCCCATTACGTTGGTCAGGAAATCCTTCCAGCCGCTGCCGTCGTTGTCGGCCTCGATGTAGGCATCACTTATAAAGCAGACGTTCGGGAACTTTTCAAGGTTGACATAAGACGCCCACACGCCCCAGTCTTCTGCCGCGCCGTACCTGGGGCCTAGCAGGCACTCTACGCCATTAGTGAAGGGGCTGAACCTTCTGTTCATCCTGTCAATCAGCACTATGTTTGGCCTAACTTCGTGGCTCTTTATAACATCTTTAACAGACTCTTCCCTCCCCGTCGCCTTGCAGCTTACGTATAAATCCTTGAGGTACTTCACGTACTTAACGTGATCCATTAAGTTGTTAGTGCTGCCCGTGCTAAGCGATGAGGCCGCCCCGTTCACCAACTTCTTAATCAGGTCTTCGGTCGCCTCCCTATTCTCGCAGGGCCTCAGCCCCTTCACCCCGGCGTTCCTCAGCAGCCTTACGAATTCTTTCTCATTATTATTAAGGACGTCGAGGTAACTTTTCTCGTCAACAAACGTGATTCCAAGCTTACTGAGGTAGTCCTCAGCCTCGCTTGACCCCCCGAGTAGTCTTAGCACATCACGCGCGTAGAGCTTAGTGGATGGTATGAGCTCCCCGCCCTTGCTTAACATCCATATCCCATTGTCACCCCTGAGCGGCAACCCGTGAGTAAAAAGCACGAAGGCTGTCAGCGCCGGGAGGTGCTCTTTTGCTATTGAGCTTCTCTGTTTATCGGCGCGGGACGCGTCGTTGCTCACAGTAAGGAGGTTTTCCAGGAGTAGCTTCGCGAAACTATCCAGGTTTACCCGCTTTATCTTCTGAATTTTTTCAAGTCCTTCACGCAGCCTATCGGCGTCCTCTTTGCCCAGAACCTCGACGGCTACCTTAAAGAACTCGTCGTCGAGGAACTTCTCCTCTGACAGCCGAGATATCTGTTGCTTGTAGCCTAATACGATGTCCTTGAACTGCGAGAGGTCCTGCGGGAATGACGCAAGGCTCTCGTCATCTAGGAACAACATTTCTGAGCCATCAACGTTGCCATTGAGGTCTGGCAATACAGCTATACTCGGGTTCAGTTTGTTGTTGTGTAACAGGTAAGCGTAAAGCCTGACCAGGAACCTATATGTCCTCAGCCTGTCCTTCTTTAACATGCTACCTATTAGCTGCCTGTTGAGCAGGTCCTCAGCCTTAAGCTTGGTGATTTTCTCCTTTATTTTACTTGGAAGCTCCTGAGCCTTCGAGATCGGGTAAAGCCTCCTGCCGTTGAAGACATAGCTGAGGTCATCCTCATCTATCAGGTTCTGCGCCAGCAGGTCATATATGATGTCATCCTCAGGCCTGAAGACTTCAGCAAGGGTTCTTATGGTCCCCTGCTGGTCGAGCGCTTTGAGCTCGGATAGCCTGCTCGCGAGATCGTCTATGGTCTTCCACACGGTCTCCTCCAGCAGGCGTTCCATCTCTTGCCTGACGTTCTGGCTATTATAGTCAAGAATCGCTAGATACGAGCTCGTGTAGTTATCCATGAGGTATGGCAAGGAGTCCCTCAGGAGCTTAGCTATCTCGCCCATGGTCCACTTGTTCCACTGGGCCTCAAAGTTGATGGTCCTCCTCCCTGCCTGGAGAATGAAGTCGGCCTGTATGAGGAACCTGAGCCCGCTCTCAACCTCTTCGAGCGGGAGGAACGAGTAGACTCCGAGAAGCTGAGACCCCCTCGGCCTCTTGATTTCGTCCTTTACTGGATCGAGCTCAAACGCTATGGAGATCTCCCTCTCCTCAACGTCGCCCCTGTTGGCGTTTATGGTCTCCCTGTCCCTCCTTACATCAGGGGGCACTGTGACCTCCCTGCTGAAGACCAAGAACCTGCCCCCGTACTTCAGAGGCTCACCCTCGCTGCCGTCAAGCGACTTCTCAACCTCCAACGTCCTGTACTTGTAGATAGTGATGTCGTTGAACTTCCTGGGCTCCTCCTCGAGGGACCACTCTATTACCTTCTGTTTTTTCGCGACGTGGTCGTAAATCTCGACCCTGTTTATGTACCTGAGGAAGAGGAACATGTGCCCCCTCAGCTTTTGGTGTATCGCATCGCTGAGGTTCTTTGCCGTCTGCTGATCCACGTAGACCGTGAACCTTGTCAACCCCCTCTCAAGGTCGCTGGGGGGCTCCACAGGTATTGGCGTCAGCTCCCACACTACATCCTCGGGCTTGACGTTAAGCTTGGAGAGCAGGTCCTTGAGGGAGGGGTCGTTGTACCAGGCGTCCTTGGAGAAGCTGAACGCCACAGCGCCGTCGCTATCGTGAGGCCTTGAGGCCACGTCGACCCTGGCTGACACCTTGAAGACGGACTTCCACCCTATGCCTATGAACCCCTTGTAGCCAGCCGAGGGCCTCTTGTGCTGCTTTATGTAGCACAGGCCCTCTATGTCGTCCTTGTCTATGCTCTTCCCGTTGTTCTCTATGACTATCCTGTCAGTGAACACGGAGACCCTGAAGACCCCCTTGTCCTTACAGAGGTCGGGCCTCTTCTGACAGAGCTCGAACCTGGCGTCCTCGGCGTTCTGGAGGAACTCCAGTACGAACTGGTCTGAGGACATGAAGACGTTCTTATATATTATTCCCACGGCGTTCTTGGCAGTCTCATAGATGCCAGTCCCCTGCGAGGCCTGAGACAGCCACTCATCCCTAACATCGCACACGGGTTTGTAGGGCGGCGGAGGTGACTGACAGGAGATCAAGCTGGTAGTCAATAGGCTAGCCCCCCTTAGGGTCACGCTATAGCCAATAGTAACGACGACGCATATAAGTTTTCACTGCACTTTGCTACGCGACGAGCCAGGCAGCGAGGCGGCCTTAACGAAGGTCCCCTCGACTATACGCCTCAACAGCTGTAGGAGGTCGCGCCGGTGACCTCGACGTCGCGCTGCCTTAATGGCCTCGGGAGGGGCGCCGGCCAAGGCGGTTAGGGCACTTCCATTGCAGCCCACCAGCTTGTCAACGGGGGTAATGTCGATGTCAAGGGAGCGTGTTAGGCCAGCGACAATCCTCTAAGCATAACATTACCTGGGTCTGCAAAGGCGTTTGGCGGCCGAGGAAACTATTATACGTCAAGGTGCCATCGGCGAGCGGGTTCATTTAAGTAAACTGCTACCCCCTATATAATGTGGGTGCCCCTATTTGTCTACTGGCGAGGGGACTGCAAAGGATGATCTAGTCGGTGCGCTCTCAGGGCTCTTAGAGCTGGTCTCCAACGGGAAGCTAATGTTAAAACCGGGCTATGCTGTGGTAGGTATTGCAGACAAGGATGTAAACATTTGGGATATTGGCGATGATGATTATAGGCTTAGTATGATAGACCTGCACTTTCGGGACATAGTAGGCATTGGTAACATTGTGCAAGTGCGACTGGCGCGGATACAACCCTTCTTCTCCCCAGGGTGCAACAGGATAGGAACCCTCTGGGATATACTGAATGACGTCACGCTAAAGCTTATAGATAGCTGTATGAAGGATTCTAAAGTTCCGTATCCATGTCCGACAGATCTTGGTAAAATGATCTTAGAGTTGTCTGATAGGAAAACTGCTATTTTAAGCAGCAGTAGCCTATCGTCGTCCTATCCGCATGGGTTCAGCGTTTTCATTCCGCCCTACGAGGGCAACGCGCTGAAGAGCATAAGGGGACTTACAAAGATTGGCCTCCTCTGGGAATTATCGTTATTGGACATTCTAAACTCTACGAACCTTAGTAATTTAGCGGCGGAGCTGCAGAGCGTCATCACCAGCTACTCGGAGAAGGCAGGCGACGTTTTCGTTGGATGGAACTGGGTTTCTGACAACCCTGCGCGAGTCAAGGACGTGACTGAAAACGGCTCCCTCTTAAAGATTTACCTGAACTTCTATTCCTTGAACTACTACTACATTGACCGTAATCGTAGTCGTGATTATAGTGCACTTACTCTGTTACCTGGCCCTAGGGTGGGGTTGCCCCTGGGCATGCCCGCTGAGTGGGACAACATCAAGGCGCTGGCGGAGTTCTATGGGAAAGGGAAGGCCGTTAGACTGCTCGAGGTCACATCAGGCGAGGAGCTCCTTGAACTGCTCAAGGACAATGAAGTAAAGGTGAACTGCGCTGGCGATCTTAAGCAGGCCCAGCAGGAAGGCTTGCAGATGGCGGCCCTCTCGCTGTACATAGCCTCCAAGAACGCCTACCTGACATTGCAGGTGTTAGTCCCACTGCTGCTACAGGCCAGGTGGATAATTAAAGATCTCATTTAATTAATAACTCTGAGAAATGAGCTGGTCGCCCGCTGGGCAAGCACTTGGCGAGGCTATGGGGCCCGCGAAACCTGTGAGCCTTGATAGCGCCTTGACGAGGCCTGTGCCAAGAGAGACAAGCGGCCGGCCTTCAAAGAGTAGGGATATATGGACGGCAAGGAGTCACCTAGCACCCAGGCGTGGCGCGCTAGGACATCCCTACGTAAAGGAGCGAGCCACCTAAGTCGACGGATAGCTCACTTGTTATCGCTTAGGTCGCTGAGTATTGTCGTAGCCATCCGTCACGGCTCACCTCATGAAGTCTCTCTTTAGGAAGCAGTAGGCAGCCCTGACGGCCTTCGGCGAGCGCACCAACTTAGGCAGCGTCGAGAGCACCTCGTCCCTCTGGCGGGCCCAGTAGTCCCTCCTGCTGTAGTTTGTGGCGTGAACCATCCTCAGCGTGGTGGCGGTCCTGTCCCACACGACGTTGAAGTCACAGAATTGTGCTGAAACTATACCATGAGCAATCGACCGTAGGAGCAATTGACAGCGAAACCATAGAATGGGTTAAGACGCCGTGAACCGTGTAGATAGTAACCATGGAAATAGTGTTGAAACCTTATATATACCTTTGTGTCAAAGTTTAGATTGGTGGAGAAACTAAGGGAAATGCGTTGAGACTGGACTCCAAGTGCAACATCATTAACTGGCGAAGGTTAGACTTCTGGGGTGACATGGCTATGCCGAGGCTCGATAACCTCCTGGTCAAGGCCGTGGCGATAAAGAACAATGTCAGGCCCGTGGTGGTCCAGTATCTGGCCAGGGCGGCGCTGAGCGGCAGGCAGTACTCGAACTACCTGAGGGCGTTCGGCCGGCATAACGGAGAAGCAGGCCAGGAAGATAATGGGCTACTACCTCGCGCTCGCAGGGGGTGGGGGCAGTGAACATAAACGGCTGGTTTGACTTAGATTGGAATAACGACGAGAGGGGCAAACTGTACTCACTTGTCGTCTACTACGAGATCGAGAAGGGCGTGATGAAGAAGGACGCCGAGAGGTACTACATAGCCATAGGGTACGACGAGAATAACGGCCTGATGAGCGTGCACTACAAGCAAGTCGACAAGGAGGGCCACAGCAAATACAAGTTCATCAGTATTAAGCCTAGCCAGGGGACGCTGCTCAGTTTCATGGCCCTGTTTGGCCTCATAATTCAGGTGAAGGTGAGGCTTAGGGAGAGCGAAGAGAAGGCGCTCCCCGTCGTTGCCAGGGAGGCCCTCATGGTCGTTAAGTCAGCGCTTGAAGACTTCGAACGGCTTAAGAAGGGCGCACAACAGCAAGGCGGCGCAGGCGCACAACAGCAAGGCGGCGCAACTCATACGTGAGTCGCGGGTTAAATACTGGGCTGAATCCTTGTTCATGACCACGGAAATCTCTTAAGTTCATTCATCGCTAATTAGCCTTGTAGAGACGAGCGGCTAGTCTTCAATGGGCAGGGATAAACGAACGACAAGGAGTTACCTAACACCACGTAATTCTTGTCGCCCATTCAGAACTTGGAATGGGGGCGGGCCGCGGGCTTTTAAGAAAGCTCAGGTGCGGTGCGGTAAAACTCCCCTACGATAAAAGAGAAAACCACCTAAGTCAACGGCCCGCTCACTTGTCGGCGCCTAGCTCGCTGAGTGTAGACCTTACGACCGCTGCTGCTGTGTCATGCGCCCTCGCCCTCCTGTCGAGCTCCCTTATGAACTCGCTGACCCTGCCCTGGGCCTCGGCCCTTGAGAGCTCCATGGCCACCCTCTCAACGGCGTCGAACAGCTCGCCGTCCCTGATGTTCTGGGCGGCATACCTCATCACTGCGTTGGCCAGCGGGGCCCTCCTCTCGTCGAGCAGCACGGTTTTGTCGACCTCGAAGCCCACGTACCTGTAGCGAGTCCTGGTCGTGACCTCCGCCTTGAGCTTGCCGAACACGACGTAGGACACGCCGTCCTTGATGTCGTTCACGGCCACCGTGGAGAGGTACACCGTGCCGGTCTCATCAATGTCGCCGAGGGCTGGGTACTTTATGACCTCAAGGCCCTCCTCGGCGAAGGCGCTCCTCACGGCTTCGTAGAGCTGGTCGAAGGAGTCCTCGTCAGCGAAGGTCACCGCCATCTCAAGCAGCTCCTCGTTAGCCGACACGACGTCGATCAGCCTCTGAATGACGGCGTCCTCCGAGGGCTCCTCGCCCACGCCCCTTGCCCATGTTAAAAGGGGGACGCCGAGGAAAATAGGTTGTACGTTTCTGACGCCCTCCCGCCCGGCCAGCTTATTTCCTGCAGACGCCAATACGAGGAGGGGACCTCTGTGGGCAAAACGCTGGTCCTCCTGGTACTCAGCAAGACCAAGGACCTGATGAAGGGCTCCATAGACGCCGCCTTCAGCTACGGCGAGTTCCCCAGGGCGTTGCTGCTCGTCCCGGCCAGCTCCTCCACCAGGCTCTGGCAGGGGGTCATAGATGCCCTCAGGAGGGGCGAGGAGGCCGGGAAGGGGTGCGACGAGGAGACCATGAGGGCCGCCAGGGAGGCCCTCGAGAGCATGAACGACGCGAAGCTTAAGGAGGTCAAGGAGGTGGCCAGGGCGTACCTTGACCTCAGGGAGGACCTGTTCAGGGAGCGCAAGTACTGCCACAGCGTCAGGGACCTGCACGACATAAGCAGCACGGACACCCTCGACATAGCCTACGAGATAGTCAAGCTGGTGGGTGATGCCATAGGGGACAGCAGGGACTACGACAGGATAGTCCTCGACGTGAGCAGCGGCCTGAGGGGCGTGGCGGTAGCCATGGTGTTCGCCGCCCTGGCCATGACTCTGTTCCTCAGGCCCAGGGGAGGGCCGGAGGTGCAGCTCTCCATGAGGAACTACCCCCAGAGCGGCCAGGGGTACAGCGGCGACGTCATAAGCCTTAGGGCCTCGAGCTCCGTGTTCCTGGGCCTCTGGGAGGCAGCGAACGACAGTGACAAGATAAGATAAGGATACTGGAGGGGGCCAGCGGCCTCTCCGCCCCTGAGGAGGAGCTCAGGAGATGCAGGGGCCTCAAGCTAGTGGGCAACGCCTTCTGGAGGGAGCAGGTGCACGAGGCCGTGAACGACATAAGCAGGAACACCCTTGACAAGAAGCTCAAGGAGCTCGTGGATGTCGGGGTCCTGGCGAGCGGCAGGTGCGGGAGGCGGACGCTCTACTGGTTCACCGACGAGGGCAGGAAGGTGCTCAACATGGTGAGGGCCCTCGAGAGGGTCCAGGGGGCTCAGGTCAGCTCGCCGAGCAGCTCCCCGAGGTCGCCGCCCGACGCGTAGTCCTTCCACTCCTTCAGGAACCTGCCGCTGCTGAACCTCCTCAGCGACTTGCAGAGGTCCAGCTTTACGAGGGCCGGCACCGGGAGGCCGTCGGCGAGCAGCAGGCCCTCCCCTGGCCTGAGGCCAGGGCACGGGTGACGGGCCCTGAGCGGCAGGCCCGGCGCCTGGCGAGGCGGAGGACAAGGATGGCATGACAGCTCAGAGCTTAAAAGTAATGAGATTGTTAAAACAAGCTGGCTAGTGATCCTCTTCAGATATTATTGATGGTATTGCCCAGAGAAGCAGGTGATTACGATGAGCCTCTGAGAGCTCTGGGAATTTCTGCGACATAATATCACCCACGGCCATGGGGATATAGCACCTCATTACGTGCTTCCTGGAGAACTCGTTAAGGTTAAAGAACGCCTCTTCATTGTCTATCTGGCCAAGGTCTTCGGCTATCGGGTCATAGACTGTTGTCCACGTACCCTCACAGCCTAAGTATGAGAATTGCCCGTCAGGCATATTCACCCGGACAATCCTGCCGTAGTTGTCACCGTTTAGGTTTACATAAATGTAGGTGGCGAGCCTTGACATTAATAGAATGGCCATGATGATTAGGCCTCCCAGGGTCTTTGGAAGTGGAAGTGAGGAGTCCATGTAATAGATGGCGTCGGCCAGCACATGGTGACGGTAAAGCCAAAGCTGCCTATTACTTACCGAGGTTTTTTCACAGGAGTAAGCGCGGCCTGATATAAAGACCTCACAGCGTATCAAGAGGTTCCTGAAGTCAAACCGTACATGGACATTATAGTTGTTTGTACTTTCTGGCGCAGGAGCGTTGACGCGATTCTTTATAACGTCCCTTACATATTCCCAGTTAGGGAAGTCAAAGCCGTAGAACTCGAAGGTCCTGTCCTTGCCCCTCACCTCATCAACCTTGCCTAGGCCGAGCAGCTCCAGGGCCTCGGCGGAGGCCGGGTTGGCGGCCTTTATTGAGTCGACGTCCTCCTTAACTGTCAGCCTGAGGCCCCACAGCAGGTCGCTGTCCTCGTTGAACTCTGGGGCGCACTTCATGAGCGCGTTAAAGAGGTCAGCGACCAGCTTCGGCAGGGCCTCGGGGCTCGAGAGTAGGTCAACGTCTTTGGGCGAGGGCTCCTCAACCTCCAGGCCCTTGGACCTGGCCACCTTAACGGCCTCGTCTATCACTTGCAGGAGCCTCCGCAGGAGCGCGACCCACTGCGTAGGCCCCTCGGGCAGGGCGTCCCCTACCTTGATGTCGGGCCTCTGGGAGGACCTTATGTAGACGTCGGGCCTGGTCCCGTAGAGCTTCCAGTAAGCGTAGGAGAGAGACCCCGCGGGGGGAGACCCTCCTCTGAGGTGGGGCCCGTCTACCTTCAACTCCACGTGCTCCTGCCTTACGCCGCCCAGGAATATCTTTCTGATTGAGGGCCTCTCCTTCTCGGCCTCAGCGACCGTCTTGTCGGACGCGCCGAGCAGGTCGTCGTAAAGCTTGAGCAGGGGCCTGGCGCTCTCCCTCACGCCAACAAGGCAGCTGAGGAGCCGCGCCACGGAGTCCTTAGTGAAGGAGCTGTATGCCTGGGCCGACGACACGCTCTCACCCCTAGCTTTCCTTAAACCTAATGAGCTTGTTAGCCAGCTCTATCCAACGCTTCACCTCCCCGTCCATGTCGATAAGGCGTAGGTTCGTCAGGTCCATGAGGTAGAACTTTATGGTCACATCTTCGCCGATCTTCTCGTGGGCCACTTCCCTGGCATGAAGTAGCTCACCGTAGTAGAGGAGTGCGTAGACACCAGAGGTGAGCACAACGTTAATCGACTTCAGCCCCAGCCCCTTGGCGTACTCAGCGTACTTCATCAGCGTTGGTGATTCTTTGGACTCCATGAGCTTCCGGTAGGGGTTCTTTTCATTGAAGAAGGTCTCAATCTCATAAACTTCAATGCCGTCCTCGCCGTAATAAGTTATGTCAGGTATCACCTCGCCTGAGGCCATACCGCTGAGTGAGGCGTTATTGAGGGGCTTTTCAACAAACACACGCCCTTCTAGGAAGTTCAATATCTCGTCGATCTCGGACTTGCGACTCCGAAGGTCAAAATCGTTGAGCTCCTCCAGAGAACTCGCCCAGTGCCTCTCCCTCGCGAACCTGCTTATGAGGTGTATCAGAGTCAGGACCTTGCCGGCCCTGTGCTCGTCGCTCTCTGCTCCTGAGGTGCCCGCCATGACACTAGATATGTATAACGTCAGGTTGCCTAGGTCAAGGTTCAAGTTGTGCTCTCTCTCGTTGAAGGCGAGCCGCCCGCTCCTAGCATAGTTGGCCAGCCTGTCGACCCTCGCCTCGCGCCACCTGAGGAAATCGTTGAGCCGCCCCAGCGGCCTCCCAGGCTCGGCCTCGGTGAGGAGCTTCCTAAGCTCGGCCGGCGGCTTGAAGGAATTAAAGGAATCGGCTGTTCTGTAGGCTGTAAAGTCAAAAGTGATGTTGACCGCAAAGCCAAGGACGTCGTACTCGTCAACCCCCGCGCTGGCCGGCAGGCTCTCGGGCCTGAGGGTCAGGACGTACATTGGAATTGAGGGATTGTCATAGCGCTGTCCTATAATGGACGGCATCAATTTGTTGTAGTACTCCTGCGGCATTATAACGTAGTTGTACGGAGGCTCTGAGCCGCCCATCTCGTTGAGGAGCCTCTCAAGGTCCAGGCCACACTCTTTCAGGAACTCCTCACGCTGCTCCTTGGGCGAGCCCACGAGGCCTGGCGTGATAACTAGAATTGCCGAGCGGTCCTCAAGGGCCACCCTGTAGTAGCACTGCTCCTTCTGATCATAGGCGTTCGGCGTGGCCTCCACTATCCTCCTCGAGACGTCCTTCTCATTTAGCAGGCCGCTGACGGCGAGGCTCCTCTCAATCATGTAGGATATCGGCTGGGCCAGCCAGTAGCGGCTTTCCGGGATCATTATGACGCCCTTCTCCTTGGTCAGGCTCTCCTCAATGCTGAGGTCCTCCTGCCTTGGGGCAACGGCCGCCTGCGGGGGCTGCCCGTGGCCTGAGGCCCCCTCTTTACTGCCCCTTGGCGGGGGGCTGGGCAGCTCGTCAAGTACTTCGCTGCTGAGCTCAAGCGGCGCCGCCTCGGGCGGCCTCCGTTCAACGGGCGGGCGCGGCCCCACGTAGAGGAGTGTTACTGCCACCGCGGGCATGGGCAGCTCGTAGAGGTCGGAGTCGACGCTGCCCGGAATCGCAAGGGGGACCTCCCTGGCGAGGGGTGGACGGGACAGCAGGTAGTCGAGAACGGACGCCCTTGGAGGGGTTGCGGCGCCGGGCAGGCCTGGGGGCCTCACCTCGGCCCGGCTTAGGGTTTGGCCGGCGTTGCCTTCGCCTCTGGCCTCTTCCTCCTTTGTTATTGCCGCGCCCGCGGCGTCCTTAGGCCCCTCCTCGGCCGCCGCCCGCCTGCCCTCCTGCGCCTCAGAGGTCCTTGGGGCCGGGCTCGGGGGCTCCTCGCCGCCCTCGTTCCTGGCGTTATCAACGCGCGGCGAGGGCTCTACGCGCTGAGCCCGAGGGGGCTCGTTGTTCTCATCCTTGGATCTCCCGCTCTGCTTCTCGGCCGCGCGACCCCTTCCACCCGTTGCCATCCGAGCCTCGGCAGGGCCGCTGAGGCGCTCACGGTCAAGGAGCCTCCTGCCCTTGAACCCGTCAAGGCTTGACATAAAGGAGTTACCCCTAATGTTAGCTGTCCTTCCCATTATAAATTTCTTCCCCTCGGAAGGTGAAAATGATGACTTAACGTCTCAGCAGCGCTCTAAGCTACAGCGACAGGGGGTCGCCCTTTAACGCGGCCGCCGACGTAACGCCCCAGCCCGAGGCCGCAGGAGCTTGCCAGGCCCAGGGCCCTAACACAGCAACGGGTTATGTCAGCGGGGCTGGCCCAATGATCCACGCCACATGCTTTAGTCCCCTGTCAAAAGCTTCTACTGAACTCCGTGCCTGTCAAACCCCGCGGGCCGGCCTTTACGGCTGCGCCCTGCAAGCCGCCATGCGGGCGATCAACACGCTGGGGCTCACGTGGCCTGGCTGGCCCTGGACTAAAGGGGCCGTGGTGCCCGCCCCTGCCTCCGCCAGGCCCGGCCTCGCGGTTCAGCTCTCGTAAACCTGTTGGCTCGCTCAGCGTCATCCTGTCATACTTCAGGAGCTGCTGCAGCCAGGCTCAGCTAAGGCCTTGGCCCCAGTTAATGGGGCCTCCCGCTAGTGCCCGCTCCCCTTGGGCAGCCGCGTCCCCGAAGCTCAGGCCTCCCACGGCTCACATGGGAAGAACTTAAGGGCCGCGACCGCGGGTGACCGTTAATTTAGGTTAACTTAAATATTTTGATAAAAATAAAAACGTAACTTAATGGTAGCCCTCCCAGGCGGCCCCTGGGGAGTATCGGCTAAGCGTCAGGGCGGGCTTAAATAGTCCCAAGTGGACTCAGGGAGGCGGGGAGGTACACCGGGCCCCGCCACGTGCACGCATGGAGGGGCCAAGGCTCGGAATCCGCTCAATGGAATTGAAAGACAGAACCCAGACAGGGCCATACTTGCCACTTCCTATGCTCTGAATCCGCTCAATGGAATTGAAAGAGCAAGACCTCTCGGGCCCGCTAACAGTCATAACTGCCAAGGAATCCGCTCAATGGAATTGAAAGTCGGTTCTGCAGAGAAGGACGTAATCCACGTAGGGGGAATCCGCTCAATGGAATTGAAAGAAGTGGCCCTGCGAGGTGTGAGAAGATGGCGCAGACAGAATCCGCTCAATGGAATTGAAAGTTCTCTATCCCCGTAAGCAGATGCCAATTCTCGGCCTTCAGAATCCGCTCAATGGAATTGAAAGTTATATATATAATAGGATAGAGAGGACGCTGCAGTTTGGAATCCGCTCAATGGAATTGAAAGAGCTCACCAAAAACGTACATTGATGTGAAACAACAATAAAGAATCCGCTCAATGGAATTGAAAGGTGGGGGAAGCGACGCCATCACTGAGGGACTTGCAGCCGGAATCCGCTCAATGGAATTGAAAGACCAATAAAATTAAAAGGTAAAAGAAGATGAAATCTAGGCCTTACCCTGGTTGGATAGCTTAGTGTAGAGGTTGTAAAGCCACGCTATGGTCTCGGCCCTCTTGAGTCCTACTTCTCTAAAGACTTCGTCATCAACCCTTCCGCTGAGGAGGGCTTCAGAGTTAACTTTAAGCTCCAGCTCCGTTAGGTCATCCTTGCCGAAGACCTTCCTCCTTACGCCAGACAACATGAAGGGCCTCGGGTCCCCGGAGGCTAAGCCCTTCAGCGTCCTCGTTAGATTGATGAAGATCACCCTTAGCAAATAATTTGCTTCTACCATTTTCTCAAGTTTTTCATCTGGCGGGCCATAATATATTATCTTGATGTTACTGAAGAGATCTAAGCCGTTTGGGAAAGCTATCTTGAAGGCCTTCTCGAGCGCGCTCTTGACGTCGTCCGCAGTCTCTATTACATCCTTCCTCGAGATTATGTACTTACCGTTAAAGTAATCTATCACTGTCAGCCACTGCGGCCACTCCCTGGAGACCAGGACAACGTTGTTTTCCACCACGGCCGGTATCATGTTACAAATGTAGTAGACGAACCTTTCAGCGGCGTCTTTAACCGCCTTCAAATTCCCCAGGACCTCGCTCCTGCCGAAGTCTAACGGGTCAAGGTACCTTAGGAGGAACTTCATGTACTCATCGTGCTCAACGTCAGCGCTTTTCACCTCGCTGAGCAGCGACTCGCAGCTCAGCTCCCTGTCGCCTGCCAGGACCTTCTCGCCCGCCCTGAGCTTCTTGAGGAGGCCCACAGGCTCGCTCTCCCAGACCTTCAACAAGCCCTGCGAGTAGCTGTAGTTTATGAGCGAGAGGCTCACGCCAAACGATTTCCTGAGGACCGCCTGTATAAATGACATAGCCATGTTAATATAGGCCAGGTCCCCGGGCTCCAAGTCCACGGCGTAGGCGTATGTGAAGAGCTCATGGTTAGGCCTCCTGGAGTTGAAGTATGGGTCAAAGTCAGCCGCAGGCACTACCTTATATAGGTGCACTATGCTGCCGTCCTCAAGCACCACAGGTACCCTGTCCCTTGACTCCAGGAACCACATGACATAGCTGGGAACAACCTGGCCCCTGACGAAGCCCTCGCTGGTGAACGCCAGGTCCACAATGACCTTTGACCACAGCTTGCCGTTGTAGTAATCTTCTATAAGCTCGTCCAGGTCGCATCTCCTCCTCTCACCAAGTTTTGAGCATTCGCTGAAGTAGTCCTCTAGGGCGCGCTTCAGGAAGGACGGCATGTAGAAGTACCTGTCACCGCACTTTATCGGTGAGTCCCTGCTCGTCTTGCTTGCCTCCCTTAAGTCCTTCACGGGCACCTCGAATATAAGGCCCTTCTTCCGATCATCCTTCTTCCGATCATACCAGATCACCAGCGAGTCCGTGTAGCTGTCAAAAGCGCCCGGCTGGAAGTAGTTTATGAAGTCGCTCTGGCTTATGTCCTCCTCAACTTCCTTGCACTGATAAGTATCCTCGTTCCACGTCGCCAGAATCCTCTTTATCCTGCCATACTCTGTGCCATAGAAGCTTAGCTTCTTCCTCAGCTGTTCCTTCTCTTTATCGGTAAGCCCCAGATCGTGCTCAAATACAGGGTCACTAACAAGCCCAAAGACGACGTCGTTAAGTTTAAAGAAATCGTTGTCGGGCACAAATATCAGCTTCTCAGGGCCGCGCGAGAGCCAAGTGTAGAGGTCAGCCAATATTATGAGGTCGTCCAAGGAGGTCGGTACTATTATGCTTTCAGTGCTCGCCACGTCCTGGGTCCTCCCCTTCCTTCCCTCCCTCTGTATGAAGTCCCTTACGCTGGCAAACCTGGGCAGGCCCACGTGCACGACCCTGGTTATGTGGCCTATATCTATGCCCTGCAGGAGCGTCCTGACAGTGAACGCAGCCCTTAGCCTGCCCGTCCTGAGCCCCTCCTCTATCTCAGCGCGGCGATGCCTACTTGTAAGGTGGCTGTGCACAGGCACCTCAAAGCCTGCGTAGATGCTAACCTCCTTGGAGAGCTTCGTCGCCTCTGCTATTGAATTAGTGAATATCAGTGTCGACCCCTGGCACTTGACTATGTCCGCCAGGACCCTTGGCACATAACCTCTAAGGGCCTTTAGCTGCGTCGAGACCGCGCTCACTAGCTCTTTGCTTGAAAGTACCTTGAGCATGACATTCTTAAGGCCGTCAAGGTTCCCGAGATCACACGTAGTGCCAAGCTTTGCGCATGTCTCCGTAAAGCCTGGGGGCAACAGCACGTAGACGTAATTATCGGGCCTGTAACCCTGCCCAGCTATAAGGGTGGCCCCAAGGTACCTCTCCAGCTCTTTCGACTCCCCTATAGTTGCGCTCATTATAGCCAACTGAGGGTTTAACTTGAACTTATCCCTGAGAAGCTTAAGCATGTGAATGAGGAGCCCAGCCCTCGAGCTTCCGTACGAATCCAGCTCGTCAATCACTACCAGCTTTGAGCCCAGCAGGAAGCTCAGGGGCGGGTATTGTCTACTAAATCTATTGTATACAGCTATGTGGAATACCTCAGCGTTAGTGAGCAGCACCTTAGCCTGGTTCACATACTTTCTGACGTAAGTGCCCACGTCGTTATCATATCTTACTACGTCGCCCTTTATTACCTTAACATTACCGTGATCCTCAGAGTACACCTCAAGGCCTGCCTCCCTGGCATACTCTGCGAACCTCCTGACCTGGTCCCCGGCCAGCGCCTTGGTGGGGTATATGAACATGGCCTTAAAGTGGGGGTCCCTGAAGACCGAGTTAAGGACGTAGCCTATTACTGGCTCCGTCTTGCCGCTGCCGGTCTCTGAGGCGAGTATCACGCTCCCCCCTGCCATGAGCTCCTGCAGGGCCCTCTCCTGGTGCAGGTACATGGGCCACCTGCATAACATCAAGTCCCTCCTGCAGAGCTCGCCGAGCAGGGCGGAGAAGGGCTTCCCCTTCGGGGCGTCGTGACCCGACTCCTTAACCTTGACATAAGGTATGCCGTGGTGCCTCAACGCGGCCTCCACGCACTCGCTGTAGCTCATGTCATCTCACCCCGAGCTCCTTCGTGAGGTCCTCGGCGTACCTATAGGCGTAGTACCTCGCGGGGTTGTTAGCGAAAAAGTCGCTGCCCTTCATGTTAACCACGTACTCCCTATAGGCGTAGTACAGCAGGTCCTCGAGCCTCCTTGAGCCGTTCACGTACTCGTAAACTAGGTTGGTGAACCTTATGGCGAAGTCCCTCTCGTAGGCTCTCCTGCTATTGGTCTCAAGAGCCGTGGTGGCCAACCGCTCCAGGTAGGGGCTGTCCATGCTACTTTCGTTACCTGGCATGAGAAGCTCTTTCCTTGTGATGAGCCTAGAAAGGTTTACTGCGAACCCTCCCTTCAGCGTGGTCGATTTTCTGCCGTATGCATCGGAGACCACGTAGATCTCTAGGATGAAGTTATCAACTACTATGTTGGCCTTAATGGTATTAATGGCTAGCCATAACGAGAGGGCCGTCTCAGGCTTGATGCCAGGGAGGAGCCCCTTCCTGACTTTTAATAAATGGCCTATAAGCGTCTGGAGCGAGGTCCGCACGCTGCTAAAGGCGTGAACGCCGACCCACTCATTCTCATTTAATTGCGTCGAGCCAAGCCTTGAAAGCACCCACCCAGCCATTGCCAGCACTGTATAGCCTAGGGACACTTTAATGATGTTCCTCGCCGGGGTCCCCCCTGGTTTCCCGGGAAGCCTCGCGTACTCGTAGATGTCTGGCTTAAGGAATGATATGGGGGATAGCTCGTCCTTTACGAAGTCGTTGTTATTTGGTTTGTAGGAGCTGAGGACCTTCCACATCGGGTCCGCTCCGCTGAGCCCAAGGCTATTCAATATTTTATTATAGATGCCCTGGTCGTTGTTGTTCATGGGTACTACCTTGTTCATATTCTTGGCCCGGTCGCTCGCCATTTTCAGCACGTTCAACAGGTCGTTACTGTCCACCTCTATGAACGTCCTATTGCCACTCACTACCTCCCTGTATTCGCCCACCTCTACCGCGACCTGCCTTATGAAGTTGTCACCAAAAATACCATAGAGGGGCACCTTTATAACCTCGTCACTCACAGATCCTTCACCTCCTTCACCAAGATCTCAACAAACCTCCTCTTCTCTTCGGGTGAACGAGAGGCAGAGTCAAGGTTGTCCCCAACAATTATGGGGGCAAGGAAGAGCGTGTAAAGCTTCAAGTAGTCCTTATTTGCATAAGAAAAAATGATACCCCTCATCATCATGGTGTAATCGCCAGCCGTATAGTCCCTTATAGTGTAGCTGTAGCCCAGCTCATCAAGAAGCTGCCTACCGTACTTGCTGAGCTTTAGCATGTCACTGGAGGAGCCCTGTGGAAGCCTTGTGGGGTTCAGCTCTGGGAGCCCTCTCACGGCGTTCAAGTGATTAAGTTCTGCAAGAGTTAAGAGCACCCTTAGCCTTTCATCTGAGTCAAACTCATAATAGAAGAACAGGGCTGTGCCTATCTCATGGTATTTGAAGGACGGCCGCGCGCCGCGGGACGGGTTGCACTCATCATCAAATTGGGCCTGGTAGTGCTCTGCCGCCTTACCTATGTCGTGGAGCTCTATCACGGCCTTAAGCGTCTCTACAGGGTCTCCTACGTCTATGCCGTAGCGCTTAAGCCTTCTGGCTATCACGAGAGGGTAGGAGCCCCTGAGCAGCGGGGCCGCCATATTATATGAAGACTTTGAGTGCTCAAAGAGCGACTGGCCGGAGAAGGCGCAGGGCTTCTTCATAGCTTGAGCCCCACCTCCTGATCGTAATCACTTACTACAACTCCGTATATCCTGTTAGTTATGAACTCAACCTCAAGGCAGCGAGGCTTAGGGTTGCACGCCATAAGGAGCCTCCCAAGCTTATCCTGTGCTATGCCTGAGTCGGTATAGTACCTGCGGGTCTTTCTTAGCAGCTCGCACGCCTCCTCTTCGGTTAACGGCACTATGTCGTAGGAATCCCCGTAATTCACCACGCCTGGCACCAGGGACGTCTCCCTTGTGAGGCCGCAGAGCGCCTTGTAGAGTTCGCTTGAAACGCCTCCGCTGGCCCACACGCTTTCATCTATAAGTACGAGGTCATGAAGAAGGCATCTGTCTATAAGGCTCTCGTAATCCCTCTTACCTGCCGACAGCAGCTCCCCTGCGTTTAAGGTACCGCCGTCCTTCAAGGAGTTATACGCGGCGTCAACCTCCTCTTTATTATAGACGGCCCCCCTGAACGGGAACACGTGGAGTTCCCCGTGCCCGCCATACCTGGCGGCCCTGCCAGCCCTCTGAATGAGGTTATGCGAGGGGGCCGCCTCAGTTATAACAACGTCGAAGCTCGTGTCTATGCCGGCCTCTATAACTTGTGTCGATACTACGAGCCTGGTGGACGTGTAGTTAAGTATTTTTTCTACTTTACTTGTCCTGTCCCCCCTGGTGAACTTGCTGTGTATGAGCAGCGGCTGGAGACCTTTTGACTTCAGCTGCTGATAAGTCTGGACGGCCTCCTTCCTCGTGTTAAACACTATGAGCACCCTCTTCCCTTCCCTGACAAGCCCTTCAGCGTCAGCTATGGGGTCACTTATGAGCCTCGCCGTCACCTCTCTGTTGTTATTAAAGTTAGGGTCATCTATTATAACGAAGTCCCTGAGTTTATTGAGCTCCTTTCTCAGTAAATCAATTAAGGCGTCATCAATGGTGGCCGAGGCCACGACGAGAGGCACCCCGGCCTTTGAGAGCGCCTTGAGGGCCGCAAGAGCTGCCGTGAGGGGCCTCCCCTCCTCCCCGAGAAGGTGGAACTCATCAAATACAACCACGGAGCTGTAGATCATGCCCCTTGGCAGCTCGTAGTGCGCTTTAAAGTTATTGAAGAGTTTCTCCTTCTCGACAGGAGGTATTTTAAACAGGTTCAGGGCAAACGTGTCCAGGGTGGTAACGGTAACTCTCTTTATGAAGAACGGCGACTCGTGAAAGTCCATGTCCTGGGCAGCCACGGCCACGTTAATGAAGCCCTTTTCACGGTCCTCTTGCAGCTTCCGGTAAAGGTCCTGCACTATTGACCTGAGCGGGAGGACATGTATGACCCTGGCATATAGGTCGTTCCTGCTGTCTGTGAGGGCCCTGGCGAGCACCCTGGTCAGCGTAGTCTTGCCGTAACCGGTCGGCGCCTTTATAATAACGTTCTTGCCGTTTTCAAGTGCTTCGAGCGCTCTAGCGATACCGCTCCTCTCCGTGAGGCCGCTGAACTTAAGGAAATCGCTGTAG
This sequence comes from Acidilobus aceticus, assembly GCF_055392325.1. Classification (NCBI taxonomy): domain Archaea; kingdom Thermoproteati; phylum Thermoproteota; class Thermoprotei; order Acidilobales; family Acidilobaceae; genus Acidilobus; species Acidilobus aceticus. The sequence continues at coordinate 802,077 of NZ_AP042407.1, forward strand.
GCGTCCGTCAGGAAGCCCACCAGGCTCACCCCCTACTTCAGTACTACGTATTCGTCCCCAACTTGATATGCCAGCTTGGCGTCTACCTCGACCTCGCTCCTGAGCAGAGGAAAGCCAGGCCTGGGCATCGCGTACTTAACCCAATTGTCTTTATTAGCTTTTCCGCGCCACAGGTAGCCGCTGCTGTCCCAGAAGTCAACTATGATAACGCTAGATTGGCTGCTCAATAAGTTAACGTCTGCAGGGAAATAGTAGGAGGTCCTGATCCTGCCCTTGGCCTCCTTAGCCTCGCCAACCTCGACATCCTTCACACTCACTAGGCACTCCTTGCAGCCGAGCCGTATAATAGACCAGCTCAGCCTTTTGAGCTCATCCTCGCTTAGCGAGTCGGTCAGGTACACTACGTTGATCTCCTGGCCTGGCGCGTATACCTTGCCTGTGGAAATCACGTTGTACCAGTGGCTGCGATCCTTATACCTCTCGTAGTAATATGCTACGTTTCTTATTATATCCTCTATGTAGGCGCCGCTGAAGCCCTTGGAGAAGCTCGCGAAGGCCCCCCTTATCTTAGCCTGTAGCTTATATGCAGGGCTTCCCATGTAATTCCCGAGAAGGTCGCTCTCGAGCCCCCTGAAGTCACCGTAGCTGAGGGCCCCTATCAGAGTAGTAGGAGGAGGAAGCAGGTAGGAGGGCTTAGCCTTGGCCTTAATCGGGTGGCTCACGGCAAAGCCCCAGTGGAGCTTTAAGGTAACCTTGGAGTATATCAAAAAAGACCGCCTCCTTCGACATTTAGGGCTTGGCCGCCCGTTGGCTGAAGATCTTGATAAGCGAGTCTATGATGTCCTCTACGCTCTTAACTGTGGTTACATTTACATTTCCGGAGCTGCTGCCCTGGGTTACTTTGAGGCCCTCACTGTTAATTATTATGGCACTAGCTTTGCCATTAAAGATCGACGCAGCCTTGCCAAGCCTTTCTATGGTATCATCTATGTAGGTGTCCGCCTGGGCGGGCTCAGGCATGAACGGGAAGTCGGTTACTGTTACGATTCCTGAGGCTATCGAGTAGTGCGGAAGGAACCTGGACCTCTTGCCGCCGAGGTTACCTGTGAGGACCGAGTACAGGGCCTCTATCGCGGCCTTGACCCTCTCTGAGCTCTCTTCTTCGAGCTTACTCTCCTTGTCAGGCACCGGGTTGCCTGGATTGCTGGGCACAGCTATCAGGTCCTCGTCCATGGAGAACGATAAGGTGTATAGCGCTGACGACAGCTCAACGTTAAATATCTTCTGCCTGCTCTCCTCATCATTACCGCCGCTAACCTTCGATGAGTACCTGACGTGGAACTGCGTCTCAAGCTGGGCTAAGATGTTGCCGTTGACCACCGCCGGAACCATATAGCCAAACTTTATTCTCGAGGTCCTCCTCACGGGAACGTCGCCAGCGTAGAGGAACCCACCAACGTCAGCGACCACGTCATGTAAAAGGACGTCGACCTCGAACCTCCTGGCGTCGGAGTTGTTTTGAGGGGGCGTGAGGCCCTCCTCTTTGACTACGTTGTCGTCGGCGTACTTTATGAACTCGTACTGCGAGGAGTAGACCCCTACGGGCAGCTTGTGCTTCTTGGCAAGGTCCGCGAGGAACGACTGATAGGCGTGAGCTATGGACTCACCTGATATCACTGGGACGTAGTATATATTGTAGCCATTAGCGTCCTTAACCACTATTGGCGCCGTCCTGTGTTTAGTAAGGTTCCCTATGCTTTCAACGCTGTTAAGGTCCTCCGTGTTTATTATAACTCTGAAGGAGCCGCTTATCACTTCGCACCACCTCCCTTGCCCGAAGCGGTGAGGATCTGCCGTTCACCCTGTTGTTGAGCAGACTCGTTACTCTGCTCCTTGCCTGAAGCGGTGAGGATCTTAGCCACTTTGCCCATAGCGAGGACTGCGGCCTTCCTGGCCACATATATGTTCTTTTCAACCTCGCTTAGGAACGCGTTCAGCTCGTCCTCGTTAGGCAGAGAGCCGTAGACTACCTTATTGCTGGCGCCCTCCTCTGCCTTAGCGATAACTATTGCCTGGTACTTGGTCTCGCCGCCATAAGGCCCTACCTTGATGTCCCCGTTTGAGAGCCCCACCTCTATGGTCCTCAGCGCCTCGTAGAGAATCCTTGACACCGGCTCCTTGGAGAGGGCGTTGGCCATAACGTCGACGTACCTGGGTGACTCCGTGTATATAGTCACAGCTGCCAAGAGGTTGGTCACCCTCTCAACGGACCTATCCAACTCCTCCTGCGATGACACGCTATCACCTCTCCTCCGACTCACCTGAGTTATATCTGAGCCTCGGAGCTATTTATTTTTTCCGCAGGAAAGTGTATATATTTCCGTTGCCTATGAAAAACTATGGAGTTCTATTTCCACAACTGCCTTGAGAGTCAGGCTAAGCCTACCGTTATCCTCTACTACAAGACCCTGATCCTTCAGGTCCTTGACTTTCCGCCAGGTAGTTGAGAGGGGCATCCCAAGGTAACCGTGTATCGAGTTGATAGTAGTGTAGCCCTCCCTTATGGCTTTAAGTACCTTGATGTGGTCCTCGGTCAGCCTTACTGGCATGAGGTCGCCTGACGTGAACGTGGCGAGGTGAGCGAAGTCCTCGGTCTCTACTTCAATAGTCACCTTGGCCTCCCTGAGTATTATGGCGGCGAGGACCCCTATGATAATTATCCTCATGCCTCCTGAGAGGTTCACGACAACGTCCTGGCCGGCCAGGGAGGCCAGGAGCTTTCCCACCTTGACAACTATGTCAGTCATGTCGTGGGGGTTCACCTCAACCCTCTCGTGCTGAATTCCCAGCTTATCTAGGTAGTCCTCCAGCGAGCTCAGGGCCCTCCTAGCCTTGTCGTCATCGAACGAACCAACTACAACCACCTTACTAAGGCCCCTACCGAACCAGCGGCCCACGGCCCTGAGCTGGAACTTCTCGTCATAGCCAAGGGTTGCTATGAGCACGGTCACGGCTTTACCTAGATGTTAAGGCCCTTGGGAGCTTTAAACTTTTCAGGAACAGCGCTAGCCCTTTGGCTGCTTTCCGCCTGGACGGAATTTAGGGGCCTGCAGGACCTCGGCCCTCACCTCGCCCATCCCCATGGACCTCAGCTTCCCAATCCCCAGCTCCTGGGCGAGCGCTAAGGGCCCGTCGAACCTCTCCACAGTCCTAGACGTCAGCGCGTACTCCGTCCACCCCACGAAGCCCCTCATGAGCCTCATGTTGCCCCTGTCGTCAGAGCCCACCAGGGCCGTCACGGGCCTCACGTTATAGTTAACCTCTATCATCCTGAGGTCCGCCAGCCTGCCCAGGTAGTAGTGGGCGTAGCCCGCGTCCCTCTCCCTGCCCGCGGCCCTGAGCCAGAGCTTGATAGAGTACGCCACTATGTGCGAGGGCTCCGGCAAAAGCCTGTAGCCCCTCGTGCCCCCTATGGCCCTCCCCCTCGCCCTGGCCCACGGGGGGTTCATTATCATTGCAGGGATGGCTGTCGGGGTCAGGAAGCTGAGCCTAAGGTTTAGCCCCTCTCCGAGGCCTAGCCTGAGGGAGTCAAGCTGGCGCACGGACATGGAGACCACCTGGTACTCAAAAGGGGGGCCGTCGTCGAAGGGCCTCACCCTGCCGGAGCAGTAGAGCAGCTGGGAGGGGTCTGAGGCCGTAACGAGCGAAACGTAGCCCCTGAGCGGCTCCCCCTGCCTCGCAACCCTGGGCCTGCCGCCGGTTGAGTATATTGGGGAGCCCCTCTGGTCCCTCAGCATGCTGAGCCTGAAGAGGGGGGCCTTGGAGAGCTGGTCGCCGAGGCATCGCTCCTTCATGGCCAGGCTCTTCAGAACCCTGGAGGACATCGGGGGCAGCACGGCGCTCTCCAGGGGGATCATCAGCAGCTCCGCCCTGACAACGTTTATGCCCTCAGGGGGCCTGAGAAGGTCGTTTAACTTCAACTCAGCGCGCCTGAGGATACCTTAATGTGGACGGTATTTATCCTCAGATCGTTAATCGAACATGTTCCGCCCTAAGCTTTCAATTCCATTGAGCGGATTCCACCCATAGCGGCTAACGGCATCTTCAGGGTCAAGTACTTTCAATTCCATTGGACGGATTCAGCCCCCAGAGGTCGCCAAGCTAATCGCTGGGCTCTCAAAGATCTTTCAATTCCATTGGACGGATTCTCCACTGGAATTGGCCTTGCTGACAAGCTTGCGGCTGCACTTTCAATTCCATTGGACGGATTCTAAGGATTTCGGCAAGTAAATCAGCAGCAACAGTATTATGTTCTTTCAATTCCATTGGACGGATTCGCAACTCCGAACAGCTGGGTTGGCGCAGATGCTGAAGCTTTCAATTCCATTGGACGGATTCAGGCCTGTGCCTCCCCAGCTTGCTCCTGTGCCATTTCCTTTCAATTCCATTGGACGGATTCAGCTATATTTTAATGTGGGGCTAAGCGTCAGCGATGCAGACTTGGCTTTCAATTCCATTGGACGGATTCACAGGAGCCATGACAATTGACAGGGCGAGCGCGGCCTATAACTTTCAATTCCATTGGACGGATTCAATAATAGTTATACAGTTCACAGCCACGGCGCTCTTGAATATACTTTCAATTCCATTGGACGGATTCTATGGACGCCTTAAACGCGGGCCTCCCGACCTCAAAAACAACTTTCAATTCCATTGGACGGATTCCACTGCCATGGTTAATGCTGTCAAAAGGATGGGGTATAGTAACTTTCAATTCCATTGGACGGATTCCGCATCGGTCATTGACGGCTACGACTCCTACGCACAGAAGACTTTCAATTCCATTGGACGGATTCATCCTGAGGGCCTCCTTCCATCCCTTCACCTTAAACTTACTTTCAATTCCATTGGACGGATTCATAGAATTTTTGCAAAGGAAAGGTGGGGTAGTCTCTCTTGCCACTTTCAATTCCATTGGACGGATTCCGACAATAAAAAGAACCTGGGCCCCCAGCCTGATTCCCTCGAGACTTTCAATTCCATTGGACGGATTCAGCGCAGCCAGGCCAGGAGGTAACTGCGAGCGGCAACATCGCTGTAACTTTCAATTCCATTGGACGGATTCGCCGTCGTGGTTCTCTTCACTGTAACGCTTTCATTCTTCCTTTCAATTCCATTGGACGGATTCAAGTACTCCGACACAATTATTACTGCGGTTACCATGACTATAGTCTTTCAATTCCATTGGACGGATTCATTATATATGTCGGACGCAAACTTAGCAAAGGACGCATATATGCTTTCAATTCCATTGGACGGATTCTTATACAGCGTGAACCTTATGAAGCCGTCATACCAGGACTCTGACTTTCAATTCCATTGGACGGATTCAGAGCCACCCGAGACGTTAAACGTGGGACTCGAGTTTGAGGCTTTCAATTCCATTGGACGGATTCCGAGCCGCGGACGTCACTTCCCGGCCGCGCTCCTCTGCGAGGCCCCCCGGCCGGTGCACCTCCGCTTTCAGTTACAGTAACTTGGGCCTTATTTAAGCCTGAGCCCCTGAGGGCGGCGGCCCTCCCAAGGGGACCTTGGGAGGGCCACGTCAATAATATAATATAATTATTTTTAAAAAATTTTAGTTGCCTAAAGCTACGGCTGCGGGCTGGGCTGGAGGCTTAAGTGCCTCCCATGGAGGACATGGGAGGGCAAGCTGAAGTCAGCCCGCGAAATTATCAACAAGCCTACGACTGAATTTTGTGGTAGGCTGTTCCAATAGCTGATAGCGATCAAGCTTTTGCTTTACCCCTACTGCCCAGGCCCTTTAGGATATCGTGAGGATATCGCACTGCCTGCTTGCGCTAGAATAGGACATCCGCTTTTTTAACGGGCCGATAGTAGCACGAACCGCAGCTATGCCTTCACTAGTTCTCGGCCTTCCAGTACACAATGGATCTAAGCTCACAAAGCCGCTGCTCGGCGGCATCCGGCCCCAGCTAGATCAAGATATAGGCTCCGTCCACTATAGGCTAGGCCTTGCGCGTCGCCTTCTCGCCCAGCCTGGCCATTATGACGGACAGCTCCCCCGCCTCGGTGAGCCTGAGGGCCCCCGACCTTCCCGCCTGTGAGACCAGCCCCTGGTCCTTGAGCTTCACCAGGGAGTTCACCACGGTCTTCCTGCTGACGTTAAGCTGTGAGGCCACGTCGTCAGGTGTCGGCCCCCCACCCTCCCTGGAGAGCCTTGATATTAGCGTGAGGTACCTAAGCTCGGAGTCGCCAAGGCCGAGCACGGACTCCAGCTCGGAGTAGTCAAGTTCCGACTCCTCCCCGCTGGCCGCCTCCGACGCTATGTAGGCCCTCACGTTAAACGAGGACCTGGCCAGCAGCATACCTGCTATAAAGGTTCCCACGACAAGGACCCTGAGGCCGCCCCCGAGCCCTATGATGACCCTCCTGGGCACCTCGTCGAGGGCCTCTACCCTGCCCAGCACGTCCCTCGCCACCCTGAGGGGGCTCGAGGAGTCCACCGCCAGGAGCTCTATGTCATCATGCCTCACGCCTATTGTGGTCGCGGTAGCCACGGCGCTCTGGTAAGCCTTGAGGACTCCCGAGGCCCTGTCGGACGACACCATTATGACCCTGTCGCCCGGCCCTAATGAGTACCTGTGGAGGGCCCTGATAACGTGGCCTTCCGTGAACCCAAGCGTCGATATGAGCAGCTGCTCCAAGGCCCTCCGCCCGCAGCGCGGTGGCGGCCGAGGTAATAAGCCTGGTCAGTCCCACGCTGGACACACGTGCCTGTACCAGCAGTAGGCGCACTTGGCCGACCTCTGGGCAGGGGGAGGGGACTCGGACTCCACGGCCTCCCACGTCATTTTGACCAGCTCCTCCGCCTCCCTCAGCGCGCCCAGGGTGACGGGCACGCTGACAAGGCTTCCACCCAGGTACAGGTGGGCCGCCCTCACACCTCCTAGGGCCTTCTCCGCAAGGAGGGAGTAGACGAGCAGCTGCGCCCTGAAGTGGCGCGACTTCTCGTAGCTTCTCCTGAAGGCCTTGACCTCGAGGACGTGGACGTTGCCCCTCTCGCCCGCCATGAGGTCCACGGTGCCTCTCACCATTAGCCTGTCGTCCCTGACGCTGACCCCCTCCCTCCAGGGCCTCGGGAGGCCAAGCTTTGACGCCACGTCAACAGCCTTGACCTCCTTCCCAGCCCTCATTCTCTCCCCAGGGGCCTCGGCCATGCCCAGCCTCCTGTTTATCCACGGTATGATGGGGCAGTAGGCGAACTGCTTCACGTCGGAGGCCGTTATGTACACCTGAAGCTCACGCGAGGAGCTCATAGCTATTCACCTCAGGCCTGCCTGCTGGCCTCCCAATTACCACGGCTGAGGCCCACTCGGCCTCTGAAACCCTGACCATGTGAACTACGTCATCTACTTGGTTCACGGTGGCGGCGACCCTTGAAGTGAGCTCCCTGAAGAGGGCGGAGCCCGCCCTTCCGATGAACGCGCTCCTCTGCACCCTTGAGAGGCCCATCCTCTCCAGCTCCCTGGAGAGCCTGAGCCTCCTCGAGTTGTCGCTCACGTCATAGATTACCAGGAGCATCAATGAGGCTCACCTCCCGTGTAGCAGGGGTACTGCTGGCCGGCCCTGAGCGAGGAGGCCAGCCTGTACGCGTACTCCCTTATTGCCTCGCCCAGGCTCATCGACCTGTACGCCCCCAGGGCCTGGTCCTTGAGCCTCTCCATGAATGCCCTGATGAGCTCCTTCCTGGAGCCCACGTCGAGCAGCCCTCCCTCGAGCCTCGGCCTCCAGCCAGACATTAACATCCTCACCAGGGGCTCGTCAACGACGGGCGCCCTGAACTGCTCAACGTAGTCATAGACCAGCACGGGCCTGCCGCTCCTGTCCACGTGGAGGAAGCCGGCGTAGGGGTCGAGGCCCGCCAGCAGCAGGGCCCTGAGGCCAAGCGAGTAGAGCACCGCGTACATGTAGTTGAGGCACGCGTTGACAGGGTCGTCGCCCTCCTGGTCCCTGCCGTCAAAGCCGAGGTCCCTGGGCAGCAGCGAGGCCACGAAGCCCCAGTACTCTCTCGCGGCCGCGGCCTCGACCTGGAGCAGCTCCTTCCTCGCCTCGTCCAGGGGGCCGCTGACGGACATCGCCTTCCTCGCCTTGGCCTTGAGGGACAATGCGGCGGACCTGTAGGACGCCCCGGCCGACTGGCCCAGCCTCACAAGCGTAGAGGCCTGAGACATTATCTTGCAGTACACGATTGACGAGGCCACCCTGGTCCCCGCCTCGCTCAACATCGCGCTGTACTGGGCCCTCCTGGTGTCAGGAGTCCTGGAGTAGTGGCTAAGGTAAGTGACTGAGACGGGCATCCCCCTGGAGTCAAGGACTACCAGCTCAATCCCGGCAGACGCCATGAGCCTGAGCGCCCTGCTGGTGATGGACACGCCCGAGCTGGCTACTATGACTGCGTCCACCTCCCACACCGGCACCTCCCTGCTTGACGACCTGTCCTTAACCACAAGGGAGGTGCCCGAGACTCCAAGCTTAACCCCATAGCCATCAAGCAGAAGGGCTCTCAAGGCTCACAGCCCCCGCCTGTATGAGCTCATCTATCATGGAGTCCCTGGCCTCCAGGAACCTAATCCTCGGCGTCTCCCCCAGCGGGATCCCTATAACCTCGTACCTGAGGGGCCTGAGGTTAACCCTTACTAGGATGCCGTAGTCAACCGGGGACTCCAACTGCGACTCAAGAGCCATCGCGTAGCCAGCCAGCTGAACCTCATGCCATGGCCTCCCGCTCTGGCCCAGCTTAACCTCAACGACCACGTTGCCCATCACCGCGTCAGCCCTGAGCCTCCTCGAGAGGCCAAGGGGGCTGCCGTCTATGGTGAGCTCCTCGAGCCAGGGAGTCCAGGCAGACATGTTATTAGGTGACGATGTGTAGGCGGAGGAGGCCTCGCCGGCGAGCTCAGCCACCAGGGCCCTGTAGAGCTCCACGAGGTCCTGTGCGTAGCCCTCCACGCCCTTGGAGAGGCCCCTGATCCTGTCCCAGGCCTTGAGGCTGAGCCTTATCGCGGCGTCCCAGGGCCTGTTGCCAGTGGCCAGGGACCTCCTCAGGTCGCTCACGGCTGCCGAGAAGACCGCGTGGACTGCCGAGCCGAGCCTCAGCTGCTCCCCCTCATTCCTCCTCTTCCCAAGCCTCACCTCAAGGGCCTCGCTCGGGCAGCAGCTGTAGAAGGCCACCTCGGAGACGCCGAGGCCCAGGTTGGCCCTGGGCCTCACGGGCGGCCTCTCCCAGGCCCAGCCCCTGAGCTCCGGCGGGACCTGGAAGTCGCCGCCCAGGGACCTGACCCTCCTGAGCTCCTGCCTGATTTCTCTGAGCACGCAGATCACCGACGTTTGTGAGCCGCTGAATTCTATTATCCATGACAAAGAAGGGCTGTCAGCTCATCCCTAGGCCTTCGTGGGAGCGACAAATAGGCTGAGGCCAGCCGGCCGCTTGCCCTCCCATGTCCTCCATGGGAGGCACTTAAGCCTCCAGCCCAGCCCGCAGCCGTAGCTTTAGGCAACTAAAATTTTTTAAAAATAATTATATTATATTATTGACGTGGCCCTCCCAAGGTCCCCTTGGGAGGGCCGCCGCCCTCAGGGGCTCAGGCTTAAATAAGGCCCAAGTTACTGTAACTGAAAGCGGAGGTGCACCGGCCGGGGGGCCTCGCAGAGGAGCGCGGCCGGGAAGTGACGTCCGCGGCTCGGAATCCGTCCAATGGAATTGAAAGGGAGAACGTTGTCGTAGTCCACGGCCCCTATTGTTTCCTCGAATCCGTCCAATGGAATTGAAAGTGGGGCCATGACCGACCCCAGGGCTTTTTTTATGCGCCATGAGAATCCGTCCAATGGAATTGAAAGACATAGTCTCCGTGTCGAGGCCGAAGAACATGCACGACATCGAATCCGTCCAATGGAATTGAAAGAGGATGGGGTAGCATAATACGCCATGGGCCCGTAGGGATAGTGCTGGAATCCGTCCAATGGAATTGAAAGTGCTGGACTGGCTGCTGCTCTGGCCCGAGCATCTTCATGAGGGAATCCGTCCAATGGAATTGAAAGTTTAACGTAGGGATATGGGGCCTGCCAAGGTAACTTTGGAATCCGTCCAATGGAATTGAAAGTTTAAACGTTACTGAAAAGGCCGCAGGCACAGGAAAACTTTGAATCCGTCCAATGGAATTGAAAGCATGAAAAAGGTGGAAGAGGAGGCCAAAAAACGGGAGGAGGAGGAATCCGTCCAATGGAATTGAAAGGGCTGGAGGGTAACCGTGGCTCTATTGACGGCTACAGGGGAATCCGTCCAATGGAATTGAAAGCTATATTTCCCGACGCTTCGCTCATACTCTCACGCTCACTGAATCCGTCCAATGGAATTGAAAGTTGAGAATCTTGGTTACCTTGGCCTTGCCCTTGCTCTTTATGAATCCGTCCAATGGAATTGAAAGCAGAGACCATTGGTCAACCCTGCTAATGACGGCTGGCGCGGCGAATCCGTCCAATGGAATTGAAAGGAAGAGTCCGCATCAGAGCTACTTAAGAGAATCCTTGATTGAATCCGTCCAATGGAATTGAAAGCCTTGTGCCTAACGCCAGGGGGCTCACAGACGCCCACGGAATCCGTCCAATGGAATTGAAAGCCGTTAGTGAGGTAGTCGCTGAGCATTATGTATATGCCGTGAATCCGTCCAATGGAATTGAAAGGCATTTTCACTGGCTTCAGGGCCTCGTTAAGGAATTCCGGAATCCGTCCAATGAAATTGAAAGAACATCTACCACATCTATACCGTCATTTTCAAACGCTTTGAATCCGTCCAATGAAATTGAAAGCCATGGGCACCCCTGCACAGGCCGCTGAGGCCGAGGAGAGGGAATCCGCTCAATGGAATTGAAAGGAAACTACATAATGAAAGAGATGCAGAGGAAATACGTAGGAATCCGCTCAATGGAATTGAAAGACTGGTCATTGTTCACCACCTCACTTCGCGCCTACCGCTTTAGAATCCGCTCAATGGAATTGAAAGTATGGGGCATGCCCCACAGCTCTTATAGAGATTGAATATAAGAATCCGCTCAATGGAATTGAAAGCACATAATAGATTACTATGACACTGTCCGCTATGGGGCCCTTGGAATCCGCTCAATGGAATTGAAAGCTTGGCAACCAGGACCTGCAGTCCCTCCTGTCAAGCGACATGGGAATCCGCTCAATGGAATTGAAAGTCGAGGTCCTGTCTGGCGGCTCCTTTGCCAAGCTGTTAAGGCTTGTACAAAGCTTATTAACATCATCCCTTAGCCACCTCTGGGGCTGCCATGACACTCACGAGGGACCAGAGGCTGGTGCTGGTATCAACCGCGCTAGACATGTTCCTGGAGGGAGTCTTCGTCACCCTCCCATCTGTGTCGGCCCTGCTCTCGTCAATACCGTCGTGGGCCACCCCGCTGGTCTTCTCCACCATTCCCGTGGGCACCCTCATAGGCAACCTGGCCCTGGGCAGGCTCACGGACCTGAGGGGCAGGAAGTCCACTTACATGGCCATGCTCGGGGTCTACGCCCTGGGGGCCCTGCTGATACTTGCCTTCAACAGTCTCTACGCTGTCCTGGCGGGCCTTCTCATAACGCAGACGGCCATGGGGGGAGAGGTCCCCATAGTGCTGAGCTACATAGTTGAGAGCGCCCCGGCCGACATAAAGGAGAGGCTTGTCGTGCTCATAACTAACGTGGGCAACGTCGGCGCAGTTGTCATATCCGCGGTGGCCCTGGCCTTCGGCGGCCTCTCTGCCGCCTCCGGCAGGGCTGCCATAGGGGCCCTGGTGGCCGGGGCCATAGCAATAATGGCCGTGACACGCTCCATGGTGCCCGAGTCGAGGCCCTGGCTCTCCCTCAGGCCCGAGGAGAGGGGCAGGGTTGTCCTAGGGGCTGAGGCCAGGCTCTGGCTCGCCCTGCTAACCCTCATGGCTATTTCCTCGGTGCTCACCTTCGGCCTCCTGGCCCTCAGCATAGGACCCGAGGAGTTCCCATCGCACGCCCTCGAGATTATAATGCTCTACTTCGCGGGCGAGGCCCTGGGCGGGCTCGTCGCGGCAGCTGCAATAGACCGGGTGGGCTCAAGGGCCTTCACGCTGGCCAGCTTCGCGGGCGGCTTCGCCACGTCGCTGGCAGCCATACCTGCCCTCAGGGCCGGGCTGGCGCCATTCATGGCACTGCTGTTCGTTAACGGCGCCTTCACGGAGACGGTCTGGGCCTCGAGGAACGTCCTAGAGTCCCTGTCCTTCCCCACAACTTTCAGGGCCACGGGGATAGCCCTGGTCAGGGTGGCGCCCTACGTGCTGATGCTAGCGAGCTTCTTCGCCACCGCAGGCATGGGGGTCGTCGACTTCCTGTGGTACGCCACCTCCATGTGGGCCCTCGGCCTGGCGGCCTCGGCAGCATGGATGGCCAGGGGCAGGGAGGTAGTGGGCTCCCCCGTGGCAATAAGGCCCGAGGACCTGGACAGGCTGAGGAGGAGGGCCTAGCGTTACAAAGCTTTATAGCCCCGCCTCACCCATCACCTTGGGAAGCCCCTTGGCCAACGCGATCGAGGTAAGGGACGTAGTCAAGTTCTACGGCACCGTGCCCGCCCTCAGGGGGCTCAGCTTCGAGGTGCCCGAGGGCGGCAGGTACGCCCTCCTGGGCCCCAACGGGGCTGGCAAGAGCACCACCCTGAGGCTTCTCGTGGGCCTCATGAAGCCCGACAGGGGCGAGGTCAGGGTCCTCGGCAGGGACCCGGCCGACGACTACGGTGTGAAGGCCCAAATGGGCTACCTGCCCGAGGACGCCACGCCCTACTTAGCGCTCACGGTCAGGGAGAACCTGGAGTACATAGCGGCCCTGAGGGGCCTCGACGACCCTAGGGACAGGGCGGAGAAGATGATGGACCTCCTGGGTCTGAGGAAATACGAGAACTACAGGGTGTCGGCGCTCTCCAGGGGAAACGTTCAGAAGCTCGCCATAGCGCTGGCCATAATCCACGAGCCCAAGGTGGTGTTCCTGGACGAGCCCCTGAACTACCTAGACATACCGACCCAGGAGGAGGTCATAGGGGTGCTGAGCAGGATGGGCTCCACCATGCTCGTGTCGACGCACATAATGAGCGTGGCCGGCAGGCTGACGGACCACATACTGATGATAAGCGGGGGGAGGCTCGTCTGGCAGGGCACCTTCGACGACCTGAGGAGGATGGCGAAGGAGGAGGAGCCGGTGGAGAGCGTCGTGGCGAGGCTGATGAGGAGTGTCGAGGCTTAAGCTCATAGCCTTCGTGGTCAAGACCAGGATATCCAGGCCCCTGCTCATAATAACCCTGATAATGCTGTTCTACGGCGTCATGAGCGGCGCCTACCTCTACGCGAACCACATAGAGCTCCCACAGGGCGAGGTGGCCCAGGAGAGGACCATGGCCGTCATATACTCGGCCATAGTCATATTCCTGGCCTCCCTGCAGGGAGGCGTCACCGTGATAAAGTCAGACAGGGACTACCTCTTCACCCTGCCCATAAGCAGGGGGAGCCTCGCGCTCTCGCTCTACATAGGGCAGATGGTGCTCAGCGGCCTGCTGGCCATAGCCTGGCTCGGCTGGTACTTCCCGTTCATAGACGTGCCCCTGGGGTACGCTGTAGTCGACATGGTCCTCTTCGTGCTCCTGCTGACGTCGCTGACAGCTTCAATAGCGGAGCTGCAGGCCAAGAGGAGGGTCGCCGTGGCCGCTGCCCTGGCGGCCTGGTCTATATCAGCCCTGTTCAGGAACCCCGTCAGCCCCTCCGGGGTCTTCGACGGCTACTACCTGGCGGGCACGGCCACGCTAGCCATGCTCTCCCTGGGCCTCACCTCCTACGTGGCCACGAGGCTCGGCAGGGCCCCGCTGCTCTACGGCTACTCCCCGGTGGTCAGCGAGGGCAGGGGGCAGGTGGCCTCGAGCGCGCTCTCCTTCGCGGGCGTCAGGGGGCTCAGGGCCGAGCTCAGGATGAAGCTCAACACGCTTACCATAACTGGAAGGGTCGGGGGCTTCGGCGCCGGGGGCTCCAGGTACTTCACCCGCACCGTGAGCGTGAGGAAGTTCATGGGCTACATGTCGATTGCCGCCGCTGCCTACCTGGCGCTTGGCGTGGCCCTGATGGCCACGGGGCTCGTCCCCCAGAGGCTGACCCCCCAGGGCCCTGGGAACGGGGTGCTCTTCGGGCTCCTCTTCGTGCCTGCCATAGCCGTTGAGGCCTTCTTCATAGGCTCCAGCGCCTCCCAGGTGGGTAACGAGAGGCCCTGGCTTGCCTTCACTGCCGCGGACCCCGGCACCTACATGTGGCTGAGCGCCCTCTCCTGGTCCCTCGTGGTTTTCCTAGCCTCCCTCCCCTTCGCCGCCGCCTACCTTACCCTCTGGCTCATGGGCCTCAGGGAGGCGATTAACATGGTGCCGCAGCTGCTCCTGGTGGGCCCCGCCTTCTCCCTGCTGTCATACGCTGCCTCCGCCTACATGGCGGTGTCGCCGCAGGTGAGGAGCGAGGGGTTCATGCCGGGCCAGGTCAGGGCCAGGGGGCTGGTAATAACCTTTATAATTATAGTGCCGTTCGCCCTCATCTCAGCTTCAATGGCGTCGCTTAGCGTCAGCGTCTACAGCGGCCTCGCCTCGCTGCTGATCGCCGCCCCCTTCATGGCCCTCAGGGGCTTCTGGAGGTCAGCCTCAAGGAGGATAGTTGAGGCCGGCTACGTGTGAGCCTCCTCGCCCTGGGCCTGCTGGACGCCCTCCTCCAGGACTTTGCCCTTTGACCTCAGGTACTCCATTATCCTGTCGTGGAGGTACGCCATTATCTTCTGCTTGTCCTCCATGAGCACCACGTCGCTGTACTCCTTTATGAACAGGTTGTGCGCGAAGGGCGACGGGTAGGGCAGCGGCCCCCTTATGGTGACCTTGACCTCGCCGTCCTCGATCCACCTGAGGACCCTCCCCGCGTCCTGTATGTCCATGTAGTCCTCCAGTATCTCCCTGTAAGTCTCCCTTATGACTGGGCTGTCCGGCATCTCCTCAAGCATGACGTCGAGCAGCTTCTGCGCTGAGAGCTGCATCCTCTCCGGGCTCCTCTCGTGCCCCCTGTACCTCCTCAGTATCATGAAGCTCCTCTGGGCCACGTGCCTGAACCTCCTCCTCATCATCTCCGTCCTCACCACGGCGCCCTCGAGGAGCTGCCTGAGGTTGTCGCTCCTCACGGAGCTCAGCAGGTACCTTATGAGGCCCTCGTCCGGCTCCCTGCCCTCGTAGGTGAGCATGAATGCGTTGTCCGTGACCGAGACCTTGACGGGCACGTTGAGCCTGTCGGAAAGCACCGCGCCGTAGGCCCTGGAGAGTGCGTCGTTGGTCCTCCTGCCAAAGAGGGTGTGGAAGGCTATGCTCCACTCGCCCTCATCGCCCTGGAAGTACTCTATGAGTATGTTCCTCCTGCCCGGCACGACGCCGGTGTAGGCCAGCTGCTCCCACACGTACTGGATTACCTCCTCGGCGGCGTGGGGCTCCAGCCTGTACTCCTCCACGAGCATCCTCCTGGCCTCGTCTAACTTGCCCTGGGCTATAAGCTCCCCCACCCTCTCCCTGAACTCCCCGACCAGGAGGGCGCTGTCGAAGGCCAGGGGCAGCATCTCGCTGAACCAGCTCGGCACCGTGGGCCTCTCGTTCTCGGCAGGCTCCACGTAAACCTTCATGCCGTCAGCCCTGAGGAACCTGTAGGTCTTGCCCCCGAGGACGAATATGTCGCCGGGCTCAAGTATCTCGACGAACTCCTCCTCCAGGCTGCCTATGCTCTTGCCCTTAGATATGACCTTTATCTTGGCCTCGTCCGGTATCGTGCCCGCGTTGAGCTGGTATATCATCCTGGCGCTCCTCTTCCTGCCGAACTCCCCCAGGTCCTCGTCAAGCCTTATCTTTGAGTAGACCCCCTCGTCCTCGAGCCCCTGGCTCTTGCCGCCGAGGAAGCGGAGGACGCTCATGTAGTCCTCCCAGCTGAGCGCGTGGAACGGGTAGGCCCTCCTTATCACCCTGAAGGCCTCCTCCAACTTCCACGGCCTCTCTATTGACATGCCAACTATGTGCTGGGCCAGCACGTCAAGCGGGTTCCTGGGTATCCTCACGTTGTCTATCTTCCTCTCCATGGCGGCCTTGGCCAGCACGGTGCACTCTATCAGGTCGTCCCTGTTAACCGCCACCATGACGCCCCTGCTCACCTGGCTCACGTGGTGCCCCGCCCTGCCCACCCTCTGGAGGAGCCTGCTCACGCTCTTCGGGCTGCTCAGGAGGACCACGAGGTCTATGTAGCCTATGTCTATGCCAAGCTCTAGGCTGGTGCTCGACACCACCAGCTTGAGCTCGCCCCTCTTCAGCCTCTCCTCTACGTCGAGCCTCACCTCCCTGGAGAGGCTGCTGTGGTGGGCCTCTATCTCATCCATGTCAACGTAGCCCTTGGAGGCCATGAGCTTCTTGAGCTTGAACACCACCCTCTCCGTGGCGCTCCTGGTGTTTGTGAAGACCAGCGTGGTCCTGGCGGTCCTCGAGAGCTCGGCCACGGTGTTGTATATTTCCTCGTTTATCTTTTCCGGGTCGCCGTGTATGAGGTCCACCCTGGGCGTTATCACCCTTATGTCAAAGGGCTTGGCGAACCTGGCGTCCACTATCTCCACTGGCCTCGGCGTCCCATCGTCGTAGTAGCCTCCCAGGAACCTGGCGACCTCCTCGAGGGGCGATATGGTTGCCGAGAGGCCTACCCTCTGGAGCCCCCTTCCCTGGGCCTCGCTGACCAGCTCCTCGAGCCTCTCCAGCGTCAGGGCGAGGTGCGAGCCCCTCTTGCTGGAGGCAAGCTCGTGTATCTCGTCAACTATGACCCACCTGGCGGTCGAGAGCCTCTCCCTGAACTTGGGGGCCACGAGGCTTATGGCGAGGCTCTCGGGCGTCGTTATAAGTATGTGAGGGGGCCTCCTCAGCATCCTGGCCTTCTCGTTGGCCGGCGTGTCGCTAGTCCTGGTGGCCACCCTGACCTCAGGGGGCTGGAAGCCCATGGACTTTGCCTTCTCGTATATCTCGCCCAGCGGCTGGACCAGGTTCCTGTACATGTCGTTGTCCAGGGCCCTGAGGGGGCTGACGTAGACCGCGTATATCTTGTCCTCCAGCTCCCCCCTCTCCCCCATGGCGAGGAGGTCGTCGAGTATTGCAAGGAAGGCGGCGAGAGTCTTGCCCGTCCCAGTGGGGCTCGATATCAGCACGCTCCTCCCCTGCTTTATTAGCGGTATGGCCTCCCTCTGCGGGTCGGTGAAGGAGCCGTACTTCTCCCTGAACCAGGCGGCCACGTAGGGCCTCAGCAGCGAGAGTACTTCCTCGTCGTCCTGCAACGCCACTCCCCAGGGCCCTGGGACAGGCTAATGCCCGTAACCCTACCCTGGGCGGGCCGGGGAATATAGGGTACGATACTTACTCCTTCCCCTGAGGGCTGCGCGGGGCCAGCTAAGGAGGGGCGCTGGCTTCCAAGCGCTAGGACTCCTGCCCCCTTGAGGAGGCCGGGAAGGCGACCTTCCTTATTATCTCGTACAGCTTCTCGGGGTTCTTAGTGTAGAGCCTCAGCCTCGTCACGGTCCTCTTGCCCTGCCTTGTGAGCTCCACGAACCTCCTGTCCTTGTTAAGTACCACCTCTATGTCGGGGGGCAGGGGGAACCTTATGCCCTTTGTAGTGATCAGCCCCTTGATCACTATGCCCTTGTCGGTAACTATGTAGGAGGTCGGCACGTTGAGGGCGGGGAGCTTCTTTATCCTTGAGAGCGACCACATCATTATTCCCTGGTTTATCACGAAGTACCCCTCAAAGTAGAGCAGGAAGGCTATGAAGAGGAGGAGCCTGAGGTACTCGATGCCCACGTCCTTTATCTGCCTCCCGAAGAGCTCCAGGGACAGGTACGCGGCCAGGTCAGGCACGTACCTCCACAGCACGAAGAAGTAGGCCAGGCCTATGAGTATGCCGAGGGTCGTGTAGAGGGAGAACTTCGTCTGCTCCTGGAGGTCAACGTATATCATGGTGTCCTTGCTCTGTATGGCCCTCGTGTTGTCCTCGTGGAAGAGCCTCTTGCCGGAGAGCACCTCGGCCACGTAGGAGGACTTCTCGTTGAGGCCGCTGCTCATCAGTATGCTCTGCACGAACATGCTTATAGCTATGAACACGAATATGAGCAGGAAGAGGTACACGTTTATTCCTATGACCGCCGCCAGGGCGCTGTATATCAATATGTAGAGCTGGTTCAGCGCCACCATTCTGCCCATCTTCTCCATGTAGGCCATGGCTGAAGCCTCCGCTCTCTACTCCAGGGCCCGAGATTAAAGACTTAACATGCCAATGCCCTCAGGCCCAGGCGGTGAGCCAAGTGCACCTGAGGGCCTCCCTCGCGCTCATAGGCGACGACCTGAGGGCAGTCAGGGACGTCTGCGTCACTGTAGACGGTGATGGCTTTGTGGAGTCCGTGGAGGGCTGGGGCAGCTGCCCGTGGAACTCCGCAGGGGGGACGTGGGCCGCCCTCCTCCCCCAGCCGGCCAACGCCCACGTGCACAGCGCTGACGGCCGCTTCCCGGAGTTCGGCGTGGACCTGGGCCTTCACGAGCTCGTGGCCCCTCCTGATGGACTCAAGTACAGGCTGCTCTCCACGCTCGGCCCCACTGAGACGGCCCTGGGCATCTGGAGGACCTACAGGGCTGCCTACGAGCTCGGGGTCGGCCTCCTGGTCGACTTCAGGGAGGGGGGAGGCCTGGGGTGCCTCGCGGCCCAGAGGGCCAGGTCGATGGTGCCTGACATGGACGTGCTGGTGCTCGGCACCCCAGGGCCCTCGTTCCCCGGCTGGTGCCAGGGCCTTGGGCTCTCCAGCCCCCTCGACTACAGCGAGGGGGTGCTGAGGGCTCTCACGTCGCAGCTCAGGCCGTCGTTCACCCACGTGGCCGAGGACCCGGAGAACAGGAGGGAGGGAGACCTTGAGGTGGCCCTGAGGGCCGGCTTCACCGCAATAGTGCACGGCACCCACCTCTCGCGGGACGACCTTCAGGCTATAGCCGAGAAGGGGGTCCCCCTTGTCATGTGCCCCAGGAGCAACATGTGGCACGGCCTCAGGCTCCCTCCCGTGGCCGACGCCATAAGCCTCGGCGTCACCCTGGGCCTCGGCAGCGACAACGCCGCCTGGAACCTGCCTGACCCGTGGGCCGAGGCCGAGGAGGCCATGCTCATAGCCAGGTCCCAGGGCCTCAGGGGCGCCCCCGCCGCCGTCCTGGAGGCCCTCATGGTTGGAGGCTACAGGGCGGCGGGCATTGAGCCGAGGACGGTTGAGGAGGGCAGGAGGCTCCACGCGGTCCTGGTCGACGCCTACAGCACTGGCATACTCTCGGCCGCGGACACTGCCTCGGCGATAGTTAGGAGGGCCAGGGCCGGCCTGGCCCTCAGGGTTGACGGCTCACATCTCGCTTACCTTTCCAAGGCCGGCGTCTATTAGCTTCTTCAGGTTTATCGTGTCAAGCACGTCCCCGGTTATCTTCAGCTGCCCTCCCAGGAACGCCTTCATCGCGTCGAGCTGGCCCGACATCATCCTCTCCAGCACGTCGGAGGTCGTGGTGAGGGTCGCTATTGGCTTCGGGTGCCTCCCCTCGACCACCCTGAGGGCGCCGCTCTTTATCTCAACGTAGAAGTCTCCCAGGCCCTGCACCGAGAACTGGTAGACCTTGTCCCAGCTCCTTATCTCCGGCACCTCCTCCACGGCCCTCGAGAAGAGCTGCTGGAGGGCCTTCCTAACGTCGTCCAGTGTAACCAAACTCCCACCGGGGCTGGGGTGACCGATGTAGGTAATAGCCCTGGATGGGCAAGCCGCAGTTATGGGCTCGCCTTGGCCCCTTTTAAACCCCTTAAGCCTTGGAGGCGGTTTTAAAGGGCCCCACGCCTTGATGTATCTAACTTCCCAAGCCTTAACACGTAAGGCCCTCATGCCTTACGCTTAACCAGGTGAGCGCTTGAGGAACGTGGCAATAGTGGGATACGGCCACACGAAGTTCGGGGTCAGGAACGAGGTGAACCTGGCCGAGCTGGCCTACGAGGCCATAAGGGAGGCCCTCGAGAAGGCGGGCCTGGAGCCTAAGGACGTGGAGCACGTGGTCGTCTCAAACGTGGGCGGCTGGAGCAGCGAGCCCCTGCCTGCCGTGGTGGTGGCCGAGTACGCCGGGCTCTCCGGCAAGCCCCTGCACAGGGTAGAGGCCGCCTGCGCCTCGGGCTCCTCCGCCCTGGCCTCGGCCTACGAGGCCGTGGCCTCGGGCATGGCAGACATAGCCCTCGCGGTTGGAGTTGAGAAGATGAACGAGAGCCCGACCCCCAACGTGGTGGAGCTCATAGGCAGGGCCGGCAACTACTTCTGGGAGTTCCAGAACTTCGGCCTGACCTTCCCCGGCTACTACGCCCTCTACGCCACGGCCTACATGAACAAGTACGGGGCCACGGAGGAGGACTTCTGCAGGGTCGCCGTCAAGAACCACTACTACGCCAGCATGAACCCCAAGGCGCAGTTCCCGAGGAAGATAGACCTCGAGACGTGCATGAGCAGCAGGTACATAGCCTGGCCCATAAAGCTCTACGACTCCTCGCCCATAACCGACGGGGCCGCCGCGGTGGTCCTGGCGAGCGAGGAGGTCGCCAAGAAGCTGACAGACTCGCCGGTGTGGATACACTCCATAGGCATGGCCTCTGGCACGGCAAACCTGTCCAGGAGGGACGACTTCACTGGGCTCCTGGCGGCCCAGCTGGCGGCCAAGGCGGCCTACAAGGTGGCCGGCCTTGAGGCTGAGAACACCGCAAGGTACTTTGACGTGGCCGAGGTCCACGACTGCTTCACCATAGCTGAGGTCATGGCCTACGAGGACCTGGGCTTCGTGAAGCGCGGCGAGGGCTACAAGCTTGTCAGGGAGGGGCAGACCTACATAGGCGGCCTCATACCGGTCAACCTCAGCGGGGGGCTCAAGGCCAAGGGGCACCCGCTGGGGGCCACGGGGATAAGCATGGCCGTTGAGCTGACCAAGCAGCTCCTCCACGAGGTGGAGCCCGGGAGGCAGGCCACCATAAACAAGGGCATGGCCGTGGCACACAACGTCGGCGGCACGGGCCACTACGCCTACGTCACCGTGCTGGGCCTCGAGAAGCCCAGGGGGAGGTGAGGGGTCGTGAGCCAGAGGCAGGAGGCCGACGCCTACCTAAAGCAGCTTGAGGCCTACGCCAACGCCATGAAGTCGTCCGTCGGGGTCCCGGTCATAGTGGACCCCAAGACAAACGTGGCCATATGGTACGACCAGAGGGAGATGAGGTTCAAGTTCCTGATAAGCGTCGAGAGGACGAGGAGGTTCTTCGAGGCCCTCAGCGAGGGCAAGGTGCTCGCCACCAGGTGCAGGCAGACGGGCGAGGTCTTCTTCCCGCCGCAGGTGGACTGCCCCGGCGTCAAGGACGGCGAGGTGGAGTGGGTGGAGCTGCCCAGGGAGGGCGAGCTGGTGACCTACACTGTTATATACACTAAGCCCTACAGCTTCAGCCACTACGACGACTACACGGTGGGCATAGCCAGGCTCAGCAACGGCGTCCAGGTGCTTGCCTGGGTCAGGGAGAGGGACCCGAAGAGGCTGAGGGTCGGCATGAAGGTCAGGCTGGAGGTCGTTAAGAGGGAGCCGGAGGGCTACCTCACCTACGAGCTCGTGCCGGAGCAGCCTTAGCTGACTTTTTTGCAGGCCGCCGCCCTGCGGCCGGCCGCTAGCCTATGACCTTGTTGGCCGCCAGCAGGTCCTTCATGGCGGCCGAGTAGGAGTACTCGCTGTAGTACTCATACTCAAAGGCAGGGCCGGTCTCGTTGACCATTTGCCCCTGCTGGCTCACGTAGGAGACCCCAATTACCCTGAGTCCAAGGTAGTAGGCCCTGGCAGCTACTATGTAGCCGTGGATGGCGGCGTTGCTCACGTTTGACAGCGCTGAGAACGCGGCCGGGGCGTCGCTCACGCTGTTAAGGTCCAGGTGCTCAACTATGTAGATGGTTACGTTGGCCGCCTCCTCCGCTGCAGTGGGGCCTATGTAGACGCTCGGGAACCAGGGGCTGTCAGAGATCCCCCTCACTATGACCCACGGTATCCCGAGCCTCGAGTTGACGTAGGCGAAGCCCATGCCCTCGTTCTCCCCCGCGTCGGTCTCGTAGAGCGCGTTCTGCTGGGCCATCCAGGAGAGCGGCTCCGTCCACTGGTTGGCTGAGCCTATGACCCCCACTATGACCCTGGGCACGAGCTCGCCGCTGACGTTGAGGCCGGTCACGTTGGCCAGGGGAATGGGGCTCAGCGCTGAGGCGGCCCGCTCGGCTATCTCCACCAGCTGGGCCGAGGCCGCCAGGTACTCAACGTAGACGTAGCTGAGGTCGACGCCATAGCCGTAGCCGTAGGAGGAGGCGTTGGAGTACGACGGCATGGCCTCGCCGAAGCCCGACACCAGGTCGCCCCTGAGCGGCGTCACGTTGACGACCTCGACGCCCGAGTACGGCGTCTCGCTGTAGGCCATGGTTGAGTTCACCAGGGACGCCCTGTGGTAGTGTATGCTCGACTTGTCAACCACGAAGGCGCCTATCACGACGTCGCCTGGGACCACGTAGGGGTTCCTGCTGCCCGCCGTGCCCGAGAGTATGGCGGCCCTCACGTTAAACAGCGCGTCCATGAGCGTCGTGGCCTCCACGGCGGCGTACTCCTTCTCGCCGCTCCTGACCAGGACCACCGGCGTGCCGCCTATGCTGCCCACGTAGAAGGTGTAGCCCGAGTAGTTGACAATGGCCGCGAGCTTCATGGCCGCCAGCAGGGGCGCCATCTCCATTGCCATGGGCGTCACTATGCCCACCCTGGGGGTCCTGAGGACCCTCTCGAGGGCCGAGGGCGTTACTGGGGTGCCGTTTACGAAGGAGGCCCTGACCCCAGGGCTGAGGCCTACGCCCGCCCCGCCGTGGGCGGCCAGGACGAAGCCGCCAAGGAACAGGCCCACAAGAAAGAAGACGACCGCGACCCCGACAAGGCCCAGGTACCTCAAGCCAACACCCAACAGGAGCACTCCTTAGATTGCTTATAAATGTCCTTGAAGCCTTTCCCATGAAATTTAACTTGTTCAAGTTAAGAGCGTTGAAGGGGCCCGCTTAAGGGCCGTTAACGCTCCCTTCAGGAGCTGTAACTTGAACTTATTAGACACGGTGGCCCCTCACCTCGTGGAGGTTAAGGCTATGACGCACCCAGGCGTTAACTACGGTGCCGTCGGCGTCAGGGTGAGGCTCGGCAGGATCCTCAGGGACGGCAAGGCAGTGATATTCGCCTTCGACCACGGCTTTGAGCACGGCCCCAAGGACTTCCCCGAGGACAGGGTGGCGGCCAGGAACATAATACAGCAGGTCGTCGACGCCGGCGTTGACGCGATAATGCTCCTGCCCGGCATGGCCAGGCTGACGCACGACATATGGGCCGGCAGGACGGCCCTCATAGTAAAGCTGACCAGCAAGACTGAGCTAAGGCCCGAGAGCTCCATATACCTGCAGACCAGGCTGGCCACCGTGGAGGACGCCGTTGCACTCGGCGCCGACGCTGTCGCGGCCACCGTCTACTGGGGCAGCGAGCACGAGTCGGAGATGATGGAGAACTGGATGATAATAAAGGAGGAGGCGGAGGCCTACGGCATGCCCGCCCTCCAGCTCGCGTACCCCAGGGGATCACACTTCAAGAACTGGTACGACCCCGAGGTGGTGATGTACGGCGTGAGGGCCGCCATAGAGGTCGGCGCTGACCTGATAAAGACCTACTACACCGGCTCGAGGGAGACCTTCACCAAGGTGGTCGAGATGGCCCAGGGCATACCCGTCGTCATGAGCGGCGGCGCCGTGAGGGACAGGCCGGTCGACTTCCTCACCGACCTCAGCAACGTGATAGCGGCCGGCGGCAGCGGCGTGGCCGTCGGGAGGAACGTGTTCAGGGCCAAGGACATAAAGTCCATGGCCAGGGCAGTAATGGCCGTGGTCCACGAGGGCCTGAGCCCGGAGGAGGCGGCGAAGCGCTTCAACCTTGAGTGATGGTGGTGTTCCAAGCTTATGGAGCAGAAGGACCTTGACGTCGTCGCCATAGGGCACGCGCTCGTCGACCTCAGGTTCACGGTGAGCAAGTTCGCCTCCCCCGACGAGGAGGCTGACATAGAGGAGCAGAGCACGGGCCCCGGCGGCTCAGCGATAAACGTGGCCCTGATAACCTCAAGGCTCGGGGGCAAGGCAGCCGTAATAACAAAGATAGGGCTTGACAACTTCGGCAGGCAGATAGTCGAGGAGCTGGTCAGGAGCAAGGTCGACATATCTGGCCTCAAGGTTGGCTTCGGCTCGACGGGCTTCTCAGTGCTCATGATAGACAAGGAGGGCAACATAGTGCTCTACGGCTACAAGGGCTGCGCGGAGAAGCTCGACCCAGACGAGATAGACGAGAAGGTCATAGCTAGGGGCAAGTTCGTCCACATAGCCAGCCTGAGGCCCGACACGAGCCTCAGGGCGGCCGTCAGGGCCAAGGAGCTCGACGCCATGGTCTCCTGGGACCCCGGGAGGAGGCTCAGCATGGCTGGCCTGAAGGCCCTCAGGGGGCTCATAAAGTTCGTCGACATAGTTGAGCTTAACAGCAGGGAGTGCGCCAACCTAACCGGAATAAGGGACCCCGTGGCCTGCGCCGAGGAGATACAGAGGGTGGGGCCCTCCACAGTGATAGTGAAGATGGGCCCCAGGGGGCTCTACGCCCTCAGCGACGACTTCACGGGCTACGTGCCGGCCTTCAAGGTCAGCGTGGTCAGGGACTCGACGGGCAGCGGGGACACCTTCGCGGCCGCCATGCTGCTGAGGCTCTCAAGGGGCGATAAGCTCAGGGACGCCCTAGTCTACGCCCAGGCCGTGGCCGCCCTCAAGGTTACTATGCTTGGGGCCAACGCGCTGCCCCCCATTGAGGAGATAGAGAAGTTCTACCAGGAGCACAGGAAGGAGGTTGAGGCAGGCATAGCGGACAAGCCGCCGGCTGAGTGATTGGCTTGCCCTGCGGCACCCTCTCCGTTGCGATAACCGGGGCCAGCGGGGTAAGGTACGGCATAAGGCTCCTTCAGGCCGCCTCAGAGCTGGGGCTCAGGCTCTCGGGGGTAATTGTGACCAGGTCCGCCGACCTGGTGGCCCAGGCTGAGGAGGGCATGAGGGCCGGCGAGCTCCTTGAGCTGGCCTCAAGGTACTCGCAGGCCTACGGCGAGGACGACATGACCTCCCCCCTGGCCTCCTCCAGCAGCCAGCCGGACTGCATGGCAATAGTGCCCGCCAGCATGAAGACCGTGGCCCTGATAGCCAACGGCCTCGAGCTGAACCTCGTGGCCAGGGCGGCGCTTGCCATGCTTAGGCTCAGGAGGCCCCTCGTGGTGGCCTTCAGGGAGGCGCCGCTTGGGGTGGCGGAGCTCAGGAACCTGCTCTCGCTCGCTGAGATGGGGGCGGTGGTGATGCCTCTGGCCCCGGGCTTCTACTCCAAGCCCAGGACAGTTGAGGACCTGGTAGACTTCATGGTTGGAAAGATCCTGGACTCGCTGGGGGTTGACAACAGCCTCTACCTCAGGTGGAGGGGAGGGAGGCCTTAGCCTTCTCTATGGCCTCTATCATCGCCTTGGCCAGGCTCTCCTTGCCCGGGAACTCGTTCGGGGGCATGTAGTGGACCTCCACGTTGCCCAGCTGCGAGGCCGTGACCTCGGCCTGGCCGGCGAGCCTCTTGTCGCCCGTGAAGAAGAGCACCCTCCTGGCCCCCCTGGCGACCCTCTCAACGACCTTAAGCACGTCGAAGTCGTCGTTGGCTGGCTCCAGCACCCTCCTGGGCCCCGCCTGCTGGGGCGCCTGGAGGCCCCTCCCGACTATCACGTGGAGCTCGACGTCAGGCTCCTCCCTCTCTATGACGTCAGGGTAGTAGCCCCTGAACATCTGGTCAAGGACTGCGGCCACGCCGACCGCCCTGCCCTGCTGGGCCTGCTGGGCGGCGGGGGCCTGCTGGGCCTCCTGCTGGCCCTCCACTATGTTCCTGACCACCGTCAGCCTGCCGCTGGCTATGACGTCCCCGTCTATCAACACTATGAACAGGTCCCCGGGCCCCTCCCTGTCCAGCTGGGACAGCTGGGACGGGTCCACGACCCTGACATCCCTGCAGTCAAACACTATGAGCTTCCTGGCCACGCCTGACCCTCACGTGTTCGCCTAACGCTAAACTTATATGGTTACGCGCGACTATACAGCCCGGCCGGTGTTAATAATGGGAGAGAGCATCACCTCCAACACCATCATTGAGAGGCTCATAACTATGGCCCAGGGGGTTGAGGACACCTCGAGCCACATGCTCCAGGTGCTCAGCTCGGCCCCCATCTCGCCGGAGCTCATTGAGAAGACCTACAGGCAGGACCTGCTCCAGTTCAGGGACGTGGTCACCAAGGGCAAGGAGGGGCTCCTCGACTACATAGCCAACGGGAGGCTCAGCCTCATAGCCTACAAGGAGTTCTACATAGAGGCCGCCCTGCAGATGGAGTGCATAATGAGCAGGCTCGAGGCGGGCACCTACAGGCTCCTGCTGAGCCTCAGCCTTGAGAGGAACCTGCCCGAGGGCCTCGTGGAGAGCGTCAGGGGCCTGCTGAGGGAGCTGCAGGGCTCTTCAATAGCCCTGGTCGACATGCTGAGGGCCAGCGAGGGCCCTGTGAAGGACCCGGCCGCGAGGAGGAAGCTCCTCGACGACAAGTTCGACCTGGTCAGCGAGTCTGAGAAGAGGGCCGACGCCATATACCGCGAGGCGCTGGCCATGGTGGCCGAGAAGTACTCCAACGAGGCCGCCAAGCTGCTCATGCTCAAGGAGGTCATAGACTCCTTCGAGGACGCTGTAGACTGCGCCTACAACGCCTCGACCTACGTGAGGCTAGTCGGCCTTGGACTCCTCAGCTGAGCCCGTCAGGGCCAAGTTAATAGGCGGCGTCGTGGTAGTCCCCTCTGTGGAGGGCTCCAGGAGGCTCTACTCCATCGGCTTCTACGGCAGGCCCATGGGCGTGGAGAAGGTCAGGGACCCGAGCTCCATATCGTCCCCCCTCGTCCTTGACCCCCTGGAGGCCCTGTACCTGGTTGAAAGGGGCATGATAGAGGTCGAGGGCGAGGACGGCAGGGTCCTTGACTTCAGCAGCCTGAAGGAGGCCCTGGGGCTCACCGGCAGGCAGGAGAAGCTGTACCTGCTCTACAGGTCCCTGAGGTCAAGGGGGCTCGTGGTCAGGTCAGGCCTCAAGTACGGGGCCTCCTTTGTGGCCTACAGGAAGGGGCCGGGGCTGGAGCACGCCCCGTTCATAATACACTACTACGACCCCGACGAGCCCTTCGACCCCGTTGAGCTGGTGAGGGCCGGGAGGCTGAGCCACAGCGTCAAGAAGACGTTCATCGTCGCCACCACTGGCCAGGTAGGGGAGGAGCCATATTATATAATGCTTAAATGGCTTCGTCCCTAACTACTTCCCCTGAGCGAAGGGCGGAACAGCTGTGAGCTTCGGCCACAGAAGACAAGGGGACCCGAGGCCCGAGGCCAGCCAGGGGACTAGGCAGGAGCCAAGGCCAAAGCCCATAGGGGACAGGTGCAACCCCCTGTGCCCCTTCTTCAGGTGCGGCCAGAGGGCGCTGAGGGTGTCGGTTGAGCACTACAGGGGAAGGCCTGTAAAGGTAGCCATGTGCTCGCTGGTGGGCGACAGGTGCGTGGGCACCCAGTGCAGGTACGCCTACTGTGAGAAGAAGGCCATGCTGCCAGACGGCAGGTGCTCCTTCGCCATAGAGAGCAGGGCGAGGCAGGTGAAGTCGTTCGAGGAGGAGCTGAAGGAGGAGGGGGAGCTGCCCGGGCTGGCGATCAAAGATAAGAGGCTGTCCGACGAGCTCTAGCCCCCTGCTGCCTCAGCTCAGAGCTCGGGACCACCCTGACGTCGGCGATGGCCACGCCGTCAAAGGATGCTATGAGGCGAGACACTCTCTTCTTGATCCTGTAGGCCCTTGCCAGCGTCGTCTCCGGCGGCAGCGCTATTATGGCCTGCACCAGGTAGAAGGAGCCGGCCCTGGCCACGTATATCCTGAGGGGCCTCAGCCCCATGGCTGCTATGCCCCTGCCTATGGCCTCCCTGAGGCCGGTGCCGAAGACCTCGGCGCCCAGCAGCGACTGGAGCGAGGTCCAGGAGCTCTCAACCGCGTTGTAGAGGACTACCAACATCATAGCGCCCAACACCACAGGCGTGAGGCTGAAGTAAGCCGTCGATATCACTCCCCCCGCGACTAAGTCAAGGGCGGTGTCGACGCTGGCGTGCATCAGGTCCGACTTCACTATGAGCAGCCTCATATACCTGACCTCGGCTATGGCAACTGACGCCGAGAGGGCGGCGCTGGCCCAGAGTATCCAGGAGGTCCAGGAGGGCATCACCTGGGGGCCGGCGAGTGAGTCGGCGAAGGCCGAGGCCACAAGGTAGACCACGAATATGGACACCAGTATGGTCACTATGCCCTCGGCGTTGTAGAGGCCCCAGGGGAACGACCTGGACCTCCTGTAGGCGACCTTCAGCAGGACGGCGTACAGCACCGCGAGGAGGGAGTCGAACAGGGCGTGGTAGCCGTCAGCCTGAAGCAGGTAGTAGCCCCTCCCGAGGCCGAGGTAGAGCTCGTAGACGGCCAGCGGGAGGCCCGCCAGCCCGGTGACCAGGAACAGCCTTGACGCGTGCCTCAGCAGGCTCCTCGATATCAAGCGGCATCACCTCTGGCCATCACCCCCTGCCAGGAAGGGGCTACTCCATATCTATAGTTGTGTCCAGCCCCTTATTAATTTTAGGTACGCCTAAAGCCCTAGGAGAGGCCCATCTCGTCCCTCATCTCCTTGGCCCTCCTGGTGGCCTCCAGCACGGCCTCCATGAGCGTCCTCTTGAGCCCGTTGCCCTGGAGCACCATGACCCCCCTTATGGTTGTGCCGGCGGGGGTCAGCACCATGTCCCTGACCTGGTGGGGAGGCCTGCCGGTCTCGAGCAGGTTCCTGGAGGTGCCCATCATAGCCATGAGGGTGGCCCTGTATGCCAGGTCCCTCGGGAGGCCGGCCGCTATGCCGCCCAGGGCCAGCGCGTCTATTACCTCCGCTATGAACGCCGGGGCGCTGCCGCTCAGGGCGGTGAGGGCGTCCATGTACCTCTCGTCAACCCACTCCACCGTGCCGAGCCTCCTGAAGAGCTCCTCGGCGGCCGACCTGGCGGCCTGGTCGCAGTTGGGGCCGGCCGAGAGCGTGGTGAAGCCCTCGTTAACCTCTACGTTTATGTTTGTCATCCCCCTTATCACCTTGGCCTTCGGGGCCCTCGAGGCTATGTAGCCCGTGCTGACCGCCGCCGCGAGGGACACGAGCGGCTTGCCCTCGAGCTCGGCCGCCACCTCCCTGAGCACGTCAGCCACGACGTAGGGCTTGACGGTGAGGATCACCAGGTCGGCCTCCCTGACGGCCTCAACGTTATCCGTGGTGGCATCGACTCCCAGGCCCCTGAGCCTCTCCACGGTTGAGCTGCTCCTGGCGGTGGCGACTACCCTGTAGCCCCCTCCGGCCCTCAGGAGGCCCTTGATTATTGCACCCCCTATGGTTCCAGCGCCTATAACTGCGACCGCCCTGTCCACGTTCCCACTGGGCTCAGGGCTAAGGCTCAGGATTTTTAAGCCTTGATGACAATGCTTCAGCGGTGCCAGCATGCTGAGCGAGGACGGCGCGAGGCTCCTGAGGGACACCATGGACATGCCCTCGATATTCCTCCTCGGCTCCCTTGAGGGCACCCAGTGGCTCAGCTCCCTCGAGGAGGTGAGGGAGGTAGACGGCGACGTTGTTGGCCTCCAGAGGTCCAACTACTCGGAGGACTACTTCATAGACGTCGTGTGCAGGGGGCCCTGCTCCGGCGCCCTAGGGGCCGCGCTTGACTACCTCAGGTCTTACGGCAGGGCCTGGGTATCAACGTCAAACTTCGGCGTGATACAGGAGCTGGTTAAGGGCGGGGCCAGGGTCGAGGGCCTGACGGCCTTTCACGTCATGGAGGTTGACAGGGCCAGCTTCAGGAGGTTCGAGGGGAGGCCGGACTTCATCCAGTTCTCGACGCTGGACGAGCACCACATAGAGGACCTCAGGGACCTCCTCTCCAAGTGGGACGAGTCAAGGGCCCAGTGGGCTGACGACATGATAATGAGGGGCACCGCCTTTGGGGCGTGGGACGGCGAGAGGCTGGTGGGGGTGGCCGCCACCTACGCCATGGCCGAGGGCTGGTGGTACCTGGGCTCCCTCTTCGTGGACCCCGAGTACAGGAGCAGGAAGGTGGGCATAAGCCTCTCAAGCGTGGCCACCGAGGAGGCCCTGGCGAGGGTCGAGAAGGTCTACATAACAGTTGAGGTGGACAACATCACTAGCCTGGCGATCAACTCCCTCCTGAACTACAGGTCCAGGGGGATAAGCTACCTGGCGCTGGTAAGCCTGACTCAGTCCCCCTGATCCTCGTCAACGTCGTATATCCTGTAGTCGTCCCCTCCCTCGAGGACCTCCTGCACCTTGCCGTAGAGCTCCTTCAGGCTCACGTCGTCGTAGGCGCTGACGGGAAGTATCTCACCTATGTAGCCCGCCTCGTACAGGGCCCTGGCGAGGCTCAGCGACAGGTTGAGCTCGGTGCCGCTCAGCACCTTCGAGTCCCTGACCGCCGCCTCGAGGTAGCCCTCCTCGTGCAGCATGGGGAGCACGTTGTTCACGACCTCAGGGCTCAGCAGGTCGGCCTTGCTGATCACGTTTACCTGCGGCCTCCTGAGCCTCACGTTAACGGAGGACGCCAGGGTCAGTATGGACACTATGTCGGCTGGGCTCTCGAAGAACACTGAGTCCATGAGGAACACGGTGACAGCCTTGTCGTCCTGTATGAGGGCGTCGAGCACCAGGGGGCCTCCCACCCTGTATGCGAAGGGCTCCAGCTGGCCCGGGGTGTCCACTATCACGTAGTCCGGCCTGAACTGCTCGACCTCCTCCCTGACCTTGTCCACGTGGTTTATCAGCGAGTCTATGGCGCTCACCAGGGCCCCGTTCGGCCCTAGGCCCTTCTCCATGAACTCCTCCGCCGTCACGTAGTCCCTCACGTCGACGTCAGGGTCGTAGGGCGGCTTGTCCTCGGCCGGGTCAAAGTTCACCTTGACCACCGTGGCCCCGAGGGACTCCATGGCTGAGGCTAACTGCATGGTTAGTGTGCTCTTGCCGGAGCCCGCGGGCCCCACCATCACTATGAACTTCAAGGCTAAGCACCGGGCTGGGGAAAGCCTCGCGCACACGCAGACCCGGGACGCGGGTCAGTTCGCGCGGGGCGTCCTCCCGGTCAGGCTAAGCCTTTTTATCCGAGGCTTAATAACCTTAACATCGCTTCCAAGGGACCCCAATGGCTGAGCTGGTGGAGTGCAGCGACGACTTCAGGGTAGAGAGGGCCCACCTGGCGGTCTCCGTTGGCTCAGGAGACGTGGAGGTCCTCTCCACCCCGAGCCTCCTCGCGTTTGTAGAGTCCGTGGCCTCAAGGTGCCTCTCGGGGGCCGTGAGCCCGGGGTACACCACGGTAGGCACCTACGTGGAGCTGAGGCACAAGGCCCCCGCGCCCCAGGGGGCGACAGTCAGGGTAACGGTGAGGGTTGAGAACTTCGACGGCAAGAGGGCCAGGCTCAGCTTCAGGGCCGAGTGCTGCGGGAGGCTGGTAGGCGACGGGGTGCACGAGAGGGTCGTGGTGAACAAGGACGACTTCCTCAGGAGGGCCGGGGTAAGGTAGAAACGCCTAAAAGCCCTCCATCCTCGCCTTCACTGACCTGAAATGATTTACGTGAGGCTCGGCTGGAGCGGCGTGAAGGTCTCCAGGCTGTGCCTGGGCACGTGGCACCTGCCGCCCTCAAGGCAGGTCGACGAGTTCGGGGTCCTCAAGGTCGACGAGGAGGAGGCCCTGAAGGCCATGAGGAGGGCCTACGACCTCGGGGTCAACTTCATAGACACCGCCAACAGGTACCACGGCATAATGCAGCCCGTGGACCTGAACCACGTCGGCAACTCAGAGAGGGTCGTGGGCAAGTTCCTGGCGACCGTTGACAGGGAGTCCATAGTGCTGGCCACCAAGGTGAGGGGGCAGATGGCCGCGTGGCCCAACGGCGAGGGCCTCAGCAGGAAGCACATAATGTGGCAGGCGAGGGAGAGCCTGAGGAGGCTCGGCACTGACCACATAGACCTGTACCAGCTCCACTGGCCGGACCCCGACACCCCAAAGCTGGAGACGCTGAGGGCCCTCCAGGACCTGGTGAGGATGGGCCTGGTGAACTACACGGGCATAAGCAACCACCCCGCCCACGACGTTGTCGAGTTCCTGGAGCTGGCGGACAGGGTGGGGGCTGACCGCTTCGTAACGATGCAGGAGCTCTAC
Source organism: Acidilobus aceticus (assembly GCF_055392325.1). Classification (NCBI taxonomy): domain Archaea; kingdom Thermoproteati; phylum Thermoproteota; class Thermoprotei; order Acidilobales; family Acidilobaceae; genus Acidilobus; species Acidilobus aceticus. The sequence goes on from NZ_AP042407.1 coordinate 834,705, forward strand.
AACATACTCGAGAGAGGCATAGAGAGGGACGGCAGGCTTGAGGTGGCCAAGAGGTACGGCCTGGCGGTGATGGTGTACAGCCCACTGGCCCAGGGGGTGCTGACGGGCAAGTACTACGACTTCAAGGAGAACAGGTGGGCCGTGCCGGAGCTGAGCAGGGCGTCAATAACGGATGAGATACGCAAGAGGTACTTCAGCGACAGGACGGCGGCAGTTCTGAGGGCCATGAAGGAGGTCGCGGACTCGAAGGGCATAACCATGGCCCAGCTCGCCCTGGCCTGGGTGATCAAGAGGTCGGAGCAGCTGGGCGTCACGCTCATACCCATAACCAGCGCCACCAAGGCCTCTCACATAGACGAGGCGGTCGAGGCCCTCAGCGTGAGCCTGAAGGACGACGACATGAAGGCCATAGACGAGGCCCTCCAGGGCAAGGGCTAGCGCTTCCTCGCGGGGACCTGTATATCTGATATGGCCTCAAGGGGCCTGCGCGCCGTGTCCACGCCCCTGGCGAGCCAGAGGGCCGCACCTGAGAGGCCAACAGCCCACAGGCCCACGTTGTAGACCAGGTACGAGAACTCGCTGAAGGGCTGCGTGAAGAATATGGAGGCCGTGTAGAGCGCGTAGGCCGCCGCCCTCACTGCGCCAACCCCGGTGGCCCTGAGCCTCGTGGGGAACAGCTCGGGCTCCAGGATCACCCTGGCCGCCCAGGCCATCTCGCCGAAGACCCCGTTGAGGAAGAGCAGGGACTCAAACGCCATCAGTGACGACCTGGCCGCCACGTACTGGGGTATGAACAGGGCCATGGTTATGACGCCCCCGAGGTATGCTATGAACGGGAACGTCCTCCTGCTTGTTGAGTCTATTATAGGCAGGAGGGCGAAGCCGGCGAGGGACTCGCCCAGGTTGTAGGTGAACACTATCAGGCTCGTCAGCCTGGGGAACAGGTAGGGACCTATGACCAGGGCCATGAGGGCGTAGGTGAGCACGACAGTTATGGCCATGGTCAGCAGGAGGTAAACCCTGACCGCGTAGTCGCCCCTCCCCAGCGAGACCCTCTCCCCTGACCTGTACTTGAGCCACCTGAAGGACTCCGGCGCCATGAACCTGGTGACAACTATCACGGGCACTGCCGATGCCAGCAGGAGGGCGAAGGCGAGCCTCTGGAGGCCCACCGAAAAGCTCGTGACGAGCGATATGGCTGAAGCCGTGAGGGCGCCCACGTTTGCGGCGTTTGTGACCCCCACAAGTATCTTGCCCCTGTGGGCCTCCGGCGCCTCCTCGGCGAGGTAGGCCAGCAGGGTGGTCTCGTCGCCGCCCAGCGAGAACTCCGCGAGGGCTATGCCGGCTATGAGGTCCAGGGGGCCGGTGGCGAACAGTATAAACGGTATGGAGGCGGCGAAGAGCACCATGTCAACTATGAAGCCGCTCTTCCTGCCGAAGGCGTCCGTGAACCTGCCCATTGTGAGGCTGCCGGCCAGGAGGGAGGCGGGGGAGGCGACCAGGAGGTACACGTCGTAGCTGCTGGGGACCACGGGCCACTCGGTCAGCAGCGGCGCCAGCGCGAGCACCACTCCCCAGGCGAACATGGTCACCGTGGCGCTGGCCACTATCACCGGAAGCCTCCTGCCCGACATGGGAATCCTTGTTACTACTGCCAGTAGTAATTTAAACGTATTATTCCATACGGGCCCTCGAGCCGAGGTGAGCTGGGCTGCCGTGGGTCCCAGCGGGCTCCGCCGACAGGCTGGTGATATCCCAGTCGCTTAAGCTCAAGGACGGCGAGACCCTCAGGGTCGAGAGCTTCAAGGGGGACCGCTGGCTTGAGATCACCAGGAAGAGGGGCGACGGTTTCTCAGTCACGGAGCACGGCTTCAAGAACGCCACCTACGAGGTGGGCGAGGAGGAGCTGAGGCAGCTGCTCAGGAGGCTCATTGACTTCGAGTTCCCCAGGAGCCACCAGCTCAGGGTTAGCAAGTCAAAGGGATGATGCGAACCTCCTCTTCAGGTCAGCGAGTATGCCGGAGATGGGTATCTCGACGGGGCACGCCACGTCGCACCTGCCGCAGCCGAGGCAGAGCATCGCCAGGGCCGCGCCCCTGTCAACTCCCTCGGTTATGGCAGTCCAGTTGACGCCCATGGGCCCACCGTACGTTGAGCCTCCCCAGTTGTTTGCCACCTGGCCCCACACGGGGCAGACGAACTGGCAGTAGCCGCACCTTATGCACCTGAGCTGCTCCCTGAGCACCACGTCCTTGGCTGCCGCCCTCCTGCCGTGGTCCACAAGGACAACGTGGACCTCAACGGGGCCGTGGGCGCCGTAGACCCTCCTGTGCCCTATGTCGCCGGTGCTGCTCGGGCCGGCTATGAGGCTTACGTAGGTGGGCGGGTAGAGGCCGGCGAAGGCCGCCTGCACGAGTATTACCTTGAATGCGTCAAGCATCGTCGGGACCAGCTTCTCGACCCCCACGAAGGCTATGTGAAGCCTGGGCAGGTTCGTGACCATCCTTATGTTGCCCTCGTTCTCGACAAGCAGCAGGGCCCCCTCCCTGGCGGCCAGCGCGTTGCCCCCGCTTATGCCCACGTCTGCGCTTACGAACTTGGACCTGAGGAACTCCCTCACCTTGGCCACCATCTGCTGGGGCGAGTCGCTGGGGCTGACGTCAAGGCCCAGCCTGTCCCTCAGCAGCTGCGCCACCCTGGCCACAGTCATGTGTATTGCAGGCGCTATGGAGTGCATGGGCTTCCCTCCCTCAAGCTGCACGAGCAGCTGCCCCAGGTCGGTCTCCCAGACCTCGTTGCCGGCCTCCTCCAGGGCCTCCCTTATGCCAAGCTCCTCGGCAGTCATGGACTTCGACATGACTACAACCTTGCCCCTGCCCACCAGGCTGAGGGCCAGCTCCCTGGCCTCCCTGGCGTCGGCGGCGTAGTGGGGGACCGCGTTAACAGACTTAAGCGACCTCATGGCCTCGTCTATGAGCTCGTCCATGTGGGCTATGGAGTACTCCTTTATTGCCTTGACCTCCCTGGCCAGCTGGACTATGTCAGGCCTGGACTCCAGGAACCTCCTCACCCTCTCCTCGGAGCCAGGCACGTAGGTGTGGAGGGCCTCCTGAAGGTCTGGGTCCTCCAGGGCCCTCAGTATGGCCCTGGCGTACCCCTCGAGGAGCTCGTCACTCACCGCCTATCACCTCGGCCAGGTCAAGGAGCCTTATCGGGACCCCTGAGGACCTCGAGGCCCTGCGGAGGTTCACGTAGCATATGGGGCACATGGTTATCGCCGTGTCGCCCGCGCCCGCCAGCTCCCTGACCCTGGTCGCCGCCACAGCCTGGGCAAGCGAGGGGAGGAGGGCCTCGAGGGGGCCGCCGCAGCAGTAGGTCCACCTGCCGGACCTGCTGACCTCCTTCACGTTGACGCCCGCCTCCCTCAGGAGCTCCCTGGGCCTGTCTACAATGCCGAGCTTCCTCGCGTACACGCACGAGTCGTGCACGGTCGCCGCCAGCCCGCGCCTGGCCGTGGGCCTCACGAGCTCCATGTAGTTCACAGCCTTTAGGCCCTCCCCGAGGACCTCCTGGTAGCCCCTGGTGACGGTTTCCATGGTGTGGGGGTCCACCACTATGAGCTCCTCGTAGCCGGCGGACCTCACAGCCCTCACCACCCTCTCGGCGTGCCTCCTGAAGGCCTCAGCCATGCCGTAGTCCCTGAGCAGCGCCCCGCTGTACATGTCAGAGAGCTCGGGCACGTAGTCGAACTCCGCGCCGGAGGCGAGCAGCAGCCTCGCCATCGACCTCAGGACCCTCCTTGACCACTCCACGAGCTCGGGGTCAGGCCTGACGAGCAGCGAGAGGTCGAGCCTCCTTGAGGCCACCCTCGCGGCCCTCAGGGCCGCCCAGCCGACCCCCTCGGCCCTCTCAAGGCTTCGGAGGAGCTCCACCGTGCCCTCTATGTAGGGCACCAGCTGGTAGAGGGCCCCGGTGAAGAGCAGCCTCCCGCTCCCCCTCCTCCCAAGGCCAAGGCCCTCGGACCACCTCGACGCGAACCCCGGGGGCACTGGCATTGGGTAGCCAGTCCTCTCGTCGAGCTCCGCCATGAGGTTAAGGAGCTCAGCGAACTTCAAGCCCGACACTGAGCCCCTGAGGCTGGCCCAAGCTAATTAGCCTGCCTGCGGCGCGTTTACGTAACCCCTTATGGCATTCAGAGGTAGCCCTCCTCGTCCTCTTCGTCCTCCTCGGCCTCGTACTCCGGCGGCCCGCCGCTCCCCTTCCCAGCGGTCTTAGCCACCCTCCACTTCTTTGTGTCCTCGTCGTATATTATGAGGCCGCTCCTCACCATCTTGTTGAACAGCGCTGCCGCCCTGTCACCCATGTCAGCCTGCACCTTGTCGCTCACCTGCCTCGGGTCCTTGAGCGAGGTGGACTCCACCTCGGCCACGAACTTCTTCCAGAACTCCGGGTCCACCGCCGCCTTGCCGTCGCTCAGGGTGAGCACCACCGCCCCCTCCCTGCCCAGCTTGGCGAAGAACTTGTCAGGGGCCTTGAGCCACGGCAGCTCCTCCTGGAAGACCACCCCCTGCCTCCTCAGCCTCTCAACCGCCGTGCTGCCACCCTGCCTGCCCCCAGCCTCGGCCTCCCTCCTCTCGGCCTGCGGCTGCGCCTGCCTCTCCTGCCTCAGCGACTCTATGTCCTCCTCTATCTGGGCCAGCCTCTTGGCCAGGTCGTCCACCTTCTGGGTGAACGGGTTCAGCATGTCCTGTATTAGCCTCTCGAGCCTCTTGGCAAGCCCCTCTAAGCTCTCCCCCTGGGCCGGGGGAGAAGGGCCCCCGCCCTTGACTATGGCCTCCAGGTACGACCTCACGTCCTGGTAGCCAGCGTCCTTGGCCCTCCTCTCAAGGGCCGCCAGCTCCGCGTCAGTCAGCCTCAGCTCTATCACGGTGTACTTGTCGACCTTTGACTGGGACAAGACCGACCCCCGCCTGTTACCTGGTCCTCGTGGCCTAATTAGTGAAGATCAATAAAAGAGGTATGAGGCTACCTCAGGGCCTGAAGCGCCACAGAGAAGAGGCCCGTGAGGTGGAAGGCCCTCCCTATCACGTCGCCGAACAGGAGGCCCGCGGCGGTGGCCCCGAGGAGTATCAGCAGCCCCAGGCCGAGCTCCCTGGCGAAGCTGGTCCCGTTGACCGTGGCGCTGTAGAAGTGGAACGCCGCCAGGACACCTATGCCTATCATCAGGGACGCCGCCAGGGCCTCGGCGGTGCTGCTCAGCAGCAGGTAAGGTATGCCCAGCAGCAGGGCCGTCACGAAGTAGGAGAGGCCCGTGGCCGCCGCGCTGAGGCCTGGCCTCGTGGTCCCCTCCTGCCTGGACTGCAGGAAGGCAGCCGCGGCCATGGATATGGCTGCCGAGAAGCCCACCAGGAGGCCGGCGAGCCCAACTATGAGGGTCCTCGCCGTGGCCCCCAGGAAGCCAGCGTAGACGCCAACTAGCTCAGTTATCGCATCTGCCATCCCGAGGGCCACGAAGCCCAGGTACTCAACCCTGACGTCCTTGAGCCCCCTGAGGAACTCCGACTCGTGGCCCTCCTCGTCGGCTATTATCTGCTCAAGCCTTGGCCTGAGCTCCTGGGGCATCCTGGGCATGAACCTCCTGTACTCCCTCGCGGCGCTGGCCTCCCTCCTCTCCAGGGCCTCCAAGGTGAACACCGGCCCAAAGACCTTGTAAAGCAGCCTGAAAGCCCTGCCCGGCGGCGACGCCTGGCAGTCCCTGCCTAGGAGGGACCTCCAGAAGAGGTAGTGGCCCCTCTCCTGCTCGGCTGCCTGCCTCAGCTTCTGCGAGAGCTCGCCCTCCTCCTCGTCCGCCAGGGCCTCGTAGAGCAGGTATGTGCCCAGCTCGTCCCTGCAGTAGGCCTCTATCTTCCTCATGTCCTCCTCAGTTAGGCTTAGCTGGGACTGCATGGCCCACCTGAAATCATGTGGCCCCGTGACCGTTATATCTTTCTACAGATTTAGCCCCGCCTTAAGTTGACGTAGGCCTCCAACAGGGCTATGGTCTTGAGGTCCCTCGCCTGCCCAAGGGCCTCCTCGGGCCTCATGAAGGCGAGGCTTATGACCTCGTCAGGCTCAAGCCTCTGGCCAACCCTTGTCAGGCCCTCAGCTATGTAGCCGTGCTGCACCTCATCGCTGTAGCCCGGGCTCACGTAGGCCTCGTAAACCTTTGTCAGCCTTGACGCCCTGTAGCCCGTCTCCTCCTCCAGCTCCCTCATGGCCGCCTCCTCGGGCGTCTCGCCCCGCTCAACCCTGCCCGCCGGGGCCTCAAGGACCCAGGAGCCAGTGGCGGGCCTCCACTGCCTCTCAAGTATGACCCTGCCGTCCTCAAGCACGGGCAGCACTGCCACTGAGAGGCCGAAGGTCACCCTGTCGGCGTCGAACTCCCTGCCGTTGTAGGAGAACCTTACCCTCTCAAGCCTCACCCTGGCCCCCGAGCAGAGCTCCTCGCTCGAGCTCAGCCTGGGCTCGCTCACCTGCCCTCACCCAGGTGGCCCTTCATCCAGTCAAGCATCAGCTTGAGGTACTCAACCCTTGTCTTGGGCCTGCCGCTCCTGGTCAGGTCGTGGTCCTCGCCGGGGAAGAGGGCCAGCTTAACCTCAACGCCGAGCACCTTGAGCGCGGTGAAGAGCTGGAGGGCCTGGCTCACGGGGCACCTGTAGTCCTCAAGGGCGTGCATTATGAGCAGCGGCGTTGTAACGGACTCTATGTAGGTCATCGGGCTCGCCTTGAGGTACTGCTCGGCCGACTTCCACGGAGGCTGGGCCATCAGCTGGTCCTCGTCGAAGAACCAGCCTATGTCGCTTGTGCCCCAGTCGCTGTAGAACTCCACGCAGCTCCTCTCAGTCATGGCTGCCCTGAACCTTGAGGTGTGGGTTATAACCCAGTTGGTCATGAACCCCCCGTAGCTCCCGCCGGCCACGCCCGCCCTGCCGGGGTCGAGCTGCTGGAACTGCCTCGTGGCCTCGTCAGCAATAGTCATGAGGTCCTCGTAGTCCACGGTGCCCCACCTGCCCCTTATGTCAGCGAAGTCCTCGCTGTAGCCGTCGCTCCCCCTCGGGTTGCCGTAGACCACAGCTATCCCAGCCGAGGCGAGGACGTGGAAGGCCACCATGAAGCCGTAGCCGTAGCTCGTCTTAGGCCCTCCATGTATGTAGAGCACCCACGGCACCTTCCCCTTGGCGTCCCTGGGCAGCAGCGCCCAGAAGTCAAGCTCCGTGCCGTCCCTCGCCCTTGCCCTGGCCTTGAAGGCCCTCGGCAGCGAGGCCTGCCTTAGGAAGTCGTCGTTGAAGGACGTGAGCCTCTTGCCCGAGGTCCCCCTTAGCACGTAGAGCTCCGCGGGCTCGGACTCGTTCATCTGCGTGTAGTAGACCACGTCGGAGGACTGGGCCACGCTGAAGTCGTCGATCACAGCGTCCTCAGGCCTGAGCACGGGCTCCACCCTGCCGCTGAGGGTCGCCCTGTACAGCCACGCCCTGCCGGCGTCGCTGACGCTGAAGTAGAGCCAGCCGCCCGAGGCCTGTATTGGCTTAGTGCAGGAGGGCCCCCTGGCCTCGCTGTTGACACTGTTGAGCAGGTTCCTGTCGAGGCCAAGCTCTACCTTCGTCAACTCCCCGGTCTTCAAGTTATAGGAGTGAAGCTTGTAGTGGCTCGAGAGCCCCCTCTCGAACCTGTGCATGAGCAGGGCAATGCTGTTGCCGTCCGGGGACCAGGCCAGGCCAGCTATCGAGACCTTGGAGAGCAGCTGCACGTCCTCGCCAGTCTCAACGTTAATGAGCCTCAGCTCGTCGTACTGGGCGTGCACCTCCTCGAGCTGCTTAACGTACGCTATGCTCCTGCCGTCCGGGGACCAGGCGAAGTCGCTCACGTCAAGCGCGTGGGAGGTCAGCCTCCTGGGCTCCCCTCCGTTGGCGCTGACCAGGTAGATGTTCCTGGGCCTGTCAAATATGTAGCCCTCCCCGTTGAAGAAGGGCGGGAGCCTCTCTATCACCAGGGCCTCCCTCTTGGAGTAGTCCTTCCACTCGCCCTGCCCCAGCGGCCTCCTGGCCAGGAAAGCTATTGAGCTCCCCGCAGGGGACCACGATATTGCTGAGGCCCCGAAGCCCCAGGTGAAGAGGGGCACGGGCTCATAGCCGGGCCTCATTAACATGACGGAGGTCTGGGCCGGCTGCCCCTCCTGCCTCACTGTCCTGATGAATGCTATCGACTGGCCGTCCGGGGACCAGGCGGGGCAGGAGTCCCCAGGGCCCGAGGTCACGGGGTAGTAGGACCTGCCGTCGTAGAGCCATATGGAGCTGTCGTACCTGTTCTGCTGAAGGTTAGGCCTTGAGGCCACGAACAGGGCCCTGGAGCCGTCGGGCGAGGCCGCCGGGCTTGAGACTAGGGTGAGCTTGGAGAGGTCCTCAGGCGACATGCCTGACAAGTTGAACCCCAGGTATCGCTGCGGTGGGAAAAATAAAAGCTAGGGCCTGAAGGCCTCACTGCCTCAGCCTTGAGTAGGCCTCCAGGATCTCCAGGCCTCCCCTTACCTCCGCGCTCCTGCCGTCCGGCCTTGAGGCGAAGAAGTCGCTGACCTCCTTCTCCCTCCCGAGCCCTATGAACGGCAGGTAGCCCAGGAGCCACCTCTGCACTATCGCCGTCCCCTCGAAGGCCTTCTCCAGCCTGTCGAGGCCCCCGTCCCTGAGCCAGCCCCAGACCAGGTCCCTGCCGTCGGGGTTGAGCCCAACCGTGAGCACGTAGAGCATGTCCTGCCTCTTCCCTGAGGCTATCCACTCTATGGCCTGCTGCAGGGCCGACCTGTCCCTTATCTGGGCCGCGGCCAAGAGGACCTTTATCCTCTCAGAGTCCAGCTGCTGCCTCTCGTGCTCCCTCCTCAGGCCCTCAAGGTCGCCTGCGGCCACCGCGTAAGCAGTGTATACCGCCTGCCTCATGTTCGGGTCGACTTCCCTGCCGAACTGGGACGCGAGCTCGTTGGCGAAGGAGCGGTCCATTATGGCCAGCCTGTTCGCCACCCTTCCCGCCAGCTCCCTGTGCTGCTCCTCGGGCCTCCTGGACTGGAGGGCGAACTGCGACCTGTGGTAGTCTATGGCCCTCTGGGCGAACACGGCCGGGTTTACAAGGAACAGGTTGAAGAGCTCGCTGCTCAGCTCGAGGGCGGGCAGGTAGTCGGGGACGCTGAAGTTCATGTCAACTACCCTGAGGTAGTCGTCCCTGCTGACCAGGCCGGCGAGCATGAAGTAGTAGTAGTCGTTGAGGAGCCCGTAGGTTTCAAACTGGTTCAGCCTGGCGAGCCTCGAGAGGTCCGGGTAGAGGACCCTGTAGAAGCCAGCCCTGTCGAGGTTCACCTTGAGCTGCCTCACCTCCTCGCCCACGTCGACCTCGTGGACCCTGGAGCTGAATATGGCGTCGACCCTCCTGCCGTTGACCTCGATGGTGGCCGGCACCATGTACGTCAGGTCCTCCAGCTTTCCTGAGAGCGAGAACCTGTGCTGCTCGAGCCTCACCCTGCTGCCCTCCACCGTGACCCTGAGGTATGGGTAGCCGGGCTTCGTGATCCAGTCGTTCATGAGGTCCGCCACCGGCACCGACGTGAACGGCTGTATGGCGGTCCAGAGGTCCTGGGCCACGGCGTTTGAGTAGGCGTGGTGCTCCAGGTACGACGACAGCCCCTTCCTGAACGACTCGCCCAGGAAGTACTCGACCATCCTGAGTATGCTTGCTCCCTTGCCGTAGCTTATGTCATCAAATATCTCCTCTATCTCATCAGGTGACGAGACCTCCACGTGTATTGGGTGGGTCGTGCTCAGGGAGTCCCTCACCATGGCGCCGTCGGTCTCGCCGAGCAGGAAGTTCTCCCACATGAGGAGCTCCGGGGCGAAGGAGCTGACCGCCTTGTAGCTCATGAACGTCGCGAAGCTCTCGTTCAGCCAGAGGTCGTCCCACCACTTCATGGTCACAAGGTCGCCGAACCACTGGTGGGCTATCTCGTGGGCCACCACCTCGGCGACCCTCCTGCGCTGGGCCATGTCGGCGTCCTCAGGCGCGAGGAGGGCGCTCTCCCTGAAGGTTATGGCGCCCCAGTTCTCCATGGCGCCGAAGGCGAACTCCGGGACGGCTATCAGGTGCATCTTGGGCAGCGGGTATGGTATGCCGAAGTACCTCTCGTAGAAGTCCACGCTGTTCCTGGCGGCCCACAGGGCCAGGGAGCCGTACTTTGTCTTGCCCGGGACGGCGGCGAGCACGTAGCGGCCGCCGCTGTCGACTACCTCCTCCCACTTGCCTATGCCTACGTATAGCAGGTAGGTCGACATGGGCGGGGTCTCCATGAACTCAACTACCTTCTTGTCGCCATCAAGCGTCACCCTCTCTATGGGCATGTTTGATATGGCGTGGAGGTCCCTGGGCACCCTCACCGAGAGCTTGAACCTGGCCTTGTAGGCCGGGTTGTCGACGCACGGGAACATCTCCCTGGCGTGGACGGACTCGAACTGCGTCGATATGACGTAGCCGCCCTCGTAGGGGGCCCTGTATATGCCCACAAGCTTCTCAGCCGCCTCGCCCTCAAAGTCCACCTCGAGGGTGCCCGAGAACCTGCCGGTCCTTACCGTGACCCCCTCGTCGTCCTGCGCGAACTGGACCGGGGACCCGTTGGCCTTGACCGAGGTCACCTTCACGCCCTTCGCGTCAAGCCTCAGGTCCTCCTGCGTCTCGAGCTCTATGGACTCGTGGCCCCTGTACCTGAAGCCGTCAAAGTCCATGAATATTACATACCTCTTTATCGTGGCCTTGGGACCGAACGCCAAGCTTAGTCCCAGAGGCCTGTTATACAACTACATAAAAAGTGTTAGCACTTGTGAAGGAACAAACGAAGGGGCTAAACGACGGGCCTCAGTGCCTCCTGAGCAGGAAGAAGGCCACGAGAAGGAGTCCAACCACCACTGCAGAGCCTCCTATGACCTCCTTGGCTGGCGCGCTGCCGCTCGGCACAGTTACCACCACGGAGCTCAGGTTGCCTATCGTGGTCTGCGACGGCTTCACAGTGACGCCGTCAACGCCAACAAGGGTGACCTCCTCCCCCTCGACGGAGGCGAAGGCCTTAGCTATGTGGTCAAGCCCGTTCTGCTCGTAGAACTGCGACGCGTTGCTGAAGAGGTACTGTATGGCGATCAGCGTGTCCTTGGGGCTCTTGGCGTTGGCCTTTATTATCATGGGGCCCCTGAAGCTGAAGGTCACGCTGTGGCCGTAGCCCGTTACGTTTATCTCCTCCGTCGAGGGCACCACTACCCTGAAGTTCTGCTGTATGTAACTTATGAGCTCTGACGTGGCGTTGATGAATGGCTCGGCGTTGTCAGCCAGCTCGCCCAGGAGGCCGCCGTAGTCGCCCAGGTCCGCGCCTCCCTGGAGGTCGCCCTGCTTGGCTAGGGCCTGCGCGCCCCCAGTTAAGGCCTTCCCCAGAAGCCCTATCAGGTCGTTGGAGGCGTTTACGCTGACCTCCCCCGCGGCCACCCTGGCCTGGTAGTTAACGTAATAGTGGTAGCTGCCGTTTATGAAGCCGGGCGTCAGGGCCGCCCCTATGAGGGCCTGCACCAGGCCCAGGGTGGTGTTGGGCGGCGCTGGCGTGGCGTTAACTACAGCCTTGAGCAGCACCTCTGTGAACGTCGAGTTCTCGTAGACCTTGAGCTCAGTTATGTTTATGCCCGTGGTGTTCAGGCTCTCGTACTTGGCCAGCTGTATGGGCGCAAGGTACGGGGTGTGGGACACGTTCACATTTAACGTTATAACGTACTCGGGCGAGGGCGACGTGACCGCCTCTATGAGCCTGTAGAGGCTCACGTTGGCCTCAAACTGGCCCTCGCTGCCCACCACGGCCACAGTGCCGTTGAACCTGAGCTCCGACGCCCTCCCGTTGGAGGTCCTGTTGATGAAGCCTGAGGCGTTAAGCGACTGCAGGCCCAGCCCGCTGTCCTCGAACTTGCCCATCCCGCTGAACTTGAAGTGCGCGTGCCTGGGCAGCTGGCCGCTGTATGTGAGCCTCAGGTAGGTCGATGCGCTATAGTATGTGACCTCAAGGCTCAGGTTCTCCCTGGGGACCTCGTGCTCAAGCGACGCCGTCCCGTTAACCAACACGACTACCGCGCTGTTGGGGTAGACGTAGATGTAGTTGCTCTTGTTGACGTGAACGCCCTCAGCAAGCGAGGTCGCGGGGTAGAGGACTATGGCCGCTATTAACAGCATTGACGCAGCCGCGGCGAGGGCCCTCCTGATGTCCAATAACTTCACCTCAAGGAACTTAAAGTGTCGGGAAGAGTTATATGCATATCTGCATAATGCAACGCTGGGCTTCCATTCCCTCGCGCACTGCTCACCGCTTTTAACTTCACAGGCGACCGAGCACGGGGCTCAAGCTTGATACCTAGGTGGGCTGTGGCGGTCCTAGTTTACTCAATACTGATAGCCGGGGCCATCTTCGCTGCCGCCTACCCCTACGTGAGCGCCTCCACCGACTGGGGGGTGCTCCTGGAGGGCCGCAGGCTCATCTACTTCAGCCCGAGCAGCGGGTGGGTGGTCGCCGATGGGAACGGCACGGCTGTGGCCTACTTCAACGGCAGGTGGCTCTCGCTTAACGTCACCGCGACGGCCGCGTGCCAGCTGGGGGACCAGCTCATAGTGGTCGGCTCATCCCACGACAGGCCCTCGCTGGTGGACCTCAGCGGCTCCGGGGCCACGTACTACAGCGTTGATGATTACGGCTACCTCACTGCCGTCTCCTGTCAAAACGGCGTCGTTGCCGCGGCCGGCGTGCTCAACACGACCCCGTTCCCGCCCTACAGGCTCCTGGCGGTCTCGCTGAGGAACGGCTCGCTGAGGGCGTACGCGACTAACTTCACCACCCTGGTGCCCCCTTACAGCGCGGCCCCGCTCAGTGGCGGGGTTGCCGTAGCTTTCAGCGACAGCTACCTAGTCTACGTGAACCCCTCGGGGGCCCAGGCGTACTACTACGGCAGCAACGTCACCATAGACTACGTTGGCAGCTACGACGGGGCGCCGCTCCTGGCGGGCTCGGAGATGGTCAACGACCTGCAGGAGGCCATGATATCCCTTAACGGGACGGCATATGTCTACAGCGATGAGGCCTACGTCTTCGCTGCTGCTAGGACTCTGAACGGCCTCGCCCTTTACCTTAGGCCGCCGTCCGGGTGGGCCTCAGTGCTATACACCTACGGCGGACTTCCAGAGGCCGAGACCACGGCGGCGCTCGACTACCCGTTCTCCCTGACCGCCGCCTACCCGTTCCTCCACGGCATCGTGTACCTCGGCCAGCTGTTCGTGGGCTCAGGGAGCGACTACATAGCTGTCTACATCAATGGGACCGTGCAGGGCTACCTTGAGGCCAACGGCTCCGTCATAGGGTGGGCCACGTCCTCAAGGCCCGCGGTGGTCACCCCCTCCCTCCTGGAGAGGTCCCACCTGAGCCCCCTGGGATCCTACAGGCTGTCCCTGCAGGGGCTTAACGTCAGCGCCTCGCGCGGGGAGCCCGCGCCGACGGGCCCGCTGAGGCTGGAGCCCATTAGGCTGGACCACGGCTTCTATAACAACGCCGTGGGCTACTCTGTTGACGCAATAATAGTCGGCACCGTAATACTTGCGTTCACTGAGAGGAGGAGCTTATGAAGAGCCTGTCCCTGAGCTTTATCAGGGCGTCGGCCACCTCTGGCCTCATCATGTAGTCCGGCGGCCTCTGGCCCTCCGAGAGGAGCTTCCTTATCTCGGTCCCGCTTATCCTCCTCCTGTACTCGTCGCCGTGAGGGCATATCTTGTCATTAACTATGCCGCCGCACTTCACGCAGTAGAACGCCTCCCTGAGGAACAGCGGGGTTATCCCAAGGTCTGGGAACTCCTTGAATATGTTCCACGCGTCGTAGGGGCCGTAGAAGGAGCCGACGCCAGCGTGGTCCCTGCCAACTATTATGTGGGTTGCCCCGAAGTTCTTCCTTATTATGGCGTGGTGTATGGCCTCCTTGGGGCCTGCGTAGACCATCTTCATCCTGAGCACGCTGAAGACGTAGCTCGACCTGGGGAAGTAGTCCCTCAGCAGGACCTCATAGGCAGCAACTATGGCGTCGTCCGTGAAGTCGCCTGGCTTCTTCCAGCCGACGAGGGGGTTCACGAAGAGGCCGTCGACGAAGCTCAGGGCCGCCTTCATGACGTACTCGTGCCCCATGTGAGGGGCGTTCCTTGTCTGAAACGCCGCTACGCTCCTCCAGCCCAGCTGGTCGAAGAGCACCCTGGTCTCCTTGGGCCACAGCCTGTACTTCTCGAACGGCTCGGGCAGCTCAGCGAACTGCTCAACCTTGCCTCCTATGAGGGCCTGCCCCTCCCTCCTGTAGAGGAGGGCCACGCCCGGGTGGGCCTGGTCGGTGGTGCCGAAGACTCTCTCGGCGAAGGCCTTCCTGTCCCACTGGTAGGCGTCCTCAACGCTCATTATGGCGAACCTGACACCCTTGTAGGACAGCGCTATCTCCGAGCCGAGGACCTCCTTGGCCAGCCTGGGCTCCACGTCAAGCACTATGGGTATGGTCCACGGGAGGTCGTTCGTGAGCCTCGAGTTCCTCAGCACGCTCTCGTACTCGTCCTCTGTCATAAAGCCCTCGAGGGGGCTGTAGACTCCGTGCGTTATGTTGGCCACGTCATACGCTAACGCCCCGGAGAGCTCAACGGCCGGAAGCTCAGCGGCCTCGCAGGAGAGCTTCTCCGCCCTGGGCCCCCTGGCCACCCTGTCAATAAGCCTTCCTCCGTGGGGCTGGGATGCCATCCTGGACACCTCACAGGTAGCCCAGGCTCTTGAGCTTCCTCAGTATCTCCTCCTTCTCCTCCTCGCTCACGGCGCTCTGCACCTTCTCCCTCTCCATGTCGCTCACCACCTCCCTGAGGACGTACGTGACGAACTGGGAGACGCTGTTGAAGCCGGTGCCTGCTATGAGGCTCTTTATCCTGTCGTAGAGCGGGGTCGGTATTGAGACTGTCGTGTACCTCCCCCTCTCGCCCTCAGGCCTCCTGGCCATTGGCTTCACCGCCTAATTAAATTTAATTAGGGATATTTAAGCTTAATTAAGCTTAATTAAAGCCCACGCTTTAAAGCCCCTTAGGACGCGTCGGCTCGGCGGTGCTGGGGCTTGAGGGGGCTAGTTGCCTGGCTGACAGGCCTGCCGGGAAGCGGCAAGACCACGATAGCAAACGCCGCGGCCGAGAGGCTCAGGGCCATGGGCTACAGGGTCGAGGTGCTTGACGGCGACTGGTTCAGGTCCCACATAGACCCCGAGGCGGGCTACACGAAGGAGGAGAGGGTGAGGCACCTGGTCAGGGCCTCGTGGGTGGCCAGGCTCCTGGCAAGGAACGGGGTAATAGTGATATGCAGCTTCGTCTCCCCCTACAGGGACGCCAGGGAGGAGGTCAGGAAGATAATATCCGAGGAGGCGGACTTCCTCGAGGTCTACGTCAAGTGCCCGCTGGAGGAGTGCATAAGGAGGGACCCCAAGGGCCTCTACAGGAAGGCCCTAGCAGGTGAGATCAGGCACTTCACGGGGATCTCGGACCCCTACGAGGAGCCGCTGAGCCCCGACCTGGTGCTTGACACTGTAAACAACAGTGTTGAGGAGAACGCCGAGAAGCTGGTTAACCTCATAACCTCAAGGCTCAGAGGTAGCCGAGCCTCCTGAGCCTGTCCTTCACGGCCTCCTCGTCCTCCTTGCTCATGACGCTGGTCTCCTGCTCCTCCAGCAGCTGCCTGAGGAGGAACTCAACGAGCTCGTCAACGGACTTGAAGGTCCCCTGGGCCTCCACGTAGTTCTTGGCCTTCTCGTAGAGGTCCCTGGGTATGGACACCTGGGCCCTCTCCTCGGTCAACGCCATCCCCGGCCTGCGCCTGGCTGTGAAGCTAATAAGGCTAGTAGCAGGGGCTCCCCATGGCCCTGAGCCTCTTCCTCCTCCTGGCCCTAAGCAGCGCCCTGAGAAGCTCCAGCAGGGGGAGCCAGAAGGAGAGCACGGCCATGCTGGGCTCGTCAAGGGCCACGTGCCTTATCACGCTGTCGTTCAGGTTGGCCCTGTCCCTGTGCACCACGTAGAAGTGCTTGAACTCGAGCACGTGGAGGCAGCTGCCGTCGCTCAGTGTGGCCCTCCAGTTTCTCAGCTGCCCCCTGGGCTTCCCGAAGGAGGGCTCGAGGCACTGCTCCTCAGGCCTGGGCACGGAGTCCTTGGGCACAACGTAGTCAACGTGGTAAGGCGCCTTGACCATTGCCCTCTCTATGGCCAGCCAGTCCATTGGACCGCCACGAAGGCGTAATTTGCCGTAAAATAAAACAGTTAGCATGTGCTGCAAAATGAGCGAGGAGTGCAGGGGCACCCTGAGGGCCGTGGCAGGGCTCATAGCGCTGGGGATGACTAAGGAGATGATAAGGGCCGCCCTACACTACGACTTTAAGCTTGACATGAACGACGAGCAGTTCGAGTCCCTTTACTTCAGGGCCGCCAAGTGCGTCGAGGAAGGCCTAGTAAAGGTCAGGAGCTGGTCCACCCCGTTCAGGCCAGGGGACTGCAACAACGAGGTCGTGAGGGAGGTGGCCGCCATGATAATGAGGGGCAAGGACCTGGACTCCATAGTGCCTGCAGTGCTCAGGAGACACTACATGCTGAGGAGCGGCACCGCCTACAGGGTGCTGACCCAGAGGGACGTGGAGTATGCCTACGACGTCGCGCTCCTCTGCATTAAGGACAAGGTGGAGAGGGCCAAGAGGTGGTCAGCACCTTGAGGAGGAGTATATGTCGAGGACGGCCCTGAGGTCCCTGAGCTCAAGCTCGGTGGGCATAGGGTTGTCCTTCCTCCTGCCGTCAACGTAGTCGGCGAACGCCCTTACCTCCTCACCTATCATGTCCTTCTTCGCCACCTCAACCCTTGAGCCGTTGACCACCAGGTCCCCGTGCCTGGCGAAGTACCTGAAGCCCCTGGACTCCAGGAAGAGCCTCGAGGAGGGGTCCTCGTATATGGACCCCTTGTCGCCGTAAACCTCTATTATGGGCGCCGGGGCGGCGCTCCTGAAGGCCCAGCCGTACATGTAGACACCCCTGGCGCCCGACCTGAAGTTAAACATCGCGACCCCCACGTCCTCCCCCTCCATGTCGACGCTGCCCGTGCGGTAGACCATGGAGCACACGGACGAGTAGTCGCCCGCCACGTTAAGCATGACGTGTATCATGTGTATGCCGCCGTCTATGACTGCCCCGCCGCCCATGAGCTCCTTGACCTTCCTCCAGGTCCTCGGCTGGTTGTAGTGTATGTCCCTCACTATCACCGTGTGAACCCTGCCCACGCTGGGCAGCTGCCTGTAGAGCTCGTTGAAAGTCTCGTCAAAGTGGTAGTTCTCGGCGACCATGAACTTGAGGCCGGAGGACTCAGCGGCCCTGACTATGGCCTCTGCCTCCTCCATGTTCCTGGCTATGGGCTTCTCAAGCATGACGTGCTTGCCCGCCCTGAGGGCCCTCGTCGCCATGGGCATGTGGGCGTCGTGGCTTATGACCAGGTCAACCGCGTCAACCTTTGACGAGAGGACGTCATCATAGTTTGTGAAGTAGCCCGCGGCCCCGAACCTCTCGGCTATGGCCTTGGCCTCCTGCTCGGAGGAGCTGTAGGTGTAGTACTCTATGTCGAAGCCCTCGTCCTTAAGCCTCGACATGGCGGCCAGGTGGACGGAGCCGAAGCCCCTGCTGCCGACGACCGCTATCCTCAACGCGGGTCCCAGGAGAAAGAAGGGGCCTGGCAAAAAGGCTTATGCACTTACCTTCCGCCGAACGAGGCCCTCTCTATCGCGAAGCCCACCACTACGAAGGGCAGGCTGACGAAGACTATCATGAGGCCTGGGAACAGTATCCACCACCACCACCCGTTGAGCGCGGCGTTGGCGTCGTATGCGGCGTCAAGTATGCCTCCCCACGTCACTATGTTGGGCGGAGCTATGCCTATGAAGGCGAGCGTCTCAACAAGCAGTATCGCCCCGGGTATCCCGAGCACGGTGTAGGCCACTATGAACGGCACCAGCCTGGGCAGGAAGTGCGTCAGGAACGTCCTGTAGGATGGTATGCCCATCAGCTTGTCAGCCTCGACGAACGAGTTTGTCTTTATGCTCTGGGCCGCGCTCCTGGCTATTATTGCGTAAAACGGCCAGCTCAGGAAGGTTATCAGGAGGGCCTCCTCCATTATTGAGAGGCCCGACTTCAGCAGCAGCCCAAGGGCCACCAGGAACGGCAGGGCTGGCAGGGCCAGTATGACCGTGCTGAACCAGTTGAGCGCGGCGTCCGTCTTGCCGCCCAGGAAGCCCGCGTATCCACCTATGAAGGCGCCTATGAGCACCCCCAGCAGCGAGGTGACCACCCCTATCTCAAGCGCGTTGGGGAGCCCAAGCAGTATGCCAAGGAATATCGGCCTGCCGTAGATGTCTGTGCCCAGCGCCCCGTAGGCGTTCCCCATGACCCTCACCTGGGCGGCCTTGAACTTGGCGGGCCCGGCGGTCGCGATGAAGACATTCACCCTGTAGGTGCCCAGCTCCGTTGGGCCCACGGTCCTCCTGGATAGGTTGCTGAACAGGGCCGTTGCGAGGGCCTGCGTGGTCAGCACCGTGGGCACGGTGCCCGTCTTCTGGAGCAGGTAGGCCGAGAGAGGCTTGGCCAGGGCGCTGAGGTCAAAGGAGTACGTCGTTCCCGTCACGGTCACTGTGGCGTTGACAGTTGACCCTGAGGGCTTAACCCACTCCACCAGCATGTACTGCATCGTTGCGTTGGAGGCGAAGTTGAATACCACGTCCGTTGGGACCTTTGAGTAGCGCCACTCAAAGATGTACGTGAGCTCATACACGTAGACGGTGCCGACGTGCTCATACACCTTCACGGAGTGGGGGTTCACGTACAGGGAGGGGGCGTAGCTGGAGGGGCTCAGCGCCGCCATCCAGGAAGGCGCCGCGACCGTTGGGTATGCGCTCTCCCAGTACTGGAGGTTGTTTATGTAGTTGAAAGCCACGCTCTTGGGCCACGTGCTCACGTAGGCGGCGAGCCCAACAAACACAAATATTATCACGAGCGCTGCCAGGGCGCTCTTGCTCTTCAGCACGTACTTCAGGTAGAACGTAAAGCTGGATCCTGCCTCCTCTGACATTCAGCTTCACCCTTGGCTTGCCCTTATCCTCGGGTCCAGTATCCCCTTTATTATCTCGTTAAGGAACAGCGCTATTACAAGCACAAGGGTCAGCACGTAAGTTATCGCCATAACGGTCGCCTCGTCCGACTCAAGCACGGCATAATACGTAAGCAGCCCTATGCCTGGCCACACGAACACTATCTCGGTGGTCAGGCCTCCGGCGAAGGAGCTCGCCAGCCACAGCATGGCCTGAGTCGCTATTGAGGGCGATGCCGTCTTAAGTATGTGGCCGAAGACTATCCTCCTCTCCGGCAGCCCCCTGGCCTTGGCCGTGAGCACGAAGTCCTCCTTGGTTGTTGCCAGGGTCAGGCTCCTGACCACGTAGGCGAAGCCCCCCACGTTAACTATGAAGAACGCCAGGAGCGGCAAGGTCATGTGGTCCAGGAGGCTCGCCACGTACTGAAGGGGCTCCCTGGAGAAGTTGAGCCCGGCGCTCACTATGCCTCCGGGCGGGAACCAGCGAAGGCCGTAGGCCAGGCCCGCTATGAGCAGGAAGCCTATCCACCACGTGGGCAGGCTCTGGTGCACGACGGCTATCACGGGTATGGCCTTATCGTAGGCTGAGCCCTGGTACCTGGCCGCCAGCACTCCAAGGAGCGTTCCCACCGCAATTATTATTATTGTCCCAGTCGTGAACAGTATTATAGTCCTTGGCAGGGCTACGGCAATTATCTGGGCTATGTTATTAGATGACGTGTAGCCCGGGTAGCTTACGCCCGGAGGAGTGACGCCAAAGTGGAAGGTTATCAGGGCCTTCATCTGCAGGGCAAACCTGACTATGAGGGGCTGGTTAAGCCCGTAGGCGGCCTCCAGGGACTTCTCGTAACTCTCGACTTCAAGGTTTACCTGGGTCAGGTTGAGGCTTCCCCTGGCGTGCCTTATGAGCTCCGTCTTCAGCTGGCTGGCCGAGTACTTCACGTAGTCGGCGTAAAGCTTCTGTATCACGGGGTAGGTGAAGACGTAGAGTATAATCATGGCGGCAAAAAGTACAGTAATGTATATAATCGCAGTCTTAGCTAAAAAAGTCTTATAACCCATTAGTGGCTGTCACCCCTGGCCATTCACTTTCTCCTGGCCAGGAGTGCCACGGCGGCTATTATAACTATTACAACGACGACTATTCCCACTATCAGTGTAGTCGAGATGGTCACAGGCTTAGGTGTCGTGGTAGTTACCGGCGTGGTTGAAGTTGTTGTGGTAGTCGTTGTTGTGGTCGTGCTTGTGGTGGTCACAGGCGTTGTTGTGGTAGTCGTTGTTGTGGTCGTGCTTGTGGTGGTTGTAGTGGTGGTCGTGGTGGTCACCATCGGGGTCACAGTTATGGGCACCTTCGCCGGGTCAAGCAGCATGTTCGCAGGCGTGTAGGCCCACAGCACCAGGTAGTAGCTTCCAGGCGACAGGCTCGCGGGCACAGGTATGCTCACCGAGCCGTCAGCGCCGCTGGTCAGGTTCTCCTGCGCTACTACGGCGCCCTCAGGAGTCACGAACTGTGCTATCACGAACACGCCGCTCTGCGGTGTCGTGACGTTCGTCCCGTCAGGCGTGCCGTAGACTGTGGCATTTATGCTGCCTCCGGCCGGCACCATGCCCAGCGGCGGCAGGGTCACGTGAACGGAGTACAGCACCGGGGTGCTGGTTAGTATGCTGGGCACTGGAACGTTGAAGTAGGGGTTCCTCACGAGCTTGGCGTACTGGCCGGGCTGGTAGGCCACCAGCATGTAGGGCCCTTCACCTATGACGGCGTTGCCGTAGGTGTTGATGTAGTTTATGGCGTCAGTGTAGGCCTCATGGGCGAACGTCTCGTTAACGAGCTGGACGCCGCTCAGGCTCTGGACCTCGAGCAGGCCCTCTGGTATGTAGCCCGTGCTGTTGTAGAGCTGCATGGCCTTGAGCACGTTGCCCACGTCAGTTGGGTTCACCAGGCTGAGCCAGTCGACGTGCTCGCTGGTGGCAGCGCCCGTGCTCCACGCCGCCTCGCCGTGGGCCACCACGTATGCCATGGCTGCGTAGAGCGGCCAGGGCATCATTCCGCCTCCGGGCTCTGCGTAGCCGAGTATTATGAAGTCGCCCACGGTGCTCAGGGCGGCATACTCAGGGTTGAACCACCACGCGGTGCTCCAGATCTCCAGCGAGGTGCTGTTCAGTATCTCAAATCCGACTATCTGCTGCAGCGACGGGCTGTAAACCGCGGCCGCCGTCGAGTCGTATATTGGGCTGTTGCTTGACAGGCTCGCGTTGGCCGCTATCAGGTACTGCTCTATGAGGTCAGCAAGCGTTATCGGCTGGCCGTCAACGAACCTGTCGTTCTGCAGGAGCGGGGCGAAGTTAACTATTACAGCCACCTTGGCAGTTGTGTTCGGGGGCACGTGCTGCACCTTCATGCTGGTGGCGTTGTACATGAGGGCCGACGTGGGCACGGTTATGTTGGCCACCGGGGACAGGGCCACGAGCTTGTAGGTGAAGCCAGCGGGCACAGGGAAGCCGTTGCCAGGTATGTAGTATATTATCGGCAGGAAGACGCTCGAGGCTGTGGCGACGCTGTAGGAGTCGGTGAAGCCGGCCACCGGGTTCATGCTTCCCATGGCCAGGTGCCTCACACCTATGGTGAGGGTTCCTGTTGGGGTCCTGGCGTTCAGGAAGCTGAACGGGGTCACCAGGCCCTCTATGTAGTTGGGCACCAGCCCAGTCACCATGTTGCTGTTGACGAATATCGGTATCAGGCTCATGCCCAGGCCGATCCTTATGGCTGAGACTATGCCATAGTAGTTTATCGTGTTAAGCAACTCGTAGTACTGCTGCTCGCTTGTGAACTCGCTGGAGGCGATCCTGAGGCTCAGGTTGTCTATGATGTTGAGCTCCTGGGTCAGCTCGGGCTCCTGTATGTTGGTCGTGTTGACTCCTAGGCCCCACGCAGTGCCGTAGGCGTCGCTTGCGGGCAGGTCACTAAACGCAGCACCGTAGAGCGAGGCCGGCAGGCTCCAGTCGTAGAAGCCGTAGGTGCCGCCCCAGGCCTCTATGAGCACGTTCCAGGTGGTCTCGTTAGGCACCATGCTGTATATGTCTGTTATCTCCTTCTGCAGGTCGCCGTATACTGGCTGCACCTCGAAGCCCAGGTTCTTGAGCTGGTCTATCAGGAATGAGGCGTAGATGTTCCTCACGGTGGTGTCAGTCCTGTCGAAGACGTATATCACCACGGGCTGGCCGTTGGGGTAGTACCACTGGCCGTTTATGTACTTGTAGCCGTGGGCCGTGAGGGTCTTGTATATGGTCTCGTTCGCGTAGGACGGGTTGTAGGTTATGTTGGAGAACTTCGCGGTCACGTTTGAGGTGGTCAGCATCTCATACTCCCCGCCGTACAGGGTCAGGGACGGTATTCCATAGCCGTAGAGGACGTCGTTGACGAAGTAGCTCCTGTCAACTATGTAGTTAATTGCGAACCTGACGCTCTGGTAGTAGAACGGGTTGAGGACCTCCTGCCCGCTGGGGTTCTGTATGTACTCAACCGGGTTCAGGAGCACGTCGTAGTAGGTTGAGGGCATCTCGTAGGCCACGGCCCCTGAGGGCAGTGTGCCCATCTTGTATGGAGGTATTGCGTAGTCGTAGAACGCTATGTAGCCGTGATCGAAGTCGCCGATGCCTTTACCGTCTGAGCCGGAGTAGCTCTTCAGTATTATTGTGGAGGCGGGCTGCCCTGACGTCTGGGCCCTCGCAGTGAAGGCGAGCGGGTTGAGCAGCACCAGGCTGAACACTACGAACAGGGAGGCTACAAGGACTAGCTTCAACGCGTGCCGCATGCTACCACGCTGCCTTGTGGTATTACATTCAGAGAATTTATCTGTTGACTTTCGTAAGGCGATGCCGCTACCTTTCAATATATATTATGATTACTTTACCTAAACATGATAAGCCTCACCCGTAGTGGCTTCCTTTAACACTGGCTCCTAGGGACGGTTAGCGTTAAGAGCCCCTAGCCAGCTTAAAGCCGCGAAGGAGCTTGAGGGCGCTGATAATAGCGAGCGGCGGCGGCCACACCGGGCACGCCCTGGCCCTGGCGGAGAGGCTCGTGGACTCAGGGGCGATGGTTGACTTCGTTATACCGGAGGGCGACAGGTGGAGCGAGGAGCAGGTCTCCAGGCTGGGCAGGGTTGTCGCGAGGACGCCGAAGTTCCTTGACCCGGGCGAGGGGCTCGCAGAGGGGGTTCTGAGGCTCCCGGGGGCCCTGCTCAGGTCGCTTGCCAGGGTCCCCAGGGGCTACGACGTGGCCGTGGCTAGCGGGAGCAACCACAGCATAGCCTCTGGCATAGCGGCGTGGCTCAAGGGGGCGAGGCTGGTCACAATAGAGGCCACTGAGAGGTTCGTGGAGCCGAGCAGGGCCGTCAGGGCCCTGTCCCCCATATCTAAGCTGGTAGCCCTTCAGTGGGAGGAGCAGAGGAGGTTCGCGCCCAAGGGGGTTGTAGTGGGCCCCCTGCTCGGGAAGCTCCACTACAGGGTCAGGGACGAGGGCTATGTCCTTGTGACGGCCGGAAGCTACGGCTACAGGGCGCTCTTTGACGCTGCCGCCGCCTCAGGCATCAGGGACAGGCTGGTGCTGCAGACAGGCAGGGTGGACCCGGGGCCCTACGTCAGGGCGGGCCTCAGGGCCTTCAGCTTCAGCCCGGAGCTGGAGGACATGATAGCCGGGGCCAGCGTCGTTGTGACCCACTTCGGGAGGACCGCCGTGGAGGCCGCATGCAAGTACGGCAAGCCAACAGTCCTGGCCCCGAACACCGAGTGGGTGTGGATGAGGAACCCGGTGAGGATGGTCGAGGCCAGCATGATGGCCAAGAGGATAGGCGCCGTCCTGCTGCCGCCAGACCAGGTGACCCCCGAGGGGGTCGAGAGGGCCGTGGAGGAGGCCATGAAGGCTAAGCCGGCCGCCTGCGACGACGGCTCGGTCAAACTGGCTCAGATAATAACCTCCTGGCGCAGGTAGCCCGGGGGCGAGCTTGAAGTTCATAGTGACCGGGGGCGCCGGCTTCATAGGGAGCAACCTGTCCCGGCTCCTCCTCAGCGAGGGGCACGATGTAATAGTTGTTGACGACCTGTCCTCGGGCGCCAGGGAAAACGTGCCCGCCGGCGCAAGGCTCGTCATAGGTGACGTCTCCGACAGGAGGGCCCTTGAGGGCGTGGAAGCCATGGCCAGGGGCGACGAGGTCGCCATAGTCCACCTGGCCGCGGTCTCGGGCGTCGTGGAGGCCAGGGAAGACCCCTCGAGGGCCGTGAGGGCCAACGTGCTCGGCACCCAGGAGGTCCTCGACATGGCTAGGAGGCTCGACGCCTACGTAACTATCGCCAGCAGCGCCGCGGTCTACGGCGACGTCAGCGACGTCCCTGTTAAGGAGGACGCGCCGCTCAGGCCCACGAGCCTCTACGGCCTCACTAAGCTCTTTGACGAGCAGCTTGCTGAGCAGGCCTACAGGGACTACGGGCTGAGGTCCTCCTACCTGAGGCTGTTCAACGTCTACGGCCCAGGGATGAGGAGGGGGCCGTATGCGAGCGTGATCTACAACTTCATGGAGGCCGCCATAAGGGGGCTCAGGCCGGTGATATACGGCGACGGCCTCAACACGAGGGACTTCGTCTACGTTGACGACGTCGCCAGGGCCTTCGTCGAGGCGGTCAGGAGGAGGGCCACGGGGCCCTTTAACGTGGGCACGGGCAGGGAGGTGAGCGTCCTGGACCTCCTCAGGCTCATATCTAAGGTGGCGGGCGTTGAGCTGAGGCCCGAGTTCAGGGAGCCGAGGCCGGGGGACATAAGGAGGAGCTGCGCCGACATAAGCAGGGCCAGGGAGAGCCTTGGCTGGGAGCCCAGGGTGAGCCTCGAGGATGGCCTCAGGCTGACCTACAGCTACATGAGGGAGAGACTAAGACCTTGAGCCCCTCCACTCGTACCTCCTGAAGGCCATCTTTGGCAGGGCCACGAGGCCGGCGAGCAGGTAAAGGGCTATGGCCGCCGGCAGGGGCCTCACGGCCTTCCCAGCCTTGGCCACGGCGATTATGTAGTACGCCGCGCTCGGCACCAGCCACACGGCTGACCAGGCCAGGGTCCACGTCAGCAGCTCCGGGTGAAGCCTGGCGACGGCCAACATGCCCAGCCACGGAGTTATGAGGTAGCCCCAGGCCGGCATTATGAGGAACAGCAGCAGGGGCCACGTCCTCCTGACCCCCCTGAGGGCCGTGAAGGTGGCCAGCATCGACCCCCTGACCCACCTCTCCTTCTGCCTGATCACAGCCCTTATGGAGGTCAGGGGCTCCTCGACTACAGGGCTGCCGCTGAGGAACGCCACCTTCATGTCCCTGCTGAGCAGCTTAGCCGAGAGGTCCAGGTCCTCTGTGGGGGCCCAGGGAGTCCAGAGGCCCACCGCCTCCAGGTCCTCCCTCCTCACGAAGTAGCCGGAGCCCGTTATCCAGGCGGAGCCCGTGAAGCCCATCAGGGCCGGCGCCAGGAACTGGTTGTAGAGCCTCATCTCCGCCGCCTGGGCCCTCATGTGGGCCCCAGCGAAGGTCCTCCTGGCCTCAGGCGGCAGGGCCACCTCCCTGGGCAGCTGGGCCGCGGAGTAGCCTGACGCGAGTGCCGACACGGCCCTTGATATGGCGTCCGGGGGAGCGACGCCGTCGGCGTCAAGGACCCCTATTATGTCACCCGTGGCCATGGACTCAGCCCTGTTTAGGGCCGCCGGCTTGCCCCTGGTCCTCCCGTCACCCAGGGAAAGCCTGACCCTGACGCCATCCACTGTCGCCTCGGAGCCGTTGACCTTCCTGAGGCCGAGGGCCCTCAGCACGCCGTCAACTGTTGGGTCGTCGGCCTCGGCCGCTATTATTATCTCATAGAGGCCCCTGGGGTAGTCCTGGTTAAGGAGCGACCTGACCGCCCTGAGGGCCCTCTCGCCCTCCCTGTAGGTGGGCACTATCACTGAGACCCTTGGGGTTGCGGGCAGGGGCTGCCTGGCCCCCTGCGCCCTGCCCCTGGGGAGGCCGTGAAGTATTATCACCAGCTCCACCACGAGGGCCACGCCAACAGTTATGGCGCTCCCGGCGGCGTAGGCCATTAGGGCCCTCGAAGTCGATATGCTGAGGTGCAGGCTCTGCAGGTACTGGTGGAACGTTGTTATAATCTGCTGGCTGCTTATCATATTCACGTTAACACTCAATGGAGCCCCCTTTCACCTTTAGCTCAGGGGGCTAGAACTTAAAAAAGGTTAGGGACCTAAGCATTGGCCTGCTGGCCCTTCAGCTCGGCTATCCTCCTGTCAACCTCCTTCAGCTGCCCGTCGGCCCACGACCTGAGGTCCTCCAGGTAGAGCCTGTAGGCCTCAAGGGCCCTGAGCTCTGAGTCCTTATCATAGTAGCCGTAGTAGCCGTACCACGCCATGGCCCAGCCGGGCCTCTCCCACGGGGGCAGGTACGAGAAGGGCCCGTGGCCTGGCCAGGGCCCTCCGCCCCACCGCCCAAACCTCCACCAGCCCATATCGCTCACCCAACTCGAATATTCGATACAAGCCTTATAAGTCTTAATGCTGGCCCCAGCGGTCGCTGGGAAAAAATAAATAGATCCAATGCAAACTGTAAGCGTGAGCTGTATGCAACTTAAACCAAGGTGGTGCGCGTGCTCTCAAGGGTCAAGGTCTCCTTCGCGAGGGTCACTGCCGATGACAGGGAGGCAGTGCTGTCCATATTGAGGGGTGCGCCCGAGCTGAGCCACGTCGACATAAACGCCACCTTCGACAGGTGGCTCAGAGAAGGCTACTTCATAAAGGCTGTTGACTCCGACAACAGGATCGTCGGCGTCCTTCACGCCAGGCAGCTCGAGGACGCCGTGTGGATGGAGGGCATCGGGGTGAGCAGCGACATAAGGAGGAAGGGCGTCGGGAGGCAGCTCGCGGCGTACGTTATGGAGCTCACGGGAGGCAAGGTGTTCAGGGTCATGGCGAGCGAGAGGAACGTGCCGTCAAACGCCCTGGCCCTGTCGCTCGGGTTCAAGGAGGTGGACAGGGTGTACTTCAGCGAAGGCGCAAGGGTCACGGCCCCAGAGCTGGCCAGGAGGCTCGGCCTCGACGAGGCCAAGGACGTCAGCCTGGAGGGGCCCGGCTACGTGGACTCCTGGACCTGGAGGCCCATTGAGTACTACAGGGGCAGGGTCTTCTCAAACGGCCAGGTCAAGGTGCTTGACACGGACCCGCCGTTCTTCGTCGCCGGCGACGCCGACGGCTACATGAGGTTCTCAAGGCAGAGGGCCGCCTACTCCGAGGCCTTCATAGTCTACGAGCTCAGGAGAGCCTGAGGAATATCAGCAGGGCAGCGGCGCCGACTACGGCCTGCAGCGCCATGAGGCCAACCGTGACCCCCCTCTCAGTGGCCCTCCCCCTCAGCCTCCTCTGAAGCCTTATCATGAGGTGCGTCAGGCTGTAGGACCTGTCGTAGGGGGGCTCTAGGGAGCCGTCAGGGCGCACCCTGCCGAAGTTCTCCTTGTAGACGCCGTGCATCAGCCCCCTTATGAAGAGCAGGAGCTCCGCGTAGTAGAGCATGTACATGAAGAGGCCGAAGGCCGCTATGTCGCCCAGGACCACTATGCCCGCGTAGTAGGCGCCCACCGCGTAAGTCATCGTGTTGCCCGGGAACACCTTGGCAGGGTACCAGTTGTAGAACAGGAAGCCCAGGAGGGCCGCCATCATTATGAGCGAGAGGTACGCAGTGAGCCAGAGGCCCTTGACTATGGAGAAGGCCGCCGTGAAGGCAAGCATTACCACCCCCATGCCGGCCTCCAGGCCGTTGTAGCCGGCTATCATGTTGTAGGCGTTGGAGGCCCCCATGACGCCTATTGGAACCACGACGAGCGGGAACAGAAGCCCCAGGTAGAGCACGTGAAGTATCGGCACGTGAACTATGTAGGCGTTGTACTTGGCTATCATGAGCGGCAGGGCGGCGGGTATGGTTGACAGCACCCTCACCGCGGGGGGTATGCCCTTCTTCCAGCCAAGTATGTCGTCCAGGAGCCCTATGAGCCCCGTGAGCATGAGGAGGGAGAGCATGGAGAACAGCGGCACCGGGTTGTAGAGGGAGCCGTTGACGAAGGTGTTTATGGCCTCCATGACCAGGAGGCCGAGGGAGGCCCCCACTATGACCCAGAGCCCGCCCGCCTCGGCCACCTTCCTTCTGTCTGGCTTGTTCATGTCGGAGCCCACGAGCCCCCTTGAGCTGGCCACCGCTATCCACGATGGTTCTAAAGCCATCACTGAGCCCATGGCGACGAGCGACGATATTACTGCGACCACGGCCTCCTGCAGCAAGCCCCTCCCGAGGGCGTTGTCCTGGTCCTAGTTTTAAGCGTTGGAGCCGCAGGAGCCCAGGGGCACCCCTATCTCCCTGGCCCGCCTCAGCACCTTGCTAGGCAGGAGACCCACGTCGAAGCACGGCCTCCCCCTGGCGTCCTCCTCCATGATCCTGAGGCCCACCTCCCTGAGGTCGTCGGTGCCGTAGAGCCTCCTCGCCTCAGCCCTGACGGCCTCCATTGCCTTCCCAACCCCCTGGGTCGAGGCTATTGAGTAAAAGTCAGCTCTCGGCATGAGCCTCTTCACCGCCACCCTCTCGGGCCTCCTGACCCCCGTGAGGTGGAGCCCCATGGGGCTTGACGAGAGCCTCCTCCTGAAGTAGTAGGGCGGGGCGTAGAGGTACTCGAACCTCCCGTCCCACAGGTACCTGAGCCTCCTCGAGTAGGTGAAGGCCCAGTGCTCCTCGTGGAGCCTGTCAGCCCTGCACCTGTGGCTCAGGTCGCCGCAGAGCGTTATGAAGGGCCAGTAGAGAAGCACGTACCTGTCCCTCCCCTCGCCCTCCACGAAGTCCCTGAGGGCCCTGCCCAGGCCCTCGAAGGCTATGAAGTCTGAGTCCCAGACAAGTATGTACCTGTACCTGGACTCCCTGAGAGCCAGCTCCCTGGCCTCGGCGTAGCCCCTGGGAGGGTACTGCCTGACCACCCTCACGCCCAGCCTCGACCTGGCGTCCTCAAGCACCTGCTCCGTCTCGTCCCACGGGTCGGAGGAGTCCACCACGAGCACCTCGTCAGCCACGGAGGCCGCGTCCTCAAGGGCCAGGGGGAGCCAGTCCGGGTCGTTGTAAACTATCACGGTGGCGCTTATGCCAAGGGGCCTGCCCTCCCTCGACGGGTCAACGAGCCTGAGGCCCCTCGCAACGGTGGCCATCGCGTTATAGGCGGCCCACGTGAGCCTCCTTCCCATTATCCTCCTGGCGTACCTGAGCAGCGACGCCAAGGCCCCTCAGGGCCCTGCCGGGAGCACGGATTATTAACCGCAGCCGCGCCAGGCAGGGTGGGCCGAAGGGCTTGAACTGGGACGACGTAGTTAAGGTCGTGCTCTCCATGCCCCCTCACAGGGACCTGGCGCTCCTCAAGTCCCAGCTGCCGAGCCCCAGGCTCTCCGGCTTCAGGAGGAGGTGGCTCTCGGAGCCGAGGGGCCAGAGGGCCGACTGGGAGAAGGTAATGCCTGACGGGAGGTCGGTGCACGTGAGGGAGTACAGGGACCACTACCTGGTGCACTGGGACATAGCCTCGCCCTCGAGGAGCGCCCTGAGGCACCTGGTCTACGACGCCCCGCACTGGCTGATAGTCGCTGTGGCGGCCGCCGTCACGGCGATATCAGTGCTCCTGGGCCCCGGCGCTAAGGTCGGGGCCGCCGGCGGCCTCATGGCTACTGGCAACATGCTGCTCGGGTATAGGAGGTCGCTTATAGCCCCGGCCGAGCCCCTCAGGCTCCAGGGCCAGCTTGAGGGCGTGCTTACCACTTGACGAGAGCGGAAGGGTCGCGGTGTCCTCCAGGGCAAAGTACATGGCCTTAGGTGTCCTGGACGGCACCTCAGTTGCCGTAGAGAAGGTCGTGGAGAACCCGGCCTTAAAAGCCAGGGAGAGGAGGCCAACCTTCATAAGGGCCTGCAGGGAGGCCGGGGCCCAGGTGGTCATAGCGGCCCACGGCTCCTACTGCATACCCTCGGCCGTGGAGGCCAGGAGGGGGAGGCTGAGGCTGCTGGTCGGCGAGGGGAGGCCGGGGGACCTGAGGCTCAGGGAGGCCGGCGCCTGGGAGTTCATATACTCCAGCCTGTTAGCAACCTTCGAGAGGGCGAAGGGCCATTAGGCCGGGCGACGTGGCCTACACCTTCGAGGGCCCCCTGAGGGAGGCCAGGGTGAGGGGGAGGTCCAACAGGTTCCTCGTCATACTTGATGACGGCACTGAGTGCCACCTCCACGACCCAGGGAGGCTGAGGGAGCTCATATACTCCGGCAACAGGGTCCTCGTGAGGCCCACCAGGGGGCTGAGGACCTCCTGCTCAGTGACGGCAGCGTGGTCAAACGGCAGGTGGGTGGTGGTGGACAGCAGGATCCACAACAGGGTCGCCTCCCTCTTCCTGCCCCCTGATGCCACGCCGGAGGTCAGGGTCGGGGACAGCAGGCTGGACTTCAAGTACGACGACACCTACGTCGAGGTGAAGGGCTGCACCCTGGTAGTTGACGGGGTCGCGCTCTTCCCCGACGCGCCCACCGAGAGGGGCAGGAGGCACGCAGAGGAGCTGGCCAGGCTGAGGGAGGAGGGCCGCGGGGCCGTGATGATGTTCCTCATAATGAGGGACGACGCCCTCTGCGTGTCCCCCAACTGGTCAACGGACCCAGCGTTCTCCTCGCAGTTCGTCAAAATGGTTAAGGCGGGGGCCAGGGTGGAGGCCCACAAGTTCAGGCTTGAGGGGAACAGGCTGATATATGTCGGCGACGTGCCCCTCTGCGATGGTGCCCTCAGCGGGATGCCAAGAGCTCCTCCAGCAGCCCCCTGACCCTGGTTATGTCTATTACGCCCATGTCGCCCCTGCTGACCGTGCCCTCCGGGTCGTACACCGAGAGCACCCCGAGCCAGTCGTGCATGGAGTCGTCAGGCCCCTTGTCGTTCCTGTCCGTGTAGTTTGAGGGCCACCCGACGGTGCCTATGGGCCTCCAGTTGAGGTCGTCTAGGTAAACCGTGAGGTCCGGGGCGTCGCCCTTGGCAACAGGGTATATCTCCTGCGGCTCGTAGGCCTCGTTCCTCCAGGCCTCCCCGTTAGGCCCCCTTATCTTCATGACGGCCCCCTTCACCTCCCTGACCAGGTCCTCCAGCTCCTCCCTGCCAACTATGCCGTGGGGCTCCCTGCCCCTCACGTTGAAGAAGAAGCGGGAGTAGTAGCCTCCCCAGGCCCAGACCCTGGTGTGGTCCCAGTCTATAATGTCTGGAGTCAGGTCCGTGCCGGGGGACCTCGGCCTCTCCTTAAGCTTCAGGTAGCCCTCCTGCTCGAGCCACTGGTTTATGGCGAAGGCCCCGTGCATCGACTTTGTGCCGTGGTCGCTGGCTATCACTATTATCGAGTCCCTGAGGGGGCCCCGGGCCATCTCCTCAAGCCATGAGTCGACCCTGCTGTAGACCTCCGGTATCACCCTGCTGTAGACCTCGTGGTAGGTGTACCTTGGGTGCCTCTCGTCGAAGTACTTCCAGAAGGCGTGGTGGGCCCTGTCTATGCCTATCTCCACGTATATGAAGGCGTCCCATGCCTTGCCCTCGGCCAGGTACTTCACTATCCTGCCGTGGTTCTCAACCATCGCCAGCAGGTCCCTCCTGGCGGCGTCCCTGTCCTCGGTCCTGTAGACGATGTCGAACACCGGGTCGCCCACGCTGGACTGGAGCTCCTGCCTGAGCCAGGGCGGCCACGTGTAGGGCTTCTGCGGGCCCGGCGTGTTGAAGTCGGTCACCATGAAGCCGTTGAGCGGCCTGGGAGGGTACGTCGGGGGGACCCCGAAGAGCCCGAACCTGAGCCCCCTCCTGCCCAGGTCGTCCCATATGGCGGGCTCCCTCACGTCCTGCGACGTGACCACGTAGGAGTCAAAGGTCCCCGGCCTCCTGTGCCTGAAGCCGTAGATTCCCAGCTCGCCCGGGCTCCTCCCCGTGAACATGACCATCCAGGCGGGCACGGTTATGGGAGGGTGGCAGGTCCTCATGAGGTACCTGGCGGAGTCCTCGACGAGCCCCCTTATGAACTTGAAGCCCCCGCCGTCGTGGCCCTCGTAGAGGACATACGGCGGCAGCGAGTCAAGGCCCAGGACGAACAGCCTCCTGGCCAAAGCGCCTCACGGGTTGCCTTGATGCCTGGAGGGTTAAATAAGTGGAGCCCTGCCAGGCGACGGGAAGAAGAAAATTAAAATAAAAATATAAAAATAATAAAAAGAAAAATTTGGTTAAGTTAGGGCCCTCAGAACTTGGCGAAGGCCACGTATGCTATCAGGGCAAGGGCTATTATGGCGACTATCAGCGCGCCGAGGCTGTAGGTCGCGGCCGAGGCCGCCGTTGAGGCCGCGCTGTGGGCCTCGCTCTCAGCGGCCGAGGCCGTGCTGCTGAGAGAGCTGAGCGTTGAGCTCATGCTTGTGACAGTGCTGCTTATTGAGCTTACTGTGCTGCTCACGCTGTTAAGGGTTGAGCTCATGCTTGTCACGGTTGAGCTTATGGAGCTGACGGTGCTGCTCATTGAGCTTACTGTGCTGCTGAGCGAGCTGAGGCTCGAGGCCACGCCGCTTATGGTTGAGGCGGCGGAGCTCAGGGTGCTGTTGACGCTCTGCAGCGACGAGTATATGCCGCTGAGGTCGCTGGCCACGGTGTTAACGGTGCCCTTTATGGACTCCACGTTGCTTGCTATGGCGCCCAGCTGGCCTCCCAGGTTAGTTATGTCGGTCTCCAGCGTGTTGAGCGAGGCGTTCACCGCGCTGAAGTTGCCGGCTATGTAGCCGCTCAGCGTGGACTCGGCGGTGCCTATCTCTGACGAGAGCATGGAGGCCTCGGAGGCTATGGTTGAGTTGAGGCCTGAGACCTGGGTTGAGAGGCCGCTGAGCATCGAGGCCATGGAGGCGTAGTCCTTGGCTATCGTGGCGTTGAGGCCCGCCACCTGCGATGATATGCTGCTCAGCTGCGATGAGAGGCCCGCGTACTCGCTCCTGACCGTTGAGTTGAGTCCCTGCAGCAGCGAGCCTATCTGGCTCTCGAACTTGTTGAGGGCAGCCTGTATAGCGGTTGTGTTGACCTGCACTACGCCAGTCGCCGCGGCCGCCTCGCCCGTGAACTGCTTGCCAGTGAATATGTACGTGGCGGTCTGCGTCACGGTAACAGCCAGGGTCCCTCCGGTCACGTTGCTCGGCAGTACTATGAAGTACACGTAGTAGCCCGGTATCGTGGCCACGTACATTATGTCTGAGGGCGGCAGCTGCTCCACGCCGGTCGGCGTGCTTATGTAGGCGGCTATGACAGGCTTCGAGAGCACGAAGAAGTCGGAGGTGAAGGTCGCCGGCAGGCCCAGCACCGGCACCTCGGTGGGCACCAGCACCTCAACCGGGGAGCCGCTGGCCGAGGCGGGGGCCACAACCTGCACCTGCACTGGGTACGCCGGCAGGGTCTGCACTAAGTAGAGCGTCACCTCGCCCGGCGCTATGGTCCTGGTCGCGTTGACCGGCGGTTTAGCTGTCTGCGGCACGTATGGTCCAGTTATGTTCTCGCTTATCGTGTTGTAGCCTGGGCAGAGCTGCAGCGTCACGCCGGCCTGCAGAGTTGAGCCCACGCCGCTGAGCTGCGGGTTGAACAGGGTGCCGTTGATCACGTAGCCTATGAGCACCTGCTTGCTTACCAGGCCGCACTGCGTGGTGACCTGTATGTACACGGGCAGCGAGTACGGGTGCTTCAGCGTCCACGTGGTGTTGTAGCTTATCGGCGAGCCGAAGACGTACTCGGTGAACGGCGTGCCTACAAGGGTCAGCAGGTAGCCTGGGCTCGTGAGCAGAGGCGACAGCTTGACTATCACGCTTCCGTTGTAGTGCGTGAAGTTGGTCAGCAGGTAGCCTATCGAGTACTGCCCAACGAGTATGTCAGCGGCCCTCGCCACGAAGACGCCGGTGTAGCTCGGCGCTGAGCCGGCCTGCACCGAGGCGTTGTATATGCTTATGTTGTACGCGTAGTCGTAGGCGTTAGGTATGTACGCCGCGGTTCCCGGCAGGTTCGGCACTGGCACGTTGTAGAACACTCCGTAGCCTCCGGCGTACCAGGTGCCGCTGAACGCCTTGTCGCCGAACGGGGTCACCTGGGATATGTTCACTCCTGCGAAGTAGTAGTTCGAATACGATGACGAGGACATGTTGAACTGCAGGACCACGGTGCCGTACTTGCCTGTGCTCACGTTGGCAGTGAAGCCTGCGCCTGCGACCACTACTGTGCTTATCTCGCCCTCCGAGGCGGGTATGAGCGGCGCGGTCATGTTAGTTATGTACTGGGTTGCCTCGTACGGGTACTTCAGCAGGAAGCTCGGCAGCATCACCTGGCCGAGCAGCCCGGTGACTATGGGCGTTGGGCCGAAGACCTCAGGCGTCGGGTTGACGTATACTATGGCGTTGCCGGAGTACTCGCTTATGGGCACCTTGAAGCTGGTGGCGTTCGTGGTCAGGGACGTGTAGGTCGGGTTCGCCACGGTTACGGTGTAGGTGCCTGGGGCCTTTGAGAACACGTTGAGGTAGAGGCTGCCGCTCACAGGCACCTGGCTTATGTAGGCGAAGTCGCCGTACTTGTCAGCTGCAACCAGGGAGCTGCTGAGCGGCGCCAGCGTTGAGGAGTACGTTGAGCTCGTCATGACTGGGTACTCGGCCGGCGCCAGGGACGTGGTGAAGCCGAAGCCCCTCACGAGCAGGTAGTTGCCGAGCAGCAGGTAGTAGTTGCCGTTGGTAGTATTGAAGTAGAACATGCCGTTGCTGTTGCTGGTGAAGACCTGGTAGAACGGGTACACGATGACAGAGACAGAGGTGCTAGAGCCGCTCTTGTACCAGAGCGTGTCGTTGGCTACGAAGTTGTACGGGCTTATGGATCCTGACACCACTATCGGCGAGTACTGCAGCTCGTACTCGAGGCCCAGCTGGGCGGCCGGGTAGTAGGGCGCGTTAGGTATGAGGCCGTAGAATGACTCTTCGCCGCTTATCGTGGGCGGCACTATGTACGTGAACGAGTAGTTGGCGAAGGTTACGCCGCTGTTGAGTCCCGTAACGAAGTAGCCGCTTGATGTGTAGTAGCTCTCTGAGTTCTCCTCAGCCGGGTAGAGGTACGGGCTGGTCGGCAGGAGCGTGTCGTTGCCTATGGCCGCCACCGCAGCGAAGGTGGTGTCCTCAGGCACGTCGTAGATCGTGAACTCCAGCTCGTCGCCTGGGTTGAGCTGGTTAGTTGGGCCGGCAACGCCTGGGTTCTCTGAGGTTACCTCAAAGCTCGGGAATATGTTCAGGGTCCCGTAGGTCGTGTTTGGCGTGAAGAGGCCGTAGGGCCTGAAGGTCGACGGGTTCACGCCGTAGTTCGTGAGGCTGTAGTTCAGCGGGTAGAAGCTCACCTGGCCGGTGCCGTAGGTGTAGGTGCCGTTAGGCTCAAACCTCACGTATGCGGTGCTGCCCGTCCCGATGGTTATCTGTGTGCTGGTGGTGCTGGTGGTGCTGGTGGTTCTGGTGCCGTTGTAAAATACGTTGAGCTGGAAGGCGCTCATGTTGAAGTAGCTTGTCATAGCGCCCGACTTGAGGTGGACGGCGTTGGTGAGGGCCGGCAGCTTTGCATATTCCGTGAGGGTGCCTAATATGCCCAGCGAGGGCGGGCTCTTAGTGTAGTTTAGTGTGACTGGGCTGAAGACTTCTGATGGCGAGGAAGTAGTTGGATAGTTACCCGCTATCAGGAGAGACCCGGTCGTCACGCTGAAGTTCGAGAAGGAGCCATATAGGTCGTAGGCCATGCCTGTAGTACCGCCGTTCACTAAGTCGCTTATTATGCCTGTGGCGAGCTGGTTGACGCCAGTGACGTTGAGGAAGGCCTTGTCGGCCGTTGTCACCTGGGCTATTGGCACGTAGCTCAGGTTGTTCATCGGCTTAATTGTGACCTGTATCATTGGCTTTATGGTCAGGATGAATGGCCCAGCCGCTATCGCTGGCGCCGAGCCTCCATACTGTACGGGCGCGGCAGTCGAGTACTTGAGGTAGACGTATGCCCATCCCTGGGTGGTCAGGTTTATGAGCACATTCCTCTCCTCGGTCAGCCCTAGGGAGGCGGCGTCCTCTGAGGAGTAGTAAGTTTTCAGGGCAATGAGGAAGTTGTACACGTCGCCGGCTGATATGGTAATGTTGCCCATCACGGCCGTCACGTTGCTGGTCGAGAAGGCGGGAGTTATGGGGACATCGCCGTAGTAGACGTTTGGCAGGCCGTTGGCAGAGAGGTATATGTGGGCCGCAGCTCCCTCGTAAGCTGGAGACAGGTTGAAGGCGAACTCGACCATGCCGTTGACGCTGACCTCCTTGGTGAATACCTTGCCAGTTCCTGGCTGCAGCGAGTAGGCCTTGGCTGCCGCCGCCCCAAGCAGGGGGGCAAGCAGCACCAGGGCCAGGACTACCGCTGCTAGGGCCTTATACGATCTCAACATGGCTCACCTATGCTTGGCCAGGCTACTTGGTTCCCAAGGAGGTATTTAAGAAGTAACACCCGGGTATGCGGCACATAGAATCCCACCTGTGGGATAGGGGTTATGCGCCCGCCCTGGGGATGGCCTTCAGCTTTCAGGGGCCACCAGGTAGATAATACTGAGCCTCCCCTCGACCCTCACTTCAACGCTGCCCTCAAGGGGCCGCGGCGAGAGCCCCAGGTAGAGGCCTCCCCCGGCCCTGAAGGCGACCAGGTAGGCGGTGCCGTTGACCCCAGCGCATGAGATGACAGTAACGTTGAGCTGGGTCACGTTGACCTCAACGAAGGCCCCCTCCAGGGCCAGGGCAGCCCACGCTATAAGCTTGGCCGGGGCCTCAAAGGCAGTGACCTCGCCGCCGGCCTCGCTGGCCACCTCCATTGCCCTGAGCGAGTAGTTGTAGGCCCCTAAAGCGTAGGCTGACCCCTGGCCCCCCTCAAGGAGCTCCGCCTCGGCCCTTTCTAGCAGGCCCACCGCCTGGCCCAGGTAGGCGTAGGCCTGCAAGGAGGCCCCTCCGGCGGCCGCGTCCTCCTGGGCCTCGGAGTAGAGCTCCCCCATCCTCAGGGAGGCCATCATCAGGGAGCCGCTCAGGTTGCTTACGAGCGGGGCCAGCGACGAGACGAGCTCGACGGGCCCGCCGCCAGTTACCCCCTGGGCGAGGGCCTCGGCCCTTGAGGCGTAGGCTTCAGCCTCGCTGTAGTTCCCCTCGGCGGCGTAGCCCGCCGCCTCGGAGTCAAGGTAGAGGGTCTCGCTTAGGGCCCTCCAGTCAGCTGAAGCCTGGGAGGCCCACGAGCCCACCTGGCTCACCTGCTCAAGGGCCTCGGCCTGGAGCCCCTGCAGGGGCGCGCTGACGTTTACTATTGCCTCCACGTCCCTCGAGGCCGCCAGGAGCGTCACGTTGAGCCACGGCAGGTTGGGCGTCCCCCTCACGGCGGCTGAGTAGTTGCCTATCCCCGCCGCCTTGGCCGCGGAGGCGTTGGCCAGGATTAAGGCGCCGGTGTAGTTGCCCAGGTAGGCCTGCCCCAGGGCCTCCCCGAGCAGAAGGGATGACCATGCAGCGTAGCTCAGCTCGCCGAGGTCAGCGACGGCCTGGGAGAGCTGCTGGGCCAGGCTTGGGTCGTTTGAGTAGACAAGGTCCTTCAAGCCGACAGCGTAAGGGGCCGCCTCCCAGAGGTAGCCAGTAGCGTTGGCCAGGGCGCCGCCCGCCTGGGGGCCCGTGACGTTGAAGGCCTCGGCGTCCATGAGCAGCGACATGGAGAGCAGCATGGTGGCGTTAGCGGCCTCCTTAAGGTAGGGGACGTACTTCGACGGCGGGGTCGGGTACTGGTTCACGGCGTAGTTTATGTAGCCGTCAAGCGAGGCTATGGCAGCGCTGACGTTTCCCAGCAGCTCCCTCACGGGGGCGCTGACGTATATGTAGTAAGTCGTGGCGTCCTGGAGCGCCTCCTCCGCGAGCTGCTGGGAGGCCGAGGAGTACTCAATGGTCAGGCCGTCGTTGCCGCCTATGTAAGCGGTTATGGCCAGGGACGTGTTTCCAAGGGCCTCGTAGTCGAGCATGGCAAGCTCTGAGGCCTGGGCGCGGGAGGCCCTGGCTATGGAGGCCGAGAGGCTCAGGTTCGCCCCGCTCCCGTTAACCACGGCCACGAGCTCGCCCAGGGCGGAGGCCAGGGACTCAAGCGAGGCCGTCGCGCTCCTGACGTAGGGGCCCTGGGGGGAGGCGTTGACGTAGCTGATGAGCTTAAGGGCGCTGGAGAGCGACGCGTTGCTGAGCCTCGAAGGCGCCCCAGTTGACATCCTGCCCAGGGCCTGCTCTACGAGCAGGTCGGTCTGGTTCAGGTAGCCCATGGCCTGGCTCAGGTTCTCATAGGCGGCCTGGAGGCCTAGGCTCACGTTGACGCCCGGGAGCCGCTGGGCCACAGCAATGACGTCGGCCAGGGCCCGGCTTATGTTGCCCTCCAGCTGCCCAGGCCTGAGGCTCGGGGCGCTGCAGTTCCCGGGCTCCCTCAGCAGGTACTCCTCCTCGAGGGCCCCCTGAAGGCACGAGAGGGCCGAGGAGGCGTTTGAGAGCTCCTTCATTATGACCGCGTACGTGGAGTTCAGGGCGCTGGTCTCGTTGGCGGCCCTGGCCAGGAGCCCCTCAGCGAGGCTTAAGTTGGCTGAGACCTGGGCGGCCACCCGCTCCCTGAAGCTCATGTTGAGGAGCGGCTGCAGCTGCTGGGCGCTCCTGTTTATGAGGGCCAGCAGCGAGTAGAGCTCGACCAGCTGCCCCGGCGACGTGACGTTGGCGCCTGACACGAGCAGGTAGAGCTCCTCAACATCGCTGTACATGTTTGCCCTGGCCTCGCCGCTTGCCGTGGCGTTCAGCTCCAGCACGTCGCGCTGGGCCAGGGAGAGAAGCTGGGCCAGACCCTCCGACAGGCCAGACGATGACATGGCCGCCGAGTACCCGCTGACGAGCCCAAGGCCCCTGAGGCTCACGCCCAGGGAGCCGCTGTAGTTGCCCTGGGACAGCAGCGCGTAGGCCTTGGCAGCGTAGGACTCCAGCGTAGAAGAGTACGTGGAGTTGAAGCGGAGCGAGGAGGCAAGGTACTCCAGCACCGCCAGGTAGCCCGCGGCCTCCGCCCAGGGGGCGGGCCTCGGGGACTGGGCCCTGAGGTACAGGTATGAGGCCTCCATCACGCGCAGGCTCAGCTCCTCCGCGCCGGTGTAGTTGCCCTCGGCGTACAGCTGGAGGGCCCTGGAGAGCGTGGCGTTGAGGGAGCTCACGTTAGCCCCGTAGGCCCTCAGCACTGAGAGGTCGGTCGAGGCCGCGCTCAGCTGAGGGGGCGGCGAGGAGGCCGGGAGCGACAGGGGGACGGCTGCCAACAAGATGAGCAGGAGCAGTGAAGCCGCGAGCAGCTGCCTGGGCCTCAAGCGGTTCACCTCCTCGTCACGGCCACGGAGACGGCTATGGCCAAAGCCACCAGGACCACCACTATTGTGACGTACCTGAAGACGTCCGACGTGGGCTTCGGCGTCGTGGTTGTCGGAGTGGTAGTGGTTGTCGTGGGGCTGGTCGTCGTTGATGTAGTGGCTGTAGTAGTTGTAGACGTGGTTGTGGTTACGGGCTTAGTCGTGGTTGTCGTGGTGGTAGTGGTTGTTGTGGTCGTGGTAGTCGTGCTAGTCGTTGTCGTGGTAGTTGTAGTTGTTGTCGTTGTTGATGTGATCGTCACGGGCTGCGGGGTCACGTAGAGCGTGAGGTTGCCCGGCCCGGCCAGCAGGGTCGTCACGTTTACCAGGGTCGCGTTGGCGCCTGAGTAGTAGACCAGCACGCTGCCGTTGGCCACGCTCACGTAGGTCCTGTAGGGAAGGTACATCCAGTAGGCGGCCACAGCCCCCTGGACCGAGCAGGGGGGCAGGTAGACGCTCACGTTAACCGTGCCCGGGCTGAGCACCGAGACCTGCAGGGTGCCGTTCGAGTACTCAGCGTAGAGGCTCCCGACTCCCTGCTCATAGGCCGCATACGAGTAGGGCTCAGCGCACAGCGGCAGCTTAAGGAGCTGCGGAGCTGAGGTCACGTTGAAGCTCAACGCCTCTACCGCGCCGACGTAGCTCACCTCGACCTGAGCGTGGACTACGGGCAGGAGGACAGCCGCGATGACTATCAGCAGGACCGCCCACCTAATCATCGCTTAAGCCCGGGGGAGCTGGGCCGGGGCGACTATTATTTTTAAAGGTTACCCGGCGAAGGTTAACGGGTCTTGCCTGAGGAGCTCCCTGAGCACCACCGTGGCGTACATGCCCCTGCCCAGCGAGAACTCAAGCCACTCGCCCGAGAGGCCCAGCCCCCTGACCTCCATGAAGGAGTCCCTCACCATGTCCCTGGCCCTAACGCCGAGCTCGCTGGAGGCCAGCTCACTGACCCCCTCCTCATTCATAACATCCCTGCAGGCCCCCTCGGCCCTTGAGGCGCTGGAGGGCACCACTATCCTCCCCGGCACCTCGTTGGCCTCAAGGTACCTTGAGAGGCACAGGTTAAACAGGTAGGACTGGTATGCCTCAACGAAGAAGCTGGGGGGCATGGGGTACCTCCTCACCGCCCTGGCGGGGTCCCCGCTCCTGAGCAGCTCCCTGAGCACCCTGGCCTCGGGCCAGAGGCTGCGAGGGGCGGCCTCCAGGGCCTCCCTGTACATGCCCCTGTCGTAGAGCTCCCTGAACTCCCTCCAGGCCTCGGGCTCGCCGCTGAAGGGCCTCCCAAGGAGGAGGTCCAGGGCCTCCCTCAGGTTCCCCCTGACTATGGCCCTGCCCACCACGTGGCTGTTGGGCCTCACGAGGCCAAAACGCTGGTAGCCGAAGTAAGCTGGAAGCCTCTTAGCTGAGGCCAGGGCCGAGACCCTCCTGGCCAGCTCGTCGAGCCTCTGGGTGACCACCCTTATTGAGAACCTGTTGCCCGTGTGCTCAACCCTCCTGTTGTGGTCCCCCAGGTACCTGACCTCGACGCCGTCCCGCCTGGCCTCCCTGACCCTCGGACTGCCCCCAACCGTGTAGACCAGCTGGCACGTAACCGCGTTGGAGTCCTTGATGCCAATAACGTGGGGCCTGGAGCCCAGGAGCCTTGAGGCGAGCCTCATTGCTGTGGAATGGTCAACCCCAACCTTGGTCAGAAGGTAAACGTGCATGTTGCCCGAGCCGCTGGGCCTGAACTCCGTGCACGGCGCCCCGGCCACCTCCTCGACAACCCTGAAGCCGTCGGGCCTCGGCACCTGGGCCCCCAGCGGGCCCCAGTCGAAGTCAAGGTAGTAGTAAGGCATTCCCAGCATGACGTCAATGTAGTATGGGCTCCTCCTCATGCCTTATCAGGTGAGGCGTGGGGGCCAGGCCTTTAAGCTCGGAGCGTAGCAAGGCCTGGGAGAGCTATGTACGTCGCCGCCCTGCTGCTTGCAACGGGCGTTGCCCTGCTGCTCTGGCACGCGGCCTCGGCCCTGGCATACTATGCCTTAATGTTAAGGAGGTCGAGGGCCTACAGGCCGCCGAAAGGCGCCTTCAGCGGCACGGTCACGGTTGTCATACCGACCTACAACGAGTCCAAGATAATAAGGGGGAAGCTCGACAACGTGGCGTCGCAGTGGGACCCCTCGAGGCTTGAGATAATAGTCGTTGACTCCAGCACGGACGGCACCGCTGACGAGGTCGAGAGGTGGTCCAGGGGGAGGGGGCTCCCAGTCAAGGTGCTTAGGGAGGCCTCCAGGTCGGGCAAGCACGCCGCCGAGAACTGGGCCCTCAGGGAGGCCAGGGGCGACGTCGTCGTCTTTACCGACGCTGACTGTGAGTGGTCCCCCGGCTCGCTTCGCTCGGCCCTCTCATCGCTTGCCGCCCCAGGCGTCGGCCTCGTGACCTGCATAAAGGAGCCCCCGAGGGGGGTTGAGGGCACCTACAGGTCCCTCTACAACGTGCTCAGGCTTGGTGAGAGCCAGGTGCACAGCACCCCCATAGCCCACGGCGAGCTCCTCGCCGTGAGGAGGGACCTAGCAACTAAGCTTGGAGGCCTCAGGCCCGGCGCTGACGACAGCGACCTGGCGCACAGGGTCGCGATGGAGGGCCTCAGGTCAATAGCGCTGCCCGACGCCGTCTGCAGGGAGTACGTGCCAGGCAGAGGCTACTTCAGGTGGAAGCTCAGGAGGGCCCAGCACCTGGTCGAGCACATGGCCAGGGCCTCCAGGGACCTGCCGAGGGCCCCCAAGGGCTACAGGGCCGTCCTGGCGTGGGAGTCGTTCCTTCACCTAGTGAACCCCTGGCTGGCCCTGGCGTCGCTTGCGTCGCTGGCGGCTTCAGCCGCGCTGGGCTCGCTGCCGGCGGCCGTGGTCCTGGCGTTGATAGCCGCCTCCATGACTTTAGGCATGGCCAGGACCTGGGCCCTGGAGCAGCTGTTCCTGGTGACGGCCATGGTCAAGAACCTCAGGGGAAGGGAGTACGTCTGGGAGAAGGTGGAGAAGCCCCTCAGCCCCTGAGCCTCCTCACGACCAGGGCTATCGCCGCTGCCAGGTAGGCCGCCATGGCCGGCACGGCGTAGAGCACAGGAACGTTGAGGCCAACCAGGCTGAAGTATATTATCACCAGCGATATTGCTGTCCCTATAGCCGGCAGCAGGTGGTGGCTCAGGGCAGCTACGAGTCCCCTGAGCCTCTCCCTTACGGCCACCCTGGAGAGCGAGACGTTAACGGCCACGTGATAGGCAAGGTTGAGGACGCTCATCACGGTTATCCAGAAGAGGATTCCGTAGAGCAGCCCGCGGACCACGCCGTAGAGCTCGACCATGACAGCCTCCGTCAGGAGGGACATGACCACTGCCACCGCGAAGGTGGTTATGCACGCGCTCGAGGGGGAGCCGTACCTCTCGTGGACTCTGCAGAGGTACCTGGGCAGCAGGCCGTCCCTGGCCAGGGAGAACATGGTCCTCTCGGCGGAGCTGCCGAACACCAGGACTCCAGTGAAGTAGCCGGAAATTGCTATGGCGAGCACCAGGGCTGAGTACGCCCTCCCGGTGTACCTTGAGAACACGGCCACCGCCGGAAGGAAGAGCGACCTGAGGCCCTGAACCCCCGAGGGCGGCACCGAGACCACCAGGGAGTACTCGACGAACGTGTAGAAGGCCGCCATCATTATTATGGCCGCGACTATGGCCTTCCTTATGGTCTCCCTCGGCGCCCTGGCCTCCTCGCCGAAGTTAACTATCGTTGAGTACCCTATGTACGCCGTGTAGGGCCCCGTGAGCACTGCCAGGAAGAAGCCGGCCGGCCCGACGCTTGGCATCGTGAAGGGCTCGAGGCTCAGGTACCTGCTCCTCAGGACTATGACTACGCTTCCAGCGAGTATCGCCGCCATCTGGGCGGCCCCGCTTATCATTGCGACCCTGGCGGAGAGCCTCACGCCGAGGTAGCTCACGGCAAACATGAAGGCCTGCGCCAGGAGGCCCAGGGCCACGAGAAGCGGCAGGGGCACCGCTATGTTATAGAGGGCCCTGAGGGCCACGTCAAGGATCCAGGCGAGCGCTATGGGAGTTATTATAATTGGCGACAGCTGGGCCAGGAGCTGGGCCATCCCTATGACGCCCGCCGCCCTCCTGCCCCATGCGGCCTCGACGAACTTGTAGAAGCCGCCGGCGCTGGAGACCCTAGAGCTGAACTGGTATATGGAGTTCACGTTGGTGAAGACGAGCAGGGCCCCCAGCAGGAACGCCAAGGGCGCCGCCGCCCCAGCGTAGGCTATGGCGTTCCTGGAGACCACAAGGTATATGGAGCCTGGAAGTATGGCGCACACGCTCAGAAAGGCCAGCTGCAGGAACCCCACGGAGTTGCTTCTGAGGCTCATGGTTATCTCTTGCTAGAGAAAACCCTGGGGGTTTAAATGTGTAAGTTATAACGTCCGTCGCCGAAGGCGGGGGCCTCAACCCTTAAATAAGCCCTCCCACCATGGTTTCTGGGGCTCACCTTTGGGGTAAAAACATGAACTTAGACGACGTGACAGCCATAGTGCCCGCCCTTAACGAGTCTGAGGGAATAGGGCCCACGATACAGGAGCTCATAGACGTCGGCATAAGACCGTACAACATAGTTGTTGTCGACGGCGGCAGCGCCGATGGAACCCCTGAAATAGCGTCAAAGCTTGGGGTGAGGGTGGTCAGGCAGAGGGGCAGGGGCAAGGCAGACGCCATAAGGTGCGGCCTTAAGTACGCTAAGACCCCTCTCATACTTGTCATAGACGCTGACCACACGTATCCGGCTAAGTACGTGCCACTTATGGTAAATGCGCTCAAGGAGGGGGGCTACGACGAGGTTATAGGCGTGAGGCCCAGCAGCTCGCAGCCCCTCGTCTACAGGGTCG
Source organism: Acidilobus aceticus (assembly GCF_055392325.1). NCBI lineage: Archaea > Thermoproteati > Thermoproteota > Thermoprotei > Acidilobales > Acidilobaceae > Acidilobus > Acidilobus aceticus. Next base: position 879,409 of record NZ_AP042407.1, read on the forward strand.
GCAACGCGCTGCTCACGTGGCTCTTCGACTCCATGTTTGGGGTCAGGCTCAGGGACGTGCTCAGCGGCCTCTACCTGGTGAGGAGGGAGGCCATAGCAGACGCCAACCTTGAGATGGGCGGCTTCAGCGTGGAGAGCGAGATAGCGGCCCACATAGTCTCAACCGGGGGCTCCGTGGGCGAGGTGGACATAGAGTACAGGAAGAGGCTGGGGAGGAAGAAGCTGAGGCCCTGGCACGGCCTCGGCATAGCCCTCGACATGGTCAGGCTCTCATGGAGGTACAACCCGACTAGCACGCTCTTCCTTGCAGGGGCGCTCCTCATGGTGCCCGGCCTGCTGGTGGGCGGCATGACGGCCTACCAGTTCTACTTCATGCACGTTGACCACTTTGTCAACGCAATAATGGCCCTTGTGGTCACGGCAACCGGCTTCAACAGCCTGCTCCTCGGCATACTGAGCATGTACCTGAAGAGGATGGAGTACAGGCTGTTGAAGCACATGAGGTCCATGAGGAGGGAGCAGGGCTCAGCTGAGGGCTAAGCCATGGCCTAGACAAATCCATGCCTACAAGGCCAGTTACCAATGGCAGGGATCCTGGCAGGGTCGGTGACCGCGTCCTCGAGGCCTTCGGCTTCACGACGAGGGGGCAATAGCTAGGCACATAGAGCTCCGCGTATTCCTCAGAGGGGCCGTACTACCTTGGTAAGCTCCCTGACGCTGAGGAGAACCTGGCACCCCGAGGCCCTCAGCAGAGAAACCTCGCGGTCGTGCCTCTCCTTCATGATGTAGGCCTCCTCCAGGGAGGGGGCCCTGAGCCAGGGCCTGGTGGGCTGCACAACGGTGCACCCCGGAGGCAGGAGCGAGGGCAGGGGGCTGAGGAGCTGGGTCACAGCTATTACCTTGCCCTCGGGGACTCCCTCGGAGAGCCTGAGCCTGCCGGGGTAATCATCTAGGACCCTGAAGGCCTCCGGGTAGTGCCTCCCCAGCCTTTCAAGCAGCGCCCTGGCCAGGCCATCAATGCCGTTAACTCTGGCCAGTCTCTCGCCGTCATATATGTAAGGTGTCACGCTGAGGCTCCCCGAGAGGCCAAGGGCTATGGAGAGCGAGGCAGCCGCCAGCTCGTCAGCCGACTCAGGGTCGGTCGCTGTCAGGTCAACCACGAGCGACACCTCCCTTGAGCCCTGGGGGTAGAACCTCTTTACCATGAGTTCTCCCCTCCTGGCCGTGGCCCTCCAGTCTATCACCTCGGCCGGCTCGCCGGGCTGCAGCCTCTCGGTCCACGCGTAGTCCTCGCCCCTAGGCAGCGTGTAGGGGGCCTCGAAAGCCGTAGTCCCCTGGCCTCCCATTGCCCCTGCCCCGGCCAGGGCCGCGACCGCCAGCGGCAGGAACCTGGGGCTCGCCGACGCCCTGACGGGCGGCCTCACGGGGTCCTCCCAGGAGGCCTCGAAGAGGCCAAGGGGGGACCTCAGCGTGAACCTGACAAAGGAGAGGAGATAGCTGCCAGCGTGGGGGCAGCTGAGCCTAAGCAGGGAGCCGCCCTCGCCCGCCTCAAGCCCGGCCACCAGCTGATCCTTGACTAGGTTGCCCCTGAGCCTTCCGTGCGACAAGGCTACTGTGGCCCCGGAGCCCGCGGAGCACGCCACCTCGCCCTGCGAGGGCCTGAGGGTCGTGGGCCTTGATAACACCACGAGGGCTGCCAGGTCCGCAAGGGACGCCAGGGCCAGGAGGACCCCCAAGGCAACGAGTAAGTAGGCCCCCACGGCAATGCCTATGGCCAACAGGGAGGCCGAGAGGGCCAGGACGCCGGCTCCCCTTGAGGTGGCCCCTATCAACTTCAGCCCCTCGGCACGGGCACCCTCTCAAGGACTGACCTTATGAGCGAGTCGGGGGAGAACCCCTCGCTGACAACCACCCTGTGCCTCAGCACCGGGAGGGCCACAGCCTTAACGTCGTCTGGGGTCACGAAGTCCCTGCCCTCCATGAGGGCCTTAGCCCTTGACATGCGGTAGAGCCAGAGGGACGCCCTGACGCTCAGGGGCTCCGCCAGGTTCGACCTCCTGAGCTCGTCTATGATGTTAACCATGTACTCGGCCACCGAGTCGTCAACCCTGATACGTTTGACCGCCTCCTGAGCCTCTACCATGTCCTTAAGGCTGGCCACGGCCTTTATCTGGGGCGACATAAGCTCGTCTGCCATCCTTATGATCTTCAGCTCCTCCTCCTTCCGCGGGACCCCCACCTCAACCTTGGCCGCAAACCTGTCCGCCTGAGTTGCCGTGAGCGGGAAGACGCCTCCCGTGTCCCTGGGGACCTGGGTGGCTATCACCAGGAAGGGCCTCGGGAGCTGGTACGTGTTGACGTCAACAGTCACCTGGCCCTCGGCCATGGCCTCGAGCAGGGCGCTCTGGGTCCTCGGGGTCGCCCTGTTGAGCTCGTCAACGAGGACCACGTTAGCGAATATGGGGCCCGGCCTGAACCTGAACTCCCCCTTGGCCTGGTCCCACACCATTGCCCCTATCACGTCGGAGGGCAGCAGGTCGGAGGTCATCTGGACCCTCTTGAACTGTCCCCCCATTGCCTGGGCCAGGAGCTTGGCCAGCGTCGTCTTGCCCACCCCTGGGGGGCCCTCAAGGAGTACGTGCCCCTCGGCCAGTATGGCTGCCAGGGCGGTGTCGAGGGCCTCGTCGTTGCCCGCGTAGTAGGTCCTCACGGCGGACCTTATGGCGCTTACCACGTCCCTTGCCCTGCCTAAGTCCAAGGCCTACCCCCCTCTTGGTCAGGGCCTTGAGTTAAAATTCTGAGCTGCCCTAACGCTTTAAATTTTCGGAGGACAAGGACCTCAGTGGCGGGCCCGTAGCTCAGCCAGGTTAGAGCGGCGGGCTCCAGACCCGTAGGTCGGGGGTTCGAGTCCCTCCGGGCCCACCACATGGGGCCTCGGGCCCCGGATCACTTTGACTTGTTCCTCTCCCTCACGCAGCGGCCCAGCCCCTTAGCTATCTGAAGGAGTATCCAGAGCGAGGTCCCAACGTCGGGGTCCCTGAGCCTGTAGCCCATGCCGAGGGCCCCATATCTGCGCTCCTCCGTTATGTCAACCCTTCCGAGGGCCGTCACGGCACAGGATGTGAGGTCCTGCACCGAGTTCTGGGCCAGGGCTATGTCATCAGGTGGGACCCTGGAGACGCCATAGCTAACAGAGGCCAGCAGAGCCATGAGCCTCATCAACGCCGGGTCGGTAGCGGCTGAGAGGAACGAGTCCTCTGCCTTGTCCGCAAGGTAGGAGATCATGCCCAGCAGGCCGCTCCTCTTCAGCTTTACTATGGCGTCGAGGAGCTCCACCACGGCAACGGTTCCGACGTCAACGGGTGGGGGAGGCGGAAGTATCACAGGCTGCGGCGCCTGGGGCTTGGCCGCCTGCTGGGCCGCTGGGGCGGGAGGCTTGGCTGCCCCTGGGGCTGGCTTGGCGGCCTGGGGCGCCGCAGCTGCCTGGGGCCTTGCCTGCGACTGCGCTGCAGGCTTCTGAGCCGCCTGAGGCGTGGCCTTGTCCTGTGGACCCTGCTGGGACAAGCGCACGTCACCTGGCCCCTCAGGTCATGTTTTAGAATTTATGCTTTCACAGACCGCTTAAATGGTGCGGCAATTATATAACTGCTAAGGCTAGCCCTTGACCCACCAGAAGTACGCGTAGTCGTCAATGCCTCCCCACATGGGGTTCTCCTGCCACGATATCATGCCCATGTAGCCGTGCATGTACGGCTTCGTAACCATCAGCGCGTTCTGGTATATCGTGTAGACGTACATGTAGAGGCTCACCGCCTCCTGCTCGGCCTGCCTGTAGAGCTCATACGCCCCCGTGTAGTTGCCAGCTATATCATAGTAGTTCGCAACACCTATGGTGTTGTTCATGTTAATGTACTCCACCGCCTCCTGCCAGAGCCACTTGCCTACCTCAGGCTCGACGCTCGGGCTCAGGCCTGGGTAGCTTACCCTTGACTGATTGAAGTACGCGCTGAGGTTCTCAAGGTAGGTCGCGTTCCAGCCGTCCGGCAGGGCGTAGTCCCCGGCCTCCAGGTACATACCGTTCATGAAGTCGTCAGCCATTGGGTAGTCGGCGCTCCAGTACCAGTAATATATAGGCAGGCCGTTCTGCCCTGGAACCTGGTATGCCTCGATCACCGCCTGGGGCAGGTACATTGGCACAGCGTTTATGTTCGGGTCTATGTTGTGTAGGGCCGCGGCCCACATCTGGGCGGCGGTGTAGTCGGTGGTGTCGCCGCTTGATATCACGATGGGGAAGTAGACGCTCACGTTGTAGAACCCGCTCTCCTCCAGCAGCTGCTTTGCGTACGTGAGGTTGAAGGTCGGGCAGCCCGTGAGCTCGGAGGGGGGTATGTAAATGTCAAGCCCTGGGACCAGGGCTCCGCAGTATGGGCTGCCGAAGTTGAAGTGATACTTCACGTTGCCAACTATGTCGTCTATGTACTCGGTGTAGTTGAAGGCGTAGGCGAAGGCCTCCCTGACGAGCGGGTTGGCGAAGTACCAGCTCGGTATGTGGTAGGCCGGGTTGAGCTGAGAGAGCAGGGACTCGTTGACCTGAAGGTTGAAGGCGAAGAACCACTCAAGCAGCGAGGGCGAGAAGGAGTAGATGACCGCCTTGCCCTGGGACTCAAGCTGAAGCAGCCTCGGTATGTAGCTTGTCGGCAGGTTCGTCACTATGTCAGCCTGGCCAGAGGCGAACAGCTCGTAAGCTGTGGTCGGGTCCTTGACCCACTCTATGATAACGGTGTCGTTCGGCCTCGGGAAGTAAGTTATGTTCGTGGGCCAGTATGGGTTTGGCTTCAGCACAACGCTCTGGCCCGGAGTGTAAACGGCTATGTAGTACGGCCCGGTGAAGCCGGCTGAGGTGCCCGAGGGCCACTGGACCGCCGTGTTGTAGCTCCCCTCGCTGCAGGTCTGCTCGTAGCTGTAGAAGGCCTCCGCCAGCTGGGTCATGTTGTGGTCGTAGAGCCCAGTGAGGTTTATGCCGTCCCCCACCTCCTCAAGCCACTTGGCGTCAAGGATCGAGCCGCCCTGCGGGTCTGCAAGCGCGTCAAAGAACGCCACGGGGCCCACGGGCCTCACTAGGTGGAACGTCACGGTGTCAGTGGCGTTGTCGTAGGTTATGGCGTTCACGATCTCCTCCGCGCCCTGGGTGTCGTTGGGCGACGTCACAACGAAGGTGAACGGCGTGTAGTTGGGTATGAGGTACTGCGTGAGTATCCAGCCTGGGGTTCCCGGAGTGCCGCCGGCGCAGAGCATGTCCCTTATGACGCTGTACCACACGTCATAAGCTGTTATGGGGTCGCCGTTGGCGGCCCTGAGGCCCGGCCTTATCTTGAAAACGTAAACAGTGTAGTTCGGCGATATGGCCCCGTAGAGGTGCCTGGCGGTGACGTTTGACCAGTTGCCCACAGTAGGTATGTACTCAGCAGCCATGGGTATGAACTTGGTAGTGTTAGCCCCAAAGTACTCTACGAGCGTTGAATAGACGTTAAGGAGCACCTCAAAGCCTATGTTGCCGTAGTCTATGTCTGGGTCGAAGCTGAAGGGACCTCCTGGCACGTTCTTAGCTACGACTATTGTTCCAGGGTTCGGAAGGTCGACGTCAAGCTTAAACATGGAGAACCTCAGGCCCCTGGACTCGACAGCCACGGTCTGCGTGTAGCTGTAGTTGAAGGTCTGGCCGCTTGACACGTTGAGCGTCTCTATGGTCAGCGTCAGCGGGTAGAGGCCGGGCTCGCTGAAGCTGACGTTCACCGGGTCCTCGGAGGGCCTCAGGTAAGTGTAGTTGCCGGTCTCCAGGTACGCCGTGTAGTTCCTTGGGCTCACCTCTATTGTCGTGCCGTTGCCGAGGCTGAGGAAGTATTTGTATATGGTCATGTTCTGCCCCGAGGGCGGCTGAAGGTAGCCTATGAAGACACTGACCCTCTGCCCAACATCAAAGACTGGGGTGCCGTTTAAGCCGCTCACCGCAATTACCGGCACGCTGACCTCCTGGGACAGCCGCCCGCTGACGTTGGGGGTCACCAGGACCTCTATGAGTTCCTGCGACGTGGAGGCCACGACCCTGCCCCCCTTCATGAGCGCGTAGTATATCAGGTACCTGCCGGGCCACCTGTAGCTTACGGTCAGGTAGTCGCCCCTGACCGTGACGCTGGAGCCGTTGCCCAGGAACACCTCAGCCGAGTAGCCCGCCGGCGACGGTATGTAGAGGCTGAGCTGCTGGCCCGCCACCGCTGAGTAGGTGCTGGGGGCCGGCGGGGAGAGCTGCAGGACCGTGCGACTTCCCTGGGACCTTGTATGTTGGACGTAGGAGGCCGCCAGGGCAGCTACAACCACTAGTATGACAACGATTGCAAGGACCTTAAGGCGCACGCCGCTCCTATATCCAGCTTCCACCTCGGGTCTCGGGGGGTTAATGGAGCCCCCCTATTTAAGCGTTACAATGAGAAGGCCAGGGCAACAGCTTATTAGTTCTGGAAAGTCACCGCCTCTGCTCTAAGTTATTGCCTGTGCTGGGGTCGTAAAGCGAGACCGCCTCGGCGGGCACGCTGAAGCTGACCCTGTCCCCCCTGTTAACCGTTGAGAGCGACGGGTAGACGACCCTCAGCAGCTGCCCATCGCCCATGTCAAGGTGTATTACTGTGTAGGCTCCAACCCTCTCCACCATGGATACGGTGCCTGAGAGCTCCCCCTCGCCGACCTTTACGTCCTCCGGCCTGAAGCCAAATATGACCTCCTGGCCCTCCTTGACGAGCTTCCTGTACTCCTCGGGCACGGGGACCCTGAGCTTGCCCTTCTTGGCAACTATGTAGTTGCCTGACACGACCCCGTCGAACAGGTTCATGGGCGGGTTGCCCACGAACGACGCCACCCAGGCGTTCCTTGGCCTCCTGTAGACCTCCATTGGGTCCCCGAAGTCCTGTATTACCCCGTCGTGGAGGACCGCCAGCTTGGTCGCCAGGGACAGGGCCTCCACCTGGTCGTGCGTCACGTAAACTATGGTTGTGCCGAGCTGCCTGTGGAGCTGCTTGAGCTCCTCCCTGGCGAATACCCTGACCTGGGCGTCGAGGTTCGCCATGGGCTCGTCCATGAGAAGTATGTCGGCCCCCTTGACCAGGGCCTTGGCTATGGCGACCCTCTGCTTCTGCCCCCCGCTGAGCTCCGAGGGCTTCTTCTGAAGTATGTCGCTTATCCTTAGCATCTCCGCGACCCTCCTGACCTCGCGGTCTATCTCGTCCTTGGGCCTGTGGGCCAGCCTCAGAGGGAAGGCTATGTTGTCGTACACGTTCATGAACGGGTAGATGGCGTAGCTCTGGAAGACCATGGCCACCCTCCTGTCCTTGGGCGGCATGTCGTCGACTAGCTCACCCCTCAAGTACACGTGCCCCTTGTCCTGCCTCAGGAGGCCGGCTATGATTCTCAGCAGCGTCGTCTTGCCCTCCCCTGAGGGGCCCAGCACCACGACCAGCTCGCCCTTGTCGACGTTCATGTTGAGGCCCCTGAGGGGGGTCGCGGTGACGTTCTTGGTCCTGTAGGTCTTCCACACGTCCTCAAGCCTTATGTACTCCATGTCAACCCCACCCGAGCTTAGCATGCCTGCATTTAAAATCACTTTATGCCGGCCAGGCTGCTGTAGGCCTTGGTCATCATCCTCTGCGACACCAGGAACAGGGCCATGAGCGGTATTCCCATCAGCACGGCCCCTGCCGCGAATATGTTATAGTTAGGCGCGGAGGCCGGGTTGTAGAGGCCGGCCAGGTAGTAGAGGCCCAACATGGCGGTCCACATCTTGGGGTTTATGCCTATGAAGGCGTAGGCCGTCGCGTAGTCCATGTAGGCCCCGAGGAAGCCAAGGAGCGCCGTTAGCGCCACCACGGGCATCGCCAGCCTGAACACTATCCTTATGAAGGCCCCGAACCTCGAGAGGCCGTCGACCATTGCAGACTCCTCGTAGTCGGGCGGTATCGAGTCTATGGCCAGCTTGGCCAGGAAGGCTGCGAAGACAGCCGTGCCCGGGGTGTAGGCCAGCACGAGGCCGACGTAGTTAAGCAGGTGAAGCCTGGCGAACAGGAGGAAGAGCGGCACGGTGGTCGCAGTCACCGGCAGGAAGGTTATTATGTAGGTGAACATGGCCAGCGTCTTCTTGGCGGGCATGTCAAGCCTGGAGAGCCCGTAGCCCGCCACCATGGCCAACACTATTGAGAGCAGGGAGGTGGCCGCCGCGAGCTCTATGCTGTGCATGACCCACAGCGGGAAGTTGGGGGCCCTTATGGTTGGCAGGAAGCGGCCAAGGAGCAGCTGCCTGTAGGCCGCGAGCGTCACATGGCTTGGTATGAGGTCCCTCAAGGAGAAGGCGAGGAGCTCAGTGACGTTGCTGAACGAGATAAGTATTATGTAGTAGATGGGCAGAATGGACCAGGCGGCCATCACTATCAGCACTAAGTACGACACTGTAAGCCTTAGCGCTTTCAGCGCCTTAGCGCGGCTCCTGGAGCTCAATCGCCTCACCCCCTCCTCACGTTATGCCCTCCAGGACCCCCGTGTACTTCATAACCACTATAGCCAGCACTACGGTTATCAGCGTTGATATTATTGAGAGGGCAGCAGCCATGGCGTAGTTGTTGTAGGCAAAGGCCTGCTGGTACGCGTAAACTATGTAGGTCTCAGTGGAAATTCCAGGCCCGCCGCCCGTCAGCACATATATTGGGTAGAAGTTGTTCCAGGTGAACACGAAGCTCGTTATCGCCACGAAGGCTATGGTCTTCCTGAGGGACGGCACCGTTATCCTGAGGAACTTAGTCAGGGCCCCAGCCCCGTCGACATCCGCCAGCTCGTAGAGCTCTGTAGGTATGCTCTGCAGCCCCGAGTAGAAGACCGTCATGTAATAGGGAAAGCTCAGCCAGAGGTTAGTTATTATGAGCTCCGCCCAGGCGTCAGGCACTGAAGAGAGGGCGTTTATGGGGGGCAGGTGGAGCAGGGGGAGCAGGTACCTGTTCATGAAACCGTATGGGTACACCCACATGCCCTGCCACACCAGCAGTGATATGAAGCCGGGGAAGGCCCACGGGAGTATCAGTATTGCATAGAAAAACGACTTCCCTTTTAGGTCCCTCTGGTTTAATATGAGGGCCAGCGCGAAGCCGAGGGCCATCATTGGGACGAGGCTCCCAACGGTCCAGATGACTGTGTTTATCAGCAGCGTTGAGATGTAGTGCAGCTTTATCGCTAAGACGTAGTTGAGCAGCCCCACGAACTTGTAGCTGTAGAAGTGAAGCAGGCTCATGTCGGTCATTGATATGTAAACAGAGTATAGGAGCGGGTACAGGAACAGGAACAGCACCGCGGCCAGGAGAGGTAAAAAATATAGTAGACCTTCAAGCTTAGGTGAAACTTTTGGCATCAGCTCCCCGCCTCAGTACCTGCTGGCGGGGAGTTCGGGCGCCGTTAAAACTTCGCTTGGAGGCAGCTGGGCAGGGCTCAGCAGCCCGGCTTCCTTCAGTGAGGTCACGAAGGTCTGCTCCATGCCCTGCGCGGCCTGCTGGGCGTTTATCTTGCCGGCGAAGAAATCGCTGGCGTACTGGTGGAACGAGTTCCAGTAGTAAGCCATCTGCGGTATGTTCGGGAACTTCTGGCCGTGCTGACTCTGCTTAAGTATTCCCTCTATCACCTGGTGCAGGCAGGCCAGGGTCTGGTTACTGGTCGGCGCGCTCAGGTTCTGCAGGGCCGCCTGGTAGGCGCTGTTAAGCGCAGGTATGTCACCGGCGTACTCGAAGAGGCCGTACTCGTTGCTGTAGTTAGTCATGAACTCTATGAAGAGCAGGGCAGCGTGCAGCGTGGCGTTCCACTGGCTCGCCGGCACGCCGTTGGCCTGCGGCGTGGTTATTGACCAGCCGGTGCTGCCTATGAACGGCTCAGCGTAGAGGCCCGTCTGGCTCACCACGGGCAGCGGGGCAGCGCCGAGGTCGCAGCCGAGGGCCTGGAAGTAGGGCTTAAGGTCCCACGGGCCGTCGAATATTATCGCCGCCTTGTTCTCCATGAAGAGCTGTCCCTCGGCGCCTCCAGTCCCAGTGCTCGGGGCCAGGTAGTTTATCTTGAGGTTATACGTCAGGTTGTACCAGAAGTTGAGTGCGTTGACCATGGCAGTCGAGTTGAGGGCAGGCACTACCTTGCCGTTCTGCGTCACAAATATCTGCCCGCCGAAGCCCGCGAACCAGGCCGCGAACCTGTAGCCGTACTCGTCGCTGGCGCCGTAGGCTATGCCCCAGACCCCGCTCTTGTTCACCTGCTCGGCTATCTGTATCAGCTGGTCAGTGGTGTTGGGCGGCTCGGGCACGTACTTCTTGTTGTAGAACATTACTATGTAGTTTATGTTGTCAGGGAGCCCGTAAACAGAGCCGTTGAGCGTCCAGTCATCAATGGCAGTTGGGTTGAACCTCTGGAAGTAGCTCTGCGGCAGGTACTGGGAGAGGTTTACCAGTATCCCGGCCGCGAACAGGGCGCCGGCTGCGTCGCTGCTGTCCCTTATGATTATAGGCGCGTCATGGGCCTGGGCTTCGGAGGCGTACTGGCTTGTCCCTACGTTGCTTGCGTACCTGACCTCAACGTGTATCCACGGGTACTCCTGCTCAAAGGCTGCCAGGGACTTGTTGAACGCTATGTTCTCGCTGGTGCTGTAGGAGTCTACAACCGTAAGCGTGACCACCTGCGTCGTTGTTGTGGGCGGAGGGGTCGTAGTTGTGGTTGTCGTCGTAAATGTCGTAGTTGTTGTAGATGTTGTAGATGAAGTGGTTGTAGAGGTCGTGGTGGGGCTCGTTGTGGTTGTCGTGGGCGTTGTGGTTGTGACGTGATGCCTCGACGAGACGTAGGCTAGGTAGCCTCCGACGGCCACGATAACTATTACAACTATTATGATAGCCGCCAGGGCCGCTGTAGATATGGACCTCCTACTCCTTGACCTCACTCTATGCACCCCCAAAACTGTGCTGCGGTAAATTATATTTTTAATGCGATATAAATGCCTTTATGAAGTTATGAACAGGTATATGTACCATACAGTGTGTGCAACTATACTCCCACAGGTTTGCCAGGCTCTCCCTCCCAGCTAGCCGGCGCGCCCCCTGAGCCTCACCTTCAGCCTGACGGCCGCGTCATAGGGGTACTCGCCGGCGCTCGCCCCCACGAGGCTCCTGCCGTCAGCCCCCCTGGGAACCTTGAGGCCCAGCAGGGAGAGCAGGGTAGGCGCAACGTCGTAAACCTCCGCGGCTTCAGCCCTCACCTCGGCGCCCTTCACGAGCAGGACGCCGTACACCTCGTGGTCGGGCATCATGTCGTGCCTGAGGGCCGCCAGGGACCTGCTTGAGACCACGTGGTACCTGGACTCGTCCACGGACTCGACGAAGAGGCTCGGGTAGGGGGGCATGTAGGCCCCCCTGAACCTCTCCTCAAGCCTTGAAACCCTGAGGTACCTTGAGGCGGGGGAGCCCTCTATTGCCCTGAGGCCCCTCTCCCTGGAGGCCTCGTCCCTGAAGTAGAGTATCCTGTCTATTGAGAGGCCCCCCGCGTCGTAGGTGAACGGCTGCCTGGCCAGCTCGCTCTCGCCCGAGGACCCGTGGGTGGCCGCCACGGCTATGTTTGCCAGCTCCCCGCCAAGCCTGCCCCTTAGCCTTGCCAGCGGCCCCCTCCTGGAGAGCTCCCTGGGCGAGACCGAGGGGGGAAGCGCCCTTGAGATGACGTCGACGGCCGTCACAAGGTAGAGGGCCAGCCTGCCCCTGAGGCCCCTCGGCACGCCGACGCCGAACTCCCTCATCAGGGGCGCGAGCGCGTTGACGCAGGTCCTGTGCACCCCGGCGCCGTGGTCTGAGACCAGCACGAAGGCCTTGGACCTCCTCATGAGCTCGCCGGCGAGCTCGTCTATGGCCTCCCACACCTCGGCGGACCTCGGCCCAACGGAGAGCACCTCCCTGTGGTCCTTGTGGAAGGCCTGGTCGGGGTAGGGGAGAACCACAAAGTAAGCGTCCGCGTCAACCTCCGAGAGGAGCTCAAGGGTCCCCTCGACCAGCCTCCTGGTCCTCTCGTACGGGTCCGGCATGTCGCTGAACGTTATGAAGTACCTGCCCAGCCTGCCTGCAAGGTCCCTGGGGCTGTAGTCAACCCTGGGCGCCAGGAAGGTGTCCCCGACCACGGTCATCCTGTCAAGGCAGCAGAGGCCCTCGAGGGGCCAGGTCAGGGGGTAGTTGACTACGGCCACGTCAAGCCCCATCAGGGCCGCGTCCTCGAAGACCCTGGGGAACATGACGTCCAATGACGTGTAGGGCCTTGAGAGGTGCTCGCCCTTTGGCCCCCTGTAGTACTTCGTGAAGCCCCAGACCCCGTGCTTGGCAGGGTTTACCCCGGTGGCGATGCTCGTCCACGCGGTGGGCGTTATCGGGGGCATTGAGTGAAGGGGCACGGGCCTGCCATTCCTCACGGCGTCGCCTATGTTCTTCAGTCCTAGCCTCTCGACAGCCCTTGAGAGCAGGGCTGGCGACAGGGCGTCAAGGCCCAGCAGCGAGAGCTTCAAGCCAGGTACCGGGTTTTGTTGGCACGGCTGAGTTTTAAGGAATCGCTTTTCATTAAGGCGAACGCGACAACGCTAAGGTTTATGCGCCCTCGGCAAAGGCGCTGGAGAGGTACCAGTCGAGCTTAGCCTCGTCCTCGGCGGACACCTCGAACTTCACCCTCCTCTCCCTTACGCTTACCTCAACCTTTCCCGCTTCCACGCTCACTCCTTTCACCCGTTGTAAGAGTATGGGCGACGGAACCTATTAAAGGGGTGTCCTAAGCTCCTTTCGGCAGCTGTCTAGCAGGGGAGAAATTAACTTCGGGCGGGCCCCACGGGGCCTGGGAAGGCCTTGGAGGTCCAGAGGCTGAAGGTGGCGATACCAATTAGGACCCTCGGCCACGTGAACTCCTACGTAATAGCTGACTATGACGGCTTCAGCCTCGTCGACCCAGGCATGTACTGGGCCAACAGCTTTGACGGCCTGGCCAGGGAGCTGAGGGGCGCCGGGTTAAGCCTGAGGCAACTGAAGTCAATAATTGTGACCCACTTTCACGTTGACCACGCCACGGCGGCCCCCGTGCTGGCCAACTTGACCGGGGCCGAGGTCTACATGGGGGCAGCCGACCTCGAGGTGGTGAGGAGGGGGTTCAGGGACTACTTTGAGGGGGTGCTGGAGACCTACAGGCACTACGGCGTCCCGGAGGCCGAGGTCAATGCTATGAGGGAGGTGCACCCGGTGCCGAGGCTCGGGGACGTGTATGATGAGCTCGCAGACGCCGCCAGGCCCCTGAGGGAGGGGGACTCGCTGGAGGCCTATGGCGGGATGATGAAGGTTGTGGAGCTGCCGGGCCACACGCCGGGGCACATAGCCCTGGTGGGCGACGGGGTTGCCATTGTCGGGGACGTGGTGCTGGACAGGATAACGCCCCACGTCATACTGGACACCCCGCGGGCCTCAAGGGACCCCCTGGGCGACTACATGAGGACGCTCGAGAGGGTCAAGTCAATGAACGTCAGCACTGCCATGCCGGGCCACGGGGAGGCCATAGGCGCCCTGGCCAGGAGAGCTGATGAAATAATGGAGCACCACCGCGCCAGGCTTAACGAGGTGAGGTCCCTCCTCTCGGCCCCGGCCACGCTCTATGACGTGGCTAGGCGAATGAGCTGGAGGACCTCGGCCAGCTCGTGGGACCAGATGAGCCCCTACGAGAGGTACTTCGCCATAGGCGAGGCCCTGGCCCACCTGAGGCACCTTGAGGTCATAGGAGAGGTCGAGGAGGTCAGCCGGGAGGGCCAGGTGCTCTTTAAGTTAGCCTAGGCCTGCCGCGGCCCTGCAGCCGCTGCCCTTAGCCATCATGTCCTCGGCGACCGCGCAGACCATTGGCATGAACTTCTCGACCGGGGCGTCGACCCTCAAGTCAGCCATGTCGTCAAGCGTCGTCTCCCCGACGTTTACTATGGCCAGCTTCGCCCCCCTCGCCTTAGCCATTATGGGGAGCTGGTTGGCTGGGCTCACGGCAAGGCTCGAGCCCACGACTATGAAGAGGTCCGAGGACTCGGCGAGGGAGAACGCCTCCTCGAGGGCGTCAGGCGGCAGGGGCTCGCCGAAGTAGACCACGTCAGGCTTCAGGAGCCCCCCGCACACAGGGCATGTGGGGAGCCTCCCCTCCTTGACGGCCTTAAATGCCTCCTCTATGTCATATTTTCTCCCGCACTCGGTGCACACGGCCCTCGAGGCGTTGCCGTGGAGCTCTATCACCCTCCTGCTCCCGGCCGCCTGGTGGAGCCCATCGATGTTCTGCGTTATGACGGCCTTCACGAGCCCCAGCTCCTCCAGCCTGGCTATGGCCATGTGCGCTGGGTTTGGCCTGACCCCCCTGAGCTGCCCGAACCTCTCCATGAAGAGCCTCCACGAGCCCAGGGGGTCCTGGTAGAAGTAGGATATCTCAAAGAGCGACGGGTCCAGCCTCCTCCACAGGCCGCTTGGGCCCCTGAAGTCAGGTATGCCGCTTGCGGTGCTGACGCCGGCGCCCGTTAAGATAACGGCGTTCTTAGCGGCCAGAAGCATCTCCGCCAGCCTTCTGGCCTCGGCCTCCAGGGACATGCTCCCCACTCACCTCAAAGCAATAAGCCCGAGGGCTATAAAGCGAGGGCCGCTCGGAACGGATAAAAGCATTTCAAGGAGCTGAAGACTCTGGGGGCCAGCCATCGTAACCAACCTGCCCGCTGAGGCCATAGCTAAGCTTAACAGGTACAGCGAGGCCAGGACTACGGAGGAGAAGATCAAGGCCCTTGAGGACTTCCTGAGCTCCGTGCCCAAGCACAAGGGCACCGAGAAGCTGAGGCTGTGGGCAACCAGGAGGCTGGCCGAGCTCAGGGAAGAGTCCGAGAGGGAGAGGCAGAGGAGGTCGGGCGGCTCAAGGCCTGGCATGTTCGTTGAGAAGGCCGGGGCGGGCCAGGTGGTGCTGCTCGGCCCCCCCAACTCTGGCAAGAGCTCCATAGTGGCCAGGCTGACGAACGCCAAGGTGACAGTGAGCCCAATACCTTACACCACGCAGCTCCCGGTGCCGGGCATGATGACCTACCTTGACGTAAAGCTGCAGCTTGTCGACACGCCGCCGCTCCTTAACCCGGACGGGAGCGTCAACTCCAGGGTCGTGGCCCTGGCCAGGAACGCCGACGTCATAGCCGTCGTCATTGGGCTCGACTCCCCTGAGCCGACCAAGGACCTGACGGCCAGCCTCGAGGCCATCGAGGACAGGGGCATAGCCTACTCCCTGGAGAAGGGCTTCGTCAAGGTTGAGAGGAGGACCCAGGGAGGGCTTACCTTCATCTACAGGGGCACCCCCAAGTTCACCGAGGAGGAGGCGAGGAGGCTGCTCAACAGCTACAGGGTCTACAACGCCGTCGTTGAGGTCTACGGCCCCGCCACGCTTGACAACCTTGAGGAGGCCATATTCAGCTTCAAGGTCTACAAGCCCACCTTCGTTATATTCAACAAGGCAGACCTACCCGCCTCCGAGTCGAGGGCCAGGGAGGCGGCGAGGCTGCTGCCGAGGGACGTGCCCTGGATACTTGCATCTGCCGAGACCGGCGTGGGGCTGAGCAGCGTGGGGCCCGTGGCCTATAGGCTGCTCAACGTGAAGAGGATCTACACCAAGAAGCCTGGCCAGCCGCCCAGCCCTGAGCCCCTGATAGTTAAGGCTGACGCCACCGTCAGGGAGATAGCTGAGAAGATAAGCCCGTCGCTGGCCACCAGCATGAGGTACGCCAGGATATGGGGCAAGGGGGCCAAGTACGAGGGCCAGAGGGTGGGGCCCGACTACGTGCCTCAGGACGGCGACGTCATAGAGATAAGGTGATCACTCGGCGAAGCCCTCGGCCTCCTGCTCAAGTATGCTCGGGCATATGAGCTTCATTGACGCGCTTAGCAGCGCGTCGGCCAGCGGCACCACTACCGCCGCGGCGCCCCCCTCGTGGAGGGCCATGTCCCTCAGCTCCGAGGCAATCATGGCCGCGTTAAGCAGCCTCCTGCCGCTGGCGCTTGCAAGGCCTCCCAGGAACTCGCCCACTGCCTCCTTCAGCTTGTTGAGCAGGTCAGCCCTGCCCCTCAGCACCACCGAGGAGTCTGCCACCATAGAGGGGAGGGCCAGGAGCACCCCGTAGGCCACGGGGTCCACGATGTCTGAGCCCTTAGAGCTCCTGAGGGAGGACTCTATGAGCTCCAGGGCCTGCCCCTCAAGCCTCCTTATCTCGGCCTCCTCGGCCCCGGAGGCCGCGGCCTCGAGCAGCTGCTGGAGCGAGCTGCTGGCCTCCTTTATGAGCCTGGCAGCGTCGAGGTTCAGGGAGGGGGCCAGGGTCACTATCAGCCTGTCCGTGCCCCTCTCCACGGAGGCCACCTTCTTGCTGGCGTTGAGCTCGGCCATGAGCCTCTTGACGTCGGCCTCCCCTAGGCCCTTGATAAGTATCTCCACCTTGTCGTAGCCGTGCACAAAGGCGCAGTTAACTATTGCCTCAACGCCGGCCATCCTGGCTATCCCATTATACCTTATGGCAACCGTGCCGGCCCTGTCCTCTGCCCTCTGGTCCCTGGGCTGCACAAGCAGCTTGCCGCCGCTCTCGATCACCTCTATCTCGTCGCCTACCTTTATCCCTAGCCTCCTGGCCCACTGCTTCGGCAGCGTTATTATCAGGCTTGACCCTCCGAGCCTCTGGACCTTCCTTGTGGTCGCGGTTTCACTCAAGCTTCCCGCACCCGACTCTACAGGTATATGGCCGTATATATAACTTTAACGCCGTTAAAGAAAATTAGATGTTATTCTAAAAAGAAAATCATCTAAGTTGGGTACTTTTTATGGGAGGAGAGCTCAATTTACTTATATTTGCGGCTTCTCACAGAACTGCAGGTGAGGCGCTCAAAGTTGGTTATGCTAGAGATCAGGTGGCACGGCAGGGGAGGACAGGGAGCTGTAACGGCGAGCGAGGTCATAGCGTCGGCGTCAATCATTGAGGGCAAGTACGCGCTGGCGTTCCCTGAGTTCGGCGCTGAGAGGAGAGGAGCGCCCGTGAGGGCCTACACCAGGGTAACTGACAGCCCCCTCATACCCAGGACCCCCATAGAGCACCCTGACGTGGTGGTAGTGCTCGACAGGAGCCTGCTCAAGCCCTCCTACATAGAGGGCCTGAAGGACGGGGGCATCCTGGTGGCCAACAGTCCCCTCAAGCCGGACGAGCTCCTCCAGAAGCTCGGCTTCGCCAACAGGTATAGGGCTGCAACGGTCGACGCTACATCGGTGGCCATGAAGTGGCTGAAGGCCAACATAGTTAACACGGCAATACTGGGGGCGCTGGTCAAGTCAACGGAGATAGTAAAGTTAGACACCGTGTTAGACGTAATAAGGTCCAGGTTCCATGGTAAGATTGCGGAGGCGAACGTGATGGCAGTCAAGGAGGCCTACGACCTGACCCAGCTCTCGTGGAGGTGAGCAGAATGTCCGTGAGGTTGCCAGGCTGGAAGGAGATGGCGATCGGCGGCATAATAGTGAACCCTGGGAACAGCCTCGAGTACAAGACGGGCGACTGGAAGGTCCTCATGCCCGTGATAGACCAGGACAAGTGCATAAGGTGCAGGATCTGCTGGTACGTCTGCCCCGACAACGCCATAAAGGAGCTCGACAAGCCCCACACAACTAAGGCCAAGAGGGTCTACAAGATAAGCTATGACGTTGACTATGACTACTGCAAGGGGTGCGGCATGTGCGCCCAGGAGTGCCCAGTTAAGGCGATCGACATGGTTCCTGTGGAGGTGAGCTGAGGTGCAGGCACAGGTCCAGTACAAGAGGCCCATACCCCTGAGCACTAACTACGCGGTGGCCCACGCGGCCAAGGACTTAGACGTTGACGTCATAGCGGCCTACCCTATAACCCCGCAGACCACGGTGGTCGAGAAGCTCTCAGAGTTCGTCGCCAACGGCGAGCTTGACGCTGAGTTCATACACGTGGAGAGCGAGCACAGCGCCCTTAGCGCCACCCTGGCCGCCTCGCTGGCGGGCGCGAGGGCCTTCACCGCCACAGCCAGCCAGGGACTGGCCTTCATGCACGAGATGCTTCACGTGGCCTCTGGCCTGAGGGCCCCCATAGTCATGAGCGTGGCCATGAGGGCCCTCAGCGCACCGATAAGCATATGGAACGACCAGACGGACCTGTTCAACGCGAGGGACGCCGGCTGGATAATCTACTTCGTCCACACTGCCCAGGAGGCCTACGACACCATAATACAGGCCTACAGGCTCGCCGAGGACAGGGACGTGCTGCTGCCCGTCATGGTGGGCTATGACGGCTACGTCATGAGCCACACCACGGAGCCCGTGGTGGTCGAGGACAGGGAGTCCGTGCTCAAGTTCGCGCCCAAGAGGCCCTACCCGTACAGGCTTGACCCGGACCACCCGGTGACCATAGGGCCCATAGTGCCGCCTGAGTACTACTATGAGATAAAGTACCAGCAGGTCAAGGCCATGGAGGGGGTGCCGGAGAAGGCTGAGGAGATAGACAGGGAGTTCGGCAAGACCTTCGGCAGGAGCTACGGCATCATGGAGTGCTACATGTGCGACGGAGCTGAGGCGCTAATAGTTGCTAACGCCAGCTACGCCGCCACCATGAAGAGCGTGCTGCCGGACGCCTGGAAGCAGGGACTCAAGGTAGGCCTGCTGAGGCTCAGGCTCTACAGGCCGTTCCCAGTCAAGCACTTCGTCAACTACACGTCCAACGTGAAGAGCGTGCTTGTAATAGACAGGGCCATAAGCTACGGCGCGCCCTACCAGGGGCCTCTGGCCAACGAGATAGCCGGCCTCAAGGTCAGGGAGGACCTCGGCTTCAACCTGACCAGCGTCGTGGCAGGCATAGGGCAGAGGGCCATGGAGAACGAGGACTTCTTGGCTATTGCTCGCCTGGCCTGGGAGGCCAGGACGAGGAAGTACCCTGAGACCATATTCTATGGGGTGAGGGAGTGATGGCGGAGCAGGCTAAGAAGCTTCCCAGGATAAAGAGCCTGTTCGACCTGCCCAGGGACGAGTACTTCCTGAGCGGTCACGGCCTCTGCGCAGGGTGCACGGCTGGCACGATAATGAGGATGCTGACCAAGGTGGCGGGCAAGGACGCAATAATAGTGAACGCCACCGGCTGCGTCGAGGTCTCAACGACCAGGTACCCGTACTCCAACTGGCTGGTGCCGTGGTTCCACTCCGCCTTCGAGAACGCGGGCGCCAGCGCTGGAGGAATAGCCAGGGCCATCGAGGTGATGAAGAGGAAGGGCATGATACCCAAGGACAAGCAGGTCAAGGTGATAGCGGTCGGCGGCGACGGCGGCACCGTTGACATAGGCCTGCAGAGCCTGAGCGGCATGCTGGAGAGGAGGGACCCAGTAATGTACGTGCTCTACGACAACGAGGCCTACATGAACACCGGCATACAGAGGAGCGGCGCGACGCCGTTCCACGCGTGGACTACAACGACGCCTGCAGGCAAGGTGTGGAGGGGCGAGTGGAGGACCAAGAAGGACATAGCTATGATAGTCGCCGCCCACAGGATACCCTACGTGGCTACTGCCAACCCGGCCTACCCGCAGGACATGATAAACAAGTTCATAAGGGGCCTGGAGGTCCTCGACGAGGGACCGTCGTTCATACACGTGCTGATGGCATGCACAACAGGCTGGAGGTTTGACCCCGCCCTCGGAATAACCATATCAAGGCTTGCCACTGAAACCGGCGTGTTCCCGCTCTATGAGATTGACCACGGCAACTTCAGGGTCACGTTCCCGATAGCCAAGAGGAAGCCGGTGTCGGAGTACCTTAAGCTGCAGGGCAGGTTCGCCCACCTGACGCCCGCCGAGATAGAGGAGGTACAGAAGCTCGTTGATGAGAGGGTGGCCGAGATAAACAAGCTGGCCGGAAAGGAGGTAATAGGTCCAGTAGTTAAGTCCTGATCGCCTTCAGTCCCCTTTTAACTTACCCGTCACTTGTTTTTGTTAATTGTATACAGTGACAGCCAGGCCACTCAGTAGGAAAGCTTAAATATCCTTTCCTGTGGCCAAGCCTCAGGCGACCCACCTTTGTGGTGGAGGCTCATAGGCCCGTCATCGGGCCTGGAGGAATCCCAGGCTTAACTTCATGGCTTTTTGGTAGTGCTCATTATAGTTCCTTTATGAAGCGCGGGGTGAGGCCGCTTGGCTGACCGCGGCATTATAGAGGAGGACAGGAAGCTCAGCCGCTCCCTGGGCCTCTGGCACTACGTGGCAATAAACATAGGCGCAATAATAGGCTCCGGCTGGCTCCTCGCGCCCCTTGGAGCTTCCGCCTTCAACGGGCCCCTCTCGGTGGCCTCGTGGGCGGTGGCGGCCGCCCTCGTGGCCTTCATGGCAATTGCCTACGCCTACCTGGCCTCGGCGGCGCCAAGGACCGGCGCTGTGGTCAGGTACCCGCAGATGGCCCACGGGGACCTCGTGGGGTTCTCTACAGGCGCGCTCTACCTGCTCTCAATATCGTCGCTGCTTCCAGCTGAGGCGGTGGCAACTGTCTACTACGCAAGCTATTACGTGCCAGGGCTCGTCAAGAGCGCCACGGTGCTCGGGCAGCAGCTGACGGTGCTGACCCCCAAGGGGCTCCTCCTGGCGCTGGCGATAGTGATTGTAATCTTCGTCATTAACTACTTCGGGGTTTCGCTCGTGGGCAACGTGAGCCTCGCCCTGATGGTCTGGAAAATAGCTGTCCCCCTGACAGTGATAGCCGCCCTGCTGGCCCTCGCCTTTAACCCGCACAACTTCGCCCTTGCCGTTAGCACCCAGGCCTCCGGCGAGGGGCTCTCAAGAGCAGCCGCCATATTTGCGGCCATACCAGTAACAGGCATAGCTTACGCCCTGCTGGGCTTCAGGCAGGCGGTTGAGTACAGCGGCGAGGGCAGGAAGGCCTCCAGCGACGTCCCTAAGGCGGTCATACTCTCGGTGGCGTTAACGGCGATCATATTCATACTGCTTCAGGTGGCCTTCATAGGGGGCCTCAGGTGGTCTAGCATAGAGGTTAACGAGACCGTCAGGCTCAGCAACGGAACCGTAGTGAGGCGCCTCGAGCCCGTGACCCCGGGCAACTGGAGCGCCCTGGCCGTGTCAAACATAGCCGCGGCCCCGCTGGCCAGCGAGCTGGCCATTGTGGGCCTCGGGGTGCTCAGCATAGTCATGATAATAGACGCCTGGGTCTCGCCCCTGGGCAACGCAGTAGTGCAGATGGGCAACCTGGGCAGGATAGTCTACGGCATGGCAGCCAACGGGCACCTGCCCCGCAGGCTGAGCGGCCTCAACAGGTACGCAGTGCCTGGCCTTGGACTTATAGTGGCCCTCGCGCTTGGCCTCATCTTCCTTCTGCCCTTCCCAAGCTGGTACGCTATAGGAAGCTACGCCGTGCTCACGACCCTGCTGACCTATGTGACCGGGGGGACAGCCCTAGGCGCCTTCACGGCCAGGAGCAGGTCAGTTAAGCTGCTTACGGCGGGCGCGCTGGGCGCCGTAGGGGCCTCGCTGATAGCCTACTGGGCCGGCATGATACCCATGATACCGGTGTTCATAACGTTCATATCAGCCCTGGCGGCGTTCATGATAATAAGGGCCTTCTCTTCGCGCACCTCAATGTTAGCGGTGGCCCTGCCCTACGCGGCCGCCGTAGCGTTCTCAGACTACATACTTGCGGTCAAGGTGTTCTACCCGCTAAGCTCAGGGATAAGCGTCCCTGAGCAGGCGGTGGTGCGCTACCTGGCCCTTGCCATGCTGCTCTCCGTGCTTTCCACCGCGGCCGCGCTGGCCGCCGGCTACCTCATTGACAGGGACCTCAGGCCCTCAATCAGGGGCGGCGCGTGGTACGTGGGGCTTGTGACGTCAATAATGCTGGTTGACATACTAGGCCCCTACGGCCTCTCCTCGGTGTACGGGGGCGACCCGCCCATACCGTTCCCCTTCGACCTCGTTGCCGTGGCGGCGGTGACGCTAGTAGCCTACTTCGTCTCGGTGCTGACCGCGCCCAAGGAGTCCTAGCCAACACCGACCCTTATCGATAGAACCTCCTCCGCCTTTTCTTCAGAAGCAACTGGTGGGCCCGGGGGGATTTGAACCCCCGACCACAGGGACCCGAGTCGGGCGCCAAGTCCTCGGCATTGGCGTACCCCGCATCCTGCCAGACTGGACTACGGGCCCACCAAGGGAAAAGACGGGGACAAGATATATAAGCTTGAAACCGGCGCCGGCCAACTAACTACGCCGTGAGGGTCAGCCCCCCTGGACCAGCTTAGCGCTTACCATGGGGAACGGCAGGACCTCCTTTATGCTGCTCACGCCTGTGAACATCATGACGAGCCTGTCGATGCCCACGCCCAGGCCGCCGGTGGGGGGCATGCCGTAGCTGAGGGCCCTGACGAAGTCGACGTCGTAGGGGTGCGCCTCCAGGTCGCCCCTCTTCCTCATCTCCTGCTCCTCCTTGAAGAGCCTGTCCTGGAGCACGGGGTCATTTAGCTCCGTGTAGGCGTTTGCCAGCTCCACGCCAGCCACGTAGAGCTCGAACCTCTCGACGAGCCCCGGCTTCGACCTGTGGGGCTTGCAGAGCGGGGTGGTCTCAATGGGGTAGTCCAGCACGAACGTGGGCTGTATAAGCTTGGGCGTGACTAGCTTGTCGAACAGCTTCTCTACCATAAGGCCCCTTGAGTACACCCCTCCCCTGGGCACCAGGCCCATCTGGTCGAGCATCCTCTTCATCTCGTCGTCGCTCACCTCCTCTATGTTCTTGCCCAGAGCCTCCGAGAGGAGGTCGAACATTGTCTCCCTCCTGAACCTCTGGCCCACGTCTACCTCGGCCACGCTGCCGTCAGGCATGGGTATCCTCAGCTGGGTGGTCCCGAGCACCTTGGCTGCCACCGTCCTTATCATGTCCTCGGTCAGGTCCATTATGTCGTTGTAGTCTGCGTAGGCCCAGTACAGCTCCATCATGGTGAACTCCGGGTTGTGGGTGACGTCTATGTCCTCGTTCCTGAACACCTTCCCTATCTCAAAGACCTTGTCAAAGCCTCCCACTATGAACCTCTTGAGGTAGAGCTCCAGCGATATCCTGAGGTACCAGTCCTCGTCAAGGGCGTTCACGTGGGTCATGAAGGGCTTAGCCAGGGCGCCGCCGTAGACCGGCTGGAGCACGGGCGTCTCGACCTCAACGAAGCCCTTGGAGTAGAGGTACTGCCTGATCTCCTTAATCGTGTTAAACCTCACCTCCATGGCCCTCCTGGCCTGCTCGTTGTAAAGGAAGTCAACGTACCTGTGGGCGTACCTGAACTCCGGGCTCAGCTTGGTCCAGTCAGGCGGCTCTATCAGCGCCTTGGCCAGCAGCTGGTAGTCCTTAACCAGGAGCGACAGCTCCCCCTTCATGGTGTAGAAGAGGTCCCCCCTGACCCCAATTATGTCGCCCCTTCCCACATAATAGAGGAACTCCTTGTACCTGTCCCCGAGCTCGTTAACCCTCAGGTAAAGCTGCAGCCTCTCGCCCTCGTCAAAGATGTCAACGAAGGACGCCTTGCCGTGCCTCCTTATGTTGGCCACCCTCCCAGCTGTTGAGATGTCCCTGAGGAAGGGCTCGTGAGGCATGTCGCCCCTTGAGGCCGCCAGGTCCTTTATCTGCCTGATGGTGTGCGTTATAGGGTACTTGTGAGGGTAGGGGTTGACCCCCTTGGACCTCAACTCCTCGAGCAGCTTGAGCCTCTCCTTGTCCCACTCCACGCTCACGCTTGAGTGCCCCTGAAGCTATACTTTGGCTAACTTTTAAGCGTGAGGCCCCTGCTGAGCTCCCTGAGCCACTCCCTAATCTCAACAAATGCCACGTCAATGAGTGGGCCCAGGGCCCTTGAGCCGCAGGCCTTGGCCGCCTCCTCGGCCTCGCTGACTATCTTGCCCGGGAGGAGCGCGAGGGGGGCTATGCAGTCCGCGCAGCCGTCATTAACAACGGTCAGCCCGCTGAGCGTTATCATAGCCGCTATCCTTCCCACGTCGTCGAGCTGGTCCTCAAGGAACCTCTTGGCCGGCCAGAAGTAGAGCCTGACGCTGGAGCACCCGGCCTCCCTGGCGGCCCTGGCTATCGCTGACGCGGTCAGCTCGGGCGGTATCGTGCCCCTCCACGAGGCCCCTGACCTCGCGGCGACCTCCATGACCTCCCTTGAGTGCCCTCCCCTCATTGGCATCAGGAGGACCACGTTGTCATCAGCTGACGGACTTATTGACGCGGCCTCCGAGACCTTGACGAGGAGGGCGCCCTCTACCTGCCTGACCATCTCTACCAGTTTTGAATCGTCGCCTCCAGGATCATGATAGACTACATAGAGCAAAGCAGGTCAATCTTTTCAGCTGCAGTATATGTTTAAAATAGACATGTATATACTAGTTTAGTCTAGTTGGGCCGCAGGCATATGCAAGGCCCTTATTGGGACCTGCCCATAGGAACCCTTGGCGTCGCTCTTGGAGGACCAGGAGAGCCTAGACATAAGCTCGCTGGAGATGTACGGGGTCACATTCAGGGACTCGTGCTTCCTCAGCATCTCCTCGCACGCCGGAAGGCTTGTAGAAAGGGCCTACCAGGAGCTGCTGCCCCTGTCCCGCGGCGTCGTGGTGCTCTCCACGTGCAACCGCTTTGAGGTGTACCTGGACTCGCCCGCCCACGACAGGGCTGACAGCGTAATTAGCGAGATGCTCGGGTGCCACGTCCACCTGACAGGAGTTGACGCGGCCAGGCACCTCCTCCGCGTCGCCTCAGGCCTCGAGTCCGCAATACTTGGCGAGGACGAGGTGCTTGGCCAGGTCAGGGACGCCTGGGTGTACTCCAGGAGGGCCGGCTACAGCAGCGAGCTCCTGGACACGGTGTTCCACAGCGCCATCTCAGCCGGCGCCAGGGTGAGGAGCTCCACTAACATATCAAGGGGCGTCCTCGGGTACCCGAGGGCGGCGGTTGAGGTGGCCGCGGCCAGGCTGGGAGGGCTTGACGGCAGGAGGGTTGCAGTGGTCGGCGCTGGCATGGCAGCGAGCGAGATGCTTCAGCAGGTCTGCTCTAAGTGGAGGCCCTCCTCCCTGGTTATAGCCGACAGGAGCCCTGAGAAGGCCAGGGCCCTGGGAAGCCTCTGCCAGCAGGCCAAAGTTGAGATAACCACCCTTCAGCAGCTGCCCTCGCTGGCCCCCTTTGACGTGATGCTCGTGGCCATAAAGGGCGGCATGAGGCCTGAGCTTGAGGTGGCCGCGATGAGGTCAGGCCTCGTCGTGGACATCTCGACTCCTCCTGCGTCGCCCCTCTTCCACGTGGGCATCGATGAAATCAAGGAGTTTGTAAACGCGAACCTCTCCGCGAGGCTCTCGGAGGTCCCCAGGGCCGAGAGCATTATAGAGGAGGAGCTTGAGAGCCTTCAGCAGATGATACTCAGGAAGGCCGTGGACAGGGCAATTTCGTCAATAATGAGGGTCATAAGCGTCATAGTTGACGAGGAGGCTAAGCTGACGGCTAAGAACATAGCTGGGGGCCAGGACCCCTACCAGGCGGTCTTAACGGCGCTGAACAGCACCGTGAAGAAGACCATGTTCCCAATATTCTCATACCTTAGGGAGAGCCCTGAGTCCAGGGCGGAGCTAGCTAAAGAGCTTATGAACAGGTACAACTCTATGATAGGCCTGAGGGGAAGGAGGCCTTGACCGGCTTCCCAAGGATAAGGCCGAGGAGGCTGAGGTCCTCCAGCGCCCTCAGGTCGCTAATAGCTGAGGTCGACCTCTCGCCCTCTAGGTTCATAATGCCGCTCTTCGTGGACGAGAACCTGAAGTCGCCAATTCCAACGCCCGGCCTTGAAGGCTACACCACGTACCCGCCTGACTCAAAAGAACTCATAAACCTGGTCAATGCCGCCATGGAGGTCGGCGTAAAGTCGTTCCTGATCTTCGGGGTCCCGTCCACCAAGGACGAGGTGGGCTCAAGGGCCTTCGCTGAGGACGGCCCTGTGCAGAGGGCCCTAAGGACCATAAGGTCCGAGGTGGGTTGGGAGCCCGTGCTCATGACGGACCTCTGCATATGCGAGTACACCTCGCACGGGCACTGCGGCATCCCAGTGAACTCGAGGAGGGGCACAGTAATTGACAACGACTCAACCCTTAAGGTCTACCAGAAGATAGCCGTGTCGCAGGCGCAGGCAGGGGCTGACTTCATAGCCCCCTCAGGCATGATGGACGGCCAGGTCAGGGCCATAAGGGAGGCCCTTGACACCGCGGGCTTCACAGACGTGGGCATAATGGCCTACTCGGCCAAGTACGCGAGCTCCATGTACGGCCCCTTCAGGGAGGCCGTGGACTCGGCCCCGAGGTTCGGCGACAGGAAGAGCTACCAGATGGACCCGCGCAACGCCAGGGAGGCCATAAAGGAGGTCAGGCTGGACCTTGAGGAGGGGGCCGACATAGTTATGGTCAAGCCGGCCCTCATGTACCTCGACGTCATAAGCCTCGTCAAGAGGACCTACCCAGACGTGCCCCTGGCGGCGTATAACGTCAGCGGCGAGTACGCCATGATAAAGGCGGCTGCGAGGCAGGGCCTCATAGACGGCGTTGCTGCCATGATGGAGGCGCTCTACGCCATAAGGAGGGCGGGGGCCGACATGATAATAACTTACTTCGCCCTTGACGCCGCCAGGGCCATAGCCTCTGGCAAGTCCCCCTTCTGATCACCTCACGTTCCTGAACAGCACGTAAAAGGCCGCCGTCGCAGCGCTGTAAAGCGCTGCAGTTATGAAGAACGGCAGCGTCAGGTTTCCCACAGAGTATATGTAGCCGGTAAGCCATGGACCCATGGACCTCGGAAGGCCGTCTATCAGGTTGATCAGGCTCGAGCCCCTGGCCCTCTCCTCCTCCGGAACCATGGTGACCACGAGCGACATGAAGAGGGGGTTAGCCATGTTCATAGCGGCGTTGCGGGCCACAAATATTGCCGCGGCCTCGTAGAGGGAGCTCGAGAAGGGCAGGGCTATCAGGAGCGCTATTCCTATGGCGTGAGTTAAAACTATGGCCCTCACCCTGCCCATGGTCTTGGCCAGGGCGGGGGCCCCTATTGACGCTAGGGCCAGCGTCGCGTCGGCCATCATGTAGACGGGGGAGAGCGTTGCAGCCGTGGCGTGAAACCTTAGGTTAAACCAGAGGGACATGAGGGGGAGTATGAGGCCCGCCCCAAGCCCTATCAGGGCGTCCGTTGAGAGCCTGGCTATGTTCCTTATTGAGCCGAGCCTGAGGGTGATCCTGCCCGTGCCCCTGTAGCCCTCCCTCACCGGGGCCACCAGCGCGGCCGTTGCCATCACAGTTAGCGAGTCCGCGAGCATAGTGTTCCTGAGGCCGACGGCCCAAGGCATGGAGGCCCCCACGATAGCGAAGGCCGTTGACAGTGACGACATCAGGCTCATGTTTCTGTCTATATCCCTTGACTTCTCTGCCATGAGGGCCTGAAGGGAGCCTCCCCCGAGGCCAAAGATGAGGAGGGCGGCCGCCGACACGCCAAGGAACAGCAGAAGGTATGCGGCGGCTGACACGAGCCTCCCAACTATGAAGAACCTCTTCCTGCCGTAGGCGTCCGCCAGGGCGGACACCAGGAGGCCCGTCGTGGAGCCCACCAGGACGTAGCCACCGACCAGGAGGCCCACCTGAAACGAGTCAAGCCCGAGCGACTTCAGGTAGAGGGGGAGGGCCAGCGTCGTTGACCCAAATATTATGCCCGAGAGTGAGCCGGTGAGCACCAGGAGCAGTTCCTCGTGCGTGAGCCTTGGCAGGCGCAGGCGCCATCCCACTGCCTGGGCCTTGAGTAGGAATTTAGCCTTAGCTCAGGGCAGCACCGCCCCCTTGCCGCTGACGGTACAGCACTGGACCTCGTGGCCTGGCGACACGACGGCGCCCAGCTTGACCTTCTCGCCCAGGTACTCTGCGAGCCACCTGAGCCTCTCCGGTAGCCTCTCAGGGTAGCCGTCGACCAGGTGGGCCCCAGGGCCTACCACCGCGCCCTCGCCGACCACGGAGCCCCTGACCTCGGACAGGGCCCCTACCCTCACGCCGACGCCAACATAGCTCCTGTCAACAATGGCGTTCTCTTCTATCACCGAGCCCTGCTCTATAGAGGAGAAGCCCTCCACCACGGCGCCGCTCATAACCCTCACGTCCCTGCCTATGTAGGCGGGCCCCTTCACCACTGCCCCGTCCTCTATCACGGCGCCCTCGTCAACTATCACGTTATCGCCCACTACGGCCGACCTTGAAACCCTGGCGCCTCTGGCTATCCTGGTCCCAGCGCCGTCGAGCAGCATGTTTATAGCCTCAAGTATGTCCCAGGGGTAGCCTATCTCAACCCACCTGCCGGGCCACTGGACCCCTCCCAGCACGCCCTGCTTTGCCATGGACTTCATGGACTCCGCGAAGGGCCTCCTTGAAGCTTCCTCCAGCTCCTCCACGTCGCTGACCATGACGCCGCCGAAGACGTATCCCCTCCCCATGCCCCACCTGTTGGCCTCCTGCGACTCCCACATGAAGTCCCTCACGGCGCCCCTGTAGTCAACTGTCACGAAGCCGTAGGTCTCTAGCCCCGTGGCGGCCGAGGCCAGCGCAAGGACTACCGGGAAGCCGCTGGTCTGGTAATACTCCACCGCGAGCTTTGCTATGGTGTTTGGGCTCGCCAGGAAGCCAGTGTAGACGACTATGGCCTCCCTCTCCTTTGAGGAGACCGCCTCCTCGTAGGCAGTCCTCAGGGCCCCCTGAATGTCAAGGCCCCTCTGCTCAACTACCCTGACGCCCTCGCGGCCCGCGGAGGCCATGCCGGAGAAGCCCTGGGTCGCAATTATTACAACGTCGTCTACGCCCGCCTCCCTCAGCATGTCTAGGCTGTAGTCTATCAGCTGCCTCCCCAGCAGCTGCATGAAGGGCTTCGGAGTCCTGGAAGTTAAGGGCAGGAGCCTCTTGCCGTAGCCCCCGGCTAGGACAAACCCTATCATGGCCATCACTCCACCGTGACGGTCTTGGCCAGGTTCCTCGGCTTGTCAGGGTTGTAGCCCCTGCTGACAGCTACCCTGTAGGAGAGCAGCTGGAACAGCGGGGTCAGTATGAAGGGCTCTAGCTCCAGCACCCCAGACGATGGAGGCATGTCAATCCTAGTTATAGACTCGCGCCCCTCAAGCTCAAGTCCAAGGTCCGCCGGCTTCACGACGTAGACCCTCGCCCCCCTGGCCGCCATCTCAACGGCGTTGCCCGCCACCTCCCTGGCGTCTGAGGTGGCAACTATGAATACGGGGAAGCCCCTCTCCACCAAGGCTATGGGGCCGTGCTTGCTCTCGCCCGCCGGGTAGGCCTCGGCGTGCACGTAGGCTATCTCCTTTACCTTGAGCGCGCCCTCCCTGGCTATGGCGGCCCCGAGCCCCCTGCCCAGTATGTAGGCGCTCCCCGAGAGCCCCTTGGAGAGGGCCGTGGCGACGGGGTCTGAGGCCTCGAGCGTGTTAGCCAAGACCTGCGGCACCTCCCTGAGGGCCCTGAGCAGCTCGTTAGCCTCGGAGGGCCTGAGCCTCCCCGAGGCCTCCCCGGCCCTTATTGAGAGGAGCTCGAGTAACATCACCTGCGACAGGAACGTCTTGGTGGCCGCTACGCCTATCTCCGGGCCAGCCCTGGTGTAGAGCCTGAGCTGGGACTCCCTGTCAAGGGCGCTGCCGAGCACGTTGGTCACGCCAACCACCGCGGCCCCCCTCTCCTTGGCCTTCCTCACCGCCTCAAGAGTGTCATAAGTCTCGCCGCTCTGGCTCACGGCTATGACCAGGTCCCCGCCGTCTATGCTGTCAACCAGGTAGGGCAGCTCTGAGGAGATTATGGTGTGGGCCAGAATTCCAGCCCTCCTTGCCAGCAGGGAGGAGAACACGAGCCCTGCGTGATAGCTCGTCCCGGCGGCAACCACTATCACCTTGTTGGCGCTCAATATGGCGGAGCTCACCCTCCCGAGCGCTGGGTCCTCAACGTTCCCCTCGTAGGTGTCCCTGACGGCCTGGGGCTGCTCGTAAATCTCCTTTATCATGAAGTGCGGATACCCTCCCTTGCTGGCCGCCTCAGGGCTTATGTCAACGTGTCTAACCCTTGACCTTACCTCCTCGTCGCTGAGCCTCTCGTAGCCTGAAGGCGTTAGCCTGTAGATGACGACCTCCCTCGGCGTGACGTAGCCGAACTCGCCGTCCTCGAGGAAGACTATGTCCCTGGTGATGTCCAGCAGCGCGGGCACGTCGCTTGCCACGGCCTTCACCTTATCGCCCACCCCCACCAAGAGGGGGCTCCTGTTCTTGGCGAAGTAGACCCTGTCGGGCTCCCTTGAGTTCACTATGGCAAAGGCGTAGGTGCCCTCAACCCTGCTCAGGGCCTGGGCCAGCGCTGAGACGAAGTCCTTGCCCTCCTTCACCCCCTCCTCTATAAGGTGCGCCACCAGCTCCGTGTCGGTGTCGCTCCTTATCCTGTGCCCCCTCGCCAGGAGCTCCTCCTTGAGGGAGGCGTAGTTCCTTATGACGCCGTTGTGAACTATCGCTATAGTTCCTGTGCAGTCAGTGTGGGGGTGAGCGTTGACGTCGTTTGGCGGTCCATGGGTTGCCCACCTCGTGTGGCCTATGCCCGTGAGCCCCCTCATCTCATCAAGGGAGAGCCTCCTCCTAACGACCTCCAGCTCGCCGGCCCCCTTCCTCACGGCCAGCTCGTTGTTGCCGACAACCGCTATGCCGACGCTGTCGTAGCCCCTGTACTCAAGCCTCTGGAGGCCCCTTATTATGAGAGGCACGACATCAGAGCAGTTGGCCGTGGCGCCTATTATGCCGCACAAGGGCTAGCCCTGCTCCTTAAAAATGACGTGGACTAATAAGTTCTCCTCCCCTGCGAGGACCGCATATAAACGCTGGGGTCGCTGTAACGTTGGGATGAGGACACCACGGGGCTGAGCTGGGCGATGATGTAACCTGTCTCAGCCGACCTCCGAGAAGCTCAACTGGCTAACAGTTAAAGCCCTCCCAGGGCCTACAGTTTAAAAGGTGTGCACCTGGTTGGCTAAGGAATACGTGCTCCGTGAAGGAGCCCAGTTCCAGCTCTTCAGTGAGGCCTTTAAGGAGGGTGAAGTCATACCCGTCAAGTACACCTGTGACGGTGAGGATATAAGCCCGCCGCTCAGCTGGTCCTCGCCGCCGCAGGGCACCAAAAGCCTTGCCCTAATAATGTATGACCCGGACGCCCCCGCCAACACCTTCATACACTGGGTCATCTACAACATGCCTCCAACGCTGACGAGGCTAGAGGAGGGCGTAGGCTCAAGCGGCGCGAGGGAGATCCCAGGGGTGGGGGTCCAGGGCCTTAACGACTTTGGCGACGTGGGCTACGGCGGCCCATGCCCTCCCAGGGGGCACGGGCCTCACAGGTATTACTTCGCCCTCCACGCGCTGTCGGCGCAGCTCACGTTAAGATCGCCTGTGACCGCGTCGTCCCTTCTGAACGCCATGAGGGGCAAGGTGCTCGGCTACTCCCTGCTCATGGGCAGGTACTCGAGGCAGTGAGCCTTGAAGGCTTACTTTTCTGTCAAGAAACTTATTAAGCTCTCTCAAGCTTACTTAAAATTAGTGGACTTCACCGAACAGCTACTAACAAGGTGATAGCTATGTCTGACAAGGAGAACGGCGACCTAGAGGAGAGAGCCATTGACATACTACGTCAGTACAAGGACGGCGTCCTTCAGAGCGAGCTCTGGAAGACCCTGGGCATTTCAAGCAGGGAGGGCTCAAGGCTCGTCCTGAGGCTTATTCGCAGGGGTGTCGTGAGGCGCGAGGAGGTCACCGTAAACGGCAGGAGGACGTACAAGCTTTACGCCGTGAAGGCCGGCGCCCCAACGTTCTCAATAAAGGTTGACGTGAGCAGCATCCTAGACATACCCTGCGCCGCGTGCCCTCGCCTCAGCGAGTGCGGCGCTGGGGGCTACTACGACCCGTCCACGTGCCCCCTCCTCGAGGCCTGGCTTAAGAAGGAGATAGCAAAGCTCAGGGTCCAGAGGGTCCAGACGGCCAGCTGACGGTGCGACTCATGCCAAAGGAGGACTTCGAGGGAAAGATGGTAATATGGCCCGTGTTCCTTGACTGCAACTACCCCAGGTCGCTGGGCAGGAGGCTGTCGCTCGACGCCTGCGTCAAGTCCCCCAGCGTGCAGGAGATCGTTAAGGCCGCGAGGGACCTGGGCCTCAACCCGGCCTTTGACGAGGCCAGCTACCCCAGGCTGTGGTATGAGATCAGGGGAAGGGTCATAGTTGACAAGAAAATGGGGAGGCAGGAGACCCTCAAAGCCATAGCGTCGAGGATTAAGTCCATGAGGTCCTGAGGTCCTTGCGTGCATATACTAATTATCAATAGCCTATACGCATCCGCAGCCGTGGGACTCGACGCTTGAGCAGGAGGGGCAGGTGGCCGTTCGAGGAGAAGCCTCTGCTGGTCTTCTGGGAGACCACCAAGGCTTGCCCTCTGGCGTGCATACACTGCAGGGCAGAGGCCATAACTAGGCCCCTGCCGGGCGAGCTGAGCCACGCAGAGGGCCTTGAGCTCGTAAGGCAGGTGGCGGAGTTTGGAAGGCCCTACCCAATACTTGTGTTCACCGGGGGCGACCCGCTCTCAAGGGAGGACATATGGGAGCTCGTGGACGAGGCCCATAGCCTCGGGGTACCGGTCGCCATGGCTCCCAGCCCTTCAAGGGCGCTGCTAGATAACCTGGACAGGATAGCCAGCGGCAAGGTGTCGGCCGTCTCAATAAGCATAGACCACCCGAGCCCGGAGGTCCACGACAAGGTCAGGCGCTACCAGGGCTCGTGGGGGGCCGGCGTAACTGCCATAAGGGAGCTCATAAGGAGGGGCGTCAAGGTTCAGGTCAACACAGCAGTCATGAGGTCCACGGTTGACGGTCTGCCGGGCATGGTAAAGCTCCTTAAGGACCTCGGGGTTGACGTCTGGGAGGTCTTCTACCTGGTGCCGGTTGGCAGGGCTGAGGCCAGGGAGGACCTGACGCCGCAGGAGTGGGAGGACGTGAGCGCGTTCCTCTACGAGGCCAGCAGGTACGGCATAAACGTCAGGACGTCCGAGGGGCCCATGTTTAGGAGGGTCTCGCTGCTCCTTAACTACGCCCGCTCGAGGAACCTGGAGCCCTCGAAGCTCGTCAAGCTTGGCGACCTCTACCTGAGGCTGACCGGCCAGCTCAGGGCCCTCCTCGGCGAGCCCGGCGAGGAGGCCAGGTTTGAGACCTCCGGCACGAGGGACGGCAAGGGCATAGCGTTCATCTCACATGACGGCATGGTTTACCCCAGCGGCTTCCTGCCGGTGCCCGTTGGCAACGTTAGAAGGGAGAGGCTTGTTGACATATACAGGCGCTCAAGGCTGATGGTCAGCCTCAGGGAGGCCTCGTTCAGGGGGAGGTGCGGCTCCTGTGAGTTCAAGGAGATATGCGGGGGCAGCAGGGCCAGGGCCTTCGCCTACAGCGGCGACCCGCTTGGTGAGGACCCCGCCTGCCCCTACGTGCCCGGGAGCCTTGGAGTTAACGTCAAGGAGGTGATGGCGCCTTGAGCGGCCTCACGGACCTCCAGGTTAAGGCCTTAATGGAGCTCGAGTATAACTTCCCCCTGACCTCAGCGGACCCCTACGCCGACGTGGCGTCATCACTTGGGGTCGACGAGGGAACCCTACTTCAGGAGCTCAGGCTGCTGAGGTCCAGGGGGGTCCTGAAGAGGGTCGGCTTCTACTACAACTTCAGGTCGCAGGGCAAGGACGCCGCGCTGGTGGCGCTGAGTGCAGAGGACGTGGACGCCGTAGCCAAGGCCACGGCGGTCGACCCCCTGGTCACCCACTCGTACCTAAGGGATGACCCGGACTACAACGTGTGGATAGTGGTGAAGCGCGACAACATGGACGAGATAATTAAGGCCGCGGAGGAGCTGGCGCGGGTGGGCAGGGCCTCGAGACACGTAGTCCTGACCTCGGTGAGGACCTACAAGCTCAGCGTCAAGTACGACCTGGTGAGGGGAGTCTCGAGGGCCGGCAGGTACGCGGTCGTGCCTCCCAGGGCCCCAAGGCCTGAGGCGCTGGGCGTCTCGCCCAAGCTCCCTGAGGCCCTGAGGTCGCTCCCGCTCGAGCCGAGGCCCTACTCGGCGGCGGCCAAGCTCAGCGGGCTCAGCGAGGAGGAAGTTGTAAGGCTGATCCCGAGGCTGCTTGAGGCAGGGGTCCTCCTGGACCCAGGGGCGGCGGTCGACGGCGAGTCCATAGGCTTCAAGGAGAACGGCATGGTAGTCATGGAGCCCTCGGGCTCGCCGGAGGAGCTCTGCGAGGCGGCGGCCAGGAGCGAGTACTCAACGCACGTGGTGCTGAGGTCGTCGATACCTGAGGGGGCCTGGAGGTACCCCTGCTACGCCATGATCCACGCGGTCAGGAGGGACCTGGTGGAGGAGGTGGCCAGGATAATAGCCAGGGACGCCGGGGCTAAGTCGTACAGGATAATCTACAGCATAAGGGACCTGAAGCCGGGTGTGGTAAGGTGATACCCGTAAGCGTCATGGTCGCTGGGAAGGGGACCGTCTCAACCAAGATTAAGGGCCACTACGGCAAGGGCTCGCCCTCGAGGTTCAGCGAGGAGCTCAGGCCCGTGGTCTTCTGGAACATAACTTACGCCTGCAACCTGAGGTGCGAGCACTGCTACATAGACGCCGGCCCGACGCCGAGGCAGGACGAGCTCGGCAGGGGGAGGCTCCTCGAGGTGGCCGAGGAGATGGCCGAGTTGGGCATACCCCTGGTCATCTTCAGCGGAGGGGAGCCGCTGCTGAAGCCGGAGTTCTGGGACGTGGCCAGACTGCTGTCAGAGAGGGGGAGGCCCAAGATGGCCCTGAGCTCCAACGGCACCCTGATAACCAGGGAGGTAGCCAGGAGGCTCAAGGAGCTCAACTTCAGCTACGTGGGGGTGTCCCTCGACAGCCTCAGGCCCGACGCCCACGACAAGTTCAGGGGGGTCCAGGGGGCCTTCAACATGACCGTGAGGGGGATCCATAACGCTGTAGAGGAGGGCCTTGACGTCGGCATAAGGACCACCGTCACCAGGTGGAACTACTCCGAGGCGCCCAAGGTAGTTGACCTCGCGGCCCAGCTGGGGGCCAGCAGGGTGAGCTACTACCTCCTTGACTCCATAGGCAGGGCCAGGAACATAGTGTCGGAGCTGCCGAGCCCGCAGCAGGTCAAGGAGTTCGTTGACGCCATAGTTGACAAGGCCAAGGAGTACGCCGGCAAGGTGGAGGTGGAGCTGGTCAGGGCTAACTTCGCGGGAATTTACATAGCCGACCTCCTGGCCAAGGATGGGAACGAGTTCATGGACTACCTGAAGCTCATAAGTGCGCAGGGGGACTGCGGGAGGAAGACCATAAGCATATACCCGGACGGCACGGTCAGGCCGTGCCAGTTCATAGACGAATACGTCATAGGGGACCTGAGGAGGCAGAGCCTCAGGGAGATACTGAGCTATAACAACCCGGAGCTGGTCAAGTTCATAAAGCTCTACGAGAACCTCAGGGGGCCCAGGTGCGGCCCCTGTCCCTTCAAGCTGATATGCGGGGGCGGGAGCAGGGGGAGAGCTGAGGCAGCGAGCGGCGACTTCTGGGGGGACGACCCCCTCTGCTTCATAGACCCACTGGACGTGTGGCGCAGGAGGGGCCAGGGTTGACCTTCATACCCCTCTTCATAGACGTCAGCGGCCTCAGGGTAGTGGTCTTTGGCGGGGGCTCCGTGGGGACCAGGAGGGCCCTGGAGTTCTCGTCAGCGGGGGCCAAGGTAACGGTCGTCGCCTCCCAGTTCTCCCATGAGCTTGAGGTTGCCGCCAAGGCGGGCCAGGTGGAGCTCGTTAAGGCTGAGGTGAGGCCCGGCGACAACGTGGACAGGTTCATAAGGGGGGCCCACATAGTAGTTATAGCCACCTCCGACATGGAGCTCAACGACTACCTTGCCTCAAGGGCGCTAAGCCTTGGAGTCCTCGTGAACAACGCGACTGAGGCGAGGAGGGGAAACGTGGTCTACCCGTTCACGGCCGAACCCATAGAGGGCCTCAAGGTTGCCGTCACCTCCCTGGGGCTCTCTGGGGTCGCGGCCAGGAGGGCCAGGGACAGGATAGTTGAGTGCCTCAGCTCTGACAGGTACCTCAGGACGCTCCTCTCCGTTATGAGCAAGTTTAAGGAGGAGCTCAAGGAGTCAGTAAGCGACCCCAAGGTCAGGGTGCCGCTCTACTTCAAGGTGTCCGAGGACGAGGTGTTCAACAGGCTCGTGGAGCAGGGGGACGAGGACGGCGCCCTCAGGAGGGCCCTCGAGATAGCCCGCGCGTCGCTTAACAGAGCTTAGCCTACCCCCCCCCCCCCGATAAGGCTCTGAAAGGGCCCTGGGTTCCCCTCCTTCAGGGCCTCTAGCGCCTTCTCTATGTCAACTACCGAGAAGCTGCCGAGGGACCTTATGGCGATCCTTATCATGGTCCTTGCCATGCTCTCCGGCACCACCTGCAGCATCTCCCTGTAGGTGCCAACGGGGTCCTCCACCAGGGACTCCGCAAAGGAGCGACCGTGCGTCATATAAAAGTGGCTGTCCAGGTTAACCACCATACCCAGGGCCACCTTCCTGAGCGCTGCATCTATCAGCTTAACGGCCTGCTCCTTTGAGACCAAGGCGACCGACCACGAAGCCTACAGTATATTTTATGAAGCCACTGAATATATTAGTTCTCAGACGTGGGCCGCATAGCGTTACCCTGCAACAACCATGAAGTGTTGGTATTACTCTTCGGACCTGGAGTATTAGGATAGAGAACCCAGCTGGAGCCCAGCGATGTGGCGGACCCGGGGGGATTTGAACCCCCGACCACCGGCTTAGGAGGCCGGCGCTCTGTCCTGGCTGAGCTACGGGTCCACCGGCCTCCTCGCAGAGGGGTAGCCCACCACCTTATTTTAACTTTACTGGATCCTTGGAACCAAGGAGCCGCCTGGAGTTGCCTTGCAGCTCAGCTCTCGCTCACCTGGTCCCTCCTCAGCACCCCAGTTAGGCAGTGCACCCCTCCGCCTCCCTTGAGAACCTCGTCAATCTTGACCTCTATCACATCAACGCCCTCTGACTCCAGGGCCTTCCTGACGGGGTCGCACCCAGAGCCCATGACCACCTTGAGGGGCCTGAGGGCGACCATGTTAAGGCACAGCCTCGCGCTCACGCCGCCGGGCAGCTGGGAGTACTCCATTGGCAGCACGTTAAACCCAAGCCTCTGCAGCCTGTCCATGGCCTCCCACGGGAACATCTGCCTCACTGTAACTATCGTCCTCACGTCAACCTGGGCTATGTACTCGTCTATGTGAATGACGTTTATAGGTACCTGCACCTCGACCACCTCCTCGACCCCCATGGACTTCACAGTCTCTATGAAGGACCAGAGGCCCTTCCTGTTGGTCCTCTCGCCCACGCCGGCTATTGCAACCTTTGGCGAGAGCATCATGGCGTTGCCTCCCTCGAAGACCTCGTCGTCCTCCATAACCTTCACTATGGGATAGCCGAGGCCCTCTATCTTATCCTTGAAGGCCCTCTCCTCGCCCCTGCGGACCTCGTACATGAACCTCGATATTATCGCGCCCGAGGGCCCCATGAAGAACGGGTCCCTGGCGTACATAGCGTTTGGCTTGTCTGTGAGGCCTTCAACGGTGTGAACCTGAACCCCCTCCTTGCGGTAGACCTCTATTAAGCCCTCTACCTCCCTCCTGGCCTCCTCCAGGTTCACTGGGGAACGGAAGAGGTAACGGCGGTAGTTGCTCTCATTAACTATAGACACCTCCTGGCCGGGCACGTGCATTAAGACCTCCCTTAGCCTGCCCACCTCAGAGCTCACAAGAAGGCCTCCCATGCTAGGTCCCAGGCTAGGCTTAACTTCCAAACATTAAATTTCTGTTAACTTGAACGCACCGAAAGGCGCTCAGGGGCCAGGCCTCAGGAGCGAGGGGTAGAAGTACCTCTTCCCGGCCCTCCCCTTAACCTCGTCCCACTCGTGAAGTATCCTCACGGCCTCGTCAGCCACCTTTATCAGGTTCTCCTCGCCAGCGTGGGCAACGAACTCATCCTTAACCCTCTGGGCGTAGACGGCGTGCACTGCCCCCGCCCTGAAGCCGTATATATTTGCTAAGGTAAGGAGGGTGGCGCTCTCCATCTCAAAGTTCAGCACCCTCATCTGCCTCAGGTCAGGCACGAGGTTCCTTGACCAGCTCGGCATGTAACCCCCGTAGCCCGGCCTCCCCTGGCCCACGTAGAAGCTGTCAGTAGAGGCCGTGATGCCAAGGTGGTACCTCACCCCGAGGCTCTCGGCGGCCTCGACCAAGGCCATGATTACCTCGTAGCTGGCCGAGGCCGGGTAGCCGGCCGGGGCGTACTGGTAGCTCGTGCCGTCCATCCTGACCGCGGCGGTGGTTATTATTATATCCCCAACTTCTATGTCATCCTGTATGGCGCCGGTGCTTCCAACCCTTATCAGCGTGTCAGCGCCGAGCTCCAGCAGCTCCTCAACTGCTATGGCGGTGGCAGGTCCCCCTATGCCCGTGGAGACCACCGCCACGTCAACGCCCCTGTAAACGCCCCTGAAGCTTGAGTACTCCCTCCTCTGGGCCAGCCTCCAGCTCCTGTCCCAGGAGGAGGCTATCCTTGAGGCCCTCTCAACCTCGCCTGGCATAAGCACGTACTTTGGCACGTCGCCCTTCCTGAGGCCCAGGTGGTAGGCCCTGCCCTCCGAGTCGAAGGGCCTTGAAGCTGAAGACATGCGCTCCTCCACTTTGGCCCCTGCGTAAGGCGAGGCCTCGCCTAGAACTAAAGCTCTTCCTCCTCGGGCTCCCCTCCCTTAGCGCCGCTGTTCCTGCAGAGCGACCTGAGGAGGGGGTAGAGGAAGTCCTTCGGCTCCCTCGAGGCGGCCTTGTCAACCTCAACGTAGACCGGGAGGTCGAGGTCGTCAAAGAGCCTGATCCTGTCCTTTATCACGCCGTTCTCCGGCTCGGCCATTATTGTGGGCATAAAGGCCACATAGCCAAGGCCGTTGGATCCCTCGACAGCGCCTCCCACCAGCACCGCAGAGAAGCCGTTCTCGCGGGTCCTCACGTCCAGGAGCTCCATTACCTGCTCATAGTCCAGCGTGAGTATGCCGTTGCTGGGCTCGGACCTCATCCTTATGAAGTTAGACTGGAACGGCAGCATAGCGCCTATCACTACGTCAGCCCCGTTATACGACAGGGACCTGAGGACCTCGGGGTAGTTTATGTCCTCGTCAAC
Organism: Acidilobus aceticus; assembly: GCF_055392325.1. Lineage (NCBI taxonomy): Archaea > Thermoproteati > Thermoproteota > Thermoprotei > Acidilobales > Acidilobaceae > Acidilobus > Acidilobus aceticus. Next base: position 918,907 of record NZ_AP042407.1, read on the forward strand.
AAAGACCCCAACCCTCACGTTAGTGCGCCCGACCTCAAACACCAGGACGTCCTTGCCTGGCGTGAGCCCGCTCTCCCTCTCCTTCCTTGTAAGCGCCACCTTTCTGTACTTGCCTATGAGTCTCCCGTTGGGGCCCACCACTATTGTGGTCAGGTAGAGCCTGGGCCCGGCCCTCTCGACAAGGGGGCCAGCTATTACATAGACTCCATACTCCTCGCTGACCTTAGACACCATGGTTAGCGTGGGGCTCAGCTGCATCTCTGACTCCGAGATCCTCTCCGCAAAGCCCTTGAGTATTGAGGGGACCTTCTGGTCAGGGTAGTAGCCCACTATTGGGCCTGTGACCGGGTAGGCCGGAAGCACTAGAATGTCAACAGGATGATCGCTCACAGCCTTAGCCGCGAGCTCAAGGAACCTCTTAGTGTTGGTCCTCCTAGCGCCAAGCCTTATGCGGGTGTGCAGCACTGCTATCCTCAGTGGCATCGCCGGCACCTGTGGCTCTTGATTCAGTTAGGCGAAGTGGACTTAAAGCCTATACAGGCTTTTAGCCCATATCATTAGGGGAACGACCTTCTCTATGAGTATTATGAACTTCAGCTGAAGGCTAACCTAAGGGTGAAACAAAAAGGTTAGCTTTCAGAATGATAAGAACCTAAAGCGACTATCAGCAGCTTACTTCTTCTGCTCACCCTGCTGCTCAGCGGTCTTCTTCTTCTTTGCCAATTCAGGTCACCGGCCCTTACGGGCCGGGGATACTTTGTACTTGCCCGCACTCTTAAGAGTTTATACTCCTGAGAGCGGGGAGGCCGATTCAGGTTCCTATCTTTGGCGTTATACTCCATAGGAGTACGCCCATGGCGGCTCAGAAGCCGGGCGGCCTGACCCTAAGGACTTCCTCGTTCACCAGCGTCGGAGGCCTCTCCCCCCTGCTGAACGCCTCAAGGTTCCTGTACACTAGCTCCGCCATCTTTGCCCTGGTCTCCCTGGTGGCGCTGCCTATGTGGGGGGTCAAAACCACGTTGCTCAGCTTAGTTATCGGGTGCGAGGGGTCGAGGGGCTCGGTGGGGTACACGTCGAGGCCCGCCCCGGCTATCCAGCCCTCCTTGAGGGCCCTGTAGAGGGCATCGATGTCTACTACCTTTCCCCTGGCAGTGTTAACCACTATGGCCGTCCTCTTCATGAGCCTCAGCCTGGACTCGTTGACCAGGTTCTGGGTCTCGGGCGTGAGGGGCACGTGCAGGGTCACTATGTCACTCTCCCTGAAGAGCTCGTCAAGGTCAACGTAAGTTGCCCCCAGGGCCTCCATCTCCGGGTGCCTCCTCCTGCTGTTGTATATTACCCTCATGTCAAAGCCCTTGGCCCTCCTGGCGACCGCCTGGCCTATCCTGCCCCCTCCCACTATGCCCAGGGTCTTGCCGACGAGGTCGAAGCCTAACATCATAGTAGGGTGCCAGGCCGTGCCGGAGCTCTTCCAGCCCCCGCTCCTGACGTAGGCGTCCGACTCCACTATCCGGCGGGCCACGGCAAGTATGAGGGCCCAGGTCAGGTCAGCTGTGGCGTCGGTGAGCACGTCGGGGGTGTTAGTGACGTAGACGCCGTGCTTCGTGGCGCACTCGAGGTCTATGTTGTCAAAGCCCACGGCGTACTGTGCTATTATCCTGAGCTCGGGGCTCAGCGCCTCTATCACGTCACACGTTACCTTGTCCTCAAGCATGGTCACCAGGGCCTGCGCACCCTTGGCCCTAGATATGAGCTCCTCCTTGGTCGGGGGCCTGTACTCGGGCCACACGTCGACCTTCTGGAAAAGCCCCTTTATGGACTCAAAGGCGGGGAACGGTATCTCCCTAGTCACGAAGAGCCTGAGCTCCAAGCTCTCGCCCAGGGAGCCGTGGACGCTTGAATTAAAACGGTGAGCTGCCTGACGCGAGCTAAATTGTGACCGGCTAGACTGCAAAGGTACAGGCCATAGTTCAAGGCTTTTATATCAATCTGGCCTCGAACGTCTCGGCGTTTAGCTTGACCTACATAGGCATAGTCAACTTCGCCTGGGTCAAGCAGTACGAGGCCCTAGTATATGCGATAGGCTTCGTGGTCTTCCTGTGGCTTCTCTACGCGGCATACGACGGCTACAGGAGGTGGACCCACGGCCTGCCCAAGTGGAGGCTCATGTTCTGGCCGCCAGGCTACCCCGTGTCCAAGGCGCTGAGGAACTTCGCCCAGTTCGCGCTGCTGCAGTGGAAGACCCTGAGGCAGCGCTTCCCAGGGACCATGCACGCGCTGATATTCTACGGCATAGGGTGGCTCTTCATAGCGACCATACTGAGGGCCATAAACATGCACGTAGTTGTCTTCCTGACCGGTGACGTGTTCTACGCTTACAAGCTGCTCAACAACGTGGCCGGCCTAATGGTTATAGTGGGCGCCTCCATAGCCATTGTAAGGAGGAGGCTCAGGCTCACCCCTAACCTGCCCCAGGACCCATACTACTACCTAGTGCTTGGCCTCCTCCTGGTCATTGTCGTAACCGGCTTCCTCGTTGACGGCATAGCTGGCGTTGCCTACAGGTACACGTGGGAGAGGCCGTGGTTTGACCCAGTTGGCTACCTAGTGTTCACGTGGGCTAGGACGGTGCCCGTGCCAGAGCTGCAGGAGATTTACAGAGGCCTGTGGCTCTTCCACATGAGCATAGCAATGGCCGCCCTGGCAATAATTCCGTTCACCAACCTCTGGCACATCTACGCCGCGTCGCTCAACGTGGCCTTCCAGAGGCAGGGCGCCGCCCCTCAGGGGGTCAAGCCCGTGACGGACCTTGACGAGAGGATAGAGCAGGGCAGGCCCCTCGGCGTGGTGAAGCTCTCCGACACCACCTGGAAGCAGCGCCTGGACTTCGACGCATGCACATCGTGCATGAGGTGCACCAACGCCTGCCCAGCGTTCACCGCGGGAAAGCCACTGAGCCCGAGGGACGTCATAGTTACCATGCGTGACGCCATGAGGGAGGGCCTCTGGGACCAGCAGGCCTGGGGCAGCGGCAGGCTGCAGGTTAACCCTGAGGCGCTCTGGAGCTGCGTCACCTGCGGCGCCTGCGTCTACGAGTGCCCCGTCACAATCCACCACGTTGACACCATAATAGACTTGAGGAGGGGCATGGTCAGCGTGGGCTCCGAGGACGTCCCCAAGGACGCCCTCGACGCGCTCTACAGGCTGCAGCAGAACGGCAACCCGCTTGGGGCGAACCCATATGACAAGGAGCAGTGGCTGAACGAGCTCGCCCAGAAGTATGGCGATGACATAATAGCCAAGGAGGGGGAGGAGTACGACTACCTCTACTGGGTGGGCTGCATAACCTCCTACGACCCAAGGATAAGGCCCGTGGCCGAGGCCATAGTATCGCTCCTGAGGTCCGCGGGCGTCAAGGTTGCTATACCAGCTGAGCAGGGGTGCTGCGGCGAGCCCGCGAGGGCCATAGGTGACGAGGCCCTCTACGTTGAGCTCATGAAGCAGGCTCTGGAGGTCCTCAGCAGGTACAAGTTCAAGAAACTGCTTGTCAGCTGCCCCCACGGGTTCAATAACTTCAAGAACAATTACAGGCTCTACAGGGACTACCTGGCCAAGAGGGAGGACACCGCAAAGCTGGCGGAGGTCCTAGATAAGCTAGAGGTTGAGCACCACTCAGTCGTGCTCGCAAGGCTTATCAAGGAGGGCAGGATAAGGCCCGGCAAGGGGATAGATGCCGTGGTCACGTACCACGACCCGTGCTACCTCGGCAGGTGGAACGGCCTCTACGAGGAGCCCAGGAGCGTCATAGAGTCCACGGGCCTCAGGATAAGGGAGATGCCGAGGAACAGGTCCAGGAGCTTCTGCTGCGGGGGCGGCGGCGGGCAGCTGTTCTATGAGGTGAAGAAGGGGGAGCGCATATCGACCCTTAGGGCCGAGGAGGCCTCAAAGACCCTGGGCGAGGGCGGCAGGAAGGTCGTGGCCGTGGCCTGCCCCTTCTGCAACACAATGTTCAGGGCCGAGTCGGGGAAGTTCAACTTTGAAGTTATGGATATAGCCGAGATACTTAAGGCGTCAGTCAAGGAGGACAAGGGAAGCTCATGAGGAGGCCTTCCTGACCGTTATTATGAGGACCCCTCCCTTCAGCTCAGACTTGGCTGTCCTTGGGTCAACGGGCTCGGGCAGCACCTGTTCCCCGCTGTAGTAGCTGACCTTCCTGGCCCAGGACACCTGGCCGTAGGCCTTCCTCAGGGCCTCACTCCTTATCTGGGCCCTCACGGCTATCCTGTCGCGAGTCAGCCTGACGTCAACTGTGCGAGGGTCCGACCCAGACAGGTCAACCACTATCACTAGGTGGTCGCCCCTGTCATGCACGCTTATGAGTGGGCTCAGCACGCCGCTCCTGAGCTCCTTGAGCCTCTCCTCAAACAGCTGCTCAGGCCTCATCTCCTCCTCGAGGTCGTCCACCATTGACCTCATCCAGGCCTCCATCTCGTCGAAGTCAGACATGATATCGCGCATTATCCTCAGCGCCCTCTTCCTCATGCGCTCGAAGACGTCATCATATGACATGTCGGGTCAGCCCTCAGCTGTATATTAGTGGCGCCCTGTACTCATAGCCCTTACCTACCTTGGCCAGGGCGTCCTTGGCCTCCCTTGCCATGCCCTGGAGCCTCAGCCTCAGGGTCTCCGCCTCCTGGAGCAGCTGGCTCACGTCAACGCTTACGCCGGTGACCCTCGACAGCCCCTGGACAGCGAGGGCCGCCGCCTCCGGGTCCGGTATGTCAACAAATGAGTCCGTCAACAGCAGCAGCGTGTTCACGCCCCTCTTCACGGACTCCTTAAGTATGGTAGCGTAGGGGCCGACTATGAGGCCGTCGGGGAACGGCTTCCCCATGTCCTTCAGCGGGGCCGCCAGTGCCTCGGCCTCAGGGGTGGTGGCGAGCCAGTAGAGCGAGGGCTGGGCCTCAGCCCTGGCCGGGTTGCCGAGGCCGGAGATCCCCACTATGTACTCTATGCCCCTCTTCCTGGCGAACTCCACTATCGCAATGGCCAAGGGCACTATACCGCTGGCCACAGGCATGACCTCGGTGACGAGAACGGCCATGTTGCCGCCCGAGTATATCCTTATTGGGTACTTCACCGAGCCGTTGACCACCACCGCCGCTGGGGGCAGGTAGCCGTAGCTCTCTATGCCCACAGCATCATTTAATTTAAGGCTCCCTACTATGTGGCCAGAAGCTATGGGTCCCACGAGGCCAGCGTCCGGTATCCCCAGCACCAGGTACTTAGGCTTGCCGAGCTCGCCGTACTCTATGAAGTTATAGCCTAGGATCTCCTCCTCATAAGCTGCCAGAGGCACCCTGCAGCACCGTCTCACAGCTGGTTACAAACAATAATAAAAAAGAATGATGGCGGAAACAGACCGCACCGAGCGCACCATTTCCCGCGTCAAGGTCTAGCAGGCCCAGCCTGACACAGGAGGCTAATCCAGAGCCGTTCAATAACAGTCCTTGTCTAACTAGTGATAAGATTTTTGTATCTGTTCACCCAGAACGTGTGAGTCGGCAAGGGTGGTGACCTAGAGTGACCCTGAAGGTTTCGATAGATCCCAGGGACAACTGCATAGCTGACATGGTCTGCGTGAGCCTATGCGGAGACGTCTTTGAGATGAGTGACGTGGACGGCAAGAGCCAGATAATAGCCAAGTGGAGGACCGACCCCAACACAATAAATGTTGGCCAGGTGCCAGACGACATGAAGGACTGCGCCGAGGCCGCCCAGCAGAGCTGCCCGACCAGCATAATCCACGTCGAGCCCGCATAAAGTTCGCGAAACCCTTATAAAAAAGAACCGAGAGTCCCCTTTTTGGCAGGTTCAATAGCTCATGTACATGTAGAGCTCCACAGGCGACGGGTACATCCTTATGGCGTCCGACTCCCTCCTCTTAACCTCTATGTAGGACTCTATCAGCTCCTTGCTCATGACTGGCAGCAAGTACTGGTAGTCGCTCTCCAGGGCGTCAAGGGCCTCGTCGAGGCTCTTGGGCAAAGTCTTGAGGCTTCTGCCCTCCATCTCATAGACGTTGTCACTGACGGGGTCACCGGGGTCTATCTTCCTAACTATGCCATCGTAGCCGGCGAGGAACGTGGCCGCCAGGGCCAGGTATGGGTTGCAGAGGGGGTCTGGGCTCCTGAACTCCACCCTCGTCAGGCCCTTGTTGCCTCCGGTGGCCGGCACCCTAACGGCGGCGCTCCTGTTAGAGTAGCCCCAGACCAGGTACACCGGGGCCTCGTAGCCCGGCACCAGCCTCCTGTAGCTGTTAACGGTTGGCGCAACGAAGGCGGCAAGGCTCCTGCCGTGCTCCAGTATGCCACCTATGAAGTACCTGGCCGTCTGGCTCAGCCCGTCGCTGTCGTCAGCGAAGAGGTTGTTTCCCTTGGAGTCCCAGAGGCTCAGGTGAAAGTGAAGGCCGCTGCCGTTGTCCCCGTAGAGCGGCTTAGGAAGGAAGACGGCAACCATGCCGTTCTCCCTGGCGACCTGCCTGGCGACCTGCTTGAATGTTACTATCTCGTCAGCGACGAACAGCGGGTCGCCAGCCTTCACGCTCACCTCCGACTGGGACACCGCGACCTCGTGGTGGGTGGCATTGAAGTCATACCCGAACGCCCTGAAGTACTTCAACATCTTCTCCCTTATGGGCTCGAGGGTGTCCATGGGCTCAGGAAGGTGGTAGGCCCTCTTAACCACGCTGTGCGGCGCCTCGGTGTCCCACGGCTGCTCCTGGCTCACTACTGAGTAGCCTACGCCCCTCAGCGGGTTGAGGACGTCTATCTTAAGTGACTTGAAGAGGAAGAACTCCACCTCAGCGCCCGCGAGGGGGCCGTAACCGCTGTCGGCAAGGTACTTTATTGTGGCCTCCGCCACGTACCTGGGGTCCTTCCGGTACCTCTGGCCGCTCGGCTCGTATATTTTGCCCAGTACCCTGGCCCTCTCGGGCCTCCACGGTATCCTCGAGAACGTTGACTTGTCCGCTGCCAAAAGTAGGTCGCTCCTGTTTATAGGCTCGAAGCCCTCGACGCTGCTGCCGTCAAATGCCGCAATAAAGCCGTCGGACTTCTTGAGGTAGCTCTCGTAAGGTATGGTCACGGACCTTACGATTCCTGGCAGGTCTATATACTGTACCTCCAGGAAATCAGGGTCCTTACCCGCCTCGGCCTCGCCCATGTCGGCCTCACAGGCAAGGTAACCTGTAGCACACTAGGTTATAAATTTTTCTAAGCCTTTTCAGATAAAACATGTGCTTTAATTTTTATGACAGACATATACAAATACTTGTAGAATTATGGTGGAGTGCTTTTAACCGCTGTACATTTATTTGTCCCACCCTGTATACCTTAATAGGGAGCAGTTTGAAAGCCCTCACCTCCGATGAAGGTTCCCTGGAGGGCCGCGTCCTTCCCCGCAAAGTCCAGAAGCTGGGCACCTCGTCGCTCATAATAACGCTGCCGCGCGACTGGGCGAGGTCGCACGGCCTCAAGGCAGGCAGCATGGTAACCATAGTTGAGGACGGCGACAGGCTCGTGGTTATACCATACGTCAAGGGCAGGCCTCTTACTGCGTCCTTCTCGCTCAAGCACCTCAACATATGCAAGCACCTGGGCCGCGTGGTCTTCTGCGCCTACCTGTCAGGCCTTGACGGCCTGACATTTTACTCCAACAGGCCCATAAGGGCCGACCTCGTGGAGAAGATAAGCAGGGTCTCGGAGACTATAAACAATGACAGCGTCAAGGTATACCTGAACAACATGTATGAGGTCAACGTCGCCATAGAGGAGTACAGGGACGACATAGCAAACGCGCTGGCCAACTACGGCAGGAGCCTCGCCTCGGCCTTCTCGAGGCTCTCCCAGCACGTGGCCGGCATAAGGATGACCGAGGAGGAGCTCGAGAGCATATACAGCGACCTGAGGGGCCTGGCCTTCAGGACCCTCAGGTCGGGGGCCAAAGGCGTGGGATACGGGATATCTCAGGAGCACCTGAACAGGCTCCTCATGGCTGGGGTAGGCCTAATGGTGCTAGTCAACGACTCCTTCTACAAGCTGGGCAAGGACCTCCTGACCCTGGACAGCCAGCTCACGCAGGACGAGAGGGACAGGGTCAAGTTCCTGTTCCAGGTGCTTGAGGTCTCCCTGGTGGCCGCCTCGCTTGGGGTGGAGCCGCCTAGCATAAAGAAGGAGGAGGACGCGTACTTCAAGCTCAGGAGCCTGCTCGACCTTGAAGGGGAGCTCAGCGACATAGTGCGCAACTCAACGGCTGCCTACGCCTACATACTGGCTAAGACGCTTGACATAGCGAGGATTATAAAGAACATAGAGGAGACCCTGCTCTGCCACGCGCTCTTCAAGAAGTACTCTGAGTCTGAGCAAGAGATATGATGTAGCTCTCGGCCCTGAGCAGCGATGAGAGGAAGCTGTCAGTCACCGACGTAAGCTTCCCCTGCAGCTGGGGGTCAGGCCCATTGACCAAAGACTTTGCTATAACAGAGAGGTTCTGGGCCGCCTGCTCCGCCTGCGACAGGTAGCCAGTAAGGGTAGAGTTGGCCCCCGCCTCAGCCCCCACCAGCTGCAGGGACTTTATGGCCTCCACGCTCAGGTTGGCGGCCTCGGAGGCGGCAGTGGCCAGCTCATACCTGTAGTAGACGCTAGGAGTCTGGTTCGCCTCTATTGTGAGGTTCACGGCTGCGTCAAAGCTCTTTACGGCTATCAGGTTAAGCTCCAGGGACACGTTAGTAATTAGGAGCGACCTCTCGGCGTTCAGCACGTCTATTGTGGTGTTAAGGTACTTCGTCAGGTTCTCATAGTCCTTGAGCAGCTTGACGCTCTCATTTAGCAGCTTGGCCGTGCCCAGGGCGTAGCCCGTGACGTTCTGAAGACTTGAGTAGACTCTGTTATACCTGAACTGCAGGGAAGTGTAGTTGAAGTACCAAGCCACGTTGGTGGAGATCAGGACCACGGCAAGCGCGATTAACACTATGAACGCTGCCGCCTTGGACTTAGGACCCCCCTGCTGGGACAAGTCTTAAACCCGGGCAGGCGCACGCCTAAGAGCCTATTAAGCTGATCTGAACCGCCTAACTTAAGAGCCTTAAGGAGGCTTAGGGGCTTGAGCTCCATATGCAACGGCCGTAGGCCTGTCATAGTAGTCTCCGGCCAGCCGGGCTCGGGCAAGTCAACCTATGCAAGGAGGCTCGCGGCCGAGCTCGGCCTGAGGTATTACACCACAGGTCAGGCCTTCAGGAGCCTCGCGGAGAGGATGGGGGTCAGCCTCATGGAGCTTAACAGGCTCGCTGAGAGGGACCCATCCATAGACCTCGCCATAGACGCTGAGTCTCTTAACGAGGCCAGGAGGGGCTGCGTCGTGATAGACAGCCACCTGGCCGGGTGGCTCCTGAGGGACCTGGCGGACGTCACGATATACGTCAAGGCCTCGCTGCCGGAGAGGACAAGGAGGATAGCCTTAAGGGACTCCAAGCCTGAGAGCGAGGCGCTGTTCGAGGCATCCCAGAGGGAGATAAGCCACTGGGAGAGGTTCGCCAAGTACTACGGCATAGACCTGAGGGACCTGTCAAGCTATGACCTAGTGATTGACACCACGAGGATGGGCATCGAGGAGACCTATCAGGTGATCCTTACCTTCGTCAAAAAGGCCCTTTCTGTTTGACTTCGCTGAAGGCCTGCGCTTAGGCCTTAGCTATGCAGATCTCTATGCTGCTTACCCTCCTTGTCTTCTGCTGGTTCGTCTGCGGGTCGGTGACAGTTATGTCGTGGCTGCCTATGTCAATGCCCTTTATTGTGACGTTCTTGGCAAACCTGCTCCTCACTATCTCGACGGTGTCTACGGCCTTAGTTATGTTCCTTCCCCTGGCCTTTATCACCACCTGGCTGACGTTCTGCTCCATTAGGGTTGTCAGGACTGCCAAAACATAGTTCATTACAGGCTTCTTACCGATCCTTACCTCAGGTGCGCCCTCACAGACCATTTCGGACACCTCAGACCTAGACCTATGGACTGATTTGCAGTAGGACTATAGCCCATATAAAAGCTTTTTGGAGCCTCCCGCGCTGTTTGGGCAGGCGTTTTGTCGGAGCCTGGCGGTGGCCTGCCTAATTGAAGCTAGCGCTTTTAACTTCTCTGGGCTGGAAATGAACTATGAGAAGAGATAATAAAAAGTGACAGGAGGAGGTGTGCAGCGTGGTAATGTACGATCCGCTCTTTGGGCTTTTCGCGTTTATGATGGCCTACTGGTGGCTGCTGATCCTAACTTCTATAGCCGCTGGGGGCGCGGTGGCATTAATGGCGGCAATAGCGCCTAAGGCGATCAAGGGCGAGCCTAAGAGCCTGGCGAGGCTAAGGACTTCAATGGCTATAACAGCAGTGGCAATAGTCCTAGCTGGGGTCGGCGTCTTCATAGGGGTGGCCGAGCTCATTGGCTACATCTTTGGGTACTCGCTCGCGGGCTCCTACCTAGTAATGACTGCCGTCATATTCACGTTCTTCATAATATTGATACAGTGGCTCCTCTCGCCGCTCTTCATAAACCTGGTGTACAGGACCCACCCGCCCAGGACTGACGAAGAGAAGAAGTACCAGGCGATGCTAGAGGAGGTCGCCAGAAGGAGTCGCATAAGGACGCCTAAGCTCAGGATAGCAGAGACCAACGTGCCAAACGCCTTCTCCTACGGCAGCCCACTGTCTGGCAGTTACGTGGCCGTTACGAGGGGGCTCCTCAACCTGATGCCCGACGACGAGGTTGAGGCTGTGCTAGGCCATGAAGTAGGTCACCTCAGGCACAGGGACGTCTCATGGATCTTGGCACTAAGCGTCATACCCCTGGCAGTCTACTACCTAGGTCAGATGCTCATCTGGAGCGGCTTCTTTGGAGGCGGTGGCGGCGAGGGGAGGGGCAGGGGCAGCGGGGCAAACGGCGGCATACTGCTGATGCTTGTTGGAATGCTGCTGGTGGTGGTAGGCGTCGTGTTCAGGTTCCTGGTCGGCAACTTCAACAGGCTAAGGGAATATTATGCAGACGCTAACAGCGCCATGGTGACCTCCCCAAGGAAGATACAGAGGGCCCTGGCGAGGCTCCACATAGCGGTAGAGGGCAACAACTACTTTAAGCACCAGGTCAACTCCAGCAGCGGTTCCATGCTTAAGGCGCTCTTCATAGTGGCGCCCTTCGTTGAAATAAGTGGGGGCTTCCTGTACGAGCCCGATGAGGGCGCATGGCCCTGGAGGAGGAGAAAGGAGCCTGACCTGAGCAGGTACAGGGACTACGACGTCGACCAGCTGATAGAGAAGATAAAGAATGAGAAGACGGATCCAGTGGCTGAGATGTTTGCAACGCACCCGCCTATACCAAAGAGGCTCAGGTTCATTGACAACATAAGGTACTCCGTGAATCCTGTTGAGCCTTAATTCGAAGTCTTTTCTTGCTCTAAGTGAAGGCTTTCTCCACCTGGGGCTGCCCCGTCAAGTCACCATATAAATTAATAATAAATAAAAATAGATAATACCGTCGCTGGTGGAGGGCTAAGCCCCCTAGGCGGGTTCGGGCCAGCCTGGGGCCCTTTCATTAATAGGTGCCAGCGCAGCTCCAACAGCTGGGGTTGAAGCCTGACGCCTGAACCGGCCGCCAAGAAGAAGGGGCCAAACCTGGACGAGTTCCTGAAGCAGCTCGAGATGGCCCTGCGTAACGACGGGTCCCCCCAGGCAGGAGGGCAGGGCAGGGCCAACGAAGGACGCAGCTCAGCGGCCTCAGCAAAATCAGAAGGGAAGGGCGGCGGCAATGATAGGGCCCCAGCAAAACAGCCCCAGAGCCAGAAGCAGCCGGAGCCTGCCACGGGTAAGAGGGCGGCCAGAAGCATACTAGACTTCATGAGCGAGCCCAGCGCCCAGGAGCCGCCCCAGACAGCCCAGAGGCCAAAGGCAGAGCGGATCGATAAGCAAGAGGCCAGCGAGGTCCCTACTAAGGTTCAGCAGGAGCCGGAGGAGCCGCCAAGAAGCGAGCCTGAGGTTAAGGAAGTTAGACTTCCCGAGACCTACGCGTGGTACGCCAGCTCCAATGATTACCTGGTTGAGGCCCAGCAGGGCCAGAGGGTCCCAGGCCAGTGGTGGCTCTTCCAGGAGGAGACCTACGCGGCCCAGGCGTCAGGCTACCTGCTTGAGGTAAGGTATGACGGCGACCTTGGCAAGGCCGTCGCCTTCATATATGACCCCTCAACAAGTAAAGTGGTTAAGTGGGTGGACAGGACCGGGCATAAGCCCTACTTCCTGACAAACATGGAGCTCGGGGAGGACGGCAGACCCCCTATAGATTTGACCAAGTACAAGTCCTTCAGCAACCTCGCAGTGGTGACCAAGAGGGACCCTATAACCAACCGCGACGTGAAGCTGACTAAGATAATAACCAACGATCCCCTGGCCGTCAAGACGCTGAGGGCTGTGCTTACAGAGAAGGGCTACAGGGTGTGGGAGGCGGACATAAAGTACTTCCTGAACTACATCTATGACAGCCAGCTCATACCTGGCATGCCGTACGACGTGTCTGACAGCTGGAGGCAGAAGGAGTGGAAGCGCAGCGAGGAGTTGGAGAAGCTCATAAAGGAGTCCTTCACCGAGGACCTGAGGGACATGGCGCTTGACTGGCAGTACATATTTGAGGAGCCGTCACCCAAGGTCCCTAAGGTCGCCTTCGACATAGAGGTCGTGGCCCCTGGCGAGGGCCGCTTCCCTGAGCCCAAGGAGGCTGACATGCCGGTAATGAGCGTCTCCATAGTAGATGACAAGGGCAACAAGTCCGTGCTCCTGCTGGCCAGGCCTGCGAGCCGGTTCAGCGGCAGGCAGAAGCTCGAAGGCGAGGTTGAGCTCTTCGACAGCGAGAGGGCCATGCTGCTCGAGCTGCTGAGGAGGCTGAGCCGCTACGCCGTGGTCTTCACGTTCAACGGCGACAACTTTGACGTGCCATATATCTACAACAGGCTGGTAAACCTAGGCGTGAGGCCGGAGGACATACCAATAGTGTTCCTCCAGGACTACGTGACCTTCAAGGGAAGGCTGCACGTGGACCTTCACAGGGTCTTTGACATAAAGGCCCTGCAGAGCTACGCCTTCGGCAATAAGTACAGGGAGAAGAGCCTTGAGGCGGTTTCCGAGGCGCTCCTCGGCCAGACGAAGCGTGAGATCAGCACGTTCCTTAACGACGTGAGCCTTGACGAGCTGGCGGCCTATAACCTTCAGGACTCAGTGCTGACCATGGGCCTCGTCATCTTCAACAACGAGCTCACCTGGAACCTGCTGGTCCTCCTGATGAGAATAAGCAAGTCAGGCCTTGAGGAGGTCTCCAGGTCCCAGGTCTCGGCCTGGATAAAGAGCACCCTTTACTGGGAGCACAGGAGGAGGGGCCTGCTGATACCGAGCAGGGAGGACATAGAGAGGATGATAGGCAAGCAGGCCCCGAGGAGCGCCGCCATAATAAAGGACAAGAAGTACAGGGGCGCCATAGTGCTCCAGCCGCCTCAGGGCGTGTTCTTCAACGTAATAGTCCTTGACTTCGCAAGCCTGTACCCGTCCGTTATAAGGAACTGGAACCTGAGCTATGAGACTGTCGACAACCCGTACTGCCAGAAGTACGTCGAGGCCCCTGAGGTTGGGCACAGGATATGCATGGACAGGAGGGGGATCTCAAGCCAGCTCGTGGGACTGCTGAGGGACTTCAGGGTTAAGGTGTACAAGAAGAAGGCCAAGAGCAAGGACCTAAGCGAGGAGGAGAGGATCTGGTACGAGACCGTCCAGGCGGCTATGAAGGTGTACATAAACGCTAGCTACGGCGTCTTCGGAAACGAGGCGTTCGCGCTCTACAGCCTCCCGGTGGCCGAGAGCGTCACAGCGATAGGTAGGGCAACGCTGCTTGAGACGCTGCGCAGGGCCTCGGAGCTGAACCTGCACATACTCTATGGCGACACTGACAGCCTCTTCGTCTGGGACCCGCCGAAGGACGCCCTCAACGAAATAATAAAGTACGTGCAGGAGAAGCTGGGCATGGACCTGGACATAGATAAGACCTTCAGGCTGGTGCTCTTCAGCGGCCTCAAGAAGAACTATGTAGGCTTTGACGGCGACAGCTACATAATAAAGGGCATGGTAGCTAAGAAGAGCAACACGCCCGAGTTCATAAAGTTTGAGACGGCCGACGTCATGAAGATATTGAGCGGCCTGCAGCGCCCGGAGGACCTGGAGAAGACCCTGGACCTGCTCAGGGAGAAGGTGCAGGAGATATACACTAAGCTCAGGAGGAGGGAGTACACGCTGGACCAGCTCGCCATATCAGTGATGATGAGCAAGGACCCGATGGAGTACAAGAAGAACACCCCACAGCACGTCAAGGCAGCCCTGCTCCTCATAAACGAGGGCGTCCCCGTCACCAGGGGGGACATAATATCGTTCGTGAAGACGAAGGATAAGGTGGGCGTTAAGCCCGTGAGGCTTGCAAGGCTGGCCGACGTTGACACTACTAAGTACCTGGAGTACGTGAGGTCAGCCTTTGAGCAGTTCCTGCTGGCCTTCGGGGTCAGATGGGATGAGATGACTGGCGTCAAGAAGCTCCTCTGAAGCGTCAGCCCTCACACGGTTCCTCATCCCATGGGTCGGGCCGAAGTCGCTCTTCATCCGCCGCCTCCTCAGCTGTGGAAGAAGTTTAAGTGCTCTGAGCTCCACTGCTAAGAATTGAAAGGCCTTCGCGCAAAGGAAAACATAGCGAAGAACACTAAAGTTAAAGAAAATCAGGAAAAAGGGCTATAGGCTTTCGTCATCACTTGGGGCTCCTTATGCCCCACAGCTTCCTGGCGGTGACCTTGAGGCCCGCACTTATGGCGTCAAGTATCTTGGGGTTCAGCTGCATCCTGGCCCTCGCTGGGGGCGGTGATATCTTGCTCAGCTGCAGGCCCAGGCTCAGCACTGAGCTCAGCACCTCGCGCGAGCCTGGGTACTTGGTGCCCCCTATGAGGTCGGCGAAGTAGGGCGCCCACGCGGTTGGGTCCCTGCTCCTCCTAGTTATCACCAGGAAGCCTCCAACCGCGGCGCCGACCTCAGGCTTTATCTTGTATGACGTGTAGTTGCCGGTGCTGGCCTCCTCCTCTATGTAGTTGCCGTTCTTAAGTGCCGTGGAAAGCATGTCAAAGAGCTGCTGCGCCTTCCTGCCGCCTATCCTTACCAGGGTGGCCTCCCTTCCCTGAGATCCTGGCCCCCTGAACTGTATGATTAGCCCCCTAGCTGTCTTCCTGAGCACGAGCCTGTACAGCACGGGCTTAGAGCTCTCCTCTGCCGCCAACCTAGCTCACCTCTACGACTCACAGAGTTAGTGACAGCCAGCTAAATTATAGTTTTCCTCCGCGAAACGGGGGCTATCAGCTTCTGCGAGCATTGTCTGGAAATACCGCCACGTGAGACGTCATAATTAAAAAAGGTGAAACAATGACCTGTAGCTGACTAAATGGTCACTTACTGGGCCTCCAGCCGGCAGCGTAGGCTATAGCCGTGCCCAGGAGCACTACAGCTATGTTTATTGCAAGCGATATGATGCCTATGTATATCGAATGCCCAAACACAGGGTAGGCTGACTTTGTCAGCGGGCCGAAGTGATTGGCCAGGAGCAGCAGGTATATTCCTGATAACATACCAGCAACCCACCCTGCAATTAGGGAGTGCTTGTTCAGCTTCCTCGTCAGGAGGCCCAGGAACACCGGTGGAAGGGTCTGCAGTATTATGATCCCTCCAGTGAGCTGAAGCTGAATTGCATACGTCAGCGGGGTCACGAACACGAAGCCCAGGGCGAGGAACTTGAAGAACACCGAGGCCCACTGCGCGGCCCTGGTCTCCCCCCTCTCGCTGAGCCTGAAGAATGGCTTTATTAAGTTCCTGACCAGCAGGTTGGCCTGAGCTATGGCCATTATAGCAGCTGGCACCATGCCGCCAACGAATATGCCCAGGAGCACTAAGCCGGCGAACCACGACGGCAAGGTGGCCACCGCGAGGGCTGGAACAGCTAACAGGCCCCTCTCGGCGGCCGGGAACTGGGAGAGCAGGCTCTCGGCGCCCGGGGAGGCGTAAACCAGTATGCCCAGCAGCGCGAGTATCGCAAGCCCTATGCCGTAAAGGGGCAGGAGCGCCGTGCTGTACCTGAGCGCCTTCCTGGACTCCGAGCTGAGGGAGCCGTTAACCGCGTGTGGGTAAAGATAGAGTGCCAGCGCGCTCCCTATGAAGAGGCTCTCATAGGCTGAGGCGAACGCGGGCTTGAGGTACTCAGTGCCGCTGATAAGGTTGTGCTTGGCAGCTGCGCTGAAGGCCGCGGAGAAGCCGCCATTTATCGAGAGCGGCACTATAATAATGAGCGATATGACCCCAAGCCACACCAGCACGTCCTTGAACACGGCCCCGAGGGCCGAGCCCCTGAGGCCGCTCGTGTAGGTGAAGGCGGCCAGTATTATGAATGCCACCACCAGCGCTATCTCAGAGATCCTTGTGGCGCTTGAGAGGCCGGTCATCATGACCTCCAGCACGGCCCTCATGCCGTCTATCTGAAGGGCTATGTAGGGCAGCTCCGCCACTATGCCCGTTACAGCAACAAGTATAGCTAGCGTCACGGAGTTGAACTGGTCCTGGACGAAGTCAGCGGCCGTTATGTACCCCTTCTCCCTGGACTTGTCCCAGAGCATAGTCATAAACAGCATGGCGACGGCGAAGGTTATGGCTACGTAGGGCACCGCAAAGAAGGCTATGGCGCCCTGGGCATACTCGAGCGATGGGACGGCCACAAAGGTATACGCCGTGTAAAGGTCGGCGCCTATGAGGAACCATGCAAGGAACACTCCAAGCCTCCTGCCGGCCAGGGCCCACTCGTGCAACTGGGCTAGGTTGCCCCTCCTCCACCTGGCCCCGTAGAAGCCCAGGAACACGAAGACCACAAAGAAGGCCCAGAACGTAACCCAGCCGGCGATGCCCAGCATGCCTTCTCACCTCCCGCTGAGCCACCTTTCCCACAGGACTGCAGCTACGATGAACAGTAGCGACGATATCACCAGCCAGAGCGTCTGGTACCAGTAGAAGAACGGAACGCCCCCAAGGGACGGGCTGACAAAGTCATAGGTTGTATATGCCATGTAGGCTATGAGAGGTATTATAAGGAGTATTGCGATCACTACCTTCTGTCCTACGGTAAGCCCTCCGCTCATCTCTATCACTAGGAATACCTAGACTTGTATACATTTTTTATGCTTTTTTCTTAGCTCATATATGTTTTATCTTTTTATTATTTAAGACTCTAACTAAAAGGCCTTGGGTTTCCATCGCGGCCTGAACGTTATTTAACTAAGCCTGAGAGCAGGAGAGGCAGGGTCAGGCATTGCAGGGGGCCGGCGAGGGCTATCCAAGGAAGTTAGTAATAGGGGATATCAACAACATGTGGATAGAGTATGACAAACAGAGCGACACACTATATATAGGGTTCAGCGACAAGGAGGCCGAGGAGAGCTTCATGCTCGACGATGGGACGATAGTTAACGTCAGCGGCGACGAGCTGATAAGCATAGTTATACAGAACGCCAGCAGCAGGCTTAACCTCTAGCCGCTCCTCCTTACCTTTGAGGACACGCTGACGAGAACTTCCTGTATCAGCCCCGTCACCCTTCCAATGCCGTCAATGTCCTCACTTACGTCAACTACCCTGCTCGCCGCCGACAGGAGCTCCCTCTCCCTCCTTGAGCCTGCCATGAGGTAGTAGCCCAGGAGGGCCTCCATGTAGTCGTCCCTTGCAAGGCAGCACCCGACGAGCATCTCGTACTCCCTGGTGGCCTTCTCTATTCCCTCCCTGGCGCTCCTGATGGACCTGATTGTGTCCTCTATCTGCTCTACCATGCCCTCCCTCTCTTCATCCCTCAGCGACATGTACTGGTTAAGCTGCCCCCTCATCCTCTCCAGGAGATCTGCGTGCTCCTGGAGGGCCTGGGCCGCCCTAGTAACGTTGAACTGAATAAGTTCAGTTATGTTACCGCAGTTCACCTTGCAGTCGCTCACTTCGGGGACCTCACTGACACGGTGCTCCTGTCGGCTATTCCGTGCTCCCTCATTTCGTCAGGGTTGGCCCACACCGAGGTGTCGTCGTCCGTGGACTCATCTATGGCTGCCTTGAGCCTGAGCCTTATCTTGCCTCCCACGGCTATCTCAGCCTCATCAGTTATGCCGAGCTCCGTGGCCAACTTCTTGGAGATCCTTAGGGTCCCCTGCTCGACTGCAGCGTCATGTATGAGCTTCACCCTCTTCTCCTGTATCTTGGACTGCTTCGAGTAGATGGTAGACGCGGGAGGTATGAAAGACAGCATCTTGCCGATGTCCACTTTACCCTCGTCACCCGAGCTCATGGTCTCTACCCTTCAGGCTCTACAGGCTTCCCGAGCTGAGCTATGTCCACCAAGTTATAAATAAATTTCTTCAAGGCCTCGGGCGCGTCCTCAAGCCTGAGCCTGACCTGGCGCCACGTGTCCCTGTCCCTCAGGGTCACAGTGCCATCCTCAAGGGTCTGGTAGTCAACTGTGAAGGCCGCCGGCACGCCTATCTCGTCCGCCCTCGCGTACCTCTTGCCAATGCTGCCCGAGTCGTCGTAGAGCACAGTGAAGCCCGCGGAGACCAGCAGGTCCCTGAGCTGCCTGGCCCTGGCCTCGAGCTTCTCCTCGCCCTCTATTAGCGGGAACACAGCGGCGTCCACGGGCGCCAGGTACCTCGGCAGGGAGAGCACTACCCTGCCCTCCTTCTCCCTGTAGGCCCTCTCAAGTGCCACGTAGAGCAGCCTGTCGGTGCCAAAGGAGGGCTCGACCACGTGGGGTGTGTAGCTCCTGCCGCTGACCTTCTGCTCAACCTCCACTATCTTAACTGCCGAAGCGGGGAACTCGAAGTCCCCCACCCTGAGCTTGCCCGTCTCCCTGAGCTGCCTCTCGGCCTCCTCCGCGGGCAGCGACTCGGCCAGCTTGACAGCCTCGGAGGCCCTTGACCTGTAGGTGCGGCCCGCGTAAGCTAGGTCCACGAGCACCTTCTTCACCTTCTCAACGCGGGGCTCCTTGTAGGGCTCAAACACCTTCAGGTCCTGGCCGCTGTACTTCATGTGCCTGCTGAGGTCGTAGTCACCCCTGTAGGCGTAGCCGGCCACCTCCACCCAGCCCCACCTTGAGGTCCTGACGAGCTGGTCGAAGACCTGCGTGGCGTAGTGGGCCTTCTCCTTGGGCCCCTTCTCCTCGAAGAAGGTCTCGTCCTCGGGCACTCCTACGTACTTAACGAGGTCGAGGCCCACGGTCATCCAGTAGGCCATGCATGGGTGCGCCACGACATTCTTCTCTATGAGCTCCCTCACCGTGAACTCCTGCGGCCCCCCGCCCTCAAGGCGGACCTTGTACTGCCTGACCCTGAGCTTGCGGTCCATCACCCTGTCTAGGTTTGGGCAGTGGTCGCTCTGGGGGTCGAAGAAGAACTCCATCTCCATTATTGTGAAGTCCCTCAGCCTTATCATGCCCTGCCTTGGGCTTATCTCGTTCCTGCCGACCCTGCCAACCTGGGCTATGCCGAGCGGCATCCTGTTCCTCATGGTCTCGAGGACCCTCCTGAAGCTGACGAACATGCCCTGGGCCAGCTCTGGCCTTATGTAGCCCACGCTCCCCTCGTAGGGGCCTATCTGGGTCTTGAAGAGGAGGTTGAACGTGCTTACCTCCGAGAGCTCGCCCCCGCAGACGGGGCACCTTATGTTGTTCTCCCTTATCTTCCTGGTCAGCTCCTCCGGGCTGAGCCCCTCAGCGCTGACCTTAAGGGCGTCCTCGACCAGGTGGTCAGCCCTGTATATCCTGCCACACTTAGTACACCTGACAACGGGGTCGGTGAAGCTCTCCACGTGGCCGCTCGCCTCGTAGACTATGGAGGGCCCCACTGCGGGGGTCTCTATCTCTACAACGTAGTCCTGGTGATTGAACACAAAGAGCCTCCTCCAGGCCTCTATTATCTTGCGCTTCACAGTCAGTCCGTATGGACCTATGTCGTAGAACCCCGCGAGTCCGCCGTAGATCTCGTAGCTGGGCCAGAAGAACCCCCTTCTCTTGGCGAGGTCAACTATCTTGTCATAGATGTCCTCCGTCAATCCTGTTCACTTCCCGCGCTCCCTCTGTGCATGAGGTTTTAATCTATTGAAGCGACATGACCAAGGGGACTGGGATGGGGCTCGGAAGGCTTTACATAACCACTGCTAACAGGCAGTTCGCCGGCATAGAGGGTAACCCGAAGTCTAAGTATAGGATAATAGGGGTCCCCTACGACTCGACGACGAGCTTTCGGCCCGGCACCAGGTTTGGCCCTGACGCCGTCAGGCTCGCCGCTGCTGGGCTCGAGAGCAACAGCGCCTTCATAAAGGACGTCTACCTCGAGGACCTGTCCCCCCTCGATGAAGGCGACGTCGCTGTCTCTATTGGGGACACCGGCGAGACCCTTGCTAGGGTCGAGGCCGTGGTGAGGGAGCTGGCCTCGGCGGGCCTCCCAGTTATGATAGGCGGCGAGCACACAGTTACGCTCGGCGCCCTCAGGGCCCTGGCTGACAGGAAGCCCTGCGTTGTCATGTTTGACGCGCACCTGGACCTCAGGAACGAGTACCTTGGCCTCAAGGTGGGGCACGCGACCTTCATGAGGAGGGCCCTGGAACAGGTCAACATACCCAGGCTAATTTACATAGGCACCAGGGCGTTCTCAAGGGAGGAGCTCGAGTTCGCCAGGTCCAAGGATAACATAATAACCATCTTTGGGCCCTCTGACCTCATCACCTTGGGCCCCATCAACGTGGCCTCCAACGTGCTGTCAGCCCTCAAGAGCTGCGAGAGCACATACCTGACTGTAGACATGGACGCCTTCGACCCTGCCTACGCCCCAGGCGTCGGCAACCCGGAGCCCCTGGGGCTAGCGCCGTACGAAGGGCTCTACCTGGTGTCCCGTATAGTTGACGAGAGGCTTATCGGCATGGATGTGGTCGAGGTCTCGCCCCACTATGACCCAGGGGGTGGGACGGCGGCGCTAGCCGCCAAGGTATTAATAGAGGCCATGCTTAAGCACTACGTATCGCGGGCTAAGGCCTCTAGATAGCGTAGACCCTCCTCGGGGCAACTATGGTTGAAGGCGCCCTCACCTTAACGAATATCCTGTAGCCGCACTTTGGGCACACCATGCTGTAGTATTGGCTCAGCTCGCTCTTGCTGGCCTTGTAGCCGCACCTGAGGCACATGTAGTAGACCTCCCTAGGCTTAATGCCGTAAAGCTCCACCTCCCCAGACTCGCCCGTCCCCTGGGCCTCGCCCTCGTCCACAGGCTCCTCTGACACCTTAGGCTACCCTAAAGGTAGCGGCCCGGCAAACGTATATATCCTTAGCTACAGCCTATCAGCAAGAGAGGGAGGGGTGGCTGCAAAAACCCATGTCTGAGAACATAGAGTGTGGGGGACTGCCTCCTGAGATCTGTGAGCAGCTTAACGCAGAGCAGCAGATTATTAAGATAAGACTTGAGATAAGGAAGTTCAACAAGCAGGTCACAGTAATCGAGGGCATAGACAGCAAGCAGTTCAACCTCAAGGAGATAGCTTCAAAGCTGAAGAGCGAGCTGGCGGCCGGCGGCACCTATAAGGATGGAAGAATAGAGATACAGGGCGACCACAGGAGAAGGGTCAAAGAGATCCTCGTCAGGATGGGCTTCCCTGAGGAGAACATAATGATAATAGAGTAAGTACCTCTCGTTTTGCACTCACCCTAAGGCTCTTTTTTAAATGGCTGGCTACCCTAGCCAGCCAGGGACAGCGTTGAGGCCGATAGCCGTCTACGTGGGCGGCTCAACTCTTACCTCCACAATCCCAGGCCTCAGCATAGCCGGCCCCTCCCCAGAGGGGACCCTCTACACCCCCACGCTCGACCTTGAGTACCTGACGCTCGGGCTTCCCAGGACCATGAATGTGATTCCCATGACTCCTGACGGCCTGCCGACGCCAGCACTCATAACCAGGGCCGCGCTTGAGCTCATCAAGGTCCCTTACCTTGTCGTTGACGCCGGCACCTACTATGGAATAAAGGCGCCGCACGTGAGGCTTCCCAGCGCTAGACATGGGGGAAATATAGCCGAGGGGCCTGCGATGCCGAGGGGCACCGCCAGGTCCCTCTTTGAGGAGGCGAGGACCTTGGGGAGGCTCATATCAAGGGGCCACGACCTCGTCCTCATAGGTGAGACCATACCTGGCGGGACCACGGTGGCCGCGGCAATAATGAGCGCGGCCGGCCTGGACGGCGTGAGCTACGTGAGCAGCGCCTCCCCTGACAACCCCAAGGACCTGAAGCGCCAGGTGGTCTCTAAGGCGCTCAGCAGGGTCAGCGAGGGGTCAGACATATTCAGCATAGTTGACGCCGTTGGCGACCCTGTTCACGTGACCATGGCAGGCGTGGCCCTCGGGGCTATGGAGGAGGGGGCCATGGCTGTGTTGGCCGGGGGCACCCAGATGGGGGCGGTCCTTGCAATCCTCAAGGGAGTTGGCGCGGACACCAGTAAGGTCTCGCTGTGGACGACCAAGTGGATCCTTAACGACGAGACGTCAAACATAAGGGCCATAGCCGAGGCCTTTGACGTCAGGGACCTGGAGGGATCCGAGGTAGACTTTTCCGACTCGCCGTTTGAGGGGCTGAGGATGTTTGAGAGGGGCTTCGTTAAGGAGGGCGTCGGCGCTGGGGGCACCATGGTTTTGGCCGCCAAGATGGGATTTGACGCGAACAGCGTCAAGTCGGCCATATACTCCGAGTACAAGAGGCTAAGGAACCTTGGCAGCGCTTGAGCTGGGCGACAGGTACCTTATAGTGAACTTCGGCGCCCCCAGGCACATACTTACCACGGCCCACCCCGAAGGCCTGGTGATGGCCTCGAATGTTGCAATTTACCAGGTAACAGACTCCGACGACCTTTCAAGGCCTGAGAGGTTCAAGGAGGAGGTCAGGAGGGCCCTGGGCCTCGGCGGGAGCGACCCGGTGATGCTCACCGCGGCCGACGTTAGCAAGTATAGGAGCGCCGTCGAGGGCAACTATGGGGTCGTTGCCACAGTGGGCCTCTCTCACCCCTCATGCCACGACATGAGGTCGACGTACGTCCCCCTTATGCCATCAACTATAAACATAGTTGCCTGGGTGCCCGACAGGCTGACGGCGTCAGCCATGGTAGACCTCCTCAGGGTCGTGGCGGAGACGAAGGCTGCAGCCTCGGCGGACCTGATGCTCAGGTGCGACGGCGGGAGGGCCACGGGCACCGTGAGCGACGCCATAGCTGTGGCCGCCACCCTAGATCCCTCAGGAGCCCTGTGGGCTGGGCAGGCAACCACTGTAGGCTCCAAGGTGGCGTCCCTTGTCTACAGGGCTCTCGTGTCAGAGAAGCCCTCCCGCGAGCAGGTGCTCTCGTGGGCGCTGGGCCTCAGCCTCGAGGAGCTAGTCGATGACGCCATGAAGCTCTACAGGTCAGCCCCAGTGCCCGGCGTGGCTGAGGGCAAGGTTAAAGAAATGGTCGCACGAGAGCTCAGCCGAATACTTCAGGACCCGAACGTCTGGGCCTTCATAGTGGCCGCCAGGGAGAACGACATCAGGGGACAGGAGGGCCTGCTGCCTGGCCTCGGTTCCGATGAGTTCGCAGCCGACACCAAGAAGGTTATAGCCGATGAGCTGCTGGCCACAGCGCTCAGCCTCTACATAAACGGCTTCAAGGCTCTGACCGCCACGTACTGGGCTGACACCATGAAGGACAGGCTCGGCCTTAAACTGGCCTCGCTGCCGATGTTCGAGGACGACATAGCTGCGTCCCTGGCGGCCTCAGCCCTCTCGAGGGTCTACGACAGGCTCCTGGGCGAGGGCCATGATTGAGGTGGCGGCCATAATGGCCGGAGGCCTTGGGTCAAGGCTTGGAGGCCCCTGGAAGCCCACGGTTAACGTCTGCGGGAGGCCCCTCATAAGCTACGTTATTGATGCCGTCTCGCCAGTGTCAAGGCTCGCGCTAATAGTGACTTCACCCGCGTCCTCGAGCTACCTGAGGGGGCTCTCGCTGCCGCCCAGCTTCGCTGAACTTATGCTGGATGGCAGCGGCTACGGCTATGACCTTGGAAGGCTGCTTAACGTCGTGAGGCCGAGGCCCCTGCTGGTGCTTCCGGCGGACCTTTATGGCCTGAGGGCCAGGGACCTGGAGGAGGCCTGCCGCGTGAGCCTTAGGGTCGCGGAGCCCGTGGTGACTGTGAGGGCGCGCGGAGAGTACGTCGGCATTTCCATCTTCAAGGGCTACAGCTACGATGAGTGGGCTGACGTAGATATTGACATGGACGTGATAAATGTTAACGACGGTGAGTCGCTTGAGGAGGCCCGCGGCAGGTGTAAATAGAGCCCATGGGGGAGCGGCTCCCCCTGGGGCCCTGGACTTCAGCGCCCCAGCGAACCCCCTGGGGCCTCCGCCTGGGCTGAGGGAGGCCGTCAGCGAGTGCGCCGCCCTGGGCTCCTACCTCAGGTACCCCTCCCCAAGTGACTACTTGAACCTCCTGGGAGCGGTCTCCGAGTTCCTGGACGTTGACGAGGACCACATAGTGCTCTCCAACGGCTCGGCCGAGCTGCTGTCCCTAATACCGCTCTCGCTCAGGGCCAGGAGCCTTATAGTGGTGGAGCCCAACTTCGGCGACCACGAGCTCCTTGCGAGGGCGACGTCCCTGGAGCTGGTCAGGGTCGTGATGAGGCCCTCGGACAACGCCTTCTCCCTAGACGAAGACGGCGTCATCAGAGCCGCTAAGGCTGCGAGGGGGCCTGCCGTGCTGGTGCTCTCCAGGCCTAACAACCCCACGGGCCTTACTGTTGATGAGAAGGCCATAGATCGCATAGCATCATCCCTGCCCAGGCACGCCTGGATGGTCGTTGATGAGGCCTTCGTGGACCTCTGCCCCAGCTGCCGCAGCCTAGGTGATCGCGACGACATAGTAGTGCTCAGGTCCTTTACTAAGAGCCTCGCGTCGCCGGGCCTCAGGCTGGGGGTCATGGTGACCGCAGACAGGAGGGCCCTTGAGGCTATAGCGGGCTCCATGCAGGCCTGGCCCGTGGACTCTATAACGGCCTGCTCGCTCTCCAAGGTCCTTGCCCTTAAGTCAACGGCGCTTCACGTGGAACGGGGGAAGGAGATAGTTAGGCAGGAGCTGCCCAGGGTTACATCGGCCCTGAGGTCCATGGGGCTCAAGGCCTTTGACTCCTCGGCCCCATACGTTTTGGTAAGACATACGCTGCCAAACCCTCAGTTCCAGAGGTCCCTGCTGGCTCACGGCTTTTACGTCAGGGACGCCTCCACGTTCTACTCCCTTGACAGCCATTACTCAAGGATATCGATAAGGTCGCCTGCGGAGAACGACGCCATCTTAAAGGCCATCGAGGTGGTCATGGGTTGGGCCTGAGGGACCTCCTGGCCCTGTTCACAAGGCTCCCAGTGGGGTCTGGGGACCTGGAGGCGGCCGCCTCGAGCTTCTACATGGTGCCCATAGTGGGCCTGGCGGAGGGCGTCATAGTGTCGCTCGTGGGCCTCGCGGTTTCAGCTGTTAAGCCAGCGCCTATGCTAGCAGCGTCGCTGATGCTAATAGCTCACGTTGCCGTGACCGGCGGGCTTCACCTGGACGGGCTGGCCGACTACAGCGACGTCCTGGGCTCAGGCCTCAGGGGTGAGGAGGCAGTTAGAGTCCTCAAGGATCCCAGGAAGGGCTCGTTCGCTATCATGGCAGTCGTGGTGGCCCTGGTGGCCAGGCTCTCGGCGTTCTACTACCTCTACAGGTGCCCAGCAATCATAGTTGCCGCGTACGCGTCGTCC
Organism: Acidilobus aceticus; assembly: GCF_055392325.1. Classification (NCBI taxonomy): domain Archaea; kingdom Thermoproteati; phylum Thermoproteota; class Thermoprotei; order Acidilobales; family Acidilobaceae; genus Acidilobus; species Acidilobus aceticus. Next base: position 944,878 of record NZ_AP042407.1, read on the forward strand.
CTGGAGGCCTCCTTTGTGGCCGCCAGGGCAGGTGTCCAGGAGCCCTACGAGGGCATGGCCTCCCGCTTCGAGAGGGCTGCCAGGGACGGCCGACAGCTGCTGCTAAACGCGCTGACCTACATAGCAATAATGACAGCTATAGCTGTCTTAAGGCCGCTCAGCCTCATAGGTGCAGCGGCGCTGCTGGCGGGCTTCCTGCTCGCGGCCGACGCGAACTCAAGGCTTGGTTTCGTCAACGGCGACGTGATGGGCGCTTCCATAGAGGTCGGCGGAGTGGTGGCCCTGGTCCTGGGTGCCCTGGCTTGATGCTGCCCAGCTTCCTTTACCCAGGTCCCTTGGAGCTCCTCTCAGCCCTGGCCCTCGCGCTCGTCCTTGACATAGTCTACCCCTACCACAGCGGCTTCATGCTGATGGTACACCCTGTCCACACATCCTACTTCATGGCGCTCAGGCTCTACAGGCCGTTCTCGTCGCGCGCCCGCGGAGCTATGATATGGGCTGCGGTCATGTCGTCTCACCTGGTGGCTTACGCGGCGGCGCTCTACCTAGCCTACAGGCTCAGCCCCATCGCGTGGATTATTGTGGCGGGCTACATAACTAAGACGTCGACCTCCATGAGGCTGCTCATAGACGAGGTCAGCGTCGCGGGCAGGGCACTTGAGGAGGGGGACCTGGGCAGGGCCAGGGCCCTAGCCCAGGGCCTCGTGAGGAGGGACCTAAGCGTGGAGGACGCAGGCCACGTGGCATCAGCGGCCATAGAGTCCCTGGCCGAGAGCCTCAATGACGGCTTCGTCTCCCCCCTCCTCTGGTACGCAGTCCTTGGACCCCTGGGGGCCCTGGCCCAGAGGCTCGTCAACACGTTGGACGGGGCGCTGGGATTCAAGGACCCCGAGCACCTGAAGGTGGGGTGGGCGAGCGCCCGGGCTGATACCATAGTTAACTACATACCCGCGAGGCTCACGGCCGCGCTGATAGTCATAGCCTCCGCGAGGTCCGCCAGGAGGGCGGCAGCCGCGTGGGCCTCGTGTTCAGGGCTGACAGAGAGCCTGAACGCCGGCGCACCGATGTCGGCCATGGCAGGAAGCCTTGGAGTGACCCTGGAGAAGAGGGGCTCCTACACCCTCTGCCCTGAGTTCGGCAGGCTCCCGGGGCCCCAGGACATAAGGGCGTCGGTCAGGGTCGCCTTAGCGGCGGCGTCGCTTATGGTGGGCCTTGAGGCTATTATTTTAGCCCTGCTGCGCGCCTGATCGCGGAAGTGAAGCCATCTTGAGCTGCGAGGCCCTGGGCCTCAGGCTCCTTAGCCGTGTGGGCGACCTGCTCAGGAGGAGCTCCTGCGACTGCGTGCTTTTCAGCGGCGGCATAGACACCAGCTTTGTCACCCTCGCAGCCGTGGAGGCCGGCCTGAGGCCTAAGCTGATCACAGTCCTCTTTCAGGGGTCCGCCGATGAGCCATACGCTGAGTACGTCTCCAAGGTGCTGGGGCTTGACCTAGTTAAAGTGAGGCCGACCCCCGAGGAGGCCCTTGAGTGCATCGACGTCGCCCTAAGGTCGATGGTTACCATAGACCCCATTGAGGCTGTCTCGGGAAGCGCGGTGTGCCTCGGGCTCAGGAAGGCCAGGGAGCTCGGCTGCAGGTGCGTGGCAACCGGCGACGGAGGGGACGAGCTATTCATTGGCTATGACTTCCTGTTCGGCAGGGACAGGAATTACCTTGATGGCTGGCTCAGCAGGGTGGCCAGCAGCGCCTTCTTCAACTCAGTTCCCATATCAGCCCAGCTCGGCGTCACCGTGCTCCTGCCCCTCTACAGCGATGATGCCAAGGCAATCTCGCGGGAGGCCTTTAATGAGGGGTGCGACGTCAGGGATGTTAACGGAACCACTTACGGCAAGTACCTCATGAGGAGGGTCCTGGAGCTCAAGGGCCTCAGCCTGGTGGCCTGGAGGAGGAAGGACCCCATAACCAGGGGCAGCGGCTCAGAGCGGCTGCTGGGCCTCATGTCGTCCCTGGTGGGAGATGAAGAGGTCAGGAGGCTGACATCGCTTACGGGCGTGCTGGTGCCCTCAAGGCCTCACGCCTACCTGCTGGGCAGGAGGCTGTCCCTCAGGCTCCCTATGCCTGGCAAGGCGACGAGGAACTCCTGTCCCATATGCGGGTCTGAGCTTAGGGACGGCTTCTGCAGGTTCTGCGGCGCCTACATTGACGAGGCAGGGAGCCTCTCCGTCTACTCCGACGACGCGTCCAACATATCTGGGGCCTCCAGGCTCCTCTCAAAGGGCCCTAAGGGCTGAGAGCATGAACCTGGCGTTGCCCAACATCCAGTGGTCGTTGTTAAAGAAGACGTAGACCTTCCTTGGGCTGAGGGACCTTATGGCGCTGACGTCCTCCATGAGCTCCCCCTCGCTGTAGTTGTAAGCGTACCAGGCGCTCCTCCCGTGCATCCTGAGGTAGACGATGTCGTTGAAGCTCCTTATTATCACCCCGAGCGGCGAGTCCAGCGACACGAACGTGGCCCCCAGCCCCCTGGCCTCCTCAATGGCCTCCTCGCTGAGCCAGGAGCTGTGCCTGAACTCAAGGGCTGCCCTCGGGCCGAGCCCTGCCCTGGCCAGGAAGTCCCTCAGCCTCCCCAGGTTCTGCTCGTTAAAGGAGAAGTTCGGGAGCAGCTGAAAGAGGTAGAAGTCTATTACGTTATCCATTGGAGAGAAGAGCTGCCTGAACTTAAGCCAGAGCTCCTGGGCCCTCTCGTTGAGCCTGTGCACGTGGGTTATCAGCCTGCTCACCTTGATGGACCACCTGAGGCCTGAGCCCCTCCTGGCCCAGCCCTTGACCTGCGATGGGAATGGGAACCTGTAGAACGAGGCGTTGAGCTCCACGGCGTTGAGGCCGCTTTTGCTCACGTACCAGTCAAGGCTGCCGTCCTCGTTCCAGTCGTAGAGCCAGCCAGAGGTCCCGACGTAGACCTCCAAGCCCTGAGCCTCCACAATGTTATCCCCGTCAGCTAGCTTAAAGGCCCTTAGGCCTGCTATCTAACCGCGTGGAGGTGCGGGGCCGCGCAGGGGGACGCCAACAAGGGCGATGAAGTGGGGAGCAAGCTGATGTCGCTGAGCCCCCTCTCGCTCTACATACTGTTCCACCTGAAGAAGGCCAACGTGGACTACGCGGGGTCCATATCTAAGGTAATAGAGGTCCCGATAGATAAGGTCGTTGATGAGCTTGACAGGCTTGAGGCGGCCGGCCTGATACAGAGGAGGGTGGGGGGCTCGTCAATAAAGCGCAGCGAGGCAAGGTTCAAGCTGTCCGACGAGGTTCACAAGCATCACGTCTACTACGAGCTGAGCAGGGAGGGGGAGGGCCTGGTGAGGAGCCTAATGCGCGACCCCCAGGAGCTCTGCAAGTACTTTGAGTACCTGACAGGTCACAAGAACGTGCTCAAGCTTCTCCTCTTCCTCTTTGAGGTTGAGAATGAGCACGCGGGCACGCTGGCCAAGGTGGTCGGCGACACCCCGTGCAACACCGTGGACCTGCTGGACAGGCTTGAGACCCTGGGCCTCGTAACCAAGGTAAAGGAGAAGGTCATAAAGGCCTCCCACAGGAAGGCGAAGCCAAAGCCTGAGACGAGGACCCACCACGTCTATTACAGGGTGAGCGAGCTGACGAAGATGCTCATAAGGTACAGCGGCCTCAGGAGGGCCTCATAAGGGGCCGACGCTTGGCCTTCCCTGCCTAACCCCCTGGCCGGCCCACGGCCTGAGCGCGTCAAGGCCTCCCGTCAGGAGCTTCACCAGGTTCTCCGCGTGGGCCCTCGCCCTGTTTATAGCTATCTCCTTGAGCTCCCTTGGGTCCTGCGACTCGTCCTCGTGGACCGTCACGTCGACTATGACCTTCCCCGTGAGCACCGATAGCATAACGAGGCCGACGCTCATGGCTATGTAGCTGTACTTGTCCACCTGGGAGGCGCCGACCCAGCCAAGAGTTATAATGCCGTCGCACCCCATGTCTATGAGCCTGCGGGCGGCCCCGGGGAGGTCCTTTATGCCTGGCACTGTGTACCTCACTACCCTGTAGTCTGGGAGCTCCTCCCTCAGCACCTCCTCGGCCACGGAGCCCATGTCGACCCTTGAGAACGTCGTGTCAATCACTCCAACACAGTTCGACCCCTTCACAGGCCTCCATCACCTCCCTGCCGCTCACCAGCGCCAGGCCCTCCCTCTCAGCGATAGCCCTGGCCTTTTCAAGGCTCAGGGAGGGGCCGCGGTCAAGCATCTCGGCAAAGGTGGTGGCGGGCTCAAGGCCTGCCAGCGTCGCTAACGCTATGCTGAGCTCCGTGTGCCCCCTCCTGCTCCTGAGCCCCCTGGACGCGAGGAGCGGAACATGCCCGGGGGCCTGGAACTCGCCCAGGAACTTCCTCCTCGCCCCCTCCCTGTCGCCCGAGACGAACATCTTGACGACCTCGTAGAGCTCCCTCACGGTCCTTGACCTGTCCACGTCGCTTATGCCCGTCCTCACTGACATGTGGTTCACCCATATGGTGAAGGCCGGCCTGTCGCCGTAGAACAGCTTCCTCTCGGTCAGGGGCCTCAGGGCTGGAACCGAGGCTATAAGGTCGTCGCCCCAGGGCACCCCGAGGTAGCTGGCTATTGACCACCTGGTGGCAAAGCATATGAGGCCCCCGGCCATGGTCCTTAAGGTGTATATGGCGTCCGGAGTCACTGAGGACGCGTGATATACAAGGTCCACCTCTGACTCCCTGGAGTCCGAGTCATATATCAACACTGGCCTGCCGTCCTTGAAGGCCTTTATGGCATCATCTACGCCCACGCTCAACCACCAACGAGGTAGTTAGGGCCAGCAGGGAGATTATTAACAGAACGTAGGGCCCCTCCAACAGGTCCTTGCCCAGGGCCTCCCCGCCTCCGCTGCCTGGACTTACATATATGGGCGGCGGCAGGCCCTGAGGCTGCGTATGATGAGCAGAAGGGCTGCTCGTTAAGCCTCCCAGCACTATATTGGCATACCAGCCGTCACCCCTAAGCAGGACTGAGAGCCACGTTGAGTTAGTGAAGTATGTTATGAGTTGAAACTCCGGCAGGTTACCCTCAAACTCAACTATGTGGCCGCAGCTCGCCTCAGACTCGTTTATAATGCTTTCAAGGCCAGGGATCCCGCTGGCATTTACGTAGGAGCTGCCCTGCCAGATCCCCACCAGGGAGGCGTTGCTGCCGTTCACGCACAGCGTTACATCAGCGGTCCAGCCTCCAAGCGATTGAACGTACGTGGGGCTCACGTTGATGAGCTTGAGGGACGCGTTAGAGATGGTTATGAGAACTAGGCCTCTGGCCTGGTAATAAGTCGTTATCTTGGAGCTGCCGGCTGGAAGGCTAACATATGTGACGTCAACGCCGTTAACCCTTAGAGCTGCCAGCTGAGGCGATGCAAGCGTTATCGTGGAGTTCTGAACGGCTACAGAGCTGTTGCCTATCAGTATCAACATGGCCAGCAGGAGTAGTGCCGGGAGCGTCTGGCACCAGCTCAAGGCATCGCACCGACGGTGGCGTTAGTGAGGGCCTGCACGAAGGAGCCTGTCAATATTGTTACACTTGACTCCATCAGTGCCGCGACCACCAGCAGGAGCACTGAGAGCACCAACATGGAGAACGCCACGGAGTAGGCCTTGCTCGGCCCCCGCTTAAAGATGAGAACCATGGAGGAGGCCACCAGCGAGAACGCCGGTATCTCTATAACGCCGTGCGGCGCCAGGAAGTAGAATATTGCGAGCGAGCTGCCGTGAATCGGTAGCGTGTAGACGCTGACGAAACCGACGAGGCCCCCGTTGAGCACTACCACAAATATCGGAAAAACTATGGTTATCATGAGGACGAAGTCCATTATGTCCGTCAAGGAGTTCTTGGCAAATATTATGCCAGGCAGGGTGGCGTAAAAGTAAGGCGACGATGTATTTACAAAGCTTACTATGCTCCTTATGCTCTGCGTCTGGTTCAGCAGGTACTGGCCTACGTAGCTGCTTACTATCTCCTTGTAAAACGTGGCCACCAAGATGGCTACTACACCAAAAGCGATAATGAACAGGTACCAGGCCCTCCTGTAGGTGCTGTCACCGGCAAGCTCATCTAGCGCGTCGTCAAGCAGGCCCATCCCCCTCACCCCATGCGACCAGGACGGCGCAGTCCCTGGCTATCCTGTCGGCTATCTTCAGAAGCATCTCCGGGGTCGTCTCAACAAGGCGGACGCTCTCGCAGGCCCTCAGGCACTCCTCGGGGCTGCCGCACCTAACGAAGTTCACTTTAAACTCAGGCGCTTCGCTCAAGCTGACCCGGCCTAGTGAGCGACTGGCCGTGAAAAGTTAAATGAATATAGCTTTCAGCAAACACAGGGTTCTAGGATAACGCCGGCGGTGATGGGCCACGAAAGGCAGAACCAACAAGGTTAGGTCAGAGGCCTTGATGAACGTGTGGAACAACATAATAAGCGTGTGGGACTCAGGCCAGCAGGTCGACAGGCAGGGCGCTATAGAGCTGCTCCGAAGGGAGTACGAGAGCCTCAAGATCACGCCCATCAAGGGCTCGGCTGACCCGTCTGACCTCTACGACAAGGAGTTGACCAGCCTCTACGTAATGGGTAAATATGGCATGGGACTTGACGAGCAGTACCCCGAGCAGTTCGACTCCCTCTTCAACCTTGAGATCAAGTTGGAGCAGGCCGCTTCCATGCTGATCGCTGAGGGGGTGAACGCGAAGGATAAGGTGCTCATGTTGCTTGGCGCCGTGGACGGCAACACGGTTGCAAGGATTCTCAGGATAGGCCTGACCAAGGTCTACTTCGGCTTCGCTGATGACTCCCACATGAAGCAGCTGAGCGACGCCATATCGGCCGCGTTCCCCGAGAGAGCTGATGACGTTAACAGGTTCCTCAAGTTCTACTCCGCCTTCAAGGTAGCCCTGGCCATAGAGCAGGGCTCCGTGAGGGACAGGCTCACGAAGGAGGCCCTCAAGGAGGCCGTTGCAATACAGCTGGGCAGGGGCAGGGAGGCGGTGCCCAGCGACAGGTACATAGTGAAGATAGCCTCGGAGGTTTTCAAGGTGCCTGGGAAGGTGCTGAGGCAGATCTTCGGGGGCATCAAGGAGGGGACGGGGAGGCCCTAGTCATATCCTCAGCCCGAAGGCCTGCCTCAGCATCTCCTTCACTATGGTCAGCCTCTGGACCTCGTTTGTGCCCTCGTAGATGGTAGTTATTATGGCGTCGCGCAGGTACCTCTCGAGGCCTGTCTCAAAGTCGACGCCGTAGCCTCCGTGTATCTGCACTGCCTGCCTGGCTATCCACTCGGCGGACTCCGAGGCAAAGGTCTTGGCCAGGCTCGCCGCTATCGTGTACTCAGGCCTCCCCTGGTCGGCCAGGCTAGCTGCCCAGTAGGTCAGGAGCCTTGAGGCCTCGAGCCTTATGTACATGTCTGCCAGCTTCTCAACTATCATCTCAAAGTTGATTATCCTCTGCCCAAACAGCTCCCTCTGGAGGGCGTAGTTGACGGCCTTCTCAAACGCCGCCTGGGCTATGCCGACGGCCTGAGCGGCTATGCCTATCCTTGTGTGGTCGTAGGTTGTGACCACTACCTTGAAGCCCTCGTTCTCCTTACCAACTACGTTCTCCGCTGGTACCTTGACGTTATCTAGGACCACCTCATAGGGCTGCTCGCCCCTCATGCCTATTACCCTGAACTGCTGCCCTATCTTGACCCCAGGCCAGTCCCTCTCAACCACAAAAGTGGTTATGCCCCACCACCTCTTGCCCTCCTGCGGCGGGCTTGTCCTGGCGGACACGAGGAGGTAGTCAGCCTCGCCAGCGGCGCTTATGAAGACCTTCCTGCCGTTTATTATGTAGTGGTCATTCTCCTTAACCGCCCTCGACTGTATGCCCGCCACGTCGCTGCCCCCGCTGGGCTCGGTGTTGGCGTGGGCCCCCCTCCTCTCGCCCCTTGCAATGGGGGTCACGTACTTCTTCTTCAGCTCCTCCGTGCCGAACTCCAGCACTGGGACAGCGAAGAGGTGGTTGACTCCAATAGCTACCGCTAAGCTCGGCACGGCCCTCGCTATCTCCTCCATGGCTATTGCTGTCATCAGCTGGCCGCCGCCCTGGCCGCCGTACTCCTCAGGTATGCCAACGCCCGTCAGGCCCTGCTCCGCCATTGCCTTGAATATCTCTGGCGGTATCCTGTTGCTCTCCTCTATCTCCCTCCACCTTGGCATCACTTCCCTCTCCACGAACTCCCTCACGGACTTCCTGAAGAGCTCGTGCTCCTCGGTCAGGCCTATCTTAAAGTCTTCAACGCTCTTGAATGGAAACACCATACTGGGTCCCATTCTAGGGGGTCCAAGGAAAATAATATGCGGAATGCCGTGCAGGCTTCTGACGGCTTCAGCTGGACAGCTTATTAAGCCGCCCTACGACAGTTCTAGACCTTGACAGGAGGCCTGTATCTTAAATCCCACTACATTACTTCTATATTATTGTTTTAAATCTGTACGCTAACCTCGAAACCTTTTAATTCTCACACCTCAGAGGGCTGGCTATAAAAGTGGTGGTAGCTTGCGTCAGGCGGAGGAAGTAGCGCTGGTGGAAGCCCTGAGGGAAAGGATGTAGCCCAGCCCACCCTCAGGAGGTCCTTGACCCTCCTGGACATCTTCATGTTAGGCATCACAGGCATGATAGGCTCGTCATGGCTCTTCAGCGTCCTGGGCGCCTCTGGCGTCATGGGTCCCGCGTCGCTGCTCTCATGGATTTTGGCCGGGCTCTTCTTTGCGCTCATGGTGTTTGGGTTTGCCGAGCTCGGGGGCCTCTTCCCCTTCAGCGGCTCGCTGGCCAGGTACAACCACTACACCCACGGCACCATCAGTAATTACATGCTGGCGTGGGCCTACTTTGTCGGCGCTGTTACCACGGTATCATCAGAGGCCGTTGCCGTGGTGGAATATGGAAGCTATTACATGCCATGGGCCTGGAACTCTAAGCTAGGGCTGCTAACGCCTGCAGGAGTGGCGCTGGCCGCGGCCCTCATACTCCTGTTCTTCGCCCTTCAGCTTGTCGGTGTCCACGTCTTCGGCTGGTTTAACAGGGTGATTACAGCGTGGAAGCTCATAATACCGACGCTGACCTTCCTGCTCCTCCTGGCCCTTTACTTCCACCCGTCCAACGTAGTCAGCGCGCCTAAGGGGTTCTTCCCCTTCGGCACTGCAGCTGTGTTCAGCGGCATGATAACTACTGGCATAGTCTACGCCTACGAGGGCTTCAGGCAGGGCCTTGAGTACGCCGGCGAGGCCAAGAACCCGCAGAGGGACGTGCCTCTCGGGACGCTGCTGGCCCTCGTGGTTACCATAGCAATCTATGTGCTGCTGCAGCTGGCCTTCCTGGGCGGCATAAACTGGTCCGCGGCAGGCGTGCCCTTTGGAAACTGGACGGCCTTAAGCCAGAGCAGCTGGGGGCCGCACCCCTTCTACTCTGAGCTGGTGGCCACGGGAGTTCCAATACTGGTTGGCTTTTCCGTGCTCCTGCTGATAGACGCGGTGGTGTCGCCGGCCGGCACCCTGGCGGCCTACGTGGGCACCAGCGGCAGGAACCTCTACGGCATGTCAAGGGTTGGCTACATACCCAAGTTCTTCGCAGACATACACAGGGGCTTCAGGACTCCCTGGATAGCCCTGATAGTCTCTACCATAATAGCCGTGGTCTTCCTGCTTCCGTTCCCCACGTGGTATGAAATAATGTCAGTCTCGGCCCTGGCCACGGTCTATAACTACCTCACTGTTGGCGTCACCAACCACGCCCTGAGGAGGCTCGCCCCTGACCTGAAGAGGTCCTACAGGCCGCCGCTCTGGTACATAGTGTACCCGGCGTCGTTCATAGTGGCCGCCATGTTCGTCTACTGGTCGGGCTGGAGCCTGGTTAACGTCATCATAGAGCTCGTGGTAGTGGGCCTTCCGCTGCTGGTGCTGGGCCCCTACAGGAGCGAGCTAAGGCTCTCAAGGAGCTTCGCGTGGTCCTTCGCGGGTGTCGTCTGGGCCTCTTCAGCCGCCGCAATAGCAGCCTATTACTTGAAGCTTAATAACATGGGGCTCGTGGGCTTTGCGATCTACTGGACCGTGATCTCGCTCATCCAGGTGGGCTCCTTGGCGGCGCTGTGGACTGCCAGCAGGGGACACCCAGATATAAAGGGCGCAGTCTGGCTAGTGATATTCAACATAGCGATGGGTATAATATCATTTATAGGGTCGCTGGGACCCCTGCCGGAGCCCATAGTGCCCTACCCGTGGGACTACCTCCTGGCGGCCCTGGTCTCGCTGGCCGTCTACTTCATAGGGGTCTACACTGCCTACGAAACCAAAGACCTCAAGCAGGTTAAGGAGAGGGGACTACCCATCGAGTGAGCCCCAACTTTGTGTCAACGAGTTAACGAAGCCCCACCTTCTTTCTTTCCTCCCCCTTTATCGCTAAGCCAGCTGAACCAGGGTGGCGCCTAATATCACTGCCGCTGAGGCCGCCACCTCTGTGGGCGCGAGGACCTTTCCGAGGAGGAGGGCCGTTGAGGCTATGGCTATCACTGGCGTCACCATTGAGAAAGCGCCAGCCCTGACGCCTCCCAGGCTCCTGACCCCGTAGAACCAGGTGAGCCAGCCCACGGCCTGAATAACCAAGGTTATGTAAATGATTATCACTATGGACTCCAGCGTCAATTTAATGTACATTCCCAGGGGCCAGAAGGCCAGCACGAGGGGGGTCGAGGCCAACGACATGAAGGCGGTGGCCCCTACCAGATCTATGGCGTCGCCCGCAACGTACTTCTCAAAGTACATGGTGCCCGCCGACCAAAGGACTGCCCCCAGCAGGCCCAGGAGTAAGCCCGTGTTCAGGCTCCGCGAATCAACAGCTGTCAGAACCCCTATCCCGGTCATGCCTATGAGAACCCCTGCGTACTGAAGGCCGCTGATCTTCCTGTGCAGAACGTAAGGGGTCGCTATAGCTGTGAAGAGCGGCTGGGCGTAGATCATAACTGCCGCCAAGGATGGGTTTGGGGAGAGGACTATTGAGAGGTTAAGGAGGACCAGGAAGGCCCCTATGTTTATGAAGCCGGCGACCAAGGTCCTCCTGTTGGCGACCAGCCTTCTTGATATGGCCGCCAGCACGGCGCCCCCTACCAGGGTCCTGAGGGCTGCCAGGGCAACCGGGGAGACGTACCTCTCGGCCACATCTATTATTGGGTAGGCCGTGCCCCAGACCGCCACTGTCACCGCCAGTGAGGCGTAGCCCAGCCTCCTTGAGGCCCTCGGGCCCAAGCGGATATCCTCGGCTTAGGCACCCCAGCTTTGCTTTTAAGCAGCGCTGCAGCCAGACCCGTGGGCTGAAAGGATTGAAGGTGCTTTCAATAAGGGCCGAGAGAGGCAAGGTGGTCCGGAGCGAGATAGTTGACGGTGACCTAAAGGAGGTCGTGAAGAGGAAGGCCCTCGAGGCCATGAATGAGTGGGACCCAGCCACCAGTGACTTCATAGTGCTTAAGGACGATAGGGAGCTTGAGTTCCCCCTGCCACTTAAGCCTGAGATAGTGGACCTCTTCAGGGACCTCGGCGAGCTTGGAGGCCTTGGGAGGACCAAGGACAAGGCTGTGGCCCACTTCCCGGTGTACACCATAAGCTTCGAGAACCACATGGTGAGCGAGGACAAGTATGTTGAGTACAAGATCTACCTCCTGGCCCCCTACATAAATGAGGACGTCAGAACTGAGCTTGAGGCGGAGGCCCAAGACATAACTACCGAGAAGCAGGGGCCCGAGGGCATAGAGGAGGAGGGCGAAGGAGAAGAAGGGGAGAAGGAAGGTTGATGAGCCTCGGCAGGGAGCTCTTCGGCCTGGGCGAGGCGGTCGTAACTCTCTTCATAGTCCTCGACCCGTTCTCTGTGGTGCCCTTCTACGTGAGCACTGTCGAGAAGCTCCCCCCTGAGAAGAGGGGAGGCTTCCTCAGGACGCTGATATACTCGGCCATTTTCATGTTGCTGGCGTTCATAATAATTGGCGACTACATGCTTGAGCTCCTGGGGGTGACGCTGAACGACTTCAGGATAGCCGCCGGCATAATACTGCTCGTGTACGCCATATCAAGCCTCTTCGACATAGAGATAGGCGCCCCGAGCAGCCCCGAGTCCATAGAGAAGCAGGCCATAGTGCCCCTGGCCACCCCCCTCCTGGCAGGGCCAGGAAGCATATCTACGGCGCTCTACTTCAGGTACATCTACGGCTACCCGGTGGCCATAGCCAGCGTGCTGATAAACGCGGCCCTCGCCTACGTCATACTTTACTTTGGCGAGAGGCTCATGAGGCTCCTTGGAAAGCACGGCGCCCTGCTCATAGACAAGTTCATGAGCCTCATACTGGCAGGCTTCGCCGTGAGCCTCATAAGGGCCTCAATTTAGCGCCTCAGCCGGGGACAGCGTCCTCACCAGCTCAGGCCTATCGACCTCCTCATCGGCGTTAAGCCCAAGGCCCTCTGCAACACAGGCCTTGATCATCGGTAGTCACGCTTGCAGCGCTCTTCATCGGGCCGCTCTGACACTTTGCCTCCTAACGTTTATAAAATCTAAACTTCAATAACAAGCACGTGGTGGGCCAGGTGTATAAGAAGATACTCGTTGGCTATGACGGTAGCGAGGGCGGCGAGAAGGCGCTCAGCAGGGCGCTTGAGCTTGCCAAGAGCTTCAACAGCGAGCTCTGCCTCCTGACGGTTATACCTCCAAGCTCCATGGCCTTTGGAGAGATTGTGGTTCCAGACGCTGTCAACCTCTCGCTCATAATAGAGTCCTCCAGGAAGAGGCTCTCGGACCTCGCCGCCAAGCTCTCAGCTGAGGGCTACAAGGTGAGGTTTGAGGTGCTTACAGGCGACCCAGGCGACACCATAGTTAGCTATGCTGAGGTCAATGGCTGTGACCTGATAGTCCTCGGCAGGAGGAGGCTCTCGAAGCTTGAGAGGCTGGTCCTCGGCAGCGTGACCCACAAGGTCGCGGGCAAGTCAACTAAGGCTGACGTGCTTGTTGTGCCTTAGGCCCCCTCGGCAGCATCACAAGCATTATTGATGATGCGACTGCGAAGGCCGCGAAGGCCCACATGGTCGCCTCAAGAGGAGTCATCCCGAGGAGCCCATCCCCCTGAAGTATGAAGCCTCCCAGCAGGGCGCCCACGGAGCCTCCCACCGTGTTGCCTATGCCCCAGACTATCGAGTTCGCCTGAGCCCTCACGCTCCTGTCCACTACCTCGGAGACGTAGCCCAGCAGCACGGGGAAGCCGCTCATGGCGAAGAAGCTGTAGAGGCCGAGCAGCGTTGTTATCATTATCGGGCCGCGCGTGAACAGGAACGCTATGTAGAGGGCCGTGGAGGCCAGGGTTGTCAATATAATGACGCTCCTGCCCCCGTACCTGCTGACCATCCACCCAAACAGCGGCTGGCCGACTATGGCTGTAGCATATGACGTGGTGACTATTACGCCCATGAGTATCCTTGACCTCACGAGGTGCTCAACGTAGGTCGGCACGTACGTCATTACCCCAGTCATGAATATGGCCCTGATGAACACTATGGCCGTCAGGGGCACAAGAAGGTAGCTGTACTGGGAGAGCCTTGAAAACGACCTGGCCGCGCTCTCCTTGGTCGCCGGCATCCTGAGGCCGTGAAGGCCCAGGCTTATGATGGCTGTCAGTATGAAGACGTACGCGGCTATTATCGCCAGGGCCTCGCTGCCCCCAAGGTAAGCTATGGCTATGGTCATCACAGTGGGAAATATTGCCCTGCCCACACTGCCGGCGGAGCCGTTTATGCCCAGGGCCCTCCCGGCCTGGCCCTCGTATGAGTACTGAAGTATTGAGCCCCCCAGCGGGTGGTAGAAGGAGAGCCCGAGGCCCAGCAGCACAGACCCAAGTCCTATCAGCGCGAGCCTTGCAACTCCCCCGTACACGAAGGTTCCAGCGAAGGAGGCCATGGAGGCCCCTATGAGTATGAAGCCTACCGTCATGAGCGTGACGTGGCTTCCCGCCCTGTCGGCCCTGTTGCTGATCAGGGGGCTGGCAAGGCCCGAGAGCACGTTGACCAGGGCAGCCATGCCGCCCAGGAAGGCCGGCGACACGTGCATGTCTATATAGTAAGTTATCAGTATCGACACCGTGACCAGAAAGCTGTCATTTAAGAAGTGGGCTACGGACGTGAACAGCAGCGACCTGGTCCTGATATTCATGCAGGTCCCCTCACGGGCCCGAGGCAAGCTACAGATAAATATTTATCTAATAATTAGCGAAGTTCTGGGGCATTCAAGATTTGAAACCCAGGGCCAGGACCGCCTAAGAAATTATAAAGAATGGAGTTAACCACAGAGACGTGGGGGAACCGCTTGTCCCTCACGGCAGCTATCCTGGCAGGAGGGGAGGGCACGAGGTTTAGGCCATACACGGACCTCATACCGAAGCCCATGATACCGCTGGGCCCCGATGAGAAGCCCGTAGCGGACCACATAGTTAATGTCCTGATAAAGGGTGGCGTGAGCCACATAGTCTTCCTCGTCAACTACAAGTGGAAGTACGTGAGGAACTACTTCGGCTACGGCGACAGGTTCGGCATAAAGATAGACTACAGCATAGACGACGACAAGTACAAGAACACCGGGGGCTCGCTGCTCAAGGCCTACAAGCACCACCTGCTCGACAGCGACCCCATAGTTGTGTGGTACGGCGACATACTGGCTCCCATAAACGCCAGCGGGCTGGTCAAAGAACACGTCAGGCAGGGCGTCGACGCGCTTTTGGTGGTTGCCAACAGCTACCAGGTCCCGGTGGGCGTGGCCGAGGTCAACGAAAAGAATGACGTGGTCAGCCTCAAGGAGAAGCCATGGGTCGACATGAAGGTCACCATAGGCGTCCTCACCATAAGGCCTGGCCTGCTTGAGGAGTACGAGGGGCAGCTGGGCACCTCCTTTGACATAATGGGGGACCTGATACCGGCCATGATAAGCTCGGGCAGGAAGGTCAAGGCCTACATATACGACGGCCCATGGGTTGACGTTGGGAGCCTCGAGAGGTACAAGAAGATAGACGAGGACCTCCTCAGGAAGGTCACGGAGCTGCCCTCCTGACCCTCACGACCCCGCTCCCGTCAAGCTCCACCAGGTCCCCGTCCCTAACCTTGGAGAGCTGGTCCTCCGGTATGGAGTCGACCAGGGGTATGCCAGCCAGCACGCACCCAGCCACTATTATGGGGTCGACCCTCGACATCACTATGGCGGCCGGGGCCGCCCCGTTGGCCTTAAGGGCGTAAATTACGTAGCTGCCTACGGTGCTCCCCCTGGGCCTCCTAGCCACTATGACCCTCGAGGCGACGCTCCTGCCGTCAGGCGTCCTGCCGGTGTGGGGGTCCACGTCCCCGTAGAAGCTCAGCGCATCCATTACTACGGCCTGGCCGGCCGCCCTGCCGGGCACCAGCTGCCTTCCCCTGAGCTCCATGGTCACGCCTCCGAGCCCAGCCTCCTGGCCAGCTCCTCCATGGACTCGAGGCCCACCCTGAGGCCATGCCTCGAGAGGTAGAACATGGCCTTGTAGCTGTAGGTCGCCACCCTGAGGCCCTCCCTCCGCAGCTTCGACACTATGAGGCACGTGTCCCTGAGCACGACGGCCCCGTACTCCCTGAGCACAGCCATGGCCTCAGGGCTTATGCGCCTCTCCTCGTCCCTTGACGTCGTTATGAGCAGCTGGGGCCTGTTTCCCTTCGGCTTAAGCCTTGAGAGCTCCCTGGCCAGGGCCTCCACCTCCTCCGCTGAGGCGTGAGGGCACCCCACGTACACCAGGTCCACGTCGTCAAGCCTCATCGACTCGAGCTCCGCCTCCACGTCCCTGTAGTCTATCGTCACCACCTCCTCAAACCTGCTGGGGGGCTCCTCGGGCGTCAGGCCAGGGACGAAGACCATTGCTATGTCGCCCTCAGCGCCCACGGCCGCCCCGAGCTCCTTGAACGTCTCCCTGTCCACGCTGGCGTCGAGCAGCGGCGGCCCCTCGCCGCGGTGGAGCCTGACAAGCACCCTGCCGAGCACTGCAGCCCTGGCGTAGTCAAGCCTGTAGCCTCCGGGGGCCTCAAGCCTGTAGGCCGCCCTCGGCCTCCTGAACTCGGGCACGTGCATCCCGTAGTAGTAGGTCCTGCCTGCTATGGCCGCCATCAGGGCCACAGGCCCTCCCTCCCTGTTGGTCCTCAGGCCGAGCACGCTGTTGGCGTAGACCACCGCGTTTGACTCGCCCCAGGCCACGCTCTGGCCCGGCCTCAGCCCCCTGACGGATGGTATGTAGTATGGGGTGCAGGTGAGCGTCAGCGACGCGCCCATCCTGTGAAGTGCGCTCACTATGGCCCTCTGCCCCTCAAGGACCTCCCTGTCGGCCGATATGAGGTCGAAGGCCTCGGGGGCCTCCAGGTCAAAGCCTATGGGGTTAACGGTCGTGGGCACCGAGAACCTGGCGCCCATGTTAGCCAGGTCCTCTATGAACTTCCTGCCGGGCTCGCCTATGTTGTTGTAGGAGACGCCCGAGACGTGGGCGTGGACTATGGGCTGGAGCCTCTCGGCTCCCAGGGCCTCGCCAACCTTAACTATGACCTCCAGCGCTTTGGCCCTGGCCTCCCCCTCCTCGCCCCTCAGCACCCTCTCCTCCTCGGCCGTCAGGTACATCAGTACCACCACGTGTCCATGAAGCTGTGCTCCGGCACCAGGTAGAGCCTCTCCGCCCTCGCCCTGCACGCCGGGGCCAATATGCACTCGCCACTATCGCAGCCGCCAAAGGAGCTGCACTTAGCCGAGCAGCCGGAGGCGCAGGAGGGCCCCTCGAAGGTGCAGCAGGACCTGCCGAAGGACCAGAGGAAGTCGTCCATTATGAACGGGTCCACGCCGGCGGCCTGGGCCACCAGCCTGTAGGCCTCCCTGACGGCGAGCCTGAGCATGACGTCCTCCTGGGGCCTGAAGGGGTGGCCGGCAGCTATTAGCTCGAGCGTGTTTGGGTCGACGTCAACTATGCCCGTCCTGAGGGCTATCCTGGTCAGGTGGTTGTCAACGGGCACCTCCTTGTTCTGCGGGTCCTGGAATATCACCACCTCCCTCCTCTCTATGAACTTTGCCAGGAGGAACGCCTTCTTTTCAACCGGGTCCTGGTAGGCCTTGAAGACCTTGAGCAGGTCTATGAAGCCCTGGGCTACCCCCCTCCTGAGGTAGCCCCCTGAGTCAAGTATGAGCCTGTAGGGGTCGCCGTCGAAGATCGCCTTGAGCTTCAGTCCAAGGTCCCTGAGCAGCTCCGCCCTGACGCGGGCGTCCGGCGGCCTGGCCCTGTCAACGGTGAGCCACCTCAGCACGTCCTCCTCGGTGACCTTGGCCAGCCTCTCCGCGGTGAAGAACCCCGGGTCATCGGCGAAGAGCCTTGAGCCGAGCCTGTAGAGCAGGTCAGCGCCGTGAAACCTCTCCCCGTTGACCTCGGCCTCGTACTGCCTCCTGCCCCTGCTTAGCCTGTGGTCCATGGCTACCATGACTAGGAAGTATGCCATCACGTCCCTCCTGGGGGTCCCCCTGGGCGGGTAGTACCTTGGGTCCTCGAAGGTGTCGGGCCTGAGCCTGCTGACGGCCTTGGCTATCAGCCTGCCCAGCTCCCCTGCCCTGTCCCTGTTAACCTCTACCTTCAAGCGGCGTCCCGTAACGCTGTTAAGTCCGACCAAAGATAAGCTTAGAGGAAGAGGGATGAGCGAGGACTGGGAAATAAGGGCCTCCCAGCTCCTTGAGGTCGCCAGGTCGCTCAAGGGGGAGCTGAGGGAGGCCTTCATCTACCTGGTTGACAACGTGTCCGTGGGCGACCTCAGGGCAGCCATAGACCTCAGGAGGAGGGGGATCAGGGACCCGGCGGCGGTGCTGGAGGAGCTGGTTAACATGGGGCTTGCCGAGAGGGGGGACGAGTGCTACAACCTCCCCGCGCCCCTCAGGAAGCTCATAGCCGAGAGGGGAGTCGGGGCTATAGAGAGGGTCCTGGGCTCAGGGCCCGGATGACAGGGCCTTGGCGCGCCCGGCAGGCCCCTAGCCCTCCCCTTCACGGCCTGGGCAGCCGAGTGAACCGTGCAGTAGGCCGTGGCCGGGTTCACCTCAGCGACCTGGCGGCCTCCTCCACGAGGTCCTCGCCACTAGCAGCGCGGCCCTGCGACGCCTCCTTGGTTATTGACGGCCCCGGCAGCCTGGTGGACTCGGGCACCTCGATGTCAGGCACAGCCCCGCCTGTGGCGTCCCCGAGGGGACTTAAGCGTCGAGCACCTGCCGTTGAGCACTGCCGCGCCGGCCTTGCCCAGCGGCGCCGAGGCCCTGGTTATGTCCTTCAGGACTCCTCGAGCCGCCCTGAAGGCTGAGTCGCAGGGCCCCTCCCCAGCCAAGCGATACTTTCAGCCTCCCTGAGGTCAGGGGTGCCGCAGAAGTTAGCCCTCGCGGACCCTACTGCCTTGACGGGCGACTCAGGGTCGTCAGCCGCCTTGGCGGCCGGGACGCTGTCCCCGTGGACCGCTTTGCCACCCTCCACGACGGCCAAGCATGAGGCACCGCCCAGGGTCGACTTCCGGGCCCTCAGGGCTTACGCTGGGCTTAGCCGCCGGGACTAGTATGATGAGCCCTTGCGCGTGCAGTCCTGAGGCTAAATTATGAGAGAATGGAAAGGAAAAGGAGCATAGTCACGAGCGCCGCCCACCCGATGGGGCCGGCTGAACCCTCCAGGCCTGGCCCCACCAAGGTTCTAACTTATCCCTAGCCCCTGGGCCTCGGGCGATTGGGAACGGCGGGCTGAACCGCTCGGGCTTGCGCCCTCGCGGCTTACACCCCCGTCCCATCAACCCCGTCTTCTACGGGAGCCCTCGTCGCCCCGCCGGCAGAGCCGACGGAGCGAGTGGCCGCCTATTTTCGGGGTGGGGTTCCCGCTTAGATGCTTTCAGCGGTAACCCCTTACGGCGTGGCTGCCCGGCTTGCCCACCAGGACAGCCGGTAAACTAGAGGCCGCGGCGCCCCGTTCCTCTCGTACTGAGGGCACCTTCCCCTCAGGCGGCCGGCACCCCCCGCGGGTAGAGCCCAACCTGTCTCACGACGGTCTGAACCCAGCTCACGTTCCCCTTTAATGGGCGGGCAGCCCCACCCTTGGGGGCTGCTGCACCCCCAGGATGGGAAAAGCCGACATCGATGTAGCAAACCGCGGGGTCGATAGGAGCTCTCGCCCGCGACGACTCTGTTATCCCCGGGGTAACTTTTCCGTCGTGCCCGGCCCCCACCGAAGGGGGCACGAGCGTGCGCTAGGCCGCGGTTTCCCGTCCGGGCCCCATGCAGTTAAGGGCCCGGTCAGGCCGGCTTTTGCCCTTGCACTCTACGGCGGGTTTCTGACCCGCCTGAGCCGACCTTTGGGCGCCCGTGTTACCCTTTCGCGGGCGTGCCGCCCCAGCCGAACCGCCCACCTACCGCTGTCCCTGGCTTGCGCCAGGTTAGACCCTCAGGCAGAGGTGGGTGGTGTTTCATTGCCGCCTCAGGGCCTCCCGAAAGAGGCCCCTCACTGGCTCCCACCTACGCTACGCGCCTCCACCCGAGGGTCAACGGCAGGCTGCGGTGAAGCTCCACGGGGTCTTCTCGCCCTGCGGGGGGATGTGGGGCTGTGCACCCACCCAGTGGGTTCGCGGGGCCCCAGGCCGGGACAGCGGGGACCTCGTTGATCCGTTCATGCGCGTCGGAACTTACCCGACAAGGCATTTGGCTACCTTAAGAGGGTCAGGGTTACCCCCGGCCTTCAGTGGCGCTTCGCCCGGTTGTACCCGGGTTTCACGTACCACCAGTGGCCAGGATTCACCCCCCGTACACACCCTTTCGGGCTAGCGGGGAGCTATGTTTTTGTTAAACAGTCAGGTCCCCCTTGTCACTGCGACCTGCGGACCCCGGTTTTAGCCGAGGACCGCAGGCACCCCTTCTCCCGAAGTTACGGGGCTAGTTTGCCGAGTTCCCTGGCCTGGGTTGACCCCCCGACGCCTTGGGCTCCTCACCCAGGGGCACCTGTGTCGGTTCTCGGTACGGGCGTGGGGGATCCTTCCTGGCCTCCTTTTCATGGGCCCCGGGGCTCGGCGGAACCCGCCAAAGGCGGGCCATTCCCCCCTTCAGCCGCTTCTCGCCATTACGGCACTCCACGGCCTTCGGGCAGTTAGCTGGGTCGCCCCCGAACGGAGGCCCCCAGTCCGCCTACCCTGAGGCGTCGGAGGCCAGGCCTTGGGTTGCCCCGAAACGTACCCCCACGGCACGGGAATGTTAACCCGTTTCCCCTTCCCGGGCACCAGTTAAGGGCCCGGTTAGGACCGGCTAACCCCCGGCTGACGAACGTAGCCGGGGAACCCTGGCCCTTCCGGCGGCGGGGATTCTCACCCCGCTTCGCTGCTACTACCGCCGGGATCAGCACTCGGAGCGGCTCCACGGGACCTCACGGCCCCGCTTCTGCGCCACCCCGACGCCCGCCTACCGCACACCTCCATCACGGAGGCGGCCCGAGGTCTCGGCGGCCGGCTTAGCCCCGACCAATCTTCGGGGCCCCCCGCCTCGGCGGGTGAGCTGTTACGCACTCCTTGGAGGATGGCTGCTGTTGGGCCCACCTCCCCGCTGTCTTAGGCGGGGGACGCCCTTCGATTGGCACTTAGCCGGCACTTTGGGGCCTTAACCTCGG
This sequence comes from Acidilobus aceticus, assembly GCF_055392325.1. Taxonomy (NCBI): domain Archaea; kingdom Thermoproteati; phylum Thermoproteota; class Thermoprotei; order Acidilobales; family Acidilobaceae; genus Acidilobus; species Acidilobus aceticus. The sequence goes on from NZ_AP042407.1 coordinate 965,652, forward strand.
TCTGGGTTGTTTCCCCCTCGGCCCCCAGCCTTACGCCGGGGAGCCCCACTCCCGCCCTCTTCGGCGGCCGCAGGTTCGGAGTTTGACTGGGTGCCGGAGGGTTTCCCCTCCTGGTCAACCCAATCAGTAACTCTACCCCACGGCCCGCCTCCGGCGAGGCTGGGCTCCGGCCCACTTCGGCGGGAACCAGCTATCACCGGGCTAGATTGGCCTTTCACCCCTAGACGGGGGTCATGGGAACGAGTTGCACGTCAGAACCCCTTCGGCCCTCCACGGGGGTTAGCCCCCCGCTTCGGCCTGCCCCCGTCTAGATCGCCCGGTTTCGGGCCTCACGGCCGTGACTCCAGGCCCTGTTAGGACCCCGCCCCTCGCCGGGTTTCCCCGGCTGCGGGCCTGTCGGTTTCCCTACGCCTTCGGGGCTGACCCCCTTAGGCTCGCCACGGCCGTGAACTCCCCGGCCCGTGTTTCAAGACGGGAGGCGTGACCCCGGTCAGCACCCCTCGTACTCCTCGGTCACCCGAGTTTCCTTCGGGGGCCTCACCCCTTTCGGGCCACGCCCTTTATAGCCGCCCGGTTTCAGGCTCTTTTCACACCCCTACCCGGGGTCCTTTTCAGCTTTCCCTCACGGTACTTAGTTCGCTATCGGTCTCGGGACGTGTTTAGCCTTGGAGGTCGGTGACCCCCACCTTCCTACGGCGAAACTAGGCCGCAGTACTCTCCTTCGCGGCGCGGGCCACCGCGGTTTCGCCTACGGGGCTATCACCCTCTACGGCGGGCCTTTCCAGGCCTCTTCGGCTACCGCGGCTCGGCCCGCTGGGGTTGCCCCCAGCCGCGAAGGCAGCGACCCCTCATCTCCCCGCGGTTATCCCGCAGGGAATTGGTTTGGGCTCTCCCCCTTTCGGTCGCCCCTACTCAGGGGATCTCGATTGATTTCTCTTCCTGCCCCTACTAAGATGTTTCCGTTCGGGGCGTTCCCGTCCCTTACGGGACGCACGGGGCTGTTAACCCCGTGCAGGAGGTCCCATTCGGGGATCCCGGGTTCAGCGGCTGCATGCGCCTACCCCGGGCATATCGCCGCTTGCCGCGCCCTTCCTCGGCGCCCGAGCCGAGCCATCCACCGGACGGCGTAAGGCGCCGCAAGGGCCAGGGATAAGTCAGGTGCCCCTGGTGGGGCCAGGCCCAGATCTGGGCGCTGGCCCCATCGGGTGGGCGGCGCTCATTGAGCTCAGCTGGCGCTGAGCCCTAGCGCCCTTCGCTCACAAGCAAAGCTTGTGAGCTGCATCGGCAGAGGGGTCCGTGAGCTTTCACGCGGCAGGGTGTCCAACCGCCATTCGAGAGGTGATCCAGCCGCAGGTTCCCCTACGGCTACCTTGTTACGACTTCTCCCCCCTCGAGAAGGAGGGGTTCGACTCCCTCCCGAAGGAGGAAGCCTCACCCCTCCTTCTCTCAGGTGGAGCGACGGGCAGTGTGTACAAGGGGCAGGGACGTATTCACCGCGCGATGTTGACGCGCGGTTACTAGGGATTCCAGGTTCATGGGGGCGAGTTACAGCCCCCAATCCCGACTACGGCGGGGTTTGAGGGATTGCCTCCCCCTTTCGGGGTCGGATCCCGCTGTCCCCGCCATTGTAGCCCGCGTGCAGCCCGGGGGTTTAGGGGCATGCTGACCTGCCGTGGCCCCCTCCTTCCTCCGCCTTAGCGGCGGCAGTCCCCCTAGTGTGCCCCAGCGGTCTCCCGCCGGGTCGCAACTAGGGGCGGGGGTCTCGCTCGTTGCCTGACTTAACAGGACACTTCACAGCACGAGCTGGCGACGGCCATGCACCTCCCCTCAGCGCGTCGGGCAAGGTCGTTAGCCTGGCCGTCATCCTGCTGTCGCCCCCGGTGAGGTTCCCGGCGTTGACTCCAATTGAGCCGCAGGCTCCACCCCTTGTGTGCCCCCCCGCCAATTCCTTAAAGTTTCAGCCTTGCGGCCGTACTCCCCAGGCGGCGGGCTTAACGGCTTCCCTGCGGCACCGGGCGGGCTCTAACGCCCGCCCGACACCTAGCCCGCATCGTTTACAGCCGGGACTACCCGGGTATCTAATCCGGTTCGCTCCCCCGGCTTTCGCCCCTCACCGTCGGGCGCGTTCCAGCCGGGCGCTTTCGCCACTGGTGGTCCCCCAGGGATTATCGGATTTCGCCCCTACCCCTGGGGTACCCCCGGCCTTTCCCGCCCCCTAGCCCCGCAGTATCCCCCCCACTCCCTGGGTTGAGCCCAGGGCTTTCAGGAGGGACTTACGGGGCCGGCTACGGGCGCTTTAGGCCCAGTAGACGTCCCGACCACTCGCGGGGCTGGTATTACCGCGGCGGCTGACACCAGACTTGCCCCCCGCTTATTCCCCCGCCTCCTTGCAGCGGGGAAAAGCTCCCTTACGGGAGCACTCGGGGTGACCCCGTCACGGTTTCCCGCATTGCGGAGGTTTCGCGCCTGGTGCGCCCCGTAGGGCCTGGGCCCTTGTCTCAGGGCCCATCTGGGGGCTCCCGCTCCCACGGCCCCTACCCGTCGTCGGCTTGGCGGGCCATTACCCCGCCAACTACCATGATGGGCCGCAGCCCCATCCTCGGGCGGACCCCAGGCGATAACCCCCCAGGGTCCCTTTCGGCGAGGGACCATTCCAGGCCCCCTCGCCTATCGGGGATTAGCCCCAGTTTCCCGGGGTTATCCCCGTCCCGAGGGTAGGTTAGCTACGTGTTACTCAGCCGTGCGCCGCGCCCAGCGGCGGCTGGGCGCGCGACTCCCATGGCTTAGCCTCACCCCGATAGCAGTCGGGTCCGGCAGGATCAACCGGAGTTCAGCCGCAAGGCGGCGGCTGAGGCGGTTGGGCACACCCTGCCGTTACGTGGCTCACGGACCCCTGTCAGACCTAAGCGTCCCTGAGGTACCACTCCCCAGGGTTTGCTTAGGCCCCCATTCGCTAAGCGTCCACGGCTCCTGTCAGAGCCGTAGATTCTTCTTACTGTGCTAGGGTTTATAACGTTTGCTAGTAGCTGATACCTCAGAACAAAGTTATTAGCCGCCCCAAGGCCCCCGTGGACGCCGCTGAACGGGAATCCATGGCATGCAAATCGCCATAATAGAACGTCAGGACGGTGTCCCCGCAGCCAGAGGCCGGGCCTCACGCCGGGAGCGACGACTCCCTGTTGGCCCAGCGCCGCCGGGCGAGCAGCTGCGGGGCGCTGTTATTGTGGCCTCCGGGGCTATTAACTTCAGGGCTCCCTGAGAAGGCCGAGCCTCCTGGCCAGGAGCTCCCAGTCAAGGCTGAAGACTATGAGGCCCGCCACGAGGCCCGCGGCCGCCATGAATATTATGATCACGTACTCCGGCAGCCTGAATATCATGGACACCTCGCCGGTTATGAAGTAGAGCAGGGAGGTCTCGGCCACGGTCTTCAGAAGCTTGGCGGCCGCGGCTATGAGGCCCATGAGCTTGGCCCTCATGCCCGAGGCGCCCCCCACCATGTAGACAAAGTCGTCAAGTGGGAGCACCGGCACCACCGCCGCGAAGAACGCCAACAGGTAGGCCCACCTGCTGTTGGAGTACCTTGCCAGGAACCTCACGTTCCTGTTCCTCCTCAGGACCCCCTTAAGGCCCACCCCGAGGTAATACATGACGACCTTGGCTATCGCCGCCCCGAGGGATGCTGCAAGCACCGGGGGCCAGAAGCCCAGGCCCCCATACTTTATCTCAAGCAGGACGACGGTGACATAGGGAGGGGCCCCAAGGGGGATTAGGTTGAACAGCAGGGCCACAGAGAAGCTGGCGGCTATTACTGCGAGGGCGCTCACGTGCGTCACTCGCTCATCCTTGTGACGGCCTCCACCTGAACGTCCTCGACGTCAGGCACGGACCTCAGCACGTCCTCAAGGGTCTCGGTGCCGCCCTCCACGTCCTCGGGCATGGCTATCACCAGCTTGAGCGCCTTGAGGCCGAAGGCTATGGGCTCCTCCCCCGAGTTCAGGACCTCGTAGCCCTGCGGCAGCGAGCCCTTGATCCTGTTGAGCAGGTCGCCAAGGTTAACGTCAACTGAGGAGGGGGTCACGGTGACCAGCACAGCCACTCTTGCCACAGCCCCTCACCTCACGGACCCACGAAGCCGCAGTTGGGGCACCTGTACGGCGTCCCCTGCTTCCTGCACTTGGCGCAGCGCCATATCAGCACCTTGCCGCAGTTGGGGCAGTAGAAGGCCACGGCCTTCTCCTTCGGGTGTATGATCCTCCCGCAGCTGGTGCACACGGGGGGCTGGACCATGTCAAGCATGTCTATCTTTCTCACAGCGGCCACTGACATGCCCTTGTCTCCCCGCTCAGGCCTGTGATCTCCCTTATTAAGTGTTAATCGGCCACGCCCCTGGGCCTCCTCAGCCCCCCTGCCTGGCCCCTCCTGGCCTGCGATATAGAGGCCCTGCCTGGGAGCCTGGCAGCTACCTCCGAGGGGTCCAGGGCCCTTATTACCTTGGCCTCGGGCGCCGCCCTTGAGAGGGAACTTATGATCTCCTCCGCGGCCTCCTCAACCTTCATGTCCCCAGGCGTCACCCTGAGGTAGGCTATGGACTGGGGTAACACGACGCTCTCCGGGCCCACTACCACCACTGGAAGCCCCTCCTCGTCAAGGGCAATGCCCAGGTGCAGCTCAAGCCTCAGCGGCCTCAGGTAGTTCTTCTTGCCGTAGACCATGAAGGATCCCTTAGTTAAGTACTCGCCCGAGGGAGGGCTCTTTGACACCTGGGAGCCGTAGGCCCAGTAGACGCTGACGCTCGCCATTCCCTCCTTCCACGCCCTGCTGTAGGCGGCCGTCAGCACCGCTGCCTCGCTCACGTCAGTCTCAGTGAAGCCCCCGGCGGCGGCAGCCATGAGTATGACTGCAGGCGCCCCGTGTATGTCTGCGTGAAGGAAGACGTCATTTGGGCCGAGCATCTTCCTCACGAGGCTCTCGTTCTGGTCGGCGTCCCTGCCGCCAACTGCAAGCACCCCTGAAGACGTCACAAGCCAGTGGTACCTCTCGTACCAGGCCCTGCGCCTATGGCTTACCTTCTCCCTGAGCTCCTGGAGCTCGAGCTGCTCCTCAAGCTGCTTAAGCTTGGCCTCTATGTCAAGCTGCGTCCTGGAGGCCCTCTCCGCCTTAGCCCTGAGCTCCCCCGCCTGCCTGTAGAGCCTCTTTATGGCGTCGTCCACGGTCTCGTAGAGGTAAAGCTTCACGTCAACGCCTGATAGGTTGACTATCATGTAGCCCTGCCTCCTGTTGACCTCCTTGGCCCCACACCCCTCCCTGCCCTCCTTGACGCACTGCAGGGCCTCGAGGGCCTGGTAGTAGGAGGAGGCCACAGCGTTGGCCTGCGCTTCGAGGGCGCTGGCCTGCCTCAGGTACTCCTCGGCCTCAGCCTTAGCGGCCTCGAGGCTCTTGAGGAGCCTCTGCCTCTCCGCGTCGAGGGGGCTCTGCCTCCTTGGCGTAAATGAGCTAAAGTAGAGGTCTAAGGCCTCGTCAAACGTGCTGAAGCTAAGCTCCCTGAGGCCTGCCGCTGAGGTCGCTCTGAACGGCGTGGCCTGCACAGGCGAGCCGTCCTGGCCCACGTAAACGTAGCCCTGCCCCCTCAGCGACTCCTCAGCTATGGACCTGAGCGCGTCCGCGACCTTAGCCAGGTCCGCCTCGCTTACGGCCTGCGGCTGCTCGTCGCCCTTGAGCCCCGCCCTGAAGGCTGCCTCCTCCGCGGCCTCGCCGGGCACCCCGAGGTTCATAACAAGGGCCCTCACTATGTCCTTGGCCTGGGACCCCCTGAGCCTGCTCGCCAGCCCAGCGCCGTCGAGGGCGAAGGGGCTCTCGAGCCTCAGGGGAGGGTAGGAGTACTGGAGCCCCCTTCTCACCCTCCTGTCCTTAGCGTCAAAGTATGACGAGGCCGCCACCAGCCTGCCGTCAGGCGAGACCAGCGCTATGACCCCCCTGGGCAGGAGCTCAAAGACTAGCCTGTGGCCGTCCTCAAGTGTGATCTCGACAAGCCTGTCGAAGCCCACCTGCTTGACCTCTGACACCCTCAGGTCCCTCACGTTATCCCTCATTGCCTTTGCGAGCGGGCCCGGCTCCCTCCCTGGCTGATACCTGGCGCTCGCGTGGAGCCTGACCCCAGGCTGGGCTACAAGGAAGTCCCCGTACCTCAGCCTCATCCTTATGGCCAGAAGGTCCCCGTCCTGGTATATGTTGTCCAGCCTCTGGCCCCTGAGCTGGCTCGCCTGCTGCGCCACCCAGGCCATAACGTCAAGCGAGCTCATGGACTTCCTTGCCACCTACGCCACCCTCTCGGACCTGAGCCCCCTGAAGAGCCACGAGTACTTGTCGTAGAGGGAGCAGTCAACTATAATGTCGTCGCCCTCCCTTATTATTGAGAGCCCTTCAAGGGGGTTCTCCGGGGGCTCCGGGAGCCCCTTGGGCTTCACAGAGCCCGCGTATATGAGCTTCCTCTCCCCTTTCCTCCACCAGTACCTGCCGTAGTACTCGTATACCCTGGTTACTCCGTTGACCCTCTTGTAGACCTTGTGGACGGGCTTAAGGTAGTAGCCCCTCCTGGAGGCGAGCTCGTTGTAGACGTAGAGCTTCTCCTTGACCTCGCTCAGGACGGAGTATATGGCTGAGTAGCCCCCATACACCCTTACCCTGCAGTGGGGCTCACTCGGCTTTTCTCGCTCATCCCCGCCCGCCGGTCGCCTCGTCGCAGGTTCCATCATTGCCCCTTGGATGAGGTTATGCCCGAGGCTAATTAGCTGAAGAAGGCCTCCAGCCCCGCCCTGACCTCCTTAACCCACACGGGCGACCTGTTGAGGGGAAACGCGACGTTATAGACCGGCACGCCGCCGACGATAGTGAACCTGGACCCCTTGTGGGCGTGGCCGTGGACCGCCACCGTGGGCCTGAGCTCTGCTATCAGCCTCTCCATCCTGGAGCTGTAGAGGTTCGAGTAAAACCTCGGGTCCTCGCCCTTGAGGTTTGCCTTGGCCAGGGCGTAGTGCGAGAGCAGGACCACCCTGTCAGCCTCTGACTTGGCCCTTGTAAGGAGTTCCCTGACAACCTCAACCCTCTTCATGTAGATCTCCTCTATGCCCTTGATGTGGGCCTCCTGCCACCTCGTGGGCCTGTCCAGCGCTCCCGGGGTTCCCACCACTGCCACCCTAAGCCCCCCGCAGTCGTAAACCTTGAGCTCGTCCGCCAGCCAGTCGACCTGCGGGTACCGCCTCCTCAGCTCGTCCCACCTGTCCTGAAACTCGTCGTTGCCAAATGTAGCCACAATTTTGGATCCAAACCTCTCCTCTATGGCCTTCATCACGGGCTCCGCCATAGCGACGTTTCCCCTGTCAACTATGTCGCCCGCCAGGAGGAAGAGGCACGGCCTTCCAGTCACCGATGTCAGTGACCTGATGAAGTCGTTAAGGTACTCCGGCGAGTGCATGTCAGACGAGGCCAGCAGCTGCAGGCTCAAGCCGGCTCCCTGTTGGAAGAGTGCCGCGCAGGTTTACAGCGTTGTTATAAACGTCGCAGTCCCAGACAGGCGTGGGCCTATGATGCGCGATGGGCAGTCCGAGCCGTGAGGACTAACGACTTTCTGAGGCCCTACCCTTAATATTCCATAGGGGACGCTAGAGGAGGGCCTACCGACTTGAGCGAAGACCCTGCTCAGCAGGCCATGAAGGTGCTTGCCAAGTACCCGCTCTGCGACAGGTGCCTGGGGAGGCTGTTCGCGGGCCTAGGAAGGGGGCTGAGCAACGCCGAGAGGGGCAGGGCCCTCAAGCTTTCGGTCGTGATGAGCCTTCACGCCATGTCACTAAGCGGAAGGCTCCCAGAGAACGCTAGGGACGTGCTGGCCAACGCCGGAGGGGCCGCTGCCCAGGTCTATGTAGAGCTCTTCGGCTCCCCTCCAGAGCACAGGAGCTGCTACATATGTAATGACGCGCTGGACAAGTTCCTTGATGAGATGCCTCAGAGGGTGGCAGACGCAGTGAAGGAGTGGGGCGGCAGCACGTTCCTGGTTGGCGCAAAGGTTGACCCAGAGGTCATAGCCAGGGAGGAACGCATAAAGGCAGAGTTCGGCCTGGCCTTCGGCGAGTCCATAAAGTCTGAAATAAAGAGGGAGCTGGGCAAGAGGGCCCAGCTGCTGGGCCCCAAGGTCTCCTTTGACAGGCCGGACGTTGTCGTTATGGTGAGCTTTCCTGACGGCAGCGTGAGCGTGCAGCCCAGGAGGCTCGTGGTCAAGGGGCTCTACAGGAGGCTCAGAAGGGACCTCCAGCTGAGGCCCAGGGAGGCACTCTCTCACCCGCTCGTGGCCAGGCTGATCAACGACACGAGGTCGTCAAGGGTCGGGATAGTCGGGCTCGTGAGGGACGAGAAGGAGGTCAGGGCCCTGGGGCTGGGCATTCCTGTCGAGTTTCACCTCGGAGGGCCTAGGGTGCGCCTGGTGCCCCCTGACGGCTCCATCATAGAGGCCGAGGGGGCCTCGCTTGAGGTCAACAGCTCGGTGGAGGCCTCCGGGCCCGAGGACCTCTCAAGGAGGGTCAGGGTTTACAGGTGCGTCCTCTATGTCGAGGGAGGCACCTTTGAGTCCCTGCAGCTGGCGGCGGCGTCGCTGCGTGGCAAGGAGGTCAGGCAGAAGTTCATGGGAAAGGAGGTCAGCGGGGTCGTCAGGGGAGCCGAGTGCGTTGACATGGGCGGAGGCCTGGCGGAGTGCATCATAGCGCTTGACGAGAGGCTCCACGTAATGGAGCTGGTGAGCGGCAGTGGGACCGAGCCGAGCCTGAGCGGCCTCCTGGGGACAGCTGCCGAGTGCGTAGTGGCCGACCTACTTGGAGTGATCCCCCTGAGGTGAGGGGCTTGATACTATATGGTCATGTGAAGGAGCTTGCGGGAGGCGCAATCATAGCCCTTATACTTGGCGGCCTCATGTTCAGGTCCAGGTACTTCCACAACCTGCCCATCTGGACCTTCATGTCGTTTGCCGCGTTCATAGCAATAGTCAGCGGCCTCGTGAAACCTAATGACGTGGAGGACTACGTTAACTGGAACGTCATACTTTTCCTCATAGGCATGTTCAACATAGGCGCCCTCGCGGAGGAGTCAGGGCTCCTTGAATACGTCACCTACTACATAGTCTACAAGGTGAGGGACAGGGTCAGGCTAATAATAGTCCTAACCATCGCGCTAGGCGTCATGGCTGCCATAGTTGTCAACGACGCAGTTGCCGCCATGGGTTCGCTCATAATAGTGCCGCTGGCCAAGGTCATAGGCGTTGACCCGGAGCTCGCAATACTCATGTTAGCGTTCGCCGTCACCATAGGCTCCACCATGACGCCCCTGGGCAACCCGCAGAACATGCTAATAGCCGTGAGCTCCGGCGTCCAGGCACCACTGAGCACGTTCGTCATCTACCTCGCCGTCCCTACGATGGTAAACCTTGCCGTCACGGGCTACATCCTGGCTAAGATCTATGGTGTTAAGGGCGGGCCCGTGAAGCTGCCCTACAGGATACCTGAGGAGGCCATAAGGAACAGGAGGGACGCCATGCTCGCCGCCCTGTCCCTGGTAGTCATAATAGTGGCGCTGACCGTCAATGACATGCTTGAGCTAATGAGAAGGCCCGCAATAACTGAGATAGGAATCATACCGTTCACGGTCGCCGCTGCAACCTTCATACTGTCAAGCGATCCAAGGGAAACCATCAGGAGGGTCAACTGGGGCACGATACTGTTCTTCATAGTGATGTTCATAGCTATGGCTGGCGTCTGGAACTCCGGCATACTCACATCCCTCTTCAGGTACCTGCTGCCGGGCGTTGGGAGCCCGCTTAACGACTTCATCAGAATCACGGCGTCATCGCTTCTGTTCAGCCAGCTTCTGAGTAACGTGCCCTTCGTGGAGCTCTTCATAATTTACATGCAGAGCATTGGGTTCAGCGGCGCCAATTACATGGCCTGGCTAACGCTTGCCATGGCATCAACCATAGCTGGCAACCTGACCATACTTGGGGCTGCGTCGAACGTTATAATATTAGAGTCCACGGAGGCCCGTCACGGCGTCTCTGTAAGCTACTGGAAGTTCATGATCGTAGGGGCGTTGGTCACGCTAGTAAACGTGGCCATCTACGCCGCCTATATGATACCGCTGTCGATGCTGCGCATCTAGGCCCGTCGCTCAAGCTTCCTGACGGCCGCCGGCTTGAGCTTGTGCTCCTTGAAGAGCTGCATCCTCTCCTTGGCCTCGTCAGTCATGGCTAGGGAGGCCAGTTGGCCTGTGGCCTCCTTCATGCGCGATAGGTCAACGTCGCTCAGGGCCAGCCTCTTTATCGCCTGCAGGGCCTGCGGCGGGAACGACATAAGCGTGCTCAGTATATCATCTACTGTTTGGTCAACGTCGGCCTGAGGCACAACCTCGTCAACTATGCCCAGCAGGGAGGCCTCCGTGGCCGACAGCCTCTGGCCGGTCATCGCTAAGTACCTGGCCTTCCTGTGGCCCAGCGCTGTGACGCCAAGGCTTAACAGGAAGGGGGGCAGAAGGCCAAGGGCGACCTCGGGGAAGCTAATCCACGCGTTCTCAGCAGCTACCACGACGTCGCACGCCAGGAGGAGCTCCGCCCCGCCGCCAGCGGCCAGGCCCTTGACGGCGCAGACTATAGGCTTATTGCACTTTATCATTGTTGTAACCACGTCAAGTATCCTGTTGAAGAACTCCTCTGACTCCCTCTGCGTGCTAAGCCTTGACATGGCGTCTATGTCATCCCCTGCGCTGAACGCCACCTCGCTTCCAGTGAGCAATATAGAGCGCAGGTCAGTGGCGCAGCCCTTCTCAAGCTCCCTTGCAAGAGAGTCCCACATCTCGCCGTTTATGGCGTTCAGCTTCTCAGGCCTGTTTATCGTGATCCTGTAGGCCATGTTCTTATAGTTCTCACCGTATACATAAGTGGACATGTTTCCGCCTGTGCTGCCCTTAGAGGGCCACGGAGTATTTTTGCGGAGGCACGTGCCGGGTAACTAAGACTTCATGCAATTATGAATTAGGGCGACGCCGGGGGTGGGATTTGAACCCACGCGCCCCTTGCGGAGCAACGGGTCTCCAGCCCGTCCCCTTGGGCCGCTCGGGCACCCCGGCGCCAAGGTGTAGATGAATGCTTGTGCTTAAATCTGTTAGCTAGCCCCTTTGCTCTTCCACATGCGCGGGTAGATGCCGCGCGGCATCACTATGCGGGTGGGCTTGACGGCTATGCCCTTATCGCGCTCCATGACTTCTTTGGCATCCATGACAGCCTCACCTAAGCCTACCAGCTCTCCCTTAAGCGTTAGCATGGCAACCCTGCCGCCTGCCTTTACATCAGGCGTGAGCAGCGATATCCCCGGCACGGCGAGGGGGGCACCGTTTACAACGCTCTCAACCGCGCTGTCCCTGAGCACAACCTTAGGTAGCTCGCACGTAATGACCTCCCCTGGGAGCACCGCCCTCCTGAGGTAGTCATCCTTACCCTCCTCCCTGAAGCGATACACGGCCTCCGAGAGCTCCTGCAGCGTGACTAAATTGTGGTCCTCGTCGAAGGGGCCCGTCTTAATTCTCCTCAGCTCCCTCATGTGCGCGCCGACCCCCAGGACAAGCCCCATGTCCCAGCACAGCTTCCTCATATAGGTCCCTGGGTCCGACTCTACCCTAAGCAGGGCCAGCCTGCCCCTGACCTCAAGCACCTCAAGCGAGAATATTCTTCTGGTGCGCAGGGCCCTCTTGACGTTGCTCCTAACGGGCGGCCTCTGATATATCGTGCCCGTGAACTCCTCCGCCACCTCCCTGAGCTTCTTCTCGCTTACATCGCCATGAAGCTGCATGACGCAGACGTACGCCTTCCTCGAGTGCACTACAGAGCCCATTATCTTGGTCATATGGTCAAGGGCTACGGGCAGGACGCCTGTTACTTTGGGATTTCCCCGCCCAGGCCACGCGGCCTGAGCCCAAGGGTCCCTCCATGCCCCGCCCGCTTAACCCCCAGGAGCCTCTTAACCCAGGCCGTGACTTCATGGCTTGTAGGCCCGGGAGGCTTGTCTATGTTAACCACCCCATAACTTATGTACTCCTCTGCGGGCCTCTCGGTTGGTATAACACCGTAGTCGCCCGAGGTGTCCTCTGGTATCTTCTCAAGCCACTGGGCCCTGTGGCCGCAGAAGTCGTTGACGAAGTTCAAAAACTCCCTTCCACGCCTTGTGAGCTCAGAGCTCAACCCTAAGCACCGGCCTCAGGCTAAGGCCTGCTGAAGCTTTACCCTCTCCCTCATAAAGTCCGCGAGGCCAGCAGCCTCTATTGCCTTGAGCACCTCCTCGTCGCTGGCCCCCTTGTTTATCTGAACTACCTTGTCTAGGGGCATTATGTGCGATATGTTTACCCTCCTCCTTCTTACGCCAGTAAGCGTCTTGGGCCCTGTGACTAGCACGTTGTTCTCATCTACTATGTCAACTATTACGCACTTCCTGCCGGCCTCACGGCCCCTCAGCTTATAGCATATCCTCCCGACCTCTATGGCAGGCACCTTAAGGCCACCCTGGAGGTTTTGAGGAGGTGGTTCACTTTAAAACTGTTCTAGCCTAAGACCCGCGTTTAAGCTCCGTCTCTTTTATCTCCCTGTCGCCAACCATGTAATAAACTCCGCTTTCCCTAACCTCAGTCTTCCAGACGGGGGCCTCATGCTTAACATGGTCGACCAGCCACTCCAGCGCCGGGAAGACGTTTTTCCTGGACTCCCCTGAGACGCCGACCACCATGGTGAGCTGGCCCGGCTTCCTTGGACCCACGAAATGTATTACGCAGGCGCCTGCCAGGGAGAACTTAGTTATGGCTTCAGAGGCTAGCTCCCTCAGCTTAGGCTCCATGAGCTCCTCGGAGTGCTCGTAGTCCAGCTCCTTAACCTGCTCTCCGTTGTTTATGCCCCGGACAATGCCTATGAAGAAGGCCACGGCCCCGACCCTCGGGTTGTCGCCGTAGAGGAAGCTGGTTAGAGAGGCTAGGTCGACCGGCTCATCGTCCCTGGCTATCCTAACCAGCACCCTCTCGCTGCCGCCAGAGGAGGGCGGGAGCACGTGAATAACCTTGGCGTCCTGAGGTATGAGCTGCGAGGGGGCAAGGGACTTTCCGTTAACTATGACTTGCACCTCGCCCTTAAGTTCCTCAAGGACCTTTCCTAGGCCCACTGATGAGAGCTTTTCAAGGAGCCCGGAGACCGTAATGCCGTCGCCGAGCTCAAGCTCCAGCTCACCCTTGCCAGCCGCCTCACGGAGCACTGAGTAGAGCCTTACCTTTACTTTCAAGCTATCACCTTAGAGCTTCCCTGCCTTCTCTTCTCGAGTGAGTCCCTGAGCTCTTTAGAGATTTGTTTGATAGGGCCCTCCACGCACGAGGCCTCGGGCCTCTCCATAAGTAGCCTCAAGAACTTGGCTGCGCACTTGGCGCTGTGAAACTCCAGCAGCAGCTCGCCCCTCCTTATAATTATGCCCTGACCTTCATGGAAGGGCCTGCCACACACCATGCACCTGTGAAGCTCGCCTGCGGCCATACTTTGAAGACCTATGTAAGGGAGCGCCACACTATATTTAAGCACAGACCGGCCTGCTGTAGAAGGTTTGGCGCTGTAGCCAGAGATGGTAGGACGGCAATGACTGAGGCGATGCTGAGACCAGAGCTAATAGGCCTGATGAAGAGGAGGGGCTGGAAAGGCCTCACGGAGCTGCAGGAGAGGGCAGCGAGGGCTATACTGGCTGGCAAGAACGTGCTCATTATGGCTCCCACCGGCGAGGGCAAGACCGAGGCTGCCCTACTTCCCCTCCTCACCAGGCTTACCAACGAAGGGAACTTGATGCCCGTGAGCATACTTTATGTAACGCCGATGAGGGCGCTCATAAACGACCTCCACAGGAGGATAAGCTACTGGGCTGAGCCCCTCGGGCTGAGGGTGGCCAAGAAACACGGCGACGTGCCCAGCTCTGAGAGGTACCTTAGGCTTAGGAACCCGCCTCACGTGCTCTTAACGACACCTGAGAGCCTCGAGATAGACTTAGACTGGGCCCCCAAGTTCAGGGAGTACTACCGTAACGTCAAGGCAGTTATTGTGGATGAGGTCCATGAGCTGCTCTCATCGAAGAGGGGAGCGCAGCTCCTCCTGCTGCTTGAAAGGCTTGCGAGGCTGGCAGGGGACTTCCAGAGGATAGGGCTCTCAGCAACCATTGGTAACCCCGGGAAGGCACTAGCATTGCTCAGGGGCAGCAGCAGGAGGGAGTCAGAGCTGGTGAGCGGCGGCGGGAACCGTGGATTCCTATTTGAGGTGAGATACATAGATGGGGCCAAGGACCCGTGGCCCAAGGTAGCGGAGATAGCGTCCTCGGAGTCCTCAGGACCGACGCTGATATTTACTAACAGCAGGTACGTGGCCGAGAAGCTCAGTCACGAGCTTCAGAAAGGCAAGCTAGAGAACGTCTATGTGCATCACTCCAGCGTCTCGGCCGAGGTCAGGGAGATGGTTGAGGAGAAGCTGAGGCGCGGCGAGGGCTGCCTGGTGGTTTGCACCAAGACGTTAGAGCTAGGGATAGACGTAGGGTCCATAAGGAAGGTCATCCAGGTTCGCGCCCCAGGCTCGGTGGCCGCGCTCATACAGAGAACAGGAAGGAGCTTCCACAGGCTGGGCGGCACTTCCATGGGCCTGATAATAACGACCGACCCAGTGGACCTGGCAGAGGCGTTAGCCGAGACTAGACTTGCAACAAGCGGCTATGTTGAGGACGAAATATTGGACGTAGCGCCAGCTGACGTTATTGCAAAAGAAGTGGTTGGAAGCGCGCTGTCAAAGGACCCCGGCCTCACTGTGGAGGAGCTTTACAAGACCCTAAAGGGTTCCCCCATCTTTAAGTTAAGCCATGAGGAGTTCCTCTCCCTGATTAAGTATATGAAGGGGAACGGCGTAATCGACGTTGATGATAAGGGCTCGATAAGGGTTGGGGGCACCTTCTACAGGATCTGGAGGCTCCGCAACGGCTCGGACAGGCCCTGGTCCCCGAGGGACTTCAGCGACTTCTTCTCTACTATTCCCAAGAGGGACATGTTTGCGGTGAGATCGCCCGATTCCGTTATCGGCTACATCGACGCTTACTTTGTTTACCGTAACTTAAGGGTTGGCGACGTGATAAGGCTTGCAGGGAGCGCCTGGGAAGTCTCAAGAATAGACGATGTTAACGAGCGCATTGACGTGATCCCTGCCAAGGGCTCCGGCGAGATACCCCTCTGGAAGGGCGAAGGCCTGACTAGATCAAAGGAGGTTTCAGAGGAGTTCTACAGGGTTATCCTGGACGACGGCTGGCGCGGCTACGAATCGGGCCGCGTGCTAGAAGCTATAGGCTCGTGGTATAAGTCGAGGGGAATAACGATAGGCCCCCACGACATAGCCTATGAGAGGGTTGAGAACGAGCAGGTGCTCCTAGGCCCCTTCGGCTCGAAGCTCGCCGAAACCCTGGGAGTTTTACTCGTATTTTTAGCTGCGAAGAGCAAGGGCCTTGACGCTTACTACAGGCCCTCGTTCTTCGGCGTAAGCGTTAACATGGGTGACCGTGACGCGCTGTCGGCATTAATGGAGCTAGGGCCCGAGGAGGTCAGGGAGGCCATCTATGAGGCCCTTGACTACCTTCCAATATTTCACGAGAGGCTCGCTGAGGCAAAGTACGACCTGGGCAAGCTAGGCGAAGTAAACAAAGAAAGGGACAGCACGCTAATAGATGAGGTCAAAAAGTTTATAATAAATAAGGAACTGGACGTCGAAGGCGCTATAAAGTTCATAGAGGGTCTCAGGAAGCGCTACATAAAAGTGCATGTTATAAAGGATGGACCCTCGCCCTTGTCGCAGGAGCTCCTCTCGCTGCCGCCCGTGAGGCTCTGGGTTCAGGACCTGGCGAAGAGAATTGCCGAGCTGCTTAAAGACTGGGCCTTCACCTCAATAGAAATTGCTGAGGAACTTAAGCTCTCTGAGAAGACCGTGCTCAACAAGTTGAAGGACATGAGACGTCCTGAGTACAATGATCTGAGGGTAATCGCGTTCCTCGATGTCAACAGCGACGAGTGGAGGTGGACCCTGGCCTCCTCATTCAATGATATAGCGTCATCGGAGGACTTTGCAGAGAGCTTCACGCCTCTGGACCTTAACGCTGAGCTTAAGGTGACTGCTAAGAAGGGGTACACGTGGGAGCCCAGGGAGACCATAGTGAAGCCTAAGGACGTAGTGGACAGGTGGAACTTAATCTTGCCATATGTAGCGGGCACTGATGAGATATACGAGCTAAAGGTCTCTATGGCGGGCTATTATGGCGCAGATTACGAGAGCTCTGTCACGTATCATTACGTCAATGCCAATCACGCAAAGCTTCTAATCTTAAACGCTGCCGCATACCTGCAGAGGCACAGCAGCTCTGTCGGGAAGGTGTCGGTGTAATGAGCATATGCGATGAAGTTAACTATATTAGGATAATTGGAGCGAAGGCCTCCAAGTCCGAGAACATGGACATAAGGCTCCTAGCAGCGTCGATATACAGCGTTGCCGATATGCTTAACAGCGTATGTGAGTACCTAGATGCCAGAGAAGTAAAGCCCCTAGTTAACGAGCTTGCCGCCGCGGTTGACTCTGGTAACGTACCTAATGTGTCCTCGGCTTTAAGTGTCATCAAAGCTAAGGCCCAGAGCTATGGGAGGCTTCTTCAGTTTAGGCTCGCATCTTTAGCGACCAGGATCCTAGCGAGCCTCTCACTGGCCACCTTCTCCTTCCTGTTGATCTTAGTAGCTGTAACGCCGCTGGAGTTTGAAGTGGCGCCCATAATTCTTGGCTTATCTATTTCCGCCGGAGCCCTATACGCAAGACCCGCGGCCGACGCGCTCCTAATAGTAGCCTCTGCTATACTGATGGTCACAGGCGCGGGCAGCTCCCTCATCGTAGCACTAATTACGATGGCTGCGAGCGTTGGCAACTTATTAATAACAATAATGGCTTCATCCGGCGGGTTAACAATAAAAGCCTTTAAATGAACGATCACAGATGGCCGTCCTAACTTTGAAGAAACGTCGCGCCGCATTTGTCTACAGCATTAGACTTCTGCTACCTCCGCCGACGTTGACAGCTCGCCTTCGTTTAACAGGCTCTCCCCCCACAGCTCCCTTTTAAGAAGTTCCCTTACGGCCACCCTTATTACCTCGCTCCTGTTTGTAAACTTCTCCTCCTTGACCAGCTCATCTATAGCCTTTACATAGAGCTCAGGCATCTTTACAGTTACCAGCTTCACGCACATCACCGCATAAAAGCTTATAACCACTGGCTTAAAGAGGAGTCAGCTCCCTCAGGCCCTTTCTTTTGTCAACATAATAGAATGGTCTCAGATAATTATTGGGGTTGCCTAGCATTAACAGACGGTTAAAGCTCCGGTGCTCTTAACCTCCAGTCCCCCCTGAACATGGGGCTGAGGCTTGCGTGCAGAGGTAGAGACGGGCTCTAGGCTTCACGGAGGCTTCTATTATGCTGCAGGCGACTGGAACGTCAGGTGGGGTTCCATAGGTTTCTACGTCGATAACCCTAAGTTCAGGGCCGCTGTGGAGCTCTCCGACAGAGAGCAGTACAGAGGGCCTCAGGAGCTGCTCGAATACGTCAAAAAAGCTGCCAAGGTAGCGGGCGTGCAGGGCTTCAACGTTGAGGTCCACGAGAGCCCTCCTATCCACAGGGGCTTCGGAACGGGAACCCAGGTACTTCTGTCCCTCTACATGGCCTTCAAGGCGCTCAAAGGAGAACAACCCGAGGCCGTCGAGGAGGCCGCCTTAAAGCTGGGAAGGGCGAGGCACAGCGGCGCTGGCACGCTTGCCTTTAAGTATGGCGGGTTTATAATGGACGCTGGGCTGCCAGGAAGGCCCACGCCCCTCGTCACGTTGAAGATGCCGAGCGAGTGGAGGTTTGTAATAATTATACCAAAGATTGAGAGGGGGCTGACTGATGAAGAGGAGGAGAGCATTATGGAGAAGAGGCAGTGGGGCAACAGCGAGTCTAACATAGCATTTATGACGAGCGGGGCCCTCAGGCTGGCCGCCGGCATAGCAAGAGGTGATTTAGACGACGCCCTTGAGGGCCTTAGGTTCGTCCAAAGGGGCACGGGGATACTCTTCGCGTCCGTGCAAGGCGGCGAGTACAGGGGGAAGCTTAATGACCTAGCGGCCGAGGCCTGGAGGAGCAGGGTCATACTGGCTCAGTCAAGCTGGGGGCCAGCTATGTACACAATTGTTGAAAATGAGTACGAGGCCCAGGGCGACGTCATGCTTATGAAGGAAATCATGAGCAACGTTGGCCTGAGCGGAGAGGTAATCATATCGCCCCCAAGAAATTACGGCGCCTCAATTAAGATTGTGGGGTAGCCTGGGCCTCCTGCTGTTGCTGCGAAGCCTGCTGCCCTGAGGCCGACGCGCCCTGCTGGCTCAAAGTGACGTTTACAACAAGTTTGACACCCTTTATGCCAAGCAATGACGAGAGGTCCCCGAGCAGCAGCTGAAGCCTTGATTCGAGATCTGACAGCCCAAGCACCTCCTGGGGCAGCTGAAGCTCTATGGAGCCCTCCCCCTGCTGCGAGACACTTATTGAGTTCCTGTCGAGAGGCATATACCTTGTGACCAGGTACTTCACCTTGTCATCGAGGGTCTCTAGCTTTCCAACAACTTCAAGTTCCACCTTCAGGTCCCTGCCTGCAAGCGGATGGTTAAAGTCTATGTAAGCGAACCTTTCTGTGACGCTTCTTATAACTCCTATTCTGCCTCCAACCTCCACGCGGCGCCCAACCACTGGCGGAATGCCGTACCTGTTGAGCTGCTTTATGGGAAGCCTTATAATTAGGTCGTTGCGGTAGGGGCCATAGGCCTTGTCTGGCGTCGCGATGAACTCCTTCCTTTGGCCTACATCCATGTCCCTGAGCTGTTCATCTATAGCCTTTATCACCTGGCTCCTGCCTACGACTACCAGGTAAGGCTCGTATCGCCTGTTAGAGTCGTAGATGCCCGCGCTCTTGGCAACATCTTCCTTGTTAGTGTCCTCCACTATCTCCCTGTCGCCATCCTTAACACTTATCACATAGTTTATTAGCACGAAGTCCCCGTCCTTAAATGCCAATTACCCTCCCCTCCTTAGATACCAGCCCAGGTCCTTCACTGGCTCAACCCTGGTTACACGCCTGGATTTAAGCCTAATGTAGGATCCAAACCCCCACCCCAGTGGCTCCAGGGATGTGTCGAGGACCACAGAGACCCCCTCCTTAAACTTAACTATGTGCTCCTCCGTA
The DNA here is from genome assembly GCF_055392325.1 of Acidilobus aceticus. NCBI lineage: Archaea > Thermoproteati > Thermoproteota > Thermoprotei > Acidilobales > Acidilobaceae > Acidilobus > Acidilobus aceticus. The sequence goes on from NZ_AP042407.1 coordinate 985,028, forward strand.
ACCTCCTTACCATAAAGGAACACCTTGGCTCCATATTCGTCTAGCACCGTGCAGTCCGTGGAGACAAAGCATTTACTGGCAAGCCTTTGAGCCAGGGGGAGTCCAGGGTGAAAGCCTTCCTTGTCAATGTAGCCTAGGTATAAGCCTACAGAGTACAGGGAGGGCAGCCTGCTCACAGCCTCTTCAACGCGGCTCGTGACGTCAAATATATCATAATAATTGCCATCAGGAACCTCAAGGTAATAGGGCCTTGTCGCTATGGCAGACATGGGGAGACCTAAGGCTTCGGCGAACTCCTTTAGCTTTTTAAGCATGTCGTCAGTGAGCCCCATCAGTCTAGGCGCCTTAGCTTGCATATGAAGAACCCCTCCGTGCCTTGCTTGTGGGGGAACAGCCTGCCGCAGCCCTTCACCCTGTCATCAAATATTACGCCTCTGTACTCCTCGAAGGGCTTACTTAGGGGAAACCCAAAGGGCCTCTCAGTGGTCACGTAATCCTTATCAGCAAGGACCTTATGCACGGTGTATTCGCCCTCCTCGACGGCCGTCGAGCAGGCGGCATATGTCACGGTTCCGCCGGGGCTCACTATGGACAACGCCCTGTTGAGGAGTTCCACCTGAAGCTCATGTATTCTCCTTAGGTCTGAGAGGGAGGTCTTCGTCTTTCTGTTCTTGTCCTTCCTTATAATGCCTTCACCGCTTGACGGGGCGTCAAGGAGCACCTGCGCTGGCTTAGTGTCCAGGCTTAGGAACCTGGCATCTGACCTTATCAGTATGTAGTTGCTAAAGCCCATCCTCTGTAAGTTCGACCTGAGCGCCTTAATCCTCTCCCTCTTGGGTTCCACCGCTATTAGCAGGGAGGAGTCCCTGGTGAGCTGCAATATCTGCGTCGACTTACCCCCAGGGGCAGCGGCCATGTCAAGTATTGTGGCTGAGGGCCTTGGGTTCATAACGTAAACTATAAGCATGGAGCCCGGGTCCTGAAGGTAATAATAACCCTTCAAGTACTCATGAGTCGCCCCAGGGCTTATGGGGGAGCTTATCACGTGGTAGCCGTGTGGAAGGAACGGCACCCTCTCAAGCTCAAAGCCGGCCTCCCCTAGCCTTGACTCGAGCTCCCCGCAGCTTATCTTAAAGTCGTTACACCTGAGGGTCTCAGGCATGGGAACTTCATTGGCCTCCAGGAGGTCCTCAGCCTCGTCCCCTAACAGCTCCAGGTACCTCTCTACTATGTATGGCAGGTACCCGTACTTCTGGGCCAGCCTCCTGGCCTCGGGTGTTGACCTGTCGCTGAATATTACTTCATCACTTCTGTCCCACCGCTCGCTCTGCTTAGGCAATCCTAGCCCCCTAGGCTAAAAACCCAGAGTACTTGATTCTGGTGGGGAATTAAGCTTGAAGCAGTTTAAGAGGCTGGTGTTTCCAGGCAGGTTTCAGCCCCCGCACTTAGGGCACATAAGCGCTATAAAGTACGCCCTTGAACTTGCCGACGAGCTGATCGTTATAATCGGCAGCGCCCAGGACAGCTTCTCACTAAAGAACCCGCTGACTGCAGGCGAGAGGCTTCAGCTCCTTAGGACCGTGCTAGCTCACGAGCTTGGCGACGACTACTGCAAGAGGGTTTCGATAATACCAGTTACGGATATAGAGATGAACAAAGTCTGGGTCCAGTACCTTAGGATGCTGCTCGGGGAGTTTGACGGCGTGGTCTCAGGCAACCCGCTGGTCTTGCAGCTCTTCAGGGATGCGGGGCTGGCCGCCGTAGAGCAGCCCATGTTCAACAGGAGCGAGTGCAGCGGGACCAGGATCAGGGAGCTGATACTTCAGGGCTCCAGCACGTGGGCCTCCTGCGTCCCACCTTACCTGCTGCCCGAGCTCGAAAGGCTCAACTTCGTTGGCAGGCTGCGCAGCCTAGCCTCTGAGGGCTAGCCAAGCACATGACCCTCCCGCCCTGAAGGGCGAGGCTTACAGTTAGTTTTGCCATGAGGGCCGCAGTAAACTATTATTAGGGACCCAAGGCATTAAAGTAACGGTGAACGGTGTGGAGCTTGAGGTTATAGACATCCCCATACCTGAGGGAGCCAATGTAATCATAGGCAGAAGCCACTTCATCAAGACCACTGAGGACCTCTATGAGGCCCTGGTCACCTCCTCGCCTGGCATAAAGTTTGGCCTCGCCTTCTGTGAGGCCTCCGGCAAAAGGCTAGTTAGAAGGGAGGGCAACGACGAGGAGCTAGTCAAGACCGCCACTGAGGCCTGCCTTAAGATAGGGGCAGGCCACGTCTTCGTAATATACATAAGGAACGCTTACCCCATAAATGTACTCAACGCCATAAAGCAGGTGCAGGAGGTGGTTTCCATAGACGTGGCCACCGCAAACCCCGTCAAGGTCGTAGTCGCTGACCTAGGCGAAAGCAGGGCCCTGCTAGGAGTCAGTGATGGGTTTAAGCCACTCGGTGTTGAGAGTGAAGAGGACGTGAAGGAGAGAAGGGAGTTCCTGAGGAAGATAGGTTATAAGCTATGAGCAGCACAGCACCTGAGGGCTAAAGGTGCTAATAGTAGCGGTAACTGGCATGCCGGGAAGCGGGAAGAGCTGCTTTGCCAGGGTGCTCTCAGAGGAGCTTAACGCCAAACTTATAGTTATGGGCGACGTAGTAAGGGAGGAGGTTAAGAAAAGGGGCCTGCCCCTCACCGTGACTAACATAGAGAGCGTCGCCACTGAGCTCAGGAAGATTTACGGCAGGGGCGCCGTGGGCCTAAAGGTTGCAGAGACGTTAAAGGAGCTCCAGGGGCAGTACGAGTACGTTGTCGTAGACGGCGTCAGAAGCCCCGAAGAAATAACTTACCTCAGGGCGGCCGGCGACCTCTGCGTTGTGGCCGTCCACGCTGCCCCAGCCATAAGGTTTGAGAGGGAGCTGAGGAGGGCCAGGGAGGGCGCCTCAACGCTGGATGAGCTTAAGTTCAGGGACTCCAAGAACCTGGAGTATGGCATAGGTGACGTGATAGCTATGGCCGACTACATGATAATAAATGAGTCAGACGTCCAAGAGCTTGTGGGGCAGGCCAGCAGGCTTGCTAAGGTGATAAGGGATGGGCTCTGGAGAGATCGTTGCAGAGGTTGAGCTTAGGCCAACGGAGAGCGAGGAGAAAGTCATGAAGGCCCTCACCAACATCTTTGACCCTGAGAGGGTTGAGAAGGTCCAGGCCGGCGACTATGAAATAATTAGGGCGTACGCGAGCTCCCTGGCCTCGCTTCAGAAGCTTCACAGGCTCCTTAGAACCCAGGAGATCCTTGAGGCGACAAGGAGCTACATGTTAAAGGAGCTCAAAGGAGACGCTGTCACGCTGCTTTTCCACAAGCAGGCAGCTTACGAGGGGAAGGTGAGCCTCCTAACCTGGGGCGAGGAGTCGCCGCTGGGCCCCATAAAGATAACAATAAGGCACCCAAGTATAAGGGACGTCATAGACTGGCTGGCCCCCCAGACCTCAAGGGGAAGGCCGCTCTGGGAGAGGAGCATGCCGGACCCTTAGACGTTAGCCACAAACCTTGCCAGGTCCCAGGAGAGCACGGAGTTTGGGAACACGGACCTTGCCTCCTGTTCCAGCTGCAGGGCTTCGTAGCCCTCATACCTGGTGCTTATGTGGGACAGTATCAGCTTCCCAACGTTGGCCTTTACGGCGTCTTCCGCAGCTCCGACGCTTGTGCTGTGACCATATTTTGATGCCTCATCCTTCATAGACGAGTCAAAGGTGGACTCGTGTATGAGTACGTTGGCCCCTGAGGCGCCCTTGACTACGCTGTCGCAGGGCGAGGTGTCCCCTGTATATGACAGCTTAAATGACCTAGGGGAGGTAAGCCCTGAACCTCCCTCCTCGAGCAGCTTGCGCGCCTGTGAGGGCTCGACCGGCTCAGCTATCCTTGGGCCTAACTCCCATGTAAGCGAGTACCCGTAGGCCTCTATGGAGTGGCATGCCCTGAACCAGCTCAACACCAGCCTGTCCCTGCCCCACGACGAGAGGGTAAGCGAGCCCTCGTCCCCAGTAACGTCTATTACATTAACGGGGAACTGGTCCTCAAACTTGTTAGCATTTATAAGCTCCCTTATCGGCTCCGCTAAGTACTTGGGCGCTATTATTGTGAGCCTGCTCTTCCTCCCACTTAACTGCATCGTGCCTAGCAAGCCCGGAAGGCCGTTTATGTGATCCCCATGCCCATGAGTTAACACAATGAAGTCCACCTTAGTGGGGGATATCCCCGCCTGCCTGAGCCTCTGCTGGGCCCCCTCCCCAGAGTCCATGAGTATGACGTTGCCCGCCCAGTCCCTCACCACATAGGCGGCGGTGAACCTTTCAAGGCTCGGCAATGCCGCGCCCGTGCCAAGGGTTATGACCTCTACCTGTCTCGCCACAGCGCCTTGCCCGCGCGCTGGGAGCTACGTGGCCTTTTTAGCCACAACTATTTGCCTGGTGAGCCCAGAGTGCACGTATTGATCTATTCTGGCTATTAGGTCAAAGCCTTGCTCAACGGCATACTTATAGGGGGCCAGATCGACGGGCCCTGCGTAGGCAACGTAGCCGCCAGGCTTCAGCACTCGGGCCGACTCCTGGAGGAACCCCTCGACTAGGTCTCCATAGCTCTCCCCAACAACCCTGGTCGACCTGCCATAGGGGGGATCGCTGGCTATAGAATCGACGCTGCCCTCCTTTAGGGGAAGGCGCCTCGCGTTGGCAATAAGCGACAAAGAGTCTAGCCCAGCCCATGAGAAGTTGGTCTTAGAGCCGTAAGCCATTGAACCGTCTATGTCAACGCACAGCGCCTTGCTGCCTCCGGCAAGCACGGCCTCTAGCGCAAGGGTTCCGGTTCCACAGAAAGCGTCCAGAAACGTGCCCCCATAAGGTAGTCTTGAGAGGTTCACCATAGCCCTGGAGAGCCTTATGTCGAGCTCCCCTGACCTCCAGAACGGCCTGTTTGGGGGCGACCTGAGCTTAACGTTGCCAAGGTCCCTTCTACCGACGGCAAGGCCAACTATGGCAACGCCCTCGCTTATTAGTATCCTTACGGTGTTCTCCGAGCTTAGGCTTGGCCTTATGGAGAGTTTGGTAAGACCCCTCAGAAGTTCTGTAGGACTACAGCAGGGCTCCACCTTAATCGAGGTCAGCTCGAGCTTAAAAGACTTGAGCCCCCTGAGCTCCAGCGACCTCAGGGCCTTAGCCAACAGCTCTTCGACCTCGCACCTCTCCCCATAGGCTAGCACCTCCCCGACCTCCTTCACGTAAGCTGCCCTCTTGGCATAGGCCGATACGTTTACAACGTCGGCGTTAAAGAGCACTACCTGGTCAAGCCTTAACAGCGGCTTGTACGCTGAACCGCTTAGCTCTACCAGGGCTTTCAGCTCCTCCTCTGGAAGCCTTGGGTGTCTGCCAGATAGGTAGGCGTAAAGCATGCACTCGTTCTCCTGATAAGGGCGACCCCCGAGAGCTTAAGAGATCTTGAGCGCAGGCTTTTAAATAGAGGATGCACAAACAAGGCCCACGAGTGCCGCCGTAGCTCAGCCGGTAGACCCTGCGCGGGCCGCCAGCGCCGGCCTTGTAAGCCGGTGGTCGCGGGTTCAAGTCCCGCCGGCGGCTCCACTACTACTTGATCATTATTTAGAGGTAGAGAAGTAAAATGACCACAGCTATGTCGCCTGCGAAACCGACGCTCATTATCATGGAGAGCGCATTATTTGATAGCCCTCCAGCGACAAAGGCCATGCCTGCAATGCCTGCCATCAACGTCATGATCCCGCCTATAACCGATAGCGTGGCCTTCACTACATTCCTGGACAGCAGCGACAGCACAAGAATTACTATGAATAGAAGACCTATGATAACCCCTACTGCCATGTGAGGCGCAAGCAATGGTATAAGTGAGAAGTAGTACATCATGTACCCCATCATGAAGTAGCTGTGAGGCGGAGTAACATTCATGGGCGCGAAAAGGTTAATCCACATGCCAATTATAAACTGAATGGTCAATAATACAGCCTGAACCAGCGACACGGCCTTTAGCGACTTGCTAGCCCCGCCTGCTTGATTAACCAACTTGAATCCTGTAAGGGGCTGAAACTGCAACTTAAAAGCGTGAGCCTAAATTGTTGCCCTAAAGCCCCTAGCAAAACTTCCATTATATTAAAGCTGGCCATCAGGAATTAAATTTAAAGGCCTTCACGCTGGCCTGCCCCTTCAAAGCCCAACTCAGAAAGCTCGATTTCCAAAACTTAGCCGCTCTGACGTGCAACCTGTGGGTTATATCATGACGTAATGCAGCAGGAATGGCCTAGAGTGGCTAAACCGCATTTACAGCGGCGAGTCCTTCAATAGCGTTTCCACACCTTCCTTGAAGAAAGGGTGTAGTTCACTACGAAACCTGCAAGAATACCAACAAAGAGCCCCAACAGGGGGTTCACGTGCGTTAGCCTAGTCACGAGCTCCGCAACAAAAAATATCGTAAGCCCTGCTGGAGCTACCATTAAGTGGTACCTCACGAGCCTCGAGTACCAGCGGCCTGGCCTCCTGTCCCTGAAGGTCCAGAGATCATTAAGCATGAAGTTGCTCAGTATACTTACCTCTATGCCTCCAACGTAGGAAAACGTGTAGTTAGTAACGAGGAGCAGCGCCGCTGCAACTCCTTCGTTAACCCCCGTTCCTATGGCGCCTACGACAGCGAACTTGATGGGTCTTGAAATCTTTATCACGTGCCATAAGTAATCTAAAATGGTCTTCGCGCCGAGCTTGCTCTTGCCGCTGAGCCTGCGCGAGAATACGTAGGGCACGTCGACAACTCTGGCCTGCGGGTTCCTGTAAAGTATCTCAAGTAGCGCCTTGTAACCCGTGGGGTTTGCCTCCTCTATCGAGATGGCACCCCTTCTTATCATAAAGAAGCCAGACATGGGATCAGTGGTCCTCCTGGACTCAGGCACAAGAAGCCTAGCTATAACCGTGGCCCCCCAGCTTATTAGCCTCCTTATAGGGCTCCAGCCCTCGGTTCCCCCGCCCTTTGTGTATCTGCTCGCCACAACTATGTCCGCGCCCTTCTCCTCAGCCGCCTTCAGCATCAATGGTATAACCTCCGGCGGGTGCTGCAAGTCGGCGTCCATAACTACTACATATCTTCCTTTCGAGGCCCTTATGCCGTCGATTATAGCGGTGGCTAACCCCCTCCTGTTCTTCCTAAGGATCAGCTTAACCCTTGGATCCACCTTACTAATCTCCATAATTGCCTCGGCAGTGCCATCAGGGCTATTGTCGTCAACAAATATGATCTCGTATTGATTTATTTTCGCCAAAGCCTCGTTCAGTCTCTTAGCCAGCGGAACTACGTTTTCCCTCTCGTTGTATGTCGGCACCACCACGCTCAGAATGGTCTCGCTCAAGCGGTTCACCTTGGAGTTTATCGCAGCGGCCAATGATGCAGTTGCTAAAGACTCACGTTAAAAGCCCTAACAGTCACAGCTAATAAAGAGCAACAGAGGTGCGGCCTCACGTCAAAGGATGCCCTTGGCTCAAAGCTAAAACTGCTTGGAAGATCCCCGGCGCTGTTGCACCAAAGCAGCATGACACTTATTATAAGTGACGTGCACCTTGGCTATGAGGACTCCATGGCTACTCAGGGCGTCTTCCTTCCGAGGCTCCAGCTGAAGAAAGCCGAGAGCATTATAGATGAGGGCGTCAGAGCGGGTGCTAAGAGGCTCTTAATAGACGGCGACCTTAAGCATGTATTTGAAAAACTAACAAAAGGCGAGAGGCTGGAGGTCACAGAGCTTATTAGGCACGCGCTGGAGGCCGACATTAAAGAAATAGTGCTCGTAAGGGGCAACCACGATACCTTTGTAGCCCCGCTACTCAAGGACTTTGGGGTCGAGGTTGTTGATGACTATATGGATCTGGGCGACGGCATCATTGTGACTCATGGCCATAAACTTGTCGACGCGGTTAAAAGCAGTTCCACTGTGATAATAGGCCACGAACATCCAAGCCTTGAAATAAGCCTGGCTGGCGCCAAGGTTAAGCTACAGGCATTGCTCAAGTCGCCCCTCAAGGGTGGGGGCGAACTGCTGGTGCTCCCAGCCATAAGCCTCTATCAGACTGGAACTGCCATAACTCCAAGCCCTGAGACCTACCTTTCGCCTATAGTAAAGGAGCTGGCAGAGCTGCAGGAGGCAGTTCCAATAATAGTTGACAGGGAGATAGGCGTAGTGGAGCTGCCGACGCTTAAGGAGCTCTTCGCGGGAATTATTTGATGCACTTGTTCTCATCAAGTATCTTGTAGATGTTGTTCACCGCCTCATAGACCTCGTTCTCCCGCTTGGCGCCTGTTATCACCATTTTACCGCTGCTAAATATCAGCAGGACAACCCTTGGCTTGTCCATCCTAAATATCAGCCCTGGGAACTGCTCAGGCTCATACATGCTGTGGGGTAGAACGAAGGCTGCCTTCTCAAGATCTACCACTACGTTTAGGTTAGCCGAGGCCACTATGTTTTGGATTTGAATCTGAGGCCTGCCCTGGATTACTATCCCCTTGGTTATGAATTTCTTAAGTATAGCCTTGACCGCCCACACCAGCTGCTTGACGCTCTTGGCTCCCGTCACCACCATTTTCCCTGACTTGAAGACCAGCGCCGTGATCTTTGGGCTCTGCAGCCTATAAACGAGCCCTGGGAACTGGTCTGGGTTATAATCCACATCTGGTATTCTGGCCTCTATTAAGTTTAGATCGAGCGTGTTCTCTAATATCACGGTCGCCACTATGTTCTCTATATTGACGACAGGCTTCCTCTCGCCCGGCACCCCTGTGACATTGACCTCAGAAGCCTCCTCTGGCTCTGGGGGTGCAATGTCGTCCTCTTTAGACAAAACCTACCACCCTTTTTAAGCTCCAGCTTATAAATCGTTAGGGCTATTTAAAAACTTTACTTAGTTGACTTCCTTAGGGACTTAAGCCATGAGTCAAGGTTCAGGGACCACGTAAGCGCGGGCTCCGCGAAGCCCAACGATATTAGCCCCAGGGCAGTGCCAACGTCGATGAACACCGTATCACCGTTTCTGAGAGTTAAACCGTCCGGAGTAACTATGTCAGTCCTCATAAGCACCAGGACCTTCTCTCCTTTAGCTACCATTGCCCCACCTAAGTAACTTCCGTAAAGTTCTGAGAACCTGTTGAAGAACCTTATTACGCCTGAGTCCGCGCCGTTGTAGTCAGTGCCTAGATCCTCCAGCCTCGCCTTTGCAATCAGCCTTGAGGACTCCACTGTTATTTCCTTAAACTTTTCACAGTACGATGCTCCTGAAGAGCAGTAAAGGGACCAAAGTCTTCGAGTCCTCTTTATGGAATCAGCGGACAGAGATTCATGGCGACCAGTCGCAGCCTTGTACGGGCCACCAGCCAGGGTTTCTTCTGACAAGTACCTCACCGCCTATAATACTCACATAGCCAGACAGATAGAGGTAAAGGGCCACAGAGGCCGGTAAACTAAGCTCCTCCCCCTCAGTCAGCGAAACTTCAAACCCAAGTATCCTTGTCGGGTCGAGATCTTTAGTTGCCTTCGCGTCAAGGGTTCCACGGAAGGGCGAAATTTGAGGCCCTGGGGCAAAGGAGTCGCAGAGTGGCGTAACTATTAACCCTCCCTTAGCATTTAGCGAGCCCGGGATCCTAGTAAGCCTCGAGGGGTCCTCAGTAACCATTGAATCTATGTCAACACCTACGTGCGGCCCTGAGGCCCTCAGATCGACCCCGAGGCTCGCTGCGAGGCCTCTCCAGCCGGGGTCCTCTGGCGTGGCCGGCGCGGGCCTCACGCCCCTCTTGTTAGGGAACAGGAGGCTCGCATCTAATCCTTCAGCCCTCACTAGCTTAGCTATCTCCCTCCTCTCGTCCCTACCAAGCTGCATGCACTGCTCGCAGATGCCCCTAATGTGAAAGCCCCTATGGCCAGTAAAGTAGATAAGGGGCTTGCCTCCTAGTAAATCCCTTACTATCCTGCTCACCAGGCGGGCGCTGTCAAAACCCTTCACAAGGCACTCGTCATCTACTATCTGTCCTTCACAGGCCCCTGGGTGATCTAAGTCAATATCGAATAGAAGCTCCGAGCCCTGCCAGCCTTTTTCTTCCATGTTAGGCGCGCTCGGCAACTCATATATCCCTACTGAATGATAGAGGTGCCTTGGAGTCCTTGATCTTATGTACTTCCTTAGCGATGTCTCGTCCTTAAATGCTAGGTGCCTGATGTAGCTTTCAATGTCAAATGGCTGTAGGGCAAACTCCCTCTTTGCCATATCGTGAGGAAGTATGAAGGGCGGGTCCATTCTATAGTATATTGCAAAGAGGCTCTTCAGAGAGTCAGCCTCTGACCACTTTCTTATGATAACCTCTTGTTGGTCGCCCTCACTCGATCCTTGGCGATACGTAGAAGACAAGTCTTCCACCGCCCTCGTAGTCAAATTGAACTCTGGCTGGAGCGTCTTGAGCGTACTGAATAGTCACCTGGTCAGCACCCCTGGCGGCCTTAATCATATCATCAAAGTATTCAACGCTGTAGGTGGCCTTATCCGGCGAGTCAACCCTTATGTCTACCAGGTTCTGGTCCTCTTTGCTAAGTTCGATCTCAACCTTCTCAACATCGCCTGCCCCTATGAAGTGGAGCTTATCATCAGAGGTGGCAGCTATAGTTATTGCGTCCGCCACCTCCTCGACAGCATTTATAACGTCAACGAAGGCCGTGTTCATTAGTTTTGCCATAACTGAGAACGAGATACGAGGCTCTGGCAGCTTCTCAACGCTTAATGATATCTGAGGTATCTTGAACTCCCTCCTTCCGTGGCCCTCAAAGGCAACGATAAGCGAGTCGCCGGAAGCCTCAAGCTCGAGGCTCTCATCCCTCTGGCCCCTGGCCAGGACCTTATTAAACGCGTCGAATGAAACTCCGAACATCTCATCGCCAGACACCGAATACTCGTCAAAAGCCTCTTTGGGGTAGAAGAGGTCTACCATAACTACCCTGCTTGAGTCCAGGGCCCTCAGCGAGAGCCCCTCTGATGTTGCGAGGAAAACGCCCTCATCTATTATGTTCTTGATAGAACCTACTATGTAGACCCACGTTCTGGCGTTTCTGAATTTTAGCTTCATCGCGCTGCACCACATAATTAATGTAGTAAAACACTTAAAAGGGGAACGGTCCCTAACCTTTGTCAAAAACGTAAGCCAGAGCAGTTTCTTGCTAGGACGCGCCTCGCCTAGCTCACGCCTACTAGGGCTGCAGGCTTACTAGCATTAGTACACTTCATGAGCTTTAGAGGCTAAGAGTTTAAAACAAGTCGCCTTAACTGCTCTCCTCTGGGCCGGGGTAGCTCAGCTGGTAGAGCGCCCGGCTGTTAACCGGGCGGTCGAGGGTTCGAATCCCTCCCCCGGCGCCATTATTTACCCCTGAAGTCCTCTCACTTGACCTTTGAACGTCACGAAACGGTTAAAAGCCGCTTTAAGCAGCTGTAGGCCTAGGTGCTGCGCGTGAAGTTCCCAAAGACCATAAGAACCTATTGCCCACGCTGCAAGACGCACACAGAGCACACAGTGGCCATTTACAAGGCCGGCAAGAGAAGGACCCTTTCGGAGGGCCAGAGAAGGTATCTAAGGAAGAACGAGGGCTACGGCAGCAAGAGGAAGCCCGAGCAGAAGAGGTTCGCAAAGACCACTAAGAAGGTCGTGCTGCTCATTACCTGTACAAAATGCGGCTATAAGAGGCACATACTCGGTATAAGGCTCAAGAAGATAGAGCTCACCGAGGTCATGAGGTGAGCCCTTTATGTCTATGATCGCGGGAGTCCCGAGGAGAAAGATACTAGTTCCCGAGCCCAGGAGCAGGTTCTTGTTAGTAGTCTGCCCTAACTGCGGCCATAAGCAGGTGGTATTCAGCCACGCCACGTTCCCCGTACGCTGCCTCACGTGCGGAACCCTTCTAGTCAGACCCACGGGAGGCAAGGCAAAGATCCTGGGCAAAGTAGAAAGCGTATTGGCATAAGCGGCTCCTTACTACAGCGCGCCTTGCTAATATTTATTAAAAATACTACTATTCCCCTGAATTGCTCATAGTTCTTAGCATGTACCTGTATTTCACATACTTATCGTCAGGGGAGAACCTCGGCGGGTGGGGCACCCTTAAGGCGCCCCCGCAGTAGGGGCACCTGTCAGTACTTAGCGTGTACCTGCCGCATACCGAGCATCTCCTTAGAAGCCACCTCATTTTCAAGCCCCTTACTCGCGGAGTCTCTCCAACGAGAACTCGACGCCTAGCTCCTTCGCTGCTCTAGACATTACCTCCTCCAGGCCTTGAGCTAGCTGCTCAAGCTCCTTGTAGTCGACTCCCATGAGGTCTATTCTATACCTTGGGGCTCCGATGGCATATATCTTTACTGATACGGAGCTATCCCCCTTAGAAGCAACGGCCTCCTCTGCGGACTTGAGCACTGCCTTTATCTTTTCTATGCCGTCGGGGCTCAAACTCTTAACTGTAGCCAGTAGGCTCACTTTAACCTTCTTAACTTCAACGTACTTCTTGGCTGCCTCGGCCAACGGCTTTAGCCACTCCTCGGGCACGCCAGCTGCGGCCAGAGGCTGCTCACCCTCGGTAGCGGCCATCTCTAACGCTGTCATGACATCACCATACTTGTCCTCAAGCCTCCATATGACTTCTGCGTATGCTTGCTTCTCGGCCTTCTTCAGCTCCTTCGCTATCATCAGTATTATGTTTACGGCCTTTTGAGTTCTCTTCCACCACGTCATCTTCTTTCTGCGCTCATCGTCTGTGACCTTCTTCAGGCTAACGTCTACTTGGCCCTTGGCCCTGTTAACCCTTATTACCTTGACTGCGACCCGCTCGTTAACTTTAATCACGTCGTCTATTGATTTAAACGAGCGACTAGAGACCTCAACCCATGGAAGGAACGCCCTAAGGCCGTTAAACTCGTCAAGCTCTAAGTAGGCCCCATAGTCGTGAAGCTCCTTCACAGTACCTACAACGACCTCCCCTACGTCAGGCAGCTGCCTCCTGTTTAGCAGGGGCATCTACTCTCTCCTCCTTCTCCATATATTTCCATAGTTGCGTGAACTTAAGCTATTAGCCTCCTTAAAGCCATATTGACTATGCCGACTCTCTTTTCCTGGCGTTCGCGTTTATTTCTATGAAGGCTTTAACCTGAGCGTATAGCCCGTCCTTCTCGAGACCCCTCCTCAGCCTGTAAAGCCTTTCATGCGAGACCCCTAGCCGTTTAGCTGCCCTGTAAGGGGGGAGGCCTTCTGACATGGCGTAGATGAGAAGGAACAGGCTTTCCAAGGCGCCACTGCTGGTGAGCCTCTTCCTGAACTTAGAGTCGCTGCAAAGGCTTTCTACCAGTCTTAGCATCCAAGGAGAGGTTGCTATCAAGGCGGCCACTTCCTTGGGAAGCCTTATTTCCTTAGATTTTCCTGAGCATTCCGCGATGATAGTATCACCATTAAGTTTTAGCTTGGCTCTCTCTGCTGACATTAATCCCTCAGGCTAGCTGTGCAAGGCCTTTTAATATAAAGTTCTTGACTTATCGGCCTCCTTTAGCTTTATTAGTCCGCGCCTCAGGTTCCACAGGACCCAGCAGGAGAAGCAAATTGCCCCCGGCATCACCTGACGCCGTAGCTAGGAAGTTAATTGAGATGCTAAAGAGAAGAAGGCCGGAGCTAGAGGCCGTCTTAGACGAGATGTCAAAAAACAGGGAGGGCCAGAGGGAGCTAGCGCGCGCCTTCTCGCAGGCATATGAGGTCTATCTGAAGTCTTTAAGGCTAGAGGAGGCCTTTGACTTTCTGGTAAAATACCTGGAGACCGCATATGATGATTACAGCGAGCTAGACTAATAACGCAGGTTGTGCAAGACGTGATGTTGCACTAGTGGGGCCGCTAAAGCTTGGATATAGCATTAAGCAGCTGCTCCGCAGCCTCGGAGGCCCTGCCCTCGCGGTTAATAATTATCGTCAGCAGGGATCCGGCCTGAACGGCGCTGGCCATGGCTGCTGACCTGGCTATATCCATTAGCTGACGAACGCCCTCCTCCCCGCCAAAGTCCGACCTGTACCTCGTAGCGTCACGCTGCTGCCTTGCAACTATTTCCTTTGGGTCCGCCTCTATAACGACTATCATATCAGGCCTGAGGCTGTTAATTACGTTGCTTGGAAGGCCCGGTAAATAGCCCAAAGGGGTCTTAATTATAGCATGGGTGTCTACTATCAGGTAATCCCCCTCTTTGAGGTCGCTGCCGGCCTCCTCAATAATTGAGGAGGCCGCGATATCTTGAAGTTCCAACTGCTCTCTGAAGCTGAGGTACCTTATCTGGTCCCTGTTCTTTATTAAGCCCTTCCTAACAGCGTTGTCTAGCATGAAATCGCCAAAGTTCAGCACCCTGAGTCTGAGCCCCCTCTCCTTGGCTTTTTCCTGAAGCAGGGAGAGAACTGTAGTCTTACCTACTCCGGGGACTCCTGTGACTACAATAACCTTGAAGGGGTTTCGCTTGACCCCGCTCGCAGGCATCACTCGCCCACCAACTTCCTTATCAGTGGATAGGCCTCGAGGGCTCTCTCATACGTTATTATCGAGTAGTACTGGTAGACTATGCCCACCGCGAGCAGAAGGCCGACGCCGCCGCCGTAGGCTCCGAAGAACGCCGCGACCACAGCTATGGCACCTACTATCAGGCTACTGAGCGACGTTAAGGGATATATATACCTTGCAAGCACGCTCTCCAATACCCTGGGGTTCCTTCTCATACCGGGTATCTCGAGACCTCCCTTTATCAGGGACTCAGCCTGCGAGCTAGGGTTAAGGCCCGCCACTTCGACCCATACATAACCAAAGGCTACCGAGAGCAACATCCACGATATAGCGAAGACCACGGACCTCAGGGGGTCTAGCACCGTCTCCACAAGCCCATTGGGCGGCGACAGGTAGAAGACTATGCCGCTGTAGACCTTATAGACCAGCGAGCTAATGCCGAAGAACCTCGCCAGGGGTGCCTCAAAGAGCTGGAGGTCAGCCACTAAAATTGCCAAGAGGAGCACCGGTATGTTGGTCACGTAGATGAACTGAAGCGGCACCTTAGTCCTTATGCCCCTGAGCTGCGATGATGTTACAGGTATCTCAACCATCATGGCCTGAAGGTAGACGAGCAATATAACTATTGCAAACGTGGCCAGCAGGCCTGTTACGTCAGGGAAGCCGTTAGCCCTTGTAAGCACTATGAATGGGTCCCTGTCATAAATGAGGGCCGGGACTACTCCAAAGTCCAGCGCCAGCCTCGGGACAAATCCAAATATGTCCCAGACCACTGTCTGAGCTACCATAGCTAATATGAAGAGGCTTATGGCGCTCCCCAGCCCCCAGCCCTTTTGAAGGGCCTCGTCCATCAATATCACTATGTAGCTGGCGGCCACCAGCTGAACTACCACTAGTGCCTTAACCACTGGGGACACGGGAGTCCCAGCGGGCCAGAACATCCCGCTGAGGGTGACTACCAGCGCCTCAGCAACGGCGAACAAGACTGCCAGCGTCTTCATGGCTCCTGTGAATTTGACCTGATCATCAGGGTTCGTGAGGTCTATGTCTATTAGTTTAGCGCCGGCCAGCACCTCAAGTATGAGGCCAGCCGTAACTATGGGTCCTATGCCCAGCTGCATCAGAGTTCCAACGCTGCTTGCGAAGATTATGTTCTCAAGAGTTATAGTTGTGGCTGCCGTAGGGCTCACTGGCACGCCGTAAAGGGGTATGTTGCTCATTATAAGGTATAGAACCAACACTATACCTGTCCAGGCAAGTCTCCTGGTCAAGCTTAACTTCTGCGAGGGCTTTGATACCGTTGGCAGGTACTCCGAGATATTGGATAAGGCGTCAAGCACTCCCAATTAGAGTCCCTCTTCCCAGCGCGTCGCTGTCAGAACGCTTAAAATGCTTTACGAAGCGATTGCCTTGCAAGCCTTTTACGTGCGGAGCGCCGCGCAAACCTTTAAGAAACCCGACAATAGCTAGGAAGATGGTGCGGGGGTGCCCGAGCCTGGTCAAAGGGGACGGGCTCAGAACCCGTTGGCGTAGGCCTGCGTGGGTTCGAAGCCCACCCCCCGCACCATAAGTTAGAAAAAGGGCATTCTGCAGGGCCCCCTTAAACAGAAATAATTTTAATGCTATCAGCCTTCAAGTGGACTTCACGGGCTGTAGTGTTTGCATGAGGGCTTCGATCCCTTAGGGTGGCTCGAGCTTTCAACGCAGTTTAGGGATAAGAAATTCATTAATTATGATGACCTTAGAATACCTTCCCTCCCGGCGATCTTAAACAACGCAGGCATAAAGTCTGTCGAGGGCCCTAGGGGATTAAACCTAAGGTGGTCCTGCTGTGGCCTTTACGAGGTTATTGTAAACAGGGGCAGCCTGGAGTCAGAACTACCAGCCTCTCCTAAACCACTGAGCTTCTATATGCGCCCCCTGGTACTGCACAAGTTAGAGCGCGACAATATTTATATGAACCCCTTCTCCTGGGACGTTAAAGACGTTGTACCACTCTATGGCAGCGACTTAAGCCCAGTGGCCTTAGCAGCTATTAATGGCACCAGATGGTCAAGGCTTAAGGTGCTTGAGGTCTTAGACTTAGAGTCCCTTAGATCTAAGGAGGGCCCTGTGACAGAGCCTAAAGTGTCGTTACAGCCCTTTAGCTTAGTGCTCCCTTCTAAGGCAGAGGTCCTTGGCATTGATGTTATTAGAGTTCTCAAGGCTAGTGACTTCCTCTTAGCCCGCCTCACTGATAATGTCCTGGTGCTCCCTCTGGCTCATTCATCTAAGCTTGCCTTAAGGGTTGACACTTCGCGTTACGACATTAAGGCTTCGGTTCTCTACCCCTTTGCTTACTTTGAGGATGTTTACAGGCCCGGGGATGCCATAGAAGCCAACAGCGTAGTGTTAAGGCAGCCGAGACCCTTGTCCATCTCTTCAAGCTCCCCGATTAGGGTTGAGTTTAGGGAGGGTTACGTTAACCTAGAGCTTCAAGGAGTTACATACATAGGCGAGGGGGATGAGCCGCAGGCCATAAGGCAACTACTGCAGCTAACTGTGGGCTACCTACAGTGGAGCGCCTCCCCAGGCTTTGTGAGTTCGGGCTCCTCATCAGCCGTGATCTACGACCTTGCCCCTGATTCAAAGAAAATGGGCTTTGTTGTAATTAACCCCACTCGCTACGACTCAGAACTTGAGGCCAGACTAAATAGAGAAGTTGTGGAGGGAAGCGTTTGCTCCTCTATAGGATGTTACCCCTTAGAAAAGAGCCCCGCGGGCCTCCTTAGGGTTCCAGCCCCCAGGGGGTGCTACTGCTTCGTCACGCTAACCCTTGGAGTTCCCTCACATCCCTGAGGCTTCTCCCTCTGTCTTGGGCACCAGCTGGTCTAGCCTGTTCTCAGCCGCAGCCACCACGTAGTTTATGAAGTCCTCCTCATAGGGCACGCCTATGAATGACATGACGCCGTTCAGAGCTATGGCTGGGACGCTCATAACTCCATACTTTTCTGCTATGTCCATGTTCTCGTAGGCCTCTACTGTATCTGAAATTACCTTGGGGTTGTTCTGCTTCCAGGACTCATAGGCAAACATGTTAGCGAGTAACGCGGCGTAGGGGCAGTAGGGGCACGACGGGGTTACGACGGTCTCTATGTGCACTGAGCCCTTGAGAGAGGCCAGCTGCTTCTTCGTTTCGGGGTCGAGACCGCTCTCGCCCTCGCTAATCCTCATTATCGTCTCTATGAAGCCCCTTATCTCCTCGCCTGCAGGGGTTCCTGTGTACCTTATTACGCCGCCCAGCAGTGTTACGGTAGGGACCCTCTCAACGTTCTGCCTTTTGAACTCTTCAAGATCCTCAGGCTTGGACTTGCTGAAGACCCTCAGCTGGAGCATCTTCTTGCCATCGCGAACGGGCGAGGCGTCGGCTATGGTCTTAACAAGCTTGTACGCGTCCTCGCAGGTCTCGCAGCGTGAGGCATCATCTATGAACAGGTCCACGGTTACTGGCGATACCATGTATGCTAGCGTGTCCTTCAGCTCCTTTATTAGCTCCTCGTCGAGCTCCACATCAAAGTACCTTCCGGCCATTGACGCACACCAAACTACTTAGGTATCTTACTAGGAGCTTTTTAAGCACTAGTTTAGTTTAGTGCGCTGTAACCAAGGCCTGTCCAAGACGTTAGCTTCCCTTAACTAGTACTAAACGGGCCTAGAGCGAATTAGATGACGTACATAGCTCACATTTTTAGCCTTAGTTAAGCCGCATACCTAGCGGGATCATGAAGGTGAAGCAGCACCTGCAACAGCCGCTGCCCATACGCCAGCCCTGCGAAGTGGCGGCCAAGGAGGTCATGCCGTCAATTAGGGCGTCCATAGCATATGTGCTGGTCAACGAGTTTAAATTATCTAAATACGAGGCCGCTAGACTCCTTGGCCTCACGCCCGCCGCGGTCTCAAACTACATAGAGGGAAGGCGCGGCGAAAAATACATGGCCAAAATACTTAACGACAAGGCCAAGGCTGAGAAGATAAGGGAAGCAGCAATGATAATTTTAGCATACTCTTCTGACGCTAAGAGCTCCGAAAGATTCCAGAACATAACTTGTGCTATTTGTAGCTCCGTCAACGAAGTTGCCCAGATGTATGGATGTCATTACCTTACCATGAAAAAGCCTGAGCAACTGCACGCTTAACACGTATCCACACGTACCACTTACTAGCTGCCCTCCCTGCACAACTTACTTCTTGAACGCCAGCTGTAACCGCTGAGGTCAACTTAAAAGCTTAGGCTATCAGGCGGCGTCAATTATCTTAGTGCAAGTTTGGTTGAATAACACCTTTAAAACTCGCGAATTGTTAAACTAATATATAGCCGTCACCAAGAGTGCGGCAGGCTATGTACGAGGCCTCCAGGGAGTTCGTAAACAGGTCATTATATCTGCTAGCGGAAGTAGGGGACGTTATAGCGCTCAACTACCCCAGAAACCAGTTAAAAAGGACTGTGGACCTTGCACTTAAGAATAAAGAAAGCAGGGTGATTCTTGTTAAACTCGCATATAGCACCAGCCTAATAGGCAAAAGCGAGAGGGAGGAACTCAAAGGACTTTCATCAACGCTGAAGGTGAACTCTTTCATAGTGGCTGAACGCAAGGGAGATATTAAGTTAGTCGACGGCGTAGTGTATGATTACGAGGGTTCTAAGGTAATCAGTGTCGAGACCTTGATTAACTCTCTTGAGGGCGACCTGCCAGTAATATATGAGGATAGGGACAACTTTAAAGTAAAAGTTAATGGTGAAAAGTTAAGGCAAAAGAGGGAGCTGAAGGGTTATAGCCTTGGCACCATGGCTAGGTTGGCCAAGGTTTCTAGAAAGGCCATCTATGACTATGAGAGGGGCAGCATAAAGCCAACTCTTGACGTGGCTGAGAGGCTGATAAATGAGCTTGGAGAGGACATAGTTGCTAGCATAGACATATTTGATCCTTCAGAGGAAATACTGTCTGGCTCCAAGCCGTCTCATGGAACGGACTTCGACGATCAGATGGAGGTAGAGATGGTTAGAAGGCTCAGGGGGCTTATGCTTGACGTTTGCCACGCGAGGAGAGCGCCGCTTGATATATGCCTCTCCGGCAGTAACCTTAGGGCCCTAGTAACTATATCGCACGGCGGCGAAAAACCTAAGGACTTTAATGATAAAGTGACAAACATGTTAAGAATGGCGAAGTCAATCAAAGGTGAAGGCTTCGTGGTTGTGGAGCCAAGCCTTAGGGAGCTGGCCAAAGAGCTTAATGAGCCCGAAAAGGTCTTCACTCTAGAGGAGTTCATAGACTTCATAGGTGGGAAGATTGCAGAAAAAACTGATAGCCATAACTGGAAGGCCAGGAATAGGAAAGACGACACTGGCTCAGACAATAGCAAGTGAGCTAGTTAGCATGGGCTGTTCCCTGGGCGGGTTCACGACACCAGAGCTACGGGAAGGAGGGGTCAGGAGGGGGTTTCTGGTAAAGAGCGTGGACGGCTCGAGATCTGTACTCCTAGCAAGCGTGACGCCCGCGCCCCAGGGGCTGAGAGTCGGAAGATATTACGTAGACCCTGCGGCGGAGGGCAAGGTGCTCTCAATATTAGAGGACAGCATTAAATCTAGCGACATAATTATAATAGACGAAGTAGGCCCTATGGAGCTTAGCTTAAGATCTTTATCACAGGCCCTTACTAAGCTTATTATGCAGCCCCCTAAGCCTCTCATAGTAACTTTCCACTACAGGCTCAGGGATCGGTTCCCAGAGCTCTTCTCCGCCTTAACTCAGGGTATACTAATACGCCTAGATGAAAATAACAGGAATGAATACATAAGGAGGGCCCCTGAGCTTGCAAGGTGGTTGGCTAATGAAGCTTGCAGTGATAAGGGAAGGAAAGGCGCTGCTGTACATACCTGATACGAGGCCTGCAGTAGATCCGCTCAGAGGAAGCCTAGAGCCTGCATGGCTTCAAGTATTCTACAACCCTAGCATGGAACTGAACAGGGACCTCTCGGTTCAGTTCCTGAACGCTTATGCTGCTGAAAGGTCCCCGCTTAGGAGCGCCATAGACGTGCTCGCAGGCACCGGCGTCAGGGGTTTAAGGTATCTGCTCGAAGTAGGAGGCCTCGAGAGGGCTGTGCTGAATGACATTGACGAGGAGGCCCTAAAGCTCATAAAGGCTAATATTAATCTTAACTCGCTCGGAGATAGAGCTGTAGCATCTAACAGGGACGCCAATGCCCTACTCTACACCATAAGTCACGAGCTCGGAGGGGCCTATGATATAGTTGACCTAGACCCCTTCGGAAGCCCTGCACCTTTTATCAGCGCTGCAATTTCCGTGGCATCTAGAGGTGGAGTCCTTGCAGCCACCGCGACAGACCTCGCAGTCCTGGGAGGCTCTAAGAGATTGGCCGCTAAAAGGAAGTACTGGCTTGACAACCCCCCAGGGCCTACCAGGGGTTACCGCGAGGTTGCACTGAGGGTTCTTCTAGGCTTCATAGCTAGGGAGGCGGCATCGCATGACAAAGCAGTGAGGCCTCTCTTCTCAGTAAGCGTCGGCCACTACGCTAGGGTATTTGTGACATTCGATAAGGGCTCCCAGAAAGCATATAGGTCGTTGGAAAATAACATGGGCTGCATTCGCGTCAAAAATGGCGTAGCTTTAATGCAAAATGGTCTTCCCTCAGACTCGTGCTACGGACCCATATGGACAGGCCCCCTCTGGGACAAGGAGATAGTGGACAGGATGCTCAACGATGCGAAGGCACGCAAGTATGAATACCAGGGATGTTACGCAGATGCGTTTAAGGTATTAAGTCTGATAGAGGAGGAGCTAAGCCTTCAGGAGTTCCCCCACCAGAGGCTGGACGAGCTGTGCTCTGAAGCTAAACATAACATGCCCGCCCTAAGTGTAATAAGGGCCAGATTAACATCACAGGGGTATAGGTTCTCTAGAACTCATCTGAGCCCCATAGGATTTAGGACTGACGCGCCACCCGACGCCATACTGGAAGCTTGTAAGTCAAGCTAGCGGTCTACAGCACCTCTAAGTAACTATTTATTTATCCGACTCTTTTAATTCCTCTTAAGGCTGAAGCAGCGCACAGACCACAGTTTATAAAATGTGCTAATATCCTGTTGAAGATCACTCGTTGAAGCGCGAGCAGTAGCGGGGCGAAGAGTCGCCTAATGGGGTCCGCGTCCTCGAGGGTGCCAGCCCTGTAGACACCGCAGGAGGTAAGCGATGAGGTCGGGCGGCTAATAGTTGTTAAAGGCAACTGTTAGCCACTATGAAGGACAAGCTCTAAGCACAGGGGAGCCTTACACCAAGCGCGAAAGCCTAATAGCTTCCCCCTTTGGTTCAGAAATGAGAAGAGATAAGCGATGGATCTCAAGAGTGACGCCAGAAGGCCGCTGATAGTAGTTATAGATGAAGATGACGACATAGGCGCTACTTTAGGCAGGTCACTGGTTATGGGCTATAAGAACGTTGTGGACGCCGCCACGCAGTTCGCCATACTAAGGCCCGAAGACCCAGACTCCAACGCGATGTTTGTTGGACTTAACCTTTATAAAGAGATGGAGGCCGACGGTAGGAATCCTGAAATCATTGTTGTGGGCGGCCATCCAAAGAACGCCCTCTTGGCCCAAAGCTTAATTAAGGCCAGAGTCCAGCAGGCTATCTCCAAATCCCCTGGCAACTACGAGCTTTACGTGGTCGGTGATGGCCTGGACGAGCTCTTTATGGCGCAAATACTCCGGGATGTGGGCCCGATAGCTGGCGTGAAACAGGTCATAGTGGAACAAAGCCTTGGCGTTGAAGGAAGTTACATACTTTTAGCCAGGTACATTAGAAAGGCCCTTAACGACCCCAGGTACTCAAAGTACTTCCTAGGACTTCCTGGCCTGCTGCTCTTAGTATTTGGGCTTCTAACCATCTTTGGCTACCTGCTGCTCTCACTTAAGATTATGGCGGCGCTGCTTGGCTTCTTCATGGTAGTTAAGGGCTTTAACCTGGAGTCGCAGCTATGGGAATACCTAAAGACGACCGCCGTCAGGGTTCGCGAGGGAAGCGTCTTCCAGTTAGCTGGCCTCGGAACTCTGGCCATTAGCGTAGCAATAAGCGCTTACGGCGCCTATATTTTAAGTAGAAGCGCGGCACCCTTGACAGATAAGGTTGGATATGTTGTGTCCTATGACGTTACCACGCTTATCATAGGCATGGTTATATATGTAATTATAGCTAGCGTCTTCTTCAAAGTATCCCGCAGAAACTTCAGGCTATACAGGGAGGCACAGGTGATATCAGTGCTGATAATGCTCGCAGCAGGCCTCTATTACATGGGGCTATCCATAGCCTCCACGCCATTGCCCAGCACCTTAAACGGCAGCTACGTCTATAGCATCCTGATAGGCAGCGGCTTCTTAGTATACGCATTAACAGGCGCTGCTATAGCGGCCCTGATAGAGATAGGGGTCAGGGTGAAGTCCCACGAACCCTCCTGATGACCCTTATAACGCTGTGTACCAGGTTATAGTTAATGATAAGGACTGGCAGAAGGCCATAAAGATGATAGAGGACCTCCACTTAGATCTTGAGACCTTCATCGTGTACTTTGACCTCAGGAGAAGGGGGAAAAAGGTTACCGTGGGACCTAGGCCTAGGACCCTGCTCTACAACATGACAGATAACAGGATAGCTGAAGTCCTGATATTAAGCGAAGGGAACTACGTCAAACTCATGGACATAGTTAGGTGGAGCCAGAGGGCAGCGGCAGATGCCCATGAACCGATATTAGCCATAGTAGATGAGAGCGGCGGCGTGACCTATTATGAGGCACGCGTGGTGAGGCAGCTTTCTTAGAGAGTTATGAAACGCACTACCAGAAGCGATAGTGTAGCTGAGACCAACGAGGCGGCTGGCGACATTCTTCTGCCGCGGTGAAGCGACGCCGCTGGGAGCGTGGAGAGGGGGGACATGGCCATAAGTAGCCTAGCTGCATATTGAACCGAGAGGGTGTTGGTTAGCATAGAACTTAGGGAAGATGAAGCTATGTAGTTTACCAGCGCATAGACTCCCACGAGGGAGATAGCTGGCGCTACGGCAGAGATCCCCATCAATATGTAGGCTTCTACCTGCAGCGACTTCAAACTTCTCAGGGACTCGTAGAATATGTCAACGAAGCTTTGCAGCGCCGGGCCTATTCCAACACGGCCAGCGACCTTATCGGAGCTCACTATTGCGTTGATTATGGACTTACCAAGCATGGAGGCCCTTGAGAGCACGTCAGCGAAGGGCAGCCCTAGCCTTGCTCTCTCCGACGCTTCCCTCAGGAGCCTGAGGGACTCCGCGAACCTTTTGGAAAGCCTTGCCCACGATGCCTCAGATACTATGGTAGCCAGGGTAAGGATGATCAACGCTGCAAGGTATCTCCCCAGGAACATTATCAGCGAAGCTGCAACAGCCGAGCCTATAGTCAGGCCGGCAACCCACCAGCCACCTTCAGGCTCTCCGAGCTTAGGCCTGAGGAGGGCCAGCAGCATTGCAAGGCTTGGCGACAGGACCATCATAAGTACTGCCAGAGGTATTAGAAGGTTAGAACTTCCAAACAGCGATAATGGAAGCAACACGGCGGCTGAAACTATAAGTGTAGTCATGGCTTCAGTTATGGTCTCGCCCAACTTTGCGTAGCTCTGCCAAGTAGACTTGACGGCATCCATAGTTCTTGCGTATAGGTTCACCGCGGCCCTAAGCCGTGAGAGCCCCATCTCTTCAACCGTCAGCAGTTCCCTAATGACTTCCCTTAACCTTGAACTTGGCGTCGTGTCGGCAAGTATCCTAAGCGCCCTTCTCTCATCATAACCCGCTGCCAGGAGATAACTCAATCTCCTTGTCTCTACCCTGCTGAACTTAAGGCCTAGGCTTTCGGAGGCGGTTACAAGCACCGCGGAGAGGTCACGCGAGGAGGCAACGTATGGTATCATTACTGCTAGCAACGAAGGCATCTCGTCATTAATTCCCGAGCCGAGAAGGGAGGCCAGCAGCCTCCTGCTAAGCTCTGGAAGGAAGAAGACTATGACTCCCAGAGAGGCTAGGACCAGTATCAGCAAGTAGTGCACATGAAGAGCGACATATGACGCCCCGGCAGCTATGAAAAACGCCACTGCAAGTATAGGCGATATAGCGTCAATTGCGTTAAGCGTTGTCACCAGAGGGCCGTAGATCCTGGGATCATTGAGCCTCCTGCCCATCATATCATATCACCGTAATGTGATATGTAGAACTTGGCTAGCTCGGCGCGCAGCTCCTCTGGGGATCTACCTGCAACTGATTCGAGAAACTTAGCCCTGGCTTCCATTTCCTCCTTTATATCACCTATGCCCAGCTTCTCCGCTGCCCACTCAAGCTCCCGGCTTCTTTCAACTATGTCGCTGATACCTACCTCTCCATATCTATAAATGATGACGCTGTTACCATTCTCAACCTCGGCTATTTCGGTGACCCTCCTAACTGCGCGGCCCCCAGTGGCCTGAAGGCGTTTGACTTGCACTATGGACTTTATGGAGCTTAGGAAGAGGGGCGGCAGCGCTATAGGCTCCATGCTAAGCCTCATTATAACCCCCTGAGGCGAGTCACTGTGAAGCGTAGTCATGGCTCCATACCCGCTGGCCGCAGCCTGAGCCAACAGTTTGCCTTCCCTGCCCCTGACCTCCCCCACTACCACGTAGTCCGCGCGCCTCCTGAGGGCGAACTTCAGAAGGTCCTCAAGTGTTATCTCCTCAACCTCCTCACCAGGGGTTCTCGGCCTTGTAACTAGGGAGTCCCACAGGGGGCCTGTGACCACCAACTCTGGCGTGTCCTCTATCGTGACTACCTTGGAGTAAGGCGGCAGCGTGCTGATAATTGATTGAAGCACGGTAGTTTTTCCGGCCCCCATGGCGCCGCTGACTATTATGAAGCCCTGAGCTTCTGCTATGAGCCAGAGGTAAGCGGCAGCAACGGGATCTATGGTCTTGTTAGCCAATAGGTCGGCTATTGTAAAGGGCTTCTGAGGGTACTTCCTTATAACGAAGCTGCTTCCGAACCTGCTCATCTCGTTCATAAACGAGACCGATATCCTGTGGCCCTCCACTGTTAACCCTTCGGCATAAGGAGAGACTATACTCACGCTCTTGCCGGCCTTTCTTGCGAGTTCGACTACTATTCCGTTAGCCTCTTCATCCGTCAACTTTATGTCCGTGAGGACCCAGCGCGAGGGCACCTCCTTATGTATGACTATTACATTCTTAGTCGAACCCGTATATGATATCTCCTCTATGTGGGGATCCAGCATCAGCGGGTATATCTTACCATAGCCGCTCCTGTACTTTTCGGCCAGGTAACTCTCGCGATCGTCCCTGGGCTTAGTAAGGCCTGTGGCCACATAAACAAGCCTGTCATGATCTATGGGCTCGGGTTCCCTTACCATAAGTCTGGGTACTCCATCACCTCCCCTGTAGAGGAAGTACTCCACGGGCCCTATTCTGTAGTGGGAAACGACGCTCCACGAGGGCGGGCTCTTTCCCTCCCCGTCATGGTCAGCCACGGCCTGAAGCTCCTCCTCATGAGAATAGTAGGAGGGCCTATGAAGGGCCCCCCTAAGCCTAGAGAGAAGCCCCATCATGGCGACTCAGCCTGCAGTGACGCTCACAGGGCTCGTGTAGTAGACCTGGTTGTTCATCTCATACAATAGGTAGACGCTCTCGACGGTTGAGGTCAGATTTACATTCCCTACAGCAATAATTTCGCCACCAGGGTTTATAGTGACGCCCTGAGAAGTCGGCGCACTTGTTGATATACTATATCCGCTGTTGGGGCTGCCCTCTATATAAACATCCTCCTGGTTTCCGTTAGAAAGCACCAGAACCAAGTTCTTGATAGTTATTTGCAGTGGCTCGTTATTTATAATCTTGACGTAGAGCAGCGCACCGCTGCCCGTAGGGGTTGCTGAAGCTTCAACGGTGACTCCGCTGCCCATGCTCATAAATGCGTTCATGGACCTTTGGAAATACGAATAAACCATAAGACCTCCGACTATAGTGGCCGCTATTAGTATAACGGCTCCGATTATATTTGAAAGGGACCTCCTCTGCCTGCTCACCAACATCACCTCCCAGCCTCCTATAGGGAACTAGGCAAGGCAACGATCAATGGCGTTTCAGATGCAAATGCTAATAAACTCCAAGCCTTGTGACTTGACAGAATTGCAGGACAATAAACGTCCCTTCAGGCGGGAGGAGGTCAGCTATCCCTATATTCCCTGCCCTTCTCCAGCAGGGCCTGGTGAGAACGTGAAGCTAGAGCCTGTTAAGGACATAAGAGTTGATCCTAACATGCCACTGAAGGACCTAATTGATTTGTACGGGGAGGAATACGGCTTCATGGCCGGTCACGTGTGGAGGGCGGCGCAAATACTTGCTAAGGGACTTAGCGAGTCGAACCTAAGAGTCATCTCATTTACGGGCAACTTGGTGTCAACAGGCCTTAGAGGTATAATAACGCAGCTCATAAGGGCCAGGCTTTTCAATGTAATTATGACCACGTGCGGCGCCCTGGACCATGATATAGCGAGGGCCATGGGTGGGGCTTACTCAAAAGGGTACTTTGAAGGGGATGACGTCGACCTAGCAAGACATGGAATTCACAGGCTGGGCAACATTTACATAAAGGTTGACGACTATGGACCTAAGGTGGAGCAGTTCGTCAGATCCCTAGCCGCCAGGGCTTCAGCGCTTAAGGAGGAGTGGGGCATGTATGAGCTCCTAAAGCTGGCAGGCGAGATGATAAACGATGAGAGCAGTTTCCTTAAGGCAGCACATGATACCGGCGCTGACGTATTCGTCCCAGGATGGCCTGACGGCGCTTTTGGGACAGACCTCTTCTTCGAGAGCCAGAGGGGGGTTAAGATAAAGATAAACTACTTCAGGGACATGCAGAGGCTCTCGGACCTGTTCTTCGGAACCCATGGCAAGGCCTCAGCGCTTATAATAGGCGGAGGCATAAGTAAACACCACACCATCTGGTGGAGCCAGTTTAGGGAGGGCCTTGACTATGTAGTTTACATAACTACGGCCGTTGAGTGGGACGGAAGCCTAAGCGGTGCCATGCCCAGAGAGGCCATAACGTGGGGCAAAGTAAAGCCTGAAGCCGACAAAGTCATAGTCTATGCGGATGCCACTATAGCGCTGCCCCTCCTGGCGGCTTACCTCTTGGCCAACGCTAAGCCGCCAGAGACTTCGGACCAAGAATGATACTACATTTTACTAGTTTCTGAGCACCTTATTAGTTTAGCATCTACGCTAACACTTGCTGTTATGTGAAAATGTTTAAAGCTACGGGGTAGCACTAATTTCTGAGCTAAGCGCCTCTAAAAATTAGGTAAACAAAGTAAAAGGGGATGAGGCTTGGCTGAGGAAAACACCATAGATAACGCCAAGGAGAAGTTCTCGGAGATAAGCGTGGCAGAGTTTTTCTCTAAAAACAAGGAGCTAGCCGGCTTCTCAAACCCTACCAGAGCCCTTTACCAGACCGTCAGGGAGCTAGTCGAAAATGCGCTTGACGCCACTGACTCTCATGGAATACTGCCAGAGGTAAAAATATACATAAAGGAGGTGGAGCCTGAGAACGAGGAAAGGCCAGCCAGGTACGAGGTCAGCGTCGAAGATAACGGCATAGGCGTGCCAAAGACTGTGATGGCTCAAGCTTTCGGTAAGGTGCTCTTCAGCAGTAAGTATGTGATAAGGCAGACCAGAGGTATGTATGGCCTAGGAGTCAAAGCTGTAGTGCTTTACTCCCAGACCACCACAGGCAGACCTATAACGGTCGTTAGCTCGCAAGAGGACAGCAACTTCGTATATTATCAGAATATAAAGATTGATATCAAGAAGAACGAGCCCATGGTTGTTGAGGACGGGCAGCTAGACAAGAGAAGTTCATGGCACGGCACTATAGCGTCAGCTATAGTCGAGGGCGACTGGACTAGGGCTAAGCCAAAGATAATCGAATATGTAAGGCGCACTGCCATAATAGCGCCCTACGCAGAGCTCTGGCTTGTGACCCCTGAGGGTGAAATATACTTCTTCCCGAGAGCCACCAAGAAAATGCCCAAACCGCCGAGAGAGGCCAAGCCTCATCCTCATGGAGTTGACCTAGAGCAGGTCAGGAGTATGCTTATGTCTACACAGGCTGAGACCTTGCTGGACTTCCTAAAGGAGGAGTTCCAAGGCATCGGCGACAAAACGGCCACCGAGTTCCTGAGGCACGTAGGCCTGAAACCTGATATCAACCCCAAGACTCTCCTTAAAAAAGAGAAGCTAAAGGACCTCGAGGCGTTGGTAACAGCTCTGAGAAACTACAGGGGCTTTAAGGGGCCTAGAAGCGATTATCTGAGCCCTATAGGTGAAGAGCTTATAGAGCTCGGGCTCACCAGGATGTTTAAGCCGGAATGGGTCAAGGCTGTGACGAGGCCCGCCAGGGCCTACCAGGGCCACCCATTCATAGTCGAGGTCGGCATCGCATATGGAGGCGCAATACAGCCCCAGGAGGAGCCTATACTGCTCAGATTTGCCAACAAGATACCTTTACTTTATGAAGAGAAGGAGGACGTGTCATATAAGGTCTTAACTAACATTGACTGGAGCAGGTATGGCGTTCAGGAGCCTTATCAGCTGGCAGTACTTGTGCATGTGGCAAGTACCAAGGTTCCATATAAGGGCGTAGGAAAGGAGAGCATAAGCGAGATACCTGAGCTTGAGAGCGAGATCAGAAACGGCATTCATGAAGTGGCCAGGAGCCTCAGGATTTACATATCGCGCAAAGCGCGTGAGGAGCTCGCAAAGGAGAAGATAGTGAGCATAGCCAAATATATACCCGAGGTAGCCAGGAGCCTAGCAATACTGAGCTCGCCACCAGAGGATCCGAACAGGTACAGGGAGCTGGAACCCAAAGTTATGGAGCTGCTTATATCTAAGGTGGCAGCGTCCATAGAGATGCCCAAGATTGACGGGAGACAGGAGGATCCAAGGCTCATAGTTGAGAGAGTTATAAAAGGGGTCTCCATACAGGAGGTGAGCTAAAGTGTCAGCCCCAACTCAGGATAGAATAGACATTGAGGCCCGAAAGAAAGGCGCCGAAATAATCTACAAGACCTTTTTGAATTTGCTAAGCTCATTGGAGAAGGGCGCCGACCCTAAGCTGGTGATACCTAAGAGGACGCTTGCTAATACAGTTTTTGACGTTGAGAAGGGCATACTAAAGCTCGGCGTCTCAAAACTTGAAAGGAAGTTCCTTGATATGAACGAGTCCAGGAGGTTTATGCAGACGCTTGTGATGGCGGCCAACATCTACAGAGCGCTCATAGAGAATGAGTACCCCACCATAAGAGATCTTTACTACAGGGGCAAGCACACCATAGTATTTCACGACCTTGATGGGAGGCATAGAGAAGAAAATACCTGGGATGAGCAAGCGGAGAGCGATGCAGCGCTTAGGGACTTAGAGGTTATGCTTGGCTTACTAAGAGAGGACCTCATGATTCTGAGCAAGGAGAAGGGCAAAGTAGTTGGCAACATGAGGATAAGGAGCGGAAACGATATTATAGACCTTTCTAAGCTTGGACATGGCGCATACGCCATAGAGTCCACGCCGGACCTTATAGAGTTCCTTGATGTCGACGCCGAGTTTGTCCTAGTCGTTGAGAAGGACGCAGTTTTCCAGCAGCTTCACAGGGTCGGCTTTTGGCAGAAGTATAAGTCAATACTAGTTACTGGCGCCGGCCAGCCAGACAGAGCCACCAGGAGGTTCGTGAGAAGGCTCAACGAAGAACTAGGCCTGCCCGTTTATGTGCTTACAGACAGCGACCCATATGGATGGTACATATATAGCGTCTTCAAGGTTGGGAGCATTCAGTTAAGTTATGAAAGCGAAAGGTTAGCCACACCCAAGGCGAAGTTCCTCGGCGTCTCTATGAGCGACATTTTTGGCTATGGAAGAAAGAAGCCATATCTGACTGAGGAGGAGAGGAGAAACTATATAATTAAGGCCAAAGACCTTGACATAAGGAGGGCCAAGGAACTAATGAATTACTCGTGGTTCCGCACGCCCTTATGGAAGAGGGAAATAGATATGTTCCTTGATAAGAAGGCCAAGCTAGAGATAGAGGCTATGGCAAGCAAGGGGCTTAAGTTCCTCGCCTTCCAGTACTTGCCAGAGAAAATACAGACCCATGACTGGATAGAGTAGCCCTCCTGAGTTTATGCTTTAAGTTACTCTCCTTTTCTTTTACAATTTACAGCAATTACATGAAGCGTTTCATCCCTGAACGGGCGCTATGTATATTATCATCTGCTCGGGCCCGGAGAGGTTAATCGTAACCTTGAGCGGGTAGTCAGTTGAGAACTCCAGCTGCACGCTCTCAGCGATTGACATGATTGGCCTAAGAGATGAGTAGAGGGACTTAGCGCTGTAGGAAGCCTTAGTCTCAGCCTCTGCGCTGAGCTCCTGAAGCGGCGCTCCCTGCGACATTAGCCACCTGTAACTCTTGCCCTCGGCGGACGCTGTCACCTCTAGTTTGCCATCGGACGCGTGCAACTCTACTACATCGCCCACGCTCTTAGCGTCAGTCACCAGTGTCTCAAGGTCATCAGCGCTCATAACTACCCTTGCCGTGGGGCTCATGTTTATTTCCCTTAGGGACTCCTCCGTGGACTCAGAGGCCGTTATTAGGAAGGACCTGGAAAAGGAGGTCTTCCTGTCTTGCAGTTCGACTGTGAGCCCAGGAGCTCCTGTCTCATACTGCATGGCAACTGCATCATTTCTGGTAGCCCTTCTCACTACCCTATTCATCTCACTTACATTAACTGACAGTTTGACCTCGCTGTCTAAAGAGTACTCCTCGAAAGCTGAAGGCTCTAACTTTGCCACAGCCAAAACGGTCTTATCTGGGCTGAAGAGCCAGAATACAACTTCATTCTGGGCAAAGTCAAACGTTGCCTCGTCGCTAACTTTAGCCATTGCTGATACTATACGTTTAAGACGATTGCCTTCAGGGTAAACGGCTCTGAGAGACGCCATATCCAAGCTCCCACTGTTATTGTGCAGAGTAGGACCTTTTTAAAGAATAAAACAAGAATACCGAACCCGTTAATAGACATACGCTATAAGTATGCCTCCCAGGTGCTTCTGCATGGCATCCTTATGAGTCATCACGCCCTGGCTAGTTGAAATTATCAGGTAGCCCAGGTCCCTGCTGGCCAGGTATCTCCTTAAGTGCTCAGGCAATCTAAGGAGCTCCCTGTAGGTGACAGGCATTCTGGGCCTTATAGTGCCAATTTTGTTTATATGGCCCAACAGAGTTACCCTGAACTTGCCCCACCTTCCATCGTCTATGTACTCAAAGTCGCCTATGTACCCTTCCTTCTGCAGCACTTTCAACACGGATACCGTCAGCTTAGATGCTGGCATTAGAATTACCTCCCTCTGACCCCTGAGCTCCGCATTATAAATCGCGGAGAGGTGAGCCGAAAGAGTATCGTGCACCATTCCATATCACCTCACGAGTACTTGTTAAACCCAAGCTCTACAGCTATCTCCCTGAAGCACTGGCGGCAGAGGTAGAGACCGTACTTCTGTATAACCGCATCGCGAGTTCCGCATCTCTGGCACTTCTGGGCGCCCCTCCCCATCACCTTAGCCTTAGGCGGCTTTATCTTTCCCATTACCATCACCTCACACGAAGGTAACCCCGAGCTCCTTGTTCAGTAGCACCATAGTCTCCTCTGGTCTAACTCTGTGCTTTAAAGGTATAGATGAGCGGGCCCTCCTTCTCCTCTCAACCCTGAAGCCTGGCCTTTCTATTGTGAGGCAGACGTCCATGCCTACTATGCCTATCTCAGGGTCGTACTTTGCCCCAGGTAGCAATATGTACTCAGGTATTCCAAAGCAGACGTTTCCGAACTTATCTACGCTGGAGGCCTTAATCCTATGGCCTGTGGCTTCTAAAGCCCTCTTAAGGAAATCCATGGCCTTTTGACCACGAAGGGTCACAGCCACGGCTATATTCTCTCCCCTGTGGATTCCAAAGGCCCTTATTGTTTTCTTTGCCTTCCTTAAAGTAGGCTTTTGTCCTGTGAGCTGCTCAAGCAGACCCTGTACCTTAACTAGCTTCTCGCCGCTGCTTCCTAACGCTATGTTTACTGTAACCTTTGCTATCCTGGGCTTTCTCATGGGGTTCTTCTGCCACTCCGAAAGCACTTTATTTACAACGTCATCTGTGAGAGCGGTCTGCTGACTCATAACATCACCCCTGCGTCACGGTTACCACTGGCTTATCTCTACCCACCACGTAAATGTTGGACAGCGAGGTCTCGAAGGAGTTACCGGCCGAGTCCTGCAGGGATGCCACGCTCCTGTCCCAGCCCCACCCCCTCGTGACGCTTACTATTTTGCCAAGCTTGCCCATGTTTCTGCCCCACACGACCAGCGCGAGGCTGCCTTCCTTGAATTCTATGTGATCCTTAACTGTACCTTCAGGAACGTTTAACACAAGAGAGTCCAGCGGCTTGTAAGGAAGTTGACCAGGCTTTCTTGAATCCTCAACCCTCACTAGGACGTTCCTTCCGTCACTCAGGTGAACCTGGAAGTGTCCTCCCTTGAGCGTTGTGACGCCTTCGATTCTGAGAAGCTTTAGTGACGCCTCCTCTTTGCTTATCGGTACTAGCCTTAACGTACCTGTTGGGTCAGGGACTACGCGGTAGTAAAGATTGAGCGAGGGCAGCTCTACAATATCCATAACACCTATGGGGAACTTGTAATCCCTCACAACTTTCCCGTCGACCTTGACTTGCCCTGACGAAATTATCTTGGTGGCCTCGCGCGCTGTCTCTGCATACTTCAACAGATCCCTTATAACTATGAGCAGAGGGAGGCTTCTGTCTGCAGGGTGCGGGCCTGGTGACGGCTTTACGGTCCAGGGTCTTACCTTTCTCGGAATCCTCTGGACGCTGGGCGCGCTGAGCGCCTTTAAGTGCCTAGACCCTCCCATCCTAGCCATTATTTAGCACCTCCAGCCTGCTGAGCCTCTTGTTGCGCGGCTGCCTGTACGTTGCCGCCCTTCCTCTCTATAATCTTTTTGCGCCAATCATCCTTCAAGTTAAGGTCTGTTATGACTAGATTCCATGGCCTTAGCTTGACAAGTATTTCGGTTCCATCAGCCTTCTTCCTGGTTATGCCCTCTACCTTGACCCACAGTCCCTTTAGGTCAACCTCAGCTACCTTGCCACTCTTGCCCTTGTGGTCACCCTTTATTACTATGACCTTATCTCCCACCCTAAGCGGCAGTGACCTTATGCCAAGTTTATCCCTTAGTTCCTTGCTCAAGTGCGCCGAGACGAGCTTATGCCTAAGGTGTAAAGTCGCGTTGTAAAACGCCTTACGCTGCTCCCTGGGCTGCTGGCTGGCCACCTACCTCACCCCCTAAATTATCGTTGTTGCGAGCTTTGCTATAGATGGCCACCTCTCAGCCGCTTCCCTGGCCACGGGACCTCTGACCTCGCTGCCCTTCGGCGTTCCATCCTGGTTTATTAAAACAATAGCATTATCTGAGAAGGAGATCCAAGTCCCATCCGGCCTCCTGTAAGGCCTCTTTTGCCTTATGACAACCGCGTAGCTTATCTGTTTTCTAACCTGAGGGGTGCCCTTCTTTATAGTAACTATCACCATGTCGCCAGGCCCTGCCGCTGCAAGTCTCCTTACCCTAGTCTTAACTCCAGGCACATCAACTATCATGGCTTCCTTAGCACCACTGTTATCGGCTACTACAGCATAAGTGCCCACCTGAAGGCCAGCGCTATATCCAAAGCGTGAAAGTATCGCAGTGAACTTCTGCCTCCTTACCACTTCTGTCACCTCTCGAGCTTTCCTAGCACAACGAATTTAACTGTCTTGGAAAGGGGTCTGGTCTCGCCTATTAGGACCTTATCACCGGGCTTCACGTCAACGCACGGCGGTACATGGGCGTGCTTCTTTGTCCTTCTCCACTCATACCTCTTGAACTTACTGTCATAGTAAAGGTAATCGTGCCTTACTACGACCGTGGTCTTAGTCTTCAACTTCTCCACGGTTCCCTCCAGAAGCACGCCGCGAACTCTGAGTGATCCGTGCCAGGGACAGTTAGGGTCAGTGCAGGATACAGATGGCGGCTTAACTCCAGGCACGCTTAACGCTTTTAGCGCCTTTTGAGCAGGCATGTTCTAATATCCCCTTTCCTCTGTGCGGGTCTATCTAAGGACTTAAAAGGGTTTCCCCGTCACGTCTCACGCTATAGGCATGCATTAGCGCCTGAGCAGATGTCAGCGCTGTGCTAATCTTGACCTTTGAATGCTAGGCTACCCCCTTATGGCCTTCTTCAGCCTCTCCTCCGGCCTACCTATAATGTCTAACCCCCTAACAATAAAGTCGCCGTCAGGAGTTGTTATAGAGAACGTTGAGTGAAGCTTTATGATAGTTATTTCCTTTTTTCTATCGCCTCTTTCCACCCTAAGCCTTAGAGCATTCTTAGAGTCGCCCACAACGGTACCGGAGACTCCAAGCAGAGAGGGATCTGTAGAACTAATCACCTTTAACTTCAAACCTATGAGAGGCCTAAACCTTATATTTGATGAGGTGAACTTCATCCTTGCCCCTGCTGGGAATTTGCCGTTCCTGCTACCGTTTTAGTTTGCTGGCTCTTCCTGGACAGCTCATT
The DNA here is from genome assembly GCF_055392325.1 of Acidilobus aceticus. Lineage (NCBI taxonomy): Archaea > Thermoproteati > Thermoproteota > Thermoprotei > Acidilobales > Acidilobaceae > Acidilobus > Acidilobus aceticus. Next base: position 1,020,418 of record NZ_AP042407.1, read on the forward strand.
CATTACAGTAAGTATCCGGGCTATGTTTTTCCTTATCTCCCTTATCTTAGCGGGCGAGTCTATGGAGCCGGATAGCGCCTTCTGACGCAGCGATGTCAGCTCGCTCCTCTGCTCCTGCAGAAGCTTTGTAAGCTCCTCCAGGCTCCGCTTACGCAGATCATCAGGACTTAGCCTGTACTTCGCCACCCTCCTCACCTCCCTCTATAATCTCCTTGACTCTCTGCTCGCCCTGGCCCTCAGGGGCCTCTTCACTTAACTGCGCGGCTATCGCTGCTGCCTCAGAGTCGGGCCTTAATAATATATCTGGCCTTGCCGCCTCAGGCCTGATTATGCGAACTTCAACTCCAATTATGCCTAAAGGCAGCTTGGCGTAAGCTATGGCGCGATCTGTATAAACGTCGACAACGTTCCCAGTCTTTATAACCTTACCCGCCTGAAGCTTCTCGAACCTAGCCCTCTCCCTGCTGAGCTTCCCGCTTATGACTATCTCTACGCCAACAGCGCCAGCCTCCATAATCCTTCTCATAGTAGCCATAGCTACCCTCCTGAAGTGGTAGCCCATCTCGAGCGCCCTCGCTATCCTAAACGCCTGTACCCTAGCATTAAGCTCCATGTTGTCAGGCTGGCTGACGGTTACCTGAACACCCTCAAGTCCAAACACCTTTTCCAGGACAGCCTGCAGCTTCCTTATTGTAGCGCCTCTCCTTCCTATGACTAGCGCCGGCCTCTCAGCAAATATGTGAACCCTAGTACCTAGCCCGCTCTGGACTATCTGGACTCCAGCATAGCCTGCAGTGTAGAAGTTCTGAGCCAGGTACTCGTCAACCTTCACCCTTGTCAGGCCTTGCCTCAGGAAGTAGCTCTTAATCTTGGACATTTCAGCTGCCACCCCTCTCCTCAACTATCACCTCGACGTGAGAATGCACCTTCCTTATAATGTCGGCCCTCCCAAAGGCCCTGGGGTAAACCCTCTTGAGCGTTATCCCCTTATAAACACCCACGTGAACCACGTAAAGGTTATCCACATCTAGGTTCTTGTTCTCAGCGTTGTTAGAGACGTTCTCAAGAAGCTTCAACATGTACCTGGCTGCCTTAACTGGGTACTTACCCATTGGTATACCCCATCTGTCAGCTAATCCCCTCTTATGAGGTATCTTTTTCGAAGCTGACCTGTACGGTACCGGCTCCTTAAGCTCTATAACCCTTCTGAGGTACTCTTCGGCATCGCTCAGCTTCATGCCCTTTATAGCCCTCGCGACCTCTACCATGACCTTAGGATGAACTGGTACGTCCCACATCATAGCCTTAGCCGATAGGCCCTCGTTGGCAGGCTTAAACGAATAGGACCACTCCGGCATACTGGATCACCCCTTAGCTGCTATGTGCAGGCTGCTCTTTGAAGCCTTGAGGCCTGGCTCGCCGTGGTGCACTATCTTTGTTGTGTGGCTGAACTCGCCCAGCCTATGCCCTATCATCTCTGGGACTACTCTTACAGGCACGTACTCTTTACCATTATAGACGGCTATTGTTAAACCTACCATCTCTGGCAGCACAACTAGGTTCCTCACGTGAGTCTTTATCATGACATCGGTCTTGCCTGAGCGCCTAAGAGCCCTTATCTTAGCTAGCAGCTTCTTCTGGGCAGGCGTCAACCCCCTCTGCAGGCTCCTCCTCTGCCTCGCTGGAAGCAGAGAAATGAACTCGTCAAGTGACATGTTTAGAAGCTCCTCTAAGCTTCTGCCCCTGTACTTGAACCTCCTCCACTCGGGCCTCAGCTCTATTGACATCATTACTGCCCCTCGGCTCCGCCATTCCAGGACTGTAGGGGCTTTTAAATAGTTTTAGGTATTAGATTGGTTAGAGAAAGTGCGGCATGAGACCTCTGCTGCGGCTAATGTCTTCTTCATCAAAAGCTCGGCGCTTCGAACTGCCTTATCATAACCTGTGTCACGATGTCTAAATTTTCAAGAGCCTTACGTATGGTCTCCACGTCGGCGTTCGACTGGCTCATGTCGGCTATGAAGACACACTCCCCCTCCTCTCCCCTTGTTATCGAGGCACACCTGCTGGCAACTATGTCAACCTTCAGCTCGCTTAGCTTGTCAGCCACCTTAGCTAGAGCGCCAACCTTATCAAGTACTGAGACGTCAATCTCTATAACTTTGGCATTCTCAGCCAGTATCGGGCTCACTATTATCTCCTTTTTATCAGTGTCGGCCAGCATAGCTACTAGCATGCCGGCCTCTATACCTAGCGACTCCCTTATGGTCTGTGGTATCGTTATCCTCCCCTTGGAGTCTACCTTCACCAGGCCCGTGAGCCTTGTGGACATTTAACTATCCCACCTCCGGTTCACATACTCTAAAGGTAACGTTATTAAAATTTTTGGAGTAATGAACGGCGTACCTAAACTCATTAGACTCAACCTAACTGGTATCTCTTTTACCCAATTTACTCAAAAGGACCTTAATGCGCCCCACGGTCAGTGTGAGTCTAGGCATCTCATCCTTGACGTCGCTGGCTGCCCACGTCCTCATCCCGTGGTCCTGTAATATAGTGCGCTCAGCGTTTTTAACGGCCTTTGCGCTAGCCAGCTATGCCATAGTCCTTCAGAAGGGGAGGCCTCTTGGAGTTAGCCTTGGCCCGCGACTCCTCTATAATTCTTTCGATGTTGTTCAAGAAGTCCTCGGGCAGCTTCCTGAAGAGCGGGTGAATCTCTCCTATCCTAGAGCCTCCACTTATGGGCTTGCCGAGGTTCTCGGGCCACTTAGCATCCATCACGCTTCCGGTGAAGCCTAGCTGATGCCAGAGGTCTTCTGCTATGCTAGGCATAAAGGGCGTTATTAGGTGCGCCACGGTCTTTACTATGCTAGCCGCCACATTAATTACGGTGCCCGCTCTCTCCCTGTCCCTCTTTATAAGATCCCAGGGAGCTGACTCGTTGAGGTACCTGTTGCCTAGGCGCGCCACCTCAAGCACGAACTCGCTGGCCCTCTTCAGCTCAACGTTGTCCATGTGCTCTATAACTTTGCTAGCTAACGATGTGGCCTCCTCCAGCGTCTCCTTGTCGCGGGTATCAGGGGCGGTAGCAGGAGGCATAACGCCGTCAAATCTGCTCTTCACGAAGCTTAGCACCCTGTAGGCCAGGTTTCCTATGTCGTCATTTAGCTCGCTGTTCACTATCCTGTAGAACTCCTTCCACTGAAAGCTTACGTCGCCGCTCTCCGGCCTCATTCTTATCAGCGCCCACCTCCAGTAGTCTGCCGGGGCGATCTCTAGGGCCTCGTCTATCCAGACGCCAACCCTCCTGCTCTTGCTGAAGTGCCTTCCCTCATAGAGCAAGTAGTCGGTGGCGCTTATGCGCCACGGCAACACGTATGGGTCCCCTGAGGCCATGAAGAGCGAGGGAAGTATTATGGAGTGGAACGGTATGTTGTCCTTGCCTATAAAGTAAACAGACCTGGTTGAGGGGTCGAACCACCACTGCTTCCAGGAGTTCTCGTCCCCGCCCTTGGACATTAGGTATTCCTTGGTGGCGCTAACGTAGCCAAGTAGAGCGTCAAACCAGACGTAGATAGTTTTATTCTCAGCGCCTTCAAAGGGTGCTTGTATGCCCCACTCTATATCCCTGGTCAGCGCCCTTGGCTTCAAACCCTGCTTGACCCACTCTATGCTATAGTTCTTGACGCTATCCTGGAGCTCACTGCTCTGAAGCCAGGAGAGCAGCTTCTCCTGAACCTTGCCCAAGTCTATGTAGTAGTTCGTGGTCTTCAACCAGATTGGCGTTGCGCCACATATAGCGCACCTGGGGTTTATGAGGTCCCTTGGAGTGAGCAGCCTGCCACAGTTATCGCACTGATCGCCTCTAGCGTGTTCGTAACCACAGTAAGGGCATGTGCCCTCTATGAACCTGTCGGGCAAGAACATCTTATCATTAGGACAATAGGGCATCTCCTCATCCTGGGGGAAGACGTAACCTCTCCTCTGTAAGTTAAGGAAGAACTCCCTGACGAACTCCTTGTGTATCGGGCTCTCAGTCCTCGAGTATAGGCTGAAGTCGAACTCGAACTTCTTAAAGAGCTCAACGTCATAGGCATGGACCTGGTCCGTGAGCTCCTTAGGTTTTATGCCCCTCTTCCTGGCTTCGAGCTCTATGGGAGTGCCGTGCTCGTCGCTGCCCGTCACAAACACAACATCGTGACCCATCAGCTTCAGGTACCTGGCGTACACGTCTGCGCTCAGCAGGTGAAGCACGGTGCCCAGGTGAGGTATGAAGTTAGAGTATGGCCATGCTGAGGCCACTATGTATTTGCCCATGGTGCTTCACTTCAGCTCTACAGAGGGGATAGTCCCACAGCTATAAGTCATCTTCGCATCATCAAGGCTTGAACTGCCTAATTAGAGTTAAGCCTCCAGGCCTCTCCCTGGTCCCTACGTAAACCACTTTGCCATCTGACGTAGCTAGGCCATCTACAAAGACCTCGCCTCCCATGTAGAGGTAACCCCCTAGGTTGTACTCAAATGAAACTATTGTTACGCCCTCCTCTGTAGAAACGCATGGAGGGTAAAGGAGGGCGCTCTCCTGGTATGGCTGTATTGTGAGGACGTTAGCGTAGCTCCTCGCAGGCGGCTCTATATGATTATACTCGCTGAGCGGTCTACATGCAGAGGCGGGGCCCTCAGGCACGCCCACCCAGCTAATTGGAACATTGACACCGTCCAGAAGGCCCCTTCTCCACTCAAGGCAGGCGAAGCCTCTCAGGCGCACCCCACCGAAGTCCTCTTTACATTCTCCTTCCCTCAGCGACTTTGTGAAGAATTCGAAGGCCGCAGCTGCCTCATAAGCGCCATAGACCACAAAATCTATGTCAGAGAAGCTTTGCTCTATTTCCATAGCAAAGGAACCTGTGAGCCCCAAGCTGTCAGCAGAGCCCACAGCCCTTGAAAGGGCGTGCGCTGCCCTTGCCAGCTCAACAACAAGCGGGGACCCGCCGCTCAGCGCCCTCCTCAGGGCCTCCTTAGGGCTTATGTAAACGAGCACGCCGCTCATGGGAATGTATGGCATGTAGGAGGAGTAAGCGGGATCATACAGGAGCTTAAGTCCAGCGCCTTCAAAAGCCTTAGCAACTCCGCCTGGGCCGTAGCTTTCTATGACACGGCATAGCTTAGCCCCTGGCCTTCCCCATTTGCCGTGGTCGCAGGGCACATATTTGGGTATTATTGGTATGAACCCTGGCGGCGACTGCAGCCCTATCTCTACGCCAAACAGAAGGCCCCTAGTTATTATCGCGCTTCCATGTCCATACCTGCAGCGGCTTAACGTAGCCCCAAACATCTGGTATCAAATACAGATCTGACCCCGAGGCCTGTAATAGGCCTCTGGCCAGGTACCTGCCAGGGGGCAGCTCCTGGTACCTCGTTCTCCATGTTAACATGTAAGCGGTTAGTTCCATGAAGCCTAGCCTAACCCTGTACCTTGCCGGGACCAGGAAGCCCTCACCTATGTCATTAATATAAACAGCGCCTTCAAACCAGCCCAGGCTTCTGTAAAAGCTGGTGCACCCCCTTTCCTCGACCTGCCTAAGCAACCTCAAGGTATAGGCGACGCCCTTGTAACAGGAGTCCAGAAGTTTGAAAGCGTGCAACGCATTGAAGTCATCTAAGGACCAGGTGTCCTTAACTTTAGAGTACCTGGTTTCATGCTCGCATTCAGCTATTAGGCCTTCTTGGGCGAGGTCCTTTAGCGAGTTGTAAAGCTCTGAGGGCTTATTAGAGTAGAGCAGGAGGTCATAGTCGCTGGAGGGTTTCGCTGTTCCCAGGGCCCGGCTGCCAGTTATACCAGCCCACTCGGGGCTCAGCACGTCAAGTAGTTCGCTCAGGCTCCGCGGCAAGGTAACTCTCCTTATAGCATCGGATGGATCTATTAAGGTCCCATAGAGTCTGGGGACTACGTAGGCTTCTCTGCCGATGCAGTCCAAGTACCTGTAGGAGACGCCATCTGCGTTCTTGTTGTTAACATGCCAAGGGAAGTTGCTGTGATAAGGAACCGCTATATGGCCATCATCGGGGTGCTCGTAACCTTTGATGATCCAGACGGCGCCATCAGAAGACCTTACCAGCCATCCCTCGAAGGGCATCGCCGATCTCCTTCATTAACACATAACTTGTGCTGCCAAATAAGCCTCTGAGCAAATGCAAATCTAAATTCTAAATGCTGGCCCTCAGCAATAAACGCCACAATGAACTAAGACTACGTTCAGCTATACTATATAAAATCTCCGAGGATACTAAAAGCCTTGGGGGTTAGGAGTTGAGCGACGACCGCAAGAAGAAAAGGAGATCTTTTGATGACCTATTTGATGAGATAGATGACCTCATGAAGAGATTTGAAGAGGAATTTGAGGACATGGAGAGAGACTTCGAGGACTTGCTTAAGAACGCCCCCGCCAAGGAGGGACCATATTATTATGGTGTGAGGGTCTACGTTGGCCCAGACGGCGTACCTCATATAGAGCAGTTTGGCAACATAAAGAAGGAGGGCAGGGGGAAGGTAATAATAAGCGACGAGACTGAACCGATGGTAGACGTTATGGAACGTGACGATGAGGTATGGGTAGTGGCTGATCTGCCTGGCGTCGACAAGGATCAAATAAAGGTTTCAGCCACTGAGAGAACGGTCAGCATTAGGGCTGAAGGCGACAAGAGAAAGTATTCAAAGGAAGTAGAGCTGCCAGCTGTTGTGGATCCGAGCTCAGCCAAGGCTACGTTCAAGAATGGAGTGCTTGAAATTAAGTTTAAGAAGCTTCAGGGATCGAAGGGAAGCGTCAATATAAAGATAGAGTAACGCACGGGTGGTCTTCCCCTCTTCACTGTAGTCCAAGCGAGTCTGACTCGATATTGGCGAGCGCCCTCAGCTTAAGTATAGTTGTTTTTAAACCCTGCACAAAGCAGTAGCTCAAGGAGGTTCGTCTTGACAAAGGAGCTAACGTATGACGTAGTAATTGTAGGCCTTGGCCCTGCAGGCTCCTCACTTGCTTACCTTCTAAGGAAATCCGGGCTCGAAGTGGCAGGCATTGAAATGAACGGCCCTGAAGGCGCGTGGGGCAAGCCCTGTGGTGACGCTATAGGCAAGCACCACTTTGACGAGACAGGCCTTCCATATCCCACGGGCGAGTCGCTTAAGCAAAAGATAGACGGCATTGATATAATAAGTCCCTACGGGGGCGTCAAGCTAAGGGTTAACGGCGAAGGGTTTATAATAGACAGGAACAAGTACGGGCTTACCCTCATCAATGAGAGCGCTAAGGGCGGCGTCGATATTTACATGAGGACCCGCGTTACGTCGCCTAAGCTAGAGGAGGGAAAGCTTGTTGGTGTTTATGCCAAAGGCGAGAACGGTGAGGACCTTCTATTCAGGGGAAAGATCATAGTGGACGCTACTGGCAACAGCGGCCTCCTTAGGAGGCAGCTGCCCACCTCCTGGCCCGTTAATGAACCCCTGGACCCTAAGGATGCTAACATAGCCTACCGTGAGATCAGGGAACTGAACTACACTGTAGAGGAGCCCAGCTACCTTAAGATCTACGTTAACCAGGAGATATCCCCAGGGGGCTACTGGTGGTACTTCCCTGAGGGCAAGGAGTCCGCCAACATAGGCCTCGGGGTTCAGGGCGGCATGGGTTACCCAACCCCTAACACTATATTCAAGCAGAGGCTCGAAAAATTAGACGAAGTCAAGAACTACAGAAGGGTTATCAACGCGGCCGGCTCTAAGGTTCCAACTAGGCGCCCTGCTAACACGCTGGTATGGGATAACTTCATTGGAATAGGGGACAACGGGTATACTGTGAACCCAGTGCACGGAGGTGGAATGGGCTATGCTATGGTCGCGGCCTACTACGCCTCTAAGTCAATAATTAAGGCGTTCACCGAGAACGACTTCTCAGCCAAGGCCCTGTGGGACCTTAACATAAATTACATAAAGTCCATTGGGAAAAGGCAGGCTTCCCTTGACATCTTCAGGATATTCCTACAGAGGCTCAGCAATGACGACATAGAGTACGGCCTTAAGCATGGCATAATGAACGCGGACCAAGTTTATGAGACTAGCGTCTCAGGCGAGCTGAAGGCTAACTTAGGGCTCCTTGACAAGGTCTCTATAGCGCTTCGCATGCTCGGCAGGCCCTCGCTGCTGCCCAAGCTGGCCACGGTGGCCACCTATATGAAGAGGGTTCAGCAGCTCTATGACGCCTATCCAACGTCACCAGAAGGCCTCGACACCTGGGTCTCAGCCATCAATGCCCTTTACTCCGAGTATAAGTCTAAGATAGGCGTGGCTTAGCTTTTCCATCATTCGTCAGCCCGCTCTTTTCCATGTGGTCTCCTCGCCTTTATCGACTAGAGTTATGCCGTATGAGGCTAGCTTGGACCTTATGTAATCTGCTAGGTCGTACATCTTATTCTTACGAAGCTGTGACCTAACCTCAACTAAGAGGTCTATTAGCTGGTCCTCAAGGGAAGCCACGGGGGCCATTGGCGCTCTCTCAAAAATATCATCTAAAACTGCGTAAACCCTGTTAAAGTCTACAAGCATTTTGTATGTGAAAGCTATGAGTGCCCTTGACTCTGATGAAGCTATGTACTTGTAATATTCTGAGGTTAAGGCCCATACGCTGCCCGCGGCCTCTCCCATGTTAAAGTCTCTCTGCATTGCCGCGTGCCAGTTTAGGTACAGGGACCTTAGCTTGAAAAGTTCGTCGACATCTGCAGCTTTCATATAGTTGACATACTCCTCCTTAGAGAGCCTCTTGACCACGTCGCTCGCAATATCGCGCAGCCTCTCGACCAGCTTCTTGGCCTGCCCAAGGCTTTGTTCGGAGTACTCGAGGCTTCCTCTATAATGAGATGTGAGAACCCACATCCTTATTACATTGGGGCCCCACTCATTTATCGCGTCCCTTAAGCTTACAATGTTTCCAAGGCTCTTGCTCATCTTCTCGCCCCTTATAGTTAGCATGCCGGTGTGAAGCCAGTACTTAACCCAGGGACCGCCAAAGAGGCTCTCGCTCTGGGCCCTCTCGTTCTCATGATGTGGAAATATGAGATCGGAGCCCCCTCCATGAATGTCAATCCTACTCCCAAGGTACCTGCTGCTCATCACGCTGCACTCTATGTGCCACCCGGGCCTCCCGCGGCCCCAAGGGCTTTCCCACCAAGGTTCCCCAGGCTTGGCAGCTTTCCACAGAGCAAAGTCGTAAGGATGGCGCTTCTCTGACACCACTCCCTCGCCTTGATCCCACAGGGCCTTGTTGAAGTTGCCGCTAAGCCTTCCATAGTCAGGGTATGCATCGACATCGAAGTAAACGCTGCCGCTCGGCGCTACATAAGCATAGCCTTTCTCTATGAGCTTCCCTATAAAATCTATGATTTCGTTTATGTGAGATGTCACCCTGGGGTGTAAGTCAACTCTTATGTTGAGCCTTGAGAGGCTTTCCAGGTAATCCTGCGCGTAACTGTCCGCTACCTCTTTCCAGCTCACGCCGCGATCCGAGGCCCTCTTTATTATCTTGTCATCTATGTCTGTTATGTTCTGAACGTGGTATACGGAATAGCCTATCAACGATAGGTATCTCTTTATCCCATCGAATGCCACAAACGTCTTAGCGTGACCTATGTGAACGTAGTCGTACACTGTTGGACCACAGACGTACATGGTTACAAGTGGAGGGGACCATGGCCTGAAGACTTCCTCCCTTCTTCCTAGGGTGTTAGTTACCGTCAGCGTCATCCTGCTCGCCTAAGCTAAGGCTGCGTATCAAAGGTCCTTAAATTTGCCGCTACGGGGGCTCTAGCTGCCATCGAAGTAATGCGGTCGCTCCCCAATGTTTTTAAGTTTCTTTCAAACCACTATAAAGTGGTGTCAACTTGACCAGCCCCAAGAAAGTCTTCATGGGTACTAGACCGTGGAGCTTGCCTATGTTTATAGTGGTATTAATGATAGGGTTTCTCTCGTTCAATAAAGCTGAGTTTTCTCTGCCAGTGATGTTGATACTCATGTTAGCTATCGTAGGCGAGCTCCTCATGCATTCTGCTACCAATATACTTAACGACGTCTATGACTTTTACAAAGGCATAGACAGCCCAGACTTAGCTACGCTCAGATACAACTTCGTCTTCGACAAGGAGGTGGGGCCCAGGAGGGCTCAGTCCATATCTCTCGTTTTCTTCCTTTCCTCAGCGGCGCTCGGGGTTGCAGTGGCTGTTCTAGGGAGGCCATTAGCAATACTCCTAGGACTTCTTGGCATTTTCTTCGGGTACTTCTACAGCGCGCCGCCCCTGGAACTGAAGTATAGGGCCCTTGGCGATCTGGCCGTGATTGTCTCCATGTTGCTCCTGACGCTCACAGGGTACTACCTGGCTAGCGGCTCGCTGTCTCTGAAGGGGCTCGCGGTCGGCATACCGATGGCTTTCATCATAGATGACGTACTTATGGCAAATAATATAAGGGACTTAGGCAGGGATAGCAAGAGAGCAAAGACCTTGGCTACCGTGCTGGGCCCAGAGCTCTCTAAGGCCATCTACTACGTTTTCATGTCCGTTGCCTATGTTGTTCAGGCTGCTCTAGTGGTTCTAGGCATATTGCCACCTGAAACTCTTCTGTCACTACTGTCCTTGCCTTTGCTCTTCTCAATAGCTAGAAAAGTGAAAAGCACTAAGTCCTGGCTACAGATCGACATGATGACCGCCAATCTTGCCATAGTCTTTGGGTTATTTGAAATAATGGGGCTGATACTTCATATGACTTTATAACCTTACGTAGGTTCCAAAGCTATAGCCCACTAACTTCCACCGTTTTAAGAATAATCTTGAGGCTCTCCCCGATTTTGTTTAAATCATTATAGTTTGTGTAGTACACCTCGATGTCCCCTCTCTGCACGTTACCTGAAGGCAACAAAAACATGCCCTTACCCTTGAATACGCTGACCGGACCCGCGGAGTCGAAGAGGCCCGCCTCAAACCTCACGCAGGGAAAGTCCCTGGGGTCTTTAGTAGGAGTTGCATCATAGTACCTGTAAAAGTAAAGTCTATTGTCCTGGAATGATATGCAGACCGCGGCGCTGATAGCGCCTGAGCCGTCAAGGTTACATGTCAATACGTCTCTCAGAAACATATAGCTGCATTCTCTGCAAGCCGCTGCCTGGAGGATAGACATTTCGGCGAGGGAGACCCTAAGCTCGTTACGGAGGAGCCATGCTATAAACAGCATGGCGGAGAGCCAGAGGACTGTATAGACAATAATAGATATGTACCATGAAATCCCTGTCATCAGGTGAACAGCGTATGTGATCGAGGAGGTTACCAGAAGGTCAGCTCCTACTAACACCAGGGTCAAAGTCTTAATTGAGGTCACCAACATGCGCCCCGTTCCTGCTGCCTTTAATCAAGAACCCCTTACTACTGATCAAGAACTGGTTACTGCGGAGTCACGGACTTTGAAACACGCCATATCTTAGCGGGAGGCCCACTCAGGCTCGTACTTGCTTATTATTTCATCATAAGCGCCCGCGTCCACGTCCTTTATGACTTCCTTTGGGTCTTTGTTGTCCACCGTTAGCCCTATGCTCTTGGCGGTGCCAAGCACGCTCTTAACGGCCGACTTTAGGGTCTTAGCGGTTATCTTAGGCTTTACCATTAACGAGACCTTGACTATGGACTCAAAACTTACGTTGCCTATCTTCTTGTGGGCCGGATCGCCACTGGGAGCGTCGACGCCTGCCTCCTTGAGCAGTAACGCTGTAACGGTAGGGATCCCGACCTCTATGCGATAAGATTTTGTCGTCATGTCAACTGTTATCTTTACAGGCACTGTCATGCCCTTAAAGTCCTTTGTCTTATTATTGATCTCATCTATTACCTGCTTGACATTTAGGCCTAGGGAGGATAAAGTTGGGCCTAGGGGCGGGCCGGGCTTAGCGTTTCCCCCTTCTATCTGAATGTTTATTATCTTCTCCTGCGGCACCCGTAGCACCTCTCATAACTGACTTGCCTTGGGTTATAAAAGTTTCAGCTACTCATAGTTTCATGAAATTTTAATATAAAGCCATTAAACGAAACCTAATTTGATCTAAGGCCGGTCCTATACTTATTTAACTTCCCTTACAAAACTATTCCTAACGGAGATAAATGGAGGTGCTTAACTTAAATGGGGTTCAAAGTGCTTTATGTCGATGCCACAAAACGTTCTTATAAGATCGAATCCATAAACGACCCAGAGCTCTTTGGGATAGTTGACCTTGGGCTTCAGATACACTTAGACATGAAGAGTTATAACGTAGACCCTCTGGACCCTGCCAATCCCCTTGTGCTTGGAATAGGACCCTTTGCAGGCGGCGCCGTTGTTGGCAGCCACAGAATAGTGGCCATCTTCAAGAGCCCAGAGAGCAGGGGCCTCCACGTGAGCGAGATGGGAGGGGCCGGCTACTCATTCTTCAGGACTGGACTTGACGCAATTGTGATTACCGGCAGAAGCGAGAGGCCCCTGCTCATAAGGGTTATAGGTGGCTCTAACGGCGAAGTCTCCGTGGACTTCTCGGATATAAGCTTTGACGAGCTTAACAGGATATACTCGAACTACTCAGGGCTCAGCGGCACTAAAGCGCTAACTAAGTACGTTGTTGACATGGACAGGGACCTCATAGTTAAGAATCACGCCAGAGTGGCTGTGGTGGGGCCTGGAGCCTATAAGACCCTCTTCGCAGGTATCTTCAGCTACGTCCTAGATGACAAAGGCAACTTGACAGAAGTCTCGGACTCGGCCTCTAGGGGCGGCGGGGGCTCTGTTATGGCACAGGCGCACAACGTTGTGGCCATAACTTTTGGTGGGACTTACAAGAGGCCTAATCCAAACCTTTCAAATGTTCAGATACTCAACAAGATCACACAGGAGGTCTACAAGAAGCCCTTCTCGCAGGCGCTCCTTGACAAGACTACCAAGTATAGGTTTGACCCAGCCTCTAAGACGGGAGGCACGTTTGGCGAGAACTACCCACACTACAAAGAACTTGTTCCAGTGCTCAATTATAACCACGTGTACTTAAGTCGTGGCCTCAGGCTTGAACTACACGGGAAAATTATGGACTACTTCTGGCGTCCATTCCAGGACGAGGTCTTTGACGGAGGAAAGCTCACGCCTGCCTCCAAGAACTGCGGCGAGCCGTGCCCTGTCGTCTGCAAGAAAATATTTAATAAGGTCAAGATAGACTATGAGCCTGCCCATGGAGTTGGTCCCATAAGTGGGATCTTTGACATAAAGAAGAGCGCAGAGCTAGTGGACCTGGTTGATAACCTGGGACTCGATGCCATAGAGGCAGGCCACTTCGTGGGATGGATATTCGACCTCATAGACAAGGGATTGCTGAACCCAGAAGATGTGGGGCTTGACAAGAGGCCGGTGATGGATCCAAAGCTCCAGGGTCTGGAGGCCAGCAAGGTGAACGCTGAGCTGGCCAGGAAGCTCCTCATAAACCTAGTAAGCGATGATACCACTAAAGTCCTTAAGATAGTGGGCTCCATGGGGCTCAGGGCCGCGGCCAAGGAGCTCGACAACCTCTACAGCGACCGCGTGGCCAAGAGCGGTGTTAAGTTTGAGGATCTCCTGGTGTATGCAGCCTTTGGCAAGAGCGGTTACTTCACACCGAACTTTTACTGGTCGCCAGGGGTCCTCGCGCCGCTCTTCGTGCTTGGCAAATACTGGACCGACTACTCGCCGGCATTTAGAGAGCCTGAGGACTACGCCTCCGCAGCGCTACGGCGCGCGGTGATGGAACTGCTAATAGCAAACGCCGGGTTCTGCAGGTTCCACAGGGGCTGGGCCGAAGAGGCCCTTGCGGGCCTCTATAAGGAGATGCTTGGGGTTGACCTGGACGTCTATAAACATGGCCTCTTGACCTATAAGAGAATAGCCGAGTATCAGGCCAAATCCGAGGCTACGCCAGAGCCTTGGGAGTCCAGAAAAGTCATGGACGCCATAGCTTCTCTCGCTGCTGAGACAGGCGTACATGGCTGGGAGGACTCCATGTACCACACCGAGAAAATGGCTGAGTGGTGGAACAGGTTCTACAAGAAACTCCAGGAAGAGCTGAATAAGGTCTCTTGACATCTATAAATGACATGCTGTTTTAAGTGGCCACTGTTGTTGCCGGTAACTGCGACAAATGTCATCAGCTCTGAGCATTCTGAGATACTATCCTGGAAACGGAGCGCTTTATTATGGCATCAACCTTCTCTGGGACCTCGCTAGTGAAGAAACTTCCGTAGGTGCCCCTGCCTCCGCCGGTAACCTTGAGCTCTGATGAAATTGCCGCAAGTATTGCCTCCGCGCTCAGTATCCTGGAGGCCTCCCTGCCTATGCCAAGTTCGTATCTGTAGCCCTTATCCTCTTTAACGGCTACAGTTATGACTGAGTTTATGAACTCGTCAGTTAGCTCCTTTAACGCGTCGCGCGCTGACTTCACGTCAGGCTCTGGGTACTCCAAGGTCGCTACAATAAGACCATTAACCTTGCTTGAGACTATGAGACCCTTGGCAGTGCTAAGCCATAGGCTACGGTAAGCCTTTACCGACTCCTTCAGCTTCATCAACTCATCTTTAAGCTCCTTGACTTTATTCAGCTCCTCTCCACCTTGCGATCCTAGCTCTGAGGACAGCTGTGTCATCCTATCTTCGAGGGCCGCCATCTCTTCAGGAACCCTCGTACCTGCCACGAACTCAAGCCTAACTACGCCATCCTGTATCTTCTCTACATTGATTATCTTTATGCCTCCTATGTCGCCAGTGTTTGTCACATGCGTCCCGAAACATGCTTCAACGTCCCAGCCCTGGACTTCCACAACTCTTATCTTACGCTCCATTGGAACTCCGCCCTCGTAGAGCACAAAGCCATACTTGGACTCGGCCTCATTGCGGTCCATGTAGGCCTGCAGCACTGGCCTCCTCTCATCAATGACTCTGTTTGCCAGCTCTTCTATCCTTCTGACCTCCTCCCTTGTAAGGGGTTTATGGTGAGTTATGTCAAGCCTTGCCTTCTCAGGCGTCTTCTCCGCTCCTGCCTGCCATACATGGTTACCTAAGACCCTTCTTGCGGCCCCGAGTATTATGTGGGTTGCCGTGTGATGCCTCATAAGTCTAAACCTGCGGACCCAGTCTATCTCTCCCCTGGCCTCGCCACATGAAGCATTATCAACGGCCCTGTCGAGCTTGTGAACTATCACGTCACCTGCCTTCTGAACGTCCACCACGTTATACCTTTCACCGCAGATCTCCATAACTCCTACGTCGTTAAGCTGGCCGCCGCCGGTGGCGTAGAATATCGTTGAGTCCAATACCACGTACTCGCCCTTGACACCCAATATCTTAGCGGTAAAGCTCCTTGCATAGGGGTCCTTGTGGAACAGCAGCTCCGTTGGTTTAAACTGGCGGGCCCAAGAGACCACGTCCTCCGGCAGGGAGCTCTTCTCCTCTATGGAACGTACCTTGGCAGGGGCCCTGTGCCTGGCCGCCACCAGCGAGTAGAAGTTGCGCGGCACCAGCACGGTTATACCCTTCTTAGCCGCAGCCTCTGCAGCGACCTCTGGAGGTATACCATAGCTGTCGTAAAGCTTAATGAGGGTCTCCAGGCTTGCCCCCTGTGACAACTCGCGCAGGACTAGCTTCTCGCCCCTCCTAAGCAGGTCCTTGTACCTATCCTCCTCAAGGCCGACCGCCTCAATGATGTAGCTCCTGTTCTCCTTGAGCTGCGGGAAGTCGGAGCCCCAGAGGTCTATCTGCATATCAACAATCTTGGCAAGGTCATAGTTCTCGTTGAGAAGCCTGAGCTGTCTCAGGGCCCTCCTTATCACCAGCCTGGCAAGGTAGCCCTCCCCCGAGTTGCTTGGAACAACTCCATCGCCCAACATCATTGCTATGGTCTTGCTGTGATCCAGCACGCTGTAAAGCCTTGCCTCGCGCTCCAAAACCTGCCTGACCTCGCTCAGGGGAGCGCCTGTTGTCTTTGAGACCTGCTGGTAAAAGGCGTCAAGGCTCCCCTCCACGTCGGGGTTGAACTTAGCCGCAGCCCTGAAGGCTGCCCAGAGGTACTCCTCAGGGGGCCTCGGAAGGCCTAGCTCGCTCCTCGCCTTATCCAGTAGCTGGCCATAGATGGCGTGGAAGGCTGTTGGAGTCTTCTGCGTGAACCAGGCCATACGCTCAACTCCGTAGCCTGTGTCGACGATTTTCAGCGGGAGCTCCACGTAGTTGCCATTTTCATCTATCTTGTACTGCATGAATACCAGGGTTGCTAATTCGAGTCCGCCGACGGTGACCTCAAACGATGGCCCAGCGTTGCCTCCTCCCTCCCACCAGGACTCCTTAAACACTATGAGGTCCCCGGGTATTCCAAGCTCCTTGGTGAAGAACTCGTAGGCGTACCTCACGGTCTCGTCTTTCCAATAGACCTGCTTGTCAGGGTAGTTGAATGCGTGGTGCGCGGCCATCTCAAACGTGGTCAGGTGCCTCCCTATGGTGAGGCCTACGTTATCTATATCCTCAAGCCTTATACAAGGCTGGCTTATCACGAGGGGGTTTGCAGGGGGCGGCACCAGGCCGCTGGTCACGTGCGGCTGAAAGTCCACGATGCTTGCTATTGTCAGGTAAAGGTCCTCACGCCACCTGGCCACCACAGGCCTTGGCTGAATCGGCGTGTGGCCGTGCCTTGCAAAGAAATCTATGAACTTCCTCCTGGCCTCCGCCACAGTTAGTCCTGGCACTGAGGGTATCCTGTCAAACCAGTAATCAGTGTCGGGCACGTCCTGGCAAGTGTCAAAGCTAGCATTGAGCGTCCAGAAGAAGTCCCCTCCAACCCTGCACTGCTTCCTCTGATACCCCTGCTCCTTGAAGAAGGGGAGCCTATACTCGCTAGGGTTCACCTGAATTGGCAAGCCTTACACCTTCCGTCCTTCCTTACTAGGGTAGAACTTTGACGTTAGTAAAATAGGTTTCTTCCAATATCGGTGGAGTTTCGTGCAGATGTTCACATGCCGAAGAGCCCTGAGAGGCCTGCGCTGATGTCAGCCTCGCTGGCCTCGCTCTTCTTCTCTTCCTCCTTCTTCTGCTCCCCTCCCTGCTGCGCAGGCGCCTGCGCAGGGGCCGCCGCAGGCGCTGCCGCTGGGGCGGCCACGCTCACTGCAGTGGCATTCTTAAGGACATCCTCAAGGTTTAGCTGTGAGAGGCTGGCAACGAGCATCTTAACTTTCGCATCGTCCACCTGAAGGCCTAGGGCCTCAACTACCTTTTTGAGATTGTCCTCGTTTATCTGGGCCCCCGCGTAGTAAAGTGCAAGGGCCGCATGCACGTAGGCCTTGCCTTCCTGTGCCATACTCCATCAACCCCTTTCCAGTAGCTGTTATAGCAGGGGAGTTATAAAGAATGTTGCTGAGTTAACGTGTTGACCAAGACCTGGGTACTTGGCATGGCGAAAGAGCATAGACAAGGCTGAAGCTTTTCAAAAGATTTTCGACGATGTCGTCATATCATCAACTTGACTAAAGACATTATATGTTAAGGCCTTGCTGCCCTATAACTTAGGGGATCTTTAAAAAGACGTCTGATACGGCTTAAGGTCCCCTGCAGCAGAGGAAAAGGGAGCCTATGTCGCTGGTGGGCCTTGCCGGCTAGTAGCGGCGCAAGAGACAGCAATTCTCTAAACAAAAGCGCTACGAGCCGAAGAGCCCTGAGAGGCCTGCGCTGATGTCAGCCTCGCTGGCCTCGCTCTTCTTCTCTTCCTCCTTCTTCTGCTCCCCTCCCTGCTGCGCAGGCGCCTGCGCAGGGGCCGCCGCAGGCGCTGCCTGCACCACCTCAAGGCCTAGCTCTTTAGCTTTATCGCCAAGAGCTGCTATGATAGAGGTCTCTTCAGCGACCGCCTGCTCAATAGCGGCCTTAGCAGTGTCGGCGTCTAACGCTAGCTCGCCGGCCCTTATTACTGAGAGGGCCTCTAGCTCTGTCTCAACTGCCAGCATCTGCACAACCTCGGGCACCTCGAAGAACCCTATGGTCTTAGCAAGGTAGGTGCTCTCCTGCTCCGACCTTATTATGTCGTTCTTCGTCGCCTCAAGGTCTATGTGCAGCACATCACCAGGTATGACTGTTTCGCCATCCCATGCCGCAACTATGTCAAGTCCTATCTCCATGGGCTGTATGCCTAGCTGCTGCAGAAGGCTTGCAAGGTCAGGGGATATAACATCGCCCTTTTTGGCCACGACCGTATCGCTCTTTATGTATATGGTTCCCTTCCTGACCTCGTAGGGTATCTTAAGCTTTCCAAACACGCTTACCATGGGGCCAGGCCTGATGCCTGTGTCGCCTTCGGGTACTACTATGTCCTTAGTTGCCACCTGCCCTGGCTTGGCTGGCGCGGGCATCTTCAGCTTATCTATTGTCAAGGTTAGCAGGAACGGGTTCTCATTGGTTGCTATCACAAGAACCCCGTGCTTAAGGTAAGGCTCTATCTTCTCCTTCTTGAGGCCACGGCGCTCGAGCGCCAAGTAGACAAGGTTTTTCTTGGCTACGGTCATTATTGCCTTGCCACGGAGCTCCTTCCTTATCATCTGAAGCTGCTTGGCAGGCAGCCCCTCTAAGTCGGCGAAGAGAACATACTTGTTCTCCGCGAATATTTTCTCAAGCTCTGCCACCCTCTGTTTCTTATATTCTGGCGGCTCGGGTCTGCCTTTCTTCTGGATCATTATTGCCATGTTAACATCACCTCAGCGGCACTTCCACGGGTGTACCCATAGTAGTCTTTATATAAATGCCTCCTATCTTGGCTGCCCCTATCCTTGACTCCACCACAGAGAGGACGGCATTTACGTTGTCAACGAGCTCTTCAGGCTTCATTGACGTAGTTCCTACCCTGCTCATTATCTGTGGCTGGCCCCTGATCCTGACCCAGGCGGCCCTCTTATAGTTGTTGACGAACTCTGTCAAGTTGGCCCTGGGCGGTATAGGAGTTGGCACCTTGCCCCTCGGTCCTAGGGCTGGGCCCAGGACGCTGCCAACAAGACCCATGAGATCGGCCTGAACAAGAACCCAGTCGCACGAGCGGCCTATGGCCTTGACCCTCTTCTTGTCACCACGCATGGCGTTCAGATCGTCCCTTGAAATGGTGGTTACGCCAAGCTTCTTAGCCTCAAGCAGAAGGTCACCCGCAGCCACCACGCAGACGTTTGGCTCCTTGGCAGGCTTATGAGGTAAGAACACAACTTCCCTCAGTCTGCCCTCTGGGCTCTTGACATCAAAGTCCTTGAGGGTAACTATGAGTTCTACCGCCTGCTCGAACTTCGTCTTCTTGGAGAGCGAAAGCGCCCTGTTTATATACTCTATCAGGGCCTCTTGCTGTAAGGGCACGCCTTGACACCTCTTTGCAGCCTTAGCCTTACGCGGTGTATAAGAAACCCTGTGGGGTTAAAAAGCGGTTTCCTAGCCTTAGACAAGCCTTCCGGCATGCGCCCTGACAATGTTTTTAAGCAATAATCGCCCTTAGTCTTTTGGGACCCGTAGCTCAGCCAGGACGGAGCGTCGGCCCTCTAAGCCGATGGTCGGGGGTTCAAATCCCCCCGGGTCCGCTATAAATCATAAATTTCATTAAGCTATACTTTTCAGATCCATATAAACTGGTTATGGTTCCCAATTTATGAGAGGACTGGGAACTCATGGAAGAAATAGGAAAGGATATCGACAGGGAAGAGTGGTTCAGCAAGATTAATATTAATGCAACAAATAGCGATATTAGGTTTAATATTATAAATTTCTTTAAAACAAGATGGGCTTTAACGAGGCTTGCTCTAAATTAAAAGCACCAAATCAAGCCTGCATATATAGGCAAAGGAGGGTGCCTGATGAAGTTGTAAGGGAACCCCTAAATTATTGAGTAAAGAAGAGTTTGATAAATAGTCGTAGGATGGAATAAATTAAAGACATTAGGAGTCGTAAAAATGAATCTATAGACTATTCCTTGGGATTAAGGGAGGGAGCAAACCATGCGATTGGGTCTATTTAAGCAACAATACCTTAAAATTAATAGAAAATATCTCTCCTAGACGCTTAAACAAAGGCCAGGTAGCAAGTATGCAAAGAGAAACAACTTGATTTTACCAATGCCTAGGGAAGCAGCCAGATTTATACAGTCAAGAGGTTTGGGTTTCTGTTGAATCTTGGGGTGCTCCATTTAGGGCGTTGCAAGTATAGTTATAGAAAGGTATAAAAATAATGAAAGGTGTTGTTGAATTGGGAAGTAATAAAATGTCTAAAAGCAATGCATCTATCAAATGCGAATTTGACAAGAACCAAAAAAGGGTATCCTGTATTCTGCCTATCACTTCACCTACTTCAAAGATCCGACTTAAACGAAACGGTTATGAACCGATCGCGCCTCGCAGTACAGTGATAACTGATAAAGACTATATAGAGTGGCAAATATCATACCGAGACCCTAATGGGAGACTTATTGAGTTTGGTGAGTGCCTTGACAAGGCGCTAAATAATGATACGAATCTTAAAATGGAAATTAAGCGAGTTGTTGAAGAATACAGAAATGTCGATACGTTTGACAAAAAATTTACAATACAGAGAATCGAAGATAATAGATATTACAATGAATTTAAACTAATAAATGAATTAACTCCTATTTTAAGGTTAGATGGCCTAACAGATAACTATTATATTGATATAATACTAAAGCCAAAGCAAAGAGCTGTAGGTTATCAAGCGATGGTGTTTCTCTATATCCCATGCGAGAAAGCACTTCCTTTAGAAGACGGACAAAAACTAATTGGCAGAAAGGCCTATCAGAATGAGAAAGTAAAGGTGTTTCTTAACAGTGACCACATATTAGGGCTGTTAAAATCTTTTCTATTAGCGTCGGACACTCATAGAAAGGATATTCTTAATATATTAAGGTATTTAAATGTTAATGTTTAACGAGCTCCTCTATTTTCCCCTTAATTACGTTGAACACCTTCTCCGCCTCCCTCTTATTCCCTTCCCGCAGGAACTTAACCATCCTGAGGTATTCCGACCTGACCCACTCCTGGAAGTCCATGGACGGGACGGGGACTTTCACTTTCCTCAGCTCAGAGATGGGTATGGTCACCGTCCCGACCCCCCTTTTCAGGCTCTCCAGCTGCCTCTGGCCCAGCTCGGTCTGAAGGAACATGGCCAGGTAGTGCGGCAGTATCCTCCTCTTGTCAACCTTTATAATGTATATCCAGTCGTCAGCCACGCCCAGGTCAGACTCGTCCACGATGACCGCGCACCTGCCAGCGGACCCCACGCCGACCCTGACGAACACTATATCATCTACCTCAACGTGACCACGCCTCTTATCCATGTCGCTGCCTGGCTCGATGAACTTCTCATCCCTCCTGAAGTCTATGCCGAAGGGGGTCACAACCTTTGCGGATATGAACCTCAGCCCCCTGTCTGCGAACCTCCTGCGGGGGCCGTACTCGGTGGCGCCCGCGTGGATGTCGAGGACGAGCTCCCCCAGCTCCTTTACTGGCAGGGAGCCGCTGAACTTCACTTCCGCGGCGCTGTAGCTCTTCGGGTGGAGGCTGTCAGGCCTCACCCTGGCCCACAGGCCCTTCCTCTCCCTGTACACCCTGATTACCTCCTGAAGCTCGTCGAGGTCCCTGGCCTCATACATGAACACCTCATCATTGTCGCCCCTGGCCTTCCTGAGGAAGAGGACGGAGGTCTTGGAGGTCGTGCTCAGGCTCGACCTGAATATCCCCCTGGGCAGCGAGACGACCCCCAGGACCTTGTACTTCAATATGAACCTCCTCACATACTCGTAGTTCTTGTTGATGAATATGCCGTCAGGCAGTATTATCCCAATGACGCCGCCTGGCCTGGCGAGCGTGATGAACCTTTCAAGGAAGAGGACCTCGATGGCCTGCGACCTCCTGCCCCTGCCCAGTTCATACAGCTCCAGCCTGCTGTCGCGGACCCTGCCGAACTTAGCGCTGAAGGGGGGGTTGCCCACGACTAGGTCAAAGGAATTGGCGGGCAGGGCATCATCCTGAGGGAAAAGGGGGTTCATGACAAGGGCGTCGCCGATGAGGACTTTAGCGCTCTTCCTCACGTGTTCTGGCATGCGATTAAGGACTGACCCATCGATGTCCATGCCCCAGACCTCCCTGAACCCGCTCCTGAGCAGGGCTGAGAGGAACACCCCATCGCCGCACGCGGGGTCCACGGCCCTGTTCTTCTCCTGGACAAACGTTGAGGCGAAGTCAACGATAAAGTTAGCTACCTCTGGCGGAGTGAAGAACTGCCCGTACACCTTTTCCTTTCTACTGAAGTGGTTGTCCGCCTGCAAGCCCATAACTCACCTTTCTCAGGGGCCTGACCACAATTACAAGTTCTTTACCTTCAGCTCTAATTTCCCAGTTGAGCTTATCCCCCTCTGAAAGGTTGAATTGCCTGACAATGCCCGCAGGAACGGTGGTTCTTAAGGATTTGCTTTTCGATGTAGCTTTGGTAAGCACAGTGATTTCCCCCATTGCCTATCACCTATCATAAATATAGGTAAAATCATTTATAAAGCTTTTGGTATAAATTTTTATCTAAATTTTAAATAGGTAAACTATTAGGTAAGACTGTTGGTATGAAGCTTGAGCCCATATTGGGAAAGCCTGAGAATAAGAGAGCAATAAGAGGTTATGCAATACTTGCTAAAGGAGATGAGCTGAAACAAATAAAGGAGAATGCATTCAGAGTCCCTTCTCAAAACTCTGTCTGAGAAATACTATTGCGTAACCAGTAAGAATGGAGAATGGCTCTGCGCCTGCCAGATCACAAAGACATGAAACTCGGAAACCCTTTTTATGATTTGATTAAGCCCTCTAAGCCGGTGATCGGGGTTCAAAAGCCCCAGGCCCGCCCTTGGCTTCTCTTCGCTAGAAAACGTTGACATCTCTAGCTTTTATAAGAAAACAGTTTCACACTAAGAATAGGCCGTTAAGTTTAAAAGGGTCATGGAAATGTAATTCGCAGCCCCTGTCCCAACAGTAATTTGTGCTGCAACTGGCACACCATCTAGGTTGATTACGCCCGCACTGACGCTATAAGCGCCGCTAGTGCCTAAGAATGAGGTCTGCGGCGTAATGGTTATCTCGACGCCCCTGTAGCTCTTACCGTTAAACACTATTGGTGTGAACAGGTATCCTACAGTGGCGTCGGTGCTTCCTGGCTGGCCATCAAGGAGGTCCTTCCAATTTATATTATAATATGAACTGAAGTACGAGAGCCCGTAGAGAGGCCCAAGGCCGGGGAACGCCTCAAGCGATATAGTGCCCGTGAATGGGTTATATGATATAGTTGCGCTCGTGAGCAAGGGCGTAATGTAAGAGGACATATTAGAGCCGCTCACGTTCCGCTTAACGCCCCCCATGTTCATGTAAATCCATGTTATGTTAGTGCTGTTATACCCAAACTCCACAAAGCCAAGCTCATAGCCCGACGAATTAGTGAGAACGATATAAGCTGTCCTGTTAGGATAATTCTTGAGCGTGACATAGTACGTATCCCCTGAAGGGGAAACATACATCTTATACTCAAGTGATGAGACCTTGGAGAGGACAAGGCCGAGGGGCCTCTGCGCTGTTATTGTGAGTAACGTGGACCTATAGGAATAGTAAAACGCTATGCCTATGGAGCCTACTATTATCGTTGCTGCGAATAAGGCTATTGTTAAGATCGCCAGCTTTCCTAGCAAGCTCTACACCCTTCCTCTGCTCTGCCTGCTAAAACGATAGGTTTTAAGTCTGTGTAGACCTACGCTCGCGGAGGTGGAGCCTGAGACTATGACAGTAGGTAAGGTAAGGGGAGTTAATGCAATGGGAACGCTGGGCTGGACAACGGTAAGATGTAGGGTGTGCGGGAGGCTGCTGGATTTGAGCGGCCAGAGGCCGGGAAGCAGGAGGTTCGAGGCCGTCTATATGTGCCCAAAGTGCGCAAAAACCCTTGACGCATACTTCTGCGCCGCAGATGCCAGATCGCTGAAGTACCGCTGCCCCTTCTGCGGTTCGGAGCTAGTACTTGCCACGCCCGTGATAAACGAATGACCAGATGGGTCTCCTTATGATTGAGAAAAACCTGTTGGATGGCAACTATGTGATTAAGCTTGAGTCCGAAGGGTTGAAAACCTTCATAATTGACACCGATGTAGGACTTAAGCCTGGTGTAAGAGTTGACTGCGTGAAGGCACTTAACTATAATGGCATAAAACTCTGTTACGTCAAACGCCCTGAGGGCTGCACGCTTGTTGTGCTCATCACTGAAAACCGCAGTGAGGTTATAGGGTGCTATGTGGTGGGCTATGCGGGCGCTGCTGAAGGCGCTCGCGACAAATGCGCGCAATGCGCGAAGGAGTTCTCAGCGGCCATCGACGCTGCTACTGCCAGCAAGGTGCAGTGACATTATAATAGCCGTAACCGTAAATTTCCCCTAGCTCGGCTATTGACACAAGCCTGCATATATAGTTCATGTCTAGGCCCAGGGATTCGCACACCCTTAACACGCTGTGAAGCGTCGGCCTCCTTATGGACTCCCTGAGGGCATGTCTAACCTGAGGGGCTGCCCCCTTAGCATATCTTAAGGCTGATGCCAAGAGCCTCATACCGTCGCTGTTTACCTCCTCGTTCTTAGTAAAGTACAACCAGTAGTTGGTGAGCAGCTTAATCATAATCCTGGCTATCTCCCTGTTACTTTTCTCAAAAGGTGAACCCTCAGGGCTTGCACCCCTCTCCATTGCTACATCAGCTCGGTAGCGATGCGAGGCCTCATCATAGGGCTTAGATGCGCTCTTTCTTTAAAACCTTCTGGCGTGGGTAAATAAATCCTTATCATAGCTTCTTGACCCCGAAAGCTTTGGAAGCATGTAAAGTCATGCAGTATCCTCGTATTCTCCTGGCGCTGATATGTCCGGCGAGTTCCAGTCAACGGGAGCATTGCCATACCTTACGGGCTTTTCAAGCTTGGAGAGCAGCACAACCCTGCTCGGCATACTTTCACTAACTATCGGATACCCTGTGAGCTCGCTGAGCTTCTTGGCCACCTCTTTAACCTCCCAGTGCCTCGGCATATTGTCAAGGCGTAGCCTCCCCCTGCTGGCTCCTACATACATGTATGCTTTTACCTCTATGTAGTCAGGCCTACCTAGGTCGACGAGCCTGGCGAAGCCTTTGAGCGCCGTCTCGTTATCGTTGTACCCCTTAACTATAGTTATCCTGTAAACCGTTGTTGAAGAGAAGCTTGGAAGCATCTCCAAGGTTTCTAGGGTCAACTCCCACGCCCTTGGAACCAGGGGCCTGTTGAAGTAATCGTAGGACTCCTTGTCCCACGATTCTAAGCTAATATAGATCTGATTAGGCTCCTCCTCTAGATTAGCCAGGACATCAGGTCTTACCCCCCTTGTGACTAGGAACGTTGATATGCCCCTTCTGTGGAACTCCCTTATCAGCTCGCCCAGCCTGGGATAAAGCGTCGCCTCGCCGGTCAAACTGATCGCCACGTGTTTTGGCATTGTGGCCTCCTTGTACATCTGGGGCGAGACGCCTGGCCTCCCCTTGTAGCCACTTATGATTCTCCGGTACTCCTGTATGGCCTTTTCTACTATCTCCTTAGGGTCGTCAGCGAACGGCATGCGCGTCTCGTTCCACTCTATTCCAACATCCTGGGGTCTGAGCCTCCAGCAGTGAAGGCAGGCGTTCCAGCACCAATGGTTGGTGACGCTGAGCTGTATGCACCTGTGGCTCTCTATGCCGTAGAACTTGCCCTTATAGCAGAACCTTCCTTCGACGAGGGCGGCGTGATTCCAGTAGCACTTCTTTACAGAGCTATGGTTACCTATTATGTGGTAGCCCTGCTTTACAAGTTTTTGGTTCAACATGTTGTAAATCTCTTTCTCCTCTACCTGCCTCTCCTCCAACTTACTTTGCCGCCTCCTTGCTAGCCAGCGCAGGCCTCCTTACAAGCCCGTGCTCTGTCAGGTATGTGTAGGCGCTGTAGGCGGCTATAGCCCCTGATGCGGCGGCATTGACTATCTGCCTGAAGCCGCGCCACAGGCTTATCGCGTCACCTGCAGCAAAGACCCCAGGAAGGTTGGTCTTCATCCACAAGTCTGTCTTCACGTAGCCAAGCTCGTCAACCTCAAGGCCTAAGGACTGGTACCAGTCCTTGGGGGGCTCGAAGCCTATCTCTATGAACACCCCATCTACGTTAAGCTCTCTAATGCTGTTGTCGACGTTGTTCTTTACTACAACGCTCCTAACCAGCTTGTCGCCCTTAATCTCGGTAACCACTGAGTTGAGGACAAACTCTATGTTAGGCCTTGACATGGCTTCCTGAACGTAGAATGGCTTTGCCCTGAACTCGCTCCTCCTGTGTATCAGGTATACCTTCTTCACGTAGCCTGAAAGCAGTATGGCCCCTTCAAAGGCCGCGTCTCCACCTCCTACCACGGCAACAGCTTCCTTGCCCTTATAGAGCGGCGCGTCGCAGATGCTGCAGTAGCTTACGCCCCTGCCGGCAAACTCGTTTTCGCCAGGCACGTTTAGCTTCCTTCTCCTGGAACCGACGGCAAGTATTATCGTCTTAGAGTAAACATCTAGCCCCCTAGTCCCAGTTACGTGGTATTCATCGCCCTCTCTGGAGAACTTCTGGACAGTTATGTTAGTGTAGATAGGGACCCCGAAGAGCTTCTCTGCATGCTCCCTGAAGCGTGATATGAGCTCTGTCGCGCTAATCGAGAGCGTGGCAGGATAATCATCAACTACGTTAGTTAAGTTGAGTTGACCTCCGACGTCCTCAGAGACCACCACAGTCTTGAGTAGGAACCTTGACGCATAGACGGCTGCAGAGAGCCCCG
Organism: Acidilobus aceticus; assembly: GCF_055392325.1. Classification (NCBI taxonomy): domain Archaea; kingdom Thermoproteati; phylum Thermoproteota; class Thermoprotei; order Acidilobales; family Acidilobaceae; genus Acidilobus; species Acidilobus aceticus. The sequence goes on from NZ_AP042407.1 coordinate 1,047,374, forward strand.
CAGGCCCTGCGCCTACTATGAGCACGTCATAGTGTTCCCCCTTGGGAGGCACCTTAAATTGAGGTAAGGCTCCAAGTCTCAGTGACATGTCGCTTCACCACCTTTTCTCTCAATCTCAGATCAACCTTTTAAAGTAGACTAAATACATGCTCCGCCACAGGGAGCGCCTTTAGCCACATGACTGGGCAACGACAAGCTATGCCCTTCGGACATAGGGGAGGCCAATAGCAAAGCCTTAGCACACGTCAACTTCGCTAGCTAACGCCATTTACCTGCAGCCACGCGCGGCCGATCACGTGAGCCATTTTAATCGATGTAAGTTAATGCCAGCGACTCATTTAAAATCAAACTAGTATGCCCCCAACCATTCTCTTTGACTTTATGAATTCAATTAAGTTCATCTGATGCTTAAGCGCTGCATCGTGCGCCTCTTTAGGGTCCCCCTTCTCTATGGCTTCATAGATCCTCCAGTGCTCTTCTATTTCCTGTTCAACTCTATTGCTTGATGCGAATAGATCCACCCTGACTATAGCCAACTTGTTCCTCAGATCCTTAAGTATATCCCTCAGGTACTCGTTGCCACTCATGTCGGCTATTATGTCGTGGAAGTAGCTGTTGGCCTGGGCCAGGGCCAGCGGGTTGCTCCTATCGGCTTTCTTGAAATTCTCGGCCGCCTCCCTTAGCTTACTGAGCATAGCTGGGTCCCTATTCTCAGCGGCTTTCTCTGCTGCCAAAGCTTCAAGGACAGCTCTTACCTCGAATATCTTCAGTATTTGCTCCTTCGTCAGAAAAGAGACATGATAGCCATCGCTAAGTTTCACTACAAGCCCTTCCTTCTCAAGTTTGTGAAGCGCCTCCCTCACGGGCGTCCTGCTCACGTTGTAGAGCTTAGCTAACGTAGTCTCGCTGAGCTTGTCCTTGGGCTCAAACCGCCTGCCAAGGATATCATTCTTTAGCATCTCATAGACCATGTCAGAGTACTTAACCGACTTCTCGTTATTCTCCTCTGCACACATCTCTGCTCCCTTCTCAAAATAAAGCTATAAAAGAGAGAAAATAAACTTGCTCTTTTAAGCGAAGAGATGTTTATACTATCAAGGAGTGAACCGTGAGCTCGTCCTTACATGAGGAGTATTACGAGCTCCTGTGGAGGGCTGTTAAGTTTGGACTCTCGGAGGTACGCTCAGGCTGTGTTGACGCAAAAACGCTAGAGGGCGAGTGCGTCAAGTCAAGAGGCTATAGATCGTTTGTCGAGATGCCTCTCTACATCAGGCTGCTGTGCGCCTCCTCGGCGGTCATTGCAGAGCTCATGTGTGACTACTTTAGCGTGATTGCGGATTATGTGGCCTCTAATGGGCTGGATAGGGATGGCCTGTGTCAAGAGCTAAGGGAGGCCGATCTCCTGTTAGTCGTCATAAGCTCTACGTTAGCTGAGGAGGCCGCAGAGTATAAGATCCATGATAGTGTCTACGAAGCTTTTCAAAACGCGGTTAGTAACATTAGGGGCCTATCCAAGTCCCTCTGCCCTGACGACCACAACTAGCCGATATAATGGCTCTTGTTACTTGGAGCTGGAATGGAACCATTTAATATTGAGCGATTGCCTTTCCTATCTCGTGGAAAGGGAGGCAGTCGCAGAGCAGGAAGCCTTATGGAAACCTCTCTGCTACACTGTGATTTCAGTAAGGCTTAAAACAACAGGGCACGAACAGGATACCAGGCAGGCCCGCCGTAGCTCAGCGGTCAGAGCGCCCGGCTGTAGTGGGACGGGGCGGCTGGAGGCCTAGCCCCTCCGGCCGACACCGGGTGGTCCGGGGTTCAATTCCCCGCGGCGGGACCAGGGCCTGCCACTCTATAGCGGCTATTTTTAAGTTGGGCTAACGAGGCAGCAGGGGATACAGCTTGTTAGCTGCTGTGATGCCAAACGGGGCAATACTGCTAGGGAACAATGTAGTGGCCGACTCCTACCATAAAAGGCCTATAAGGGTCGTCACCCATGCCCACGAAGACCATACCAAGTACCTTAGCCGGAGCATCTCTGAGAGCCTGTTCATCGCAGCAACTCCTGTCACCCACGAGTTCCTTAAGGTCTTAGGATACTCGATACCTCAGAGCAAGGCGCTGCTGCTTGACTATTATAAAGAGGTGGAATTTGACAATGAGAAGTTAAAGCTTATACCGTCAAGGCACATAGCTGGAAGCGCCCAGGTAATGGTGGAAACCCCTCAGGGCACCGCTGGCTATACCGGTGACTTCAAGATGCCTGGCACCCCTCCCCTGCAAGACCTTGACGTCCTAGTAGTAGATGCCACCTACGGTAGTCCTCACCTATCCAGAAAAGGAACCGAGTGGGACGCCCTGGGGGCTCTAGTCAATATTATAGAGGTGGAGTCGCCTAACAACCCCATAATAATATATGGTTATAATGGAAAACTTCAAGAAATAATGGTAGAGCTGAGGATAAGGGGCGTTTCAGGCGCCTTCCTGGCCGACGAGACCACCCTGAAGCTTGCTAAGATAGCCTCAAAATTTTATAACGTGGAACTGGGTGATGTGAGGCTCTACAGCAGGGACGAGCTTCTCCCAGGGTCCATAGCATTTATCCACCTATCCAAGTCCTCGTCAATGATAAGGGTGCCGGCTGTTCACGTGATACTTACCGGTACCGAAAGGCGGGGCCCTGCTGTTAAGGTTAACGATAAGGTTTACAGAGTTTCCTTTAGTGACCATGCTACCTTCTGGGAGGTGGTGGACTACATAAGGGAGTCAAGGCCAAGGAAAGTCATAGTTGACGCCTCGCGGGGCTTCGACTCTAAGTTCATGGCCAAATATCTTTCGAACGTACTTAATATAGATGCTGTGTCAGAACCTTAGGTGACCGTTATGGGCGCACAGGGGCAGAAGGAGGGAGGGCGGCCAGACCCCAGGCTCGTTAACACAAGGGCTTATCTAAGCCACCTCTCCGAAGCCCAGCTGGGCCCAGTTCTTATGTCACTAGGCATAGTCCTTGCCATAGCTTCTTATGCCCTGAAGCGGCTTACTACGTTCTCGATTGATCTCTCCCTGGTGGGGCTCACATCGGCTATGGTAGGGTCTGCTATGGAAATGGCCTTCCTACTCATAGTCTCAAGGGCCCTTGACGTAATGTTAGGGAGGAGATATAACATGTTGTTTAAGGTCATTGGAATAGCCGCAATGATGACCGCCTATATGATTATAATAGGTATGCCTATACTTGGGGCCTACTTGAAGAGGCTAATGGTGAGAGAGGGCCTAGCTGAAGGCGACCTTTCCGGGCAGCAGAGCGTGATGGCCCTTAATCCGCTCTGGCTTTACTCACTCCTTACCTTCGGTTTCATCCTCTTCCTTGTCCAACGAAACCTCAGCACCAGGCTCCTGAGAGCCATTGACAATATCCTTGGGCAGGGCAGTTCTGAACCTCTCAGCGGCCATAGCTAGAAGCGGCAGGACTATGCTAGGCGCCGAAGCCATCTCTTCATCCCAAATAACTCTCCAGTATGAGCCGCACTCCTGGCAGAACATAAGGCCATACTTCCACTCCTTGTCCATGAAGGTCCCAAGCTTAAACTTATTATCATTTCCACAGAAGGGACAAACGGGCGAGCCCCTGCCAATGACCCATTCATAGCCGCAGAGGTGGCACACCATCACATACTTGTCTCCCCTCTTAACCATGGTGCGGCTCTCCGCTCCACAGAGGGGACAGTAGGGCGACAGGTGCTCTATGGAGCCGTTCTCCTTGAAGTACCTGCTGGCGTAGGCCCTCGCTATAGCCTGGAATGCTATTAAGGCGCTTTTTGCCCCCTCCTGGGAGACGTCTCCAGAGATGGCCCTTGCCAACACGTCATCTACAGAGTCAGGGTTCAGGCTTTCACCGATAGCCTTAGATGCATAGACTGCCTCCTCCCTTAGGACGCCGTCATTGCTCAGCCTCGCCAAAAGGTCCTGCAGGGTTAGGCCCTGGGACCATATCTTGTCAATGACCTTCGTCACATCATCCATTATCTTCAGCTGGACCTCCTCTACTTTCCTGGAGAGCTCAACGTTGACACGAAGCCCAAGAACTCCAGCAAACCTGCTGAGGCTCCTCTCAAAAAGCCTTAGTCGCTCGTCTTCTCCCTGGCTCAAGTCAGGTCACTCTACTCTGGGGGTCTCGCCCCTCTTCACTTGCTCCTTCAGATCCTTAAGCATCTTTATCAGATGCGGTATGACCTCACGATAGTCTGCAACTACGCCATAGTCACACTGCGAGAATATAGGTGCCGTTGGGTCCTTGTTTATGGCTACCACGACCTCGGCCTCCCTCACGCCGAACATGTGCTGCGCCGCGCCGCTTATGCCAACGGCCATGTATATGACTGACTTTAACGATTTGCCTGTCTGCCCTATCTGCCTTTCATGAGGTATCCAGCCTAAGTCTACGGCCTTCCTGCTGCCTCCCACGACAGCGCCCATGGCGTTGGCCAGCTCCTGCAGCATCTTGAAGCCCTCGGCAGTTCCAAGGCCCTTGCCACCGCCTATCACCAGCTCCGCCTTCTCTATGGGCACCTCAGTCCTTGGCACTACCTTGCGTGAGACGAGCCTTGCCTTAGGCTGAGGTACATAATCTACCTTTTCCTCTATTATCTCTCCCTCCCTGCTTGGATCGCGCTGAGGCAGGGGGAACACGTTGGGTCTTGCCGTCGCCAGCTGCGGCCTTCTGTTGGGCGTCCTTATATATGCCAGCAGCACGGCGCCAAAGGGCGGCCTTATCTGAAAGACATCCCTGGTCTTCTCATCAACGTCAAAGTCTGTGCAATCAGCAGTTATTCCTGCCCGCAGGTGGTTGGCTATGTAAGGCGCCAGCTCCCTTCCCTTCATAGTGCCAGCCACGAAGACCATCTCAGGCTTGTACTTCTTGATTAAGCTCACAGCGACCTCCCCATAGACGTTGGGCGCGTAGGAAGAGAGACGAGGATCGTCGACGACTATGACCTCGTCAGCCCCATACTCTATAAACTGATTTGCGAACCTCTTTACATTGCTGCCAAGGAGTACGCCAGTTATCTTAACGTTGAGCTTGCTCGCCACCTTCTTAGCTGGCGTTAGCATCTGCAGGCTCGGCTCTATAATGCCGTTCTCATCTACTTCACCTATAACCCAGACGCCCCTGTACTCGCTGTTGTCCCTGCACTCCCACTCAGGGCAAAGTTTGTCGCAGTCCTGCGAGCCCGCTGAAGGAGGAGCGGTCCACTGACTCATGCCGCGTCACCTCCCTCCTTAAGGGCCTTTATCAGCGCCTTGGAGGCCTTCTCATCAGAGAGCAGCGACTTGAGTATCCACTTAGCGGCGTCCTCGCCATTCTTGGGCACGTAGACCTGCTTCTTTCTCGGAACCTCTGGGACGTCGACGGTCTTCGCAACAAAGGTTGGTGAGCCCTTAAGTCCGGTGCACCTTGGGTCTAGCTTCAGATCATTGTTAGTCCAAGTCATCATGATGCTGGGGTTTGCCTTGAACCTTATCTTATTAATCAGCGTGACGGGCCTTGGCTTCAGAGATTTCATAGCGACGTTTATTATGGCTGGAAGATCTACCTCCCACTCCTCTATGGCCTCTTCAAGTATTCTCTCCACCCTTAACTTTCCATCCTCCGTTAGCCATGCGTTTCGGACATAATATATGTAAGGCCACTCAAGCCAGCTGGCGGTCTGTGCGGCTATATGGGCGGTGCTGGAGTCCGTGGTCTCCTGGCCGAAGACTACTAAGTCGACTTTGCCTATCTCCTTATCAATTTTCTTTATTGCGTTAGCCAAAACATAGCTTGTAGCCAGGGTGTCGGCCCCAGCATAGGCCCTGTCAGTTATTAGTATGGCCCTGTCGACGCCCATGCCCACTAGGTACTCAAGGCCCTTTGCCGCTGGAGGAGGGGCCATAGAGATGGCTATTACTTCGCCACCATACTTGTCCCTCAGCCTGAGGGCCAGCTCTGCCGCAGGCAAGTCGTGCGGATTAACTATGCTCGGAACTCCCTCCCTTATCAGGGTACCGGTCTTGGGGTCTATCCTCACCGACTGAGTCCCAGGAACCCACTTTATGCCTACCACTATCCTCATGCGCTCACCCCTCAAGTGAACCTAAAAATAATGCCATGACCACTCTTGGGATAGTTCCAAGTTATTGCATCCATGGGACAAATCACCCTGCAGGTACCGCACTCCACGCAGCCCTCGTAGCTGAAGACTATCCTGTCGCCGGCCAGAGTGTAGCAGCCTGCGGGACAGAGGTAAATGCATGGCTTGGCAGGGCACTTCTCGCACTTGGTATAGTCTACCACTATGTGAGGCTCCTCGTCGACGTTCCAGACGTCGCTCTGAAGTATGTCTTCCAGCTTCATGGGCTGAGGCTCCTGTTTGGCCTGTTGAGCGCTCATAAGGACCTCACCACCGAGAGAGTTAATGGCAAGAGGTTAAATAGGCCGATATTTTCGTTGTTAAGCACCGATATCAGAGCCTCGTAAGGCGTTGGAGTAGAGTAGTCCTGCTCGTAAAGCTCCCTGAAGAGGCCCAAGGCTATCCTAGGCAGCTTTGCAAAGAGCGCTGGGTCGTTCATCAGCATCTCCGCCGCCAGGTGCTTCTTGAGGTCTTTGTACACAAAGCTATTCTTGAGGTAAGTCTCGTAGACACTTATGTTGTCATAGGTGAAGCCTCCGTGGTCCCTGGCATATTTAACTGCCTCGGCGGCAAGCTTGCCGCTGTAGGCCGCAAAGTCGACACCGCGGTAATTTATGCCAGTACTTAAGAGCAGCCCGGCCGCGTCACCAACTACTAGAAGGCCTGGATAGGCAAACCTCTCAGGGGCGAACTTAAGCCCTCCCTCAATTGTTAGGTGGCCTCCGTACTCTGAAATTGTGGCGTCACGCCAAAGCCTCCTGAAAAATGGGTGAAGCCTAAAGCCCTCAACAAGTTCGTAAACGTGCTGGTTCAGAGAGCCAGCCTCTATGGCCTCTATGGCGTGCTTTAGGTGGAGAACCACGCCTATACTAACGGTTTCCTTGTTGGTGTATATGAAACCTCCCCCTGGGACACCCTTGGTTATGTCGCCCACCACGACCCAGGAAACGCCCTCGCTCGAGTCAATGCCAAATGAGGCCTCGAGCTGCGTGGCGCCAGTTCTAAGTATTTCCTTAACTCCAAGGGCCACGTGATCCGGTTTAAGCTTCTCTACGAGGCCGGCCCTCTCAAGCAGGAGCCTGTTAACGCCTTCTGCGTCTATAACTACATCAGCCTCTATGGTGTCAGAGCCGCTCCTCACCCCTACCGCTTTACCGTCTCTGAACGCTATTTCATCCACCGTTATCTCATTAACATAAAGGGCCCCCGCCTGCTCAGCCTTGCGCGCCATCCACGACGTGAGCTGAGGCAGGAAGGCTGTGAAGCTTTTGCCGGCAGGGCTTTTATACTCGACTGTGAAAACCTCATCGCCGTTAACCATGCTTATCCTCTCACGCGTGACCCACCTCTGTATAGGTGCCTCCTTGTCAAGCTCTGGCCAGACCTCTCTAAGGGGCTGCGCGTAAACCCTTCCACCGAAGAGCTCCTTCTCGCCCCCTCCCCTGCCTCGATCTATTAGAAGTGTCTTGAAGCCTTCCTTGGCTAAAGTATAAGCTGCCGCGGAGCCTGCCGGCCCTGCACCTATCACTACCACGTCGAACTTTGTGGGCACGGAGCTCAAAGCATAGGCACCATTACATCTGACTGTGAGCGTGCTTTAAAGTTTACTTTCAACTTGTGTATTAATTATCTATAACTTGAAAACCTAAGTTAACCTTAGTTACATTCAGCTAATATGTCCTTCTAAAACATCAAGCCTGAAGGCTCTATTGCCCTTGCGTCTCGCTTAGAACGGCTTCAGTGTCTGCTCTGCGCCGCAGGCCTCGCAAACCAGGATCCATACCTTGCCTCTCTTCTCTATGTGAGTGTCTATACTTCCACAGGTGGGACACTTGACATAGCTCTTAACGAACATGTCGAGAAGTTGCTTGAGCACCTTGCTAGAGACCTTAACGCTCAGCACGAGCTGTCCAGAACCCTCCTCGTAGCTGCCCGCAGACGCCAGCTCCTTCATTAGATAACGTGAGACCATGTCAGGCTCCCTCTTTAATTTCTGTGAGATATCCCTGAAGTTCTTTATAATGGTCTGCGTCCCAACCCTTATTACTTGAGGTTCTGGCAGTTCAAAAGTCCCTGAACCGCTCTTTGGAGGTATCTTTTTATAAACTCTATCAAGCAGCCACTCATAGTCCTTTAGCTTCTCTAGGTCCTCGCTCAAAGCTACATCCCCGGCTATAGACTCTACAAAAGGATATAAGTTCATGGCCTACGCCCTTTGATAGGCCTTAAAGCCTTAAAATTGCCAAAGGTGACGCTGCCAGAGAGGGTGGGCCGGTAGCTCAGCTGGAAGAGCGCTCGGCTTGCACCCGAGAGGTCCCGGGTTCAAGTCCCGGCCGGTCCACCTACTTTTGAGACTTATATTACTCACGTTTCGTGACGCCGTCCACCACGGCGGAACTTAACTTAGCGGGTGCCAACATTACAATTATCGATAGATAATCGTCATATACGGCTTTTAAGCCTTTGACTCACCATTAGGGCCAGAAGCTAGATCACGAGGGTGGTAGTAAATGCCATGGAGCATATTGAATCTTCTCAGGACAAACCCAGAAGCGCTTAGGGAGGTTGCCAGAAAGAGGCAGATCGATGTTAAGATAATAGACGAGGCTGTCCAGCTGGACGAGCAGTGGAGAAAGGTCCAAGCAGAGATAAATGAGCTAAGGCACCAGCATAATGTTATTAGCGCCGCCATTCCTAAGGCTAAGGGTGAGGAAAGGGAGAAGCTCCTGGCCCAGGCCAAGGAGCTCAGCAGAGAGCTCGAGGACGCGGAGAGGAGGCTGAGTGAGCTCGAAGCGAAGAGAGAGGAGGCTCTGTGGAGGCTGCCAAACGTAGTCCTCGATGACGTTCCTGTGGGCGGGGAGGAGGCCACAAGGCCAGTAAGATTCTGGGGCACCCCCAGGGTGTACCACGAGTACCTAGACGCCTTCAAAGCCCAGACGGAAGCCTATGGCTTTAATGTACCCTACGAGTTGATCGACTGGAAGCCCGTAGGGCACGCCGATATGCTCGAGAACGTCCTAAAGCTCGGCGATACTGAAAAGGCCTCCGAGGTCGCCGGCTCCAGGTTTTATTACCTCTTTGATGACTTGGTCTGGCTAGACTTCGCCCTGCTGCTTTACGCCATAGATAAGCTTACCTCTAAAGGTTACACCCTCGTGTTGCCACCCTACATGCTGAGATATAAGGTCATAAATAGCGTCATAGACCTGGCGACCTTCCAGGACGCCATTTATAAAATAGAGAATGACGACCTCTACCTGATAGCCACTGCAGAGCACTCACTGGCAGCAATGTATTATAATGAGGAGCTATATGATGACGAGCTCCCAAAGAAGTTTGTCGGCATAAGCCCCGCCTTCAGGCGCGAGGCCGGGGCCGCCAACAAGGACCTCAAAGGAATATTCAGGGTTCACCAGTTCCACAAGGTTGAGCAGTTCGTGTTCTCAAAGCCTGAGGAGAGCCAGAAGATACATGAAGAGCTTATATCAAATGCCGAGGGGCTGTTCCAGGGCCTGGGAATACCATACAGGGTTGTAAACATAGCCTCTGGCGACCTGGGCGCCTGCGCCGTCAAAAAATATGACCTAGAGGCCTGGATGCCCGCCCAGGGCAAGTACCGCGAAATGGTCAGCGCGAGCAACTGCACGGACTGGCAGGCTTATAGGCTTAACATAAGGTTAATAAGGAGAAAGGGCATGGAGAGGGGCGAGTACGTGCACACGCTGAACAGCACAGGAATAGCATCAACGAGAACTATTACGGCCATATTAGAGAACTTCCAGGAACCTGATGGAACAGTTATAATACCCAAGGTTCTTAGAAAGTACCTTGAGCCCTTTGACGCGGCCCCGAAGGATTTCATAAAGCCCAGGCTGCGTAAGGCCATTTAGCCTAAAGGGTAATTTTGTTGGAGCTCCTTACCTGGCTTGGCCTATTACCTTGAGGTAACCAACCTCTCTGGATTGAAAGCCTTGAGCGATAGGGCAACGAATAGCGCTGTGAAGGCCACCATTATTATTATGTCTAGGGCGGCCATTAAGTATTGGCCCACAACGTAATTTGAGAGCGCGAGGGAAGCCTCGGTGAACGGTATCGCCATGAGCGTGTACCTTATAGCTGTGGGCAGTGAGCCTACGTTGACGAACAACGCGCTAAAGTAGATCCCTAGCGCGACCATAAGCAAAGCATACGCGGAGGCCTGAGCGGCCCTGGCTGAAGGGCTCCTTAACACTATAGGCATTATAAATGATGACGTCATCAGCACTAGGACTGCTGAGTCCACCATGTTAAGCCCGAGCAGTGCCGGCGTTAGCCTGAGCCCTGCCGAGGACGCCAACATCAGGAAGTAAATAATGAAGCCCGCGCTGTCGGCGACCGCAATTGCGAGGCCCATCACGGCGGAGGAGAGCAGCTTGCCAACAAGCAGCGAGGTGCCGGACAGCGGCGACGCCAGGAGCACTTCAAGAGTCTTGCGCTCCTTCTCTCCAAGAAAGGCGTCAGTCATTAAGACCACCGCTGGGTTAACGACAAAGAACAGGGAAAACTGGAGTAGCCTCACGGTAAGCGACAGCTGAACCTGCTGAGCGCTCGCAGCCTTGCCTGAGGGCAATATGTAGCCAGTGGTTATTACTATCGGATTGAGAAGCCTCTCGGCGGAGATGTTGATACCGGCCATTCTTGCAAGGCTATCAACTCTGCTGTCAACCACCTGGGAGCTAAGCTGCGACACCACTGAGGAAATGATGTTACTCACCTCCTGGGCCGCGTAGCTGCCCACCATAACCCTCACGACGAGCGTCGCGACGCCGTCTACAGCAGTCAGGTTATTGTAGAAGCCCCGAGGTATAGTAATCTCTATGTCATAGACCCGAGGGGGAGGCCCGCTAGACACTGTTAGATTAACCTTTAAGCCCTGTTGCTCAGAGGCATTAACTATGCTCTCACCAAGCCACTCTGCTATTCCAAACGACTTCGTATCGTTGACCTGTATGTAAACTGTCGTTAACTGCGCTGAGCTGAGGCCTCCTGCAAGTAATGCCATTAATGGGAGCCCTACGAGGGGGACGATTATCATCAGAGCCAGGGCCCTGCGATCGCGCACCATGTCAAGGAGCTCCTTCCAGAGTACGGCCTTAATCTCCTCTATCCTCATAGGACTTCACCGCCTTAACGAACGCCTCCTCTAAGTTTTCGGCCCCGAAGGACTCCCGGGCCTCCTTTGGACTGCCGGCAAACAGGGACTTACCATAAGCCATGAACGTTACTCTGTCAGCTAAGTACTCGGCCTCAGCCATGTTGTGAGTGGCTATGACAAAAGTCACTCCTGTTCGTGAGAGGGATTTTATCATGGTCCTAACTTCATGGGCTGAGAAAACGTCTAGGCCGTTGGTTGGCTCGTCTAGCAATACTAACAAAGGCCTGTGCATAAGCGCCCTGGCTATCAGGAGCCTTCTCTTCATTCCATTGCTGTACTCGCCGGCCTTTCTCCTCAGGTCTCTATCACTTAGGCCAGCTATGTTAACGCCCACCTTCACCATTTCCTCAACCTCACTGGGGTCCCTCGCATAGAGCCTGGCAAAGAACCTCAGGTACTCGTAGCCCGTGAGCCTCTCATATGGTGACGCGTCCTCAGGCACATAACCTATGTACCTGACCAGCTTACGCCATGAAGGCGCCGAGGGGTCTACCCCGAGAACCTTGAGAGAGCCTGAGTCCCTCCTTATGAGGCCTATTATTATCTTAAATAACGTGCTCTTGCCTGCGCCATTATGACCTGCTATTACGTGGACCTCTCCCCTCTTGACCTGTAAGTTAACTCCCCTCAGGGCGGGCGTCTTACCGAACCTCTTAGTCACTTCCAGGGCCTCAACCACGTTCTCATTATTGTCCAGAGGAAGCCCTGCAGGCCGGCCTAAGGCGGCTTCCACTGAAAACCACCGGCTCTTAGGTTAGGGTTGTGGATGCGGTAGTTAAATCGCTTCAGTAACAGTGGCGATTGACATGGAGGGCGACGCCTCTAGCATGGAGGAGTTTCTGGCAAAGTACGGCGATAGGGGCTACTACGTCCTCAAATCAATGCTGGAGGCGTCGCTGAGGGGCGGGGCTAAGTTAGGTGACTTCAGCCTAAAGGACCTTAAGGACAAACTGACGGCCTATGGTCTTGACTATAACCCTGTTCCACTGCTTTATGCGCTGGAGAAGAACTATGGCATAATAAGAACCTCCTATAGGAGCAGCAACCAGCACTGGTGGGTTATATTAAGGAGGAGGGACGTCGAGGAGGCTATAGCTAAATATGAGGGGAAGCCCGTAGCTGAGAGTGAGGACTATAAGCTTAAGCTCCTTAAAATACAGTTCTACAGCCTTAACCCGCAGAGGCTTCTCATGGAGCTCAGGGCGGCCTCCAGGAGGGGCGACAAGAGCGCGGTGGCTAAGGAGGCCTTCACCACGCTTCCTCTCCTGGTGGAGTTCTTAGAGAAGGCCAAGTCACAATATCCTGACGAGCTCTCATCCGAGATAGGCCTTGCAGAAGAAATAATCAGGCTGGCAGAGGAGATAGTTACTCCCAGGTATGCGGGAACCCGTTCAAACGTTAACTTCGTCGCGGAACCCCAGGTCAATTATGATTCCCTTTGATGACGCGTACTCGAGCCTCTCAAGCATTGCCTTGAATGCCATGCTAAGGGTCCTCCTGTTGCTGTAGCTGCTAACTATGTCCCTTAACTTATCTTTGCCCAAGCCCTTGAGCTCTTCAGCCATGCTTATCATATTCTTCGTGGCTCTTATGGCCTCGTCTACTATAGTTATTGAAGCCGCCTGAGCAGTCCTACTGAAGGGGTTGAGGTCTATGGCTATAACTACCTTGCCCATCCTTCTGAGCGCTTCCGTTCTATCGCCATCTTCTATTGCTACCAGAACAACGTCTGCCGAATATATTCCATCAACGCATACTATGCCCCTTGCACTCTCAAGGCCTGGTATGTGAGTCTTCTGACACTCAATTCCATAAACTCTCGTGGCTCCGTGCCTCTTCATGAAGTCCTCTATGACCTTTACCCTTTCCTCGGTCCTATGGAAGACGTTCACCTCTATTGGGGCATTTAGCTGCTCTGAGAGCTTCACTATATCGTCGGCTGCTAAGGCAGCGTAGTTGCCATTTACGGATATAATAGGTCTCTTGGCAAGTAGCATTGCGGCTACAGCTGTTCTCTCAGCTTCAAGGGCGAAGTCCAGGCTCTTCTCGCCAAGTATGTAGTCAAAGGCCTCCCCTCTGCCGTGGGATATCAGTCCCTGAGGGACCACTACGCCCTCTTTCATGGCATCCACTAGCTTCTGCCTTGTCACTAGCGACCAGTACCTTGGATGGCTTCTCGGTATGTCCTCCATGTGCTCACCTCAGGTAAGGACCTGCCTCCGAAGGGCTTAACTTCCTTGTGTCGTAAGGAAGCCCCTTCCTAAGGTAATCCACAGCGTCGCCTATGAGATCCCTCTCTATTATGAGGATCACCAGCCTCTTTTTTGTGTAATAGCCTAAGAGTCCTGGAACCTTAGTCACGTACTCGAAGTTCTGCGCGCCTAATATAGAGCTGGGAAGCCCCAGTTTGTCATTTAGCGCCCTCACGCTCTCTATGAACGCTTCAAGGCTCAGCTCCTCGTCAAGTTTCCTGAGCACGTTGGACGACTCCACGTAAAAGTCATCACCTAGTGATGAGAGCAGCGACTCTGTGCTCATCCCCCCAGCCTCTATGGAAAGCAGGGAAATGCTCCTAGGCAGATACAGGCAGTCCACTTGGCCTATGCCAGGGGGACCCGCCCTTCTCCTAAGCACTAGCCCCAGGCCACAGCTAATGGCCAGCACGTCCCCAAGTCCCGTCCTGTCCTGAACTTCAATTTCATGCGCCTGGACTAGGAGGGAGCCCAGGCTCTTGCCCTTGAGGTAAGACGCCAGGTGGGCTGCAGCCACCGCAGAGGCGCCGCTGGTCGCGTAACCAAAGCTCCAGGGGAGCGGGTTGGAGGACTTAACCTTCGATAAGTCGACGCCGTTGCTTTCAAGAAGTTTTGCGGCAGTTCCTGCAGGTTCCCCTGATAGCTTCAGGTCGTAACACAGCTCAAGACGGGGCTCCACAGCTATGCCTACGCCCACGGAGCCCGAGTCCCTTGGAGTGCTACCCCACACTGGGACAAAGGCAGCGGTAATGTGATGGGGCACTGAGACGCAGACGGGGGCCAACTTTGAAACACCTTTTACAAAAATATCTATTTCTTACATTATCGTGGCATGTATCTGACCACGCTCTCCAGCGAAGGTGAAGGGGGCAGCGACCTCTTGTGTTGAGTTGACTTGTTCAGCTGAAGCACCCTATTAATAATGTCCATGCTTACCCCGGTCGCTTCGGCGGCCTCTGACGGCGTCATCTTGAGGTCCTCGATGGCGTGTATGACTAGGTCAACCTGATCATAGCTAACTCCGAGCTCGCCCTCAGCCGTCTGTCCAGGCCAGAGCCGTGGGCTGCTCGGTTTGAACGCGACCTTCTCGGGCACCCCCAGCTTCAGTGCAAGCCTTCTGACCTGGCTCTTCAGAAGCGGCGCTATAGGCAGGAGGTCGACACCGCCATCACCATACTTAGTGAAGTACCCTAAGAAGGCCTCGCTTCTGTCTCCAGTGCCTAAGACTGCATAATTAAACTTATTAGCATAGTAGTAGAGCAGCGACATCCTGATCCTGGCCCTTAGGTTGCCAAGCGGAACCGTATCTGCAGGGTCATAAACTGGTATGGTTGACCTATAGGTCTCCACTATAGGGGCTATATCTATGATGTTATACTGCGTCCTAGCAATTTCAATTAGATGTTTTGCGTCATCAACATCCTCCTTTGGAGTTACGGTGGAGTCGTGCATAATTAACGCCATGACCTTCTCTGGACCTACGGCTTTAACTGCCGCAAAGTAAGTCGCCGCCGAGTCAACACCGCCACTAACGCCTATTACAAAGCCCTTAACGGAGGAGCTCTCCAGGAAGTCCTTTATAAAGGAGGTTATCGCGTCTATGGCCTTTTCGTAGTCTATATTAATTACATCATCTAACAAAATCCTCTTGGAATTCAAAGGCGCCCTCTGTTACATCTAGTGCGCTACACTTTTAAAGTTCCTTGAGTATCAGATCGATTTCGCGGTTTAGCTCACCTCTGATAGCGATGGCTAGGATTACGCCACGCTTAGCCGTTGCGTGACTTTATCTGTGACAACGCGATATCAAGTATCTTCCTGGCGAGCGACTCTTTCCTATCCAGGCCCAAGTCATAGATCCTACCTGTGCCCGTGTCAACCACAACAACCTTATCGTACTCGCTCGCAAAGCCATAAGTGCCTACATTAACTGGATTTGCAGCCACTAGCGTAGCACCGTACTTAGAGGCCTTTTCCATGGCTGAGCTTATGAGCTCCTTCTCCGTAGTTGCTACATCTGCTGCGAACGATATCAATACCTTAGGCTTCAATGTTATGGACTTTAGGGTCTTTGGCGCGGGCCTAAGGGTTATGGTATAACTCGAGTCGCTCTTGAGCTTGCCCTTGTAGGGGGCCTCAACCGTGAAGTCCAGAGGCGCCGCAGCGCCAACTATTATATCATAACTTCTTGAGGCGGTGAGCTCGCGCATTCTCTCCGCCATCTCCTCCGTCGTCTCAACATGATAGGAATTCACGAAGTGAGGTATTTTGACATCTACATGACCATATATTACGTCAACCTCCGCCCCCCTTGCGAAAGCGTCTATGGCTATCTCAACGCCCATCCTCCCGGAGCTGGGGTTAGATACGAACCTCACCGAGTCTATCCAGCTTCTGGTGGCCCCAGCCGTGACCAGCACCCTAAGGCCCTTCATATCGAAGCCCCTGAGGGCAAACGAAGTGAACGCGCGGGCCACCAGGTAGGGGTCCGGGTACTTAGCTACGGACTCGGCTTCAAGCGGCGGTATTACCAGCACCCCCATGCCCTTTAGCCTGCTCACGGCGTCTTGATATTGGGGGCTCCTTTCCATGCCTTCATGCATTGCAGGGACTACAGCGACGGGCCTTCCGTAACCCATCATTGTTATTGCAGTGAGCACCACTGGGTTGTCAGCTATGCCTAACGCGAGCTTAGTTATAGATGAATACGTCGCAGGGGCCAAAAGCATAGCTGAGCAGCTGTGAGCCATCTCTACATGCTCTATATCGCCGCTTATCGCAACTACAGGTCTATTTCCTGTGGCCCAGTGAAAGAGCTTCGGACTAACCAGGTCAGCCGCGGCCCTAGTCATTATGACATGAACTTCAGCTCCCCTTCTCATGAGGGCCCTTGCCGTGTCAAGCGACCTATATATCGAAGCGCTGGCTGTCACGCCTAAGGCTATGCAGTGTCCTGCGAGTTCCTTTGACGTTGACCCTGTTATGTCAAGTGAGGGGTGCCTGAAGCTCAATGCCTAGCCCAACGGTCCTCTCTGAACAACTGTAATTTAAAGTTAAGAGCCGTTTATTAACCTTACAAAGTCACAGGCTCCCAGGCGCCCTGAAGTGAAAGCGGAGGAGCAGGAGGGCAGTGAAGGCTTTCCTTTTATTATAAGAAGGGCGAGGGAGGAGGACATAGATCAGGTAATGGAGGTTAACCTAGCAAGCCTTCCCGAAAACTACTGGTACAGCTTCTATGTTTACGTGCTTAACGAGTGGGGAGACGCCTTCCTAGTAGCCGAGCACCAGGGCAAAATTATAGGCTACATTATGAACAGGGTCGAAGAGACCCACGACAAGGTTCTTATGGGCCTTGAAAACGAGCTGACAGAAAGGCCAGGAAAAAGCGAGGGCCTGTTGGACGCCATTAGGAGGAGGTTTTCGGAGTCCGCTAAGGTAGGTCACGTGATTTCCATAGCTGTTCTAGCTGAGTATAGACGGAAAGGCGTTGGGTCGGCCCTTATGCAAGAAGCTATAAATGTGCTCAAATCAAAGTATGACGTAGACGCTATATACCTTGAGGTCAGGGTCTCGAATACCCCCGCCATAAACCTCTACGAGAAGTTCGGCTTTGAAAAAGTCAGGATAATCAAAGGCTACTATAGGGATGGTGAGGACGCTTACGTAATGGTGAAGCGGCTAAAGCCTGTACAATAGGCCTCTAAGCCAATTGAGACCAGGACTTCCATTCACGACTCTAAATGTTTACCTTATAGTCCTGTTACGTATACCGTAACCCTCTGGCAGCGGGCTCTCGCCCGTATGGCCATTTAGCGAGCCTTGGAAAAGGCGTTATTGCTGCGATGCTAGGGTGTTGGCGCTTCCTCTGCTCTTGGCGACCATCTCTGCCTCTTTAATAACCTTTTTAGCCTCTTCCTCTATCGACGTTAGGTCCTTCTCACTAAACTCTTCTGGCAGCGATGGCTCTATGTTCATCCATGCCCTGGAGAGGCTCTCCTCGGCGCCCGATATTTCCTCCTCAATTCTTGGGTCGAGGTAGCTGTACTCCTGCATAACCTTCTTCACTACGTTCATAACTGTGGCCACCTCCCTCCAGTTGACTAAGCCCACTGTAATTAGAGTCTGTACCTTCAACAGGGCCCACTCAAGCAGCCAGTCGAGCGCGTTCAAGGTATCCTCCATTTGTTTAAGCTCATTTTCCTTTGAGTAAGCCCTTAGCCTTACCATGCTGTTCCGAACGCTCTTCCTCGCATTGATTAGATACATCTGAGCCTTTACTAAGTCATCCAGTACTTGTCGTCTTGAGTCCGTGGGCTGCGATTTCTTTCCAAATAGCCTTGGCAAATTAGCAGCACCTAAGAGTATGTTGTGATCAAAAGTTAAATTGATTTGGGGTCAAAGGCCGAAGGGCCCAAGTGGCGTTCGGGCTTAAATGACGCCCGTCCACCTATAAAGGAATACAACGACGCTGTAGAAGTACGTCACGTTGGAGCCTGCCGGGCTCCATGCATATGGCACTGAAATGAACACCTTGGCCGGCTGGTAGTACGGCAGCGGGCTAGGGGGAGTTATGGGTTCTGGCACTATGGAGCCCGTGAGCGGATCGACGTATTGCACCCCGGCAGGCACGAACGAAGTTACATTAGTGAGGAACTTCGCGCCTGTTCCAAAGTAGCCGTACTTGTTTAACACGCTGATGCCATACATCATGAGATCGTATATGGTGGTGTGGAGGGTTAAACTAACGTTGGAGCTCGGACCTCCAACAAACGCTGGGAACTGGTAGAATTCGTAATTACTCTCAGTAGTTACTGAGGTGTAGTTAGAGAAGAAGGGGCTGTCAGCATACGGGTTAACTCTAAGGGCTATCCTTAACATTTGGTAAGATTTAGCGATATCACCGAGCCCGTAAGTTATGGCATAAACTCCTGCCTGAGGATTAACGGGGTATACGTTAGGGTATGGGAACATTATCACGCTGTGGGTGCTATTATCATAGATACCAATGAATATATCATAAGTTATTAGGTATGTATCGTTTGGCGCCAGCCTCATCATTTCAAGGTAGACAGGGCTCTGGTTCACTGGAGCAGTGAACACGTTAGCCACCAGCCCTATCTGAGTTCCGTTAATTGTAGAGCCGTCAACTACTGTTGTCCTGTTGCCTAACGCTGCTATCCAGTAGCCATAGTCCCACCACGACACTACTATGGACTTCTTTGACGTGTTATACTTGATGTAGTTAAGGGCTGCAATCCAGGCATTGTTAAGGGGTACTATGACTCTGCTAGTACCATTGGAGGTGGGCACTGAAAGCGCCGTCAGCCAGCCGGTGGTCACTGCCGGCGCGTCCAGTTTCAGCGCAGCGTAATCCTCAGGAATGTAATAAGCCGCGAACCCAAGGATAATTATGGCCAGTATGACCCCTACTGCAAGTGCAGCTGGCTCCCTCTTATAGTAGGTGCGCCTTGTCTTCTTGTCGAAGTAGCTTACGTGCATGGACGTTAGAGCCCCTATGGAGGTTCCTGCTGAGAGCGCCAGGAAAAATGCGGCTGAAGGTATGAAGTAGGCCTCATTTATGCTGGCCACCATAAAGAGCACGCCAAGCGCCAAGAACGCAACCCTTAAGGTATCGGTGCTGCTTAGCCTCTCACGCCTTGCAACAACGTCATAAATGAGCACTATTAATCCTATAAGCGTCACGAAGAAGACGGGCCCATATTCGGCCATTGCCTCTGAGAACGGTATGGGCATATACTCCTGCACGGTAAGCGGCACAACGCCCGTTAGTGGCCTTATTCCGAGCGCTAGCAGCACCCTTGAGGGCAATGATATTATGCCCGACATTGCAGCTGCCGCAAGAAGCCCCACGCCTAGGATTATGACCCACAGATGCATCTTCCTCGTAAACGTGCTCGTGAGGTGCAGCCTTTCAAGGTGCAGCTTTTCAACGTTAGCCTCTAAGAAGTAAACTGCGAGAACTGCCAAAAGGGCGAGGCCTAGGCTGTGGTAGACGTAAGTGGGCCCTACTGCAGGGGACGTTGAAAGCACTGCCAGGTAGCCTACTGCCGCGGCCAGATGCTTATAGAACCTGTCCATGGTGGGGCTTACAATGAAGGGGTCCAGCAGCACTATAACCGCCAGTATTAGTGCAACGTATTCATAGCCTCCCCATAGCCACGCGAGGGAGCCTCCTACTATGCCTCCTACCAGCGCAGCCACGAGGGACCTATTCCTCGAAGTGGAAGTGTAAGCTACGGCGAGGAAGTACAGCGAGAGCGCTATAATTCCAAGGCCTGAGACCTGTTTGCCCGGATACGTTGCAAAGGACTTGTCAAGCACTATAGCGGGGTAGAAGGCGTAGACAGACGCCGCAGTTATTGCTCCCAGCTTTGACCTGGTGGCCCTGTAGACTGCCATGTACGTGGCCGCTATTCCTATCACGGCAAATATGACCGGCAGAAGGCCCTCGGCCTCTATTATAAAGGCTTGGCCCTTGCCCAGGAGCTTAGTCATGAACGCCGAGAGCCACGGAATGCCAAGGTACTCCGTCTTCAGGAAGTTCCTCCCCCAGGGATACCAGAACGTGCCAACGTGAGACAGCTGGGAAAGGCCGCCCAGGTCGTGGACGTAGAAGTAATTAGCTAGCCAATAAAATATCCAAGGGTCGTTACCGTTGACATACTTAAAGCCGTAGATTAGACCTGGCAAGAGCCTTATGTAGGTGCTAACCGCTATCATAGCCAACAGAACAGCCAATGATATAGGGAACGAAAACCTCTCTATGATATCCATGAAAGACTCTTCGCTATGGGTCCTTGGGCCACTGTCCCTTCTAGACATTACGCTACCCGAAGCGCTTTGCAGGTGCAAGCACTATATACTTTACCCACCCACGTTTGAATAATATAAAAAGAAATAAAGTAAATAATAGGAAAGGCCTTATAGGCTCTGCCTTAACTCTAAACCGGAAAGGGACCATGAGCGAGGACTTAGAGAAGAAGCTGTTGGTAGACAAGCGAACGCTCAAGGAAGTTATAAATGAGCTTAAGCAGTGGAGCGCCCCGGCCACTGTGCTGTTGAGCCTCTACGTCCCTCCTGGGAGGCCCATAAGCGACGTGACCCAGATGCTTAGGGAGGAGCTCTCCCTGGCTGATAACATTAAGCTTAAGCGAACTCGAAACGCTGTGAAGAGGGCTATCGCGGCCGCCATAGACAGGCTCTCCATGATACCTAAGGTTCCTCCTAATGGCCTTGTGGCATTCTGTGGCGAGAACCTAGACAACGGGGACTTCAAGTGCTACGTCTTCAGCCCGCCTGAGAAGGTCCCTGTCTTTTACTACAGGACCGACAAGAGGTTCATAACAGAGATTCTAGAGGATATGATAGAGAATGAGGACTCCGTCGGAGTCATAATAGTGGAGAGGGACCACGCTACCATAGGCCTAATCAAGGGGTCAAGGATACAGGTACTGGAGGAGCTCGAGGATTTTATACCTGGAAAACATATGATGGGAGGACAGAGCCAGAGGAGATATGACAGAATTATAGAGCAGATGGTCGACGACTTCATGAAGAAGGTGGGCGAGAGGGCTAACGAGTACCTCCTGCCAATATATGAGGCTGGCAAGCTTAAGGCCATCATAGTTGCCGGGCCTGGGTACGCCAAGTCCGACTTCATTAAGTCTGGGTACCTTGACTATAGGCTTCAGAAGATAGTAGACCCACATCTAATCGACGTTTCTTACCAGGGTGAGGAGGGCATAAGGGAAGCCTTAGAGAAGGCCGATGATGTAGTTCAACTGTCCCTTTATAGGGAGACAATGAATGCCTTCGAAAACTTTAAGCTTCACTTGGCTAAGGGAACAGGTTTAGCCATATATGGTCCCGATGACTTAGAGAGGGCCCTTGATATGGGCGCAGTGGCTGTTCTTCTCGTACATGAGGATAGGCAGGATGTTGACAAGTGGAAGGAGAGAGCAGAGTCTATGGGAGCGAAGGTTTACATAATACCTGAGTCTCTGCCCGAGTCCGAGTGGTTTCTTAAGACATTTGATGGCCTGGCCGGGATACTGAGATACAAAGTGGACCTCTCTTCACAGCAGGGCTAGGCCGCTTTCAGCGTCAGCCCTCAGTCCTCGGAGGATATCTTTCGTATTCTGTCAACACCCCCTATCTCCTCTATGAACTTTGCTACGGAGGGCGTGACGTATTCCTTCCACTTAGGGTCGCCGCGAGCTATCATCGCACGTATTCTCTCGCCCCTCCACTCCTCGCGATTGAAGGTAGGTGGGCTTATGACCTCTATGCCAGCGTCCGAGAACGCCTTGCCTATGACTGGGTTTCTAGTCATTATTGCCTTAACCTTAGGCACGTAGGACAGCACATAATAAGCGCACCCGATGCTCACCTCCAGGGTCTCTATGGTAGCAGTAACTATCCTGTCGAGGCTTATGTTCTCGTCCTTAGCTGAGAGCCTTGCCATCTCGATCCTTTCGCCAGCAGTAAAGGGATTCCTTACAGTGTAGTTCTCTGAGGCCATGCCAACTAGTATTACTACTTCGTCGAAGCCCTGCGATAATGCCCACTTAACGAGGCTCACATGACCCCTGTGGAAGGGCTGGAACCTCCCGTAAAGCAACACCCGCTCCGTCAAAGCTCGCCCTCTGATGGTTGGGCGAAAGAACTAAAATAAGCTCCGCTTCATGTTTAAGAGGGCATTGAAGTGCGTCCATGGAGAAGGCCATGGTACTACGCTGAGGTGGACGAGCCTTACTCATGGATAATTGGAATCCTAGCAGTACTTGTAGCCATGGCGGGCGTTCAAGCCTTCAGATTAAGCACATACACGTCCGTTTATAGCTACGTAGTGGGAGGAGTAGTCATTGGTATGGTTGTCCACGAACTCATGCACAGAAACGTGGCGCGCCGTTATGGCATGAGGTCAAGTTACGTCATTAATTGGCTAGGAGTCATAGTTACGTTAGTCACGGCGATTCTCCCCATAAAGCTCATAGCGCCGGGCTACACTCGCGTCTATAGCCGCGGCTTCGAAGAGGACAGAAGGGGCATCCTGTACTCAGTGGCCGCAGGCCCCATGAGCAATATAGTAATGGCCTTAGTGGCTCTCATAGCCGGAGCGCTGGTGAGAACCCTGGTGTCTAGTGTGTTTGCCGCGTCGTTTACTTCCACGTGGCTTATAGGTTTCTCGAACATAAACTCCTATCTGGCCTTCTTCAACCTGTTGCCCATACCGCCGTTGGATGGATACAAAATCTTTAGGTTAAGCCTAGAGCTGTGGATAATAATGTTTATAGTATCTATAGCTTTCTTTGCCGCAACTTTGATGCTCCTCTGAAGTCAGAAGGTTGTCATCAAAGCAGTTTGTATTGGAGCCACTAAGTATTTTCTGGACTGTATATGAAGGTTTTTACTTTCCTGCCTGCTACTGTGAGTCTCGTGGTGAGGCTTTGTGTCGCTTACACCTGATGAAAGGGAGCCCGACAAGGAGGACGGCAAGAGGCGGTGGGTCATAAAGATGATTAAGAGCGCCAAGAGCCAGCACAAACTATGCCCATACTATGATAAGAAGACGCAGATATGCTTCCTCATGGTTACCATGAACAACCAGCAGGGCAAGTGTGACCGTGAGGGTAGATTTGATGGATGCCCCATGTTCACCAACTTCCTAGAGAGAGTCTATGACGACTATACTGCAAAGAAGAAGGTTCTGCCGAACAGCTTTCAAGATATAGTGTGGGGCATAACATCTATTTGACGTTCTGTGCGTGCCTGCACATAAATTACGTGAGGCTCGCTCATCTACGGCATAAAATATATTGGGGACCCAAGTCTTGGCTATCCCTGAACTTAGCGATCACATAGAGTCGTCTAGGTTATCAGACGCCTCGCCGATCTCCGAGCTCTCTCCGCTCTCATCGCTCCAGTACTCGCCCTCGGCCTCCAGAAGCTCAGTAAGGTAGAAGTAGCCCTGTTTGTCCATGGTTACAATATCGTTCCGTAGCAGCTCGTTCAGCGCGTATCTTATCTTGTCCTCACTGGCTAGGCCTGAGAGATACCTATGGAAATCCTTCACGGACATCCTACCATTACGACGAAGAAGATTAACTAGGATCTCTTTGAGCTCCTCCTCATTAGGCGCTGTATAAACAATAACATCACCATCTTCATATATCCTAGAAAGGGCGTCAGTTATCGAGACCTCGCTTACTTGCGAGCCGTCCTTCCCATCGCCCTTCCCATCATTCATATTAATTTTCACCTGCAGATTGTAGGTAGCTGAAACCTAAAAGTTAAAGTGTTTCCTAGAGTAGAGGGAAATTAGTTAAACTGCGATTAAGTAACATAAAAGATAAACTTAATACACAAACTCCATAAAGGCCTGCAATTCATATAACGAGGCTTTACCTTAGGATCCCATAAAGCAGCAGCGAGGCCTCTGCAGTGCTCCCAGCCCTGTAGGACAGGCCCTTTATGTAGATCGGCTTGCCAAGGGAGAGCTCCTGTGGGCTGAAAGGAGCGTCAGAGCCGTTAAACACAAGCATCAGTGGGCTGTTTGAGCCTGCAGTGAAGTCCCCCGAGAGTGGGTCGACGAGCTCCGCGGCGTGCTCCTTATCTACTAAAAACACCTGCGTGCCGTCGTAAGTCTCCACGGCGTCCTTAAGCTCAGGTAACACGACCAAGCCCTTGCCGGCCTTGAGCAGAAGCCTAAAGGCCTCAGCAATGCCTGACTGCGCCGCGGCCCCATAAACTTTGGTCGCCACCAGGAGATCTATGTTCATACTGAGCACTATCCTGGCCATGTCAACTAGCCTCTGAACGCTTGAGGTGTTATGAATGACTGGTATGACCTTCCTCAATCTCTGCACCTCACAGCTGGTAGCTCAGGTCGCCGGGGATCCTTGGTACCATGCCAGCTATCTCTTTTACGGGCTCCTCCAGGCGAGAGGCCAGGGACTCTATGGCATCAGCGGCTCCCAGGGGGTCACTAGCGTTTACTGATGTCTGCCTTCTAGAGCCTCCTTCGTAAATTGACACTGTTACAGAGCCCTTCTCTATCTCCCTTCTCCCCACGTAAACTATGGCCGCAGGCTTGGGGCCTGACTCCAGGAGCCTTACGTCGCCCGAGAGCGAGGTCCTGGTGGTCTCCCCGTAGCCTGACCTAAAGCCCTTCGCCACCAGGGCGCGGTGGAGCGATAAGGCAAAGTCCTCGACTCTCTTGTCAAACTCGTCGCCCGCCTTTATCGCCAGCACTGCGAACTGCAGGGGCGCTAAGACGAAGGGTAGCCTGCCCTTGTAGTTGTCAAGGTACGCGCCGAGGAACCTCTCTATGGAACCTATTAGGGCGCGGTGTATTATGTAAACGTCCTCACTTCCATAGAGTTCCTTGGCGGCATCAAATATCTTAAACCTCCTGGGCAGGTTAAAGTCGAACTGTATGGTGCCTAGCTGCCACTCCTTGCCCTCCTGGCCGCTCCCCAACTTCACCAGCACGTCTATTTTCGGGCCATAGAATGCGGCTTCGCCCTCAGCGGCCGTGTACCTTAGTCCATACTTGCTTGCTATGGCCTCTAGCGCACCCCTCAGGAAGTCCTCAGCCTTCTCCCACTCATCCTTTGTGCCCATGAAGTCAGTCCCTATCTTGCTCTTATCAGAAAGGCTCAGCCTGAGCGTCACAGTGGAGGGGTTCATCTCCACATTAAACAGTTTTGAGTAAATAGTTATCATCTCATCAAATACCGAGGTGATGACGTTTACCGCGTCCTTGCCAAGAGTTATTATGTGAGCGTCGTCCTGCGTGAAGCTCCTTGACCTGAGGAGCCCATAGACGCTTCCGCTGGGCTCCAGCCTGTGAACCCTGCCAACCTCAAATACCTTGAATGGCAGGCTCACCTTGTTGCGGTGCCTTGTGACTTCGCTCAGAAATATGAGTATGTGGAAGGGGCAATTCATTGGCTTTACCGCATACTCCTTGCCCTCTACCTGGAAGACGAACATGTTCTGCTTGTAGTAGCCCATGTGACCTGAGAGCTCAAAGAGGGCGCCGCTGCTCACTATGGGCGTCTCGGCTATGTAATAGCCTCTCCTCGCGTGGAAGTTCACTAATATCTGCGAGAGCGCAGACCTGAGGTATCCGCCGCCTATGGTGAAGAGAGGTATTCCATGGCCCAACAGGGACCCCACGTCGGTTCCTAGCACGGATATTGTTAAGTCAGGCCTCGCAGCTATATCAAGGTCTTGGGCGTAGTCCATGTGGTCCTTCTCTTGGCTCAACTTTTATCATCGTTTTCAGTGTGAGATGAATTGCTTTTTTAAGGTTTCTTAGGTGCCTGAACTCCCTGACTCATCCTGTCTAAGCCCCTTTCTTGAATTAAAACTGTTGAGAGCACGACAGCCAAGCCGAGCGGGCCTAGTGATGACAGGAGACCATATGCAAGTTCCTTGAGCAGCCCCCTCGAGGCTAGGGATGATATGACTGCGGCAGTGACCGACGCCGCCAAATAGACAGCCTCGCTGTAAATTAGAGAACCTGTAATGGAGGCTGAAAACGACTGGATAGCTAGCCCGAGGGATGCTGAAGCTAAGGGAACCGCAGAGGGGGACCTAGCTCTCGCTATTGGACCGGAGCCTGGCTGACGACCCCTTAGCTCTAACAAGAAGTACGTGGCTAGCGTAGCAACTAGGCTGACTACCAGCGACGCGAGGCCGACCAGAAGGGCCTGAAATGACGAGGATAAGCTCAGAGGTATAGCGGAGATGGCTATGCCAGGGTAAGGGCTGCCCGTGAGGACCACAGACACAGCTGCTCCCACCGCAGTCACGAGAGGCAGCACAGAAAGTAGCAGAACATAGTAGATGAAGCTCCCAAGGCTAGTCGCAGCAATAGGCCGCTGCCTCGCTACCATGGATAGGGCCTCTACAGCGGTCGCCACGGCCAAAACGGCTACTATCCTAGCCCAGCTCATGCCCTCTCAAGCGGCCTATAGTCGCCGTGAGGTAATAAGGTAAATAAAAACCTGTGAGCCTTGGATGTCTGAAAGGTGCAGCCCAATTGAAGCTAGAGCCAAAGATAAGCGAAACCCGATGGGACGTCAACAAGGAGCTTGAGCTACTCGACTTATGGCGCAAGGAAGCGGCCTCCTCAACGGGCGCCGCCGAGTGGCGCGAGAAGGAGGTGCTAGTGATAGATACGCCGCCGCCCTATGCCAGCGGCAAGTGGCATGTAGGAGGCGCAGCCCACTACGCGCAGATAGACATGATCGCGAGGTACTTCAGGCTGAAGGGATACTATGTACTAGTGCCATTCTATGCTGACAGAAATGGGCTACCTGTGGAGGTCCAGGTGGAGAAAACATATAATATCAATGCTAAGGAAATGGCCGCGACGCCTGAAGGCAGGAGGAAGTTCCTGGAGCTCTGCAGGGAGTTCCTGGACAAGGCTGAGAAGGACCTCGTTAACGTGTGGACAAGGCTTGGCTGCTCCTTCGACTACTGGCGCGATGGCACTGACAGCCCTAAGTACAGAGCCATGACCCAGAGGACGTTCATAGACCTGTTCAAGAGGGGCATGATATACGAGGCCGAGAGGCCTGTGAGGTGGTGCCCCCGCTGCGGCACAACGCTGGCAGAGGCCGAGATAGAGTATGAAGAGAGGGAGGACTTTATCTACTTCATTAAATACCGCCTCGCTGACTCAGACCAAGATCTTGTAGTGGCCACTACTAGGCCTGAGCTGCTCCCTGCCTGTGCAGCCTTAGCCTATAACCCTCAGGACAACAGGTACAAGGGCCTCGCAGGTAAGAGAGCAGTAGCGCCTATATTTGGAAACGAGGTCTCCATTGTAGAGCACCCGAGCGTTGACATGAACTTCGGCACAGGGCTTGAGATGGTCTGCAGCTACGGCGATGAAGATGACGTGAGGCTCTTCAGGGAGCTGAACCTCAAGCCTAAGGTCATCATAGATCAGGACGGCCGCATGACAGAGGAGGCAGGGTTCCTGGCGGGCCTAAAGGTCGAGGAGGCCCGCAGGAAGGTCGTTGAGGAGCTTGAAAATAGAGGGCTGTTAGTTAAGAAGGTCAGAGTTAAACACACAGTGCCCGTGTGCTGGAGGTGTAAGACACCACTGCAAATAATAAACAGGACAGAACTCTTCCTGAGACAGCTTGACCTGAGGGAGCAGATGAAGGAGCTCGTAAGCAAGCTCGATGTGAGGCCCGAGTTTCACAGGAGGAAGCTGCTTGAGTGGCTTGACTCTATAGCTATGGACTGGCCCATATCAAGGGACAGATACTACGGCACCGAGATACCGCTCTGGAGGTGCACGAAGTGCGGGTCCCTCCTGGTCCCAGAGCCAGGCAGATACTACAGGCCCTGGGAGGAGGAGCCCCCATGGGACAGGTGCCCTGCGTGCGGGGCGCCCAAGGAGTACCTCAAGGGGGAGACCCGCGTCTTTGACACCTGGTTCGACTCGAGCATTTCAATGCTTTACGTGACCAAGTGGCTCGAGGACCCGGAGTTCTTCAAGAAGGCCTCCCCAAACGTGCTGAGGCCCCAGGGCGAGGACATCATAAGGACGTGGCTCTATTACTCGCTGCTGAGGGTTTACCAGCTGACCGGAAAGCCCGCGTTCAGGTGGATTAGGATAACTGGCATGGGCCTTGACCCTAAGGGAAGGCCTATGCACAAGAGCTTAGGCAACGTAATAGACCCTGACCCCATTATAAATAAGTACGGAGCCGACGCGTTCCGCTTCTGGGCCGCCTCATCGGCCAAGCTAGGCTATGACTACAGGTATGATGAGAAGAAGGTCATAACCGGCAGGAACTTCGCCACAAAGCTCTGGAACCTGGCGAGGTTCATTTCTGCCTTCCCAGAGTCCCAGGAGGTTAGTAGCCTCAGGCCCATAGACAGGGCGTTCCTGGCCCTGGCCCAGCAGTATTTGGATGCGGCAGTCAAGGGATACGAGGACCTCGACGTCTATGAACCTGCGGTACAACTTTACGAGCTCTCATGGAACGTCTTTGCGGCTCACTACGTTGAGCTAGTTAAGGACAGGGCGTACTCAGAGGGCTACCCCTACGAGGACAGGGCCTCGGCCTGGTACACGCTGCACAGGATCTTTAGGGCAGCCCTAGTGCTGCTATCACCTATAATGCCCTTTGTGACCGACTACGTTTACAGGCAGCTCTACGGAAGAAGCGTGCATGCTGAGCGCCTGCCCGAGAAACTTATAGAAGCGCCAAACCTTAACGAACTGGCTGAGGACGCCAGACAGATTATGAATGTCAACAGCTCGGTGTGGGCCTACAAGAAGGCAAGCGGGCTTAGGCTGACGGATCCCATAAAGGACTACGCGGTGGCCGTACCGGCCAGGCTGTCGCCTTACTTAGATGACTTAAAGCTCTTCCATAAGGCTAAGTTTGTAACATATGAGAGGCCTCTGCCAGACTGGACTAACATAGGCCCTGGAATTTATTTAGCTCCCCTACCTTCTACGGGCGCTGACCTTTCAATATAATAACAAATTATGAATGCTTCCGCTGTTAGAGTTTTAGTCCGAGTCCTCAGCTTACAGCACGAGTGACTAGGTATGATAACTGTTGTAGGCGGCGCTGGAAGGGTAGGGGTTACAACAGGAGCTATGGTGCTTCTCAGGGACCTTGACGATGTCATGCTAATAGATATAAAGCCCAACGCGCCGCAGGGAGAGGCGCTGGACCTTAACCACATGGCCGCGGTCCTAGGCATCTCAAGGAGGGCCTATGGGTCCAACGACTATAAGGACATGAGCGGCTCAGACATAGTGATAGTCACCGCCGGCTTCCCAAGGAAGGCGGGTCAGACAAGGGAGGACCTGCTCAGGGTCAACGCAGATGTAATGAAGCAGATAGCTGAACAAATTAAGGAGTACGCGCCTAACTCTAAAGTCCTTGTCCTAACCAACCCGTCCGATGCCATGACCTATGTTATGTACAAGAAGCTTGGGTTCCCAAGGGAGAGGGTGATAGGCTTCAGCGGCCTGCTGGACTCACCAAGGCTTGCCTACTACGCCTCCGTCAAGCTAAACATATCGCCGGCCTCCATACAGCCAGTGGTCCTCGGCATGCATGGAGAGCACATGTTCCCAGCGCCAAGGCTTTCAAGTGTAGGAGGCGCGCCTCTCAGCTCGCTCCTGAGCCAGAAGGACATTGACGAGATAGTGAAGCAGACCGTAGAGGCGGGAGCCGAGATAATAAAGCTAAGGGGCTACAGCAGCAACTGGGCTCCAGCGGCAGGCCTAGCCCTCATGGCTGAGGCCATAAAGAAGGACCAGAGGAAGGTGTACATAGTCAGCGCCTACCTGAACGGAGAGTACGGCTATAAGGATGTCATAGCTGAGGTCCCAGCGGTCCTTGGACGCAACGGCATTGAAAAGATATTAGAGCTGCCACTGACCGACGAAGAGAGGAAGGGCCTGGACGCTAGCGTAAATGCAGTAAGAGACCTGCTCAATGCGTTGCCTCCCGAATATAGGTAAAGACGCTGAAGCCTTTGTTTAAACTTTTTAAAAGTTATTTTAACTTTAATGACATTCCCTAAAGGCTCGACGGGGCTTGAGCCCTTTTAAGGCTTGAAAACGCTACAGAGAGTTCACGGGAAATAATGGCCTCAGGGGAGCAGCTGCCTAAGAAAGTATTTTACATTAACATCTACCAGCTTAACTATAAGCCTTCCTCTGGCTGCGAGTTCTTTGAGTCTTATGAGGTTGGAGGCTCGTACATAGCGTACTGCAAGGTGTTAGAGAGCTATATTACGAGGTCCAACGTACATAAGTGTGAGACCCTATTCAAGGACTGCCCCTTCAGGAAGGTTGGAGTTAAGGCTTCGCTTTCCCAGGACAACGAAGCTAGCGCCGCTACCTCTTGAGGTTAATTGAACTGGATTCGCCAACGGCGTTAGGGCGCTGCCTCTGGCTATGTCGTGGCTGAAATTCGGTATTTAAAGTTCACACAGCACACACTATAAAAAGCGAGCGGGGAGAGATCTTGCCTGAACTATATTGTGAGGTCTGCGGAAAGCCGATAGTTGGGAAGGGGCACAGGATACTAATGGATGGCGCTGAAATGCTCGTCTGTGATGAGTGCTTCGTGAAGTTAACCAAAAGCGGCCGGGCAGTGCCTGTAACCTCTAGGCCCAGAGAGGTAAGGCCTCGGCCGAAGAGAACAGCTAACGAAGTGGCCTTAGAGGTCGTAGATAATTACCCGGAGCTGATAAGGGCTGCGAGGGAATCCAAAGGGTGGACCCAGGCAGCCTTAGCCCAGAAACTTAAAATAAGTGAGGCCATGGTAAAGAAGATAGAGAGCGGCAAGTATAAGCCTACCGTGGACTTAGCAAAGAAGATAGAAGCCGTTCTGAACATAAAGCTGCTTCAACCTGTTGAGAGCGAGGAAGAGGGGGAAGAGCCGCCTGAGGATCATCTCACCTTCGGGGACGTCGCCGTGGTTAGGAGGGACAAGAACTCTTGAATGACGTTGAAGCGTCCAACAAACGAAAGGCCGTGTTAGTGATTTCAAGGGAGTATCTGGATCACTTAGAGGAGGCCCTTGCCATAGCTGAGAGCGCTAACTATGAGGTTGTTGATATAATTAAGAGGTCCAGGCCTGGTAGGAGGCTCAGCGACGAGGCCGCCAGGAGAATTAGCGAGAGGGCTCATAGGGCAAACGCCGAGGTAATAATATACTATGGCAACCTTGAGCCCTCGTCGCTCTATAAGCTCGAGAAGGAGTCGAAGCTCAAGGTCCTTGACAGGGTCCTTATAATACTCGAGATATTCGCCCTTCACGCTGGCTCTAAGGAGTCGAAGCTGCAGATAGAAATGGCCAGGCTTAAGCATGAGCTGCCCCTCATAAGGGAGTACATAAGGAGGGCTAAGGTCGGGGAGCAGGTCGACTTCTTAGGCCCCGGAAGATATGCCTTCGAAGCCTACGAGAAGCACGTAATAACTAGGATAGCTAGAATAAGGAGGGAACTGGACGAGCTGAGGCGCAGAGTTAAGACACAGGAACAGGCCAGGAAGGACAGCGGCGTGGTCCTGGCGTCGATAGTGGGCTACGCCTCTGCCGGTAAGACCTCTATATTTAACGCCATAACCGGCGAGAGGCAGCCCACGGGGCCTGAGTACTTCACTACGCTCTTCGCTAAACACAAGATGGTTAACTTCAACAACACCAAGATCATGCTGATAGACACCGTCGGCTTTGTAAGGGACGTGCCCGCTGAAATAATCGAATCCTTTTACTCGACGCTCCAGGAGGCCTCGCTAGCTGACGTTCTGATATTTGTCGTTGACTCCTCGGAGGACGTGAGCGCCATCAGGGAAAAGGTTGCGGCCGGGGTCTCGCTCCTAAGCAAGCTTAACGCCATAAACAAGCCCATAATACTTGCCATGAACAAAATAGACTTAGTGGCGCGTGACGATCTAAACAAGAAAGAGTCCCTGGTGCGCGAGCTCTTATCGCATATGGGCATTAAGGCGGACTTAGTGGAGGTCTCAGCGGTTAAGAAGTTGAACCTGGAAGCGCTTCTAGAGAAGGTGTCGGAGAGTGCCAGAGGGGCTGGAGGACCTAGCGAAACCTTACGGCAAGGTGTACGTGCTGAGGCTAGGCCACAGGCCGACGCGAGATAAGAGGGTAACCACCCACGTGGCCTTAGTGGCCAGGGCCTTTGGCGCAAACGGTTTTGTCCTTGAAGGTGTCTGTGACGATTCGGTGTACAACTCCTTGACAAAGGCCTCAAACATGTGGGGAGGCGCAATTCATTACGAGTGTGGAGTTAACGGCCACGAGTATGTTAAGTCCTGGAAGGCTAACGGAGGTGAGGTGGTTCACCTGACAATGTATGGGATGCCTGTCGACGACGCCATTGGAAAACTTTCCTCCTCGCCGAAGCCTAAGTTGATAGTTGTCGGTTCTCAGAAGGTGGAGGCGTTCTATTACATGAACGCTGACTACAACATAGCTATTGGCTGGCAGCCCCACAGCGAGGTGGCAGCATTGGCTCTGTTTTTAGATAGGCTATTTAAAGGTAGGGAGCTCTATACTTACTATACGGACGCCAAGGCGTCCATAATTCCCACGAGAAGAGGGAAAAGGGTTGAGTGGAGAGGGCAACGGAAATAATGAAGACGATAAGAGCCTGGAGGGACTAAGGCAGCTGATAAGGATGTTAGCGGTCAAGTCAGGTATTGATGAGGCCATGGCAGACGACCTCTTCGACCTTCTGCTCACGGTGGATCCTGAAAAGGGGATAAGCGATGAAGAAGTTGAACAGATGAAGGGTTACAAGCAGGCCGACGTCAGGAAGGTCTTCAGGATATTTTATGACCTGAGAATAGCCTCCTACAGGCGCGGCAAGCACCCTGACACGGGGGCCACAAGGTATTATTGGTACCTCGACTCCAGGGACGCGGACCTTGCACTGCTGAGGCGCAAGAAGCAGGTACTTGAGAAGCTTAAGATGAGGCTCGAGTACGAGAGAAGCAACGAGTTTTACGTGTGCCCCAAGGACGGCACCAGGTACACCTTCGACTACGCCTACGAATATCAGTTCACGTGCCAGAAGTGCGGTACGATGTTAGTTCCTGAGGACAACAGCAGCTACATAAGGGTCCTCGAGAACCGCATATCCAGGCTTGAGGAGGAGATCAAAAGGGATGAGAGGCAGATATTTGGCCATTGACCTATTTTCAGGCGCTGGAGGCTTCTCGAGGGGCTTTGAGCTGGCCGGCTTTAACGTTGTGGCCGCAGTGGAGAACGACCCACCGGTAGCTAAGACCTACAAGGCAAACTTTCCAGAGACGTACCTGATAGCAGACGACATAAAGGACGTGAGCGAGCCCACAATAAAGGACGTGAGCGGCTACGGAAGGGGCGACGTTGATGTAGTCATAGCGAGCCCGCCCTGCGAGCCCTTCACGCCCACTAACAGGAGGAGGATGCAGGACCCTGTAGACAGAATACTCTCAGACCCGATAGGTCAGCTCTACCTTCACGCGATAAGGCTGATAGGTGAGCTGAAGCCAAAATACTTCGTCATAGAAAACGTTAGCGGGGTGGCGGAGGGGCCCATAAGGAAGGTAATAGAGGATGAGCTTAGGCGCAGCGGCTATGACGAAGTTTACTTCAACATCATTAGGTCAGAGAAGTACGGCGCCCCCAACGAGAGGGTTAGGGCCTTCGTCTCAAACGTGCAGCTTAAGCTCAGGGAGTCCAGGCCTATAACTGTGGAGGAAGCGCTCAAGGGCCTTCCCGAGCCCGGGAGCCCCTGGCCTCCAAACCATGATTACCCCCAGCCCCTGAGCAGGAGGCTGGAGAGGAAGGTGTCTAGGATAGGATGGGGCAGGGCCATGATAACTTTCGAGGGCGCCGACTCAAGGAGGTTTCGCAACTTCATAAGGCTTAACCCCAAGAGGCCAGCCCCCACTGTGATGGGATCCTCCCGCTTCATTCACCCCTACGAGGACAGGCTGCTTACGGTTAGGGAGCAGGCCAGGCTCATGGGCTTTCCTGACTACCACCTGTTCCTAGGGGGCAGGGACTCACAATATAACATGGTCGGCGAGGCCGTCCCCGTCCCCCTTGCCAAGAATATAGCTGAGTTCCTGCTCACGCTGTTAGATAATGAGGGGTAGGGGCTTTGGGCGTGATGGCTGACCTTCATATATGGGTTCCGAATATCTGCTTCCTCTTCTCCATCCTGTTACGGACCTTGTCGACGGCCTTTATGAAGTGCTCCTGGGACACGTAGTTCTTGCCATCCCTGATGGCAAAGAATCCGGCCTCCGTGGCGACCGCCTTTAGCTCGGCGCCTGAGAACCCCTCCGTCATTGAGGCTATCTCCTCGAGGTCCACGTCCTTGAGCTTCATGTTCCTGGTGTGTATCTTGAGTATCTCAAGCCGGCCCTTCTTGTCAGGGAGCGGTATCTCTATTATCCTGTCAAACCTGCCCGGCCTCAGAAGGGCTGGGTCAAGTAGGTCGATTCTGTTAGTGGCGGCCACCACCTTGACGCCCTCCAGCGGGTCGAAGCCGTCCATCTCCGCAAGCAGCTGAAGCATGGTCCTCTGAACCTCCCTGTCACCGCTGGTGCCCATGTCAACCCTCCTTGAACCTATGGCGTCTATCTCGTCGATGAATATAATAGACGGCTTCTTCTCCTTGGCCAGCCTGAAGACCTCCCTCACTATCCTTGCGCCCTCGCCTATGAACTTGTTGACGAACTGGCTCGCCACTACCCTTATAAACGTAGCCTTGACCTCGCCCGCCAGGGCCCTGGCCACCAGCGTCTTGCCCGTGCCCGGAGGCCCGTACAGCAGGACCCCCTTGGGAGGCTCCACCCCTATTTCATCGAAGAGCTGTGGTTTTATGAGAGGCAGCCCAACTACCTCATATATTTCCCTTATCTGTTCCTCTAGACCGCCCACGTCCTTGAACGTGATCGAGGGCCTCTCCTCTATCTCCATGGCCTCAACAAGGGGATCATGAATGGAGGGGAGCACCTCCACTATTGTAGATCCCTTGTTGTTAAGGGCCACCGAGGCGCCGGGCCTAAGCTTGTCTATATCGACGTTGGACGCTATCCTGACCACGAGGTTAGGCCCAGTGGAGCTCTTGACTACCGCCCTTCCATCGGACAACACCTCCAGAACCATGGCCTCTATGTATGGCGGCTCTAACAGCTTGTTAAGCTCCTGTTTATAGAACTCCAGGTCCTTCTCAAGGTTCATGTTAAGCTGTGTTAAGTATCTGACCTTCTCCCTCAGCAGGGACAGCTCGTCGTCATCTGGCTTCTCCCTGGTGTTCTTGCCTGACTCACTAAGTGACAAGATCCACTACCCCGCACTCATAATCTTACTCATAAGTTTTTAAGGAGCTTACCCTAGTTCCACTGCTCATCTCGCCCGGTCCTTTGTAAACTCCCCAGTTTACACGCGGCATGAGCTACTACTACAGGGCAAGAATCCAGGTCACAAGAGGGCGGACCCACCTTAAGGGCGTATTACTCTGTCCTTTATACAAACGGTATTATTAAGGAACTTTCCGTCGGAGCGCGCAGGACGACCCCTGAGGGCAATAATATAGGCGCTGTATAGTAGTGATTAGTGCTGGCAGCGGTTAAGCGTCTCCTTGACGTTCTTGGAAAATCCAACCCTAATGCCAAGGCGTGGATCCGTGTAGATATATACAATGCCTTTGCTCTGCAGGTCCCTGACCTTTCTGAGAAGCCACTCATAGTCAGCCTTTAGCTTCTCGGCCAGCTGATCCAAGTACATGTAGGTCACGCCATACTTGGAGTAATGAGTCAGGAGTTCCATGACCACTTCACTCTCCTCGTCAGACACCTTATCCTTAAGCTCCTGAAGGACGCACGCAGCGTCGGAGACCCTGCTCTCTTGTAGTTTCTTGTCCGTTTTATTGGTTAGCCCAGCAATGAATGACTGGACCTCGCTGCCCTCGCTGCCCTGCTGACCTCCTCTCTTGTAGTTTCTTGTCTGACTAACTGTAGACATGAGCCTCTGGGCCAGGGCCACAAACTCATTAAATTGCTCGTCTCGCTGGGCCTCTGCGACCTGCCTGGCGTAGTCCTCGCCCTTAGGAGTGAGGTACCAGAGGCCCAGGTCATAGTCAACATAACCCCTAGACTTCCAGTATGAGAGGTAGCTTGAGATGTACTTGGGCTCCCTCCTTAAGACCTCCGCTATCTCGGCCGCCTTCATTGGCCTTGCGAGGAGCAGCACCAGTATAGCGTCGACGAGCTTACTCCTGGGCCCACCCCTCTCCTTTAACGCTTCCAGCGGCTGCTCTCTCTCAACATCCTTCTTCATAGCGCCTCGGTGAACATTTACCTTCATGGAGGTTTCCACGTGAAAGGCCAAGTAATACTAGGGCGTCCATGTGTAAACTGGGGAGTTTACAGGAGCTAAGAGTTTGTGCAGAAGCTTTTCTCGCTAGTCATAATGGCAGGCCGCACTCCTGGGCCAGCAGGTCGGTGGCAGCCCCGACCAGGGCTGGCCCGCAGCTTGAGGGCACTATTATTATTGTGCCCCTCCTGCCCTCGCTGAGCCCGCACACGTTAGCCACGGACTCCCTCAGGGCGCTCTCCAGCTCTGAAGGGAGGCCGGGGAATCCCAGCTGAGGCGGGTCCAGGTATCCGACTACCGCCAGCCGACAGCCCTCGGAGACCACGTAATCCCTGATCTCATAGATTTTGGTTAGATCCTTGGGGGGCTCTGAGTCTATGGTGAGGGTCAGGCAATCCTCTAGCCTTTCAACGCCCTTAACTGAGCACCTGGTGGGCGAGAGGACGTCGCCTATCGACGAGAGAAGCTGCAGGCCCTTCTCGGAGGTCCTGCTGCCCTTGTCATCCTTTATCACTAGGCCCTCATCAACTAGCCTCCTCAGGAGGGTCTTCGTGGAGGCCTCGGTGAGACCGAGCTCTCGGCTCAGCGCTATCCTCCCGAGCTCGTACTTGGAGATCTTCCTCAGCGCCTCAAGGACGTGCCAGGGGCCGAACCCCGGTTTCCCTCCCCTTTCAGCTGCCGTTATTCGCTTTAATGTTGCCACTGCCTCGCAGACCCTTTGGAGCTGGTAGGACGCTCCAGGCGCCTTCATCGGGGGTCACGCCCTCCTCTATCATGAAGACAGCCACGTCCTGTGGAAGTATTTCGTTGCTTGAGGTTATAACCTTTCCAACGTCATCCCAGCTCCTTTTTGCCTTAAGGCCGAAATCGTCCCAGAGCCATTCAATGACGTCGTCTAAGGGCACCTTGCCCTTCAGCTGGCTCAGCAGCGCCTCCTTTATAGCTCTGTCCCTGCCGCCGTTCATGTCTGCTCGCGTTTTTGTTGGCGCTTAAACTATATTAGCTAATATGCCTGCCTCCAGGCCGCTCAGCGAGTATTAAGGGCAAGGATCTCATGGGCGGCGCTCAGCCCATGGACATAGCTAATACTTGCCCTGGCGACTGCACTTTTGCTGCCTTAGACCAAGGCGAGTAATCAATAAGAGCTTCAGACAGCTTATCGCTAATAACGGCCCTCCATTAATGCCTGAGAAGGCGGCCCTAGAAGGCGTCAAACTGCTAGAGAAGTACGCAGTTATAGGGATGCCCAAGGTAGAGGTCAGCATATATGAGGATACGGAGGGCCGAAGATATTACGAAGTAGCGGAACCTCCCCTTAACACAGAGGTAAGGCGTAAGGCTTACAGCGAGCTGCTATCAGTTATATCAAGGAACTTAACGCTGCTTGAAGCGCTTAACGCCTCTGGGAGCGTCGAGAAGGCCTTTAACATTCTGAGGCCTTACGCCTATGAGGTAGTAAAAAGTATAGTAAGGGGACAGCTTAAGGCTAGGGGAAGCCTTGACGAGGCCGTGACAGCAGTTACTTATCACGTGGCCAGGGACCTGGTAGGGTACGGCCCTATAGAGCCCCTCATGAGGGACCCTTACATAGAGGACATTTCATGTAATGGCATCGGGATACCGGTGTTTGTCTACCACACAAGGTACGAGTGGCTGACCACGAACGTTGTGATGCAGTCCGCCCAGGAGCTTAACTCCCTTGTAGCAAAGCTGGGCGTGAGGAGCGGCAAGGAGCCCTCAATAGCAACCCCCATAGTTGAGGGCGTCCTGAAGCGTGAGGGGTATAGGGTTAACATAGTCCTCGACGTGGTCTCACGTCATGGATCCCAGTTCACAATTAGGAAGTTCAGGGCCGAGCCCTTCACGATAGTTGAGCTCCTCAGGCTCAAGACCCTGGATCCGCTGGTGGCGGCGCTCCTATGGATAGCTGTGTCAAGTAAGCAGGGGGTGGTGTTTTACGGTCCTACAGGAAGCGGAAAGACCACCCTGCTCAACGCTGTCACGATGTTGGTGCCCACCGAGTACAAGATAGTCACGGTTGAGGACACGCCTGAGGTCTTCCTGCCTTTCCATGAAAACTGGGGAGGCATGGTATCAAGGCCATCAACAGACCCAAGGGTCGAGAACGTCACGCTGCAGAGCCAGGTGGAGGCGGCCCTCAGGCAGAGGCCAGACGTCATAATAGTGGGCGAGATAAGGTCCAGGGAGGCCTACGCGTTCTTCCAGGCCCTCGCCACGGGCCACGGAGGGCTCACAACGGTCCACGCGGAGTCGGCGGACGTGCTTGTCAAGAGGCTCACCTCGCCGCCTATGAACGTCCCAGCCAGCCTCGTTTCCACAGCTAAAGTGTTCGTCAACATACTGAGGGTGGAAAGAGGGGGCCAGGTGTCAAGGAGGGTGACCAGGGTCCACGAGTCCAGAGGCTACGACCCTTCTACAGACAGCATTAGGTTAGGCGAGATAGTTGTATGGGATCCAGAGAAGGACGTCTGGAGGCTCACCAAGGAAAGGATAGATCTGTTGAGCACGGTGGCCGAGCTGAGGCTAATAACCTACGACGAAGCCTACGAAGACGTCATACGCAGGGCCACCGTCCTCGAGTGGCTGGCGGAGAAGAATGCCGACGTGACGCTGCTTCACACTATCACAAGACTTTACGAGCGCGACCCAGAGAACGTTTATAAGACCGCGCTGAAGGAGGTGAAGCGCTTTGAGCCGCCGGCTTAGGCCGGGGCCCTCCATGAAGTTCCCCCTCTGCAGGGCGCTACTAAGGTTAAGCCCTAACATAGAGTACATAATAATAGGCTCCGGTATTGCAAAGGACCTGGACAGCTACTGCAGGAAGGTAGCCCTGCCGCTGATGGCACTTATGACAGTGGCTCTTCCTTTTCTGGCCTTCGTAGTTCTCGAGAGGCTCTCGCCGGGCGCCCTTGTGGAGTACCTGTCGCTGGCCTTAGCCGCGGCCTCTGGGCTCTTGCTCTCAATAGCCCTGTCGATAGGGGTCCCCACGTTCAGCTACACGTCAAGGGCTGACTACCTAGAGGCGAAGTTTCACGTCTTCGCCTCAACCCTGGCCTCCCTCCTGGCGGGCGGCCAGAACCTTTCAGAGGCGCTGGCGGGCCTGGCAAAGTACGAGGACGAGCTCAAGGAGTTCAAGGTTGAGATAAACTACATAAAGTTAATGACGTCCCTCTCCCAGGACCCGGTGGTTATCCTAAACGAGCTCTCTAAGATAACGCCGTCCAACAGCCTGAAGACGTTGGCCGAGTCCCTCGCTAAGGGGGTGAGCACGGGCTCCGACCTGCTCTCGATAGTCAGCTATCAGCTCGAGACTTACACTAACTACTACTACAGCCTTGTTGACAAGGTGGCGGCCTCCGTGGGCTCCCTGCTGGAGATGTTCCTCTCAGCTGGCATGATAATGCCCATCCTCGTAACGATAATGGGGATACTCTTCTCGGTCTACCCCATACACGGGGTCTCGTTCACTTCGTTGGTAGTCCTGGCGATATTCATCCTCATGCCGATAATCTCGGCCGTAACAGTAGTGCTGATAGATGATCAGGTTTCCAAAATAAAGCTTTAGGGTGATAAGGTTGAAGCTATCTAAGTCAAAGCTGTTCTACGCGACGCTCGCGGTGGCCATAGCGCTCGACGAGTACGTCTTGGTGTTCCTTATAATAAGGCACGTTACCTACAGGTTCTTCGATGGAATACCGGTGCCCCTGGGAGTAACGTCAATAATAGCCACGGACATAATAATATTTGGGCCCCTGCTTCCCGCAGCCATAGTGTTAAGCCGGAGGCAGAGCGTTGACAAGAGGCTGAAGCTGCAGAGCAGGGTGTTTCTGCAGGTGTTTCCAAGCATCGCGGCCTCAAGCGAGTCCATGGCAGAGGCGCTCGAGGCCGCCGCCTCGCTGAGCGAGAGGCCCCTCAGGGACTACATAAGCGCCTTCAGCGCGCTTTACCGGGCCACGGGCGACGCGGAGAGCTCCTTCAGAAAGGTCTTCTCAAAGGTTCCGAGGGAGGTCAGGCTCCTGCTCTCGTCAATAGTGGTTGCGGAGAGGAGCGGGGGCAGGGCCAGGGACGTG
Source organism: Acidilobus aceticus (assembly GCF_055392325.1). Taxonomy (NCBI): domain Archaea; kingdom Thermoproteati; phylum Thermoproteota; class Thermoprotei; order Acidilobales; family Acidilobaceae; genus Acidilobus; species Acidilobus aceticus. The sequence goes on from NZ_AP042407.1 coordinate 1,087,997, forward strand.
CTGGAGGTTGTCAGTAAGTATGCTGCAGAGCTGGACAGGATGGAGTTCTCACTCTTCAACAGGCTGAGGTCGTATTCAATGATAGTTTACATGGGCGTGGCCGTCTACGGCGCTGCCAGCGGTATAGGGGTCTCCATAGCTAGGTCCTTGTCACAGGCCCCGGTGACGCTTGGCGCTTCCCAGCTAAGCGCCACGACTTTGGTTGCGATAGTGGGGTTCCTTTACTACGCCCTGATAGTGCTCTCCCTGGCCTCAGCTTACGTTATGGCAAAGGCTATAGACGACTACCCGCCCAAGGTAGTGGGCAACTTCATGCAGCTGTTGGCCATAGGGTCGGCCACGCTAGCTGCTACTCTTGTGATTATGCACGGTCCTGGGGCGGCCACTCTTATAGCCTTACTATAATCTTTGGCGTATAATCTTTGGCGAAGGCTGCGACTTGTTTGAGTTTATTCACAGGCTGCTTAAAAATAAAAGTGTCGAATATATAATGATAAAAGTGACAAACGTTGACCGCCAGAGGCATAAGTGACGTAGCGGCTGAGCTGATGTTAATACTTGTCGTACTTGCAGTGGGAGGCGCCTTTCTGAGCTACTACTACGTTACCCTGACGCAGTACGAGAGGTCTGTTGGAAACGGCTATGATTACCTCCAGTACCTGGTACCCATGTCCGCCTGGTCTGCAGGAGACCACGTATATGCGACCTTCAGCACGGGCCCTTATGGCGTGAGGCTTCTTAACGTGCTGGTCAACTCCAGCCCGGCAAGCTGCAATGTCACTGTCGGCGGCGTTTCCTATAAGCTGCCCGCGGACCTGCCGGCGGCCTCCATGGGTTACGTCTCGTGCAGGTGGTCGGGGCCTGGCCTGGTCACGTTTGTAACAGGTTCGGGCGAGGTGAGCGTCTACGCGGGGCCGTAAGTCCCAGGCAGCCATAGTTGGAGGACTTATAATAGCTTTGGCAGTCCTGGCGTCAATAGCAGCAATGATATACGTGATGGAGCAGTATAGGCTGAGGACAAGCTATGCCGTGGAGAGAAGTCAATATCTGCAGCTGTCCCAGGAGCTGCAGGAGGACGTCAAGGCCTACCTAGTGTACTTCAACGGCACCTACGTCGAGCTTAAGCTTTACTCTCAGTTCCCATACTCCTACCAGGTTGATGGGTTATCCCTGAGGCTTGTAAACGGGTCGCCCCTCCTAGTTTCATCATCTGGCGGCTTGGCTAACGTGACCGTGATAGGCCCCTATGGCATAATATACGGCCTTCCAGCCTCCGCCGGCCCCGCGCAGTGGCTAACCATAATAGTGAAACTTAACAGTAGGCTGGAAGCTACGCAGCGCAACATGGTTATACTACTTCAGAGCGGCGACTCCATGGCCGCCATTTCTGTAACCTCATACGTGACCCCTGCAACTCAGGTGAGCGTCAATCCGTACAACAGTACTTCGGTGCAGCAGCTGATAGGCACTAAGGTAGTATCCACCCTCATTTCCGTGGTCAGCCCCAGTGAGAAGATAGCCATACCTAAGGTTTACACCATAGTTAACCTGACTCCCATAATACTTTATAACCCCACCGGCGAGGCCACCCCCAAGGACCTCACGGTCAACTTTACTATAAACCTGAACAGTGAAATAGTGAAATATAGCAGTATAAGCGTTAGGGACGGCAGCGGCCTGGTGCCGCTTGCCAACGTGCTTTTCGCAATCTGGAACGGCACTGGCTGGGACCCGCTGAACGGCTGGATAGAGCTTTATAATTCGACGGAGGCGGAGGTATGGGTAAGGCTTGACAGGCAGATACTACCATATAGTAACCTGACAATTTATATGCTGTTTCTGAACGGCTCCACGCTGGGGACTGTGAACTGGGGAGTTAACAGCTATTATACTCAAAACCTCAGTACCGACAATATTGCATATGTGATGCAGGAGGGCCTTCTATATCAGATATATGTTGATGAGAACGGTACGCTTTATGGCTCTGGAGGGGGCATAGGAGCTGCAGTATCTCATTACTGTAACTCAAGGTACGGCTATGCCTACAGCATGGTAGGGTTCAGCTACGTTGGCCTTGCACACTTCATCTACAGCTTGCCTTTGTTTAACGCGATAGGCACCTTCGCAAGCAACTACTCATATTGCGTCCTTTACAGTGGAAGCCTAAGCCAGTCATTACTTTACTATTCGCCAACAAACGCAACAATAACTTTTGTTAAAGTCTCCAACGCTAGGGCGGAGAGAAGTTATGAATTTGGTCTCTTCACTACCGATGTAATAAACGGTACGTTTATATCCTATGGCGAGCCCTCAGTGTCCATACCAGCTAATGAGCCCGTCTACGATTGGCAGGGATACATAATGGAGGGCTATGACGTAGAGTTCAACTTTCAGGACGGATTTGAGGGTGGACAGCCATGGCCCTATGGGCTCTATGAGTCGCAGCAACAAATATCGTGGCTGGTGAAATCAGTAGGCTGGGCAGATGTAAGAGGTCCCGGTCTAACAGTTGCCACAACTACAGACGATGGCACAGCGATAGTTATAAGGAATACCCCTGGCGGAGGGCCCTTCACTGACTGGCTGGGCAGCTGGCCCGGGGTCGGCAGCGTTCTGCTCCCGGTCTGGGCTACTGACTATGGGTGGACGGATTGGCAGAGCCCAGTAACCTTTGAGGCCCCTCTTAACGCCACGGTTAGCTCCATGGGCGACTACAGAGTGGTAGTGCTCTACTACCAGGACATAGGAACAGACACATACTTTGCAGTTTTCGTTCCCTCTATTTCTATGTCATCGAACATAGCGTGGTACTCGCCGGTGTTCCCAAGCGGGGGCTCCTACCCCTACGTGAGGGCCCCCCTGGCGCCGAACCTGCTCTTGGGCCCTCAGTCAGTAGTTCAGGGCTGGATAGTCGGCTGAAGGTCAGGGCTGCAGGAGGCCAGAGCTATGTCCTTCAGGTACGTGAGCACGGGCCTCAGCTCCATGAAGACGGGGTCCTCAGGGTTAGAACTTATTAGCACGTTATTAACCATGTCGGCGAGGGCGCAGCTGTCTATAGAGGCCGCCAGCTTGTTGCCCCTCTTGGCCTCCTCGTAGGTCTCCTTGGCCTTCGCTGTTATCTTTAGCAGGGAGGCCTTCCATGACTTGTACAGCATGATGCTTGCGATGGCCGAAGGGCTCTCCGTGTCCTTAATTCTCTTCTCACTTCTCTCGAGGCTGTTTATGTGTGATATCAGCACGTCGATGATGCCCCCGAGCACCTCGTAGCTCAAAGCTATACCCCTTACACGTTAACCAGCTGTAAGGTTAAAGGGGTAGGAGCTCAGCGGAGGCCTAAAACCTCTTAAGAAGGGAGCAAGGGAAGGGAGTAAGGTTAAGGTATAAGGGCCGCCAGCACGGCTTTCTCCGTGTGGAGCCTGTTCTCAGCCTCATCCCAGACCACAGACCAGGGGCCATCAATCACGTCGTCGGTTACCTCCTCGCCGCGGTGGGCCGGCAGGCAGTGCATGAATATGGCCCGGCTCGAGGCCCTTTCCATGAGCTTTGCATTGACCTGGTAAGGGGCCAGCAGCTTCCTCTTGGCCTCAGCCATGCTCTCCTGTCCCATGCTGACCCACACGTCAGTGTACACTATGTCAGCGCCGTCCACAGCCTCCTCGGGCTTTTCAGTGAACTTTATCTCGGCACCAGTGATCTCGGCGTCCTTCATGGCGGCCGCCAGTATGGACTCGTTTGGCTTTAGGGAGGCCGGCGAGGCCACGTATATGCTGACCCCAAGCTTAGCCCCGACAACCATGAGGCTGTGTAACATGTTGTCGCTTCCGTCTCCCACAAACGCCAGCTTGAGGCCGCTGAACTTGCCCTTCTTCTCATAGATTGTAAGGTAGTCAGCCAACGCCTGGAGCGGGTGAGACAGGTCGCTTAAGGCGTTTATCACGGGCACAGTGGCATACTGTGCCAGGACCTCGAGGTCCCTGTGGTTCCTCACCCTGGCCGCTATGGCATCTACAAACCTTGAAAGAGTCCTGGCGGTGTCGGGTATGCTCTCGCCGCGGCCCAGCTGGAGCTCACTGGAGCTGAGCATTATGGGCAGGGCACCGAGCTGGTATGCTGCCACCTCGAGGCTGACCCTAGTCCTTGTGGAGGGCTTCTCAAATATCATGGCTACGCTCCTCCCGCGGAGGGTGTCTAGCATCCTCTCGCCGGCGTAGAAGCGCTCCTTCATCTGCCTCGAGAGGTCAAGCAGGAAGTTTATCTGCTCTGTCGAGTAGTCAGTGAGGCACAGGAAGTCCTTACCCTTAAGCTCATGTGGGGATGTCATGTTTGAGACCCAGGTCTCTTACATCATGTCAGTTTAAAAGCTTGCGGGCAACCTGCGCCCTGGTTCGGGAAGGGGCCTTTGCCTCCAAGACCTGCCACTGGGTGGGAGCTGAGGCAGGTGAGTTACCTGCTCGCGCTGCAGTTTAACGAGGAGGTAGCGGCGGCCATAACATCACTTCCGCTTCAGGTGGAGCTTAGGAGAGGTAAAATAAGGTACGTTTATTACAATGGGGTCAGGTTAATGACCTTAAGGCCAAGGGACTTCACGTTCAGCATATCTCCTGAGGCAGGCAAGATTATAAAACGCGCGACGGAGCCTCCAAGGTTTAGGGTCATTGTGAGCAGCGGGTCCGCCCTTGAGGGTGAGGTCACAGGCAACAGCGTCTTGGACGCCGATAAGTTAATAAGACCCGGTGACGAGGTTCTCATAGTTGATGTTAATGATAGCCTGCTCGGCGTCGGCAAGGCAAAGGCCCCAGGCTTCCTCATGCGCCAGTTGGGTCCGCAGGAGGTCGTGAGGTTTAGGAGGGGTGTGGAGGATTGAGGACGAAAGGCATATCAATAGTTATGAGGCAGTCCCCTGAGTCGCTCAGGGGCTCCGTGCTAGTAGCAGGCTTCCCAGGTTTCGGCAGGATCGGCTACGTGGTGCCGCGATATTTGGCCTCAGCGCTGTCCCTCAGTAAGGTAGGCTACGTGCTAACTCCAAGGCTTCCATCTATGATAATTATGGAGGACGACGGCATAGGGTTCCCATTTGAGCTCTACGCGGGCAACGGAGTTTTGGCCCTGGTCAACAGGGCGGTCCCCGAGCCCGTAGACCAGAACGCCTATTGCAGCGAGGTGGCTCTCTGGGCCTCACAGGTCGGCGTAAAGTATGCAATATTGGTCGGAGGCCTCAGCCGCGACTATGAGCCGCCAGAGGAAAAGTACGGCTACAGGTGGCTTCACAACAGGCTCTACGAGGGTCCAAAACTTCAGGCGCCGCTGATGGAGGAGGGCCTGGGCGTGGTTGGCCCATTGGCGCTGCTCCACATATACCTTGAGCACTACGGAGTTCCAGCAGTTATGGTATTGCCCTACTCTGCGGTGGACACCGTGGACTACGACGCGGCGCTTGTAGGTATGAGAGTTATAGTTAACGAGCTGCTGGGCATCAAGGTTCCCATGGACGAGCTTGAGAAGCTCGCGGAGAAGCAGAAGGAGGAGCTGGAGAAGATCTCAGACATACTCTCCCAGGAGAGGGAGGGAAAGCAGGGAGGCACAAACATATTCATGTGACTCAGCTATTCCGAGCCTTCGGTTCCCCCTTTAAATCCCTTGCCCATAAGACCTTCAGGCCCATCCTCTGCATCTCCTGCCCAATCTCTAGGCTCCAGCGCTTCTTCGATGTAGCCTCAATTATGATGTCGTGGCCCTCCCTCTTGAGCCTTATCACGAGCGCTCGGAGGAAATTAACCAGGTCCCTGATAACGTCATCAGGCACGGGCTCGCCGTAGCTGAACTGGGCCGTTGGGTAGGCGCCGCAGATCTCCTCAGGCACAGCGCCAAGATATGGGATGTAGTATACCAGGGAGAGCCCGTCAGCTTTGGACTGCTGGCACATGCCGCTCCTGCTGAGCAGTGGGGCCAGCCTGACCAGGTTAAAGGGAGGCCTGTAGCGGAGCAGCACCCACGTCCTTAACCTTATGATCCTTGGGTTCCACGTGCTCTCTATGGAGAACAGCCTGGCCCCGCGGAGGCCGCCCTTGCTGGTCGGCGTGAACGACTCCATGTACCTGTAGTACTTGCTTATGGCCCTTAGCGCTTCCCGCATCTCCGGGCGATAGTGAGAAACCTCAACTAAGAGCTCCCAGAGCCTCCCCTCCCTTATGCTCTGCTTAACCCTCTCTATGGACCTCTTTATCGCGTAGAGGTTGTGTATCGCAAGAAGCTTCCTCCTTTGTTCAGGGGGCATCTCAAGCAGGTCCTTTGGCGTGTACTTCCTGCACACGGGACATGAACACGGGAAGTACTCCAGCTCCTGAAGCTTTACGGTGCCGTAGTCCGTTATGTACCTGTCGTCCCTCGCGTACAGCATGTATGAGGCCGAGTCGAAGGTATCAACGCCAAGGGCCACCGCGAAAGGGAACATCAGCGGGTGACCTGCCCCAAAGAGGTGCACGGGCCTCTCGGGCCTGAGGAACCTCTTGGCAGCGCCTATCATGTCTACAACCACTTTATAGTTGTACTTTTCCATAAAGACGGTGGGGCTCCCTATTCCATACATGGGGTAGGGCAAGTCCGCTGACTCGCTGGCGCTCTTGGCAACTAGGTCAAGGTACTTGCCTCCCTGTATTGGGAGGACCCATATAGTCTTGGAGGTCTCAAGGTCAAGATAGGATATAGCTTCCCTGGCGTTGTTCAAAGTGTTTATGACGCTCTGCTCCGCCAGCCTTCTGCTGACGTCGCCCGTGGGATGGTCTAGGATTACGGCTATGTCGCTCTTTATGTCCTTCTCGAACGATACAACGGTCCTCTGGTCGATGTCTATAGATCCATACTCCAGCATTTGATAGGCTCCTGAGTCGGTCATTATAACGCCGTCGAAGCCGAGAATGCGGTGAACTCCCATCTCCCTGGCTTTGTCGCCAAACCTCCTGTAAAGCAGGTAGGCGTTAGTTATAACCTGATTAAAGCCCGCCTCCTTGATCTCCTGTAGGTCAATCTCCTGGCGCAGTGGGTCCACCACTGGAAAAAAAGCTGGCGTCTCAACGCGTCCCGAGGCTGTCTCAAGGACCCCTATCCTGCCCGCCAGCTCGAAGTCTTTAATCCTAAATACGTTAGGCATCAGCTGATTACAACCCCCTTCGTCCTCAGGTACTCCCTGAAGAGCGTGTTGACCTTCTGCGCCAGGGGACCCGAGCCCTCCACGCCGTTCTTTGAGACCCTTATGGTCCTGCTGACCTCAACCACGTTAGCGTCCTCATACACTTTGACCTGCGACCTGTCAATGTTGCCGAACCTGAGCAGGAACTCCATGAACTCCTTGGCGTTAAACACCTCAGACTCCCCGACCTTTATTTCGGCCAGGCGACTTCCACTTATTATTATGATAGGCCACTGATTGCCGGAGGAGTCCTTGGCCTCCTCTATTACAACGGAGAGCGTTGAGGGGTCAAAGCCCGTCAACTTGCCTGTGTAGGTCTTGCCGTCGCTAGTTGTAACGATGACGACGTGGTCTATGAGGCTGTTGAGCTTCGCCGTGAACCTCCGCGCAGGCTCCGTGGCTATTGACATAGCGCCTACACCTAGCTTTAGAGCCGCGGATAAGGGAATAAAAACAGTATTTAGGCGCTAATGCTAGGCGGTTCACATGGCTTCCAGGCCCATATTTTCAGCCTCCTATAGGGTTTACTGGAGCGAGACGGACGCGGCGTGCTGGATGCACTTCTCCAACTATTTCAGGGTTTGCGAAAGGACTGAAGAGGAGTTCTTGGCAAGGCTCGGCTTTACCCAGGACAGCCATCCTGGTAAAAGGCTAATAATGCCAAGGGTCAGCGCTAAGTGCGACTACAAGAGCCCCCTGGGCCCTGGGGACTCCTACAGGGTGGACATAACTGGCATTATAATAGGCAGGAGCAGCCTCACGTACGAGTACGAGATCTATAATGAGACCACGAACAGGCTGGCGGCTAAATGCACTATAGTTACGGTAGCCTACGATGAGAACCTGAGGGGGTCCGTGGAGCTTCCGCGCGAACTGAAGGAGAAGCTGCTTGCCGCGGGCGCCAGACTGCGCGATGAGGTTAACGATAGCATAAAAGCGACGGGCTAGGGCCTTATCCTTGTGCCTGACGAGCCCCTGACCACTTCAGGGAGCTCGTCAAGGCTTCCTATCATAGCGATCTTTTTAGTGGACCTAACGAACCTCAGCGCGGCTAAGACTTTCGGCCCCATGGAGCCCGGAGGGAACTCCCCCTTCCTGTAGTACTCCTCAAGCTCATCAGCGGAGACCTCGTCAAGCCAACGCTCGTTGGGCTTCCCAAAACCTATGGCAACGCCTCTGACGTCGGTTAGGATTATGAAGAGGTCGGCCTTGAGCTTGACCGCGAGCAGGGAACTCGCAAGGTCCTTGTCTACGACGGCCTCGACAGGCCTTAGGCCCTCCGGCGTCCTCATAACGGGTATGCCTCCCCCTCCCGCTGATATAACAACCATACCTTCCCTGGCCAGCTCTTCTATTAAGTCCGACTCCAGTATGTCCAGAGGCTCTGGGCTCGGCACTACCCTCCTGTAACCTCCCCTTGGGTCCTGCTTGAACGTCCAGCCGTATTCGGACGAGAGCCTCTTAGCTTCGGCCTCGCTGAAGTAAGCGCCGACAAACTTCGTCGGATTCTTGAACGAAGGGTCATTCGCGTCCACGAGGGTCCTCGTTATTATAGCAACAGCCCTCCGCCTGCCCTGGAAGGCCTCCTCTAGGGCCATCTGAAGCATGAAGCCCAGCCACCCCTGGGTCATAGCGTCAGCTAGATCCATGCTCTGGGAGGGATAACCCTTAGCCATGTTCATAACTTCAAGCAGGTAGCCCACCTGCGGCCCATTTCCATGTGTTATTATTATTTCATCCTGCTGGAAGGTCTTTGCTATAAGCGAGGCCGTCCTCCTAACATTGCTCCACTGTTCCTCAGGGCTTCCCTTTTCACCCTTTCTAAGTATGGCGTTACCGCCCAGAGCTATTACTATGCGCACAGCGAACGCCGTTAAGTCATGAATTCCTTAGGTATTTGAACTTTCTTGGCCGTTAACTTCCCTCTTAAATTCACTTACTTCCCACGGAAATACTATCCATTTACTGACCTGATCAGCATAGTAGTCAGGAACTAGTTTGGTCCAGGGCTTTATGTAAAGGGCCGCCGTCCTTATCTCAGTTGGCATGTAGAGCGATAGCGCTTGCACGGAGAACTGGAGCGTAAGCCCCGAGTCGCTCACGTCATCAACTAAAAGGACCTTCTTGTCCTTTATTGGAAGCGTGAGCGGCTGCCTCAGGAAGGGCCTCTCGCCCCTCTGCCCTGGTGATATGTAGAGCTTCACCTCCAGGGTGCCTATGTCTTCGACCCCCAGCCTATCGGCCAGCAGCCTCCCAGGTATTAGGCCGCCCCTCATTATGCACACTATGGCGTCGGGCCTGAAGCCGGAGCTGTTTATTTTCTCAGCTATTCTCTCCACGGCTTCGTCTATCTGGCTCCACGTTATCCACTGAAACCTATCGTCCCCTCCATGATTTACCGGGAGCACGACTATTTCTTTAGCTTGGCGGCTTCTGTCAAGGAGCCTGCTATCAACGCCGTCCACGAAGACCAGAAACCCAGGCCTGGGGGTCCCGTCCTGGGAGAGCACGGAGCTAAGTCCCGGATACTGTGACAGCAACTTCTTGAGGACATCGGTCCAGCTGCTTCCCTCAACCAGAACTTCTTGAGCCCCTCCAGCCAGGTCCCTTAGGGCTGCCAGGAGCTTTACCCTAGTAGTTGGCAAGGGGGCTCAGGCCCTCTCAGCTGGTCTTAGTCTCCTCGCTCAGGCGCTTCTGCCTCTCCTTGTTAATTCTTACCAGGCTAGTTATGTACCCGGCGACCTGGTTCCTGAGCTTCTTTGAGGACCAATAGGTCAGCTGCGACACCACTTTCTTGTTGTTTTCAAAGCTTTCAGTGAACAGGTTAGGGTACTTCGCCAGGAGCTCCCTGGCAGTCCTCTTGACCAGCGTCGTCCTAACCTTACCCATCTTACCACCAGGAGCCCCTGTGGGGTCAGACATTAAAAGCATTAGGAAGACAACCCTGACGTCTCAGAAAAGCTTTTATAGAAGCACTCTAACATAAATTCAAGGAACATTAAGGCGGGTGAATAATCTATGGCCTCACAGCTTGAAACCATGGGAGTTCCAGTGATCATACTCAAGGAGGGCACTCAGAGAACTGCTGGTAGGGAGGCCCTTCGCAACAACATGATGGCAGCCATCGCAGTATCGGAGATCCTCAAGACCACGTATGGCCCTAAGGGCATGGACAAGATGCTCGTTGACAGCCTCGGCGACGTAACTATAACCAACGACGGGGCCACAATACTTGACAAGATGGACATACAGCACCCCGCCGGCAAGATGCTGGTCCAGGCCGCCAAGGGCCAGGACGAGGAGGCCGGCGACGGAACTAAGACCTCAGTAATATTCGCTGGGGAGCTGCTCAGGCAGGCTGAGGACCTCATAGACAGGAACATACACCCAACTATAATAATACAGGGCTACAAGAGCGCCGTTGACAAGGCCATAGAGGTCCTCAACAGCATAGCCGAACCAGTTTCGATAGACGACACTGACAAGCTAATGAAGGTCGCCATGACCAGCCTCAACAGCAAGGCTGTTGGCGAGGCCAGGGAGTACTTTGCCAAGATAGTTGTCGACGCCGCTAGGGCTGTAGCTGAGAAGAGGGGTGACAGCTGGTACGTCGACATAAACAACGTGCAGATAGTCAAGAAGCACGGCGGCGCCCTTACAGACACCCAGCTGGTGAACGGCATAGTAATAGACAAGGAGGTCGTTCACCCCGACATGCCAAAGAGGGTCGAGCACGCTAAGATAGCCGTGCTTGACGCCCCGCTTGAGATACAGAAGCCTGAGATAGACATGGAGATTAGCATATCGTCGCCCGACGCCATAAAGAGGCTGCTCGACAAGCAGGAGAAGATACTGCAGGACAAGGTGGAGAAGATAGCCGCCACCGGCGCCAACGTGGTGATAACCCAGAAGGGAATTGACGACGTGGCCCAGCACTTCCTGGCGAAGAAGGGGATACTTGCCGTGAGGAGGGTTAAGAGGAGCGACATAGAGAAGATAGCCAGGGCAACAGGCGCCAAGATAGTGACAAACTTGGACGACCTCAAGCCTGAGGACCTGGGCTACGCTGACCTAGTCGAGGAGAGGAAGGTAGGAGAGGACAAGATGGTCTTCATAGAGGGCGCCAAGAACCCCAGGAGCGTGACCATACTGATACGCGCCGGCTTTGAGAGGATGGTGGACGAGGCCGAGAGGGCCATACACGACGCGCTGAGCGCCGTGGCCGACGCTATAATGGACGGCAAGGTGGTTGCAGGCGGAGGCGCCGTGGAGGCCGAAGTCGCTAAGGCCCTGAGGGAGTGGTCGAAGGGCGTTCCAGGCAAGATGCAGCTAGCCGTTGAGGCCTTCGTGAAGGCGCTTGAGGCGCTGCCACAGACGTTGGCCACCAACGCTGGCTATGATCCGATAGACATACTCATGAAGCTTAGGAGCGCCCACTCCGACCCCTCAAAGAAGTGGTACGGCATAGACCTGAACACTGGCAACATAGTTGACATGTGGGCCAATGGTGTGGTGGAGCCGCTCAGGGTCAAGGTAAACGCGTACAAGGCTGGAACAGAGGCCGCGACGCTGATACTGAGGATTGACGACATGGTGGCCGCGAAGAAGAGCTCAACCGGGCCAAGCTCAGGCAAGAAGGAGGGCGGCGAGGAGGAGGAGTCTTCGTCAAGTACTTCAAGCACCTCGAGCTTAAGCGACTGAATAACGGCGCCACCTGAGTAGATGTGGCCTAGGTTTTCTTCGTTTTCTTCTTTTGATCAAAGAAACTTTCCAAGAGCTCGTTGCTGCCCTTTTTAAATGTTGTCAGGCTCTTCTTGGTGAATCTTCTGGGAGGTTACGCTGCCTTATAGCTGCCTTTTATTGTTAGGCCTACAGAGCGCATTGGAGATTCGGATGGAACAGCACATAATAGAACTGCCAAAGAGGATCGTAGTTGGAGAGGGCGCGCTGAAGAGCCTTGGAGGGCATTTTAGGGACATGTTCCCCAGCGGCTCGCTGGTGTTTGTGGTCACTGGGCCTCACATAATAAACTCGCTGTATAACGATGTTAAGCAGATCCTTGAGGATAACGGTTTTAGTGTGACGTATACTATAGCAGGACCCGCTACCGTAGATGAGGCAAACAGGGTTGCGGAGGAGGCCAAGAGGGATCGAGCGGACGTGCTCCTAGGCTTAGGGGGCGGGAGAAGCATAGACCTGGCTAAGTACGCGGCCGCGGAGTCAGGCAAGGAGTTCGTCAGCGTGCCCACAGCGCCTAGCCATGACGGTATAACAAGCCCCTTTGCCACGCTGAGGGGGTTTGAAAGGCCGTATTCAAAGTTGGCCAAACCGCCGAGGCTTCTGCTATTGGACATAGACGTTATATCATCTGCACCAAAGAGGCTCGCCTCTGCGGGCTTCGGCGACCTGATAGGTAAATATACCGCGGTGCTCGACTGGAGGCTCGCCCATAACCTCAGGGGCGAGTACTATGGGGCCTACGCGGCCAGCTTAGCGCTTATGAGCGCGAGACACGTAGGGGCCTATGCCAGGAAGATAGGGCTTGGCAGCAAGGATGGCATAAGGGCCCTCGTGGAGGCCCTGGTGAGCAGCGGAGTGGCCATGTGCATAGCTGGGAGCAGCAGGCCTGCCAGCGGGTCTGAGCACCTGTTTGCCCACGCGCTCGAGATGATAAGCAAGAGGCCGCCCCTTCATGGTGAAGCAGTGGGCGTGGGAACGATACTTATGTCATACCTTTACGGTAAGGACTGGGTTCGCATAAGGAGGCTGCTGAAGGAGGCAGGGGCCCCAGTTAATGCCAGGGAGCTGGGAGTCACAGATGATGAGGTTATAGAGGCCTTGGTAAAGGCTGCATCGATAAGGCCTGAGAGGTACACCATACTGGGTGAGAAGGGCTTAACAAGGGATGCAGCAGAGGAGTTGGCTACTAAGACTAAAGTTATCAATGGGGACTGAAGATATAAAACTCGGCAAACTGAACCTCTCCGAAACCTTCGATCAAACTGTGGCGAGGCCCGCGGATGCATCTTTAAAAATCTGCCGTGCAGTAAACCGCTGGTGAAGAAAGTGTTCAGTTATGACGCACTAAACAGATACGGCAGGGGTTGGCATGGGACAACGACCGTAGGCCTGATAGCGGGCGACTATGTAGTTCTTGCCGCGGATAAGAGGGCCACCGCTGGGACCCTGATAGCAAGCCGCACAGTTAAGAAGATAGTTAAGCTTACGGACTACGCCGCAATGACCATATCAGGCCTCGTGGCAGATGCGCAGGCCTTGGCCGATGCCGTAAGGGAGGAGGCCAGGTACTATGAGCTTGACAGGGGCAAGAGGCTGAGCGTCTACGGCATGGCAACCCTTCTGGCCAATATACTCTCGTCGAGCAAGTACTTCCCATACCTGGTTCAGTTGATAGTTGGTGGATACGACACTGCTCCACACCTCTACGCCATAGACCCTTACGGAGGGGTCACAGAGGAGAAGGTCACATCTACGGGGTCAGGCTCCCCCGTGGCCCTCGGGGTCCTGGAGAGGGGCTACAAGGAGGGCATATCATTGGACGACGCTGTAAACCTAGCCGCTGAGGCCATAAGGTCCGCCATACTTAGGGACTCGGCCACGGGCGATGGGATAGACGTCACGATAATAGGGCGCTCTACCTATCAGGAAAAGTTTATACCTTTTCAACCACGCTAATCTTTTGTAGGAACTGTAGACCGTTCCTGCGGTGGTGCAGCTTTGGAGAGCCAGTCTCAACCAGGCGAAGAGAGGCGCCTGATATCAGGGCTTGAGCTGCGGAGACGAATAGTCGAGGAGATATACAAGAACCTCGGCAGCGCTGAGATAGCCAAGATAGAGTTTGAGGGCCCAGAGATAGCGATCTACGTTAAGAACCCCAAATGGATGCTGGAGGGCGAGGAGAAAGTAAAGGAGCTCGCCAAGCTCCTCAGGAAGAGGATAGTGGTTAGGAGCGACCCAAAGGCCAGGGCGACCAGGGAGGCCACGATAAAGTACATACTTGAGAACGCCCCTCAGGACGTTACCATAGACCCGAGCGACATACAGTTTGATGAAGTCCTTGGAGAGGTGAGGGTGCTAACTGACAAACCCGGAAAGCTGATAGGGAAGGGCAAGACGTTCAGGAACCAGGTTCTAGCGGCCACAGGATGGAGGCTTGAGGTGCAGAGGAAGCCGCCCCTGGTCAGCAAGACGCTGGCGTCGCTCAACACTCTTTACCTGATGGCATCAGGCGAGAGGAGGCACGCGCTCAGGGAGATAGGGGAGAGGATCTACAGGGACATGATCTCAGGGCCCCGTTACGTGAGAATTACTGGCCTTGGAAGCTTCGGGGAGGTCGGTAGGTCCTGTATACTGATAGATACCTCGGAGAGCAAGATTTTACTTGATGTTGGCTTCGCCCAGAGCGGCTTTGGCCCTGACGCATACCCCATGTTTGACGCCCCTGAGCTGAGGCTTGACGAGCTGGATGCTGTAGTCATATCGCACGCTCACATGGATCACGTGGGCCTGGCCCCCATGCTCTACAAGTACGGTTACCGTGGGCCCATATACATGACTCCTGCCACGCGCGACATAGCCACCCTCATGTTGCAGGACTTCATAAACCTCTACATAAGGGAGGGCAAGGAGCCCCCCTACACCCAGAAGGACCTGATTACTATGCTTAATCACACTATAACAGTAAACTACGATGTCGTCACCGACCTTTCGCCTGACGCAAAGCTCACCTTCAGCGACGCCGGCCACATACTGGGCTCTGCCCTGGTGCACATACACATAGGTCAGGGCCTTTACAACATACTTTACACAGGAGACCTCAAGTACTACAGCGTAAGGGATAACAAAGCCCTGAGACTCCAGCCCCCTGCCAACACGGAGTTCCACCGCATCGAGACGCTAATAATGGAGAGCACCTACGGAGCCACGGAGACGCCCACCCGCGAAGAAGCTGAGCAGCAGCTGATGGATCTGATCAACAGAACCTATAAGAGGGGAGGTAAGGTGCTGTTGCCAGTCATGGCAGTGGGAAGGTCGCAGGACATGATGGTCCTCCTCAACAAGGCTATGCAGGAGAAGAAAATACCTGAGATGCCCATCTACATAGATGGCCTAATCTACGAGGTCACTGCAATTTATACGGCTTACCCGGAGCTCCTCTCGAAGGAGATAAGGGACCAGATACTCAACGAAGGAGCGAACCCGTTCATTGGACCACAGATGGTGTTCGTGAACGACCAGAGCAAGAGGGATGAAGCCATATACAGCCAGGGACCAGCGATAATAATTTCAACAAGTGGAATGATGACAGGAGGTCCCATACTTGAGTACTTTAAGGCATTAGCGGGCGATCAGAAGAACTCGCTAGTCTTCGTGAGCTATCAGGCGGCTGGGACGCTTGGCAGGAGAATAGTTGAAGGTGAGCGGGAAGTACAGTTAGAGGACGAGAACAGGCTTAAGACGTACAAGGTGAACCTCGAGGTCGCAAGAATAGAGGGCTTCTCAGGCCACGCCAACAGGAGTGAGCTGCTGGCTTTCCTGAGGAGGCTCGCGCCAAAGCCCAGGACCATAATACTTAACCATGGCGAGCCTGCTGGGCTTTCCGCGCTGGCCTCAACAATTAAGGGTAGGTGGGACAAGCTAGGCTTTGATGCATCCCCAGAGGTGGTGGTGCCCGAGAACCTCGAGACCATAAGGGTATACCCCAGATCCTCAAAACTGCACAACGCCCTACTTTACAGTTGAGGGAGCGATTTGCCCTCCATACCCCCTGAGCTGTGCGCCAGGTGCAAGGGCTACAAGCTACTCTGCGGCCTGCCAAGGTGCCCCATACTGGAGAGGTTCAGAGTCCAGGTAAACGCCGTGCAGAGGATAAATGGAAAGGACGTGGTGGGCTCCACGCCTCCAAGCGTGCTGGTCGGCGAGTATGGATACCCTAAGGTCTCGTTTTACTACATGGTGCCCCCAGGTAAGTCATCAGATGAGGCGGCGTACTATGATGCGCCTAAGCTATGGGCGGAGAGGAGGGAGACCCTCGGTAATATAGTGAAGCTCAGGGGGGAGATGGTATCCGCCTATGTAAGGCTTGACGTCAATGAACCTTGGAGGTTGTACGAGACAGAGCTAGGGCTTGCGTCGCTCTCGGAGAGGCCCGTGGAGAGTGACGTACTCCTGAAGTCACTGCCGCTTCCGCAGCTCAAGTTTGACGGCATGACAAAACCCATGGGGCCCAGGGCCCCAGCCGAGAAGGTTATTGTGAGTGGGGCTCCCAAGCTTCAGAGAAAGGCCGAGGAGGCGATCTGGGACGATGCCAAAGCTGAAGATATAATATGGGAACTCTACCAGGCAGGTGTCGACGTCTATAAGATACAGGACATGCTAAGCCTTGGATTTCTTGGAAGGCTCAGGGCCAGAAAGCTGGTTCCAACAAGGTGGGCAATAACTGCAGTTGACGATATAATTTCAAGAAGGTTAAGGAGAGAGGTGAGGGACTTTAGAAGCGTTGACAGCGTTGAGGCAAGGGAAGCGGAGTACTTAGGGAACCGTTTCTTAGTAATCCTTATGCCTGGCGAGGGCACCTTCGAGTGGATAGAGGTGTGGCATCCGAGGGGCCTCTGGACACAGCAGGCCGAGAGGCCAATAGTGGAGCGAGTAGAGGAGGACCCGCTTGGAAGGGCATCAGCCATGGACGGCGGCTTCTCCGCGGCCCGTTTGGCGGTGCTTGAGGGCCTGAGAAGCTCAGCAAAGAAAGCCGACGTTGTAATTTTAAGGGAAATCCTGCCTACATACTATGCCCCAGTGGGCAACTGGCACATACGCGAGACCGTCAGGAGGGCCATGTCGAGCGAGTCGAAGGTATTCGATAGCGTGCAGGCGGCTGCCGAGTACGCAGCTAGCTGGCTCAGGGCGAGCCCTCAGGGCGTGTTGGCCCAGAGCTCCCTGTTGGGCTTTAGGGCGAGGCAGAGAAGGTTGACAGACTTCCTAAGGTAGCTAAGGCCGGCTGTAACTTAACTCAGCGGGTGACAGTATTAATATGAAGTTAAGTATAAAAACTTTTCAACACAAAAGGGTTCCAGAGTGCTAGCTATGGCAGAGGACGAGTGGGTAAAATCAAAGCTGCAGGAGGTGCTGGAAAAGATAAGCTCTGAGGACAAGAGGATAACTCCGCAGAGAGTCCTCCTGACAAAACTTATATTATCAAAGGTCAAGGAGCACGCCTCGCTTAAGGAGCTCTTCGACGCCGCGCAGGAGGAGCTTCCCCGTGTGGGCATTTCCACGGTCTATAATACCATAAAGATGCTGGAGAGCATGGGCATTGTGGACACATTCATTGTAAATGATAAACTGAGGATAGATCAGCCTATACCTCACATAAACGTGTACTGCCTGGACTCTGACAAGATCTTTGACGTTGATGGTGACGTAGCATCCACGGTCATGGATTCCTTGAAGTCAAAGGGGCTCAACGTTAAGAA
Organism: Acidilobus aceticus; assembly: GCF_055392325.1. Taxonomy (NCBI): domain Archaea; kingdom Thermoproteati; phylum Thermoproteota; class Thermoprotei; order Acidilobales; family Acidilobaceae; genus Acidilobus; species Acidilobus aceticus. The sequence goes on from NZ_AP042407.1 coordinate 1,105,676, forward strand.
GATAGTGGTTGAGGCCTACTGCAGCGGGGAAAAGAAGGAAGACAGAGGGCCAGGAGACAGCATCTCCAACCTTATTTAGCTCAGCTGAAGGTTCGTTAGGCGAACGCGAACCCGTTCTAGCTCGCGTGTCAAAGGAGCAGTGCTACCTTTTTAAATAAACTCTAGCACTCTAAGGTGGTGGTTTAGGTGGCCCGAGCTAGCTGCGAAAGAACACTGTCGCCATTGCAGACTGTCATGACATCCGTGTTTCAAGCGCTGCCTATGCATGCTAACCCCCTGGGGATGTTATTTGGAGGCATCATGGAGGACTGGATGGTTCAGGTCTCGAGTATGGAGGCAACCAGGATAGCCAGGAGGCCGACGCTGCTGGCAAGTCTTGAAAGCCTCTACTTCCTCTCACCCGTGCTTGTCGGCGAGAACGCCATAATAACGGCATGGGTTGACTACGTTGGCAACAGCAGCATTGACCTCAGCCTCTTGGTAGAGGCCGAGAATCCAATAATGAACGAGAAGAGGCTAACGACGCTAGCCCACATGACCTATGTGGCCGTGGGAAGAGACCTGAGGCCCGTCCCCGTGGGGGTCTGCATAGAGCCTAGAACCCCAGAGGAAGAGGCCCTCTACGAGGACGCTATCAAGAGAAGGAAGGCCAGGGAAGAGAGGATAAAAGATAGAAGGCAGAGGGTCTTTGACACGTCCCCTCCCAGGGGCCTCCTCGACAAGTATACGGTAGTAACTAATAAGGTTGTGATGCCTGAGGACGTTATGCAGATAAACACCCTCTTCGCTGGGAGGCTAATGAGACTCCTTGATGAGGTAACCGCCTTAGTGGCAACAAGGTACGCTCGCGGGCCAGTGGTGACAGCCTCTGTGGACAGCACCGACTTCTACACTCCGATACTCCTGGGGGAGACTATAGTGGCCTATAGCACGCTGACTTATGTGGGCAAGTCAAGCATGGAGGTGATGGCTAAGGTAATCAAGCGGGATGAGATAACTGGCGAGGAGCGCCACACGACGACGAGCTACTTTACGCTAGTCCATGTAGGCCCCACTGGCAGGAGCGAGCCCGTGGAACCCTTTACACCGACAGAGGACTGGCAGAAGAAGCTTATGGCAGAGGCTGAGGAGAGGAGGAGCCTGAGGCTTGAAGGCCTTCAGGCCTTCAGGGATAACGCAGAGAAAGTCAGAGAGCTTCTGGCACAGAAGGGGCTGGCGCCCTAGCCTTAGACTAACTCTATGGCTATGGAGGCTGCCCCTCCAAGTCCATGACATATTGACGCTACCCCTCTCTTGCCTCCGTGCCTCCTCAGGACGTTAATCAGCTCCAGGGTTATCCTTGCGCCACTCATACCTAACGGATGGCCGACTGCTATGGCGCCTCCATGGACGTTCATGCGGTCATAGGGTATCCCCAGCTCCTTGTGCATTATATAGCTGTTCACTGCGAAGGCCTCATTGTTTTCCCAATAGTCAACCATATCAATAGTCCACCCGACGTCATCAAGCAGCTTCTTCACAGCCCCCACGGGCGCCGCGGGGAACCTCCAGGTCTCAACGCCGTGGTAGGCAAAGCCTACTATGCGCGCTATGGGCTTAAGACCAAGCGACTTAACGGCCTCCTCGCTCGCTATGAGAAGAGTTGCAGCCCCATCGCTGAGCTGGCTGCTGGAGCCCGCGGTGTGAGGTCCTCTGCTGGTGAAGGCGTAGGGCAGCGACTTGAGCTTCTCTATGCTGGTGTCCCTCCTTATCCCCTCGTCATGATCTAATACTACCTTTCCATTCTTTTCATAGGGTACCACGAAGTCCTTCATCAGGTTGCCATCCCACGCCTTAGCCGCACGCTCATGGCTTTCATATGATATTCTATCTAGCTCATCCCTTGGGGCGTTATACTCGGCCGCCGTCATGTCAGCCTCCTCGCCCATGACCTTATTAAGAAGCACGTCCCAGAGGCCATCGTATACCATAGCGTCTAAGATCTGCCACTCCCTACCTATGAGGTGTTTCATTCCCCACCTTGCGGATGACTGAATTATAAAGGGGGCCATACTCATAGATTCCATGCCACCCGCGGCAATTACGTTATAAGAGCCCGACGCTATATAGTTGGCAGCTGTTATTATAGCCGCCATGCCGCTTGCGCATACCATGTCAACGGTCATTGAGTCTATGTGATAAGGCACCCCACTCTTTATTGCTACCTGCCTAGCTGAGTCCATACCAGTGCCAGCCCTTATCACGTGCCCATAAATTAACATGTCAAGGTCTGACGGCTTGAGACCAGCCCTTTCAAGGACCTCCTTAAGCGTGAATGATGCCAGATCAACAGCCGGTATGTCCTTGTAAGCGCCTCCAAACTTGCCGACAGGCGTTCTAACGCCGTCTACTATGTAAACGTTCTGCTTAAGTTTGGGCATATTGCGTCCCAGCTCTGACAGAACTTAGAGGCTTATAATGACTTTTCTTGAGGCATTAATAAGGTCAAGGACCACGCAAGGCCTTCGGCTATGCGGCTCAAGCTTAAAAGAGCCACTAACACTGGGAGAGCGGGTGTCAATTATTGAAGCTATGGTCTATGGTGCTTGGGGGTTTTCCTCGCACGAGGGAGGCAAGGCATGCGTTAAGGGACATGGAAAGGGGTGCAGGCTCACAGGTTAGCATAGAGTGGAACGTGACCGCGGAGGAGGCAGCAGTGATAGGCGTTCAGGAGGCCCTGGGCTTCAGGTATGTGGTCGACGGAATGGTTGACTGGCATGACATATTCAGGCCATTCGTTAATGCATGGAGAAACGTCGCGGTGAGCGGCCTCCTAAGGTACTTTGATAATAACTTCTTCTACAGGGTGCCAGTGTTCACTGATAGGCCAGACCCTGATCATTTTGTATGGCCCCCGCGGATAAGAGCCTTCAGCAACATAGCAGAGCCTAGCCCGCTCAAGGCCGTTATACCAGGTCCTCTGACGTTCCTCCTGATGTCCAAGAATGCAAGCGAGCTAAGCAAAGAAGACTTGGCAGAGAGCATAGCGTCGGCGCTTGCAATGGAAGCGCAGGCTGCGGAGGAAGCGGGGGCCGCGCTCATACAAATAGACGAGCCCTATATGACTGACCAGGAGCTCTCTAGGGATGATGCAATATTAGGCGTCGAGCTCATAAATAGCATTGTATCTAGGCTCAAGGTACCTACAGTTGTATCGCTATACTTTGACGTGGCCAGGGAGGACGTCTACGAGGCTCTTCTGAACATAAAGGCAACATATATTTCCATAGACGTAGCTGATGCGCCCACCAGGGCGCTGTCGCTTATAGCAAAGAAGGGCCTTGGGGGCCATAAACCAATTCTAGGAGTCATAGACGCCAGGAGAATAGAGAGTGACGACTTTAATAAAATTAAGGACTGGGCGCTCCAGGTTTCCAAGGAAGCAGGTGATGAGGAGATAGGCCTCACAACCACTACTTGGTTTGATGTGATACCGTATACATATAGCCTCAGAAAGGCTTACCTACTCTCTACCATAACTGAAAGGCTTGGAGAGGTGATGTCACAGTGAGCTATCAAGTGCCTTCAAAGTTCCCAACCACGGTGATAGGCAGTTACCCAAAGCTTCCAGAGGCCAGCGAGCTGATAAAGAGAAGGGACCGCGGTGAGATTTCCGAGGAGGAGTTCCACAGGCTCATAAGAGGTCCCATAGCAGAGGTTGTAAAGGACTATTTAGAGGCCGGGATAGACATAGTCAGTGACGGTGAGCAGTCACGTGAAGACATGGTAGTTTACTTCGCGCAGCGGGTGCAGGGCTATGAGGAGGGCGAGTGGGTAAGGATTTACGATAACATGTACTTCAGGAAGCCTATAATTAAGGGGCCCCTCATAAGGACCTCGCCGCTTGCAATAGAGGACTGGCTTTACACCTCATCAATAAGCGGCGGGAGGCCCGTGAAGTTCATAATAACCGGACCCTATACCATGATGGAGTGGAGCTTCAACGTCTACTACAAAGACAGGAGTGAGCTTATTATGGCATTAGCCAAGGTGATAAGGGAGGAGGTCCTTGACGCTGTTAGGGCAGGCGCCAAGTACATACAGGTGGACGAGCCTGCGCTTTCAACAAGGCCCTGGAGGGAGGAGGCTGAGCTGGCGGGGGAAGCGCTGCGCTACGTCTTCTCCGGCATAGAGGCTAAGAGGGTAGTTCACATATGTTACGGTAGGCTTGAAAGAATTCTGCCCTATATACTGGATTATCCTGTCGACCAGTTCGCTCTTGAGTTCAAGAACAGCAACTTCAGGCTGCTGCCCTACTTGAAGGAGTACGGCTACAACAAAGAACTTGGTTACGGCGTGGTAGACGTTCACAGCATGCAGGTTGAGACGGTGAAGGAGGTGAAGGAAGCCATAGAGAAGCTAATGAAGCTTGACGTGCTACCCCCTGAGAAGGTTTACATAAACCCGGACTGCGGTCTCAAGCCATTGCCTCGCGAGGTCGCAAAGGCCAAGCTAGTCAACATGGTTAAGGCCGCCTCGGAGGCCAGGAGCGAATGGTAGATGACTACAGCATAAGACTTTATGAGGGTGGCTGGACCGGCAAGCTGCCCCAAGAGATTCTTGAGCAGATAGTGCTCTCAAGGGTAAGAGGATTAACCTGGGCGTCGACTCTCATGGGCCCGGCCATAGGGGAGGACGCGGCCTTAATAGACTTGGGGAGCTGCGTCATGGCAGTTCACAGCGACCCTATAACGGAGTCCCACTTCAGCGTGGGCTCCCTGGCAGTTGATGTGGCATCTAACGACATAGCTGTGAGGGGAGTAAGGCCTCAGTGGATGTTAGTTGACGTGCTAATGCCTGTAGGCTCTTTGCTCTCCTCGCTCAGCGCCGTCGTGAGCGAGCTCTCCTCAGAGGCCAGGCGGCTGGGGATAGAGATAGTAGGCGGCCATACCGAGGCGTCTCCAGGCTTGAAACACGCCATAGTAATAGCCACCGTGATGGGATGCGGCAGACACGACTACATAGTAACAACCGCAGGCGCTAAGGAAGGAGATATAGTTATACAGGTTAACCCAACAGCCATGGAGGCTACCGCTATAATAGCTAACGACTTCAAGGACCTCCTCCTTGGCGCTGGCCTTAGTGAGAGCGAAATTAGTGAGGCATCCTCGCTGATCTCAAGGGCAAGCATAATGAACTACGCCCTTCCCCTGGCAGAGAGGAGGCTAGTCACATCTATGCACGACATAACTGAGGGAGGTCTCATAGGCGCCACTTACGAGGTTGCTAAGGCCTCTGGTCACGACATAACAATATATAGTGATAGCGTTGTGGTGGAGGACATAACAAGGAAGATATTTACTGCGCTTAAAATGGACCCGCTTAAGTCCATGGGAAGCGGCTCCTTCATAGCCACGGTAAGGCCCGAGAACAAAGAGAGGGTTCTTGAGCTCCTCAGGGACCTGGGTGTTAAATCATCAGTTATAGGCGTGGTGGGAGGAAGCTCTAGGACCCCCAAGTTAATTGTCAAAGGAAAAGGCTCAGAGCAGGTGTATTCGTCGCCGCCGGAGGACGAGGTTGCCAAGTTATGGTCTAGAGGGAGGGAGCCTAATGACTGAGCAGTTCGTAATAATAGTTGCTGGGACGCCAGGCGTTGGCAAGTCAACCCTCTCTAGCCTGCTCTCGGAGGAGCTGGGATGTAATGTAGTTGAGCCGTCACAGGTGGCTGTAAAAGAGGGCCTGGGGAGGCCGGACCCAGAGAGGCCTGGAACGCTCATAATTGATGAAGAGCGCCTTGTAAACTCTATACTGAATAAGTTGGGCCCCTGCACTATTGTGCCGACTCACTACCCGTCCCTCTTCTTAGACTTCGCAAATTTTAACGAGCTAGTTCCATTCGTTGTTCTTCTCAGGCTAAACCCGCTTGTGCTGTTCGAGAGGCTCCTGTCAAGGGGTTGGCCTCGCCGCAAGATTCTTGAGAACGTGATGGCCGAGGCGCTGGGCTCCGTGGCCGATGAGCTTATGGACTACAGCGATATGACTATAGAGGTTGACACGACAGGTATGAGCCCTCAGTCCGTGCTCTCCAGCGTCATATCCGGCGTTTCAGAGTGGAGGACTGGCATTAACATTGACTGGCTCTCCGACCCGGCCGTTGCTAACGCCGTCCCTCAGTGGGGCTCTGAGCTGGACCTTTACGAGAATGGGGTTTACAATGGTGGGTGACTGAACTATGGCCTCTCCAGGCTGCAGCTTATCAAGGAGGTTAATCATGTCATGGGATAAGTTCATGCTCTGAACTACCACCTCCTTATCCCTGAGGCTCCTAAGGGCGTGAACTATCTTAGTGTTGGCGTTCAGTAACACGTCGTTAGGCACCGCCGAGGGGCTCTGAGTTGCCAGGGCTATGTAGAGCCCGTACTTTCTAGACTCAGCCATTATGTGGCCCAGGAGGTCATTATCGTCGCTGAAGAGGTTATGGGCCTCGTCTATCGCAGCCACCACGGGCTTAGTCCTGTTCCTGTGGGAGAACATGGCTGCAAGCATTATTAGGGAGTAGGCCCTTCTGACGGTGTAGCTCTCTATCTCGTCAAGCAGCACTATCCTTGGGCTTTCCTCCAGCTCCTCGAGGTCCACAGAGCCGTTAAAGATGCCGGAGAACTTAGCGCTGGCAACTATGGCGACTTTCCTTAACAGCCCCCTCTTGACTTCCCTGTCCCACCTGGCCTCCTCAGGGTATGCCTCTATGGCCTCCTGAAGTTCGCCGAAGCTCCTTGGTATGCCATCGTTGAAGACCCTCATAACTATGTAGCTCTGAGGCTGGGTCAGATTCATGGCGCTGCTAAGCACGTCCAGCAGGAGCTCTGGGGACGACCGGAGCCCTTTGTCAGTAAACGGGTTAATGCCCCCATCCTTGAGGGGGCTCCACCTCTCCAAGCTGTCATTGACTAGCCTATTTATCTCGCCAGCCCAGTCAAAAGCCACGAAATTAATTCCAATGCTGCTGAGACCTTCAAGTATTGTAGTCAAGGTCGTGGTTTTGCCCGTGCCCGTTGAGCCGAAAATAGCCACGTGACCCTTTATATCATCCACGGTGAGCTGCACAGGCTTCGGGTAGGCGCCCTCGTAGGCAACTCCAAGTCTAAGCCCTGTCGTTTGCCCCTCCGAAGGCATTAACGGGAGGGAGCCCCTGGAGGGCTCTACTATGACCGGCTCGCCCTTACCGGTAGGCTCGAGAGCTTCAAGGCCCTTCACTAGGGACTCCGGCACCTCTTCCAGCTCGCTAAGCCTGGCGCCCTTAACGTTCATTGATATGAGGGTCTTCAAGATCTCAGCCTCAATGCTAACTTCTGAGGGGTTTGGGTTCATGACGCCTATGAGGGTCCTGCTGTAGCCTCCCTGAAGCATTGAAATTACCATGTATCTAGCTCTGCCGGCCTTAGCCCTCTCCTTCACTATGGAGGCCAACAGCTGGGAGGCCTGAGCCCTCTCTTCAGCGGTACCCGTGGTCACGACCTCTATTATCCTGAAACTCATGTTGTTAGATGGCGCTTTCCTGTTATGCCTCCTTATCGCTATTGAAACGCCAGCCACGGACGAGAGCAAGGCAGCGCCTGCGGCATCAATTGCAAGGCCCGTTGGTATCCTGAGGACCCCAGCGTCCAGCAGCAGTTTGGCTATGATCGCAGCGCTTGGTATTGAGGCTAACGGCCTGTATCTCCTGGGCACGCCGTCTATTAGTTTCTTGATCTCCATGGCTATCCGTAAGTATCTCTGCCTTAAATTCTGGGCCCCTCTGCTCCGGAAGGGAGATATGACGGCCGTACCTAACATCTTAGGGTGCAGAGCTTACCTTAATCGGAGGCTCGCAAAAATAGGTATGCCAGTGGCCTTTGAGTGCTCCTCAACGGACAAGCTGGCGTCGCTAGATGATGTCAAGGGTGAGGCTACGGCTGGGCTAAGGAAGGTCATTGAACTGACGGGCTCTGTTGACTTGAACGCCATCTACTCTGGCCATGAACTGATAGGAAGGTCCTACGATCTATACGTGTTCAAGTTGATCAGCGGGGCAAGCGAGGTAGGCCAGCTCAGAGTCGTTGTCAGGAAGTCACTTTTCATAAATCTGACCGGCGTCCTCTTCACAAACGGCCTTGCCTTAATGCCGCCCGAGGGGGAGCTGCTTAAGAGAGGTGAGGTTAAGGAGGGCGAAGTCCTGAGCCAAGTAATGACTTCTAAGGAGTGCACGGCTGCCGAGCTGCCCCCTGGCCAGGTGGCCATACCTAAGTTTGTAATCTACTCAGCCGAGGGGGAGATCCCAAGGATTGAGAGGGGCTCCTGGAAGCTGGTCTTAGTGGGGCCTGACGGCAGCTCTGTAGAGCTGGGGCTCGCTGACATAATGAGCGAGGCCAGGGACCTGGGACCTGAGGACTTCCACTGCGTCACAGGCTGGAGCGTTAAAGGCCGGAGGTATCTTGGGGTTCCACTGAGAGACCTTTTCAGGAAGCTCGATAGCTTGGAAGGCGCTAAGTGGGTCTACTCATGGAGCCATTCCGGCTACACCTCTGTAATGCCAATTGATGTAGCGGTCGAGAGCGCAGCGCTCGTAGTGGGCATGGATGGTAAGGCCCTGCCTGATGAGAACGGGGGTCCTGCAAGGATCTTCAGTCCACTTCTATACGGCTGGAAGGGAACTAAGTGGGTCTCAATGATCGAGCTTTTGAGGGACTACGAGGATGGCTACTGGGAGGCATTGGCTTATCACGAGAGGGGGTTGGTGTCCCATAATGAGAGGTTTAAACTAAGGAATCCATCGTTGGTCGACCTTTGTTGGTAGTTGCTCCGTTTGGCGCTAGAACCTTGATGCGTGCGCAGCCTTACTATAGGCCACTCTCACAGAGGCCATAGCATTATACCTTTTGCAAAACTCTGTCCTGAATTTAAACAGGGCGCCTTTACGGCTTGGCTCAGGGCTTAACTCCGATAACTAAGTAATGAGTCTCGTTAACGTTCTGAATTACATCGATTGAGGCTAGGCCTGCGGCCCTTAACTCTTCAATAACTTTCTCAGGGTCCACCCTGAGCCACTGCGGGGGCCCGAAGGAGAGCGACCCCTTTTTAAACTCGTAGACCGCAAGCCTTCCTCCACGCTTTAGTAGGCGTACAGCCGTTCTCAGCACGGCCTGTGAAACCCCTTCATGGATGAAATCGTGCAACACGTTAGCCATTATCACTACGTCTGCCACGTTATCAGGCAACCCAACTCCTTGAGTCGCGTCAGCTTCTACAACTTCAACGTTAGAGAGTCCTTCTTCTGAGGCTTTTTCGGCAACGATACGAAGGGACTCCTTATCTATGTCTACCGCATAGACCTTTCCAGGGGCTACGATCTTAGCCACAGGTATTGTGAACCTCCCAGGCCCTGAGCCCAGGTCCACCACCGTCATGCCAGGCTGCAACCTAAGGGGCTCTAAAAGCGAGACGTCCACGGGCGACATTAAGTGCCTTCTGAACAAGTCATGCCTGTTCATATCGGTTTACCGAGTAAAGAGGTAAGAGGAACTAAAAAAGTTTAGATCCGTTTCGGTTCGTGTGACATCACGTGCCAGCAGCTAGGGGTCAGCAATGAGCAACACCGATGCAGGGTCAGAGCTCCAGCACGAATTCATAAGAAAACTTGAAATAGCTATGCTAGGCGTGCTCTCTATAATTTCGCTGCTCATAGGTTACATGGTAGGTTTGGTTGCTGCAAGGGCCTTCTCAGACTCGTCCATAGTAGTTTCACTGCTCCTGTATCTTCTTTTACTGGCGTTTTACCCAAGATACAGGTTTCCATTCCTTGCCTACATGGTCGGAGCCGACATTGGGTCGCTGGTATTCGATATAGCGGTTCTGCACGCTAAAGTAGTAATTTATCCCCTGGTAGTGCTTCTTGTTAACGACCTGGGCAAGTTCTCCGTGAATATAGACTTCGTGCAGCTTTTAGTGCTCCTTGAAGTTATAGTATACATAGCGAGAAAACTGCACAAGGCTAGGAACAGAAAAATGGAGGCTTCATAAGGCTGTTTCACTCTATTGAAAGATACTTTGAGAGGAGAGGGTTAAGCACTTCATTGCTTATCTTTTCGGACAATTCGGGCTCAAAATGCCTGCAGAGAGCCGCCAGGCCCGCGAGTCTAATAACTTCGTTTCTTATGGAAATGTTGGCCTCGGCTAGCTTAAACGTTAATGATGACTCAAGCGACTTCTCCCTCACAAGTAACTGACGAACCCTGTTGCAGTCATCGGGGGGAACCTCAAGCACTTCGTCCTGGGGGGCTCCAGGCTCCGCCTCTTCAGGCTTAAGCTCAAGCCATGAGAAGTAGGTCGGGGAGTGAAGCTTTAAACAGGATATAAGGTCGTTCTGAGAGGCGATTACTAGCCTGAGGTCGCTCAGAAGGCTTTCAAGTTGACTTCTCAGGTCTTTTATCCTCTCCCTGGTCTCGATCAGCTGTTCATAGAGTTCCCTGCACTCAGCGAAACCTAAGCACCCCAGTAAGCCTTTTAAGTGGCATGAGGTTATTTAAATGAGAAGGTAGTCAATCAATGACTACCTCGGAGAGGACAACAGCTACGACGGGCGGGCAGCTGAGCAGAAAGCTAGGCCTGCTCGACTTAGTGTTTCTATCCTTTGGAGGGCAGGCAGCGCTGCTTTCCTTGCTAACTTACGCCACAGGAGTGGTCTCCTACACAGGAGTTTTTGCCCCAGTAGTGATAATAATAGGAACGCTTCTGGTATTGTTAAATGCTGCAGTCGTTTATGGCCTCTCAAAGAGGTATGGCGAGGCCGGGGGCTATTATATATATGCGTTTTACAGCCTAACGCGAAGGCTGGGCCTTGAAACGGGCTGGCTCTACATAATGTACTCTGTTATCTACGGCTCTGCCTACTTCCTAGGGGCTGCCTATGTCCTAAGATATGCAATTCACTTGGACCCCTTTTTGGCAGCCATCATAATATACATTCCAGCAGCGACGTTCCTAGTCTTGGGCATCAGGCCCTCAGCAAAATACGCCGAAATAGCTTCAATAATAGAGCTGGCTGCGTTGATCTACATAAGTTTAGTTAACCTCACAATAGCAGGCTTCAGGTTTTACAACCCGTTCTCATTAAAGTCAATACCATCATCGTCGCTTTTGGCAGCCGGTATGCTCTTTGCAATAGGCATACCCACGGGGTATGGCTCCATAACTCCGCTGGGCGGGGAGGCCATAAGGAAAGAGTACATAGGCAAAGCTGCAATAATTGTAGTCATAGTGGGTGGGCTCCTTGCCAGCATGGTAATTTACTCGCTCTTAGACGCCTCCCTGGCAACTGGCCAAATAAACTTCATATTGACGGCAAGGATACCAGTTATAGACTTTATGCGTAAGTTTTACGGGGATCTTTATGCAATACCGCTAATCTTTGCAGCATTTAATGATGGCGTTCTAGCGCCCTTATCATTTATGGCAGCCACGTCAAGGACTCTTTATGCCATGGCGAAGAATGGCATGCTACATAGGGGCTTAGCCGTTATAAGGGGTGACCATCCGTTTAATGCGGTGATAGCGACAGTAATAATCTACGGCATGGTGACTTTTCCGGCGCTGGCGCTCTACGAGAGGCCCTTCGCGTTATTCCTAGTATATGGCAGCCTGGCCGGTCTCGCTAACTTGTTTGTGCACGTTTCTGCCAACTTCTCGTATATTCTTGAAGGCTTCAGAGGGCTTCGCAGAGCCATGACGTTCAACTCGCTTAAATCGTTTAACTGGATATTCAGAAAGTTTACAGACATTTTAATAGGATTCAGCGCCAGTATCATAAGTTTATGGGCCATGACGTTGAGCTTTATGTCGAAGAACCTTCAGCTGGAGGTCGACATATTTATAGTGTGGATAATAATAGGGTTCATATATGCCGAAGTTCTGGACGAGCTTAAAAGCATAAGAAGTTCCGAGCTGCCACAGGGCTAGGTCAGGCAGGCCCTTATTTAAGTCCCTTCTTTACAAGTCTGTACGAGTGAGCTGCTGAATGGCATTTACGAGCGCCCGTAAGCTTGAGCACATAGACATCGTAAGGAAGGGTGGCGTGGAGCCTCAGGAAACCACGCTGCTTGAGTACATAAGGATAGTTCACAGGTCGCTTCCTGAGGCTAACCTAGAGGACATTGATCTCTCTGTTAAGTTCTGCGGCCGCGAGCTGGGCGCACCTTTAATAATAACCGGCATGACGGGGGGTCACCCCGATGTAGAGCCCATAAACGCTGCCATAGCAGAAGTGGCTGAGAAGTTTGGAATAGCCATGGGTGTTGGAAGTCAAAGAGCGGCTATAGAGGACCCCTCGGTTATTCGCACCTTCTCCGTGGTAAGGGAGAGGGCTCCGCGCGCCTTCATAGTTGCCAACCTCGGCGGAGCGCAGCTGGCCAAAGGATACGGGGTGAAGGAGGCCTTAAAGGCCGTGGAGATGATAAGGGCCGACGCCATAGCGATACACCTCAATATTGGACAGGAACTGTTCCAGGACGAGGGTGACACCAAGTTTAGCGGCGTGCTTGAGAAGGTAGCAGAGCTCGTGGAGGAAATGCCAGTGCCCGTGATAGTTAAGGAGGTGGGCACAGGCCTCAGCGCTGAAGATATTAGTGCGCTGCGTTCAGTCGGCGTTAAGTGCTTCGACGTGGCGGGGTTAGGAGGCACCAACTGGATTAAGATAGAAGCCCTCAGGTCTAAAGCTAAGCATGGGGCGCCGCTCAGGGACCCAGCTAGCATAGCAGACCTATGGGGCAACCCCACGGCTATTGCAATAGTGGAGGCCAGGAATGCGGCCCCGGATGCATATATAATTGGAAGTGGAGGGCTCAGGGATGGTCACGACGTGGCCAAAGCTATAGCTCTAGGCGCTGACGTAGGTGGCTTCGCGGCCCCTGCCCTCAGGGCGCTCTCAGCAGGTCGTGAAGGACTAGAGAGGTATGTTTCACAGATACTTTATCAGTTGAAGGCGGCAATGTTAATGAGCGGCAGTAAGAGGCCCCAGGACCTCTGGCTCGCTGGCATTACCATATGGGGTCGGCTCAAGGACGAGCTGGAATCAAGAGGCATAAACATTGGTAGTTACTTAAATAGCAGAGCTATGACACTTCTTTGGAGGAGACGGGACAATGACATTTGATGATATGAATGAGCTCGTGGAGAAGTACGTCCCATTGGTGAACTCAGACATATATGACGTAGTAAAGGGCGCCCCTGAGGAGCTTTACAATGCGTCGCTTCACTTAATAAAGGCTGGCGGAAAGAGGCTAAGGCCACTGGTGGTTCTCGCCACGGCCAGAGCTTTAGGTGGCGTTGACGCTGAGGCGCGCGCTATTCCTCTCGCCTCAGCCGTGGAGATTTTCCACAACTTCACCTTAGTGCATGACGACATTATGGACAATGACGACTTCAGGAGAGGGGTGCCCACAGTCCACAAGGTTTATGGAGTTCCACTGGCAATTACCGCTGGTGACCTTATGTTTTCACTATCCTTTGCATCAATTCTGAGAAGCCTTGAGAAAGGCCTTGACGAGGAGTACGTAATTAAGGCAGTGCAGGCCCTAACCGAGGCTTCCCGCAAGGTAGCTGAAGGCCAAGGTTATGACATGCTCTTCGAGAGGAGCTGGAATGTGGACGCAGAAGACTATCTAAGGATGATATACCTTAAGACAGGGGCGCTGGTGGAGGCGTCAGCAAAGTTAGGCGCCATAGCTGCAAAGGCCAAGGATGAGGTAATAGAGACCATGGGGGAGTATGGGAGGCTCGTTGGCCTAGCGTTCCAGATAAGGGACGATATACTTGGAGTGTTTGGGGACCCCTCCAAAACTGGCAAACCCGTTTATAGCGATCTCCGGCGGGGTAAGAAAACCATATTGGCACTGAAGGCAGCCTCAAGTAATGAAAAGGTCAAGGAGCTCCTAATTGATATCTTCAATGGAGATAGCTCAGAGGAGAAGCTTAAGGAGGCAGCTGAAGCTATAAAGAGCACAGGAGCCCTCGACTACGCACAGGGCCTCGCCAACAGCTACTCTCGGCTTGCTGTAGAAAAGCTCGATATGCTGAAGGCCTCGGGGCTCATAGTGGACGAAAAGGCCTATAGAGCCTTAAGAGATCTTGCAGTATTTAGTGCTCAGAGGGAGAAGTAAACATGAGCTTGGACGAGCTAAGGTCTCTAATCTACAGGGTTACATTACGTAATGCAGTGCAACATGGAGGCAAAGCAATGATAAACAGCGTAATGTCGACGCTCATAGCCGAGCACCCGGAGCTCAGGCAGAGGGCCAGGGAGCTGGCGCCCATAGTAAAGGAGATGGTGGATAAGGTTAACTCCATGAGTGCCGAGGAACAGCGTGACACTCTGGCAAGGGAATTCGGTGAAGCCGTGGAGGAAGGTCAGAAAAAGCCGAAGCCCGAGCAGAAGGTCCTACCTCCGCTTCCTAACGCTCAGGAGGGTAAGGTTGTCACCAGGTTTGCCCCTAACCCGGACTTCGCAATTCACATAGGTAACGCTAGGCCCGCGATATTGAGCTACGAGTACGCGAGAATGTACAAGGGTAAGATGGTGCTAAGGTTTGAAGATACAGACCCTAGGACCAAGACGCCTATGAAAGAGGCCTATGAGATGATTAGGGAGGACCTCAGGTGGCTTGGGGTTAGATGGGATGAGGAGTACATACAGAGCCTTCGCATGGAGATATTCTATTCGACTATGAAGGAGGCCCTCTCAAAGGGCTGCGCCTATGTGGACTTAGGGGGCGAGGAGAGCAAGAAGCTGATATCTGAGGGCAAGCCGCCAGAGTACAGGGACAAGCCACCGGAGTGGCAGCTAGAGCAGTTCGACAGGATGCTCTCAGGACACTATAAGGAGGGGGAGGCTGTAGTAAGATTTAAGACGAACGTCAACGATCCAAACCCCAGCCTCAGGGATTGGGTAGCCTTCAGGATCATTGATACTGACGCCCATCCTCACCCACTGACTGGAGACAAGTACATAGTGTGGCCCACCTATAACTTTGCAGTCAGCGTTGATGACCACTTGATGGGCATAACGCACGTGCTCAGGGGCAAGGAGCACCAGCTTAACACATTGAAACAGGGTTACGTCTACAAGTGCTTCAAGTGGCCTGAGCCCACCTACATACACTTTGGAAGGCTGAAGCTCGAAGGCTTTATAATGAGCAAGAGCTACATAAAGAAGATAATGAGCGACAGACCTGGCGAGTTCATGGGTCTTGATGATCCAAGGTTTGGCACGATAGCCGGGCTTCGTAGGCGCGGCATATTGCCCGAGTCTATAAGGGATGTAATCCTTGACGTCGGTGTAAGGCCAGGTGATGCCAAGCTTAGCTGGGCGAACTTAGCCGCGGTTAACAGGAAGAGGCTTGATCCCATAGCTGACAGGCTGATGTTCGTGGAGCTTACAGGTGGCCGCGGCATCAGGATGAGGTTAAGTCAGCCTGACTGTTACGTGGCAAAGATACCTTTACATCCCAATAGGCCGCAGGCGGTTCGCGAGATAAAGGTATGCGATGGGGACTACATCTATGTTCCAAGCGAGGACGCTAAGGCCCCCATGGTAAGGCTAGCCGGCTTAGGAAACTATGCAGTGAACGCCAATGATGGTTTACTTGAGTTTAAGAATGATAGCCTTGAAGAGGCCAGAAAGGGAGGTTACCCGATAATTCAGTGGGTGCCTGAGGCTAGCTCTGTCCGGCTGACGGTGCTGGAGCCTGATGGTCTGAACTTAATAAAGCATGACGGACTAGCTGAAGGTTACATAAACAACTACGGCAAGGGATCCAGGCTGCAGTTCATACGTTACGGCTTCGTCATAATAGACTCCGTCAACCCCTTGGTAGCCATATTGACCCATACGTAGCGTGACAGGCCTTATTGCTATGAAGAGAACTCCTTAACATATTTCGCCAGTTCGTCGAAGCCCTCCTTGTACCTTATTATAGCGTTCAGGGGCACATAATGGTATCCGGTGCGTGCGATGATTTCATAAACGGACTCATAGCTAGCCCTTTCAACAAGCCAAAAGAAAAGCGATGAGAGGCCGTCCAGGAGGTTGCTAAGCCCCTTGCTCTCGGCGTTCCTCACGTATGATTCCAAGATGCTTCTGAAGGCCTCCTTCTCCCATCTGAGAAGCTCCTCTGGAGGCCACGACGAGACCTGAAGAAGGGAGGCGCCGGTCCTCAGCTGCTCGCCCATCATTGCAGCATAGTCAATGCTCCTCGCCAGGGCGGCTAGGTCCCTTACCGCAGGTTCCTTTTCGAGCTTACTTGCAGGCATCTTGTACGGTTCCCCCTCAAAGTCCGTTATGTATATGTCCCCCTTCTGAGACTCTACTATTTGGTAGAGGTGAAGGTCACCGTGGATCCTCAGCTTGGTTCTTCCAAGGAGCTTCTCTGCAAGTGGCTCCAGGGAACTTACTAGCTCCTCCAAGGAGTCGGCGGCCTCGTAAACCAGGGGCCTGTCGCTGTATGGAAGCATGCGGGAGCCCTTATCTCTCAGCCATGAAGACCTCCAGCTGATCCTTTCAAGCCACCTCCTGATGTCAGCGTCCGTTATGGGCTCTGGCCTGCACCAGCTTTCGCTGCATGTCATCATGACGTTATGAAGCTCCGAGATCGCCAACCCTATCTTAGGCCCTATGGAATTCACGTTAGCGGTAGACCTGTTGGAGGCATCATTGACATAGGTCGTAGCTGCTGGAAATCCGTCAATAAAGCTAGTGATAATAATGTAGGGTGAACTCTCATAAGTTAAGTTGCATATGAATTTGGGGACCCACTTATAATTTACAAACGTTAAGTACCTGAGTACCAGGTGTTCTATGTTGTCGCTTTCAAGGCGCCTTAAGGCCTTTATCAGTAACCTTTCACCGCCTTCATCTACGGCCTCGTAGCTTATGGATCTGAGCCCCGAACTTACGATTTTTAGCTCCCTTATCTTCCTGAGCCCACGGCAGCTTGATTGGAACGCGGCGGTAGAAGAGCTCAATATAGAGTTAAGCCATGTGGCTGAGGAGTCCAGTTCCAGGAGTGAACCATCAGGCAGCATGGAAATAGGGGCAAAGGCCTTCTCACCGCACCCCTCAACTGTGAGGGCGAGGCCTCCCTCTATAGGCTCACAGTAGTAGGCTACGCTGTCGCAGCTGAGCATCCAGGGCCTTGATGTATACCATTTAAGTATTGACGAACTGCACTCTGTCACTAAGTTAGACACCTATCTCTATTAAAAGATAGCGCGCTTATTAAAGCAAGATAAGCGCTTGTGCATGGCAATTAGCCTGGCGGCAGCAGGCTTTTGCCGCCTAACATGAAGTAAGTCTTAATGTATTCAGCGTGGCTCCACGCCAGCGGCATTACTGAGAGCGGCGCCGAATCGAAGGGGCTGACCTGCTCCGGCAGCATCCCAGTGGGGGAGGCTACCCCCTCAACCCACGTCATTAATTGCTTTGCAGAGTCGAAGTCACTCTGCAATATATAGCTCTGCGCCAGCCACATGGTAGTTATTATCCATGGGTTGCCAGGTATGCCCGTATAGTCACCAGTGATTCTTTGGTAGTAGTCGTTTTCATACCTTGCAAGGCCTCCTACCCTGCTAACCCACAATTTATCTCTCACAACCTTTACGGTGCTCTCAAACATGGGATCTGAAGGCTCCACAAGGCCAAGGAGGCCGGCTGCCAGGATTGAGGAATCTACAGTCTTATCAACGCTGACAACCCTGTCCTTATCTATTACTATCATCCTGTAGAAATGGCCTCCATCCCTGTTAAACATGTGTTCCCTGAAGCCGTTTTGGATGGCCTTAGCTAGGCGTCTCCACTTGTCCTCCTTGCTCCACACTCCAAGCCTCCTCGCGATGTCTGCAGCGCTCTTCATGGCAGCATAGACAGCGGCGACCGTATATGCGTGAACCCCAAGTCTCTCCTCCCAGAGGTCGTAGCTCATCAAAGGCAAGGACAGCTTCCCATTAATGAAACTTGCCATGAACTCCGTGGCCTTTTCCAAATTCTCATAGACTTCCCGTAGCAGGAAGTAATCATTAGAGGTCACTATATGGTACCAGAAACCGTAGACTGCCAGGGCGGTCTCGTCCTCCTGTATGTTCTTACTAATTTCAGTCTCAGAGGTCCACGGGTGCCACGTACTTCCAAAAGTGCCGTCAGCGTTATACTTCTGGTAAAGATAGCCTTCAGGAGTCATCAGCTCTGTAAACAGCTTCTCGTAAAACCTCCTAGTGAAGGACCAGTAGCCCATAGAGTCAAGGGCTATGGCTACATGAACTGCATCCCTTGGCCATGTATATGCATAAGTGTCAAGGTTAAACTTGAGGATGCTGGTGTCCAGCGAGGCAGGCACTTCACCATTATTACCCATGTGGCCAATGAGCACGGCAACGCTCTGCTTCAAGAGTTTTACATTCTTGACGGGCTCTGTAAGAACGCTCCAGTACCTGCTGTCGCGCTCAAAGTGCTCACCAGGACTTGCCCTTAGGTCCTTCAAAGATTCCACGAGGTCATTATAGCTTCTTCCAGCAACTATGTAAAGGTAGAACTCCTTGGCAGCTATGGAGACAGCGCTGTCAACGGAGCCCTGAGCTATCGGGTTTTTGTTCAGAACACCGTCCTGGCAGTCTCCAAGCACAGCTCCTTGGTCTCTCCTCCCCGTGGTATACTCATAGAGTTTATGTGATGAGGTAACCGCGAACCAGGTACTTCCCTTGTAGTGGATCACGGCATCGAGTCGGGGGTCGTAGAGCGCCGTGTCACCAAGTTCACTGTTGTTGAGCCTGAAGTCGTTGTACTGTATGAACCTAAAGAGGCCCTCACCCTTTATGCTAACCTTAGTTATTATTGCTGGCCTTGTTTGGGAGGCCAACGAAGTAAGCTCCACTGTAGCGTCGCTCAATCTGAAAATAGCCCTGGCTATCAGGTTGTCCATTTCAATGGACTTGTCCACGTTTTCGAGCCATAGCATCTGGCCATCCTTCCATAGACCTATCTTAAAGGCGCCGTTTACTGAGTGGTTATGGTGCTGGTCAAGCATGGGATAATAGATGCTCCTTATGTAGAAGTTGCCGTCGTAGAGCGCCGCAATAGTTCCGTTGCTGACCATCGCAAGTCTTGCCACCTATGTTCACCGCTAACAGGGAATAGTGCCCCACTTGATATTTACTATTTACTTTAGACTCTTTTTAGACTCTTAATTTAAATGTGCACATATGTAAAGGCACGAAGCAGTTTATCCCGCGCCGCACAACATCAATAATGAGAGCCCCTTAGCGTAACTTTAAACGCCGCAGCCCATCTTAGGTAGCTCTTCCACTTTTCCCTCCGCAACAGCGAAAACGTTATGCGGATGTATGCTCTCCAGGCTATAGATCTCTGCTCTGAGCACCGTATCCTTAGGAAGGCTTTCGCCGACTAGACATCTGAGTCTCCTCACGGCCTCCCTAACAGCGTCCTCAGCAAATCTTGGGTTTCTGTGGGCTCCAAAGACAAGTTTTGCCTCCTGAGGCCTCTTAAGTAACGTAAAGGCCGGCGCCGAGAGCGAGGCCCAGAGGGCTGATGCAATATCATCAACGCTAATTATGTGAAGCTTGTGGGATATTATGGAGCCTTTAAGCATCACTTTTTGGCTATGGCTGGGCGCCGTGGAGCTATAGTTAAACATGTCAGCTATAGTTCTCTGCGCGCTGGGACATACGGTGAAGCCTTTTACAGAGACGCTGGTCAGGAAGGTCTTTTTATATCTTCCTCCTGTCACAGCAACTTTAACTCTAACTGGCTCCAGGGACTCTATATCCTCAAAGACGGCCCTCGCCCAATAAGTTGTATATAGCTCAACGCCGGCGCTATCGCTGTAACTGTGAAGATTCAGAAGCTGGTCATGAATGCTCTCTGCAAGGCCTTCAAGGCTCCACGACTCCTGGGGGAAGGAGTCCAATATTTGCATGGCGTCAACGTTGCGGGACAGGTGGGCCCCCTTTCTGTCAGATGAAATATCCACGTATACATTAATCTTCGCGTCAAAGGCGAACATCCCCTGGGGCGACTTTATTAGGATTCTCTTCAGGACGCCTCTGAAACCTATCCTCTTAACTGGCACAGGGTAGTCAGGGCTTCTGTCCTGCAGCTCCAGCCCTTATCACCTTTAGGAGCTCTGTTAACGAGAGTTCAAAAACGGCCACTGGGTACGTTACGTTGAGCTTATCTAGTATAACAGGGTTTATCTCGCCAATAACTCCAATCTCGTGGCCATTAGCTAGGAGTGACGCGGACCTGCCTGCGAGAAGCCAGCTAGCTGTGAGAGGTTTAGCGCTGGGCTTGAGGCCAAAGGATCTTATAAATGCGTAAGCAACGGCTTGAATGTCCTCATAGCTTACTGAGTCGTCCATGGTAGCGGCAGCCAGCTTTAAGTCTTCTACTGCTTCAGAGCCGATCTTTTTAACGGTCTTGCCTATCTCGAAGATATTAACAGGCTTGGTCTTGCTGACGTTGAAGAACATGAGCTGAAGTAGCTGGGGCACGAGAGAGGGCCTTAAGGCATCTAGCTCCTCCTGTACAGGATTTTTGAGCTCTACAGTGTCGCTGATCATATCAAAGAGCCTCAGTAAGGAGGAGCTGGTCAATATATAGCTCATTACCTCGGTGAAGCCAAGCCCTGCCATTATGTCGCGTGCCGCCCTTGAGAGCAGGGTGTGGTCTAACAACGATCCTCTAGCGTCGTTCATGTACTTGCTTGGTAAAAGCTTGGGGGAGTCATAGCCTAACGCCATGGCAATGTCTTCCACGAGATCTATCTCAGATATTATGTCATAACGGAACGGAGGAATTGTAACTTTTACATGGCCGTTCTCAGGCGAGGCGCTGTGCCTCATCTTGAGCAGCGAAAGTGTAACCTCATCGACTGTTAGGTCCGTCCCCAGGACCCTGTTTACGTAGTTTATATCAAGGCTCAGCTCCCTGCTCTTAAGTACTGGCGTGTGTAAAGGCTCTCCTGTCCTTGGAACTACCCTGACGAAACCTATGTAAGTTCCTCTCCTCTCGGCTAAGTTAAGCGTTATGATGTCCAGCACCTTAAGCACGGAGGCAAGGTCCGTTCCAGTGACGTCGATTAGAAGATCCCTGGTGCCGACCTCAACCCTGGTGAGCTCAGAATTTATCACGGGGGGCAGAGAGAGCACAGCCCCACCATCTTCTGTAAATGCCGGGTGGAGGCCCTCAGCTAGACTTATGTTGCCATATTTTACCCCCTGCTCCGTGCTCCTCAGAACTTCAGCTATCGACATGGGTTCGCTTCCACCAAGGGGTACCATGCTGCTCTTGAGCGGTATCATGCTGTACCTGAGCCTCTTGGACTTAACCTTAGCCAGGTCGTGGAACCCTATTGCTACCTTCCTTCTTCTCCTTCCTACAGTGTCATGGAGTTTCTCTTGGAACTGAACGAGCTCCTCAAGGAAGGACTCCGAATCGACGTTCACATTATATACCACGGCAGCAGCTATGTAAGGCCTAGTCTCTGGCATCTCATTGACGAGCTCCAGGCCGCTGTTCCTGAGCTTCCCATCTAAGGGCGTCCAGCCAAGTTCTATGGACTCTATGCCTCTGACGGCCCTTGCTATGCCTTCAGAGATAAACATGTCTGGCCTGTCCGGGTTTATCTCAACCGAGAGATAGTTATCATTAAGCTCGGTCTCGCACTTTAACCTGAAAAGCGCCTCCTCAACTATGTCAAGGTCCAGGCCTGTGGTCTCCACCAGCCTCTCAGGCCTAAACCTGAGCGTTACCATGGCTTCACACCTCAACTTTAAATGATCTCAGAAAGTCGTAGTCTTTAGAGTAGAGGTCTCTAACGTCATGAAGCCCAAAGCGGGCCAGGGCCAGCCTCTCAACGCCCATGCCCCAGGCGCCCACCTGGTAATCAACGCCAGCAATTCTTAGAACCTCTGGCCTGAAGAGACCCGCGCCGAAGACCTCAACCATGCTGCTTCCTATCCTTGCATAACCCTCTACGCTGGGCTCCGTGAATGGGAAGTAGGCAGGCTTAAACTTAAGCTCCAGGCCAAGCCTTTTGCCGAACTCGCTTAGGAACCCAAGCAGGTCCCTAAACGTGAAGTCTTTCCAGCCCATAATTCCATCCAGCTGATGGAAGTCTGATAGATGGGTGGCATCCACGGGATCAGCTCTGAAGACTTTATCTATCGTGAAGAACCTGATGGGAGGCCTGGGCCTGGAGGCGAGAACCCTTATGGTTACCGCGGTGGTCTGACTTCTCAGAATTCTCCTTGAGGCTACGCTTCCATCCCACTGATATCCCCAGCCATGTTCGTGCTCATACTTAACCCTGGCAACTATGTCAGCATAATCGCTTAGGTCAGCCGGTGGTAGGTCAGGCCAGAAAGTGTCGTGCATCTCCCTGGCTGGGTGGTCCTGGGGCTGAAAGAGCGCGTCGAAGTTGAATAGCTCCAACTCCACGAGGGGGCCGCTCACTTCGACGAAGCCCATCTCCTTCATGAGATCTTTAAGCTCCTCTATGAACTCAGCAAAGAAGTGTTTTCTTGCAGGCATCCTTAATGGTGGTTCTGCACTAACGTCGTAGGGCCTTAATGTGTATTCTCTCCATTTGCCTGTGGCTATAAGTTCATGAGATAACTTTGCTATGCTTGGCTTAGCGGTTGCCAGCGAGAGCCCTTGGGGTAACAGCCTTATACTTACCAGGTTTTTTTGCTCAACTTTTACAAGACCTCTGCCCTTCAGGACGTCGACTATTTTCTCGCTTACAAGCCCTCCCTCCTTTATGCTCCTAAGGCCCCCCTTTAGGTTGACTACACTCGCCTTGAAACCTTCGTGGTCTACGAGAGTTATCATGCCATTAGCTATCTTTACATAGCCAGCCTTAATGGCTACCCCGATGGCTATGTTGAAGTCGTTCCCAAGGGAGCTTCTAGCTAAATCGACTGCTACAGAGCCATTGTTAGCCTCTAACAGCTCGAGAAGCCTCTCTTCAGGTAATCCGTTCCTCAGGGCCTCTTCGCCCCTCTCCGTCAAAAGTATCCTGGTGACAGTTCTTCTATCGACCTTGACAAGCCCCTTAGCCTCGAGAAGACTTGCTAAACTCGCAGCGCTGCTAGTAGGCATGCCTATAAGCTCCTCCGATTTCTCAAGGTCCAGCGGCTCACCAAGACTTGCGAGCTTTTTGAGAAGCTCTAGCTCGCCAGGGCTCAGCTGCTCAGCAGCCATGGTTAGCCTCCTGTGATTGACTTAAGGTTGAACAATTAAATGTTTGCCTCGGAGGACGAGAAGCCCAGGTAAACTTAATATCCTCCGTCAGGTTGACTTCATATCTCGATGATTACCGTGGGGGCTACCAGAGCCATTCTAAGGCTTGTAAAGCAGAGAATAGGCGAACCCGCGCTAAGGAAGGTTGAGCCTCCAAAGGGTTTCCTGTTCGTAACGTCGCAGGAAAGCGTAGATATAGTCACGTATCCTGTGTCCTTGGACTATCTCTTAGTGCAACCTGAGGGCTACTCTGACGTCTTTAAATATACATCAGAGCTCAAGATAGCCCAGGAGCCGTGGCAGTCGTATTGTCAGTGGCACAACGGCCCCCTAGATGAAGCTGATGACCCTCTCAAGAGGTTATATTGCCCGGTCGCGGCCGAGGGCTTCTGTTCAAAGCACAGGAGGTCGGAAAGGGCAATTTACACCCTGTGCCTTGATTCAAGGTCTGAGAAGGCGCTTGAAGCCTGTAAGTATATAGATAGCGTGGTAAAGGGCGAGTACGTAGTTTATATGTTGGACTATGGAGGCGATAAACCTAAGGTAGGCGCGACGAGGAAATTCAGGCTATTAGAGAGGATAGCAGAGCAGCCTCACGTCGTAGCTACGGTTATTATGGAAGTTGATAGTCTCTTAGCAGCAAGGAAAGCTGAGATGCGTATATCGAGCAGCGGCATAGCTGTCGAGAGCTGGCGCCATAAGTTGCTCAATGCTCAGGACCACTACTTTGCGTCGCTGAGGCTCAGCGAGGCGGCGTCGAAAGCCTCCAAGCTTCTGGGAGTTCAGTGGGACAACAAGTTATTTTCCATAGTCTCACAGGACTTCATATCCATGAGGCCGAGGGTTGTTGACGCTGAGTCGCTTGTAGACAAATCGTTAATTCCATGGGCCTCTTGGGGAGGGTTCATAATGTTTAAGGACAGCGGAGGCTCCCTCGTGGCTGTTAAGTCATCGCAGCTAATGCACAAGAACTCTTTGATAGTGGACCTTGGCTCTACCTGATGAGGACCTCTAGGGATGCAGCAGCGGCGCTCATGAGGCCCTTGTCCACCAACGCCTGGTCGCTCTGCAGGGAGCCGGCCGAGTTACTTATCACGAGGGCGCAGGCGGCGCTGACACCTCTTATTCGTGACAGGGCGGTTACCGTGGCGCACTCCATTTCGACGGCCTTAAATCCAAGGGATTTAAGCAACCCTAGCACATTGGATTCAGCGTAAAAGGAGTCGCTTGAGAACACGGCCCCCTTGGTGGCCTTTACGCCCAACTTAGATAGCTCCTGCAGCAGCCTGTAGGTGAGCTCCATGTCAGGAGATGATGGTGGACATATAGATCCAAAGTAAAGCCCTAGGCCAGCGCCGCCATATGTTGAGGACGCCGCGTCAGCGACAAGTACGTCTCCAGGCCTTAGCTCTGGGGAGATGGCGCCTGCAGTTCCTACCCTTATAATTCTCTTAGCCCCTATACTTATTAGCTCCTCAACTACAATGGCAACGCTGGGACCTCCCATTCCGTGAGCTGCTATGGCGACCTCCTTGTCCTTGTAGAAACCCACGTAAGTCCTGAGCCCTCTGTTGTCATTTATAAGGCGTGGCCTTTCAAGCAATGATGCAAACCTGTCGGCTCTCAGCGGGTCCCCTGTTATCAGAACGCCCTCAGGAACTCTTTCAGCCTTTATGTGGTAGGGCATTTACATCCTCCTCAGCGTTGGTATGCCCAGCACGCTCATACCAATGCCTAGGGACTGTCTGACGATGTCCACTATTAAGGCCTTTAGCTCCTTTGCCCCAACATCAGGCTCCCTGATCACGGAGTCCTGTTCATACCACGTGTTGAAGCTATCCGCCAGGTCAGCCAGATGCGATACCAGATCCTCTGGGGCGAGATCATCTGCTGCCTTAGCTATCACTAGCGGAGTCTTCAATGCCTTTACAAGGAGCCTCCTCCGAGGCTCCGTGCACTTGTCTGGGTCCACGGAGTTAAGATCCACCTTCCCGTGCTTTTCGAGTATATTGACGGCCCTCACGTATGTATATTGAAGGTACGGGCCGCTGCTCTCCCTAAGGTTCATAGCCTTATCAACACTGAAGGTAAGGGGCTTTGACGCGCTCATGTGAACCATGAAGTACCTGATGGCTCCAACGCTTATACTCCTGGCTATAACCATGGCTTCCTCCTTTGACATAGATGGGTTTCTCCCGGTGACCTCCTTCAACGCCCGGGCGGAGAGCTCCGTGAGAAGGGAATCCAGCGTGACATACTCGCCTCTCCTTCCATGCATGCTGCCGGTGGTGAGCCTGACTATTTCATAGTCATAATGAATTAGGTTTAACGCCTCCCTCCTGTGGCCGAGGCCGTAAAGCGCTACCCTTAGCTGTAGCTGTGGAAGCCTCTGGTCAGCACCTATGACGTTAATTACCTTATCCGCGTTGGCCTGAGAGAACTTAAGGATACTGTAGGCCAGGTCCCTTGTGGTGTAAAGCGTAGTGCCATCGCTCCTGAGCAGAATGAGAGGCGGCAGGGAGAACCCTTTGGGAAGCCTTATAGAGCTGAGGGCCTCCTTGTCATGTTGAATCTCTTCACTTATTATCTGAGGTACGTCTATTGCGTCAGCGTCCTTGTACTTAATGAAGTACCTGCTTCCCTTGGCTTCTTCAACAAGCCTGCCCACGAGCCCGCTCCAGACCAGGTCACTCTCCCAGTCCCAGAAGTCAAAGCTCACGCCGAGAATCTCAAGGCTTTGCTTGAAGCCTTCGAGGACCGCCTGAACCATGGATCTAATCAATGTCTTCTCAGGCTCAAGCCCCTTCTCGTACCTATTATTAAGGTCAGCCACAGCTGCATCAGGGTTCTCAAGCGAGGACAGCGCGGTGTAAAGCTTGTCAAAGAAGTTCCCTGGGTCCTGCAACTTTAGCCTAGCGAGGGTTGACGCTAGCTTTTCCGCCTCTTCGCTGTTTCCAGCTTTTTTCGCGTTTAGAAGGTCTATTGTGGTGCTGGTCACGGCATAAATCCAGCCGACCAGGGAGTCGGGCTTTATTGAGAGCCTCTGCGACTCTTTTAGCACGTCTATGCCCAGCAGCTTAACTCCAAGGGCTGCTATGGACACCTGCCGGCCAACGTCATCTATGTAAAACCTTGTCACAACGCTATGCCCTCTTGACTTGAGAAGCCTTGCAAGCGAGTCCCCTATGCAGGCGTTCCTCGTGTGCCCTATATGAAGGGGATGTATGGGGTTGGCGCTGGTGTGCTCAACCACTATCTTGAGGGGCCTAGAGGTCTTAGGGACCTCTAGCTCCTCGCCATTCTTAGCCCACTCTACTACCGCTTTGACAAGGTCCCCGCACCTGAAGGTTAAGTTAGTGAACCCCTTTAAGTTCTTCACGTCGACATAGTGAATGTTATAGTCTGATGCAAGCCTACTTGCCAATATCTTGGCTACTTCATCAGGGTCCTTGGAGTACCTTATAGATGGAAATGAAGAGTCCCCGTACTCCTCCTTTACAGGTTCCATCAGGTCCCTAAAGGCGACCAGCTGGTCAACGCCCAGCATATCTGAGAGAATTTCCGAAGAGCTGACGATAGCCCTGGTCACAGGGTCTAGCAAGCTTCAGCCCTAGCGCCAAGCAGTGAGACGTCGACTTAAACTTTCCTGAGAATCTCCGAAAAGGCCCTTATGACGTCACTCTGTCCGCTCACCGTTACTACAGTCGCGCCGCAGCACTGTATCTTTGAGATCTCAGCTAAACTGGCCGACGGAGGCGCAAGAAGGGCTAACCTACGGCCCTTGCTGATGAAGCTGCAGATTGTTTCAGAGGGCTCCAAGTCCCTGACGGTTTGCCTTAGGTCAGATATCATGACAACTCTCTTAGCGGTTTCAGAGGCCCTCAAGGCCTGGGAAACGTTGGTATACCCATCGAACCTGAGCGACGCCAACAGCCTTATCATGGTCTGCCTCTTCAGGGGCCCCTTTACAGGCTTCACTGTATCATTAAAGAGCACCAGTAAATCTATGCTGTCCGTGGCCAAAGCGGCAGCCGCTAGCGCCATAGAAGAGTATGGCCTCATGGAGCCGCTTATGTCCAGTAAGAGCGAGAAGCTCTTTACCTTCTCGCGAGTTCTATAGGTCATAAAGTTACTGGCCATTCTTATGTACTTTAGCTCGGACCTTCTCAAGTCAAGCCGCCCGCCAGCGGTGTTATAAGTTGTTCTCTTGCCCTGATGTAGACCTGTCGCTGTTCTGGTGAGTGAAAGCTCTAAAAGGCGTTCAAGGGCCCTTCTTTCCTTCACGTCTTCAGTATTAATATAAAGATCCTGAACTACCGGGATTAAGACCTCTGGCGGCAAGTTAGCTAAGGAACTTGTGCCTCCCTGAGCCACCCCTATTATAGCTTTAGCTTCGTTTAGAAGGCTTCTGGCAGTCTCGCCGAGTTCCTTATCATCAACTTTGCTAAGAGCAGCTTCCGCGTATTTGCTTTCCTCCATTGCAAGTTGAAGGTAACGTGGCTCCCGATCACTTAAGGAAGCTGCGGCGTGCCTTAGTGAGAGGGAAGCCTTAACTAAGGCCTCAAGCGAGGACCCCTTTATGAAGCCTTTAATTTCGACCCTCCAGAGGAGTCTGGGATCTACGGCCTTAGCTACGCTTAGGGCTTCCTCGTAACTGTCCGCATTTGCAATGAGCTTTCTTATAACCTCTGCCGCTTTTTCTGCGTTCATATACCTGACAGCTGCCAGGCTTCTTTCTTTGCCAACGCTTAACGCTATGGAGGGTCTCTGCTCCAGAATTTTAGCGACAACGCGAGGATCTCGCAGTTCGCCCAGCTTGGCTAACATGTTTGCAACGTACTTTAACTTGCGTGGGTTCTTAGGAATTCCATGCACATATTGTACTTCATTGATAACATCATAATACGGTTTCGGGTTATGGTCTTTGCATCCCCTCTTCCTAAGGTTGTTGTCGAAGTTATCGTGCCATGCTGGCAACCCAGATAGGTATTCCTTTATCAGGGCCTCTGACTCATCATCTTTAGCGAGCGCTGCCAGAATTATCGTCATTATATCATCATAATCAGCGCGGTCGCTAAGGTTAAAGTACGCCTCTGCAAGGTATATGGCGGTAAGCTCCTCACTTATACTAACACCTTTGCCTTGAGATCTGAGGAACATCGCCAACTTACGCACAAGGTTTATTAAATCCTCAGTCCTCATAGGTGACTCCTTCACCGATGTATTCCTTGACGGTTGCATACACCGTGTCTTCATCGGCTGGGTCCTTTATGAGTGCAGCGGCGGCGGTCTCAATCAAGTGCCTCGGAAGCACGCTTGCACTTCCTTCAGTCTTTGCAATCGCCTGCGCTAAGCGAACCCAGGAAATAGATGCGTCAACGCCTGGCTTATGTGACATGCTGTTGGAGCTCCTGAGGGCGTTAACCGCGCTGACCACCCTCCTCAACATAGAGTCCTTTACGAGGGGCCTATCGTTTACGTGTAACATTATTATTTTAAGCTCGTCTTCAGGATCAGGGTATGTGAACTTAATCCTGACAACCCTCCTCAAGAAGGCATCGCTTAGCTCTCCCTGTGCTACGTCGGTTGGATTGCTGGTAAAGATAAACTGAAATCCTAGACCTTTGGCCTTAAAGGCCCTTTTCAGCTCAGGCACGACTATTCTCCTCTTATCTATTATGTCCAACAGCATGTTTTGGAAATCTTCGTTGCTTCTCCTGATCTCGTCTATCAGAACCCCGGCGTCTAGTATCATGGCCGCGAGCAGAGGCCTCGGGATGAACGAGTTCTCATTGAAGCCATACCTCATAGCCATGAGGGGATGGAAGTCGCCAATGGTCTTATACTCATCGTAATCTGGGGAGGCGGGTAAAACAAAAGGGTCCCTGCCAGACCACAGCCTTAGGAGGGCCTCTCCAATCTCTGTCTTGCCAGTGCCCGGGGGTCCCTCGAAGAGCACTGGCCTGCCTATCATGAACGCTGCGAAAGTAACTTTAACTATCCTGAGGTCTACCAACAGTTTAAACCTCTCCTCGAGCACTTTGACCGCTTCCACGGGGTTCCTCACAGGTCTGGCGGCCTCTGAGACCTGCGAGTAGATTTCCCTGGCCTTAGCCTCTATGGGGTCCTCCTTATCACTGCCATAGCTCTCCATTTTCGGTTACTCCTGCCTCTCTGGTTATGCTAGCTAAAGGGTTTTTGTCTTACTGTTCCTCTATGGTATCGATGTCAATAAGCCAGGAGCCCGGCTCCTCCAGGTTCTTAGCCTCCTCGCCCTCTAGGTCAAGAAGGAAGCAGGCCTCCCTGTATGGGCAGCTGTTGCAGCGACGGCCTCTCTTAGCTGCTGGAAGTATGCCGTTCTTCTTAACTAACAGGTAGTCATCTATGGCTTTAAGTACTAGGGCTGAGAGCCTGCTGTCAAACTTAAACACCCTTGACGCCGTTGGATACCTGACCTCAACAGTAATTTCTTGAGGTCTATAGTTTCTGGCAACCATAAGCCCATAAGCGCTAGCCTGAATAATGTCGCTGATCCACGCTCCTTTCCTTGGCGCTTTTGAGCTCTTCCTTTCAATGATGTGCGCCTTCCCCTCGGCTACTTTGACAGCATCTGCCCGTCCAACTATCATGACGTTCTCATTTAGACTTAGGACAAGGTCGTGTTCACTTATGTAGCCCTTAACTTTATCTCTAAGCATAAACATGGCATGGAAGGCCCTTCCTATGAATAGCCTCAGGATCTCAAGAAGGCCTCTCCTCCTGGGCATGTAAAGCTCAAAGAATGCAAGCCTTGGACAATAGCCAAATGTATGAAGGTCGCTGGGCCTTATTATTGTTGGTTTCTTTTGACCTCCCTTATTGCTAGGCTCAGACGTTTCTCATCGACCTCCCACTCGCTGGACTTTACACCCTCAGGGGGTGAGTCATAATGTATTGCGGCAGCTCTAGTCTCGGACTTCACGTAATCCTCTAGAACCTTGGTTGCGGCTAGAAGCTCCTCATCGCCATTGATCCAGAGCTCTATGTATGCATCCACGGAGAGGCCCGCCTGCTTTCTCATGTACTGGACTCTCCTTATTATTTCCCTTACGGTGCCTTCGAGCGCCTCTTGCTCAGAAATGCGCCTGTCAAGGGCTATAGTGCCGTAAGGCGTCTCCTCTGCGAGGAGCCAGTCTGGGTACTTCGCAGTTATCCTCACGTGCCTCCTCTCCACCCTCACGGTCTGCCCGTTAACGGTAATATCATAGAAACCTTTCTGCAGTATCTCACGTGCAGCCATGGCGTCACTCTGCAGGGCCTTTATGACGGCGGGGGTTAACTTCTTGAAGTCAGGCCCCATGGTGCTGAACTCGGGCTCAAGGCTGTACTCTCTCAGCTCGTTAAGGAGCTCTGAGGATATTACTTTAACTTCCTTGACATTGACGGCCTGAGCTAGTAAGCCTTGAAGTTCTTTAACTGCGTCCTGCACGACCTGTGACGAAGGTGATATGTATAGCGTCTTAAGCGGTCTTCTTAGCTTAATGCCTCCCTTCATTCTGGCCGATAGTGCGTACTCGGTTATCTTCCTTACGATCTCCATTTTGTCCTCAAGGTCCTTGTTTATAAGCGAGAAGTCAGGCTCAGGTAGCCGGGTCATGTGGACGCTCTCTGGCATATCAGGCTCGGCTGGCCTAATGAAGTTCTGATAGAGGTACTCGCTCAGGAAGGGCATTATTGGAGCTGCCATGAGGATCCACGTCTTGAGCGCCGCGTAGAGCGTTGCATATGCGGCCCTCTTTGAGGGCGTGTCGCTCTCCTCCCACACCCTCCTCCTTATGAGCCTTAAGTACCATCTGCTAATGTCCTCAACTATGAAGTCCCTTACTATGCGGGCTGCCTCGTGAACCTCAAGTTTATCAAGGCGCTTCCTGTACTCGTCGAGGTAGCTGTTAAGCCTTGATAGCAGCCAGCGATCCTCGACTTCAAGGTGATCCCTTACGGAGTCCAAGGTAACAGCCTTTGGGTCAAAGCCGTCTAAGCTCATATACATCGAGGCAAACGCGTACACGTTCCTCATTATGGTGAAGTCCCTGGCCGTTACGTCTATGTTATGCCATGAGAACCTGAGGTCCTCCCATGTGGTGTTACGCAGTAAGTAGAGCCTAAGAACGTCGCGTGGGTACTTCTTCAGGATATCCTCAACAGCGACGTAGTTACCGAGGGACTTGTGCATTTCCCTGCCCTGTTCATCCAGGACAAACCCATGAACTAGCACCCTCCTGTAAGGTGCGCTGCCAAACCCTATCACCCCCGAGCGCAGGAGGCTAAAGAACCAGCCCCTCAGTTGGTCATGGCCTTCGAGCACAAGGTCGACGGGCATAAGGCGGTTGAAAGCCTCCTTGTTCCTGGGGAAGCCCAGGCTAGCATAGAATGCTATGCCACTGTCAAACCAGACGTCAGCGACGTCAGGCACCCTGGTCATGACACCGCCGCACTTGGGGCACCTCAGGGTGATCTCGTCAATCCATGGCCTGTGCAGGTGCTCGGGGCGACGGCCGCCAAGCCTGACTACGTCGTCAACGCTTCCTACGACCTCCACGTGACCGCAGTTGTTGCAGACCCATATGGGTAGTGGTATGCCCCAGTACCTCTGCCTGCTAACCACCCAGTCCTCTATATTGGTGACTAGCGAGGCTATCCTGCTCTTGGCCCACGAGGGCACCCACTCAACGTTATCGAGCTGCCTAAGCAGCTCCTGCCTTAGCTTACTGACGCCTATGAACCACTGCTCTGTGGTCTTGAGTACTAGGGGGGTCTTACATCTCCAGCATATTGGGTACCTGTGCCTTACCTTACCTATGTGGAACAACGCCCTTCTGCTCCTCAGGTCATTAATTATAGCTTCGTTGGCCTCCGTTCTGAAGTAAAGGCCCTTGTACTTTCCGGCGTCCTCAGTCAACCTGCCCTGGTTATCGACTACACTTATGGGCGGCACCCCAAGCTTGGAGCCGACTTCAAAGTCTATGTCACCATGACCTGGGGCCGAGTGCACTAGGCCCGTTCCCTCGGTGGCAACAACGGCCTCCGGCGCCATTACGACCCTGTGATACTTTTTCAGGACGGACTGAGCCGGAACTATATCCTCAAGTGGATGTGCGTATTCAAGGCCTTCAAGCTCAGACCCCTTGAATGTCCTGACGACCCTGTAGTTAGTTACACCGGCCTCTCCCATCACTGCTTCCACCCTGCTGCTAAGTATGACGTACCTCTCCCCGTTGGCTTCAACCTCTGCGTACTCCATGTCAGGGTGAGCCATAACAAAGGCGTTAGCTGGCAGCGTCCAGGGCGTTGTGGTCCAGATGAGGAGGTAAAGATTGTCGCTTCCCTTTACCCTGAACTTCACGTAGATGGAGGGGTCCTCTAGCTCGGTGTATTCCGAGACCTCATAATCTGCTAAAGTGGTCTCGCACCTAGGGCACCAGTGCAGCACTCTCTGGCTTCTATAGAGCAGGCCTTTGTCATGTGCTACCTTGAACAGGTACCAGCCGGACTCTATATAATCATCAGAGTAAGTGACATAGGGGTTCTCCCAGTCCATGAAGACTCCGAGTTGCTTGAAGTTCTCTGTCATGCCCTTTATGTTATTCTCTACCACGTCAAGGCACGTGTTTACAAACCTTTCTATGCCAACGGAAGTCTCTATTTCTTTCTTGTTCTTTATATTGTACATCTTCTCGACTAAGATCTCTATAGGCAGGCCGTGAGTGTCATAGCCTGGCTTATCCCACACGTCATAGCCTAACATCCTGTAATATCTAAGCAACGCGTCCTTAAGCACCTTATTCCACGCTGTGCCAAGGTGTATTGAGGAGGCGCTGGCGTAGGGGGGGCCGTCCAAGAAGTAAAGCTTTCCTTTGTTGCCTCTAGACGACTTCATCTTATGGTATATATCATTCTTGTCCCAGAAGCTGAAAACCCAGCCCTCTATCTCGTGCTGGGGCCTATTGTCAGACGCTAGAAGGCCTGAGACCTTCAAGCCTCACACCCCAGTATCTATCCAGTCTACCTTAACGTACTTAGAGCCTATGATTGAGGAGACTAGCTCGCTTATCTCTTTTTCAAGGCCCCCTTTAGCTATCGGCAGCTCCAGGAACCTGAACTCTGGCAGCACTGAGGACTTTATATCTGCGGGTTCCACCCCATACTTCTCCTTAAGCTTTCTCTTGACTTCCTCGTGTTCAGAGTCATAATAGGTCGTGTAATAGATCCTGTAGAGCTTCTTGTGCACTGCTGAGCCTTCTCTATCAGGCATTAGTTGCACCTATACCGCTGGTGCCTTGAAGGCTATTTAGGCTTTTTAAGAGGCCAAATAGCCTTAAAGGACTTTGCTTACTCGGGCCTAGCTATGTAAATGTTGTTCTCATCTTCAATAACTTTTGCCCTTACCTTTGAGCCGATGGGGGCCCTAACGCCAACTATTGAAAAGACTCTGGAACACTCAGGGTCAACCCCGAGCATTTCGTTCTTAAGCCATCCCTCAGAAGCTATCATCAGTGTGACTTTGTCACCCTTCCTATAGGGCTTATCTATCCTAGGGGCCTGACTAAAGCCAAGCTCCACAGGTGAAGGTATTAGCTTATAGCCGGTCTTAGCTTCAAGGTCTTTAAGGTAAGCATAGAACTTGCCCCAGCCCCACGGCTTAACCCCTGGAGGCTTTCTGCCGTACTTATGTTCCTCGTACTTTTGAGCCAAGACACCGGTGGGCCAGCCGCTCCTAACGCCAAGCTTAAGCTCTCTAGCTAAGTTAATTATGCGTGGCAGCTCTTTGTCATTAAGTCCGGGTACAATCACAGGCGTGAGCACTATATCAAGTTTTGTCTCCTCGACAAGCTTTCTCACCGTCTGAATTACGCTCTCAACATTATACCATGAGGCCCCAGCCATTCTTCTGGCAAGCTCGGGGTCGACCGCGTCGATGCTTAAGTTAATTCTATCGAGGCCCGCCTCGTAGAGCCTCTTACCCAGCTCTACTGAGAGGGAACCACCGTGAGTCTCAATGGCGACCCTCTTTATGCCCTTCTCCTGTTTTAGAAGTTTTATAAGCTCTATTATCCGCGTGTTGGTGAGCGGCTCGCCGACGCCATCTATGAGCGCCTCTACGTCACCGCCCTTAGCCCTGGCCACCTCGCCAGCCCACTTAGCTAGCCACTCAACATCGTAGACCATGTATTCGGCCCTTCTGTGCTTTGAGCCGGGGCCAGCGTCGACGCTGCAGAATATGCAATTATGAAAGCAGAGGGTGGAGGGCCTTACCTGTATAACGTTAGACCCCCTCTCAATTACGCCGAAGGCTATGTGCCCCATCAGGGGGAAGTTCCTGTAGATCTTGTAAAGCGCCCTATTGTAAACCTTGGGTCCCTCTCTTATGTCATATGCGCAATCGTACAAGGGGCCCACCTAAACGCGGACTCTTAGCCTCCTGACGGAGTAAAGCGGGCTGGCAACCCCTATGCCTTCAAGTAGCTCACACAGCTTGCAGAGGGCCTTTCCGCTTGGCGTGGGCTCGCCACACCTGACGCACCTACCTAGGTCGCTTCTTGGCTTAATGCCGGCAGCTATGGGCTCGAGCATTCTATCAAGGCTTTCAATAAAGCGGAGGAGCGCTCCTGGGTGCTCGCTCTCGTACCTATAGAGCTCCCTTCTGACCTTGGCTCTAAGGGTTGGGAGCTGGTATATGTAAGGGCACTCCGTCTCCTGTATGTGGTATCCTTTGAGGAAGGTGAAGGTGGCCGTCTCCCACTCATAAATTTTACGGAGGGGCTTTATCCTTCTGACCAGCATAGGGTCCCTGACCAGCTCTGCCAGGGGGTGCTGTCTCAGCAGGCTCTCAAAGTCCCCCCTAAGTATGTTTATCACGGCGGTCTGGCTCTCATCGTCGAGGTTATGTGCGGTGGCAAGCTTGTTGGCGCCAAGCTCCCTCGCGTAGTAGTTCATAATCCTTCTCCTGGCTATGCCGCAGTAAGTGCAGGCGCTGACGCGGGTCGAGCGCTCCTTGGCTTTATACATGATTTCGTCGACGCTAAGGCCCGTGTACTCCTTTATTGAAGTCACTATTACGTCAATGCCGAACTCCTTGGCAGTCATCACCAGATATCGGGCGTCCTCCTCCTTGTTGTAACCGTGAATGCCCTCGATAATGTTAAGGCCTATAAGCCTATCGCTCTTGTAGATCCTGCTCATTACGTCAAGCAGCGTGTAGCCATCCTTGCCGCCGCTGAGAGCTAGAAGAATGACGTCTCCAGGCTCTATCATGTTCCATCTTTCTACCTCTCGCTTAACCCTGGCTGTGATGTCTTCAAAGAAACATTCGCGGCAAAGGGACTCGCCGCTCTGGGGCTGATAAACCTCGGCCTGCCTTAGGCCGCACCTGCTGCAGAGGGGTGGCAAGCCTCTTCCTGAGGCTTAGCTATTACTTTGGACCTATTATACGTGTTTTTCAATAAAGTGGATAAGCAGCGGTTGAACCTTGTTCTGGGGAGCAATGTCTAGCCAGAGGCCTTCTGCCGCGGTGTTAGTCCTGCTCTGGGGCTCGCCCCGGCACGTCCTGCTTGAGAGGAAGAACTGCTCGTTAAAGTCAAGATTTGCATGTGACGTGGCTCTCCCAGGCGGGCTTATAAGGAAAGGGGAGACCCCTGAGCAGGCGGCCTTGAGGGAGGCCTGGGAGGAGGCCTGGGTTCATCCACGCTTGGTAAGGGTTCACGGCAGGCTAGGAACTTTCAGCACCCTTTCTGAGCCTAAGATCTATACAGAGGCCATAGTGGCTGAGCTTAACGGCCCCGTGGATCCAAGGCCAAGGGACCCAGAGGTTGATGCCGTCTTCTGGGTCAACATAAATGATCTAAAGGAGCCCGGCCTGGTTGAGCACAGAAGGAGAGGGACGGTGCGCGGAATACTCCTTGGTAATGATCTGGTTCTTTGGGGCCTGACGCTTAGGATACTCGAGAAGCTTAAGGAAACGTCATGGGTTAATGAAAGTTATTAAAGTATACGGGGGCTACGGATACTTTACCTTAAGATTTAAAGCTATGACTTTATACAAGTCATTAGCTTGTTGGGGCAGCTTAATTGAGCGGAGCACCTTATTTCTGAGCTTGACAAACTCTGCCTGCACTGGGTGCAGGTAGTCCTCACTAAGACCTAGTGTTTTGTATGAGGAGAGCAGTAGGCTAAGGTCGTTCATGGCCTGCTCGTTTAAGGGGTCTTCTTGAAGGGTCTTCAATAAATTCAGCATTCTAAATGTGTACGCTCTGGGCACTTCGTGATTAACTTTCAGGCTGCTGTTGGCTGCCCACCTGCTGAGTTCCATTATTATTGATGCGTTGAGGGGGCTTTCTGTTAAGAGCTGTAATATGGACTTCTCGACAAAATACTCAACTAGGTGTTCAAAGACCCTTGGGTAATCCATGCCAAGCATCCTCACATATTGCATGAGTGGCATGTAATTATCGTAAAGGACGTCGAATTGGTGTGAGAGGTCGACAGTAGCGCTCTCCATTACATGGTTGAGCAGTATTCTCTGCTCATCCTTAAGGGATCTCTGAAGGTCTATGAAGCCATCGCCGAACACGGAGCTAAGGTAACTCACGAGATCGGGCATCATGCCCTTAGAGAACATGTTTGAAATGTCCTTCTCAACTTTCTCGTACTCCTGCATGGACGATATGGTCTTAGCACCACCGAAAACGTCGTACCACCCATAATATATGGCAGCAAACATTACATGATGGTAGGTCCAGGTTACTTTGGATATAAGGGTTGCAACGCCACTTAGAGCCCTAAACCTTCCTAGCTTGAGCGGCGAGAGCCTCTCTATTATGACCCTGTAGGAGTAAAAGTCGGTCTCCTGGGGCATTGACTCGAAGAGGAGTCTCATGGCAAGCATTGCTGCCATCTTCTCTGGCGTCATTGTGGCGCCTATGGCGAATTTCATGTAGATATCCTTCCCAGTCCCGGCAGAGGGATCGTTAGATTTGGCGGTATCTAATACTTCAAGTACTTTAGGCTCTATGTCACTACCGGATGTCTCCCTGAGCAGCTCTAGCGCTCTTCTCATGTGAAGCATTGCTTGTATGGGCTCAGGCCTATATATATCTTCGAAGAACCAGGCGTCGCTTGACTGCATCAAGAGCGACTGTCTCACCATCTCCAGAAGCCTTAGGGCTAAGCTCTTGGACCTCTCGTCGCCGACCCTGAGGTGTTCTTTAAGGAACTCCGCCGCGGCCTCCGAGGAGGAATCTTCCGTTAGCACAAAGCCGTAGTCCAACAATGCCTTCTTGGGATCTATGAACACTTCACCGCCGATCTTAAGGTAGGAGCTCATAATTTCCGAGGCCGCCAAGTCCACGGCAGTCCTGAGCGGGGTTCTCCAGGCTTGAGTCCACCCGGGCCTTATATCAGAGCCACAGCCGCAATTGCTTCTCCAGCGTTCAACGCCGTGTGGACAGCTCCATGACGTGTTCTCCGCTATCTCAATCTCGTACGCTGGCGGGGATATTTTGGAGTAAAACTCTGATACGTTGGTGAGTGATACCCTGTAGCTAGGAGCCAGAGAAAAGGCTCTGGCTAGTTCCACCTCGCCTCCTCTCTTATGATGGCCAAAGGTCTCTCCATCAACTGCTATTGTGACTAGCTGAGGTGTCTGGCTGTTAGGGTCGAACGCTTCAAGTGCTTTTCTGAGTATGAGCTCGCCGCTCTTAAGCGCGTCGCCAAAGGCTACGAGGCCTGAGAGCCATTTATTGTAGAGCACTACCCCTATCTCCTTTCCGGAGGGAAGCACTGCCTTGTAAGTCACCTTAGTATTAACGCTTTGCTCGTCAACGGGCTTCTTAGGGCCTCCAGGCGTGCCAACTGCTTTAGCTTGATTTGGACCCAGGAGGACGAACTTTATGCCGTAATCACTTAGGATTTCCAGCGTTAGGTTGTCAACTGCAGCCTCAGGAAGCCAAAATCCTTCAGGCTCGCGCTCAAAGTACTTCTCAAAGTACTTTATGCCCCACGCTATGGCGGTCTCCCTGTACTCCCTGCTGGCCAAGGGCATTATGATGTGGGCGTAGGGCTGGGCCAGCGCATTGCCATGGCCTGACCTGCTAACTACGCTCTCCTTGTCAGCCTCCACTATGCTGCTGAGCACATTAGGGTATCTCTTGGCTAAGTAGTCAAGAAGCAGGGGGCCAAAGCTGAAGGTGAGGTAGAGATAGTTGTTGAAAAAATCTTCAACAAGACCGTGCTCGTCCTCTAGCTTGGCCATAGCGTTGCTCTCATAGCACTCTCTGGTTATGCGGTCATTCCAATCATGATAAGGCTTCACTGAGGGGTCATAGTCTATCTCTCCAGTCCACGGGTTAAACCTGGGCGGCTGGTAGAAGTGCCCAAAGATGGCCAGGTATCTACTTCTACTAGCGTCTTCTATAGTGTTTGCGTCCATTCGCGCTCAGGGGCACTCTAATACATAGATACTTAAAAACATATTACTATACTTCTTTGCCTAACAGTTTATAGTTTACTTCTAAATTTAAACTGGACGCACACATAAGGTAAGGGCTTCGAACTTACATAATGCGAAGTGATAATAATGGCAAGGGGGCTAGGCGATGAGGACTTAAAGATTGCGTTCCTGTTCGCTATTCCTTATCTGCTGTTCTTTTTATCGTTCAGGGTCTTTGCCTCTCGCTTTCTCTATGCCATGGCGGCTTCGACCGTTGCTATGGCAGCCCTCTCCTTGAAGTTATTCCCTACGATAAAGAACTTCTATAGGTTTTCCGCCAAAAACGTGGTTATGTCACTTCCATTTGCTGGCCTGGCTTACCTACTCTTCTACCTGGGGTGGATAGGCACCGTATATCTTGGCCTTTCAAGGGGCGTCTACTTCATTTATGACGTAGTACCCAGGGAGCCCTTCTCACTTCTTGCACTGACGCTCATAGGCCTTTCAGAGGAGCCTTACTGGAGAGGCTTCGTGCAGAGGGTGTTTGTAGAGAAAAGGCTTAAGCTCGAGTGGCCCTTTGCCGCCCTCTTTTACGGCATAGTTCATCTGGTGACTGGGGACCTTGTACTACCCCTGGCGGCCTTCGTATTTGGTATTGTAATGTCTTGGGCTGCCGAGAGGTATGGGCTTGTTACCTCATCGGTGGCTCACGTGGTCTGGCTTTATGTGATACTTTATGTGATACCAGTGATAAGACTTCCTCTACCTTAGCACTAGGTCCTTGCCACTGGCCCTGGCCCTGAGGACTCTGTAGGTGGGCGTTACACTTCTTGGATGGTTAGCCTTAACAACATCAACGCGGCCCACGCTTGTGTTGAGAGGCGTAGACTTAAGCTTCTCCGGGTTGCTCCGCGCTAGTTCCTCTACCTCTTTCAGTTTCTCCACATACTTGTCTATGTTTTCCTTAGTCTCAGACTCCGTGAATTCGAACATTAATGCCTCCTTGACTATGAGCGGGAAATACATGGTTGGCGCGTAGAGGCCGGCGTCTAGGAGGTACTTACTTACGTCCTCTGCGGTCACTCCAGTCTCGTTAAGGAGCGGCTCGGCGCTTATTACAATCTCATGCTTTCTGGGCCTCGATGAAGCGTAGGGCAGCGAGAACAGCTTGGTCTCCTTAAGTACCCTTGCCGCGAAGTAGTTGGTGTTCAGCGTGGCCACCTCCCCAGCCCTTCTGAGGCCTTGGGGGCCCAGGGAAAGTATGTAGGTGTAGGCCCAGACCAGCTGGGGCACGTTGCCAAGGAACGGCCTTATGGAGCCTGGACTGTTTGACCCTCTCCACCTAACCCTGTACATTTGCTTCTCATCGTCGTAGTACACGACCGGCCCTGGCAGGAGGTCGCTGAGCCTGAGGGAGCCGCTAACGGGGCGATCCTTAATACACACGGGCCCGGCGCCTGGCCCTCCACCTCCGTGGGGTGTCGAGAACGTCTTGTGAAGGTTCAGGTGGGCTATGTCAAAGCCCATGTCCCCAGGCCTGGCGCGGCCTATTATGCCGTTCAAGTTGGCGCCATCATAGTATAGGAGCCCGTCAACGTTGTGAACGTCCCTGGCCACGTCGAGTATCCTCTGCTCAAAGAGTCCAAGGGTTGACGGGTTAGTTAACATGAGGCCTGCCGTCTGGGGTCCCAGCGCTGATCTAAACGCCTCATAGTCTAGGTTTCCGTCGTCAGCCGTGGGTATCTCTACCACCTTGAAGCCGCCCATGGCTGCGCTGGCTGGGTTCGTGCCATGCGCTGAGTCAGGAATTATGATCTCATTTTTGACGTCGGCCTGGCCTTTGGCCACGTGGTAGCCCTTTATTATGAGGATGCCTGTGAACTCGCCCTGAGCCCCTGCGGCTGGGGAGAGCGTGCACACGTCCATACCAGTTATGGCCTTTAGCCACTCCTGCAGCTCGTATAGGAGCTGGAGTAGGCCTTGGATCTTCTCCTCAGGCATAAGGGGGTGTACCATCTCAAGCCTTTCATCAAACGCGTACTTGAGCCCTATGCGCGGGTTATACTTCATGGTGCAGCTTCCCAGGGGGACAGGGCCGTTATCAACACCATATGACATCTCAGAGAGCCTGGTGAAGTGCCTCACAACTTCAACCTCGCTGACCTCTGGCAGCTCAGGCTCCTTCTCCCTGGCGACCTCCTGGGGTATTGGGGCGTCTCCAACTAATTTCTTGAATTCTTCTACAAGGCTTGAGAAGAGCAGGCCCCTTCTGCCCCTGTCAAGTTCATAAATTAACGGCTCACTCCACGCAGACTGCCTGTAGCTCACTTTCTGACCACCTCGCCAAGTAAATTGGCTAAGAGGTCTATGTCTTCCTTGGAGTGCACCTCACTAAAGCTGAGGAGGCCCCAGCTATCTTTGGCCCATGTAACATGGCTTGAGAGCGGGATGCCAGCCATTATCCCTTTGTCCAACAGGAGGCGCCAGAGATTATAGTAAGGCTCAGGGGCCTCTATTATGAAGTCAGCAAAGAACTCGCCCTTCAGCGGCAGCTTAAAGCCATGCCTTGAAACAACGAGGGCTGCATAATGCGCTCTGTACCTTATGGCCTCGGCAAGCTCCTTAATTCCCTTGGGGCCCAGGAGCGACATGTACACAGCGGCTGCTATGGCGTTGAGCGCTGCGTTAGTAGTTATGTTGCTGGTGGCCTTGGACCTCCTTATGTGCTGCTCCCTGGTCTGAAGTATCATGGTGAAGGCTCTCGAGTTTCCATCCTTTGACGTGGTCAGCCCTATTATTCTGCCCGGCATCTGTTTTATTAGGGAGCCATCCCATCTGACAGCCATTATGCCAAGCGTTGAGCCGCCCGCATAAAGGCCTAGGCCAAGCGGCTGGCCTTCGCCGACTGCTATGTCGGCATTCAGCTCACCAGGGGACTTATATATTCCTAGTGCCAAGGGGTCCACGCCTACTATGAAAAGGGAATCACTGTCGTGAGCTATCCCAGAGACTTCTTTGGCGTTCATGTCAACAACTCCAGTGAAGGTGTAGGGAAACTCTAAGTAAACAGCTGATGCCTTTCCCTTGCCCAGCTTTGTCTTGAGATCCTCGACGTCAGCGTAGCCGGTTTCTTTGTCTGTGGAGTAAAAGTCTATCTCTATCCCCTGAGGCCACGTATATGCCTTAAGAGTAGAGAGGTGAAATGGATTAATCACGTCAGGCACCAGCACGCGCTTCGCTCCCTTAACCCTTACTGCCATCAGGGCTGCCTCTCCAAGGGCGCTGGCCCAGTCATACATGCTTGAGTTAACGACGTCCATTTCAAGCAGGTCAGCCATGAGGCTCTGGTACTCAAAGAGGGCCTGAAGCAGTCCCTGGCTTATCTCTGCCTGGTAAGGCGTGTAAGCTGTCAGGAACTCGCCGCGAGTTACTATATCCTTAACTACTGGAGGGACGTAGTGTGGCCTTAGCCCTCCCCCAGCGAAGGGAGGAACCCTTAACTTAGCGTTTCTGTCGAGGAGCTTATCAATAATTCTTGAGACCTCCACCTCGCTCAGGGGCCTGCCAGCGCCTATAGGCATGGAGTTCCATTTACTTTCATCTATTAGGAGTTCCCTGGGGATGTCGGAGTATAGGTCATCCAAGCTTTTAGCGCCTACGGTTGATAACATCTCTTTGATAATACTATCTGAGGAGTTAGGTATCCATGGATAGCTCATGCCCTAGCCCTATGCAAAGGAGCTCTGGTCATTTTTAAACTTGAAATAAGGTTTCTTTTTGAGGGACCTCAAGTTATAAAGGGTTCAAAGATTCCTTCAGGTAACCTCGAGGGATCTTATCCTGCGGGCTGACGCCCTTTGAAGCAGGTAAGCTACCAGCAATACCGCTGCAAGGGCTACTGCGGACACCGCATAATAGATTATATTGTTATTGGCGGTCTTTGGCTTAATGCTAAGGGCCAAGATTATGTACATAGCAGATGACCAGGTAAGTGGCGAGGTTGTAGGCAGGGGAAGCCCAGTGTTAGGGTCTATGGCCTCAGGCAGCAGCCCGTTCTGAGAATGGTCGTAAGCCCACGTCATTAAGCTGAGGGCCGCAGTGTAGTTGCCTGTATCAGAGTAGTAAAGGCCAAGGAAGAGAGTTGTGATTATCCAGGGAGGCATAGGACCGCTGCTGTCAAAGAGGTCTTCGTTGTAGTGATAATCGTCACCATAGAACCTAGCCAGCCCTCCTACCTTCCCATTCCACAGGCCCT
The DNA here is from genome assembly GCF_055392325.1 of Acidilobus aceticus. Taxonomy (NCBI): domain Archaea; kingdom Thermoproteati; phylum Thermoproteota; class Thermoprotei; order Acidilobales; family Acidilobaceae; genus Acidilobus; species Acidilobus aceticus. The sequence goes on from NZ_AP042407.1 coordinate 1,148,711, forward strand.
CCAGGATAGTATGCACGTTCTCCCTTACGACATCCTGGGGCCATAAAGTTACGTTAAATGAAAGTGGAAGCAGGGCCGAGGAGCTGATTAAGGGCGGCTGCGGGTTAAGCGCAGTTTTAGAGCCGCTTGGAGTGTAGAGCACTACCGGGCTCAGGTCTGAATAGAACGCTGAACCGTTCCAGAAGTACTCATATATGCTCTCGTTGAGCAGCGACGCGGCATAGTATATTCTGCTAACATTGTATCCTAGGTACGAAAGCAGATGAGCCGAGTCCAGGAGTCCTATGAGGTTAAATGCCTGGGTCCAGAAGTGGTATCCAAGGCGATCCTCCCACACGCTGAGGTCCTCAGGAACTAAGTGGAACTTTGAGTTAAGTATCCACGAAAGCTGCGCGTCCACGCTCCTATTTATGAGAGGCAACATGGTCTCTAAGAACGTTATGTTGTGCGTTAATAGGAAGTACTGGTAAATGCCAACTTCAACTATGCCTACGCTGTCAAGTTCAGGTATGCCAAAGGACTGGTCAGGCTCGCCGTTATAAAAGTCGTAGCGAGTAAACCAGACGCCGCTCTTGTACTGGGTCGCATTAAGTAGCCACAGCCAATACTTAAGGGCGCTATCCAGGTGCCCGGACTCCTGCAACGCCATGGCAGCAAAGGAGGAATCCCTGACCCAACTATAAAGGTAGAGCGGGCTCGGCGAAGCAGCAAACGTGCCCAGGTAGGGGTTCTGGTCATCCTTTAATATCAACAACGAAATGTAATATTCCCTTGCTAGCGAGTTAGAGTTTAATCCCACAGGCCTCTTAGACCTAAAGAGCCACGAGTTAACCTTCAGTTCATTGTAGTTTATGATTTCCTTTACGTTGCTACTACACGATGAGTTCAGCGAAAGCCCTATATAACTAGTCCCCTTACTTACATTAACGGAAATTAATGTGTAGTTGATATCGTGAAGTGCGGACAGGCTATCGTTGCTGCAGAGCTCTACATAGAAGTTATATCTATGCATGAAAATTCTGGCAATGTCTCCGTTTAAACTTACGCTGGACTCTGTCGAGAAGTTAACATAAACCGTGAAGGGGGCTTTAGAGCTAACTAATGCTAGAAGCAGGTTGCTGTAGGGCGGAGCCAGCAGCTGCAGCTCGCCATAGTTATTGTATATTATAATGCTGTTATTAACGCCTAGAAACGCCCTCGCGGAGAATCCGGTCTCAAATTTCATTGTTATGGGTAAAAGGCCCAGGGGGCCTACGTAAAAGTTGGCCACGGTGGGTTCATAATTTGAAAGCCCATTAACAGAGGCGTTAGGGATCGGTATGCCTGTAAAGACGAGGAAGCTCGTGTTTACCCAATTGCTCAACAGAAGGAAGGACGGTGAGAGGTTTACAGTGGAGGGTTCAGGTCCTATCGCGCGCGTGGCTGGAACCGCCAGGGTAACGGCCAAGAGTCCTATTAGGAAAAGCCCTAGGCCCCTCGCCAGCAAGGTTAGCTCCTGGCCTCTTGCCAACCCAGGGAATTTTAACTCTAATGTACAGCGTACAGTTTCAGTAGACTCTGAGCTTCCGAGCCCCCAGGGCTAGCTCCCTAAAAAGGCGCTTAGGTTTAGCACACTTTAGGGATCTGAGTGAGCGACCCGGTCATTGACCTCTTGGAATTGTTCAAAGAAAAGGGCCCACTCTCGCCTGGCGACGTGTCGCAGCAGCTTAACATGCCAAAGTATAAAGCGCTCGCGATGGTTTCATGTCTAAGCAGCATGGGTCTGTTGGAGCCACTTTACATAAAGGGCAGCTATAAAATTTATAAGATAAGCCTGGTGGGGCAGCAGTTCCTTGAGAGGGCGGAAAAGGCGGGCACAGCCGCGGCTGCTATGGAGGACCTTCTGTTAGCCCAGCAGCCTGCCAATGAGTCGCAGCAGGGGAAGGAGGCTGCTACGGCATAAACGGAGGCTTAGACTTGAGGTTTATTATTGGTATCGCCGCCCACCCTGGCCTGCTCCTGTCGCTTAGCTCTACCTTCTCGCCGCTCTCGTCCACCTTCAGAAGGACGTACTTGTACCTCTGCTCATCCTCTGTAGGCTTTGAACAGAAGTAGTATATAATTGGTATGCCATAGTATTTGTAGTAGTCTCGGTACGTGGTCTGTATGAAGTAGTAGACGAGGCCGGATTCAAAATACCTGTATATTGGCATGACTATGGCATAGGAGGCCATGCTCGTCGCAAGTCTCGCTATGTCCGAAAGTGAGTCAACCTCGACAGTAAAGGTCTTGGGCACTTCCTCCGTGCCAAAGTCACCGTCTCAAGTTAAGAGGATAAGGATTTTAAACATTCAAGTATAAGACTGAATTTGTGCGGGGGTGCCCGAGCCTGGCCAAAGGGGACGGGCTTAGAACCCGTTGGCGTAGGCCTGCGTGGGTTCGAAGCCCACCCCCCGCACCATAGCACGAGCCTCACATAACTAGGGACTTCAGGGCTTCCCTTGATATTATAAGGAGCTTCCCTAGGGACTATGAAATGATGCCGCGTGAAAGTGAAGACGCAATTAAAGGAGGCCAGCTTCACTTGGCCGGCTCGCCCGGAGGTTGAGCCTTCGCTTGGACCTTGGACTCTAAGCTCTTCACCTTGTAAATGGCAGAGGACCAAACCCTGTCACTAATCTTAATACCGTTCCTCTCTAGAGACTCCTTTATCCTGTTCAAAAACTCCTCGTAGCTCAACGACTCCCTGGCGGTGCCTAGGTCCACGTTTACGACTTTGTGAGAGGCAGGCTCAAGAACTCTTATCACGTCGCTCACTTGGCCTTTCCTCGAATACCTGTAGACGTCAAGCTCCCTTAGCCCGAGCAGCTCAAGCAGCGCTTTGTAGTAGGTGAACTGAGCCCCTTTGCTCACTTTCGCTTGCACCTCTACTGTCGCAGGCCCCCTCCCCTATATAAAAGGCTTCTAGTATACTGGTGAAGTACTTGAAGGTAAGCATAAGCGTGGACTTTGTGGCAGGCATTATCAGGTCGCTTGGCAAAAACTACGTGACTCCAAAGGATTTAAGCGAAGCCATGGGCATCTCCACTAAAACTGCGGGAAGGATACTGAGGGCCTTAGAGAGCAAGGGGTATGTAGCAAGGTACTCTAACAGAGCCTACAGGGTGTTGAGGGGCTCACTGCCTTCTGGCGACGAATGTCATGCGTCTACGTTGATAGTCAGGTACCCTGAGGACCCGCCCATCCCTTACTAGCTCAGCCAAAGCCTTTCTCAAAGGCCTTCTATCTCCATTCCATGCAAGCCGCTGCGCTATCTCCTCAAACGTCAAGCCTTGATCGCCAAGCACCGAAAGTATAGATCTCTTGAGTTTCTCCTCTTCTGCTTCCGCCAAACTACATCCTAGAAAAGGGTAAGATGTGAAGGTTAAGAAGGCTACGCAGCGAGGTTTCTGTTCTCCTCCCTCAGCACATCCGCTATGATCTCTACTGCCCTCATCATAAGCTCGTCACTTATGACTAGCGGCGGGGCTATCCTTATGGTTGACAGGCCGGAGCCTATTACTACCACGCCGCGCTTGAACGATTTCTCTATAACGTTGGCAAGCTCCTTGGTGGCAGGCTCCTTGGTGCGCCTGTTCCTGACCAGCTCCACGCCTATCATGAGCCCTTTGCCTCTGACATCCCCGATTATCTCGAGCTCGTCCTTGAGGTCGTTGAAGTACTTGATAACTTCGTTGCCAAGCTTTGTGGCGTGGTCCAGCAGGTTTTCCTCTTTAATCACGTCAATTACGGCGCTCATTGCGGCCGTGGCGATGGGGTTACCTCCGAAAGTGTTTGCATGGCTTCCTTTGGTGAGGGCCGCCGCCACGTCACCGCGGGCTACCACAGCTCCTAGCGGCAGGCCTCCGCCTATAGCCTTGGCTAGTGCCATTATGTCTGGCTTGACGCCCCAGTGCTCTATTGCGAACCACTTGCCGCTTCTTCCCATGCCTGCCTGGACCTCATCATCTATAAGGAGTATTCCGTACTTGTCAGCTATTCTCCTGAGCCCTGGGAGGAAGTTGTCAGGGGGCACTACGTAGCCTCCCTCTCCCTGTATGGGCTCAACAACTATTCCGGCGACCTCCGTGGGGTCCACGAGCTTTGCGAATATCCAGTCCTCTATGTAGCCAAGGACCGCCTCGCCGCACTCCTTGGGGTCATCAGTTCTGAAGACGCAGCGGTACGGGTATGGGTAGGGCACGTGTATGACTCCGGGCATCAGCGGGCCGAAGCCCTTCCTGTAGTGGGCCTTGCTTGCGGTGAGCGAGAGCGAGCCCATGGTCCTTCCATGGAAGGCGCCCAGGAACGCTATGAAGTACTGCCTTGAGCCTCCGAAGAAGTACCTGGCGAACTTGAGCGAGCCCTCTATGCTCTCGGTGCCGCTGTTGGTGAAGAATACCCTTCCATTGTTCACCGGCGATACAGTTAGCAGCTTCTCAGCGGCCGTTACCGCGCTCTCGTAATAAAAGTCTGTGAGCGAGTAATGCTGAAGCTTCTCAGCCTGCTCCTTTATAGCCTGAACCACCTTTGGATGGCTGTGGCCCACATTCATGACTGCAATGCCGGCGTTAAGGTCTATGTACTTATTTCCGTCGACATCTTCAACTACAGCGCCGTGACCCTCCTTAACAACGAGTGGAACCCACCTAACGTATGACTGTACAAGGGCCTTCGAGTCCCTCTCTATGATGCCTCTGGCCACAGGGCCAGGGGGCTCAACCCTTATCAGCGGCGCCTCTGACAACCCGAACACCAAGAGTTAATAGCGCCAGAGGTTTATCTATTAAAGGTGAGAAAACGTTGCCGAAATACGAGTTCGAGCTTGTAGAGGAGTATTTTCTAGAAGGAGAACATAGGTACAGGTTAAAAGTAAAAGGCACAAATTTAATTGTAAATGTAGCTGCTGACACGTTAGAGGAGGCAGCTTCCAAGGCAGCAGGCATTTTGGAGCATAGCGGCGCCGCGGAGTTCATAAAGCTAAATAGGGTTGAGGCGAAGCAGGGAGACAAGACATCGCAGGCCAAGAATTAAGTCAAAGAAGGACCTCATGATGGCGGCCCCCTTCTGTTGCTGATCTCTGCGTTAGATTCTATTGACCTGTGGGGCCATATCTGTGAGTCTATTATCACTGCATTGTCGCCTATAATTACGTCGTTACCTATATAGCTGTTGATAATCTTCACGTTGCTTCCCATTGCTACATGCCTTCCCACTATGCTAGATTCCACTGTAGAGTTGTCGCCTATTATGCTTCTGTCCATGACTATGGACTTAGTTACCCTGGCGCCGGACTTAACTATAACGTAATTATCTATAATAGAGTCCGTAATAGAGGCCCCGTCCTCCACCGTCACGTGCCTTCCTATAAGTACACGTCCGCTAAGGTCTATCCTCTTTTGGGCCGACCTCTCCACCAGGTCTAGGTGATCCTTCTTAGACCTTGAACTGAAGCCCATCATATATATGGTGTCGTGGTAAACCGTAGCCACGCCAAGCCTCTCCGGTGGCAGCGACTCGAGAAGGTAGAACGAGGCCTTCACGAAGTTCTCTATGGTGCCTATGTCAAACCAGTAGCCGTTTAGGGGGTATCCTACGACTTTATAGCCCTTAGCTATAAGATAGGGTATTATATCCCTTCCAAAGTCTCCCCTGCCCTGTTTTACAAGTGACGCGAACTCGTCAGACCTGAGGAACTTGACCATGTCGTGAGACAAAAGGTATATGCCTGTGTTAGCTAAATTCGATGGCGCCTTCTCAGGATCTGCGGGTTTCTCAACGAAGGACTCTATCGACCAGTCGTCCTTTAGCTTTGCTAGCCCCAGCTGTCTCAGCGACTCCCTGTCATCAACCCTCTTGAGGGCTATGGTCATAAAAGCCCCGTTAGACTCGTGGAACTTAGCTAGATCGCCGACGTTAAGGCTCACTACGGTGTCTCCTTGGACGACTAACACGTCATCGTTTATATCGTAGTAGTCTGCCAGTATTGAGATCGAGTGCGCGTTGCCTACGCTTGTTACGTTAGGCTGATACCTGAGCTTAAGCACCAGTCTCTTACCGTCTGGGGACCTTACCGAGAACCTCTCTCCAAGGTGGTCATAGACGTCCCTGTAGTTGTAAAAGCCGCTAACTCCAAGGAACACCTCTCCGACGCCCTGAAGCGCGAGCTCGTCGAGTATGAAGTCTATTACGAACCTGTTAAGGAACCTGACCATAGGCTTCGAGGTATCGACAGTAAATGGATAAAGCCTTGTCCCCAGGCCCCCAATTGGTATAGCGGCTTTCTTTACCTCTGGTATCCTGCCCACCAACTATTTCTTAGCCTTTTAGTACTTATAAGGGTTCGTCACGTTTCATTTCATGAAACAACAAAGAGCGCATTAATACCATGGTAGTGGGATCAGCACCTTCTGATAAGGCCTAGAAGGGCGTCTAGGTTTAGGCCAAAGATTTCCTGGGACCATCTGTTCAGGTAACTCGCGCTTACCGCTTTACTTACGACTTCCTTGGGCAAAGTGCTAAGGGCTGTGGCTAGGTCTGGGACGCTGCATGCCTTGGCCACCTCAGCCCCGCCGGAATTGTAAAACCTGAAGCAGAGGTCGTCAGGCAGCTTTACCTTAATGGCTGCGCATGGGTTCTCCTTGAGTCCATTCCTTATCATGAGCCCCAGGAGTTCGAGCGCGTAGCTGTAGGTCAGGAAGGAGTCATAGGGGTCTCCAAGGTAACTAAAGTATCTGTGAACCTCCCCCTCCCCTCCAGGCTTCGTTGCCATGTAGTAAAGGTTGTCGCTGACTGAGAGGAGCCTCCATGAGCGCAGGTAAGTGCCGCCCAGGGCACGAGCAAAGTAATAATACCTTCTTAGCACGTCAAAGGCCTTCCTCTGCATGCCATTTCCTAACCACGCGCTCAGGTCCCTTTCATCGGCCCAGCTTATGGTAGACCAAGGGGGCACATCAAGGTAATCCCTGGGCTCGAGGTTTAACGCCTCGGAGGCCTTGAGGAACGTGACGCCACGCTTCGAAAGCTCCACGGGGAGCCACCTTAGGAATTCGTGAATGCCGCTCTCGGGCCAGTGATGCTCCCCAAAGGTCTCATAATCAAGGGCGATGACCACCAGGTCGCCTGGCGTGCTGGCAACCCACGAGGCGTACTTATCCGCGGTCAGTGGGTACTCGCTCCACTGCCTATTACTGAACCTAAAGCCTATGTCATCGCTTAGCCTATAATTTCTAAGCAGAAGCTTCACGCCACAGAGCGGGTTCTTGTAGACATAGTTGGGCGATCTCCATCCGAGCAGCCAGTCGACCCCTTCAGTGATGACGCCCTTAAATCCAAGCCTTTGAAGCTCACAGCCTATGTCATTATTATATATGAACTCCGTGTTTTCAGCTATTGATGGGTTTACGCCAAAGGTCTCCCTGACGAGCTCGACTTGGGCCTTAACTTGGTCTTCGAACTCTGCCCTGTCGACAAACCATGCCAGGGAGTGGTAATACGTCTGGGCGGCAAGCTCAAGGAGGCCTTTGTCAACGAGCTTTCTAAGGAGATCTATAACCTCTTCGTGCTCTTTCTTGAGCTGTTCTAACAGAATGCCACTTATACTCATGGTCATCTTGAAGTCCTTCACTTTTTGTGAGGCTTCATACAGAATCTTGGTCGCGGCCAAGTAGGTCCTTGAGACGACGCGCGATAATATTTCTGAGTTGCCCATGACGTCTATGACATCGCTAAAGCTGGTGGGCAGGTTGCTCGGGCTGTAGAGTGACAGCCTCTTGAGTCGAAGAGGCTGGTGCAGCTCGAAGAACAGCGCTATGTGGGAAGTCATGATGATATCGCCCTGTAGTAGGCCATCTGCCTGGCCTTCTCATAACATTGCAGCAGCTGCTCTGCTGTGGACTCGGGCCGGAACCTCTTGTCTACGTCACTTATGGCGAACTCCCTGATGTCATTTTCAAGCGTGGGGTTCCTCTTTGCCATGGACCTAAGCTGCTCTATGGGCACGCGATCCAAATCGTGGTCCCACATAATATGGGACAACGACTCCATAGCTAGGCCCAGCTCGTAGGGGTCCTCAGGCCTGGTTAGCAGCCCGTCGCCTCTGCCGGACCTCAGGTCAACAACTATCTCCTTGAGTCCTCCCACCGCTGACGCTATGACTGGAGTCCCCACTGCTAGGGACTCGACGGCCACCAGCCCGAAGGGTTCCCAGCGCGAGGGCACTAGGGTGGCCGCTGCAAGCCTTATTATTGCCTTATACGCGTAATCTGGCACCCTATTTGATGATATGAGTACTCTTCCCCTGCGCTCCTCAGCCAACCTCTTGATATACTGTTCATAGCCATAATCGCCCACGGGCACTCCCAACACTACCAGCGAGGCGGAGGGAGCGTAATCCAGGGCCCTTATTGCTATGTCTATGCCTTTCTGGGACGTCAGTCTGCCCGCAACTATGAAGACCGCCAGGCTCTCGTCCATTTTATCAAGCCATGAGCCAGGTCTCACGTACTTGTCTATTAGTTCGAAGAGAACTTGATGGTCAACGTTGCCATAGTTGCTCTCTATCCATCTCTCGACCTCCTTAACGCTCCATTCCGTGCTGTTGTATGCAACGCATGATTTGCCCCCTATCCAATCGCCGTACCTCTTCTTAAGCTCCTCATTTAAGTAGCTGTAGCTTACGGTCTGTACGGCGTCAGCCTCTATGACACCAAAGGCCTCTACGTTGCCGCCTACGGAGTCCCACACGGCCCTGTTGCTGACAGGCTCGTGCCTGTACACCCTCCACACCAGGTGCGGTTCATCGTCAAGCCCTGACCACTCTGGCGAGGCGTAGTGCCATGGAAAGCTTGGGGAGCCGCTGAGGTGTATAGTGTAAAGTACTGGCACAGCGTAGCCCCTCTTCTCAAGTTCGTCGCGCAACGATATTCCTGCCAGCACCGTGTGCCAGTCATTGACATGTATAATGTCAGGCTGAACCTCGATCCACGAGAAGGCCTTCACGGCCCTAGCCATGAGGGCTGCCTTCTCCTCGACATACGCATAAGGGTTCCACGAGTCAAATATCACGCCGGTTGAGTAGTCAAGCCCTTTAAACATGACAACCCTGAAGCCCTCCATGAGGGCCTCCTCAGCGCCAAGACAGTAGTTATAGCTGTTGCCGTCAAGCCCCTTCCTGCTCCCACACACTGCAAAGTCCAATGGCCTTAAGTTGTACTTGGTTCTAATGCCGAGGTCTAGGTGCCTCCCATGCGAGGGCATGAGGACCGTTACCTCTACGCCCTTCTTGCTCAAATACTTCGCGTACCTGAAGACCGCCTCCCCAAGGCCGCCGACCTTAACCAGTGGTGATAGCTCAAACGTCAGGATCCAGGCCCTCTTTATTGAACGAGGCGCCACTAAAGCTCTTGGAGGCAAGCTTAAACCCGTTTTATAATCCAGGGGCTGCGTGGATTAAATTCTGATGGTTATAGGGGACCTAAAGGGGTTAGCTGTTGAGTGGTTTGGGCACTGCATTATAGTTAGCGTACCGAGCTTAAGAAGCAGGCTCAGGGGCATCCTTGTCCCTTTAACAATTTTTTCAAAGGTCAGCGCCGTGCCTAACCATATTCGGTCCCAGTACTTCCTTCCTACGCGCCTTGCGCTGCTCTTGACCTTAGGGCACTTAAGTCTGATATAGCCGAGCCCATCAATGAATGGGGTGTGCCCATGGTACAGGAAGCGTATGGTAACCTTACTTAAGCCTGCCAGGTTATACTCGCACAGGTCATAGTGAACCCTTGCGTAGGCAAAGAGCAGCCTATAGTCGTTATCGTTGTTTCTAGCGAAGACCAGCTCTATGGGCTCGTACTCGGCCTTGTTGTCACCCCTGTATATGGAAAACGGAAACCAGGAGTAGAGCACAAGGCCCACGAGGCCCAGTTCCTCGTTAACTAGGTCAGGCCACGCCGTTACCTTGAACTCCGACACGGGATCTACGTTCCTGGGTATCTCGACCTCAGCCCTGTACTTGTTTATAAGAACATCTATAAGGTGCCGGGAAGTCGCAGCCAACCTGGGCAACTCATCCTTAAATGCCTCCTGATCATCTATTGCCAGCTTCAGTGACGTGGGTATGCCATCAGTGTCAAGGATCCAGCGCTTTAAGCTGCCGCACTCCTTGACCAGCGAGTCTGCATCAGGCTGTCCGAGCACCAGCGGGCACCTGTGAGAGGCGGTAGTAGACCCTCTTTCTAGTCTTGCCCCTGTTCTCCACGCTAACGACCTCTATGTGACCCACTTCGCAGGTGTTCTTGACGTGGGGGGCTCCGTCGGCCTGTATGTCAACTCCCGGTATCTCAACTATTCTAAGCTTGTCAACTGCCGGGGGCAGCCTTCCGGCAAGCTTTACTATGCCGGGAATTTGAAGTGCCCTGTCGCGCTCAAGCCAGTAGACCTTGACGTCAATGCACCTGCTGAGCACATTATTTGCCTCGTCTACAGCGGTCAGTATAGCCTGTCTCCAGTTCTCCACGCCGCTCAGGTCAAAGTCGTCCTGCGCTTCATCAGGCTTAATGTGCCCTCCGGTTATCTTGGCTCCATATTTATTATAGAGCACCGCGGCCAGGACGTGGCTCGCCGTGTGGAGCCTCATCATGGAGTACCTTCTCTCCCAGTCCAGAACGCCCTTTACTTTATCCCCAGGGGATAGCTGAACCGGAGCCTCTGTTATGTGAGCTACATCATCACCGTCTTCGATAACGTTCACTACCTTTACTGTTGAGCCTGAGGGCAGCACCAGGAGGCCCGTGTCAGCATCAAGGCCTCCAGAGGGCCCTGGGTGAAAGGCCGTAGCGTCTAGATATATCTTATTTTGATCAACCCTGGTCACCGTGGCCTCGAACTCTTTCACGTATGAGTCCTCTTGGTAAAGCAGCCTTACCATTAACTACACCCCAGGCGTGGAGCCGCCGGCGGGACTTGAACCCGCGACCACCGGCTCTCTCGACCTCGGCCTTGGCCAGAGCCCATACGAGGCCGGCGCTCTACCGGCTGAGCTACGGCGGCCCGCCAGTTAGCCATAGGGTGGGCCGTTATTAATGCTTCGCTTCTACTGCAACTGATTAAGCTATGTATCCCACCATGTGTACCTAGTCGGTTTTATAAAGCTCCAAACGTAAAATACATAGTGCTTTAAAGCTTCTGACATCTTTTAACAAATAGGCCGAGCAGTTTGATTGATGTGGCAAGTAAATTCTCAAGCGGAGTGAAGTCCCTGAGGCCGTCCGAGATAAGAGAAATTCTGGCGCTGACGGAGAACAAGAAAGTGCTGAGCCTTGCCGGAGGGCTGCCGGGCCCTGAGGCCTTTCCGAAGGAAGAGCTCGCTGCCATAGCGTCAAGGGTCATAGAGGAGCTCGGGGACAGCGCCCTTCAATACTCACCCACCCTGGGCGTTATGCCGTTCAGGGAGGCCGTTGCAGACTTCGTGAGAGGCAAGGGCGTCAAAGTTACTGACAACGACAGGGTTGCTGTGACAACGGGAAGCCAGGAGGCGATATACCTGCTTGCAATGACGCTGATAAACCCAGGCGATGGCATCATAGTTGAGAGCCCCACTTACCTGGCGGCGCTCAACGTGTTCAGATACTACGGGGCCAACTTCATATCTATACCGCTAGACGAGAACGGCATGCGGACGGACCTGCTCGAGGACAGCATCAAGAAGGCTAAGGAGAAGGGCATTAACGTCAAGATGATATACACTGTAGCCACGTGCCACAACCCAACAGGCGTCATAATGAGCGACGACAGGAGAAAGGAGCTGATGGAAATCGCCAGCAAGTACGACCTGCTGGTAATAGAGGACGACCCCTACAGCTTCTTCGTGTTTGACGATGACGTGAATTTCACGCACCTTAAGACTATGGATGACGAGGGCCGCGTGATATATCTTGGCACATTCAGCAAAATCCTGGCTCCAGGGCTGAGGCTTGGGTACATGATAGCCGACAGGCAGCTCGTCAGGGCAGTCGAGCTGGCGAAACAGATGGTCGACCTTCACTCGTCCACACTTTCCCAGTACATAGCGCTCTACGCAATAAAGGAGGGCGTGGTTGACAGGACTATAGAGAAGGCCAGAAAGTCATACAGGGAGAAGAGGGACGTGATGATAGAGGCCCTGGAGGAGTACATGCCAGACGGCAGCCACTGGTTCAGGCCAAGGGGAGGGCTCTTCGCCTTCATATACCTGCCAGAGGGCGTTGACACATCAGACATGTTACAGATGGCCATAGACAGGGGCGTCGCATACGTGCCAGGCAGGAGCTTCTTCAGCGACGGCAGCGGCGCAAATGCAATGAGGATAAACTTCAGCTACCTGCCGCCTGACAAGCTGAGGGAGGGCATAAGGATCATAGCCAACACAGCTGTAGACTACCTAAAGGCTAAGGGCAAGGTTGCCTCCTGAGGGCTCGGAGCTCCAGACCTTCATCATTTTTCATCAGGTAAACCATCTCCTCACGGCCCTAGCACACTAAGTTTAGGGAAAGGCTCTTATCTTCAACGGGGCCTTCAAGTAATAGACTCTTCAGCGGATGCTATCTCCGGCCACTAACAGCTTGCGGCCTAGCCTTTGAACGCAACAATTTTATTATTATAGTGCGCCCTAGGTATACCCTGGCGTGAAGAGGCTCGAAAGGGCTGACATCAGGATGAAGAGCCCGCGCAGGGCTGACCGTAAAGTCTGCGGGTGAACTTGAGTAGAGGGTGCAGTGAGCGTGAAGTTCCTGGTAACTGGGGGTGCGGGCTTCATAGGCTCTCACCTGGTGGAGCTGCTGATAGAGGAAGGTCACGACGTCACGGTTGTTGATAACCTGAGCACCGGCAGGCTCGAGTTCCTCAAGGACGTGATGGGAAGCCCCCATCTCAGGTTCATTAGGGCCGACCTGACGAGCCCTGAGGTGGCCAGGGAGGTCACCAAGGGCGCTGACGCGGTGGTGCACCTGGCAGCTAACCCGGAGGTCAGAATAGGGTCGCAGAGCCCCGAGTCCATATATCTTCAGAACGTCCAAATGACCTATAACGTGCTTGAGGGCATGAGGGCTAACGGCGTGAAGGCCATAGCGTTTGCCTCGTCCTCCACGGTCTACGGGGAGGCAAGGGTTATACCTACGCCTGAGGACTACGGCCCCTGCTACCCGATAAGCGTGTACGGAGGCTCCAAGCTGGCCTCAGAGGGGCTGATAAGTGGCTACGCGTTTACCTTCGACTGGACCGCGGTGTCGTACAGGCTGGCCAACGTCGTGGGCCCAAGGTCTACCCACGGCGTCATATATGACTTCATAAACAAGCTCAGGAGGGACCCCACGCGGCTTGAGGTCCTGGGCGACGGCAGCCAGAGCAAGAGCTACGTGCACGTCAGCGACACGGTGAGGGCCATGTACCAGCTCTTCATGAAGGCCCTGGAGAAGGGGGTAAGGTATGAGGCCTTTAACATAGGCACCCCGGACAGGATATCCGTGCTTGAGATAGCTAAAATAGTGGCTGAGACCATGGGCCTAAGCCCACAGATATACACTACCGGAGGGGTCGACGGGGGAAGAGGGTGGAGGGGCGATGTAAAGGTAATGCAGCTGTCCATAGAGAAAGCCGTAAGCTGGGGCTGGTCCCCCCAGGTGGGGAGCAGCAGGGACGTCGTAAGGAGGGCGGTTACGGAGGTCCTGAGCGGGTTCAAAGCTTAATTTTCCCTGCGGCTAAACCTGAGCCAGGTGCCGCGGTAGTATAGTCCGGCCCAGTATGCGGGCCTTTCGAGCCCGTGACCCGGGTTCAAATCCCGGCCGCGGCACTTTTTCCTTTACCTTTAAATTGGAAGGGGGCTATGTTCCCTAGATAAATAAGGAATTCATGGTAACGAAGGATATTTGCAGCACTCTCGCGACTTAATAAAGAATGCGTGAGATCGTGGCAAATATTGACATAAAATAAGCTCGACAGCGAGCAAAGATTCGGATTCTAGAGAAAGTGGTTGAGAAATATGAATTGAGCTATGTTGTACAAAAGTCAAGATAAGAGTGAGTAGGAGTGCTCCATACGGATACTTTACAGAGAAAGTGAAGAAGACCTGGATCGGATAATTCAGCTAATTGCGAAAATGCTCGGTTTAGATGAACTAAGCGATGCACCCTGCGAGTTAAAACAGCAGATGGGGCCCCAAGACTATGCTAAGCGTTATCATTAACGCTATGAAGTACACGGCTTTCGTAATTTCCTCTTAACGTCACTTTGCCAGTGCATGGGGATTCCCTAAGGACTGCCATTGGCACATGCATAGTATAAGTGAAGAAGACGTAAAGAAATTTCGAAACGCTGCTCAGCAACATCGAAGAGCCTACCTCTTGCTACACCCCTTATCTAATTTGGGTTTCTCTCAGTTCGTTACCATCTTCCCCGAAATAGGCGATTCATACCAAAACTTGGGTAATTTAGCCTGACCCCCTATCGATGTCTGAAGTTCTCTAACTTCTTAGAGTCTCTTAATTGCAAAAGAACCCGTACCCTAACCCTTTGATATACATAATAGATGAGAAAGTACTGAATAAAAGCTACCTTGGTAGGCCTCAAAGTAAAAATGAAAAAGAAGATGTTGATGAAAAGCGCTTAAAAATCGAAGAAGATATCATGTCATTTTTATCTTTAGCAAAGGAAGCCCTAGGCGCTAAATCATTAATGATGATGGACAAAAGAGAATTTACTGAGTTTGTTTGCCGCCTAGCAGAAGAGGCTGGAATGAGAAAGGAATCCCCATTTAATGACTTGTGCAACGATTCTGGAAATAAAGATAACAATTACAATGAAACTAAAAACAACGAAAACAAGGATTTAATACCATATGATATAGGTGAAATAGAGATGTCAGCTCCTCCATACATTCCACTGCCATCTCCATACATTCCATACATTAATAGTATATATAAATTACAAAAATTGTTGAGAATATCCGAAACGAATGATGCTCTCAAACCGCCGCATTCTATTATATTTTTAATTAGGGAAGGGAAATCAGTGTCCGTTAATTTACTTATAATGCTAAGGGCCACACTTAGTATTAAAGATAAAATAATAGATCCTAAGGATTTAGCTTTGTCAGATACCAAGGATCAGTCAAGTAAAAAATGCAGAGCTAAGTGTAAGATAAAACCTGTTGATTATAGCTATGACTTAAATTTCGCTATATTTTTATCCTAAATGTCGCTTTTTTAATCAATGTTGTGGTGGATGTCTTTTAATCTCTCTAGAGTAAACTGGCTAGTTTAACTCTCTGAAGCATTTTATACATTCCACTACTGTTGTTCTGTTCTACTTATCTTTTCTACTTAAACGCGCAACGCTAAATGCTCTCTATCAAAGTTCCACTAAAACATTATCTAGTATTATTTCGAGCCGCGACCTAGGTTCAAATCCCGGTCACTGCACCTGGAGCCCTAAGTCCTCTAGGCAGATGTAAAGCCTAGAGGCCCGTGGGGCTTGATTTAGGATTAGAGGAATTTTGTGCCAAAGTCTGTTAGAACCCTATGGTCAACGCTACTGTGATCTGGTTTGTGTTAAAGCTCTTAACTTGTTTAGCGATGCAAACTTTGCTTTAAGGCGCCCTAAAGGGGCAAACGCACTTAACCCCACCAAGCACAAGGTCTACTGGAGCCGGGGTGGCCGAGCGGTCCAAGGCGGCGGGCTGCAGTGGCTGCGGAGACCCGTTAACTCCCGGGTTCGAATCCCGGCCCCGGCTCCACTCAGAGGCTAAAGGTCCACTACCGCCAGGCCCTCACGTCTTATGCATATCTTAGCTTCCCCTAGCCTGACGTGGTCTCCAGCGAGCCCTACCACCCTGAGGCCGCCCACCCTGGCCACGGCCCTGCGGACGCCGTCAAGCCCAACATACAGCTGCTCAACAATGCCATCTAAGGTGATGCCGTCGCACTCTGGATCTCCAATAAGCACGAAGTTGTACCTGGCAGCCATCGCTTTGCCGTCATCGCACGGCCGTGGATCAACGGCGTTGCACGGTATTATGTTATCATAGCCCAGGTAAACTGCCGCCTCGGCCTTAACTGGGTTCCTAACAGCGGTCTCCACGTCGCCCAGGTCGACAAGCTTCCCGCCGCTCATGAAGAGAAGCCTTGATGCCACCCTAAGGAGCTTGCTTATGGAGTGGCTTACAATAATGGTGGTTATCCCGAACTCCTTCGTCACATAACGTATTGTGTCTATGAGCTCCTCAACCGATGTCGGGTCCAGGTTGGAGGCGGGCTCGTCGAGGAGCAGGAGCGTCGGCCTGGCTATGACAGCCCTTGCTATGGCGACCCTCTGCATCTGCCCTCCTGAGAGCTCTGTGACCCTCCTGTCGAGGAGCTCACTTATGCGGAGCCTCTCGGCCATCTCCTTGACCAGCCTCTCCCTCTCCCTCCCTGGCACTCCCCTTACCTTAAGGCCGAACTCCACGTTGTCCCTGACGCTCATGTTGTCGAAGAGGGCGAGGCTCTGGGGCACGTAGCCTATGTTTCTCCTGTTTATGGGCATGTAAGTGGAATCGGCGCCGTTTATTATGACTTTACCCTTGACAGGCCTGTAGAAGCCGAGAACTGTCTTCAGCAGCGTCGTCTTGCCGGCGCCGTTGGGGCCGAAGATTAGGGCGACTTCGCCCCTCTCGAGCTCCAAGTTAATAGGGCCGAGCGTGAAGTTGCCCACCCTAGCTACTAGGCCCTCAAGCCTGAGCGCCGAGGCCAGCCCTGGACCCCCTCCTTGCCTCAAGGAGTATCCTTGCGAGCACAAATATGCCCAAAACCACCACTAGCATGGCTGCGGAGAACTTAGCTGCCTCTATTATTCCAATGCCCACGTAGGCCTCATAAATGGCCACAGGGGCCGGGTAAACAAGGGACTTACCAAGGTAAACCTCGTATGCTACTATGAAAAGCGCGCCTGCCTCGGAGGCGGCCCTGGCCCATGAAGTTAGGGCGCCTCCTGCTATGGACCTCTTGATCTTGGGCAGCACTACGCTGATGAAAGTCCTTGCCCTGGAGGCCCCCAGGCTCATCGCGGTGAGCTCAAGCTCCGGGTCAAGCATACTTATGGCTGACTCCACCACCCGCACAGAGTACGTCGCCGAGACGTACGTGACGGCCATGGCCGCGCCCAGTATAGTGTCGACGACGTTGATGTGAAGCCTGTGAAATATGGGGCCAAGCCCCACGTACCAGGAGAATGCAAGGACTATCATGACGCCAACTATTATGTGGGGTATTGCTATGGGTAGGTCTATGAGTGACTCGACAAGGCTCTTGCCCCTGAAGTTATAGCGACTCATGATGTATGCCAGGGGAACCCCAAAGATGACGGAGGCAACAGCAGCTATAGTTGACGTTATTATGGTGACCAGCAGGGCGAGCTCAAAGCTCCTCACCCTAAGCGCTTCCTCAAGCCCGCTGCTGCCGACTAACAGCAGCACGGCTATTGGGTATGAGAAGAAGAGCAGGAGGAGGCCCCCTATGATAACAAAAAGTACTATGAAGAGGTTCAGCCTGAGCCTGGCCAAGGCCCCTCACGATGAGCTGGAGGACGGGAATATACTGCTAAGGTATGACGCGTTGGACAGAGGTACTGTGAATGGCTTCAGCGGCGCAGGCACGGCCGAGTAGTTGCCGTAGACCACGCCGGGCACTATTGGGTTGATGCCGTAGCTCTCGAGCACCTTCTGGCCAGCTGGGCTGAATATTAGCAGCAGGAAGTCAACGGCGGCCTGCGGGTTCGGGGCTGAGTAAGGTATGGTAGCTGTGTAGACCACCGGGTTGCAGGCGAAGGTCTTAGTCACGCCGAGCTCGGTCCAGGTGATGTTCACCTGGTGATAGAAGTTAACGTAGCTCAGGTTGCCGAGGTTTATGAAAGGCGGGAGAGTTATGTACGTCATGTTGAAGCCCTTCTGCTGGTAAGCCTCGGTCTGCGGTATGGCGTTTGATGTGTATGCTGACAGCACAAACTGAACCGAGTTGTTAGCGTACATCAGCGTGAGGAGGTCTATCTCAGTGTTCCTCATCTGGTACTTAGACGGGTTGTTATAGACCGCGCCCCAGTAGTAGGAGGCGTTGTGCATGAAGGCGAGGCCGGCCAGCTTGAGCACGCACTGGGCCTGGTAGCCGCTTGGGTCAGTGAACGGGTTCGAGACGCCAACTACCGTGCTCGAGTTTACCGCTATTATGTCAAATATCTTCTCCCAGGTCTGGTTCCACTGCGCACTGAAGGGCTGCTCCGTCTGGGCCTGCTTCCAGAGGGCGTAGACCTCCTTGCCCGCGGGCGTCTCCAGGTCGACAATTATTACCATCTGCGTCACGCCGAAGGCTATCTCGTAGTTGGCGTACTTGGGGAAGAGCACGCTTGGTATAGTGGTGGTGTCGGCGCTGGCCACTAAGCTGAACACTTGGGTCGTGGCCTCCTTCTGCGCAACCTCGCCGCTACCCGCAAAGAGCGGCTGGCCTTCAGTTATTGACGGGTTGTACTGATTCAGCATCGATAGGAGCTGGCCAAAGCTAAACTTCAGGGTGCCTGCCGCGCCGACGGTGAAGGGAGAAGTAGAGACGGGGGCTGTGGTGGTATAGGTAGTTGTAGTGGTTGTAGTATATGTAGAGGTTGTCGCAGGCGCTGTAACAGTCACAGTCCTATGGGGCGCGGCCACGTACCCGGCTCCAGCGCCAACGACGAGCCCTATTACGAGGCCAACAACGAGGTATATCCATAACGATGCTCCTTTAGAGCTCACGCTGCTGCACCAAAGGGGTAAAGGGGAAATAGGCGATATAAAACTCTTCTTAGCTGATATAACTGTATTAATATACTGATGGCCTGCTTGAAACCTTTGAGGACAGGTAGGCCTCTATGGCCTCCCTAATTATTTCACTTCTGTATCTCTTTTCAGCCACCGCCAGCTTGTCAAGCTTCATTAGCGTGTCAACGTCGAGCTTAAACGTTATTATTCTTAGAGACCTGTCCGCAGGCATTTAAGGCCCCTGAAGCCTGTTCCGCGCTTCTCCATTAAAATCCAGGTCGCTAAGTCCACTATTCACGCCCTGCGGCGGAAACGTATGTCTTTTTACGAAACTGCCAGGGTACTAAGCTTTAAAAAGAGCCACATCAAATAGCGATACAGGTGCCGCCGTAGCTCAGCAGGTTGGAGCGCCGGACTCATACGGCCCTCGCGCCGAGGTCGGGGCTGGGGAAATCCGGAGGTCCCGGGTTCAAACCCCGGCGGCGGCACCATCTTTCCTTATTAAAAACCAGGAGAGTAAAATCCTGCGCGTTGCTAAAAGCGTGGGTCCAAAACAAAGCGGCTTCAAATGTATATTGAAATTATACCCCTAAAGGTCAGCGGAGCCACGAGGCCTAGCAGAACTATCAGCAGGGAGGCTATCAGCAGCGCAACGGCGTACCTGGCCCTTGGCTTTGGCGTATCCTCATAGTCCTTGCGGAGCATCTCCCTCGAGGCTATTATATAGTAGACGGAGCTCACGCCGCTGTTTATCAGCGCCGCCAGGGCCAGCCAGACGCTGAACCCCACGGCTGCAAGGAACATGTAGAGCTTGCCCCAGAAGCCCAGCAGCGGTGGAACCCCAAGAAGGCTGTAGAGTAGCACTGAGGCCGTGACTGCGCTCAGCGGGCTTGACTTCATGAGGCCCCTCAGGGAGTCAAGGCTTCCTCCCACCTCGCCGGCGAAGGCGAACAGCGGAGCCTTAGCCACGGCATAAGCTATTGACTGGAGGGCCACCGCGAACAGGGAGAGCCGCAGCATGTACTCGTTGCCTACGCCAGCGAAGTAGGAGGCCGCTGCTATTGCGGCGAAGATGTAGCCTACCTGCGCCATAGAGCTGTATGCAAGTATCACCTGTAGGTCCCTGGTGGTTAGGGCGGCGAAATTACCGTACGTCATGGTTGCGACCGCCAGCGCGGCGAGGGTTATTGCAATGATGGTGTGCAGCTGCCCGCCCGAAGCTATTATAACCAGGACCCTGGTCAGGATTGCAAGGAAGCTCAGCTTCACGACGGCAGCCACGAACGAGACGGTCCTTCCGTCGCCCCTGCCGTAGACGCTCGGCAGCCACCAGTGGAATGGGAAGAGGCCAACCTTGAATCCAAGGGCCGCCAGAAGCAGGAGCACCGCGAGGGCCATAAGCCCCCTGGCGTCCGTGGAGAGGCCGCTGACTGGAGTTATCGAGAACGTGTAAGCGCCGCTTGACACGGAGATGAATGCCAAGGAGCCGACTAAAGCAAGGGTCGCTACCATGCCTACGAAGATGTACCTTACGCCAGCCGCCTTGGCGTTCTTAGAGTCCGGGGCTGCTATTATTATGTAGCTGATCACCGAGACCAGCAGCCACGAGGCCAGTATTACCAGGGCGTTAGTCGCCCCAGCTAGGAAGAATGCGCCGAAGAGAGTCATGGGCACTAGGCTGTATAGCGATGGGCTGCTGCTCCACCCTAGCCCATCTGTGCCCACGGCCAGCAGGAATATCGCTGAGGCCAGCGAGGCGCCTAGAAGCATCAGGGACGTGAAGGAGTCCTGCACAACCAGCCCATGATAGAAGCTAAGCGGCCTGCCCAGAGAGGCCGCGTAGAACGATATTCCCATGGCCACCGCAAATGAGCCCACGCCTATGGCTGCCATTACCAGCGGGGCAACGTTGTCCCTGCGGCCCGACGGCGACGTTAAGGGTGCCAGCAGGGAGGCGGCCAGAGTGACGTAGAGCAGGAACTTAATAGTGCCTATCTCCCACATACTTTCTCACCTCCATGCCATGAACATCAGTATGCCTATAATCACCATCATGAAGAGGTAAAGCGTCAATATGTAATCAGTTCTGCCCCTCAGGAGGCCCCTGAGACCCCTTGAGGCCAGCTCGCCGGCCTTAGGGAGCACATAATGGTAGAAGAGGTCTATGCCCCTGTTGACTACGTTGAGCAGCCACGAGAGGCCCGCGAAGGAGTCAAGGAACAGGTAGTATATCGCCGAGTTCACGTACCACCTGTTGAAGAGGAAGGAGTGTATAGCCTTGAGCGCGTCGCTCTTCTGCAGCAGGTACACCAGGCTGTGACGCCTCATGTAGAGCAGCGCGACGCCCAAGATATCTATTATCACTACGGCAGTTATGACTATTGTCGTAAGGTCTATGGACGGCATGAACGGCGGGGTCACCCTTATGTCAAGGGTCTCCCCGACGCCGCTGGCAACCCAGTAACCCACGTAGAACCACGCGGCGCCCAGTACTATTGAGGCAAGGCCCAGTATTGCGTAGGGTATCAGCATTAGTGCAGGTGCCTCGTGGTAGTGCTTGCCTTCAGCCTCCTTATTAAGCGGCGGCAGGTGGAACACCCTGACTATAAGCCTTGTTATGTAGGCCGCTGTGAAGACCACCGCTATTACAGCTAAGGCATAGAGGGAGTAGACGGCGGTCCTCTCGACGGCGCCTAGGACAAGCTCCTTTGCGAAGAAGCCCAGGAACGGGGGCACCGCGGCCAGGCTGAGCCCTGCGAGCCACGTCGAGATGCCTGTGGCCTTCATGTATCTCCAGAAGTTGCCCATGTCATCTATGAACCTGCTCTCCGAGGCGTGGAGCGCGTAGCCGGCAACCAGGAAGAGCGCGGCCTTAAACACGGCGTGCGCTATCAGCATTGCAAGCCCTGCCATCTCGGCGTAGGCCATGGCCGCATAGTTGCCTGTCACCACTGCAAGGCCGCCCGCGGCCACCGCGAGTATCATGTAGCCCAGGTACTCCGCGGTTGAGAAGGCCAGTATGAGCTTAAACTCGTGGTTAACTATGGCCATAGTGGCCATCATGAACAGCGTCACCGCCGCCAAGGATGCCACCAGCAGGAAGTACTCATGTACTTGAGCAACGGCGGCGGGAGCCCCAAGGGACGCCGCCACCAGGGCTCCAACGAAGAATATGGGAGCGAACCTGAGCATGTAGTAAACTCCGACCTTAACCATGGTGGCTGCGTGTATCAGCGCTGAAACGGGGGTTGGACCGGTCATAGCTGTCACAAGCCATTCGAAGAAGGGGAACTGGGCGCTCTTGGAGAGGGCGCCCAGCGTGAACACGAAGAGGAATATGGCCAGGAGCCCCCTTGACGCTAGGAACGCCATCCAGCTGCCGGCGGAGCTGGCAATAGCTGGTATGCTCATCGACCCCACCAGCGCGAAGAGGCCAGTCATACCTATGATGAAGCCTACGTCGCCTACCCTGGTGAACAGTATTGCCCTGACGCCACTCGTGCTTGGCTCGAAGTACATGGGCTTTCCTAGGGCGGTGCTCCTGGGGACACCAACCCAATACTCTTCCTCGTCGGTGTACCAGTGGCCTATGAGCGCGTAGCTCGCAAGTCCTGTGCCCTCCCACCCAACGAACATAAGTATCAAGTTGCTTGCGGTCACTACAAGCATCATGCTGCCCACGAAGAATGATATGAAGAAGAAGTAGCGCTGAACTCCCCAGTCACCCTTCATGTACTCGACGCTGTAGAGGTCTATTAGGAAGCTGAGCCACGAAACTACAGTGGCCATTATAGCGCTGAGCCCGTCCAAGTAGACGCCAACGTGGACCCTCAGCAAAGAATCCCAGTACCAGGCGCTAGTGGCGTATATGACCTCGTGGTCTGCTAGCACGTAGTAGAGCGCAGCTGTTGAAACCAAGGCGCTGGCAAGCACGCTGAGCACGCTTATTATGCTATAGACCTGCTCCCTCCTCACCCCTGCCAGCCAGAGCAGGGCAAGTAGGCCGGCCCCAGTGAACGGGGCAAGCCAGGTCCATGACCAGGTTAGCCAGTACGCGTGAACCACCGTCATTATGGACCACCTCCAAATCCCGAGAGGAGAACCACGTGGGATATTGCGGCGCTAAGGCCTGTCGTGAGCGGGTTTATAGCTAAGAAGAAAACAACTCCAAATACCGCCACGGCCAGCATGGCTAGCTTGAAGCCGTCAACGCGCTCCCTGGCCTCAACCTTTGACCTTGGCTGGCCATAGAAAACTCTCCTCATGGTTATAAAGGAGTACGCGGCCGTTATCGTCAGTGCAACTATGAGTAAAAGGCTCAGCCCGAACATAGTGGCCAGGTTTATGAACAGTAATGACTTGACGACCCCGAGCACTACAAATATCTCGCTCCACATGCCAATGCTAGGCGGCAGCCCAGCTAAGTTCATGAAGCCAAAAAGGGCCAGGGCTGCCACTAGTGGGTACCTCCTCGCGAGGCCGCCCATCTTAGTTATGTCCCTGAGCCCGTGGGCCTCGGTTATGAAGACTCCGGCTGACATGAAGAGCAGGGCCTTGCCTATGGCATGCGATAGGTAGATCAGCATGGCGCCCATAATGCCATACTCGTTAAGGGTTGCAAGCCCCAGGAGCATGTAGCCCATCTGGCTTATGCTCGAGTATGCCAGGAACCTCTTGAAGTCGGTCTGCCTGAGCGACACAAGGCCCGCGTATATTATTGTTGTGAACGCAAGGCCCAGCAGGAAGTCGCGCCAGCTCTCCATCTGGGTCGGGAAGAGAGGTATGACGAACCTCGCTATCGCGTAGCCTGCAAGGCCTATGAGGTTAGGCGACAGAAGGGCGGAGATGGGCGTTGGCGCCTCAGCGTGCGCGTAGGGGAGCCACATGTGAACCCCGAAGACGGCCATCTTAACGAAGAGGCCGAAGAGCAGCAGCGCGGCTATCAGCGTCGCCGCCGAGCCTATGTACTCAACCGAGCCCACGGAAACCAGCTGCCCGTTCAATAAGGTCAAGTAGTCGAAGCTGTGAGTGAGGTAACCCAGGTAGAGGACTCCAGTCAGGAAGACCACGGCACCTATGTGGGTCCAGACGAAGTATAGCAGTGAGATCCTCCTCCTGTCACCGTAGCCATAGAAGGCTATGAGCAGGAACGATGATATCAGGCTGCCCTCAAGGAACACGTAGAACTCCACCAGGTTGGTTGAGTACGCAAGGCCCAGCATGGTGGCCGCGAAGATGTTGTAGAGCAGCAGGTAGGTGCCAAGGCTTGGGGGCCTCTCGCCCGACTCCTCCATCTCGCTTATCCTGGTCTCCATGTACTTTATGCTGTAGATCGCCACGAAGGAGGTCACTATGGAGAGCCCTATGATCACGGGCGCTGATAACCCGTCTATACCAAGGGCTATAGTGCCTACTGAGTACCTGGTTAAGTTGAAGTAAAGTGGGTCCACCAGACTCCCCGTCTCCAGAGCCCCTGAGGCGTAGCCGTAGACGATAATGAGGAGGGGGATGATGAGGGAGGCGGCCGACAGGTAGAACAGCGCATGAAGCCCTGATCTGCTCCTGAGAGGCCAGGCTATGATGCCAAGCAGCACGGGCAGGATAACGGTTATCCAGAGCAACGGGTACGGAAGTATCATATGGCGCTCACACCTCCGACTCCTCTAGGTCGCTGGATGAAAGCGACCTGTACTGCCTCAGAAAAGCTATGAGTATGGAGACCACTACCACCACCTCCACAGAGACCACAGAAATAACTATTATGCCAAAGTAAGCTGCAAGGGCCGCGAAGCCCGAGAGCAAGGGTATGACAAGGAGCAGCAGCCCATTGAATATGACCTCAACTGACAGCAGCTGCCTCAGCAGATTATTTGACGCGGTCAGGCCGTAGGCCCCAATCGCCATTATAATGGCTGAGGTCACGAAGAGCGTAGCTCCTACAAACGAGTCTACAAGGATCACTTCCTACCACCCCTCTTAGCTATAGAAATCGCCTCAACAACCGTGGCCGCCTGCCCTATGAATATGAGGGCCAGGACGGGCAAGTACTCCCTAAGGGCCCCGGCGGCCGCCGCTGACGCTGACAGTGAGGGAGGGACCGTAAACAGCCTGTAAAGCTCAGATATAACAACCACTGTTATTATAAATGTTGCCAGCGCGGCGGCCACCGTGAGCCCCCTGAAGGAGTCAAAGGACTCCTGCCCCTGGGGTCCTATCATGCTTATAGATATGACTATAAACATGACAGCGGCCCCCACATACACAAGGACCAGGTAAGCGCTGACCAGGCCAAACCCGGCAACTGCAAGCAGGGCGGCCGTAAAGGAGCCCAGTATGGCAAGCGTTATGCTGGCATAGACCAGGTCCTTAAGCCTTACCACAAGCATGGCTGACGCTATGGCCATTATCGAGAGCACTATGGCGTATAACGGCAGGTCTATGGACTCTCCGCTCACGAGCTTCCACCTCCCCCTGCTGGCTGGCTTGAACTTCCCTGATTTGAACTTTCTTCAACGCTTACCTTGACGAGCCCCCTCTTCTCGTCAAACACGTAGGTGACGGGGACTCCCTCCTTAGCTGTTACGAACTCTGGCTCCTTCTGGAACTCCTCCACGTTGAGTATCATGTCCTGCATGTTAAGGTAGACAAGATCATGGTATGGCACGTGGTATAGTGCCTCAGTCGGGCACACGTCAACGCAGTAGCCGCAGAATATGCAGCGGTTGTAGTTAATTACAGGATACTTCTTCTTCATCGCTCTGTTTAGCTTTTTGTCCTTGACCTCCATGGTCACCATTTTCATGGCCCTTGCCGGGCATATCCTGGCGCAGGAGGCGCAGCTTATGCACTTGTCAAATATGAGGACTATGTAGCCCCTGTAGCCTTGCCTCAGTTTAATGTACTCGTGGGGGTAGAGCAAAGTTATCCTGTTGGGGTCTATGAAGTACTTAACTCCTACTATCAGTGCCCCCAGGTTTCCAGCTATGGCTCTGCCCAGGAACGTGGCCCTCGGAACCCTCTTAAGCGACGGTCTTGCGGGCATGACTTATCACCTCATGGGTGCACCCCAATAAACGCCTCAAACACGCTCAGGCCAAAGGCCGCTATTGCTATGGGTATGAGCACCTCCCAGGCCAGGCTCAGCGCCTGGTCAAGCCTGTACCTTCCGTAGACCGCGCGCAGGAAGCTCATTATGGCCATAATTATAACGGCCTTAACAACCACTATGAGGCTTGGCACAAGGTAGCCGAGTACTATGCCTGGCTCTGGCCTGTAAGGCGCCCAGCCGCCTAGGAACACCAGGGCTATCAGGACTGAGAAGGCCCAGCGCCTTATGTAGGCCCCTCCCATGTTAAGGCCGTAGAGGAGGCCTGAGTACTCCGTGTACGGCCCAGCTACAAGTTCGCTCTCGGAGTCGGGTATCTCGAAGGGGAAGCCGCTGGTGGACATGAGCACCGCTATGAAGGCGTCAAGCAGGGCTAAGGGGTTCAGAAGCCCAAGCCAGCGTCCGCTGAACTGATAGTCGACGATGGTCACTAAGTCAAAGGTGTGGAGCAGAGGTACCACTGAAAGAAGTGATATAACAGCTATGAGCTCATAAGCTACTACAATAAACGACTCCCTTAGGCCGCCCAGCACAGAGAACTTGCTGTTGCTGGCCCACGACATCATGACCACGAAGATAGGGGACAAGGTGGACAGGGCGACGGCTATGAGTAGGCTGTAGCTCATTGGGATGGGCCAGTAGCTGGGTATTGAGGTCATAGGCACGGCTACCATAGGCAGAAGCGAAAGTATCATAGACATGTTAGGCGCCAGTATGTATGACATGAAGTCAACGGCACTTGGCACTATGATCTCCTGCATCATGTACCTTACTAGGTCAGCTATCAGCTGCGGGGCCCCTCCTGTCCTTGGGCTTATCTCCAGCGGTCCGTACCTCATCTGAACCCTGGCCGCAGCCTTACGCTCAAACCATATGATGAATATAACCACCACAAGCGCGGCCACGAGCCCAGGTATTATGACAAACTGGTAGACGGGGGGATAGAAAATTATGTAGTGCAGGATCCCCCAACCTATATCATAGAGCACTCTAGTGGCCGTTATCATGTTCCATCACCTGTCCCACTCAGGTGGGAAGTAATCAAAACTACCATATATTGTAGGCAAGTCCATGAGCCTGTGCCCAGGCATAACATACTTGAACGCTATCACATTTCTGAACGAAGGTGACACCACCCTTACTCTGTACGGAACGTCCTTCCCGTCGCTCTCAACGTAGTAGAACATCTCGCCCCTTCCGGCCTCAACCCTGGCCGCAGCCTTACCGGCAGGGACCTTGAGCGTTGCAAACAGAGGCATCAACTTGACCCTGTACTTGCCGGCGTACGGTATGTTGCCCTCGTATACGTCCTTATAGAGCTTAGGCGCAGCCTTCCAGAACTTGTCGTGCATGAAGCCCTCCCTTGGGTGCTTCTCCAGCCAGTCCACGGCCTGCTCTATTATGTTGAGGCTCTGCCTTATTTCCTCGACTCTCATCCAGGCCCTGGCGAGCGAGTCCCCCTCCTCAAACACGGGTATCTCAAAGTCAAGCTCTGGGTAGGCCTCGTAGGGCTCGACAAGCCTTACGTCATACTTGATGCCGCTGGCCCTAGCATTGGGCCCTGCTATGCCAAGCTCCGCCGCCCTGGTCTTGGAGATCACTCCAACGCCCTCTAGTCTCTTCCTTATGTTTGGGTTGTTCAGGAATATCTTGGCGTACTCGTTTAGTCTGTTCCTCATATACCTGACGGCTTTCCTTGCGTTCTCAGGGAAGTCATCTGGCATGTCCCTCCTTACACCGCCGAAGACTGGGTAGCTGTGAGTTAGCCTTGCGCCCGTGAGGTCCTCGGCGAGCTGTACAAAGACCTCCCTGTCGCCGAAGGCCCACATGTAGAGCGTCGAGTGCCCAAGGAAGACGCCAAAAATTCCCATGCCGTAGAGGTGACTTGCTATCCTGTTTATCTCACAGAGGAGAGTCCTGAGGTACTTAGCCCTCTCGGGCGGTTCTATGTCGAGGAGCTTCTCAACGGCCTCAACGTAGGGCAGGGTTATATTACATGCGTCCAGTATTGCCATCCTCTCGAAGAGCGGTATGTTCTTTATCCAGTCCCTGCCCTCGGCCAGCTTCTCCATGGTTCTGTGAACGAAGCCTATGTCTGGGTCAACCCTTACCATCACGTCGCCGTCGAGCTCCACTATTATCCTCATGTGGCCTGAGCCTGGGTGGGCCGGTCCTATCTGAACCTCGTAGACGTTCCTCTCGACCGGCCTTACCTCCATGCCAGGCAGGTGCGGTACGCCGCTGCTTGAATCCTGCGCGGACATGGCTTACCACCACTTAGTTGCCTTAAAACCTTCATAGTCAGCTTCTATGTTGTCACTTTCCTCCTTCACTATGAAGTCCTTACGCAAGGGCTTAAGCGCCGCCACCACGGGCGTCAGAAGGAGCAGCCTAAGGTCTGGGTGGCCGTCAAAGGTTATCCCAAACATCTCATACTCCTCCCTCTCATGGAATTCAGCGCTCAGCCACACTGGCGTGAGGCTTGGACAGTGAGGGTTATCCCTGCTCACGTAGGTTGAAAGAGACACCATGAACCTGGAGAGGTCCTCGTTAAGGTAACTGGTCAGGTGGTACATGATCTTAAGCTGTTTCTTGGTTAGATAGTCAACAGCACCAACCGATATCACGTGGTCAAAACCCATGTCCTTCAGCTTCCTGGCGGCGTCAACCAGGTGCTCAACGGGGACAACTACATCTATATAGCCTTTGGACGGCTCGACCTGCGGCTTATAATCCTTCAGAGCCTCAAGGATGCTCTTTTGAAGCTCCTCAGCTGTAACCACCGCCCTCACCCCTCCACCCACAGAGGTCCTCCTTAGGCAGGATGTACTTCAGGTCCTTCCTAACCCCCTCAACGACCCACTTTGAGGCGACGCCGCGGCTTCTTATGATCTTCTGAAGCTCTACTATGGATCTGGCAACGGCCTCGGGCCTTGGCGGGCACCCTGGTATATAGATGTCCACAGGGACCACCTGCCATGGCCTAACTATATTATAGCTGTTGTAGAAGATGCCGCCATCAAGTGAGCAGGCGCCCATGGCTATGACAAACTTGGGGAAAGGCATCTGCTCCCACGTTATCCTGACGGTACACGCCATCTTCTTTGTCACAGTGCCCTCAATTATTATCAGGTTAGTCTGCCTTGGGCTAACCCATGGAAGCGAGCCGTACCTCTCGTTGTCAAACCTGGGGCCCCAGGCAGCTCCTATTTCACAGCCGCAGCAGCTGGTCATCAGGTGAACAGGCCACAGGCTGAAAGCCGTGGCCCAGTCGACGACCTTAGCTATGGTCCCCTTGATGAGGCTCTCCTTAGCCAGCTGAGCCGCTACCTCAAGGTTACCTATATAAGCCTTACCCTCCTTCGCCCTCTCCTGCACCTGAGCCATCTCTAATCCCTCCACTCCTCTATCCTCCTAGACACATATGCGCCATATGCCAACAGAGGGGCAAAAACGGCCACCATTACAAGGTAGAGCAGGAGAAGGTCCCGACTATACTCTGAGGGGGCAGACGCTAGGAACGTTAACAGCACGACCGCTGGCTCTACGGCGAGGAACATTATAAGGTAACCGAAGTACTGGTAGGAAAGCCTGGACTTGCCAACCCCCCTCGGCGGGTTGGAGGACTCGAAAAGCCTGTACTTGTAGGGCTCCTTGGACTCTATGTAGCCGGCGGGCCTAAGCAGCATGCGGAGGAGAAGTATCGTGCCAACCAGCACGGCTAGAATTATTGTTGGCACTATTATGAATGAATTGGCGGCGAGCACTAAGGGACTGTAGGCTATAGACAATTCCCTAACTCACCAAATCTGTTAATTAATGACCAAATATAAATCCCTTGCTTGCCTTAACGGCTTTGACAGCTAAAGTCATGAAGCTCACGAGTAGAGCATAATAACCTTAGTGAGGAGTTTTTGCTAGGTGCGCGAAGTGGTAGAGAGAGTGCCTCCAGAGGCCGAGGTCAAATATAACAAGTACCTTCAGCTTAGGGACACCTACAACGCGATAGTTCAGCAGAGGCTCGCCGCCGAGTCGTCCCTAAGCGAGATAGAGAAGGTAATAGAGACCCTCAACGGGCTCTCGGACAGCGCGGAGGTCTATAAGATGGCAGGCTTCGTCCTTGTTAAGTCGACAAAGGGCGACCTGCTCAAGGAGCTGCAGGACCGCAAGGAGAACCTGGAGCTTAAGATTAAGGCGCTTAAGAACCAGGAGAACCTAGTGAAAGACGAACTTGACAAGGTGGCCGGAGAGCTACAGCGTCTGCTGCAGGGGGCTGTAGGAGGCGGCGGAGCCGCAGGCCCCGCAGGGGGCTCTTAGTCCTTGCGCGCAGGGCCTGGCAGCCCAGGTTCACAGGAGCTTTATGAGGAGCTCACTAAGTTAGTTAAGGGCTCCGGCGTCAAGGTACTAATGCACGGCAACGCTGACCTTGACGCCGTCGCCTCCGCTCTTCTGGTGTGCAGGCTCCTGGAGGGGGTCTCCAGTAGCTGCTGCCTCTACTCGCCTCAGGGTCTGAGCAAGCAGTCCAGGGAGCTGCTAACTTCACTTTCGCTTGACATACCCCTGTGCGACAGCCTAGACAACCAGCAGGCGGGAGTGCTTATAACAGTGGACGCCAGCAATATATCACAGCTCGGAGTTAACGGTGATGCCCTGAGAGGGGCAAAGTTAGTCGTAATAGACCACCACAGCCCGGGGAGCCTGCACACGATGGCCACCCTTCTAATAAGTGACGAGAGCGCTCCGTCGTGCGTAGAGGTGGTCCTTTCGCTTGCCGCTCCTGGGATCCTTAAGCTAAAGCCAACCGAGGCCACCCTCTTACTTACGGCAATACTTGAGGAGACCTCGTTCCTGGAGAGGGCGTCAATAAGCACTTTCAGGTACATAGTTAAGTTAATGGAGATGGGCGCGGACTACGCCTTTGCTGTTAGCTTCTTGAGGCAGAGCAATGACGAGCCTATAGACAAAAGGGCCGCAAGGCTTAAGGGCCTTTCGAGGGCGGCGGTTAGCGTTGTCTGCGGCCAGTTGGCTGTGGCGGTGACCCACGTAGGCTCCTTCGAGGCCGAGGTAGCTAGGTCTATGATATCCCTGGGCGCCGACGTTGCGGCTGTAATTAATGATGAGAGAGTGTCGCTGCGGGTCTCGAGGCGCGCCCTTAAGCTCAACATTAGGGCGTCTGAACTGGCGGCCTTCATAGCTGAGAGGTTAGGCGGCGAGGGAGGAGGCCATGATGGGGCCGCGGCTCTCAGGTTAAAGTCCCCAAACCAGACTACTATTGATAAGGTGCTAGGCCTCGCGGTTAACTTTGTGAGGCAGCGCTGCGGTGATGCCAGTGGTTGAAGGAAGCGCCACCAAAAGGACTAGGGTTTATGCTGACGTGAGGGAGGAGGCCTCAGGGGTTCCGTCGCTGCTGGAATCCCTGGGAGTCCTTGTAATAAGGAAGCAGCTTCCTGAAGGGGATTACATAATACCGCCCGACATAGTCGTTGAGAGGAAGAACGCCAAGGACTTCGTCTCGTCGCTGTTTGACGGGAGGCTCTTCGACCAGGCCTCAAGGATGAGGAACGATTATGAGGAGGTTTTCTATATAATAGAGGGTGACTTCTCCAGGGAGCTGCGGTACTGGAGCGACAAGGAGAGGCAACTAATAGGGGCCCTCGCAACGCTTGTGGCAAGCTATAACGTTAAGCTCCTCTGGAGCGGCTCTGCTAGGCAGACGGCCGAGTACCTGGCGTCGCTGGCCTCCAAGTACCTCACTAAGGGCAGAGGTTCAAGGCCAGTCATTATAAATAAGAAACCATCAGCGCAGTCGCTGAGGGAGTGGCAGCTCTATATAGTTGAGTCATTTCCAGGCATAGGGGCTAAGACTGCCGAGAGGATACTTGAGAAGTTCGGATCGCTGGAGTCGTTTTTTAACGCCAGCCTGGCGGAGCTGGCATCTGTTGAGGGCGTCGGCGAGTCCAAGGCTGCCAGGATAAAGGAGCTCCTTAAGGCGCCCTTTAAGGGCGAGAGAAGGGTCACCACCCTGGACAAATTCTACGGAAACCCCGCAGGCGCTAATAGCTCTTCCGACAATGACAAGTAAGCTAGAAATTACGGCTGCTGGTCAAACTTACTTAGCGAGAGGTTGGCCGATTCTAGCATCTTAGATGCCATAAACCATGGCAGCTCGGCTATCATCTTAGTTGCTGGCCCTGGCGGCAGGAAGCTCAAGGAGCTGATTGACCTCTTAAGAATGTCGTTGAGGTACTCAACTCCCTTCTCTATAACCTCATCCTCTCCGCGGGCCTTCAGTTCAGTCTCAGCCCACCTTAGGAAGAGCCTCTCGCTGGGGTCTAGCTTATCCTTGGCCCCTCTCGCATAGTTAGCGAAGTCCGTTATGTCATCAGCTAGCTGATAGGCGGTGCCAACAATGTTGCCGTAATTCCAGGCCCTCTCGGCGTACTCTTCATGGTTGGCTGCTATAACACCTAAGGTTGAGGCTAGCGAGAAGAGGCTGCCGGTCTTAAGCGATGCAAGCTGCAGATACTCTACAGGCTCTAAGTTGAGGGAGGAGTAAGCGTCCATGATTTCACCTCTGACCATGGATTCCCATGCGGTGATGCTATAACTCAACGCCAAGGGACCGTACTGCTCGACTAATTTTAGCGCGGTGGGCACTAGTAAAAGGGAAGCCATGGCGCTCTTGCCAATCCCGTAAAGTACCCAAGCGGAGGGGCCTCCCCTTCTTTCGGCGTCCTTATCTATAATATCATCAAGCGCAAGGCTGGCCCCTTGAACTAGCTCTACTGCAATCGCGGCATCCTTCGCTCTGTCAAGATTACCTCCAGCGGCCTCTGCAAACAGCATTGTCATGAAGCCTCTAAACATCTTGCCTCCCTTAACTATATATGAAGCAAGGCCCTCGAGCCCGGCCATCTCAAGCCTTGACACAATAGAGTTTAGCTCAGGCTCTATCATAGTTCTTGTGCTCTCCCACTTGCTTAGGATAGCCCTGAACTCCTCTTCAGAATACTCTTGCTTCACTGCTAGGCCTCCGCGAGTCAGGTTTACTACGTAACTTTATAACTTATACTTCTATATATCGCTTGGCATGGTCAATGAAGGAGCAGTGGGAAACCGTAACTGACGGCTCACTGCTGCTTGGAGTGGCCGCTCTCGTCCTCGACTTAGTGGAAGGCTATTACACCGCAGAGGGGAGCCTTCTTGACGCTAAGGTGTCATCAAAAATACTTGATGTAACGTCAATAAGGGAGGGCCTCAGCAGGGGCAGCCTCGAGCTCTACATAAATGCTGACTGGGTGGAGCCTCAAGAACTTGACTTCAGAGGTGCAAAAATTTCAATCAAGGCCACAGATGCTAGCCAAGGCGGCCTTTTACCGCTGCGGCAGCTCTATGAAGAGTTGCCACGGGAACTCGTTAGGTTGGACTACTTCCCGCTCTATTCGCCTCTGGCTTCAAGGACGGACAGGGACGGCACTGAATACATCATTGTCTATACAGCAGATGGCAGGGCCTTCGTCTTTGAGGGCGAGAGGTTCAGGGTCTCTCTGCCTGGGCTCAGGCAGTCACCGGCGGTGGTGCACACGCATCCCGCAGGTCACTGCGGCCTGTCAAGGAAGGACCTCGAGAGCGGCCTTGACCTGATGATGGACAGGGGCCTCATAATGGGCGCTGTGACCAGCGACAGGTGCGCCGCGATAATGTATAGGCTTGGACTTCTGGAGGAGGACGACGTTATAGGCGTTAAGGAGGGCAGAATTGAAAACCTCAGGTCGTTAAGGTTCACGCGGATAAGTATAATATAACATTGCCTCCCAAGCTTACAGGCAGTAAAACGGGAATAGTGCAAAACGTAAGGTGAGGAGGAGGTTAAGGCCCTAGCAGGTCTGAGAGGCTTGGTAGCTTTTGTGGGAGTCCCTTCCTCTCCCTTATCTTCCTTATTAGGTCGTCAAGCATGCTGTCAGGCACAGGGGCCCATCTGCTGAACTCCGTGCCCCACAGGGCCTTTCCTGCAGTGGACCCTCTCAGCTCTGCTGCCAGGTCAAAGCTCTCAGCTATTGGTATCTCAGCGAGCACCCTGGTGCCGCTCGGCGTGTTCTCCACGTCGATTATCTTTCCACGCTTCTTGACTATTATCGTGGTTACTGCGCTGAGGTACTCCATCGGTATTCTTATGTCAAGCTTCTGTATAGGCTCCAGCAGCGTTGGCCTCGAGGTAAGTATGCCAGCCCATATGGCGTTCCTCACGGCTGGGTATATCTGGCCAGGCCCCCTGTGCACCGGGTCCTCGTGTACTTCAGCATCGTGAAGTACTACCTTGATACCTCTGACGGGCTCAGCCGCCAGTGGACCCTCCTTTACTGCTATTCTGAAGCCGCCAATTATGGTATCCTTGACATCCTTGAGGTACTGCACTCCTGACGTCATGTCTACGAAGACATTGATGTTTTCATCTATGGCCCAGATTCTCCTGGCCTCGTCGTAGTCCCAGCCGGCCTGTTCCTTGAGTATCTTGGCCCTGTCCCTCGAATCCTGATCCTCCCTCACGGCACCCCTGTGTATGAGGTCTATGGTCTCGTCGTTTAGCGGCTCAACGCTCAGGTAGAACCTGTTGTGTTTGTTGGGGCTCTTGCCCTCGAAGACCTGGCTCTTCTCCCTCACGGACTCCCTGTAAACTATTATTGGCTGGCTGGCCTTGACCTCTAGGCCGTAAATCTCCTTCAGCATCCAGAGCGCTATCTCTAGGTGGAGCTGCCCCATTCCTGAGAGGAGGTACTCGCCAGTCTCCTCATTGATCTTAGCTACCAGGTTCGGGTCCTCTATGGTAAGCTTTCTCAGAGAGTCCACAAGCTTAGGCAGGTCCTGTACCTTGGCCGGCTCTATTGCTATGGTCACTACAGGCTCGGCTATGTAGTGTAGCTGCTCGAACGGGGCGCCCTGCGACTTGTACTGGCTCTCAACAAGCGTCTCTCCAGCTCTAAGGTTATCTATGCCCATTATGGCAGCTATGTTGCCAGCCGTGACCCTCTGCGTCAGCTCCCTGAAGGGGCCCATGTAAAGGCTTACCTGCAGCACCCTGCCTGTGACGTCCTGGGACACCACGTAGAGCTCCTTGCCTGGCTCAAGGGTGCCTGAGAACACCCTGCCCGTGGCCACTAGGCCTGCCTTCTCAACATGAATGGCATTTACATAGAACACGACGGGCCCGTTGGGGTCAGCCTCTAGCATGGCCTTTCCAAGGTCGCTGTTGAGATCTCCCTTCCATATCTTTGGAATCCTATACTTCTGCGCCTCCTTCGGGTTGGGGACGAACTTGACGACCATGTCCAGCAGGGCCTCGTGCAGCGGAGCCTTCTTAGTAAGCGCTGCTATCTTGTCCTTATCATCGCTTGAGTAAGCGTCTATGATCTGCTGGAAGTTTATACCCTTCTTGGAGGCTATCGGCACAGTTATGCCCCACTGGTCCTTAGCGCTTCCAAAGGCTACGTTCCCGGCCGCCGGGTTCAGCTTCCACTTGTCCTTGAACTCCGGCTCAGCGTACATGTCTATGAGGTTGTTGACGTCCTTTATTATCTCCACGAGCCTGTCCTGCAGCTGGGAGGAGGTCAGCCTCAGCTCCTTTATGAGCCTGTCTATCTTGTTTATGTAGAGTACGGGCCTAACCCTCTCCTCCAGGGCCTGCCTTAGAACGGTCTCTGTCTGGGTCATGACGCCCTCCGCAGCGTCAACAACTACAATAGCTCCATCAAGCACCCTCAGGCTCCTTGTGACCATTCCTGTGAAGTCTATGTGGCCTGGGGTGTCAATTAGGTTAATCACGTATCCCTTGCCGTTATACTCGTGGTATAGACTTGCGTTGGCGGCCTTTACTGTCATCTGCCTCTCCTTCTCCACGTTAAGGTAGTCCAGGGCCAGCGCCTCGCCGGCAACTCTCTCAGATATGATTCCGGCGCCTGCTAGCAGGGCGTCGCTAGTAGTGGTTTTACCATGGTCTACATGCGCTATGACGCCTATGTTTCTTACCTGCTCTATGTTGCTCATTATCTTCTCGATCTCTGAGACCATTTTAACTCGAGCGCCCATGGATTATTCCACCTAGTAGCCAATCGCAAGTTACGGTCACATTTGAGGGTTAAAAACAATTCTTAGACTAAAAGATGGCCTTTGGTTAGATGTTATTTTTGTGGGAGTTACTCGTAATGAGGGGCAAATAAGTTATGTATACGTGCAGATCATCACCATGCGCAAGTCGTGAAATTAGCTCCCTATTAAGGTCTGCGGCTGCCTTGTTGCTCCTCACCATGATTGTCGAGCCTTCAACGTAATCACTCTTTCTTATTATAATCTTCATGTTGTTAGAGGCCGTTATCCTAGGATCCCCGTGACCTATGACGGCATCGCAGAGGCCACTGGAGCATAGGACGACAAGCACTGCATTGTTAGGGTTCCTCAGCTCATCCCTAAGCCAGTCGGGGAGGCTGGAAGCGCTGGCCTCTGACGACACGCCAATTATACAGTCACCCCTTGGGGTTAGGGTTTCCTCTTTAGTTATCTCTATTGTAGTTCTGTGCCTGGCGGTTACATTAACGTGGCCCTTGGCTCTGAAGTGAAACCATCTGCTCGCGAGCTCGCTCACTGAAGGCCCTACTCAAGCAAGGCTTCCTTGCGGAATAAAGGCAAATTAGGCCAGCAGCTAAAGTATTTATACAAGGTAGATCTTGGCCGGCTTAAAGCAGGACGCCTTTGAAGTGGCCAGAAGGAAGCTTGTAGATGATCTTAAGCTAAGGGGGTATCTGAAGAGCCAGGCCATCGAGAGGGCCATGCTGAGCGTTCCAAGGGAGCTCTTCGTGCCTGAGGGGGTCAGGGACCGGGCTTATGAAGACAGGCCGCTCCCCATAGGTTATGGGCAGACCATAAGTGCGCCGAGCATGGTAGCCTACATGACGGAGCTCTTAGAGGTCTCAGAAGGCATGAAGGTCCTCGAGGTTGGGACGGGGTCAGGCTACCAGGCGGCGATCCTGGCTATGATTGTAGGTGACAGGGGGCACGTGTGGACTGTGGAGCGCATAGCAGAGCTTGCAAGTAGAGCCAAGGAGACCATAGAGTCCCTAGGCCTCGGAGGAAGGGTCACCGTAATCGTGGGCGACGGGAGCCTAGGATATCCACCGGCGGCGCCTTACGATAGGATAATAGTGACCGCCGCGTCCCCAAAGGTCCCAAGGCCGCTCGTGGAGCAGCTCGCAGAAGGAGGCCTCATGGTTATACCTGTGGGAAGCAAGGAGGAGCAGGTGCTTACCATAGTCAGAAAGAGGGAGGGCCAGGTCTTTCAACAGAGCGACATAGAGGTTCTTTTTGTCCCCCTGGTCGGGGCTGAGGCGTGGGACCATTAGCTCCATCTGGCCAACAAACGTTTTAGATCTACGTGCCTAGCTGCAACTTGCGATGATGTGTGTGGTGGACTCCGAGCCTCTAAGGCTATGAAGACAAGGAGCCCGCTGAGCCCTTAGGCCTGCAGCTGAAATTTCACGTATTTTCTCATGAGCAAATCAGTACTGCCTCGAGAATCTCATGTAAGTCACAGCAGGCCTTCCGCACACGGGGCACGTGCCCTCTGCCCTCTCGTAAGGCCACGGCGTTCCTAAGGATTTGACTTGGAGCTCATTCATTACTTTAACTGCGCACTCTTCGCTGCCACACCAGGGCACCTCTATAACTCCACCCTTTTCGTTGATAGCCTTCCTGGCCTCGTCAAGGCTTGAGACCCTGCTCACGTGATCTGCCAGGAACTTCCTAGCCCTCTCGATAAGGTAGGCGCTTATTTCATCAAAGGTCTTCTTTATGCTCCCTACAGCCTCGCTGAGGGGCACGGTCCTCTTCTCAAGGGTGTCCCTCCTGACTATCGTTACGGTGCTCCCTGAGGCCTCCCTGGGGCCTATCTCAACCCTGACGGGAACGCCCTTTGCGTCCCAGTAGTAGTACTTGTCGCCTGGGGTCGTGTCTTCACGGTCATCAAGCTTGGCCCTTATGCCAGAGCTTAGTAAGGTTGAAAGCACGCCGCGCGAGTACTCAAGGACCTTTCTGCTGTCCTCTTCCGATTGGGAAGGGATTGGGATTATGACGGCCTGTGTAGGGGCTATGTCAGGAGGAAGCACGAGCCCCACGTCATCTCCATGAATGGCTATCAGTGTGGCCACGACCCTGTCGCTGACGCCATAACTTGTCTGCCATGGGTAGTCGAACTTTTCGTCCCTTGTCTGGATTCTAAATGAGAACGCCTTAGTGAAGTTCTGGCCTAGGTTGTGAACCGTGCCTATCTGCAGGGTCCTGCCATCAGGCATTACGGTGTCGAAAGCTATGGTGTAAAGGGCGCCGGCGAACTTATCCCAGTCAGGCCTCCTTGAGATTATGTAAGGTATTCCCAGGGAGTCGAAGAACTTCCTGTAAACGTCTATGGCCTCTTTGACCTGACTCTCGGCATCCTCGAAGCTCTCATGAACGGTGTGTGCCTCCTTAAACATGCTTATTTCTCTTACCCTTATCAGGGGGCGCGTGGCCTTGGTCTCATACCTGAAGACGCTGACTATCTGGTAGAACTTCCTTGGAAGCTGCTTGTAGCTCTGCACCCAGAGCGACTCATAGTAAGTTATTGGGGTCTCGCTCGTGGGCCTTAGTGCGAGCTTCTGGTCCAGCTCCTCAAGGCCTCCGTGAGTGACCCAGTAGACCTCATCTTCAAAGCCCTTTACGTGCTCGCTTTCCTTGGCCAACATCCAGTCGGGTATAAGGAGTGGGAAGAGGACCTCTTCATGGCCGGTCTCATCAAGGAGCTTCCTCAAGAGGTCTGTCACCCTTCTCCTTATCTGAAATCCATAGGGCATCCAGACGCCCATTCCCTTGACAGGATACCTGCCATAATCGTAGATCTCCGCTCTATCCAGTATCCAGTCAAACCACTCCGAGAAGTTGTTGTGCCATCTCTCCCTCTTGGTTTTTACCATGGCTAAATCGCCGCATCATAAAAGGTAGAGCTAACTTATAAAAAATCATAAAGGGGCCAGGCTTAGGCTGTAGGCAGCACGAACACCACTATTATAGCCACTAACAGCCCATAGATTGCAATTCCCTCGCCGAGCACGACGAAGAGGAAAGCCGTTCCGAATATCTCCCTCTTCTCGGCGACAGCGCTTATAGCTGACGCTCCGGCGACGGCTACTGCATAGCCGCCTCCGATACCGGCGAGCCCCACAGCTAGCCCGGCTCCGATGGCCTTACCGACAACTGACATGTAGTAGGGCGACGCCTGGTCGGCAGTGGCGGCAGCCTGAGCGTGGGAGACGGCAAGCCCAGTTGCTATGGCTGCTGCCAGGGAGACTAGGGCCACTAGAATCAACACGGCCCTGTACTTAGGCCTTGACCAGGCCTCCCTGAGCACTAGGCTTAAGCCCTCTAGGTAGCTCTTCCTGGAAACCATTGGCCGACACCAACAAAGGCTTAACTTTAGCAGCCCTATTTAAGTGCTGAGCTGAGGGAGGTCTGAGTTTTCCATGGTATACCACTGTGAGTAGTAACATGGGCTGTCACGTTTTCGCCTGCATTTCCCCAAAGAACTGCGGGAGCCTGACCCCCTTCTGCCCCCTGTACCTCCCGCTGTAGGGCCTCGTCGAGGGGGTCTCCATCTTGACTAGCACAAGGTGCAGGAACCTGTCGCCCACGTAGAGCTTCACTGGGAACTCGCTCCCTATGACCTCTATGGTTAGCTGCCCCTCAAAGCCAGCGTCAACGACGGTGCTGGGTATGTATATGCCCGTCCTGGCCCACGTGCTCCTGAGGTTCACGAGGCCCGCCACGTAGGGCGGCAGCCTTATGTACTCCGCCGTGTGAAGCAGGTAGTGCCTGTGAGGCGCAATGATGAAGCTTCCTCCCTCCCCAGCATCCCTGCAGTCGTAGAACTCTCCTGGGTCCCCTGGCGACCTGGGATCCAGCACGGTTCCGGTGCTCCTGAACTCACAGTAGGTGCTCCCCAGCCTGAGGTCAAGGCCGTTCTCCCTTATGACCTCGTCGTCCAGCGGCTCTATGCCCAGCTCCCCTGCCCTTATGAGTGTCTCGATGTCCCTGTCGCTGAGTATCATAGATGATTCCCCTTGCTCATATTTATTCTAGGACGGCAAGGTAGTTACATCTTTAGGGTCGATATTACCTTACCCTGCCTAAGGAAATTGTAGACAACCTATTCAACTGCAAGTAACTCGGATCTTAAATTTTAAATCTTTGAATATCTAGTTGGCCTGGGAGCGCGACTTAATGGATAGGGATGAAATACAGAACAGGAAAGTGCTGATAACTTACCCAACGCATCCAATGTTCCTATGGGCTTACCTTGCAGTGGCCTTGATTTTAGCAGTCCTCTTCTCGAGGTTTCCGCTCTACGTTGCAGAGGTCTCTTATAGCAGTGACTCCTTAGAGCTGGCGTCGATAGCTATAGCACTTATAGTGTTAAGTCCTATACTGAGCTTCATAAACCTTGTAATTAAGAAGCTTAACACTGGAGTCATTGCCAGTGAAATCGAGCTTAACTATGTAGAGTTTTTTGGAATACCAATACCGATACCGAGGCTTAGGATGCGCGAGGTGAAGACGCTTTTAGCCATGAATGTGGGCGGCGCCCTTGTGCCGATAACCACATCCGCTATATTCTCATATTTGCTGGTCAACTCTCCCTATAAGGGCATGTTCGTGGCCTCCGCTGCCATAGATGTAATAGTAGTCGCAGCTGTTACATACGCACTTTCAAGGCCTATGCCAGGCGTGGGCATTGTGGTGCCCGCCTTTATCCCGCCCTTAATAGCGGCCTTTGTTGCCATAGCTACAAGCGGCTTTGGAGTCCCGGCGGCGGCCGCCGCCTACATAGGCGGTTCCTTGGGCAGCCTCCTTGGAGCTGACGTCATTAGGCTATCGCGGAGCTACAGGAATCTAACGGCCACGGTACTAAGTATAGGCGGCGCTGGGGTATTTGATGGGGTGTTCATGAGCGGAGTCCTTGCGTTTCTCCTGGCCATCTAGAGGCTGAGCGAGTTAGGGCGTCTCGCATAACCCTTTACTTCAAGGTCAACCACGTATATGGACTTGGAGGGACTGTACTCTATGGCTTTGCGCGAAGATACAACTGTGAACTCCTTGCAGGTTCTCGAAGCCTCCTCAGCTATTGCCCTGATTGCTAGGTCTTCACTTTCAGCTAGATAGTAAACATGAAGTATGGATCCACTTGCGAGGGAAAGCTGGCAGGCAGCCTCTATGAACTTAGGCGAAGAAGTAGGGTTGTTCATTATTATCCTGTCAAAGCCTCCCTTAAGCAGTGATGGCAGGGCGCTGGCGTCGGACCTCGTAATAGTTACGTTGCCCTTAAGCAGCTTCCTGTTAAGCCTGGCATTAGCGCCTGCCAGGGCAGCTGCGTAGGGGTTAAGGTCATTAGCTATCACTGAGGCCCTCCTCCTGGATGCTATTAACAGTGAAAAAGGCGCTACGCCGCAGAACATGTCAAGCACCCTCTCGCCGCTTTCTACTAGCGATGATATCCTAAGCCTTTCCCCGGAAAGCCTGGGGTTAAAGTACGTCCTGGCGACGTCCACGTAGAGCCTGAGGCCTGACTCCTTGGTTATAGTAATAGTGTTGCCATCACCGTATATGAGCACCAGCTGGGGGAGCCTCAGCTCGCCAGTAGTTCCAAGTTTTAGAAACACTGAGGTCACCCTAGGATACATCCTCGAAATCGCCTCGGCGGCCCTTACGTAAGCTGGAATCCCGACGCTGGAATTGTAGTTCAATAAAACAATGCTGCCTATAATTAGGAAGCCGGATAGCCCTGGCACTTCGTCGGAGAGCTTGCTGAGCCTCTCCTTGGCATCAAATCTTTCTTTGCAGGGCCTGACGCTTATACCCTCGGTTAAAAGCGCAGAGATAGCCCTCTCGACATTGTTAACTGGCACTGCAAGCTCATCACTTCCAAGCCTTCTGGGTTTTAAGTTGGTCAGGAGCCCTGCTAGCCTGAGCATCTTCAGCGTCCTGTCGGCGTCCGTTAGCTTAATTGCTATGCAGTCATGATATTCACTGGCCAAGTTAGCAGCACCTGGGAGGCCGAGGCTATAACCCGCCTTCTGTACTTCGGCGGCATTTGACTCAGCGGTCCCCAGGGCCTCCCGCGGCCCCTCACAGGCCCTGGCCTTGCTCCGCCGGGGACGGCCGTTTCACCGCATCCCCCGCGGTCCTCGACCGGTTACTGCGGGCCTGTCGCCAGGCCCGCCTCGCGGAGTCATCGCCATGCCGTGGGGGCCGTGTCGTCTCTGTGCCGTTGCCCAGGGGCCTGCCCTGGCCCCTTGCGGGGTCCGGCTGCCGCTGGGAGGGCGGTGTTTCCTCAGGCCCTCTCGGGCCCGTGGCCGCCAGCCTCGGCCTCCCAGGGTTTCATTAAATGTCGGGGACGCAAGTAATAAGGGTTGGCTGTAAGTGAGATATCTGCGGCAGTAAGTGAGGCGGCTTGACAGAAAGGGAGGCGGTTGGAATAGTTGCTAGGCCATCAAGTGGCATTGCTGAGGGCCTTGCCCTAAAGGCAGCG
This sequence comes from Acidilobus aceticus, assembly GCF_055392325.1. NCBI lineage: Archaea > Thermoproteati > Thermoproteota > Thermoprotei > Acidilobales > Acidilobaceae > Acidilobus > Acidilobus aceticus. The sequence continues at coordinate 1,191,224 of NZ_AP042407.1, forward strand.
GAGGTCCTTAGGCAGCTCGGGGTGGAGCCCCTTGTTGAGGCGGAGACCGCCGCTGCATACAGTAACACCTTGGGGAAGCTGGGAACCTTTAACATAGAACGCGATCCGCCGCATAAGGTGATAGTGATAGGCGGCGACGGGACCCTGCTCAGGGCAGCGATAAGGTCTGGGAGCAACGAAGTTGTTTTCCTTGCAGTGCGCGCAGGCAAGCGCGGTTTCCTCTTAGACGTCGATGAGTCAGTGCTGAGCGAGAGAATTAGGGACTTCGTTAACGACAAGTATGAACTGGTGCTCCACCAGCGCATCAAAGCTTACGTGAACGGTAATCAACTCCCCTGCGCCGTAAATGATGTCGTCATATTTACTTCGGAGGGCTCCATGGTCAGGCTTGACGTCTATCATGATGAGGAGAAGCTTAGGGAAAGGGTTATGGGAGTTGACGGCGATGGGCTCATAATATCCACTACAACGGGCTCCACAGCATATAGCCTTAATGCTGGGGGGCCCATAGTGGACCCTCGGCTTGACGTAATTATCATAACGCCCCTCAATCCTGTGCAGCTATTCTTAAGACCTGTGGTTATGTCTAGGAGCAACAGGCTCAGCATAATAATGAGGGACGAAAGCGGGCCCGCTTACCTGGTCCTTGATGGCCAAGTCAAGGTTAACCTAAGGCCAGGTGACAGGGTTAACATTTATCCCTGCGAGGTCCCCCTGAAGGTGGCCAGGTTTGAGTGGTGGTCAAACTACTACGAGAGGCTCTTCGCCCGCCTGCTCAGCTATTGGTAAAGGTGTCAGCGCAGCTGTGCTAGACACGGCTGCTCTGCTGGCATCAGTCCAGCTGCACCTGCCCTTGACGTGCGTCACCACTGAGGAGGTCTACGATGAAGTCAGAGATGAGGAGTCGAGGGCGGCTTTAGATCTCTCCGCTGGGGCTGGGAAACTCCTTGTCATCACGCCCTCAGCGGAATCGAGAAGTAAGGCCTTAGAGTACGCTAGAGCTGCCGGAGTGCTCGGAAAGCTGAGCGCCGCCGACCTAAGCGTGCTCTCCCTAGCCATAGAGCTAAGGGATTGCGGCAACAGGGTTTCTGTAGTGACGGACGATTATGCCCTTCAGTTGGCCTCTGTCCATGCAGGGCTTGACGTGGTGAGGGTGAGGTACAGGGGCATTAAAGAGCTCAGGAAGGGCAAGGCTAACTTACGATAACTCCCCTCAGGTCAAAGTATGTGGCGCCCGTGATCTTAACGTCTACGAACTCTCCGTAACTTCTTAACGTGCTCGCTGGCACCGCCACAGGGAAGTAGTTGTCAAGTCTTACTGTGCTGAAGCCCTCCCTGAAACCTCTCGACGCCAACAGCCCCCTGAACCTGCCACCCACGTAACTGCCGTAAATTTCAACGCCTATCTTCTTAATTACTTCCTGTATTCTCAGGCTCCGCTCCTTCTTGACAGGCTCGGGCACCTGAGGCATGGAGGCCGAGGCCGTCCTGGGCCTTATGCTATACTGGGCGAGGTAGACCCTCTCAAACTTGAGTTCCTCCACCAGCCTGACGCTGTTCATAAAGGCCCCTTCATCCTCGCCTGGATGGCCTACTATGATGTCTGTGGCAAAGAGCGAGGATGGGTACTTAGCTTTAACCTTGCTATGAAGTTCCTTGAACTCGGCCACGGTGTACCTGCGGTTCATTATTTTAAGCACGCGGTCGTCGCCGCTCTGGACAGGTATGTGAAAGAACTTGAAGACGCGTTCATCGCGGTAAACGTCCAGCAGGTCATCAATTATCTCCATGGCCTGGTTTGGCGTCATCATGCCAATTCTGAGCCTGTACTCGCCTGGCACCTTATCAAGTATATCTGCTATGAGGTCAGGAAGCCTTGGCTTGCCGGGCAGGTCTACGCCATAAGCTGCCGCGTCCTGCCCGGTGAGCCTAATTTCCCTTGCCCCGCCCTGCACCAGGTCCCTAACTATACTGACTATGGCCCTAGGAGGGTATGACTTCAGGTACCTCCTTGCCAGCTTGGTCTCGCAGAAGCTGCAGTTCTCAAGGCAGCCCTCGGATATCATTACCGTGGCTACGCTGTCCCTCGTTGGAGGCTTTGGCAAGAAGTTTACATCTCTCTCACCATCTAGCATGTAGATGGGCCTATCAAGAGTGACCGCGTCGAGTATTCTAGTCACGTTCTGAGGAGATACCAGGCTGGCTGCAGGGGCTGTCCTCAGGATCAGGGAGGGCCTAGCCTTGGAGAGGCAGCCGCTCACTACGAGCTTCTTGCCCTGAAGCGACAGGCCATTTAACTCCTTAAGCCTTTTCACTATTTTGGCTTCCGTGTCGAGCCTCACTGCGCAGGTGTTAACTATTATTACATCTGCTTCCCTCGGGTCCTTGCACTCCTCATAGCCGGCACCTCTAAGGATGCTCCTCATTATCTCGCTGTCGAACTCCGACAGGGCGCAGCCATAGGTCTCAATGTAGTACTTGGTCGTGGAGCCCACCGAAACCTTCAAAGTGGCCTGAACTTTTCTGCTTTAGTTATAACTGTTAGCGCCTTAGAAGGTCCTCAGCCTTAACAACCTCGAACGAGACCCTGCAGCTCTCCACAGCGTCTTTGACTGCCTTCTCCCTGTCGGTCAGCTTCGAATCGCCGCTCTTAAGCTCAACAAACCTTACATAAACTCTCTTACCATCTTCAAGCCCGTCAAATACTACGAAGTCTACTGGGCTTCCGAGGAACCTCACGTCCTTTGGGTTGAACTTAAATCCAGGCAAAATAGGGGCGAGCTGCTCATATATCTTGCCTGCAGTGACGGCCGAACTTCTCTTGGCGGCGTCCTCCCTGGCCCTATCTACTATGGCCGCGGCCATCTCTCGGGCTCTGGCATCAGCGAGCTTATCTATGTTCATTTCCAGGGTCTTCAAGGACCTCTGGGCCAGGGCTAGCCTAACCGTCTGGACCACTATAATTATTAGTTCTGCCAGTATTATTGAAGCTATGAGATAATACAGGATCTGCATCATCCCACCTTGCTCTAACCGCGGCTGGAGCGCTTACCGTTAAAAGAGCTACTAGTCCAGAGACCAGGAGGCACAGTGCCAGAGACGAAATACGTGTTCATAACTGGCGGCGTGATGTCAGGCATAGGCAAAGGCATAGTGTCGGCCTCCACGGGCCTTCTGCTTAAGTCCCGTGGATACAGGGTTGGCATAGTTAAGGTTGACCCCTACCTTAATGTTGACGCAGGAACTATGAATCCGTACGCCCACGGCGAGGTCTACGTCACTGAAGATGGCGGTGAGACCGACCTAGACCTAGGCCATTATGAGAGGTTCCTTGGGGAGAACCTAAGCAAGAAACACAACATAACTACTGGCCAGGTCTACTACAACGTCATAATGAAGGAGAGGAAGGGCGAATACCTAGGCAAGACTGTGCAGATAATACCTCATATAACTGACGAGATAAAGCAGCGCTTATCTTCAGTTGCCCGCGAGACTGGAGTTGACGTATTAGTTGTAGAGATCGGCGGCACTGTAGGCGACATAGAGGGGCTCCCGTTCCTAGAGGCGGCCAGGCAGATGTATGTTGAGCTAGGCTCAAACAACGTGGCATTCGTTCACGTTGCCTGGGCCCCAGTGCTGAGCACCACGGGAGAGCAGAAGACAAAGCCTGTGCAGCACAGCGTTTACGAGCTTCGCAGGATAGGGATCCAGCCCAACATGGTCGTGGTTAGAAGTCCAAGGTCCCTTGAGGCTGAGTCCCGCCAGAAGATAGCGCTTTTCTCTAACCTATCTCCCTCGGACGTGATAAGTGATCACGATGTAGACTATGTCTATGAGGTCCCACTGCTCCTTGAGTCCCAGGGTTATGCGGCCAGGCTACTGTCGAGGCTGGGCCTTCAGGACAGGGAGCCGGATCTTGAGGCCTGGAAATCCTTTGTCGACAGGCTCAAGAGCATCGAGAAGACCGTCAACATAGCCATGGTGGGCAAGTATACCAAGCTGAGGGACAGCTACCTCAGCATAGTTGAGGCGCTGAGGCACGCCGGGGTTGCAGTTGGCGTTAAGCCGAACTTAGTCTGGGTCGAGGCTACAGAGGTTGAGGAGGGCAAGATAAAGGTTGAGGATGTTCTGTCGACCGTCGACGGCGCTGTTGTGCTGCCCGGCTTTGGGAAGCGCGGCGCAGAGGGCAAGATAAGGGCCATTAAGTACCTGAGGGAGAATAACATACCAACGCTAGGGATTTGCTTTGGGCTCCAGCTATCGGTGGTGGAGTTTGCCCGTGATGTGGTAGGTCTCGAGAATGCAAATAGCACGGAGATAGACCCAAGCACCCCTTACCCTGTGGTTGACCTGCTTCCATGGGAGCGCGACGTTAAGGAGCTTGGAGGCACGCTAAGGCTTGGAGCCTCACAGATAAACCTAGTCAAAGGCACCCAGCTCTATGACCTGTACGGTAGGGACGTGATATATGAGAGGCATAGGCACAGGTATGAGGTTAACCCTAAGTATGTTGAGAAGCTCGTCGAGGCGGGCCTTATAGTAAGTGCCTGGAGCCCGCAGGGCCTAGTTGAGGCGGCAGAGCTGCCGCGCAAGGAGCACAAGTTCTTCATAGGCACGCAGCCCCACCCAGAGTTCAAGAGCAGGCCCCTGTCACCCAGCCCACCCTATGTGGGCCTACTCAGGGCTGCCCAGACGAAGTGATAGCAAGCCAGCACTGGGGCCTGCGCCTAACCTTAGTTAAGGGCCCTCGGTTACAGCATTAATTTTAAAGTAAACGTTTAAGCTTTCCTGCTCACATGTAGCTCTTTGGTGTAACAGAATATGCAGATACCCTTAGACAAGATCTGCGTCAAGAGCGGGGTGCTCTGTGACAAGTGCAAGGCTAAGATAGACTCTGGAAAGTACCAAGGCTGGGAAGTCGATGTGATGAGGGCCCTTCTGAACCTCGAGTCAAACTTTAGGGAACTGAAGAACGCCTCCTACAGAAAGTCCGTGATAGTGGGGGATACGCTTTACATAGTGCTAGACAATGTTACTGTGGTTAGCAGGCAGTTAGCTAGGGCCCTGGAGAAGGAGCTTTCAAGCCTTAACATTAGGAGGATATTTGTCGTGCCGGGCTCAAATGACCCAAGGAAACTCATAGAGAGCCTGCTGCCCTCCCAGGTGCTCTCCGTGAACACCTACTACGCGCCTGACGGCTCGACCTACTATATAGCTAAGCTGCCCTCGAATGAGAGGTGGAGGATATCGGAGTTAGAGCAGAGCACCAAGGCCGTCTTCAAGTCGCTGAGCGGCAGCGACCTCTACATAGAGTACGAGAACGTAACTGTGCCAGGCCGTCCTCGGGACCTTGAGGAGAGCAAGATAGATAAGACAAAGCTCTCGGACGTCCTGCGTCGCATAGGTAGCTAAGCGGCAGGCCGCGGACTCTTATGAGAAGCCCTGCCCTCAGGGGCAGGGAGCTTATAAAGTCTTGACGGGCTCTATGCTGGGGTTAGCACGCGGCCCTGAGCGAGGCGATGATTCTAGGCAGCGAGGACCGCTCTAACCATGATGGACTCTCTAGGCGTCAAAGAACTCGCCCTAGTGTTGGGAGGAGTTCAGCCAAACCACATGTCCAGCCTGGACTGCTTCCCCCTCAGGTTCTCCTTGAATGCCTTAGCAAGCCTCTCAGCAGCCTTGACAACTCTGTCCTCGCTGAAGTCATGCTCTCTGACCAACAGCTCCTTAATCTTTTCAACGTCGGGCTCCTTGAAAAGTATCCTGTAGTCGGAGCTCACTGGAGGCCTAGCAAAGTAATCAAATATCTTAAAGGGGTCGACGTCTCCAGGAAGCTGCGACTTTATGGACTCCAGAGCCTTGGTGACGTCCTTCACGCCCTTGACGAAGTTAAGGGCAGTCTTAGGTCCATAGCCTTTGATGCCGTCTGGGTCAAAGTCCGTCCCTACCAGTATGCCCAGGAGTATTAGCTGCTCCCTAGTTATGCCCAGCGCCTTAAGCATGGCGTTGAGGTCTATGATCTCAGGCTTAACCTCGACGTACTCGTCCTTGTTAGGCAGCTTTCTTTTACCAGTTATTGCCAGGTTCCTGACCAGCCTGGGGGCGCCGAAGAGCAGGCTGTCATAGTCCTGGCTCCCCGCGGCCCAGGCGTCGCCCTTTTGAGCCAGGTGAGCCGCCTGCGCCTCCCCATCAGCTGGCGCCTGAACCCATGGTATGCCCATATAGTCTAGCAGCCTCTTGGCCTCGCTTACCATGTCGCTGGAGAGCTCAGAGGTCGCCTGGGCGTACTTCCTGGCCTCCTCAATGGAGCCGGACTCCTTGGCCTTGGCATACTTCTCCGCGGCCTCCTTCTTCCTCGCGACCCTCTCCTCTATCTCTTTCCTCTTCATCTCCGGCGGCTTGCCGTCAAAGACGTAGACCGGCTTCAGGCCCTCCTCCACGAGGTTTATAGTCCTGTAGAAGAGCCCGCTCAGGTGGCTTGTGACCCTTCCCTGCGAGTCCTTGAGTGGGGTGCCGTCGGGCTGCCTTATTGCTGAGAGGAACTGGTAAAGCATGTTGTAGCCGTCTAGGGCAATCACATAGCCCTTAAGCGCCTTCAGGTCGACTTCGCGCCTCGCTTGGTCAGGTATTATGTCCCTAATGTTAACGCCCACGGAGGCCCCCTTGTATGTTAGGAGCCTGCGAAGCTATCTATGTTTGCTGCTCTTCTACGCTTTTGGCCTCCTCAGCGTTTCCATGACGTCCTACAAACTCTATCTGTCTGTCCTCCTTTGTGCTGGAGCTTACCCTGACAAGTCCCATAATTTCAAGTTTGAGGAGAATCTTTGTCAGGTCAGCCAAGGAAATGGAGTACCCATTCTTGATAAGGTAGGATAACACCTCCTCGTCAGTCACTGGAACTTTGCCATCGCTAGTCATCTCCCTCAGGGTTTCATACACTATGTTTATTAGAGGTTGATTGTACCATACGGACAACCCTGTTCACCGTCTGCGGAGTAGCTTAACGCTGTCCTCCAAACAGATTAACTTACCTGAGAGTAGTTTAAAATTTTACTTTTAATTATAACGTGTTATAATGAAAGGGAGCAGCGGCAGCTTAAGGTTAAGGCCGTAAAGGTCGTCGGCCTTTCTCTAGATTTGAATAATTACAGCGAGAGAGAAGGCTGCGATGGCCTCTGTGATGACACGCTTATCTGCCTTGCAGTTTCGAGCCACCTAAGGTAGAAGTCTATCATATACTTAGTCACGCTGGGTCTGACCTTGTTAAGGGCCTGCTCGAAATGCTTGAACTTCACTATCGGGGAGTTTATATCCTCCCTCAGCGCGGTGAGCGCCGCCTCCCTCACAAGCGCGGCTAGGTCTGCGCCGGTGTAGCCGTTGGTCATCTTTGCCAGCTCGGCTAAGTCGACGTCCTCAGCTAAGGGCACGTTGCGCGTGTGTATCTTCAGGATCTCCAGTCTGCCCTTCTCGTCTGGCGGAGGCACGTATATGAGCTTCTCAAACCTGCCAGGCCTGAGCAGGGCTGGGTCCACGAGGTCAGGCCTGTTGGTGGCCGCTATTACTACCACGTTCTCAAGGTTGGTTATCCCATCTATCTCTGTGAGCAACTGGCTCACTATTCTCTCGCCAACGTTGCTGTCCTCCTCGGTTCCCCTAAGGCTCGCTATCGACTCTATCTCGTCGAAGAACACGACAGCCGGCGCGTACTGTCTGGCTTTCTTGAATATCTCCCTTATGGCCTTCTCGCTCTCGCCGACCCACTTGCTCAGCACCTCGGGCCCCCTTATGGCTATGAAGTTGGCCCCGCTCTCGGTGGCCACTGCCTTGGCAAGCATTGTCTTCCCGGTGCCCGGCGGGCCGAAGAGCAGCACGCCCTTTGGAGGCTCAATGCCAAGCCTGCTGAATGAGTTGGGATACTTCAGCGGCCACTCAACTATTTCCCTGAGCTCCTGTTTAACGTCCTCGAGGCCGCCTATGTCGCTCCAGTGAACCTCAGGCACCTCAACTTCTATCTCCCTCAGGCCACTGGGGGTTACCTCCTTAAACGCCGCAAGGAAGTCCTGCATTGTGACTACCATTCTCTCTAACAGCTCCGTAGGTATCTTCTCCTGGTCTATGTCTATTTCAGGCAGGTATCTCCTTAGGGCGTGCATGGCTGCCTCCTTGGCCAGCGCCGCTAGGTCAGCGCCTGTGTAGCCCTTGGTCATCTCAGCCAGCTTCTCAAGGTCTACGTCGTCTGCCAGCGGCATGTGTCTGGTGTGTATCTGAAGTATCTCAAGCCTTCCCTGTTTATCTGGTACCGGTACCTCTATCTCCCTGTCAAACCTCCCGGGCCTCCTGAGGGCAGGGTCTATGGCGTTGGGTCTGTTGGTGGCCCCTATTACTATGACCTGCCCCCTCCCCTCAAGGCCGTCCATTAGGGCCAGGAGCTGCGCGACAACCCTTCTCTCGACCTCACCTATGACCTCGTCCCTCTTCGGCGCTATGGCGTCAATCTCGTCAATAAAGATGATGGCTGGCGCGTTCTTCTTGGCCTCCTCAAATATTTCCCTCAGCCTCTGCTCGCTCTCGCCGTAGAACTTGCTCATGATCTCAGGGCCATTTATCGCAACAAAGTACGCGTCGCTCTCGGTGGCGACGGCCTTGGCCAAGAGCGTTTTCCCAGTACCTGGAGGCCCGTAGAGCAGGACCCCCTTGGGAGGCTCAATGCCAAGCCTGCTGAAGAGCTCTGGGTGCCTCAGGGGCAGCTCCACGAGCTCCCTAATTCTGGCTATGACTTCATGCAGGCCTCCTATGTCCTCATATGTAACCTTTGGGAACGAGGTGGTTATAGGCTTCTCCAACACATCAACAGCGGTCTTCTCAGTTACCACCACGACGCCCCTTGGCTTGGTATCTATTACCACCAGCTGCACGGCCTGCCCTATTACAGGTATCTGGACTATGTCGTTCTCAACGAGCGGAAGGCCTATGAGCTTCTTCTTCACGTACTTCTTGAAGCTGTCGTCTATCGATATTGAGTGTATGGTGGGCGCTAACTTAACCCTTATGGCCTGTTTAGGTTCAGCCTTCCTAACTATGACCTTGTCACCTATGTTGACGTCCGCGTTTCTCCTGAGGCTGCCGTCCATCCTTATTATGTCAAGCCCTGCGTCCTCGGGCAGCGCTGGCCACACTATGGCGGCTGTCTTCTTCTTGCCCTCTATCTCTACTATGTCACCAGCCTCAACGCCCAGCTCCTTCATTATATCGATGTCTATTCTTACCCTCTTTCTGCCTGAGTCCCTTGGCTTGGTCTCAGAGACCCTTAGGACGACTTCTTTAGATGGAGGCCTCTGTTGGTTTTGGTTGCTGTTGTTTTCGGCCAACTAAGCGCACCTCCAATATTCCTCCTGTGTCGGGCCTAATAAAATGGAGCTCTTTAGATTAAAAATAAAAACAAAGATAAAAATAAATTAGATTAATACTAATATTAGAGGACCTTTTTATAGGTGCCCTTCAGTTATGGAAGGCGGAGATAGCATTTGCAGGTGCAACAGAAGAAGTTTACACTTGATATTAATAGTTATCATATAATTAGATGGGACCCAAAGGTCCAGGGAGAGGACGATCTCAGGAAAATGCTGGCCGACAGCCTGAAGAAAGGAGCCAAAAGGGTAGCTATCATAGTTAAATCAGATGACGTCGACTATATGGTAAAGGCCAGAGAAGTCATAGCTGGCTTCATAGCTCAAACCATAGTAATCTTTAGGGAGAAGGAGGTGGAGATAGCTTGACATTCGATGTTGTGATAACTACAGATAGAAGCATGATGACCGATCATCATCATCACGAGTTCCTGGGGTTCATGACGACGGGGCCCGCCTTTGGGGTCCCTGAGTGGGTATGGAGGTGGATAGCGGCACCAAAGCCCAAGGTAGACAGCCTGGGAAGGCCTAAGGTGGCGCCCTACGGACTCAGGAAGATAGAGGCCGCCCTGGTCGACGCTGGTTTTAACGCTGCAGTCGTGGACCCTGACCATATAAGCAAACACCTGGACACAATGAAGGTCCTCATGATAGGCCACCACGACTTCTTCGCCTATGGGCCGCCCAGCAGCGAGTGGTGGACTATAACGGGCAGGGAGCCCTTCAACAGGGTCAGCTTCAGGAGGTTCATGGAGAGCCCGGCCGTCAGGGAGGCCAAGAGGAGGGGTGTCAAGATAATAGTTGGGGGCCCCGCGGCCTGGCAGTGGCTCTGGAGCACTGACGAGTGGAAGAAGTGGGGCGTTGACACGGTAATTGACGGCGAGGCTGACAGGGTGGTTTCAGAGGTAGTGGACAGGGCCATCAAGGGCCAGGAGCTTCCAGACTACATATATGTAGGGCCTTATGACACGCCCGCAACTGCGGATGAAATACCTAAGATAAAGCACGCCAGCGTCAATGGACTAGTGGAGATCATGAGAGGATGCCCAAGGGGGTGCAAGTTCTGCAGCGTGACCCTAAGGCCGTGGAGGTTCATACCGGTCGACGACGTAATAAGTGAAATAAAGGTTAACATGAGCGAGGGCGAGAAGGGCATTATACTCCACAGCGAGGACGTTCTCCTCTACTACGCTGATGGCATAAAACCAAGGCCTGAGGGCCTGCTAAAGCTTCACACTGCGGTGAGGCAGCTTACCGATGAACCCATAGGCTGGAGTCACGCGAGCCTGGCGGCCATAAAGTACGCTGAGGACAACTACAAGCTCATATCTAAGCTGACCGAGATAATGTTCTCAAGCGAGAAGCAGAGGTACCTGGGCGTCGAGGTTGGCCTGGAGACGGGCAGCGTCAAGCTCGCCAGGAAGGTCATGCCAGCCAAGTCAGCCCCCTACCCAACTGAGAAGTACCCAGAAGTCGTGGAGGACGCGTTCGCGATAATGCATGAACACAACGTGATCCCCGCCGCCACATTAATAATTGGCCAGCCGGGCGAGGAGCCTGATGACGTAGTAGCCACTACCGAGCTCGTGGAGAAGTTAAGGCCTTACAGGAGCCTTATAGTGCCCATGTTCTTCGTGCCCATGGGGGCTTTCAAGAACATGGAGTGGTTCAGGAGGAACATGGTGAGGCCTGAGCACGTGGAGCTCCTCAGGGCCACGCTCAGGCACAGCGCCTACTGGGCCAGGGATATAGTGGATAGGTTCTACCTTAAGGGAACCAGGTACTTCCTAGTGAGGGCAGCGGTCAAGTGGATCATAGGGTATATAGAGAGGAAGGCCGAGGAGGCTGCTAGGGCTGTGGAGCAGCGTGGAGCCTAAAGTTAACGGCTCGGGAAGCGCTAAGAGGTACCTGGTCTTTATAGTTATACTCTTTGCGCTTCTAGTGCTCGCAATCTTTAATATAGTAGGAGGCGGTCTCGAGCACGTAGTATACTACTTGTCGCGCAGCTATGACGCTGTTCTCATAGCTGCCGCCATCATATTTCTCGAGGAGTCCCTGAAAAGCGTCAGGTTTGTCATAGCTGCCAGGTCGAGAGGGCTGAGGCTTTCCCCCTTAAGAGCCTGGGAGGCCCACTTCTCAAGCCTCTTCATAGGAATGCTGACGCCCGCGTTCTCAGGGGCCATACCTACGGCCACCGCAATAATAGGCAGCGCCACGGGGGCGCCTCCTCCAGAAGCGCTGTCGGTAGCGCTCTCAGCCACGTTCATAGACTCCGTAGTGCCAGCCGCCGTATCCTTGTACTTTGCCTGGTCACTCATGCCTAGGTCTGTGGTGGTGTTGCTGATCTCGATAACTATCATAGTTATCTGGGCCATGGTGATATCGAGAAGGCTCACGACCTGGTTTCTATCAGAGGTCTCAAGGAGGTTGAACTCTAACGCTGCGAGATTAATAGAGGGGGAAATCGAGAACATGCGGGATTCCCTAAGCCATATTATAGCGTCAAGGAGATCAATGATACCGATGCTGTTGGTGTCAGCGGCTTCCTACATTATAGAGGCGTTCTCTATCTATGTGCTTACTCTGGGAGGCCTTCACGGCTTCCTTATAGACCTCGAGGCCCTAATGATGTCATATGTAGGAGGCAACGTGCCCACGCCTGGCGGCGAGGGAGGGGTTGAATACTCCTTAGCGTTGGTGCTCAAAGGAGTAGACGCGGTGCTGTGGAGGACTGCTTACATAATAGTTGCTATGGTCCCCATAGTGCTGCTCGGAAAGATCGTGTCTGAGTATGTAGACTACGGAAGCCTCGTTTACTCTCACTACAGGGCAATGCTCAGGGGCCGCGGGGGATAATGCCAAATATATAAGACCTACGCGGCATCCTCTGCAGGGGCACATGATGTCTGTGAGCTTTATGAGCAGCAGGGAAGTGGTTGCAAGCAGCGAAGGCAGCAGGGTTAAGTTAAGGGGGTGGGTGTATCGCAAGAGGGACCTTTCCTCGAAGATATTCATTGTGGTCAGGGACTCAGAGGGCATAGTTCAGTGCGTGGTTGATAGGAGCAACGAGGAGCTCTCAAAGGTGGCGGAGAAGGTGACCATAGAGTCCTCCGTGGAGGTGGAGGGAGTTGTTAGGAGCGACCAAAGGGCCCCTGGAGGCAAGGAGGTGAACGTGGAGAGGCTGAACATAGTGGGCCTAGCTGACGACTTCCCCATAAAGGGAGGGGAGAGCGTAGACTACCTCCTTGACATAAGGCACCTGTGGCTCAGGTCAAGGAGGCTAACCCAGATTATGAGGATACGCGCGACGGTCCTTGAAGCCCTGAGGAACTACTTCATTTCAAACGGCTGGTGGGAGGTCAGTCCCCCCATATTGACCCAGAGCGCGGTGGAGGGCGGAGCCACGCTTTTCCCAGTGGACTTCTTCGGCAGGAAGGCCTACTTGAGCCAGAGCGCGCAGTTCTACCTAGAAGTCATGATATTCAGCCTTGAGAGGGTGTGGTCGCTCACGCCAAGCTTTAGGGCCGAGAGGAGCAGGACCAGGAGGCACCTCTACGAGTACTGGCACCTGGAGGGCGAGGCTGCATGGATGGACATGCACGACATGATGAAGTTCGTCGAGGGCCTAGTAAAGAGCGCCGTTAAGGCTGTCCTGGATAAGAGGCAGGAGGAGCTGCAGTTCCTCAGGAGGAACCAGGAGCCGCTCGAGGAGACTCTGAAGTCGTCATTCGAGGAGGTAACCTACGACGAGGCCATAGAGAGGCTGCAGAAGAGGGGCTTCAAAATAAAGTGGGGCGATGACATAGGCGCCGACGAGGAGAAGGCGCTGACGCAGGACCTTAGCGTGCCCTTCTTCCTCACCATGTTTCCAAAGCACCTCAAGAGCTTCTACATGAAGACCTGTGATAAGAGGCCAGAGGTTGTGTTAGGCTTTGACCTCGAGGCCCCTGAAGGCTATGGGGAGGTAGTTGGTGGAAGCCAGAGGGAGGACAGATACGACGTCCTGCTGCAGAGGATAAAGGAGAGTAACCTAAACCCTGACGACTATCAATGGTACCTCGACCTGAGGAGGTACGGTTCGGTGCCACACAGCGGCTTTGGCCTAGGCGTGGACAGGCTGGTGATGTGGATAGCGGGCCTCGATCACATAAGGGACTCCATACCGTTCCCGAGGCTTCGCGAGAGGATATACCCATGAAGGTCTGTGGCCTCCTCTCTGGGGGCAAGGACAGCAACTATGCATTTTACATGGCTTTAAGGGAGGGCGCCGAGGTAAGCTGCATAGCTTCCGCAGCTCCAGCCAGGGAGGACAGCTGGATGTTCCACAGGCCCCTGGTTGAATTTGTAAAGCTTCAGGCTGAGGCGATGGGGTTCGGCGACAGGTATCATACCATAGGCGTGAGCGGCGTTAAGGAGAGCGAGGTCTCAGAGCTCAGGGAGGGGCTCAGGAAACTTAAGGCAATGTATGGCTTTGACACCATAACAGTTGGGGGCATAGCGAGCAGGTACCAGTATGAGAGGTTTAGAGCAATAGCGGAGGACCTAGGAGTGAAGGTTTACGACCCCCAGTGGGGCATGGATCCAGAGGAGTACATGAAGGAGCTCGTGAGAAAGGGCGTGGTCTTTGTTATAAGTCAGATAACCACCGAAGGCCTTGATATGAGGATGCTCGGCGTGCCGGTCCAGGAGCTCTCTCAGGTGGAGGAGATATTAAGGCTCTCAAGGAGGTATGGCTTCCATCCAGCCTTCGAAGGGGGCGAGGCCGAGACGTTTGTAGTTATGGCGCCTCACTTTAAGAAGGGCATATGTCTGAGGGCTTCCAGGGAGAAAATAGCGGAGTACCAGTACGTTCTAAGCGTTTCTTCCGCTCAGCTATGTGATGACGTGGCCATATCTGTGGATTCAGAGGTATATCACGTATTCAGAAGGCGTGACGAGTTAGCCTCAACAGCCTTTAGAAGCTCCTCAAGCTGAACAGACTTTAGGTTGGCCACCTCTTTGGCCAGGTCAGGGATCATAAGCGGCGTGAGCCTAAGTCCATGGTAATTATACGGGCCGTCGCTCTCAAATACCATGAAATCTATGGGAGTGGCCTTAGCCACATCCTTAAGCTTAGGCTGAACCTTCAGGGCAACGTTTATCGAAACGAAGTAGCCTCTGCCGGTTATTTCTGGTATCAGGTTGAGCGGGCCGCTGTACCAGTGGAACATAACCTTAGGTACGCCGACCTCGACAGCTATTGAGAGCGCGTCGCGCCATGCATCGGGCGAATGCACGTTGAGCAGCGCACCAAGCTCCTTGGCCGCCTCGGCATAAGCTCTGAAGACCTTTACCTGGGACTGCATGGTGTCTATAGGCATAAAGTGCCTGTCAAGGCCTACCTCTCCAAGGCACCTTATTCCGTGCCTGGTAGCAAGTCTTAACAGGTCCCAGGCCTCGGATATGTCGTGGTCCTTAAGTGACCACGGGTGAAAGCCTGCGCAGGGCACCACGTTGGGGAACCTCTCGGAGAGCTCAAGTACCCTGTTGAACGACTTTAGGTCCTCGGACACGGCTACTACCTTTAAGTCTTTAATCGTCTCGAACAGATCCTCTACTTCCTTATCAGTGAACTCACTAAGGTGACAGTGCATGTCATAATACAAGGGCGTCACCCGACCTCTCTGTGGGGCTATACTTAAAGGCCTTTAGTTTACTTTCAACGGCTCCGACAGCTAAAAGGCCTTTAAGGGAGGCCACAGAGGTTTCTACAGGGCCCGGCAAGGAGCCGAGGTCGTGGGCCCGTCGTCTAGACTGGATAGGACGCCGCCCTTACACGGCGGAGGTCGCCGGTTCAAGTCCGGCCGGGCCCACCAATTTAATGGGCCTGCGCTATGCAGGTATCGGAAGAGTTAGCGCCAACAGTATGCCATATATTATTATGGCAACAATGCCAGGCCATGAAAGCCTGGAGGTCTCTATTGCGGGCCCAGGGTGCCTGCCCCTGGTGAGAAGCAGCAGGAATAACGCTATTATCCCAAAGAGGCCCAAGGTGGGCAGGTAGAGGCCAGCGATTAACAGTGTTACTACAAACACAAGCGAGATCAACATGTGGCCTCTCTCGCCCAGCGCCGCCCTCAGCACATGGCCTCCGTCAAGCTGGCCAACAGGGATTAAGTTAAGGAACGTCACAAAGAACACTATATAGGCGGCGAAGGACAGAGGGGACATCTCCACTACATAACCGGATGGCGTGTGTATGAACGCCAGAAGGAGGTCCATGATTACAGGTACCGCAGGCAGGGAAGAGCTTGGAGGTACCGCGGCGGCCGGCACCAGGGCAGACATGTGAAGGCCCAGCAGAGCTACCGGTATCGCCGCAAGGAAACCAGCCAAGGGGCCGGCCACCCCTATGAGGGCCAGCTCATCAGCGGTGGCGGGTATCCACTTCATGTTTATCACGGCTCCTAACGTACCAAGGAAGCCGAGCTGAAGCGGCGGCGCGGGTATTAGGTAGGGCGGACTTCTTGGCACGTCGAACCTTCTCATGAAGGCCCAGTGGCCCGCCTCGTGTATTAGGAGGGGGCCCAGCAGCCCTACCATGTAAAGCAGTGGGGTTAAGCCGCCTCCGCCTGGCAGTCCTGTCAGGGCCATCCCTGACACGTAGACAGTCACTATCGTGAAAGCCGCGAGGCCTATTAGTAATGCCAGGTTAGAGCCCCTGCTGTACTTGGTCACTATCAACGTAAGCGAGCCGTCGCTCTCCTTCCTAAGGGCCGGCGCCAGGCCTATCCTGACAAGCTCCTTGTAGAGTGACTTGAAGGAGTGAGTCAGATCCCCCTTAACTCCTATAACCTTATACTTAACGGCCCCTCCTTCAAGCTCTGCGCGCTCTGTTAAGTCCATGTACTTTATCGCGACCTGGTACGCAGGGTCGTGTTGGTAGTCCATCCTTTCCAAGTTCCCCAGGGTACAGGGAGTCTCCGGATTTAATTAAACCTACTTCATGACACCGCCTCAGGCGCTGCTAGAATACATGACCCTGAGCGCCTCGCTGTACGCACTACACGCGTCAAAGCCCTGTAAAAGTTTATTGTGCGACATCATGATGTCCTCAGGAACCGAGTAGGCATACCGCAGGAACTCCCTCTCGCTCACATGTAGCCTAGACGGCACCACAAGGCTTCCAACATCAACGTCGGGGATGGAGTCCGCGTTGCCAAGAGTGAAGTGTTTTACTATAGTATTTTCGCCTACGGAGACCAAAAGTACCATCATGTTCATCAGCTCATCCAGCTTGGTTCCTATCAGCCTCCTAAGCGATTCCTTCAGCTCCTTGACGGCCCTGGAGGGGCTTAGGCTTAGGCCTTCAGGGGACACGTCAAGGAGTAGCAGGGTGTGAAGGTCATGACATAAGTTACCTAGCAGTCCCAGCGCTGCCTCCTCCGCGCCCACACCCCTCCAGGGACCCGGTACCGTTACAGTTCTGCCGAACTTGTAGAAATGAAGGCCAAGGAGGGACTCAACGGAGCAGGGGCCAGAGATGCCGCTTACAACTTTGACCTCGACCCCTCTCTTCAGGCCTTCCACCACTAGCGAGCTATGGGTGGTCGCTATTAGGGGATCCCCAGGAACTACGAGAACGACCTTGAGCTTAAAGGCCAGCTCTACAATATTTGATGATAGTTCCTCTAGCTCAGACCTTGAAGCCTCTCTCACGTTACTGTTAAGTTTTCTGACTGCAGTGGGAAGCCATTTACTTGAAGGCATAGTGTAAGTCTCTACTATAACAATATCGGCGCCTTTGATGGCCTCCTCGGCCTCACGTGTCAGCTGGGACTCCCTTAGACCGCTGCCTACAAGGATTAGCATAGGGACTCCTAATATCTTGAGAATTGCGAATACTACTTAAAAGCTTCTCAAGGGTATGGAAAGCCTCACTGTGCTTTGTTGGGCTGATTGGCGGCTTTAAGATCGCCGCATTCGGACTGAGCGCTCTCAATGAGTTCCTTGGTCCAATTACTGACACGATTACACAGAAGGCTTGCGTCCTCGTTATATCCATGTTCCCTCAAGCGTCTTATCGAGTTCTTGACTATAAAGCTGAGGAAGTTCATGTAGAGGTCGCTCTTCTTTAGCAGCAGCTCTCTGAACTCTTCCCACCCCTTATCAGTCAGGGTATAGGTTATCTTCTTGCCACCTCTGACCTTGTTCTCCTCAATGTTAGCTATGTCAACAAGTCCGAGATCCTTCATGTAGCTCAGGAGCGGGTATATGGAGCCCGCAGCGGGTTTCCACTGATTCATGGTAAGCTCTCTAATTCTCTTTATTATCTCATAGCCATGCATGGGCTTCTCTGAAAGTATGAACAACATGAACCATATTAGCGTGTCCCTATACCTCACTGCGCCTTTAGTTTCCTCTTCGGCTTCAGTCATGCAGGATCCCGTCTTCTTGCAGCTGTCCCATCTAAATCTGTAAGTATAACTAGCATATATATCTTTTACTATCTAAAGATTGCCTTAACTTTCGGGCGCTCAGCCCTGGCGTCACTCCTCACATCTTCTCGGTAATACCAGCTCTCCTCACAGCGCCTCGTTTTAGCTGGAGGTGGGAAGGATTACAAAGGTAACTCCAGGCACCCTTATTGGGTTGAACGGCACTCCAAGGCCTCTGTAGAACTTGTTGAACCACTCGTAGAAGTGAAGCCTCAGGTCATGAGCGAAAGCCACTATGCCCTCAAGTCCTGCTGTCAGCAGGTTGCCAATTATGTATATCACCGCTGCGGCGGTTATTGTGTAAGGCGTTGGGTGTGCTGTGAGGACCACGTATGTAAGCACCGTGAAGCCTACCATGAGTCCCGCGTGGGCCAGGCTGAGGCCCATGATCCTCAGGAAGCTTATAGTGTTGCCAAGGGCCATTATCAGTCCCTCAAAGACCCCTAGGAAGCTCTCGTATGGGTCAAGCCTAAAGCCCTCGCCCACAGAAGCTTTATACAGGCCATCCCCCAGCACAAGCCATATTACGGAGGCTATGCCGCCGTAAAAGACAAAGGCCTCCATGGGGCCCCCGCGGCCCAGGCCGAACACGGCAAGCTCTATTACGTAGCCTGCCCTGTAGGCATTGAAGTACGCTAGGAACGGCAGGTCTGCTGCAAGGAAGAGCAGGAGCAGTGGGGCCCTCCTGGCGACCAGGTCCTCATAATCGTGGCTTATCAGGTCGTCAGCAACTCCGAGGGCGTTGCCAAACACTAGCATAAAGCCGCCTATCCAGAATGACAGGTCTAAGATCTCATCAAAGAGCAGCATAGTGTAGTTACTGCTCGGGTGTTCGTAGGCCTCGGCTACGGGCGATTCAAGCGGCGGCACCTTGAATCCCAGCGATCTCCAGAGCGAGTCCAGCCCAACGAAGTGGGCCGGGATGGGGCCGAAGAATTCGCCGGCGAAGAAGCCAGCTACCATGCCGGCGGCCCCTAGCACGACAACCACCTTGCCGAGGTTCCTGTCCCTTGGGAGTATGTAAAGCGCCGCAAAGAGGAGCACCAGGAGGCCGTGACCTATGTCAGGGAACATGAGTCCAAATATTATGGGCATTGTAATCGCAAGGAAGAGGGTCGGCACAATTTCATTATTTGAGGGGGTCCCATACATGTCAACTATGCTCTGGAACCACCTGAAGTAGCCTGGAAGCTCAACCTTTGAGGGAACGTAGCTCTCGCCCCTCTTAAATCCAAGGCTTAGGACCATGTAAGAGCCGTTGCAGCACGCGTCGAGCGACTCCCTGAGCCTTTTAGAATCCTTGGTGTCCACAAAGCCGTGGATAAAGGTAATCGTCTCGGTTTTGGCAGAGTAGCTCAGTATCTTGAAGACTTCGGATAGCGCCGAAACTTCGGCGTAGTACTCCTCAAGCTCTGGCAGCCTCTTTTTTATATCGCTCTTTATGTCCTCCAGTTCAGAGCTCAGCTTGGAGAGCTCGTCGCTCACCTGGGAGGCCGCTTGGGAGGGCGATCCGGGAAGCTCAGGTGGCAGGACTAGCTGCCTCCAGCCAAGGGACCTCGTGAGCTCGGCCGTCGCGTCCCTGACCTGGCCGGGCTCGCCTGCCACGGCAAATATCGCTGTATCCTTGCCTATTAGCTCGATGGCATAAAGCAGCCCTCTCCTGCTGGCTACACTCATGGCGTTGTCCAGCTGCGCGGCGCTTACTATGCCGACTGAGGCCTTTATGTTGCCCCCTTCCCCGGCAGACCTAACGTCGGAGGACAGTCCCTTGAACGGCTCAAGGGCCAAGGCTATGTTCTGGAGCTCGGCTATGCGGGCGGTGAGCTCCGTGGCCCTTGCTGAGAGCTTCTCTAGGTCCTTCTCGAGGTTTACGTGGACCTTAACTACGCTATTAAAGGTCTCCTCCCAGCTGCTGACCTTTATAGTTACGTTGATGTTGCTTGACGGCGCAAGCCCAGCGGTCTTAAAGAACCCCTCAAGCCTTGACTTGAGCTCCGTGGACTCTGTCATCAGGCGCCTGTAGCTGCGGTTGACGTACCTTGAGAGGTCCCCTGAGGGCTCCTCTACGTGAAATATCCCTAAGGAGGCTAAGGCTGCCACTGCGCGGTCGTACTGCTCGTTAGGTATTGCTATGAGCACTTCTTCAAGCCTGTTCGCAATTATCATAGCTTTCTCAGGAGCCCTCTGTGCTGAAGGGCATTTTAAACTTCACAGGGAGAGACTACTACGTACCCTCAAGGGCTGCAAATCGTGAATTAAAATAAAATAAAAAATGAATACATCAAAAGCTTTAAAACTAGCTCGTCTTGATGAGAACCAAGGGCCCATTGTTGATGTCGGCGGGCGAGGAGTCAAACGTTGTAGTAGTTGGCGATAAGGAGACATTACCTCTTTTCAGGATGATAGGTATGGATGTGGTTGAAGCTAACGACCAGCGAAGCGCCGAGGAGGCGGTCAGGCAGGCAGCCTCAAAGGGCACAAGACTTATCATAGTGCTTAAACACTTGGTATCTGACGAGGATTCTTTAAGGAAAGTGGCGCGGCAGTACGACGCAACTCTACTTGTGCTTCCAACTAAGTGGGCCAAGTCAGAGCCTATTAATATAGAAAAGCTGCTGGCTGAAGCCCTTGGTTTAGGGTGAGCAAAGTGAGCATGAGCGGGAACCCAGACAAGGTGGCGACTGACATCGTCAAAAAGAAGTTAGCTAGCTTCAACTCAATGCTAAGCGAGGCGGAAGGCGCCGCGGAGAAGCTGCTCTTAAGCGCCTATAGCGATGCTGAGAGGAGGCTCAGGAACTCCATAGAGGCTAAGGCCACGGAGCTTAAAGAGAGGCTCAGGAGCGACATGGCTGCCGCAGACCTTCAAGTTAAGCTTAAGGAGGACGAGATAAAGGACAGGGCGATAAGCGAGGTAATAAATGAAGCCATATCAAGGCTGAGGTCAGACAGGGGCGAGTGGTACACCAGGTACATAAAGTCTGTAATAGAGGAGCTTGCCGAGGAGTCCAAGGAATATGGCGGCTTTATCATACAGGTTAACAATGATGACAGGAAGCTGGTCTCTGACATGATAAAGGCTTACCCTACCCTTGAGCTTTCTGAGAAAACAGCGGACATAACGGGCGGCCTTATAGCTATCTCCAAGGATGGCAGTTTAAGGGTGGACTACTCTATTGATCAGTTTATAAAGGAGAACTTCTCGTCTTTGAGGGGGCTGGCCTCAAGGGCATTATTCGGAAGTGAGTGACAATGGTGGTAAGGGGAAGGATATACAGGATATCAGGGCCGCTAGTTATAGCTGAGGGCATGACAGGGGCTCAGATGTTTGAGGTGGTCAGGGTTGGCGAGGAGGGCCTCATAGGTGAGGTCACGAGGATTAGGGGCGACATGGCCTATATACAGGTCTATGAGTCAACTAGCGGCCTCAGGCCCGGCGAGCCCGTGGAGGGAACTGGGGCCCCGCTGAGCGTAGACCTGGGTCCTGGACTTATTGGCAGCATATTCGACGGCGTCCAGAGGCCGCTTCCGAGCATAGTAGCGACAATAGCTAGGACTAACCCCGCGAGGAGCATATTCGTCGAGAGGGGGGTCACCGTACCCCCAATACCAAGGGACAAGAAGTGGCACTTCACACCATCAGATAGAGTTAAGCCTGGCGACAAGGTTGGCCCAGGCGACATAATAGGCGTAGTGGAGGAGACGCAGATAATCCAGCACAAGATACTGGTACCTCCTAACGTTGAGGGGACGGTGAAGTGGATAGCTGGCGAGGGCGACTACACAATAGTAGACCCCATAGCTGAGATTGACGTTGGTGGTGGCGAGATAAAGCAGCTGTACCTATACCAGAGGTGGCCAGTGAGACAGCCAAGGCCCTACGTGCAGAAGCTCGAGCCGACGGAGCCCCTCATAACTGGGATGAGGATCATAGACCTCCTGTTCCCCATGGCTAAGGGAGGCACCGGCATGATACCTGGCGGCTTCGGCACTGGGAAGACAGTGACTCTGCATAACCTAGCGCAGTGGTCATCAGCTAACGTCATAATATATATAGGGTGCGGCGAGAGGGGCAACGAGATGACCGAGGTCCTTGACAAGTTCCCAACATACAAGGACCCATGGACCGGCAGGCCGCTCATGGAGAGGAGCATCCTGGTGGCTAACACGAGCAACATGCCCGTGGCGGCCAGGGAGGCAAGCATTTACGTGGGTATAACAATGGGCGAGTACTACCGTGACATGGGATATGACGTGCTCCTCGTAGCCGACTCCACCAGCAGGTGGGCCGAGGCCCTGAGGGAGATGGCCGGAAGGCTAGAGGAGATGCCGGCAGAGGAGGGCTACCCGAGCTACCTCGCCTCAAGGCTGGCAGAATTCTACGAGAGGGCAGGAAGGGTCAGAACCCTGGGAGAACCCAGCAGGTTTGGCAGCGTCACAGTCATAGGCGCTGTCAGCCCGCCGGGCGGCGACTTCACGGAGCCGGTTACAACGCACACCAGGAGGTTCACCAAGGTGTTCTGGGCCCTTGACACGGCCCTGGCCTACAGCAGGCACTACCCGGCGATCAACTGGATAACGAGCTACAGCGCGTACTCTGACACAGTTGCCGAGTGGTGGCACAAGAACGTGGATCCGCGCTGGAGCGAGTACAGGCAGGAGGTGATGAACATACTGATAAGGGAAAACGAGCTCAGGGAGATAGTTAGGCTCATCGGAACTGAGGGCCTCAGCGAGCAGGACAAGCTAATACTTGAAACCGCCAGGCTCATAAAGGAGGGCCTGCTGAAGCAGAACGCCTTTGACCCCATAGACACGTTCACGACGGTGCAAAAACAGATGGCGCTGATGCGGATGTTCGTTGAGTTCTACAGGGCTGCCAGCGACGCAGTGAGGAGGAACGTGCCCGTGAATAAGATAAAGGACTCGCTTGGCAGGATGTACAGCTACATGATGAGGGCCAGGTTCACGATACCAAATGATAAGATAGATGAAATAGACAAGATGACGCGGGACATAGTTAACATTATAAATAACATTGGAGGTGGCCAGGCATGAGCGTCCTGGGGGCCAGAGAGTATAGTAAGATCTCCGAGATCAGGGGTCCCCTGCTCATAGTGGAGGGCGTCAGCAGGGTAGCCTTTGATGAGATAGTTGAAGTTGAGCTCAGCAGCGGCGAGAGGCGCAGGGGCAGGGTGCTTGAAGTAGCTGGCAACACAGCTGTGGTTCAGGTCTTCGAGGGAACGACCGGCATCTCAACCACGGGGGCCAGGGTCAGGTTCCTGGGCAGAACCCTTGAGATGCCCGTGTCGGCCGACATGCTTGGCAGGACCTTCGACGCGCTTGGGAAGCCCATAGACGGAGGCCCAGACATAATAGCTGAGGAGAAGTATGACATTAATGGTTCGCCTATAAACCCGGCGGTCAGGGCCTACCCCGAGGACTTCATCCAGACGGGCGTAAGCGCCATAGACGGCATGAACACGCTTGTGAGGGGTCAGAAGCTTCCTATATTCAGCGGCACTGGCCTGCCCCACAACGAGCTTGCAGCGCAGATAGCCAGGCAGGCCACGGTAAGGGGCGAGGAAGAGGAGTTCAGCGTGGTCTTCGCCGCCATAGGCATAAAGTACGACGACTACATGTTCTTCAGGAAGTTCTTCGAAGAGACTGGCGCTATGAAGAGGGTGGCAATGTTCGTCAACTTGGCTGACGAGCCAGCGATGCTGAGGCTAGTGACGCCGAGGGCCGCGCTGACGCTCGCTGAGTACTTAGCCTATGAAAACGACATGCACGTCCTGGTGATACTGACTGACATGACTAACTACGCGGAGGCCCTTAGGGAGATCAGCGCGGCAAGGGAGGAGGTGCCGGGCAGGCAGGGCTACCCCGGCTACATGTACAGCGACCTGGCCAGCATCTACGAGAGGGCAGGCAGGGTTCACGGCAGGAAGGGAAGTATAACTCAGATGCCCATACTTACCATGCCTAATGACGACATCACGCACCCCATACCTGACCTAACCGGCTACATAACTGAGGGTCAGATAGTTCTGAGCAGGGACCTCTACAACAGAGGCATATACCCGCCGATCAACGTGCTCATGAGCCTCTCGAGGCTGATGAAGGAGGGCATAGGCGCCGGCAAGACGAGGGAGGACCACGCCCAGGTCAGCGATCAGCTCTACGCCGCCTACAGCAGGGGAGTGGAGCTCAGGAGCCTGGCGGCCGTGATAGGCGAGGAGAGCCTCAGCGAGACGGAGAGGAAGTTCCTGAGGTTCGCCGACCTCTTCGAGAAGAAGTTCCTGTCTCAGGGCCTTAGGGAGAACCGCTCAATAGAGCAGACTTTAGACATAGCGTGGGAGATACTGGCTGAGCTGCCAGAGGATGAGCTGACTAACATTAGGGAAGAGATGATAAAGAAGTACCACCCCAAGTACAGGTCGCAGGGGGCCTCTTAAACAGATAAAAAGTTCTACGTACCCTAGCATATAGCCCATTATTTTACTAGCTTTATTATTTGACACTAACTTCAGCCGACCAGCGTGCCCAGGTCCTCCTGGTTTAGTAGGATCCTTTGTATAACCTCTGGGTCCCTCCCATCCACGAACCTCACCTTTATGTGACTTCTCCTGACAACGCTCACGGCTACAGAGTCAAAGAGCTCATAGGTGCCGGCCAGGCTCCTTTTGTCTCTTACGATGTTCTCAAGCTCATCGTATGTGGCAGCCCTCAGCAACCTTGCCCCAGGCTCCCCTGGGGCGCCGCCGGCGTAGACCCCTGCCACGCCGTTAAGCAGATTTAGCAGCAGGTCCGCGCCTATGGTTTCAGCTAGGACCGCCGCGACCGCGTTAGTGCTGTGGCCTGGCTGAAGGCCCCCGAGGACAGGTATGAGGCCCTCCTCGAACACAGTGAGAGCCTCCCTGACGTTCCTTGGTATCTCTATGGGCGAGTATGGGTAAAGCGCTGAGGCGACGGCCATTGCATTCAGGACGGCAGACTCTATGCCTACCTCGTCAAGTATGGACTCAGGAACGCCAAGTTCCCTAAGCGCTGTTATATAGGATCTGGCCGTGGCCCCTCCGCCCACCACTATGCCTAACCTCCACCCAGAGCTCCTGGCCCGCTCAACAGAATCCCTGAGGCGCCTTAGATATAGGGGCGAGGGAGGGCTTACTAAAGATCCGCTGAGCTTCACTACAGCTACCTTCCGCTCACTCATGTTATCAGCCTCAGCCGCCTAGCCCCGTTCACCTCTCACCGCTTTTAACCTACATCATCGGCAGAATTCTGCGGTTACATCAAGGCTAAAAGCTCACGCGTCCCCCGCTACCTTGGTGCCTAAGTTGGCGTCTGTGACCCTCGAGGTTGACATGGGCAAGTACAAGAGCGTGAAGGTGCCCTTAGACGTCGCTGAGAAGCTCATAGTGGACGTCAGCAAGAGGCTGAACATAGAGTCTAAGGACGTTATGGAGTCTCTCAGGATAGTGAGGAACTTCGACGAGTTTTACGAGTTTCAACAGAAGAAGTTCAAGGACTACGTGGTGCCAGATAAGGACATAAGCGACATGATAAAGGGCGCTGTCGTTGTGGACAGCCTGAAGCTAATAAAGGAGGGGTCCTCTAAAGAAGTAGTCGTTACGTTTGACAGGAGGATCAATGAGAGCGTCATAATTGACTCGCTGAGGTCGCTGGGCTTTGATGTAGAGGTCAAGAGGTTTGACCTAATGCAGTTCCTCAAGGCCAAGTAGTGCCGGTAGATACGAAAGAAAAAGGGGGTCCTTCCGCCCGAACTTTAAAGGCCTCAGGAGCTGGCTCCCGGCTCCTTTTGCGACTCACTCTCTCCCCTGCTCTTTGAACCCTTTCTCCTCTTCCGCGTTGAGGATTTCTTAGCGATCGACTTGGACCTTGAACCCCTCCTCCGCCTCTTCTTTACGCTCTCGCCGACCTTCTTGAGGGCGTCCTCGACCTTCTCAAGGTAAAGGGCCTTAGCTTCGTCTACGGTTATCTTGCCCTCCTCCGCCTCCTCCAGTATGTCAAATGCATCAAGCATTATTTGTAGAAGCTCTGGGCTGCTGACCTTGTACTCTAAGGTCTCTGCCTCCTCACTGGTCTTCTCACTCTCAGCCTCGCTGCTCTCCTCAGTGGTGACCTCTTCGGTTTCCTTAGACTCCTCCTGGTCCTCGCTCACGGGGCCCCTCCTCAGCGATTTGGTTAAGTGCTGAAGCGTGAGTTAAAAATTTAAAACAACATAACAAATGTTAGAAAGAGCAGGTGCCTCTGATGCCTGAGCAAGTCAAGCTGCACCCGACTAGTAAGGAGGAGATAGTCATTGGGCCTCCTTACCTTACAAAGTACGAGAGGGCTAAGATCATAGGGCTAAGGGCCCTTCAACTTGACAGCGGCGCTCTACCCCTGGTGGATGTTGATAAGATTAACGTAAGGAGGGACTCAGTGGAAATAGCGGCCTACGAGCTGGACCATGGACTTCTTCCGATATCTATCGTGAGATACACGCCCTCGGGAGCTGTTCAGATAATACCTGTTAAGCTCCTACTGCAGGATCAATAGTCTCAGACCTAAAGCGAGCGGAAAGCTCCTTAAGCGCAGGCAGGTACATGGAACAGCTGCCTTCATTTATGCTGCGCCCTGAGGCCGTCAACTACAGGGTTTCCGCTAAGTCATAGAGTCAAGCTATCGAACTTGTCGACATAGAGCAAATACAGTAAACGGGCAGCAACGCTTTTAAATAGTTAAAGGCAGGTAAAAGAAGGTTTGGTGGCACAGCATGGTCAAGGCGCCTAAGGGCTACAGGCACAGGACAAGGAAGCTCTTAACCAAGGACGTGCGTGAGAAGGGCGCAATACCAAGGGCCAGCGTTATGTTTTATCCATATAAAGTAGGCGACAAGGTAGCCATAAAGATAGATCCGTCGTTCCACAAAGGCATGCCCCATAGGCGCTACCACGGGCTTACAGGTACTATAGTCGGCGTCAGAGGTAGGGCCTACGTGGTCTCTGTTCCTGTGGGCGACAGCGTGAAGACTATAATAACATACGCTGCTCACCTCAGGCCCCTTAAGGCCTGAGGGAGGTGCCCCTTAACCATGTTAAGGAGGATAGAGAGCAGGAGGTACCTGACTTACGCTGAAGCGCGCAAGATCCTTGAAGATAGGATCGCCGAAAGCGGCGGTGCTCTAAACCCGACACAGGATAGGACGTGGCAGTACCTCAAGCTGTTTGGAACTACAGACCCAGCAGCGGCCAGGGAGGCGGTAGACTCATTGGTCAAGGAGGGCCTAGATGAGTACCTCGCTGTGCAGCTTGTCAATATGTGCCCCAACGAGGACGGCTATATAAATGCAATACTTAGCTCTAAGGAAGGTCTTGAAATAAAAGAGGAGCTCTTAGCTAAGGTTAAGGAAACGCTCTCCAAGGTGTGCACTCAGTCGCCCTCAAAGTAAGTGTTGGCCTATAGATAAGTCATAGGTCTACCCAGCTATGACTTGGGTCAAGTCCTAACGGCTCCATATAAGGATAAAGTGGAAGCCATTAACGGCCGCTCTTACCTTAGAGGGCTCCTTATCTCCTTTTCTTCCCATCTTGAGCCCTTAACTTAATGTAGGGTAGCGAGGTTGCGCTCTAGCAGGGACTGCAACATACCGCAGTACTATGACGTTATAATAGCTGAGAAGCCTAAGGCAGCTGACAAAATTGCTCATGCGCTCGGGAGCCCGTTCAGATGCGCCATAGGCAGGGTTCCCATTTACATACTTAATGTAAACGGCACTAACATAGTCGTAGTTTCAAGCGCAGGGCACATGTTTGGACCGTCAACTGGCGTTGAGGGCCTTCCAGTTACCATGATAAGGTGGGAGCCTCTCTGGCGCTTTGACAGGAGGTCGAAGTACCTGAGGCCCTATTATGAGGTCCTCTCCAGGCTTGTGCCCAAGGCTAGGTATTTCATAAATGCATGCGACTATGACATAGAGGGAAGCACGATAGGCTACAAGATAATAGAGGCCTTCGGTGACAAGTCAAGGGCAAAGAGGATGAAGTTCTCTAGTCTGACCGCAGCGGAGCTCAGGCAGGCCTTCAGGAGGCTTCAGCCGCTTGACGTTAACAACGCCATGGCAGGCATAGCTAGGGCGGAGCTTGACTGGCTCTGGGGCATAAACATCTCAAGGCTATTGATGAAATCTTATAGGGAAGTGACGGGGGAAAGGCTTTCCCTTAGCGCAGGTCGCGTGCAGACCCCAACTCTAGCGGAGGCTATAAGGAGGTGGGTCAAAATAAACACGCACGTGCCTATTCCTCAGCCCTCGCTGACAGCAAGGCTGCTTCACAAGGGTGTAGAGTTCACGGCATACCCGCTGGGCTGGTCCGTTAGCACGGTGAAGGAGGCCAGGGAGGTCGCTAAGGAAGTAAAGGAGGGCATGTACATGGAGGTGATATCACTTAGCAGGGCCTCGGAGAGCGTCAGGCCGCCGCCTCCCTTTAACCTGACGGACCTGCAGAAGGAGGCCGCGAGGATCTATGGCCTCTCCCCATATAAGACGCAGGAGGTGGCAGAGGACCTTTACCTGGCTGCCCTGATAAGCTACCCGAGGACCAACAGCGAGAAGCTGCCCCCCACGCTTAACTACAGGGAAGTACTTGACAGCATAGGCAGGCAGCCCAAGTACAGGGGGCTCGTGGGGGACCTGCTTAGGGAGACAGGAGGGGTTCTGAGGCCGCGGGAGGGACCTGCTGACGACCCTGCGCACCCGGCCATATATCCCACCGGTGAGCAGCCTACGCGGCTTGACAGAGTTCATGAGACCGTGTATGACCTTATTGTTAGGAGGTTCATGGCTGCTTTTGCGCCGCCAGCCACGCTCAGCACGGTGTCGGCGGTGCTCACTGATGTCAAGGCAAGGAGGTGGGAGGCTCGGGGACTGAACGTAGCTGAGAGGGGCTGGCTTAAGTATTATCCATTCCACAAATTCGATGAGTCGCAGCTTCCCACGCTTAACAGAGGGGACAGGCCTTTAGTTAGGTCGATAACCGTTAAGGTTTCATGGAGCGGTCCTGGGCTCAGGCTCAGCAGGCTCTCCTTGCTTGAATGGATGGAGGCCAACGACCTGGGCACTAAGGGCACCAGGGCTAGGATCATAGAGACCCTCTATAAGAGGGGCTTCATAACGTCTAGGGGTTCACACGCTGAGATAACGAACCTTGGCTACGCGGTTTACAAGGTGCTCAGCGAGGTGGCGCCCGAGTTGATGAGCGTCTCACTGACAAGGGACTTTGAGAGGATGCTTGATGAAATATCAATGGGGAAGGCAAGCAGAGAAGAGGTGGTGAGCAGAGCCAAGAAATACATATCAGAGCTGGTTGAGAGACAGCTAAACAGTAACAACATAAAGGTGATGGGCACCTACTTGGCTGAGTTCATAGGTAAAGTCAGGCCCAGGAGCAGGTGCGCCATATGTGGAAGGCCGACGGATGGTCAGAGCCTCTGTGAGCTGCATCTAGCGGCCAAGAGCAACCTGGAGAAGAGCATAGATGAGGTTGCCAGAAGGCTTGGAGTTAGCAAGGAGGAGGCCCTCAGGAGAATTTCCAACAACAGGTTGGCAGGCAAATGGGTTAGGGACGTGGCCGCACTAATGATATCAGGGAAGGAGAGGCCCTAGGGCTGTTGCGACGAGGGATGGAACATGAGCGAGAGCCCGCCTATGTAAGGTATCACCAGGGGGTGCTGGCCGCCTATAACCACTCCCTTAACATAAAAATACGGAGTCCCGCCGACCTCATAGCCATTTATGTCAACAGTGCCGCATATCGACGGGTAACCCGGGTCAGGGAACGGGTTGTTGTCGCCCTTGGTGACAAAGCACAGTATTCCATTATGATAGTACTTGTAGATGACCCTGTGAATTATGAGCGCGTCGTTAAGATATATGCCGTAAAAGTTACCTGTAAACTTGTATACCACTACGTCACCAACCCTTATGTCCACAGGATTAACTTTCTCTATGAACACTACGTCGCCGGTCTGAAGGGTTGGCAACATGCTCCTGCCGTCAACTACGACGGCCTGAAGGCCATATGCCACATGCCAGTATGCTATAAGCGACGTTAACGCTACTATAACTACGATAAGGGCAACAAGCCCTAAGGGAGCGGCTTCCAGGCCTTCTCGTCTAGCCTTGGGGCTCTGGGACATGACAGCTCATAGGGAGCTTACTTCAGAGCCCTTAAAATTGTTTGTTAGTGACGCAACTAGCACTTAGCTTTTCAGTAGTGTCGTGCGCGCAAGGTCCTCGCGAGCTTCTATGTAAGGTAAGGCGCAGCCAGCGTGCGCAGCCACGCTCATGGAGATACAAAAGGACTAGAGATGGAAACTACGAACTGCGATCTGGGCTCAAGAATCGGCTGTCAGATCAGAGGTTGCAGGTCTTACATGTGCTGTTTTCATCAGACTCAACTTCCACAATGTTGCTGTCCTTCTTTATCTTGAAGAGGCCGCCCAACTTCTCGTCGGCTAAGGCCTCCTCAGCATTCATGGATCTCTTTATTAGCGCCATCCTCATGCTTGGCTTCTTGAGCAGCTTCACTGGAACCCTGTTGAGCTCGCGCTGCTGTCCGCCGAAGTAGATGACCTGTACGCCCTTGCTTTCATCCCTGTAGACTGTGACCCCCTTGAGGCCCGTGAGCCACGCGGTTAAGTAGGCCGTTGCCACGGCGTTCACGCTGGCATCCTTGGGCAGGTTCACGGTTTTGCTTATGGCCTGGTCCGTGTAGAGCTGGGCCGCCGCCTGGTGGGCTATGTGGTACCACACGTCGAAGTCCATGCTGGTGGCGAAGAGTTTGGCCAGCTCCTTAATCCTCGATATTAGCTTCTCGGCATCCCAGTTGGCCTTAACTATCTTCCCGTCAACCTCCTGCAGCTGGGCGTCCCTTATGGCCTTCTCAACGTCCTCCAGCGCCCACCTTAGGCTGCCCTTATGCCTTGATATCGCCTCAAGCAGCTTCTCTCCTAGCTCGGCAGGGGCCCCTGCCTCAGCTATAGCAGAGTATAGCCTGTCCCTGAACTCCCTCACAACCTCCCAGAGCTCTCCTATTGTAACTCTCCTGAGGTACACCAGGGCAAAGTATGGCTCTATGCCGCTCGTAGTGCCAGCTATTATAGAGATGGTGCCCGTCGGCGCGGTGGTGTTCACTGCGGTGTGCCTCGGCGCCCTGGCCCCCAGGGACCTGCCGTAATCCTTCAGGGCATTCCAGAGCCTGGCCGGATCATATATGGCCATGGCTAACATATGCCTTGGGCTCGCGGCCAGCTCCTGGGGCCTCATCCTCTCGGCCTCTGAGAGGGTCTCCTCTGTTACGTCGAACACGTCCCTCAGGACCCTCTCCAGGGCCTCAAGCTTCAGCAGCTTCACGGAGCCGTCGGCGGAGACCCTCCTCGCGCTTTCGCCCTCCAGCTGGCTCATTATGTAATCGCTGAGCTTCACATCATGGTATTTAACGGTCAGGTAGCCATCCCTTATGCTCGCCACCTCAGCGGCCTTCAGCAGCGCTGGAGTCAGCAGGTTCACCATCTCCTCTGGGTCGGCCTTCTCCACGCACTTCAGCTCCTTCCAGTCGAACTTCCTGCATTCAAACGCTGGGGCGTGGCCTAGCCTAGAGCCGAGCTCCCAGCTCCTCTTCCAGGCCTCGGCCTCTATCATTGCCATAGCTATCATGGTGAACGCCACTGCCTCCTCGCTGTCATACGGAATGTTGAGCTTAGCCAGGGCGTTAGCAAGTCCCATTATTCCAAGGCCTACCTTCCTTGTGAACTTGTTGACTAAGTCCTGCCTCTGGTCCGGCTGCCTGTTGTAATCTATTACTGCGTCAAGGCCATCAACGGCTAGGTCTACGTCCTTGGCGAAGGAGTCCAGGTCAAACTTGCCGTCCCTGATGTACTTGTCAAGGCTGAGGGACCCCAGGTTACAGCTCTCATAGGGGTACAGCGGCTCCTCGCCGCACGGGTTGGTGGCCGCCACGGCCCCAAGCCATGGAGTTGGGACCCACTTGTTGTGGTTGTCAAGGAATATCATGCCTGGGTCTCCGCCCTCCCAGGCACCCCTTACAATCTCCTCCCACAGCCTCCTGGCAGGGTAGTGCCAGCCGTGCGGGTTTCTCCTTGAAGTGTCCATGTCCTTAGGTATCCTTGACTTTGCCCTCTCAACGACTTCCTCAAACACGTTCATGTAGGGGGTCTCTATCCTGCTTTCCCTGAGCACCCTTAGGGCCCTTCCCTCGCCCGTGGCCCTAGAGACTGAGTAGTGCAGCCTGTAGATTCCATCACCCTCATCACTGTACCTTGGGTTTACCATCCACCACTCCTGGCCGTTTATGACAGCCTCCATGAACGCGTCGTGCGTTCCGACGCTTATGTTGAAGTTAGTCAGGAAGGCATCCTGCATGGGCGCCCTCTTGGCCTGTATGAAGCCGGCCTCCTCAGGGCTCTGCCAGCCTGAGGTTAGCCTTGTCAGCGCCTCGAGGGCCGTTTTATCAACCTCATAGTAACCGTCCTTCTCAAGCTGCTCTAAGGTCTTTCTGTACTGTTCTAGTATCGCGCTCACCTGCGGGGGCAGCGTGGAGGCCAGGGCTTTCCAGGGGTCGTAGTCCGGGTTGTAGAGGTCGGGGTGCCAGTCGTGCAGGATGCCCATGTTAGCCCCCCTCCTCTTGCCTCCCTGCTTGACTACATCGGTTGAGACGTCGTAGAGCCTCATGAAGCTCAGGGGGCCGCTGGCCACGCCGCTGGTCCCCGCCACCACGTCACCCCTTGGCCTCAGCTCCGAGAAGCTGAAGCCCTCGCCGCCGCCGTACTTGAACGTCATGACCTGGACGGTGAGGCCGTCCATAATGCCCCTCATGTCGTCATACACGGGGGTCACGTAACAGGCGCTCAGTGCGCCCTTTGCGCCGTCAGCGTACATGTTGAAGAGCGTCGGCGAGTTAAACATGAACCTGCCCTCTATCATAGCCCTGTAGAGGGAGTCGGGGTCAACCCTTCCGCTGAAGCCCAGGGCCACCCTCCTCATTACCATCGAGGGGGTCTCTATGTACCTCCCCCTCAGGTCCTTGGTCATGTACCTGCTCATGAGGACCCTGATGGCGTTGTAGGTAAACTTCATGTCGTCTTCACATATGCTATTTACGCACGCAGGAAGCTCGGAGACCTTGCCGCCGTTAGGGGCACGCCCGCTGTAGGCCTGCCTGACCTCTGAGTATATGTCTAACAGCAGCAGCTTCTTAGCCTCATCCTCAAGCTCAGGCCTTGTCAGCGAGGCCCTTATGAGCTCCAGCTGCTTTGCATCGCTGCTCATTGTATCTTCACCTCAGCGTGCTAGCAACAGATGTGTGTGAGCGGAGGCTCTTCTGTAGCTGCCATTGCGTGGGAGGAACCTCGATTTCGGCAGGACTATATTTTGCAAGAAACTGCAAAGTTCTCGCTGCTTTAGGGCCAAGTCATAGTTGATGTTGTAATAGGGACTTCGGTATGACCTGTAGGCATCAGCGGTAGTACCATATACCGTGTTACTAAGGCGTTTGGGCTGCATTGCTAGAGCCCCGGTCATATATTTAGGGCAACAATCTTTAGGCTGGGTATAACCTGACTATTCACACGGCCCGCCGAATATCTATAACTTCCGCTGAAACTTAAAGCCTGTGCGGCCAGCCTTGGAGCCCTCAGGAACCTGCAGCGTCTGCGGCGTCAGGCAGGCGAGGTACTACAGGGCTTCCAGTGGCGAAAAGTTATGCGACAGGTGCCTCTTCAGGCTCCTTGAGAGGTCGATGGCCAGAGCCCTCAGCAGGGCAGCCGCCAGGGAGGACAGCAGGTTTGCCGTGCCTATAACTTCGTTTTCGCCGTCAAGCTCCATGCTCGCAGCTAAGGTATTAGCGCACGTGGAGCGCAAGTTTAAGTCTAAGGTATACGTGCTTCTGCCCAGCTTTTACCGCGGGCTCGAGGGCCTCCTTGAGGGCCTGCCTCAGCCGGCTGAAGTGGTTGACGTTACCGTCGACCCGCCTCCTCCTGGGAGCTCAGGAATAATTTCATGCATTAGGTACGACAGGTCATGGTCGCTTAGGGCTTCGGAGCAGCTGGGCGTTGATATAATTGTCATGCCGCTGGCCAGGACCACATCAACGCTGGTGCTCCTCGAGTCGCTCATGACGGATGGAGGGATAGGGCGCACGGAGTCCTTGGAGGTGCTCAGCGTAAACAAGGTTAAGGTTGTAAACGCCTTTTACAGGCTTGAGGATGAGGCTGTGAGGGCTGCAGAGTTCCTGGAAGGGTTTAGCGAGGCGCGGCCAGCCTGCAGGGCAACGATTACGGTTAAAGGCATTTACCTTTCAGTGGCTGGGAGGCCAGAGCTAGACCACAGCTCTGAAGAGCTTGTAGAGCACCTAGCGGCCTCCGTTACGTCAACGTGCCCAGTCTGCGGCGGCGCCTCAGAGGGGGGCATGTGCAGGTACTGCAAGGCTATGGGACTTGAGAGCCTGAGGGTAACTGTTGGTCCCCGGCCCCTTGGGCCCGGCCCTGGCTATTAAGGAGCTTCTGCAGGATCTCCCTCTCAGACCTGCTCAGGTGCAGGACCAGCGCGTAGCCCTGCTTAGGGGCGAGGCTGGGGGGCTTCACGTCATCATCAAGCACTACGTAGCCGGCCGACGCTATCTCCTCTATGAGCCTCGGGTGAAGCCTCGTTGCCAGGGACTCGAGGACCTTCTCGAGCCCGATGTGCTTCTTAATTTCACCTTCGCTGAGCTCAGCGCCGCAGACCATGCAGGTGAGGTCAGGGGTCACGGCCCTGAACCCGCACCTGGGGCACTCAACAGGCGTTGGGTTACCGTACTGGGACCAGAGGGACCTAAGGCTGTCAATTATGTCGTCAGCCTTCAGCCTTAGGGCTTCCCTGTACAGGTAAGGGGCTGCCCTGCCAGCCATCTCGGGCGCATAGGCCACTATGAACTCCAACTGCTCCCTGGTCAGGTGCTGTCCCTTCGAGAGCAGCGATGCCGACACCGCCTTAAGTACGTTATCCTTCATGGCCACTATCCTCTTCATGGCAGCCTCCTCGGTTAACTTGGAAGACCTGGACTCAGCCAGGGAGCTTACAATTGAGTATACAAGGTCCTTTATGTCAGCCGGTTGCAGGCCTATCAGGTCAAGCCCTAAGGCCGGTATCAGCCTTGAGGAGAGGGACTCGGCAATCGCCTTCACGTCCTCCTCGCTGGTGCCCCTCTTGACAGCCGAAGACCTGCGCTTTCTCTGAGCGGCAGCGGCGGCGTCCTGGGGCTCCTCTGCGCGCTGTTTTCTTCTGCCCCTGGGCAAGTTCCACATCCACCATGTCTGGTTCTAGGAAAGGTAATAGGGCTAGCAGTTCCGTGGTCTTGCCGTCGCGGTTTAAGCTTCAGGCGTTTAGGCCGCCGTCAACACTGTACAGGCAAGCGAGCAGAGTTGAGCCAGGAGGGCTACGACCCCCTTCAGAGGGCTGAGGCCGTCAGGAGGCTGGTTACGAGGGAGGTTAACGGCGTGGAGCAGAGGCTATACTATAGGTTCAGGGCTGATAGGTGGTATGGCGGCATAGCCACCGGTGACGTCATAGGCTGCGACCTCTCGTGCGGCTTCTGTTGGAGCTGGCGCTTCAGGGACAACATATCCCTTGGTAAATTTATGACGCCTCAGCAGGCCTTCAACGCCATATACTCAATAGCCAAGTCCAAGGGCTTCACGCAGGTCAGGTTGAGCGGCGCGGAGCCCACCATAAGCAGGAGGCACCTGCTCGACCTAATAGAGCTCTTTGACGAGAGGGGGATAACCTTCGTACTTGAGACCAACGGCCTCCTAATAGGAAACGACCCCTCATACGCCAAGGACCTCGCAGCTCACCCAAACGTCGTGGTCAGGGTGTCGTTCAAGGGAACCAACGCGGAGGAGTTCCACAGGCTCACGGGGGCCAGGGCTGAGTTCTTTGAGCTTCAGTTCAGGGCCATTGAGAGCCTGGTCTCGGCGGGCCTGGAGCCCGGCAGGGAGGTCTACGCGGCCGCCATGATAGGCTTCAGCGACGACAACTCCATAAGGGACTTCGTGAGGAGGCTAGCCTCAATAGATGAGAGGCTCGCTGACGTGGACTGGGAGTACGTCATACTTTACAGGCACGTTGAGGAGCAGCTCAGGAGGCTGGGGCTAAGGCCGAGGAGGGCTGTTACCCCAGACAACATACCCGTGAGCATGATATGAACCTCCGCTGCTCGACAATACGGAAGCGTGAATAGGGGCGAGGCCACTGTAATACAAGAGGGCGCTTGAGCTACAGGGACCAGCTGCTGAGCGAGGCCAACAAGTGCGTGTACTGCGGCTTCTGCGAGAGCGTCTGCCCTACCCAGCCCTTTGGGCCGCACAGGGGCTACGGTCCCAGGGGCAGGGTCACCCTGCTGAGGGAGCTCCTGGAGGGCCGCGCGAGCCTAAGTGACGAGGTGCTGTCAAGTTTCTACAGCTGCCTGCTATGCAATGCCTGCTCAACAGTATGCCCAGCCAGGATCAGGGTTGGGGACCTGATGAGGATGGCCAGGGCGATGCTGTGGGGCAGCCCCGTGATCAGCTCTAACGCGGCGGTGAGAACGAGATGAGGGGGCTTAAGATCTCCTCGGTCCTCAGGTTCATGAGAACTTACACGCTCCTCACAGGCTACCCGGTGCCGGCGCCGCCCGGCTTCGCCTCACAGTGGTCACGGGGCCTCGACCTGAAGAGAAGGGGCAGCAGGTATCTCCTGTTCACGGGGGCTCTCTATCAGCTGGTGCCCTACATCAATGCGACGGTGAGGTTCCTCAGCCTCATGGAGTCGCGGGGGCTGTCCGACCTGCTTGACGTCGCTGAGAGCCTCGCGAAGCTGAGACCCTCTTACCTTCAGGGACTTGTTAGGCCCGACCCCCGCGAGGTGGAAGAATATAATGGGATCCTTAGATCTATAGCCTCACTGCTGGCCAGCTCACAGGTGGACTTCATGTATGACCCTGCGGTCTCAAACATGTACAGCGGCGCTCTGCTCTTTGACTATGGGATAGCTGACGGCCTCAGGGAGCACGCGACGAAGGTAGCTAAGGCCATAGAGTCCGAGGGGGAAGTAGAGGGTGTAATAACCATAGATCCGCACACGACCCTCACCCTGATGCACTACAGGGAGCTCGTGGGCTTTGACATTAAAGTCGTCAACTACTTAGAGTTGGTCAAACCTAGGCTGTCCACCCAGATTAAAGCCACCATTCACGACTCATGTATATATGCGAGGGACCTAGGGCTCGCCGACAGGGTCAGGTCGCTGCTTAAGGGGGCAGGCGTTTCATTGGTGGAGCCAAGGAATCATGGCACCAGGACCTCGTGCTGCGGCGGGCCAGTGGAATCCCTCTCGCCTGGCCTGGCCGAGGCCATAGCTGTGAGGAGGGTCAGGGAACTCAGGGAGGCCTCTGACATGGCCATAGCTATGTGTCCCATATGCCTAAGTAACCTCAGGCGGGCCGGAGGATCTGTAGTAGATATAGCGTTGGTTCTGAATGGCTTAGTCAAGCAGTGACGCCATGGCTAGCGACACCGCAATGATACCCTGACCTAATACGGCTGATGGTATAGCAGCGATAAGGGGGGCGATTCTATTGGCGC
The DNA here is from genome assembly GCF_055392325.1 of Acidilobus aceticus. Taxonomy (NCBI): domain Archaea; kingdom Thermoproteati; phylum Thermoproteota; class Thermoprotei; order Acidilobales; family Acidilobaceae; genus Acidilobus; species Acidilobus aceticus. Next base: position 1,228,791 of record NZ_AP042407.1, read on the forward strand.
GCGAGGCGGTGATGTAAGCTAATGGCAGCGCAACGGCCAGGATTAGGGAGATGAGGGCCAATGGAAGGCTTGACAGTTCAAGAATCCACGATACCTTGAAATGCACTCCTATGACTATGCCGATGGCCGCAGAGACCGCATAGGTTATGGCATTAATCATGAGGTTACGCCTCCCTCTAACCTTGGTGGTTACACTAATTATCCACATGGACAAGGCTGCAGGGGTGAGGAACGTGGTCGCCCCCAGCATGAGTGAGGCCGCTACGCTGCGAGGCTCCCCGCTGACGTAAAGGGTCATAGCTATGATTACAATTAAGGCAGCGAGCGACGTTAGAGGCCCAGACGTCAATAATGGTATGGCGGCGGCGCCGTCCATTAGGGCGGCCGCACGTAGCAGTGTAAGGCTATCTTTGCGCGTGGACACGAAGAGCATAGCCGAGAGCAGAGCGAAGGCGCTCGTTACTGAGGCCGCCAGAGCTAAAGTCAGAGGAAGGCCCACTGCTTTAGAAGGCCAAAGGGTGCCGTACTCAAAGGATCCTAAGGCCAACGGCAGCCCACTGCTTAAGTCATAGATTAAAGCGGGCGGCCCATTAGCCGCTCTCGAGGCCATGACGACAGGCCATGAGATGTAGCTCCTTGCAGCGAGGGCCACAAGGCCTAGGCCCATGGGCAACACGAGCGTGGCGATCATAACGTCCAGCGACTCTTTCGACCTTAAGAGGTCCCCGGCCCGCGGCAACAGGATTATCATAGTTAATGACATCGAAAATACAGCAATAGTAAGTAGGCTCAGCACCCCGCTGGCGTAAATCGAAATTGCGGCTATAGTTGAAGCTATGCCCAGGCCCTCTAATGAAATGGACCTAATCAAGGGGCTGCCATCGCCCTTCACGTTAGTGAGGGAGGCTAGAAGTCCAACGAAGGGGAACCAGAGCCAGTAGGAGTAAAGGGGGCGTGGATAAATGAAGAATGCAAGCGCTGGAAACACAAATGCAGCGGCCTCCAGCTCATCATAAAACGAGTAGGTAAGCGCTGAACCCACTATAAGGGTTGTGACTGCTGTGACGTCAAGCCACAGCCTTGGCAATGTCAGGTGCGATATGAAGTAGACGCTTGAGATGCCGAAGCCCTCCAGGTCCAGGTCAAGCCTTGCTGGAAGCAGGACATCACTTATGAAAACGCGCGGGGAGCCGACAAGGAAAGGCAAGTTTACTATGGCTACAGTAATTAACATTGAGAGAACGCCCTTCAGGGTCCTTGATCTGCCAAGCCTCCGAAGCGACAGCGGGAAATAGACGAAGGCTAGCGCGGCCGCGTACTGCCTATATGAGGCTGCAAGGCCTATCATGACTCCAGCTATCACTGGGTTATTTGCGAACGTAACCATTAGAATGGCCGGCGCGAGCCAGCCAGTTATGGGATCAAAGGTCGCTGGGTCCATTATCATGTAAAGCGCTCCTGACGCAACTACTAAGGGGAAGAGGTCCCTTCCGGCCTGCCTGAGCCTTAAATATAAAATTGCCAGCGCGGCCCCGAGGACTGCCGAGTCCCAGACATTACCTGGTATCCGCAGTAGCACTGCCGGAATGTAATAAATGAAGGAGAACGCCGGGTAGTCGAGCGACGAGACGAAGCCTACGGCATGAGAGGCATTATATGGAGGTCCCGCCTGGTAGATAAGCGTCAACTTGTTTATAGCGGTCCTTGATAGCAGGACACCTGAGTAGTTAACCAGGTAGGGGTTCAAGCCTTTGAGCAGTTCCCTGGCAGCCTCTAACTGAATTACATAGGAGTCCTCACGGCCGCCGCTTACTATTATTTTACCGTGCAAATATGTCAGAAAAGTCATGAAAGCTGAGGCCCCAGCTATTATCACTGAGGTTAGCACGGCCTTGCTTTCCAGCCTTCTATTAACTACGACCCCTGAGAGCAGCATCATGCTAATGCCTATTGCAAAGAGCAGGAATGCTATTGCCACGGCAGCTGGATAAGGAACATAATAGGGGAAGGGGTACCCCATGAAGCGACCTATGTTAACATCCGTGCCATCAGCCCCGTAGACCATGACTGAGAGGACGGTTAGGTTAAACCCAATTAGTGAGATGAGCAGCTTATTAAAGTCCCTGGAATTCATGCTGGTATCGCCATAATCTGCTGTTCACCGGTAGGGTGTGTCAGGAGAAATAAAAGGGCTGGACCTCTATGACTTTAATTATAACGAGTAACTGCTGGGCTGGCGACGTTATTTGAAGTCATTTTAACATGAAGGTGGTGCCGCGGCCGGGATTTGAACCCGGGTCACAGGCTCGAGAGGCCTGCATACTGGGCCGGGCTATACTACCGCGGCACCTTGGTACCATATGGGACCTGGGATATTTAAAAATAGCCGTGACCTTGAGGCTGCTCCCTTTTGTTCCCAGCGTTATTATCTATGAACTTCTTGTAGACAAGATACTCCTCCTTGGCCTTGAGCAGGGCCTTGTAAAACGCCTGCTCTCCTCCCTTGAAGTATTCCTGCATGACCTTCTTAGCAGCCCTTGGGCCAACACCAGAGGTCATTAGGGCCTCGATCACGTACCTGCCAAGGCCCTGTGACGCGTAGTTTATGTAAAGTATTGCCCTCTCCTGGACCTCCTTTATCAGCTTCCTCTCGTCGTTGTTGGGCTTCTTGAGGGATCCTCTTCTCCAGGCGGCGTACTTCGCGGCGGCCTCCTCCCCCCACTCAGTGGCGGGCAGGGGGGCAACCATCATGGCGCCGCACCTGGGGCACCTGATGGAATCACCTATGTCAGAGACCCTGGCCCTCCAGGCGTTGCCGCAGGCGGTGCAGAGGAACAGCGCCTCCTTTGAAAGCGCGGCCCTCCTGAGGCCCTCAGCTATGTAGTCTATTGCCACCTCCTTTATGTTAGTGGCCAGCTCCCTCCTAAGGTAGGGGTTATTTATGACCTCCTTGAAGAGCGGCGAGGGGGCTGAGGAGCTCGCCACGTGGACCTCCCTGAGGTTTGAGAGGAATTCATGAACTGCCAGGGGGTCCAGCTTATCAAAGGCTATCTCCTTCAGGGTCTCCTCGTCGACTATTGAGCCCCTGTAGGCTTCCATGGCCTTCCTGCCCTGCTCCAGCGAGATCCTGGCGTCAGGGTCAATCACGCCTAGCTTCTTAGCGACCTGCAGGAACCTAGCTATGTAGAGGGGCGTTGACCTGACGGCGTCATAGCTCATGGCCACGAGCTCCGCCTGGTCAAGCGACTTGAGCTTCTCAAGGGCGTCCTTTATCGCCTCCGCGGGGACGCCTGATGGCGACGAGAACACTATGGCGTAAGGTATGTAGTCGAACCAGACCTTCATCCTGCTCTCCAGGGCCTTAGATATGAGGAGCGCGAGCATCAGGTTGCCCTTGCTTCCGAGGCAGGCGTAAAGTATGCTGACCCCCTTCGACTCCTCCACTACGGGCTCGCTATACGTCAGTACCGTGCCCCACGTTTTGCGGCTCTCCTCAGCGACCCTCACGATTCTGTTGGCGGTCTCCTCATCAATGCCTTTGGACTTCAGCAGCTCAAGGCCCTTCTCAGGCTCCATCATCGAGAAGCTCAGTATGCTGCAGACCTCCCTGGCAACCTTTGAGCTAACTGGTATGAGCTCCCCTTCCCATATGGGTATTGCGCCCTCGGCCTCGCCAACTGGCTTAGCGTCTATCCTCTCGCTGTCATAGTCTATGTTAACGACCTCCCACACCTTCCCGGCCAGGGTGAAGCGGAACTTCGTGCTCCCGCTGGTTAGCATTGCGACCTCCACGAACCTTTCACTGACCTCGCCAACGAGGTTCGTGGAGGATAAGTCGTAAACCTTGAAGTTTATCTCATCGGGTATCATTGAAACTTCGTAGAGGTACTTAAAGGTCCTTCTCGACCTCTTAATTTCCCCTGTCTCGGGGTCGAACCTAATAACCTTCACGGAGTCCAGGTGCTCGGCCACCTTCCTAACGTCATCAAGGGACACGTGGGCTAGCGGCGCGGCCCTTGCGACTATCTCATGCACTCTCCTGATGTTGTCCGCTGACCCCTCAACTAGCATGGCGGTCATCTGGTGGGCTAACACATCAAGTGGGCTGCGCGGGAAGCCGAGGTCCTCGAGTTCGCCCTTCTCGGTCCTCCTTGCTATTGAGGTGGACTCCAGGACCTCAAAGACGTTGTCGAAAGTAACTATCGTGGCCCTGCTCGTCCCCCCGAAGACGTGGCCGGACCTCCCCGCCCTCTGGGTCATAGCTATTACCTCCCTTGGTGACATGAACTGAACAACGTGGTTAACGGACCCGATGTCTATGCCAAGCTCCATGCTTGAGGTAGCGACCATTAGCTTTACCTTGCCCTCCCTGAACTTGGCCTCTGCCGTCTCCCTCACGCTCCTGGACAGGCTTCCGTGGTGTACAGCTATGTTGTCATCGCCAACAATGTTCCCTATGAGTGATGCCAGCTTCTCTGCCACAGACCTCGTGTTTGTGAAGACAAGCACCGAGCCGCTCTCCCTTTCACCTATCTCAGCTATTCTCCTGGCGGCCTCCTGGAACTCGTCCTGGCCCTTGCCCCTTACTACATCCACAGTAATTACATACCTTCTCTCCCCCTTGTCCTCAACTATGTTGACTGGCCTGTTGAAGGCCAGGAGCGACGCAGCCTCCCTCTTAGACTTCTCGGAGAGCGTCGCGGAAAGGCCGACCCTCTGGATCCTGCTCCTGGAGGCCTCTTCAAGCCTCTCCAACACCACGGAGAGCTCAGCCCCCCTCTTATTGTCAAGCATCTCCTGAATCTCGTCAACTATGACAAAGGAGACTGACGACCAGAGGTCCCTGCCCTTAGCAACCGTCAGTAGCAGGTTGAGGCTCTCAGGCGTGGTCACCATGAAGTCAGGGGGGCTCTGCAGGAACCTCCTCCTTATGGTGCTCGTCGAGTCACCGTGACGAAGTGATATCGTGAAGCCGATGGATTCGACGATCCTAGAGATCCTCAGAGTTACGTCCCTGTTAAGCGCTCTAAGCGGGGTTATGTAGATGGCCTTAACGGTGCCATCGCCCGGCGTGAAGCGCTCAAGCATCATGGACACGACTGGAAAGACAGCGGCCTCAGTCTTGCCACTGCCCGTTGGGGAGATAACCAGGGTGTTGTTGCCCGTTAATATCACGGGTATGGCCTTTTCTTGTATAGGAAGAAGGCCTCTGTAGCCGAGGGATGCTATGGCCGCCCTCAGCTTGGGGTTAAGCATGTCTATGGAGCTCCCCAACGGGCTTCATCCACCCCTGAACGGGGGAAGGGAAGGCTATTAAGGGAGAGGGGGTCATTGAGTTAAAGAAGAAACTGCATGGCTATAAAATAATTATAATATAACATAAAAGTGGAGTTACGAGGGTAGTTCAGACTAAGTCTAAGAGCTTAGCTGCTCCCGCTGCTGCCACTTGAGGGGCTTTCCTCGCCCTCCTTGCCCTTCTTCTCCTCCTTCGGCGGCGCTGCGGCTATGAGGTCATCTATCTTGAGCAGGGCTATGGCGGCCTCAGAGGCTCCCTTTATTACCTGCTTCTTGACCAACAGAGGCTCGTAAACGTTTATGTCTAACATGTTCTCAGCAGTCTTGCTGTTAAGTACGTCAACGCCAGCGAATGTGAGCTTCTTGCTGTGCAGGGATCTGAGCTGCATCACGGTGTCAAGCGGGTCCATGCCGGCGCTCTCGGCCAGCACGCTCGGTATGGTCTCAAGGGCGTCTGCGAAGGCCTCTATGGCGAGCTGCTCCTTGCCTCCTATGGTGGCAGCGTAGTCCCTGAGCTGCATGGCAATCTCAACCTCTGGGGCACCTCCGCCGCCCACTATCTTTGGCTCCCTCATTATGTTCCTCAGTGCGTGAAGCACGTCGTTAAGGTTCCTCTCAGCCTCGTCAAGTAGCATGTCGTTGGCTCCGCGGAGCAGTATGGTCACGCTCCTGGGGTTCTTGGCGCCCTCTATGAAGACCATCTTGTCATTGCCGACCTTCCTCTCCTCGACTAGGTCAGCGTAGCCCAGGCTCTCAGGCTTGAGGTCCCTCACGCTGGTCACTATCTTGGCACCGGTAGCCTTGGCCAGCTTCTCTATGTCGCTCCTCTTGGCCCTCCTGACGGCAAGTATCCCCTTCTTCGCCAGGAAGTGCTGGGCCACGTCGTCAATTCCCTTCTGGGTTATCACAACGTTGGCGCCGGTGGCGGCTATCTGGTCTACCATGTCCTTAAGTATCTTGGTCTCCTCATCTAGGAACGAGTCGAGCTGGTCGACGTCGCTTACCCTTATCTTTGTTGTTATGTCAGGCTTCTGTATCTCAAGCGGGGCGTCGAGCACGGCTATCTTTGCGTGCTCGACCCTCCTTGGCATGCCTGGGTGGACGACCTCCTTGTCGAGGACTATGCCCCTGACGAGCACGGAGTCCATTAGGCTCTCTCCCTTCTTCTTCTCTATCTTGATGTTGTCAAGGTCTACGTTGAAGCCGCCCTCTGGCTTGGGCTCGGCAACTATCTTTATGGCGTTAACCGCCAGGTCCACCATCTTGTCCTTCTCAGGCCCCTGGCCCGCGTACTTGCTGCCTATGGTGGTGTAGGCTATCTTCCTGAGGTTCTCGTCATTGTTCACGTCGACAGGCATGGCTATCTTGTCCAGGATCTCAAGGGCCTTATTCATGGCCTTGGTGTAGCCGTCAATTATGATTGACGGGTGTATGTTCTGCTCCAGCAGGGCCTCGGCCTTCTCCAGCAGCGCCCCGGCGAGTACTACGACGCTGGTGGTGCCGTCGCCCACCTCAGCGTCCTGGGCCTTAGCTATTTCAACTAGGAGCTTGGCAGCGGGGTGCTGGACCTCCATCTCCTTAACTATAGTGGCGCCATCGTTAGTTACTGTGACGTCACCGAACGAGTCTATTAGCATCTTATCCAGGCCGCGAGGCCCGAGGCTTGTCTTAAGCATCTCTGCCAGGACCTGGGCAGCTAGTATATTATTCCTCATGGCCTCCCTGCCGTAAGACCTCTGGGTTCCTTCCTTGAGTATCAGCACGGGTATCCCTTGGGCTGCCGCCATAATCCACCACCGTATAGCTCTCAATAAGCTATCGTGAGATTACTTCTATAAAAGCTTTTCTCTGACGGCAGGCCCTGGCTAAGCCAACAGGTTTAATTCAGAGAAGCGAGCCCTGTCTTGTTGAGCTAAGTTAAGGCTCCCTTAAGATTCCCTGGAGTGATAGGCCCTCCTTCTTGTGTACTTCCTTTCTTCCTTGCCATGGGATTCCTTGAGGGAGCTCAGGAGCTCCTCGTTGACGCTTAGCTCTCTTGGCTTGCGGGCTGCCGTGGCCCCTCCCACGGAGCCGCACGATAGGAGCCCCTGGAGGGTAATCAAACACTCGTCGCAGACCCTGAGCACCCTGCTATCAACGCGGCACAGCCTCGTAGGCACCCTTCTCTCGCAGATGTCGCAGACCTCCCATGATAGCGTGTCGCGCAAAGCTAGCTCCCACCTAGCTCTATACGATTAGGAGCCCTTATTACGCGATCACCGGCGACTAGAGGCCTCCCCGCTTCTTGCTCTCCTCTTTGATTGCGTATATTCCTATGATCCTCCTGGGCGTTCCGTCGGAGCAGGAGCCCGTGACGAGGCCCACGTAGTCACCTTCCCTGAAGTCTCTCGTGCTTGTGGAGCCCCCGCACTGCTCCACGGTGACTATCTTAGGCCTCTTCCTGAGCTCCTGCAACTTCTTTATGTCGTTCATCTGCTTTATTGTCATCACGGTAGTCGCGGCTAGCAGCACTATGAGGAACATCAGCATGTAATATTGCAGGGTGTTCATCACTGGCCCACCCCCGCGGTGTTGCCAACCCCTATTACCACTACCGTGTCGCCCTCCCTGCTCTCGCTCCTGATGATCTGCTTGACCCTCTCCACGGCCTTCTCAACGCCGTTATATATGTCCTGGTTCATGGCAAGTATGGCCTCATCCATGCCCATCTTGACGATCACGGCCCTCAGAGGAATGTTATACTCCGTGGCTACCCTCTCGAACCTTATCTTCTCGGGGCCAGGGTCCCCTATAGCAGCTCCGACGCCCTCGGCGACGTCACCTGTGGCCTCCCCCTCGAACTTCAGCGCCGCGTCGACTGTTATCATGAGCGAGACCTTCCTGCCCTGCGCTATGGCCTCCCTTATCACCTTTTCCGCGGCCTCGCCCGGCCTCCCAACGGTGGACGCGGGCCCCTTGGCCTTGACAAGTATTATGTTGCGCCCCTCGAAGTTGGTCTCTGTGACCACGGTGTCCTCCGTAACCTCCCTCCACTTCGCGTCGGGCCCTGCAAGCCTCAGCGCCACCATGGGGCCGGCGCCGTCGCCTACCGGCACCTTGGTCAGGAAGTCGTCCAGGGCCTTCCTGTAGGTCTGCGCCAGCTGCACTATCTGTGGCATGAATATCTCCAGCTGAAGTATCAGGTACCAGTTCTTGGTCTTCTCGCTGAAGAGCAGGAGGTGCCTCACGTACTTATAGATGAAGTTTAACGCTGAAGTTATCTCAGCAGCCGTGGAGGCTATGCTCCTGGTGACATCGTCGGAGTTAGGCATGGCCTCTATGAACGAGTCCTTAAACCTCATGTCCCTGATGTTAAGCAGGTGCCTCATCCTGCTTATGATGTCCGTGGGCTCAACGGACACAGGGTCTATTGTAAAGAAGTCGGTCAGCCTGTCAAGCAGGGAGGCCGCGTCCTTAGCGTTGTTCTTGTTCATGAAGTCCAAGGTTGCCTTCTTAGCCTCGTCCGCGAGGCCCCCCAGGAGGTTAAGCTTTGACCTTATGTCGGCCCTGTACCAGTAGACCTGAATCCAGTTGCCCAGGCCTGTAAGCCATAGGAATAGGAGCGCTATCCACAGTATGTTGACGCCCACAGTTATCCAAGTGGCCAACGCGTTGGTAGCCATCTTCTTTTCTCTCCGCTTAGCGGAAAACCGCAGAAGCTTTTAAACTATAGCAACTAAGGTCACAGCTTCGTGGCAACTATCACCCCATCGTGGGTTATTACGAAGGTGTGCTCAAACTGCGAGACAGGGGCCCTGGAGGCCTCTATGAGGACTGGGTACTCGACCAGGGCCCTCGCCTTAACGAGCTCTGCAAGTCCGGCCTCTATTTCCTCACGCTTCCACTCCGGGTAGAGCCACCTCTTAGCAAAGGGCAGCGTGCTGTAGTGAGAAAGTATATACTCAAGGAGCTGTCTTGCGGTCTCTGAAATCCTCTGGGGCCTGTTGCCCGTGGCGGAGTATATATATGCCTTGGGTCCGTCAACCACGAGGCCCCTCCCGCTGGTGGCAAAGGGCTCCACCGCGACCTGGGTTCCGGGCCTCAGCCTGTGGTAGAAGAGCGTCCTCTCCGCGTAGTTAGGGACTGAGAGGCCAGCATGAAGGGTATACCTCTCTATGGTGTGGCCTGTCAGGTTCCTCACTGGCTTAAAGCCCATGGACTTTATGACACTCTCTATGGTCTTGCCTATGTCGTAAACCCTTATGTCGGGCTTCATAACTTCAGCCACCTTGTCGAGGGCGCTCTTGGCCGCGAGAGCCAGCTGCTGGAAGGACTCGCTGCCTATGGCTACTGTCACGGCAGTGTCGGAAAGGTACCCGTCAACGGAGGCTCCCACGTCCACCTTTACGACGGCCTTGTCTGGTACCTTGACGTCGTCATCTATGCCGGGCGAATAGTGCGCCGCGACCTCATTAATGGAGAAGTTGCACGGAAACGCGGGCTTCGCCCCCCTCCTGATGATAAGCGACTCTACCTCGTCACAGATCTCCCTTGCGCTTGCGCCGGGCTTCACCAGCGAGGCTCCAAGCTCCCTGGCCTCAGCGCCTATGCGGCCGGCCTCCAGAATCCTAGAGATCTCCTCTTGGCTTATCAAAGGCTAACCCTCACGCTGCGGGGTCCCTGGGAAGGCTATAAGTGGAGACACATAGGTATTTGCTTTTATCCTCCCTAATCCCTGGCAGCGCCAGTGGGACCAGGCATGGGGTACCTAGTCTATTATGGGCACTCCGCATTTGAGGTTAACGTCTCAGGAAAGAAGATACTCATTGATCCATGGGTCACTAACCCCCTCTCGCCGGTGAAGCCAAGCGACATAACAGGGGTGGATTACATAATTTTGACGCATGATCACGACGACCACCTGGGCGACACCTTTGAGATCATGAAGAACAACCCCAAGGCTAAAGTTGTCAGCACTTATGAGATAGCCAACTTCATCGCTGAGAAGATAGGTGACGAGTCAAGGGCGATCGGAGGCAACATGGGTGGCCCTATGGTATTGGAGGGAGGCATAAAGGTGGCCCTGGTGCCCGCTAACCACACGAGCACTCACGGCTCGGCAGTGGGCGCGGTAATAATAACAGGCGAGGGAACCCTTTATCACGCTGGCGACACTGGCATCACAGCTGAGATGAGCCTCATAGGTGAGCTCTACAAGCCCGACATAGCCATGCTGCCCATAGGCGGCCACTTTACGATGGACCACAACGAGGCCGCCAAGGCCGTGGAGCTAATAAGGCCCAAGGTAGCCATACCAATGCACTACGGCACCTTCCCAGTGCTCTACGGTGACCCCCAGGAGTTCGCAAGGATGGTAACGTCAAGAGGGCTGCCGACCAAGGTTGTAGTTCTGAAGCCAGGAGAAAGGTTTGAGTTTAAGTTTTAAGGTTCCAGTCGCCCTTTAGCTAAGGGTCACTTATGACAAGGATAGCTGTAATAGACAGCGACGAGTGCAAGCCTAAGCGATGTAGCTATCAGTGTATTTCGGTGTGCCCCATAAACAAAAGTAAGAAGGACGTAGCTATCGAGGCCGACACCAAGGCCAGGGCAAAGCCGGTAATTCATGAGGACGTCTGCATAGGGTGCGGCCTCTGCGTCAAGGCGTGCCCCTTTGACGCCATAGCTATAGTTAACCTGCCTGAGGAGCTCAGTGAGGAGGCCGTCCACAGGTACGGCGTTAACGGCTTCAAGCTATTCAGGCTGCCAATACCTAAGGACGGGCAGATCATAGGGCTCCTGGGCAAGAACGGCGTCGGCAAGACAACCGCCCTGAAGATACTTGCCGGTGAGCTGATGCCCAACCTTGGCAGGACCGACGTTAAGGAGGTGCCAGCTGAGGAGGTTCTAAGGCATTTCAGGGGCAGCGAGCTGCAGACCTACCTGCAGAAGCTTTATGATGGAAAGCTCACAGTGGCCCACAAGGTCCAGTACATAGACCTTGTGCCCAGGTACCTAAAGGGAACCGTGGGGGAGCTCCTTAAGCGTGCAGATGAGAGGGGGGTCGCCAGGGACCTGGCCCAGGAGGTAGGCCTGGACGCTTTATGGGACAGGGACGTAAGGAACCTTAGCGGCGGCGAGCTGCAGAGGATGGTCATAGTTGCCACTCTGAGCAAAGACGCAAACGTTTACATGTTTGATGAGCCCAGCAGCTACCTTGACATAAGGGAGAGGGTAAGGGTCTCAAGGCTCATAAGGTCCGAGGTGAAGCCAGGCAAGTACTTCCTAGTGGTAGAGCACGACCTTGCTATGTTGGACTACCTGAGCGACAACGTTCACATACTCTACGGCGAGCCTGGGGTCTACGGCATAGTCTCACAGCCCTACGGAGTCAGGGTCGGCATAAACGCTTTCCTTGACGGCTACTTGCAGTCAGAGAACATGAGGATAAGGAGCACGCCAATAATGTTCAGCAGATCCGTTCAGGCCGCCCAGCAGGAGGCGGAGTACAAGTACCTTGAGTGGACCCAGGCCAGGGTAAGGCTTGGGGACTTCACGCTTGACGTGATGCCAGGCTATATCAACGGGGGAGAAGTTATAGCTGTGACAGGACCTAACGGAATAGGCAAGACGACCTTCATAAGGTACCTAACGGGCGAGCTCAAGGCTGATGAGGGAGTGCCGTTTTCCTACAGGGAACTCAAGGTGAGCTACAAGCCCCAGTATATAGGACCTGACTTCTTCCCGGAGGGCATGACTGTGGCCGACGTCCTCAGGAGCGTTAACCCGGAGGCCGTTATGACCGGCACGTGGCTTTACATAGAGCTCACTGAGAAGCTGGGCCTCCACAGGCTCTTTGACAGGGAGGCAAGGGAGCTGAGCGGAGGGGAGATGCAGAAGCTGGCCATAGCTATGTCCCTGAGCAGGGAGGCGGACCTCTACCTGCTTGACGAGCCCTCAGCACACCTTGACGTGGAGGAGAGGCTCGCGGTTGGCAAGATAATAAGGAGGCTAACCGAGACGAGGAAGGCTGCGGCCTTCGTGGCAGAGCACGACATAATGATGATAGCCATGATAAGCAATAGGGCTATGGTGTTCAGCGGCACCCCGGGAGTCCATGGAATAGCGTCCTCGCCAGCGCCGCTAAGGGCCAGCATGAATGAGCTGCTCTCGCAGCTGGGCATAACTATGAGGCAGGAGAAGGAGAGCGGCAGGCCAAGGATAAACAAGGAGGGCTCCTACCTGGACAGGCTTCAGAAGGCGAAGAAGGTCTACTTCGAGGTCTAGGCCTCCTCGCAGGGGCCCCCGCAGAGATCCTCCAGCTTCTTCCTTGCCATGCCCCTACAGCCAAGTGACGAGCAGGCCTTGCTGAGCAGGTTCAGGAGGTGCCTCGCCTCAGCCGCTGTGGCCTTTGAGAGCAGCCTCCTAACCGAGAGGCCTGGGTCGTCCTCGCCGCTGCCAACTGCCGCTGCCAGCGATCTTGCGTAGGCCTCCGCAAGCGCAATGGTCTTCCTGCTCGGGGGCTCGTACTCAGGCGACTTCCCCCTGACCTTGTAAATCTCATAAAGGAGTATGGCAGTGGCGTTGGATACGTTCAGCGCGGTGTACTTTGGCGACGCAGGTATTGTGCAGAGGAGGTCGCACTGGGCCAGCTCATCCCTTGTGAGGCCGACGCTCTCCCTCCCAACAACTAGGGCCACGGTGCCCTTCCTGGCGATCATCAGCTCAGCCGCCTGCTCTGGCGAGACGGGTGACCTCAACAGGTCCCTGGCGGAGCTCTCGTCGGAGGTGCACACGCTCAGCTCGACATCCCTCAGGGCCTCCTTAAGGCTTCCCACGACGGTTGCTTTCCAGGCCATGTCTGAAGCCTTGGCGGCCCACCTGAGGGACTCCGCGACGCTGGCGGTAGGGGACACCAGATAAAGCTCGTCTACCTCAAAGTTCTCCGAGAGCCTGAAGATGTAGCCCAGGTTCACGGGCCCCTCTATGCCCACGGCCACTAGCCTGAGCCTCAAGGCCATCACTTAGAACTCGACGTTCGCATGTCTGCTCCTCATCTCATCCTCGCTCACGTTAAGCTTTATCATGAGGTAGTAGACGACGCCGTCAAGGAACAGCATGGCCGTGTCCTCAAATAGCGTGCCCAGAGGGGCCAAGGGCTCGTGAAGTCCAAGTATCTGCCTCGCAAAGTAGTCATCCATCTTGCTTATCTTGGACCTCCCAGGTATCCTGACGACCAGGTCAGCTATGCTCCCTAGTGGGCTCTCTGGGAAAGTGGTTATTGCTATTACATAGGCGCCCACCTTCTTGGCGGCGTCAGCGGCGTCAACTATTAGGCCAGTTCTGCCGGAGCCTGAGATTGCTATGGCAACGTCGCCCTTGGATATGCTGGGCACTATGGTCTCGCCGAGCACGTATGAGTTAAAGCCGAGGTGGAGGAGCCTCATGGCAAAGGCCTTGCCCACAAGGCCGCTGCGGCCGGCGCCCATCACTAAAGCTTTGCCTTTCCTGCGGTAGACGTCGGTCAACATGTCGACCATCTTGTCGACCTCACTGACATCTATTACTTCAGCAGCTCTAATCGCGAACTCGGAGATCTCCTTCATAGCCTTTATGGCAGGGTGCTCGGAGCTCAAATGTAGCCCTCTCAAACAAGAGTACCCCTAACTTTAAGTTTTTCATGAAAATGTTAAGCTGCAGTCCAGCGATTCTGCCGTTAAGTAAAGCAACCTAGAATTTCTAAAAAATAAAATATTTTACTTTAGCGGAAGTGTTTTCACCCCTGAAGTTCCATAGGTCTACGTGGCCCCGCCGGTCTCACGTTGCCTGAGATCCCATAAGGGAGATGAAGATGATGGGCAAACGGTTAGGCGGGGCACACGCGTTATAATCCTTAATTTTTAAGGGCCGCCCTGGCCTCAGTTATGGGGACGCTCTTGAAGAAGGACAGGGAAGACTCTCCAGAGCCTCCGAGGGGAGTCATAGAGGTCGAGGGCCTTGCCATGAACGGCCTCCTGAAGAGCTTCAGCGTTGAGGACTGCGGCAAGCCAAAGGGGTACCAGAGGATAGTGGCAGAGACCATAGATGGCAGGGTAATTAAAACTGGGTGCCTCGAGCCTGACGCCGCCAGGAGGGAAGTCATGGTAATGAACTTATACCTCAGGCAGTGGAGTAAGTTTATTGTAAGGCAGGACTCAGGCCGGTGATGTAAGGTATTACCGCTGATCGGAAGTGACGAGACTTGTCCCCCACTGAGGCCGAGGGGTTCTGTAAAGGGGTTTCTAGACCTGAGTCGCAGCTCGTTGAGAGGCTCCTTAGGTCCCTGTCGTCTGGGCCGAGGGCGTTCATCGTAGATAAGAAGCTCGACGACTACCAGTCACTCTTAAAGATAATAAACGTAAGCGGCGCAGGAAGACTCCTTCAGGTAAGCGACCTGGGCAACCTGGTGGTCATCTATATAGATAGGCAGAGGCTTGAGAAAGCGTGCTCCTATGAGGAGTGCGGCGCCAAGAGCGACCCTGTGGAGAGGAACCTGTGCGCAAAGGAGTGCGGCGCCCGGAGGATCAGCGAGGTATTTCAGGCCATAGTTAGGGATCTTTGCGAGGTCCTTTCCTCCTGAGCCCTTACTTAGGTTCCTTCTTAGAAAGCCTCTCCAGACACCTGGATATCTGTTCATCCACAATAATAGCCGATGCCATAAAGCCCTTGTTCAGATCAGCCAGCGATTCAGGAGCTGCGGCGTAGAAGTCCCTTATGAGCCTCGCAATGGCAGCCCTTACCAGCGAGCTCTTGCTGACGTGGCAGATCTCGGCTATGGTGTTTATTGCTATAGACTCGGGCAGCGATATCTTAGCGCTTATAGTTATAATCTTTGAGACGTTTATGTCGTCAAGTGATATTATCTCAGCGCCCTGCGTTTCGGAGTACACGCTCTGCATAGCGTAAAGCCCCACAGGTTAATAACCTGTACTAATTATTATCCTATTCCTGTCGAAAGAGGGGAAATACCCTTATTTTTTAACGCTAAACCGATTCCATAGTTCAACGCGAAGCTCCTCCATAAAGAACCTTCGGCTAGCCAAGACTTCATCCATGTGAAGCCCCTCGTTCCTAAGACAGCTGTCTACATTAAACGAGGACAATGACGACCTTACTATAAGCACCTCGTTGCCGGCCTCAGCGGCATCCCTGCACAGCCTTTCATGGTTTGCGCCCTCGCTCCACGCCATGAACTCCCAGAAGTCGCACTCATCATGAGGAATATCGCTCGAGGGCAGGTATGGAGGGTTAAGTATTATCAGATCCCATCCACCGCTGAGGCACCTGGCGCCATCGCATTGTATAACTGCCGCGTCAGGGCCTAGCGTTGCCCTGGCGCACTCAACAGCGTAGGGAGAGATGTCAACAGCGGCAAGCCTTCTAGGGCGGAAAAGAAGTAAAGACGCCAACGCCAGCACGCCAGAACCCGTGCCAAGGTCAAGCACGGCCTCGTAGGTCCTTCCCATCTCCTTGAGTTTTACCATAGCGTCTATCGCTAACAGAGAGTCGTCGCTGGGCTCGTAAACACACCTGGACAAGGCCACTCTAAGCCTTCCAGCCGCAGTAGTTATATCTGCCCACCCAAGCTCAGCCACTTGGCAACACCGATCAGCTGTTCTGGAGCTAGGTCCCTGACTCTGGTGCTTGAGGGAAGGCTCTTGAAGTCCTCTGGCACGCTGCCCAGGCAACGGAGAGCGGCCTTCGTAACCAGCTTGTTCCTGTAAGAGAACAGGCACCTGGTGACCTTCTCTAAGGCCTCACCGATGGAGTCCCACCTTCTTATCCTCACCATCCGCACCACGGCGGCGTCAACTTTAGGCCTTGGCTTAAACCACGACGACGGCATTACCCCTATAATTTGCGTCCTGAAGTAGGCCTGGGAGATCACTGACAGCCTGCCGTATAGCTCGCTTCCAGGGCGCGCCGTGACTCTCTTAGCGACCTCAAGCTGTAGTCCAAGAACCATGAGTTCCAGGTTGTTGTTTCTGGCAGCGTTGGTTATTATGGAGCTGCTGAGGTAAAATGGGGTGTTCGAGACCAGTATTGGCGACCTAGCTATGAGCGCGTACCTAGCTCCGTCACCGACTATTATAGAGACATTATAAGGGACCCTAGCCACGAGCCTAGCTGCAAGCTCCCTATCAAACTCCACCGCCAGGACTCTCCTGGCCACATTAGCTATTGATACAGTCAGCTGGCCCTCGCCGGGGCCCACCTCTAATACATCAAGTCCTTCAAAGCCGCTGAGGCCTTCAAGGAAGAGGCTTACCCCATCCTTGTTGACAAGGAACCTCTGGCCAAGGTCCCTCGGGTACCTCATTTACGGCCCTCTTTGCGAGCTCCTTCAAGGACCGAGAGGTAATCCAGGAAGGGCACCCCGCTGGCAGAGGGCATCACAAATAGGTTGTATTTCGAACGACCCTCGAGCTCCTCAAGAACCTTGTCGGTGAGCACTTCAACAGGGTCGTCCTTTATTAGCTTGCGTATTTCATCAAAGGACTCAAAGGGCTTCTTGGTCCTGGCGTCCAGAATGGCCATCAGGGTCTTCTTGCCCACTCCCCTGAGGAGCTCTATGGAGTGAAGCCTTATGTTTATGGGCTCAGCCTTATTGAAGAACTCTATGAAAACCCTCTCGTTGGCCTTTATTATGAACTTTACGGCCTCCCTCAGGTTCCTCTTGGCTATCTCCGTTAGGCTTTCATATGTGAGGGGAGTCCTTGGGGCAGCTATGGCCTTAGGGGGCAGCCCCATGTTGGTGAGCGTCCTGGAGAACTCAGCGGGGGAATTAACTATCTCAAGCTCATCGCCAGCCATAACTTTAAGGAGGTCAAGTAGCCTCTGCTCAACCTTAGCTGTTGGCAGGCAGACCCTCTTAGAGTCGCCGGTGCTAATGCAGGCCATAGGTATGCTCACCTTTCTTGTGTGCCTTCCAACAGGGTCTAGGGGCTCCTCCACAGTCTCAAGGACCTCCTTGGTCACCGCGACCTCCTCGAGGGGCTCCACCGGCTGAAGTGGAATGCCGTCAAGCAGGGTGAACCTGCTCTCGCCGATTGCCTGGGCCACCGGCTTCTCCCTGTGCCACCTGTGTGGGTCCAGGTAGTAGCCGGCCTCCATGTAGTCCAAGATTATGGCTTTCCGCTCTACTTGGGACACCTCTGCTTGCTGCTCTCCTCTCCTCGGGGGCCCCCTCGGCGCTGCCATTATGTTACCTACCTAACTATTATCTGGTTGCGAAGCCTTTATATTGCTATAAAACGTCTACTCAGAGCTAAGGTGCCTACGCCCTGACCTCTCGGTAACACACTTTAAGCCTCCCGAGGCACGTCTCCCAGGGAAGTTACATGAGCGAGGAGGGCGGCAAAGGAAGGAGGAGGATGGATCTCCCAAAGAGACGCGAGGACCTGGAAAGGATATCTGAAGAAGTTGAGGCCAGGGAGCACTCGGAGATGGAGGAAGAGCATCACCACCATCATCATGAGGAGGAAGTGGAGGACGTGGTCTCCGTCCTTGAGCTTCTGGTAGACTCGCTGAACGCGAACTACAAGAGCCTGGAGTCTACGGTTAACATTCACTCTGATGAGATAATAAGGATATACAAGATATTGGCCAAGATAGTGGAGGCGTGCGGGGAAACGGATCCCTCAGCCCGGGAGAAGAGCCTTAAGGAGGCAGTAGAGCTCCTTCAGCCTCCAGTTAAGGCCTAGATTGACTTATCTATTACTACGAAGTCCCTGCTCCTCAGCTTTAGGATGCCATATATGAACCCAAAGCCTTCGAGCATCCAGAAGGCTGGTACTGCCAGGAGATACCTAAGCTTGCCGGCCCTCCTGACCCCATAGATGTATACGAACCAGTAGGCTGCGCTGGTGGGCGCCGCCAGCAGTAGCAGGAGAAGGGAGTGGGTCAGGGGCACAAGGACCCACAGGCCTACGATGCCCACGGTCCTCAGGAACGACTTAATGAAGGTCATCAGCTTCATAGAGTTTGGCACTCTCTTCCAGCTCTCAAGTATTCCCGCGTGCCACCTGCTCCTCTGCCTAATGAAGTCCTTCACCGAGTTGGGGCTGAGTATGCTCACCCTGGTCCTGCTCTGCCACGTGCGACCCCCAAGCCTCAGGACCTCGGCGGCGAACATGTAGTCCTCCACCCTGCTGGGCACGTTGAAGGCGTTACTCTTCAGCAGGAAGGAGCCCTTTACTCCCAGCAGTTCGCCGTGGAGGCCCACGTAGGGCCTCTTTACGAGTCCTGTGAAGAGCCTGAAGAAGGAGATGTCGTCAAGGAACCTTGTGAAGTCCATTATAAATGTCAGGTAGGACCTCCCCCTGCGTGGCATGAGGACGGGGTTAAAGGCCACGAAGCCTCTCCTCTCGTAGTAAGGTATCTCGTAGAGGAAGCTGTCGTCAAGGACAAGGTTATCATCATCAAGAAAGACATACCACATGTCAGGCCTTACGTAGTTTTCCACAAAGTACCTCAGGGCCCTTCCCTTGCCGAACAGGTCCCTTCTGTAATCCTTAGGTACGACGACCACGTTGATCCAGTTCAGGCTCTTCAGGTAGCCCTCTAAAGGCGCGCCCTCATCAATCACTACATATATTGGAATGTTCAGGAACCTGTTGTGGTTCAGGGACATTATGAGCGAGTCCCTGACCTTCTCATCAGCTACGGAAGGTATCACTAGGGCCACGTTATTGGCCTTTGTTGGACTCCTCTTCGCGGAGTACGCGGTGAGGGCTATGAGAAGCACTATGAGGTAAACGCTCAGCATGCCCCAGTCGACCGCAATTGCGTACTTGACGTAGGGCTCTGACTGAGGTATTTGAAGCGATGAAACTATTTCCTGCACCGTGTCCGTGGCGAAGACACCTGTAGAAGATGTTAAGGGGTGAAATATATTAACCTAAGCAGCTGCTCGGCAGGGTCACTTATGGCTTAGGCGTACTCACGCCACGTGTAGCCGCACTTGGTGCACCTGTAGAACCTGGTAGGCGGCTCATCCGCGGCCCTGGTCTGCATCATCCACGCCAGCACTTCGTCGTTGCCGCACCTAGGGCACCTGACGCTGCCCTTAAGCACCTGAGCCGTGGGCGGCGGCGCGTTTGCATCGACTACTATTATTCTCTCCTTAGGCGTGTGGGCAACCCTCTCAGTGAAGCTGAGCGGGGTGGCAACGCGCGCCTTGCTGGGCACCTCCTCCTCATAGCCGCACTTGGGGCAAACGAACACTAACTTGCCGTTGATGGACTTCGGCCTCATTAGCGTGCCGCACCTTGGACAGAACTTCATCTGCTGTGCCATGCTTCCTGCCCCGTCAGCCTCTGGCAGAGGTATAAATTACAAGTTAAATAGGTTAACACAGCCCTTGGCGGTTACTGGCCGCTGAACCTGAAAGCTGCCAGCGAGGCCTTTCTAATGGCGTCCTCGAGCTCCTTGTCACTGATGCCCTTCCTCACCCTTCCAGACGCTATGTTCTCATGGCCTCCCAGGTCCTCTATTACGCCCTGCTTGAAGAGCTCCTCGGCTATCCTCATGGCCTCCCCGTGGCCGCTCCTTATTATTAGGAGCTCCGTGTCGTCGCCCTTTGAAACAAGGAGGGCCACGGTGCCCCTGGTGATCTTATAAAGGGCTGAAGCTAACGCCGAGGCCCCGCTCTTGTTCCACTTGCCCCTGGCATCAACCAGCTTCAGGAAGCCCACGGCCTTAGCTGTCATGGCCAGCCCCGTGGCCACCTCCTTTATTTCCTTGTCGCTCCTCTCGGAGACCTCAAGGCCCTTTGACACTAGGTTCTCATAATCCCTGGCTGACGGCACTACTGAGACCTCAAAGGGCAACACGCTCGAGGCCCACTGTACGTACTTTCTCCAGAGCTCAGGGTCCTTGGACTGGTTTATTGCCTTAGATATGGAGGCCGCCAGCTTTACCATGCCTTCAGTTGCGCTTCTGTTGTTTCTGCTCAGCCAGCCGCCCCCCTCAAGCACGGCCGCGCTCGACACGAGGTCCTTAAGCCTTGGAGTCAGCTTGACGCCTAGTGACTCCAGGAAGACCTTTACAAGCACCGAGGTGGGCGAGAGCCCTATGAATGTAACGGCCGAGTACTTGCCCTCTATGTACGTGCTCTTCTCTATGGTTATCTTGTGATGGTCAAAGTAGTAGATCTTAGGCCTGCAGCCGCTTGCCGTCAGCTGATCTAAGGACGCCTCTACCTCCTGAGTGAACGGTATGTCCAATATTATAACGTAGTCCCAGCAGCCTCCCTTAAAGGCCTCAGACATGGTCCTTGGGCTCGCGGGCCGGAGCTCTGTCGGACACTTATTACCCTTTATGGGAAAGGCCTTTGCAACCTCGTTGGCATAGACCATCTCAGCTGATGCGATGATTCCGTCTGCGTCCCAGTCGCCAACTATCAGTATCTTAGGGCATTGTTCGCTCATTGCGGCTCTAAAACCTCCTGCCCCGGCGGAGCCCCAGTTCACTTTACATGTCCAGCAATGAAAAGCGTTTTTAATTGTTATCGCTTTAAAGAGTTAAAGCTTAGGCCTTACAGCATCGCACGTTCCTTTGCAGAGCCCCTCAGGCAACAGGACTAGCTCCCCCTCAAGTCCTTTGAAGCTATAGTAGGTCTGAGCCGAGTAGCACATAGCAACAAGGGCCGCCACCGCGGCGTCCACCTCGTGCCTGTTAGACATGGATCCCGGAAGCGCCTCAAGGTCAAGGCTTCTTATAACGTCACGCACATCAGCGCAGCCGCTTGACTTAACCGCGCTGGCGGGGTGGGTCTCTATAACTTTAATACCAAGACTAGATAGGGTATGGGCTATTCTCATGCCCCTGATGGCAAGCAACCTCATAGATCGCATCGTTAAGGGGAGCAGCCTAAAGCCCTTTGACATGGCTGCCAGCTCAAAGTCCCTAAAGGGTCCTTTTCCAAGGCTAAGCGGCGAGTCCAGGGCCACAACTTCGGGGGACGCCGTCACTACGAAGTTCAAAATCTCCTCATCAGTGTGGACGCTTTTAGTAGAGATGCTTCGGCCCCTCACAACGGCCAGCCCCGTTACCCCTTTCGGGCTGGCCGCCAGGTCTATGCCAACAAAGGACGGCATCAGGGCGTTAGCCTCTCTGGGTCCCTTGGGAGCAGCCTGGCCTCCCTCACGTTATCAAGGTTAAGGAACTGTTTAACTATCCTCTCCAGCCCAAGGCCCGCCCCGCCGTGCGGAGGCGCCCCGTACTTGAAGAAGTTCAAGTAGAACTGGAACCTCTCAGGGTTCAGGCCCTTGTCCCTGAGGTTCGCGAGCAGCTGGTCATACCTGTGCTCCCTCTGGCTGCCGGTGGCTATCTCAAGGCCCCTGAAGAGGAGGTCGAAGCCCAGCGTCCACTCCGGCTCCTGGGGCTTCCTCATCGTGTAGAAGGGCCTGACCTTCCACGGGTACTCGGTGACGAAGATGAAGTCGCTGTCGTACTCCTTAAGGACATAGTCGCCGAGCTCGCGCTCCGCCTGGGGGTCAAGGTCCTCCATGTAGGGCAGCTGGTGGTTGTACCTCTCTTTGAGGACCTCGTACGCCTCCCTTATGGTTATACGGGGTACCTTGGACGGCACCCTGAGCGTCAGGTCGAAGTAGTTGCGGACAGTCTTAATGGAGTCGTCAGCCTCCGCCTCCTTAGCGAGGTACCTGAAGAAGGACTCAAGCATGTTCATTACATCCTCCGGCCCCTCTATGAAGCCCATCTCTATGTCAAGCCCATGAAACTCCGTTAAGTGCTTCACGGTGTGGTGGGCCTCGGCCCTGAAGACAGGGCCCACCTCGAAGACCCTCTCAAGGCCTGCTATGACCGCCATCTGCTTATAGAACTGGGGGCTCTGGGCCAGGTAAGCCTCCCTGCCAAAGTATATCACGGGGAAGACCTCGGCTCCGCCCTCGGTGCCGGCAGCCACTATCTTAGGCGTGAACACCTCGACGAAGCCGTTCTGCCTGAAGAACTCCCTGAACTTGTTGGCGACCCATGATTCAAACTGGAAGACGGCTGACACCTTAAGGTTCCTGACGTCGAGCCACCTGTAGTCAAGTCTCACGTTGAGCTGGGCCTCGGTGCTCGTGGCCGGTTCAAGGGGTATGGGCTCCACAGGCTTTGAGAGGACCTGAATGCCTGAGGCCTGCAGCTCGTACTTCAGCTTGCTCTTGCTTTCAACAAGGGTGCCCTCAAAGCAGGCCACGGTTTCCTTGACAAGCTCCTTAGAGGTTTCTATGGCAGTCTCGGGGGTCACGCCTTTCTTTATAACGACCTGAAGGACGCCGCTCCTGTCCCTGAGCAGCACAAACCTGACGCCGCCCAGGTCCCTTATGTTGTCGACCCAGCCGCACACCCTGATTTTCTGGCCTAGTAGGCTGTTAGCCCTGTCGTATACCTGGGAAATGAAGCTGTCCTTTAGCACGCTGGCCCCCGCGTCGCACGCCGGTGAGCATATTTTTAAGCTTGATAGGGACCATACGTTCTGCATTTTAAGGTTAAAAATGTGGGGCTATTAATAAAATATCTGTGGGACTTATGCCATCAGTAAAGCTTACCAGCCTAAGTGAGGCAGCTGGTCTAGTGAGAGACAACGATGAGGTTACTATAAGCGGCATGACGTTCTTTAGAAACCCAATGGCATTAATATCCGCAATAATAAGGGCTGGCGTAAGGGGCCTCTCGTTCGTTGACAGAGAGCCAGGTCTTGGCCTCGACATTATGGTAGCCTCAGGCGCTGTTAACAGGGTTAGGGCTGCTATGGCAACTTTTGAGCATTACGGCCTGGCGCCTACGGTGAGGAGGAAAGCTGAGGAGGGTGCCATAAGCTACCTGGAGGACACCTGCGGGGCTGTAATAGCCGGCCTCAGGGCCGGCGCTCAGGGAGTCCCATTCATGCCCACAAGGGGCGTCGTGGGCTCTGACCTGCTCAAAATACATGAAGCAGCTGGCACGTGGAAGGTCATAGAGGACCCATTTACTGGGGAGAAGCTAGTCGCGGTAAGGTCCATAGAGCCTGACGTCGCGTTGATTCACGTTCACGTGAGTGACGAGTACGGCAATGCGATGATAATGGGACCGCGGTTCGAGGACGAGCTGAAGATAAGGGCTGCCAAGAGGGTTATACTATCTGCTGAGAAGGTGGTCGGCAGCGAGGAGCTTAGAAAACTGACCAGGGACCTGGGCCTGACGCTCTCAGCGACCTCGCTGTACGTCTCAGCCGTGGTCAGGGCCCCTGAGGGTGCGTGGCCCACGGGAGTCTATGGGCTCTACGAGCCTGATTACGGAGCCATAGAGGCCTACTACAAGGCTGCCAAACAGGGGTTAGCAGCGAATTGGATCAGGGACAACCTGTTGAGGAGGTGGCAATGATGTCGAGTAGGCCGACGGACCTTATGATAAAATGTATGGCGAGCTTTATACGTGATGGCGACTACGTATATCACGGCCTGGACAGCATACTTCCAGCTCTTGCCATGGTATATGCTGCCAGGTACCTTAAGAGGGACTTTGTATGGCACAGCGTAGGCGAGTCTTTCATGCCTGACCCCGCGAGGGTTGCGGTGAGGCCTTCCACCGGCGACCCCTCCATGGAGCCCGACCCAGTGGGGTTCTTCACTACTATAGACTCCTTTGACATAGCTGCCAAGGGTAGGATGGACCTGATGTTCTTTGGCGCGGCCCAGGTGGACGAGAGCGGGAACATAAACTTGACGACCATAGGCAGCTACGAGAGGCCCAAGGTGAAGCTCCCAGGGGGCGCGGCGGCCGCGTATTTGTTCCCGCTGGTGAGGAAAATAGTCGTGTGGGCAAGGCATGAGCCCAGGGTGCTGGTTCATAGGGTTGACTTCGTCACGGGGAGCGGCGAGGAGAGGCTCAGGAGGGGGCTGCCGCTTTACCTGTGCACTAACAAGGCCCTCATAGAGTTCACCCGAGAGGGGCCCGTGCTCAGGTCCCTGTTGTATGGCTTCACTGTGGACGACGTCCTGAAGTCCGCATCAATGAGAATAGCGGTGCCTGACAAGGTCGGGGTGATATCCCCTCTCAGTGAGGAGGAGCTGAGGGTCATCTCAGAGGCGGACCGCGGCAGGCTAAGGTATGAGGAGGGCTACGGCTAACCGTAGTACGCTTTGAAGCCGACTCTAACCGATTGGGAGGGCTCAATGATGGTGAGGCCCATGCGATTATGGTAGGCGTCAGGGGCCCCACTCATGGGCTCTATGGCCACGGAGCCCTTAATTCCAGTGTATATCTGGAAATACTTCATACTGTCGCTTACTACCCTGACGGCCTCCCTGCCATCTACTATGAGCTTGACTAGGCCTGAGGGAACGAGGAAGCAGTCATCATACTCTCCGTCATCGCCAAACTCGTAATAGTAGAGCTTCCCCGTTGGTATCTTGTCAACGGCCTCGCACCTGAAGGCCTCCGCCTCTACCCTCCACGGCAGGCTGCCGACGGCGAAGTAGGGGTGCCAACCCACGACTAAGGGCGCCCTCCTGGGTCCTAGGTTCCTGATCACGGCCTCGGCCGTCAGGAGGCCCTCGCTAATGGAATACGTGACCTGTACGTTGAGCTGTGAGGGGTAGCCTGGGTGAGAGAGCACGGTCTCAAGCGTCACGGAGTCCGCAGATGAGCTGATAACCTTGAACTCCCTGTCGAGAAGCAGGCCATGAATGGCGTTTCCTTCGCTGTTGCGGGGCAGGCTGTATATAATTCCGTCAAAGACGTAAGTTGCGCCCTTGACCCTATTGGCGAACGGCGCAAGGAAGGCCATGCCTGCCTTTGTTGGTGTGGAGGGGTCTCCCTCCGTTATTACAGCCCTCCCACGGTGCCTGAGAGCTGCCAGGTAGGCGCCTTTTTCATGTATGACTGCCTCGTCACCGCCGCTCTGAAGCCTTATCAACGACTTTCACCCAGAGAAGGCAGTTAAAACAGATTATTTTAAAGCTAAGAATGATAGTCTGGTGGGCTAAGTGTAAATAAGGCCCTGGGTCCTCGTTAAGGGTGGCGGATGAGGAGAACTTACCCGACTTAGCGGTGCTGAGGGGCTCAGGGTTCCCGACGCCGTAGGTTTTAACTAAAAGCCTTCAAAAGGTTCGGCTTTTGCGCAGGCAGAGAGGCCAGCGAGTCGTGAGGCCGAGGAAACTGCTGATAGTAGATGGTTACAACGACGAGCCAGGAGGCCTGGGAGTGCCTCCATACATAGACGTGTATGCCAGATACATAGCTGGGGCCGTGTTTGACGTCGATAAGGCTGCCAAGGTTCACTACATAACAATTGATGAGCTGAGGCAGAGGCCCAACCCGGCCCAGCTGCTGAGGCTTTATGAGGCCGTAATATTCATAGCCGGTGTTGTAGTTCCAGGAAAGTACATAGGCGGTAGGCCTGCAACGGCCGAGGAGCTGGCCTCCATAGCCTCGTCGCTTGAGGGCCCGCTCAAGGTCCTGGTGGGCCCAGCCGCGAGGTGGGGCATGGGGCCCGAGGGCGGCTCAGCGGGCTACCCTCCCTCGTTCTTTAAGGCTCACGGCTTTGACGTTCTCGTCACGGGCGACCCGGAGGAGTACGTCTACGACCTTGTTAAGTATGGTGAGGAGGTCGCGTCGCCGAGGGCTATCAGGGAGGACTATAGCAAGGTTAACAGGTTCGCGGTCCTCGGCGCTAGCATAGTAAGGTTTCACCCCAACTTCGGCAAGAACCTCATAGCAGAGATAGAGACCTACAGGGGCTGCGCCAGGTGGGTCAGCGGCGGCTGCTCCTTCTGCGTTGAGCCCCTCAGGGGCAGGCCAATAGCCAGGGACCCCATGGCAATAGTTAAGGAGATAAGAGCGCTTTACGAGGTTGGTGTCAGGAACTTCAGGCTGGGGAGGCAGGCAGACATACTGGTCTATAACTCAAGCCAGCTGGGCTCTGAGGAGTGGCCGAGGCCCTCGCCGCAGGAGCTTGAGAGGCTCTTTCATGGTATTCGCACGGAGGCCCCTAACCTTGAGGTACTTCACATAGACAACGTTAACCCGGGCACCATAGCCAGGTACCCGGAGGAGTCGACTGAGGCCCTCAAGGTAATAGTTAAGTACCACACGCCTGGGGACGTGGCGGCCCTGGGCGTCGAGAGCGTTGATCCTCAGGTAGTTAAGCTCAATAACTTAAAGGTGACCGCTGATGATGCCTTGAAGGCCATAGAGATAATAAACAAGGTAGGGGCCTCAAGGGGTTACAACGGGCTTCCTGAGCTGCTTCCAGGAATAAACTTCATCCTGGGCCTGCCCGGCGAGAGGAGGGAGAGCTATAGGCTTAACAGGGAGTTCCTCGAGGAGATCCTGAGAAGGAGGCTGCTCGTCAGGAGGGTCAACGTGAGGAAGATACTCGCGCTGCCCACCACGAGGGTCTACAACATGAGGTGGGGGATAAGCAGAAAGCTTGAGGCCGAGGCCAAGTCCTTCACTTACTTCGTGAGGCACGTCTTTGACAGGATGGAGCTGTCCTGGGTAGCGCCGAAGGGCACCATCATGAAGAGCCTCTGGGTCGAGGAGTGCGAGCTGGGCTACTGCTACGCGAGGCAGGTTGGCAGCTACCCGCTCATGGTTATGATAAGGGGAAGCTACCCGAAGCTACAGTACATAGATGCAGTCAGGGTTGAGGGGGTTCACTCAGCAAGGGCCGTGGAGGGAAGCGTCATACAGCCTGAGCCTGGTTAGCCCTGGGAAGCTCAAGGCCGAGCTCGTAGGAGACAAGCCTTAAGGCCAGCACAGTCACAAGCCCAAAGGCCGAGGCATATACCTTGGAGAGCTCCTGCGCAAGGTAGTAGACAACGCCTCCAGCGGCAGCGGCGGTGGCGTAGATCTCCCTCCTGAGCACCATAGGGATCTCCCCTACCAGCACGTCCCTGAGCGCTCCACCGCCCGTGCCCACCAAGGTCGCAATTATGGCAACGGCCACTACGTTCAACCCCCTTGAGGTGGCCAAGTAAGCCCCGAAGACGGCAAAGTCCGCGAGGCCTATCGCGTCGGCGACGAAGAGGGCCTTTGCAGTTGAGGGCCTCTGCAAAGCCCTCCAGAAGTAGAAGACGCCTATGGAGACCGCTATCGACATTAACAGGTCGAGGGGGTCCTTAAGCACGAGCGGAGGCACCATGCCTAGGAGGACCTCGGCTATTATTCCGCCAGCATAGCTGGTTACGAGCCCAAGCACCGCGACGCCAAATATGTCCAGGCCCTTCCTGACGCCCTTAAGGGCGCCAGAGGCTGAGAAGCTCACTATGCCTATATAGTTAAGCAGCCCGAGCAGCGAGACCATACCGCGTCGCCTTTAAAAGCGCAGAAGGCGCGCTTTTCAGATCTACTTGTCCAATGGCCTCAGGTGCTATATTTAACCCTTCGTTTAGGCATATAAGTTATATAGGGGCTAAGAGTTGCAGGGACAGGACGAGGAAGGGGAGGCCAGCTCCTTCATTGTCAAGAGGAAGGTTCAGATAACTGGCGGCTCGACCTATATAGTCTCTCTTCCTAAAGAGTGGGCTAAGGTGCTCAATATAGACAAGGGCTCAGAGGTTCTCCTCGAACTAAACCCAGAGGGGTGGATAAGGCTTAGGTCGCCGAACTCCGCCTCAAGGAGCGTTGAGAGGGCTACTGAAGTAGTGCTGAGGCCTAACCTGAGCGACGCGGTGCTATCCATGCAGATAATATCAGCTTACCTGGCGGGCTACGACACCATAAATATAAAGTTCGACACCCAGATGGCCGAGGCCGCTGAAAGAATAGCTAACTTCGTGAGAACCAAGACTATAGGCCTTGAGCTGCTGGAGGAGTCCAACGATCAGCTAACCTTGAAGACGGTGGTGGACCTCACCTCCATATCGGCTCACACTGCAGTGGAGAACATGATAAGGGTAGTGAAGTCCATGATAACTGACCTCTCGGACGTGATTGAGGGCTTAAAGCAGAGGGACCTCCTTGACGCAATAATAAGGCGCGACGATATAGTAGATAAGCTCTACCTCTATATATTCAAGCAGCTGAACCTCGCGCTCCAGGGCCTGATGAGCCCCAAGGAGCTTGGCATGAACGCGCTGGCAGAAGCTATAAACCTCTACACGATGGTCAAAAGCCTTGAGCGCATAGCTGACCAAGTCGTCTCAATAGCCCAGTGGCTCCTTGACTATAACGGCCAGCTGACCCCCGAGATAAGGCAGCTCTTTGACAAGGTGAAGCTGAGCGTCCTCAGCTCCATAGACCTCATAAACACGCTCTCGCAGGAGCAGATACTCCTCATGTATGAGTCCCTTCACAGGGAGGCCGTGTGGGTGGCGGAGCTCTACTCAAAGGCCAGGGCCTCTGGCTGTGCCAACGAGTGCTACCCAATATTTGACGGCGCCAGGAGGATAGTGGCGCAGACGATAGATCTGCTCGAGGCCATGATGGGCCTGAACGCCCTAAGGAGCCTTGAGAACAGAAGGGCGTTCGCGTCCTGAAAGAAAAGAATAAAACGCCCTTATCTTTGAGTTGTGCGGGGGTGCAGGTTCCCTTTGGGGAATGTTCGAGGGAGGAGCTTGAGGAGCTTCTGCGGCTTCTGAGGCTCTCCAGGCTTTCCTTTGAGGAGGATGAACTTCAACAGCTCTGCGTTGATGTAAGTAACATCAGGTCGCTGCTTTCAAGGGTTTCGAAGTACAGGGACTTCAGGGTGGAGCCTCTCTATAATGTTTGGGACGAGACGCTGTCGCCGCCTCAGCAGGTGGCCGAGAGGCGCATTACAATAACGTGGCTTCCTGAGGATCGCCTTAAGGATGGCATGGTCAGGGTGCCGTGGAGGGGCGGGTAACGATGAAGGCAAGGACCGCCGCTTCTGTGCTCTCAGAGGTGCTCTCGGGTTCTAAGACGCCGGAGGAGCACGTTATGGAGGTATATGAAGCTATTGAGAGGTGGGAGCCAAAAGTCAAGGGCTTCATAACCCTGCTTGACAGGGATGTGGTGATCAAAAGGGCGAAGGAAGTTGAGAGGGAGCTCAGGGAGGGCCGCAAGCTCCCACTTGCAGGCTTAGTTGTTGCAGTTAAAGACAACATATCAACAAGCTTCGCGCCGACCACTGCAGGCTCAAGGATCCTCTCGGGGTACGTGCCGCCATTTAATGCAACCGTTGTTGAGAGGCTCCTGGAAGCGGGGGCCATAATAATAGGAAAGACCAACATGGACGAGTTCGCGATGGGCAGCACCACGGAGCTCAGCGGCTTCTGGCCAACGCGTAACCCCTGGGATCTAGACAGGGTGCCAGGGGGAAGCAGTGGCGGCTCCGCCGCGGCGCTGGCCTATGGCGGCGCCGACCTGGCCCTGGGAAGTGACACAGGAGGCTCCGTCAGGCTCCCCGCTGCTTACACTGGCACGGTGGGGCTTAAGCCGACGTATGGCCTCGTGAGCAGGTACGGCCTCATACCGTATGCCAACAGCCTGGAGCAGATAAGCCCTATGGCCAGGTCCGTGAGGGACGTCGCGTTGCTCCTCGAAGTGATAGCAGGTCACGACCCTCGCGACGCTACCAGCTTAACTATTGACAGGATCAGCTTAAGCTCTACGCCTTCGCCGAACCCCAAGGACTTTCGCATATGCGTTCCCCATGAGATGATAGACGGCTCGGACGCCCCCGTGAGAGGAACCATAATTAAACTCCTTGACAGGCTGCAGTCCGAGGGCGTCGAGGTAAACTACGACGCGTCTCTTCCCTCAGCTGCCGACGCGCTGCCCATATACTATACAATAGCCTTGGCCGAGGCCGCGAGCAACCTGGCCAGGTATGACGGCAAGCTTTACCCCTTCGCTGAGCTGAGGCCCAACTACACGGAGACGGTAACCGCCACCCGTGCCAGGGGCTTCGGCAGGGAGGTCAAGAGGAGGATAGTGCTGGGAGTTATGGCCCTGAGCGAGGGCTACCGCGACGAGTTCTACGTGGCAGCGGCCAAGGGCAGAAGGCTGTTGAGGGACGAGGTCCTAAGACTTACCAGGAACTGCGTAGTTGCGGGCTCCGTGAGCCCAACGCTGCCGCCCAGGATAGGCGAAAGGATAACGGACCCGCTCAAGCTGTACGCCCTTGACGTCTACACGGTAATTGCTAACCTGGCCGGAGTCCCCTCCCTTGCCATGCCTGCAGGCTTCTACAGTGATCTGCCTGTTGGTGTGCAGTTCATGGGAGGCCCTCTTGAAGAGGCCAAGCTGGTAGCCCTGGGCGAGCTCGTTGAAAGCGTTACAGGGCTCGGGGGTGTGATGGCATGAGCTACCTGCCCTTCAAGATAGGCCTTGAAATACACTTACAGCTCACCGAGGCCGGGACCAAGCTGTTCTGCGACTGCAGGTCAAATTACAGGGGCATGGCGCCGAACAGTAACGTGTGCCCAGTGTGCATGGGCCTCCCAGGCGCTTTACCTGTGCCAAGGAGGCAGCCGCTCAGGTTCGCCACAGCCCTCTCCATGCTCATGAACTGTGAGATGCCGCCAGCGATGATATTCACGAGGAAGCACTACTTCTACCCAGACCTGCCCAAGAACTACCAGATAACGCAGTACCAGGGCGGTGGCGGCGCCCCCATATGTCTTAGGGGCAGGGCTAGGTACTACGACCCTGACGCTGACGGGTGGCGCGAGGTCACAATAAGGAGGATAAACGTAGAGGAGGACCCCGGCAGGACTGAGTACGATGGCACGATAACGTCGAGCGAGAACGCCTATATAGACTACAACAGGAGTGGGGTACCCCTAGTGGAGGTCGTCACGGAGCCGGAGCTGAGGAGCCCCAGGGATGTAAGAAGGTTCGTGGAGTACCTGCTGCTCATCATGGAGTACATAGGCGCCACTAACCCGCGCCTTGACGGAGCCTTCAGGGTCGACGCAAACGTCAGCGTTGAGGGCGGCGAGAGGGTGGAGATTAAGAACATAGGGAGCACCCTTGACCTGGAGAGGGCCATAAGGTATGAGCTGTTCAGGGAGAGCAAGCTCGTCTCCCAGGGAGGCCGTGTAGAGAGGGAGACGAGGGGCTGGGACCCCGTTAGAAAGGTCACTAAGCCACAGAGGGCTAAGGAGACTGAGGAGGAGTACCTGTACTTCCCAGACCCAGACATACCTCCGGTGCCCATGAAGGAGCTCATAGAGGAGGCCAGGTCGCTGATGCTCAGGGACCCCGCCAAATTCATGGATGTCATAACGGCCCATGGAGTGCCCAGAAGGCAGGCGTGGAGCATAGTGCTCTACAGGCCGGCCCTCTCGGTTTACTTGAGCGCCGTGGAGAAGGGAGCGGATCCGCTTATAGTAGCCAGAATGATAGCTGTTGACCTCAAGGGCCTCATGAAGAAGCAGGGTGTGGACCCGCACGAGGACAGCTCATGGCCTTCGCCAGAGACCATAGCCGCTCTAGCCGAGCTCATCAGTCGGGGCGAATACACCTACGATGAGATTAAGTATAACGCGTTGCCGCAGCTGGCTGCAAACCCTGAGACACCCATTGAGAGGCTGCTGCCTCCCAGGCTGAGCGACCTAAGCGAGGTAATCACAGCCGTCCTGTCTAAGGAGAAGAAAGCGGTTAAAGACTACCTAAGTGGCAGGGAGGAGGCCCTCGACTACCTGGTTGGCTCAGCGCTCAAGATGAGGAGGGGCTACGCCGTTGACCCTAAGCTTGTGCGCAGCGTCATACTCAAGGAACTAAGGCAGCTTCAAGGTAACAATAAGGACAACTGAGGCCTCCACTGTTAAGATTAATACATAGAAGTTAAAGCCTTGCTGTGGGCCAAGACGCTGGGAGGCAAGTATGGAGGAGAAGCAGGACTTCGTGTGGCCAGATTATACTACTGAGAGCAACCTGTACTCCGTCTCATGTGGCCTTGCGGAGTTCTTTGGTGTCAAAAGGCAGTGTATAGGCAAGAGCTTTGAGATAACTGGCAGGAGGCTGGTACTTATATACCTTGACGCGCTCAGCTGGGACCTCTTCGTGGAGTCGGGAGTCAAGGTGTCAGGCTCTGTAACTAGGGCTACGACTGTGTTCCCATCAACAACTGCCGCGGCCTTGAGCACCTTAATGACGGCCCAGTCGCCGGGCGAGCACGGTCTAGTGGGCTACACGGTCTTCAATAAAAGGCTCGGCGGCGTGATAAACGGAATAAAGTACTCGTATATGGCTGAGAGCGGGTCCGGTACCATAGATTATATGCCGCTTCAGAGGGCGTTTCCCGTCAAGCCATGGCTTGCTGAGAGCTCAGCCAAGGTGTTGGCGCTCATGTCAAGCGGCGCCGCCAGCGGGGAGCT
Source organism: Acidilobus aceticus (assembly GCF_055392325.1). Classification (NCBI taxonomy): domain Archaea; kingdom Thermoproteati; phylum Thermoproteota; class Thermoprotei; order Acidilobales; family Acidilobaceae; genus Acidilobus; species Acidilobus aceticus. The sequence goes on from NZ_AP042407.1 coordinate 1,261,382, forward strand.
CACCAGGACCTACTTGAACACCAGGCCTCAGGAGGGCCTAACTAAGATAAAGTCCCACTCCAACTCGTTTGAGATGGTGGCCTCCCTCAGGGAGGCTTTAGAGGGTGAGCCCTACGACCTCATATACGTGTACTATGATAACCCTGACCACATAGGGCACGGCTATGGCTTTAGGAGCCAGCACAGGGACCTGATACTTGAGGAGCTCAGGCTTACCTTGACGCACTTGGACGAGCTCGCCCAGAAGTACAAGGACAGGTACACGTTCCTGCTGCTGTCAGATCACGGTCAAGTAACCGTGAACAACGTCTATGTGTTTAACAATGACGAGGAGTTACTTAAGGTGCTTGAGGTGCCTCCCTACGGCGACTCAAGGGCCGTCTGGTTCAGGACCCGGGAGAACATAAGGGACATGCTAAAGTCCAAGTATAAGCTCGAGGTGATGAGCAAGCAGGAGGTCATAGAGAGCGGCATACTTGGCAGGGTCGACAGCTTTGTAGCTGATAATATACTGGGTGACTACCTGGGCGTGGCGACGGACCCGGCCTCCAAGTACCACTACTCTTACAGGGATGACGACCCTGCCCTGAGGCTCAGGGGCAACCACAGCGGAATGACGCCTGAAGAGATGTACATACCCCTGGTGATCTGGCAGTAACCTTCACATTTTAAAAGCCCTTGCAAGGCTAAAGCTGTGAAAGAGTAGGTGGCTATGGCTTACTCAGAGCTGGAGCCTCTGCTGATGTCTGTGGCGGTGGGGGCGATAGTCGGCCTCGTCAACGAGTATAGAAAGATAACTGGTTCAAGGATATTCCTGGGGCTGAGGACCTCCATTTTCACTTCAATGTTGGGCTACGTTTTTGCTCTGCTCTATGAGAAGGCCGGTTACCTGCTCCTGGGGGTCGCCTTCATTTCTATTACGGTGATAGCGGCCACAATATACGTGGAGAGGGCCAGGGCCACAAGAAGCCTTGGAGCGACTACTTACGTCAGCATGTTCCTCGTGTTCGCCTCAGGGATATTAGTAGGCATGGGCATGTACCTTCAGGGCACTGTAATATCAGTGCTCGTGGCCGTGCTTAGCTTCTACAAGACCCAGCTCCTTAATGCTATATCAAGGATTAGGCGCGAGGAGCTGCTGGCGCTCCTGAACCTCCTGGTGATATCACTAGTCATACTGCCGCTGCTGCCAGACAAGTTCATAGGGCCCCTCGGCATCTTCAACCCATACGAGTTCTGGTTCACTGTGGTGGTCGTTGCCATAATATTCTTCGCCCAGTACGTGACCCTGAGGGTCTCTAAGAGGGGGCTCCTGGCGTTTACAATAATAGGCGGCCTCATATCAAGCACTACCGTGACGCTCAGCCTTATACAGCTAAGCAACGAGAGGCGGGAGGCTTCGAGGTCGCTCGCCCTAAATACATTGCTCTCTAACGTGCCTCTCGCGCTCATACAGGTGCTGGCAGCTATATACTTCACAACTTACTCGGCGCAGCTCGCAGCCATAGTTGCTGTCCCGACCATGCTCATAGCTTTAGTTTTAACCCTTCTTGGAGCGATTAAATTCAAGGAGCTGAGCCCAACTAACATAGAGCCTCCCTCGACGCCGCTCCCGATACTGAGGATAGTGGAGTTTGCCGTGCTCCTCTTCATAATAACTTCAGTCGCCAAGGCCATAGGCGTCCTCTTCCCAAGCCTGTTACCTATTACAATATTTGTAAGCGCCCTCGGGAACGCCCTTGGAGCTGTAATAGCTGTCGGAATCCTTTACAACCGTTCTATAATAACCTTAAAGGTGGCGGCCCAGCTGGCGCTGCTCTCGCTGACCGCTGGAGTGATAGAGAAGGCCTTCCTCTCACTGCTATCGTCCAGCTGGAGCTACAGGAGGCTGGTGATAGCGGGCTCTGCGGCCCTGGGGGCCTTCACGGCAGTCCTTATGTATCTCCTTGACGTTGCGTAAAGGCCTTCCGGTAGCCCAAGGCCCTCTCCGCTTGGGGGTAAACTACATCGGGGTATTACTAAGGCTTCCCTATATAATAGTTTCAAGCGGCGCGGCTGCCTTACTTGGAAATATAGGGCTTAGTTTCTAGAGAAGTATCGAGGAGACCGAAAGTGTCAGAGGCTAATGCGAGTCAGGCAGTTAAAAAGCCCAAGGACATAACGGAGCTGCCCGGCGTGGGGCCTACCACTGCAGAGAAGCTTGTGGAGAGCGGATACGCCACCATCGAGGCCATAGCGGTGGCGACGCCGCAGGAGATAGCTCAGGCCACAGGAATACCGCTGCAGACGGCCCAGAAGATAGTGGATTCCGCGAGGCAGGCGCTCGAGATACACTTCAAGACGGCCCTCGAGCTCAAGAAGGAGAGGATGAGCGTAAGGAAGATAACCACCGGCAGCAAGGCGCTTGACGACCTCTTGGGCGGAGGCATAGAGACTAAGCAGATAACCGAGTTCTTCGGGGAGTTCGGCACTGGCAAGACTCAGATTTGCCACCAGCTCTCCGTAAACGTCCAGCTGCCTGAGGACAAGGGAGGCCTCAACGGAAAGGCCGTGTACATAGACACCGAGGGAACTTTCAGGTGGGAGAGGATAGAGCAGATGGCCAGAGGCCTCGGCCTCGACCCTGACAAGGTCATGGACAATATATACTGGATAAGGGCTATAAACAGCCACCACCAGATGGCGATAGTTGACCAGCTGTTTGACATGCTAGATAAGGACAACATTAGGCTAGTGGTGGTCGACTCGCTGACGAGCCACTTCAGGGCCGAGTTCCCAGGGAGGGAGAACCTGGCCGCAAGGCAGCAGCTGCTCAACAGGCACCTACACCAGCTCATGAGGCTCGCCGAGGTCTACGACGTGGCTGTAGTTGTCACTAACCAGGTAATGGCTAGGCCTGACGTGTTCTACGGAGACCCCACGGCGGCCGTTGGAGGCAACGTAGTCGCCCACGCTCCTGGCATAAGGGTTCAGCTCAAGAAGAGCAGGAACAACAAGAGGATAGCCAGGATAGTCGACGCGCCTCACCTGCCGGAGGGCGAGACCGTATTTGCAATAACAGAGTATGGCGTACGCGACGCTGAGGAGGAGTGACCTTTTGGAGTGGTCCTCCCTCTCACTCTCGCTCCTGCCCTGGGCCCTGGCTGCTATTGTGTCCCTGCCTCCCGCCGTGCTTGACTTCCTGTACAGGTCGGTGCCAGAGCACCTATGGTATATAGGAGGTAAGGTCGTGGCGGTGATCTCGTTCCTGATATATCTTAAGATTTACCCTTTAAGGCTTCTTTCCATGTTCTACCTTGAATCTCTGGTGGCGCCTGCAGCCGTAGGGGCCTCGGTGGCGATGGGCCTCATGGGGGCAGGCGACCTCTGGGCATCCCTAGCCATCTCTTTAATGCTGCCAGCGCCTCCGCTGGGAAGCCTCATGCCCCCTTCGCTGCTGGTGATCCTCTTGGCGGCAACTATGGAGCTTGCGTCAAGGCCTCTTGTCACGGCTGTTACGGCAGCTAAGCTGGGCTTAAGGGCGAGAGGCCTCAGCATGTCAGTGCCCTGTGACATGGCCCACAGGGTCAGGTGGTGGTTCCCAGAGGGCGCCTCGGCTGTTAAGGAGGTGCCCTCGGAGTCCATATCAAGGGCGTGCCAGGGAGGCGGCGAAGTTCGCCTGCAGGTAGGAATGCCATTCGTTACATTCATTTTAATTGCCCTGCCCCTGGCCCTAGTCCTGGAGCTTACGTTGTTCAGGGTGCCTTAGATGGACTGGCCCAAGTCGTGGTATAGCATACTGTGGGCTCCCTGGAGAATGACCTACATCTCAACCATAGCTGGAAAGTCTGAGGGGTGCTTCCTCTGCGAGGCACCAAGGAACCCGGACGAGAGAAGCGCCCTGGTCCTCTTCAAGGGTAAGTACTCATTCATAATACTTAACAAGTACCCCTATAACACGGGCCACCTGATGATAGCTCCCTACAGGCACGTGGCTTCAGTTGAGGACCTCACGGAGGATGAGATGAGGGAGATAGGCCTGCTGCTTAAAGCCTCGGTCGAGGCTATCAGGGCCGTTTACAGGCCTGAGGGGTTCAACATAGGCATAAACATAGGGGACGTGGCGGGCGCCGGGGTGCCAGGCCACATACACGTGCACGTGGTGCCCAGGTGGAAGGGGGACGCTAATTACATAACAGTAGTCGGAGGCACCAAGGTCATCTCGCAGGCCCTGGAGGACACCTATGATAAGCTCAGACCCGAGGTGCAGAAGGCGGCGAGGAAGTATGGAGTTACAGCCGAGGACTGACAGGAGGATAGTTATAATAACTCATAATGACCTAGACGGCGCGGCCGCCGCGGCCTCTTACCTCAGGATAGTAGGGGTTAAGCCGCAGGACGCTGTGGTACTGTTCGCAGAGCCCTATAATGTTGATCAGGTTATAGACCGTCTAACGCCTTACCTTGAGCCGCACACCACCGTGGCCTTCATGGACATAGGCTTTAACTCCCAGTCAACCCCCAGGGCTATAGACAGGCTTAGGTCAGCCGCCGTCAAGGACCTTGAGGTGGAGTGGTACGACCACCACGTCTGGGCCGAGGAGGACGTTAACGCTGTGCAGAAGCTGGGGGCAAGGCTTTTCGTTGACAGGAGCACGTGCGGCGCCGGGGTAGTCATAAGGTACGCCTCTAAGCTTTATGGCGTCGAGGTAGACGACTTCATGAATAGGCTTGAGAAGGCCGTATGTGCAGCAGACCTATGGAGGTGGGACGACCCCCTGGCCCCTAAGCTCTTCAGGGCCTCAACATCGCCCCCTGACACCCGTAATGGCCAGTGGAAGGAGAAGCTGGTGGAGAAGTTCTTCAACGGAGTTTTATGGGATGACGAGCTTCAGGCCAGACTTGAAGGCTACTTGAAGGAGGAACTGGCAAACTCGTCAGCAGAGCTAAAGAACAGCTATTCCGCCAGCAGCAACGGGTGCGTCATTGCATCTGTGGTGAGGGACTCGGACCTGCCGTCAGACAGCATACTTGGATCAATGCTCGTTTCAAGAGCTCATGCAAACGCCGCCGCACTGATTAAGAGGAAGGGCTTTAGGAGGGTCTCACTTTCATTAAGGAGCAGGGGAGGCGCTAACGTCCAGGTAATTGCAAGGCGCCTCGGAGGCGGCGGCCACCCGAGGGCTTCAGGGGCCTCAATTATCCTGCCCCTTCACGTGGCGCTGCTGGGCATGATAAGCAGGAAATACATAGCCAAATACGTGTCTCAGAGGCTCCTGGAAGTTGCTATGGCAACCGGGGCCTGCAAGTCAACAGCGGATGCGGGCGGCCAGGGCAACTCCATGTAATTACTGCTGGGGAGAACCTTCCTTCTTCTCCTCGGCAGGCTGAGCCTGTACTTGTTGTCCCTGTGAGGCCTGCGCCTCCTGAGTTCCGCCTGCGGCTGCTGGCTGCGCCTCCTGTGTGGCAGCCGCCTGCTGGGCCTTGGCCTTCTCCTCCTTGGCCTTCCTCCTCTCCTCAGCCCTCCTCTTCTTGGCCTCCGCTATCTCCTGATCTACGTCAACTACCTTCTTGCAGTTGAGCTTTGAGAGCACATCATTGAGCTGCGAGGGGTCGACCTTATAGGTGTACAGGTACCTCTTGGTCCTTACCTTTATCTTTGCCTTGCCGTCCCTCGTTACCCTCTTAACCCTGCACTCAAGCGCCTTCTGCGCCACCTTAACGAGGTCATCAACGCTTAACAGCTCTACTGGCACATAGCATCACCAGCGGCTCTGTACAAGGAATGGTTATAAAAGCTCTCCCTCTGCGCGGATGCATAGATAATGCCGTCACTTTGCCGCTAATGCTTTAGTTTCAGCCACGCCACCCTTCCCGGAGAGCTCCAGTATCCTCATTATAGGAACCATGCTCTGCCCAAGTATGCAGAGGCCCCACATGGCATTTATGAGCGGTGGGAACACGTTATAGAGCGCGTAAATCATGCCCGTTAGGCCCCCGATGCTGAGCCTTCCTGACCTGACCTGTTGAACGCCAACAAATGCCATCAGCGCTGGGAGGCCATACCCATAGAGCAGCGAGAGCGACCAGAACACCCTGTCATAGTGTACCTGTTTTACCATGCCGTGCTGCCACTTAGTGATAGAGCCCAGGACCTCGCTCTCAGGCGACTCGCCCCGCAGCAGGGTCTCGATCCTGTGTATCATGTCACTGTAGTACTTCCTCTCAACGCTTCTGGCCCTCTCGACCCCAGCAAGGTAAGGCTCCAGTATGGCCAGGGAGAGGGGCATAGCGGCTACCGTGAGCGCGCCTATGAAGGGCGACAGCTCCCACACAGTGACCGCCGCGGTGGCGGCTGTAAGCAGGTTAGGGACGAACGTGGTATACATGCCTCCCACGTTCCACATCACAAAGTCAACGTCATTTGCAACTCTTCCTACTACGTCTGAGGGGTCACCGGACTTCCTGAGGCCATTGACTAGCCTCAGCTTTATCTCGGAGATACCCTTAACTATCGACACCCAGAAGGGCCTGTAGAGCCACTCCGTGGCCCCATAGATAGCTGCAGCCAGTGCCATCATAAACAGGGCCCTTCTAAGCCCAAGGCCGTCACCCCTCTGAAGGTAGTTTACAAGGTTAGTTATAGAGAGCGGCACAAGGTAGCCTGAGGCGTATGCTCTGAGAATGAAGGCTGCCATAGCCGCAATAAAGCCTATGCTTATCTCCCGCTTCATGAGGTAGGCCCTGTAAAACTTGGCTGTAAGGGACAGCATCTTGGCGCTCCTCAGCAAGCTAACGGCCCCAGCTTGACGGATAGCTGAGAGTTTAAAAGGCACTGAGTTGACAAGGAAGTTCATTAGTTGGGGCGCGGTTACTCCTCAAACGTCTTAAACTTAAGTATGTTAAACCTGACCTTTTCGCCTTCCTTTAGCCTCTGGTTGGAGTAGCCCCTAACTTCGTAGTCTCCAAGCTCTATGTGGACTAGGTACCTGCCCATTATGAACTCCACAGCGTCAACTACACCTTCGTAGGGGCCCTGGCCTATGATTACGTCATCAGCCCTAACGCCTATCGTCCCCTTGAGGCCAAGCACGGAGCCGTCAATTATGGCCATGGGCGGGTCTCCAACAAATGCTGCCACGTATTTGTTAGCAGGATCGTAGTATAGCTCCTCTGGCGTGCCCACCTGAAGTATCCTTCCCTCCATCATTATCGCCATCCTGTCAGCCTCGGCCATGGCTTCTATCTGATCGTGCGTGACGTATATGGTGGTTATCTTCTCCCTCCTCTGCAGGTCCTTTATGAACCTTCTTGCTGATATCCTCTGCGGCGCGTCTATGTTGCTCAGGGGCTCGTCCAGGAGGAGCACCCTGGGCCTTCTGACCAGGGCCCTGGCCAGGGCGACCCTCTGCTGCTGCCCTCCGGAGAGCTGCGAGGGGTAGCGGTCAAGCAGGTCCCTTATGCCGAGCTCTTCAGCCATATCAATGGCGCGCTTGCGGGCGTCCGGCTCACCCTCTATGGGCATCATTATGTTCTCAAGGACAGTCTTATGAGGGTACAGAACGTAGTTCTGGAAGAGCATGGAGACGGACCTCCTGCCTGGGGGCAGGTTTGTGACATCAATATTATCTATGTATATTTTTCCTGAGTCGACCTTCTCAAGGCCTGCTATGCACCTGAGCAGGGTGGTCTTTCCTGACCCGGAGTATCCCAGTATCACAAAAAGCTCTCCGTCGTGGACATCAAGGTCTATGCCGTTTAGCACTCTGTGCTTTCCGAAGCTCTTAACTAGGCCCCTTATTGAAAGCCCCAAGTAGCAGTACCCTGCCTCCTGTGGACCCTTAACTTTAATTCCTTATCACGTGTCAGCCTCGGCCCTAGTTTAAGCCGAGGATCTTCAGAAGCGCCGGCCCCGGCTTGGAGGGGGCTGCGAGGCCTTTCGGACCTCACGGCCCCCTCCAACGTGGCCTGCTTAACTTCCGGGTTCGAGATGAGTCCGGGTGTTGCCAGGCCACTATGGCCGGGCCGGCAGGCTTACAGTTTCCAGAATGGGGTAAATAAGCGTTTCCTTACGGTAGTGGCGGCCTGAAGATCTTTTAACCAGAAGCCTAGGCCTTTGTCGCTTTAAAGCCAAAGAGCGCCATTTCAGCCGCTGTTTACAACCTCCACGTGGGCGCGCCTGGCGGCCTCAAGGAACTCGTCATAGGTGAGGGGAAGCCATGACCTCAGCTGTTCATAGAGATCATTGTTCACCCTGTTTGTGCCCTTGTCGTTGGAGTACTTCACTATCTCCCTGTAGGCCCTAGCTATTCTGTCCTTCTTGCTCATAGTTGTTATTATGGCCTTCTCTATGTCGCCGCCGTAGAGGTAGCGGCTCTTGAGGAGGACCTCTACTATCCTGTTTATTCTCTCAGGAACCCCTATTACAGAGCCCTTGAGCTCTATCCTCCTTGGCACGCCCCACGGCACAAGGCTGTCCAGCATTCTGCTGAGGCCAGGCCTCGGTATCTTGTCCACGATGCCCCCTATCAGGAAGGCATCAGCGGTCATCACGTCGTCCGGCTTGAGGGGCGTAGAGGCGTCAGGCCTCAGTATTATGACCTTGTCGGCGTCGTATCCCCAAAGGACCTCGCTGGGCCTGGCGTTGACTATGGCCACCTTGTTGACGCCCATGACTTCATTTATCCACTTGGCGGTCTCTTCATCAGCTCCCGTTATTGACATGTGGGCGTCCCACAGGTACTCCCTTATCACTGAGAGCGTGACTCCCAGCTGAAGCCTGAGCTTAGAGAGTTCCTCGGGCGTGTGCAGGAACTTCATGCTGAGGTCTATCACGAAGAGGGGAAGTGGGGGCTGAGGCAGGTAGTCAAGGAGCGCTCTCCACGGGACGGTCTTCTCAGTGGGGGAGGGCTTCCTCACTATTACGGCATCAGCATTAACGTCTCCCTTGCCGTACACTATTGACTTGTTCTTGCCCTTCCACTCGGTCTCGTAAGCCTTCTTGCCCTTGAAGGTCTCCTCGCCGAGGAAGTACTCCCTTATCAGCATCTCAACCGCCGCGTACTGGAAGCCCAGCCTGTAGAGCCTGTCCCCCTCAAGCCACTCCCTTGACCCAAGCACGTCATAACCATAGGCGTCCATAAGCTTGAGGAGGGCCCCAGAAGGCCTTGACTCTAGGCTCTGCTGAACTTTATCGCTCGTCTCCAGCACCCCTATACCATGAAGTCCTCAAGTGTCCTCCTAGGGCTTTTAGCTTTCCTAACAAAAGCGTTGGTGCCCCTCAAGGTGCCCCAGGAGTACCTTATTATTGGTGGCCTGGCGCCGGAGGAGAGCACCTTCATGACCCAGCTCACGGTCAGCGGGTCCGAAGGGTAGCCGCTGCCCTCAACCCCATACATTGACCTGAGCACTTCTATCCTGCGGTCCCTTATTACCTTGGCAATTATGCTCGCCGCTGAGACTACTACATAGTTTGCGTCAGCCTTAGGCTCCACTACGAGCCTTCCCCTGAAGCCAAGCCTCTTAAGCTCCCCAGGAAGGATCCTGAGCTCGCCGAACTTGTCGATATAGATGGCCTTGACGAGCTCGGGCCTCAGCCTGCTGAGCAGGACCTTTAATCCTTTGAGCGCAGCCCTCTCCTCAAGCACGTTGACGTTCTCCCTGTCTATCTCGGCTGGCGGTATTGGAACTACAACGAACTCGCCAAGCCTCACTATAGACCTGTAGAGCGTCTCCCTCGAGTGGGGGGTTAACTGCTTGCTGTCCCTCACGCCCATATCTTTAAGGAGGCCCAGGTTCTCCTCCTTGGTTGCAAAGCACGCCAGCATCAGCTCTCCGACAAGGCTCCCCCTTCCAGCCTCGTCAACGCCTATTATCCAGCTCACGACGCCCTGCCTACGCTAACGGCTATAGCTCTGGGTAAAGCTTTATGCGTTGCCCTGCTGCGGGCTCTGCTCTTCGTTCATCTGCTGGTACCTCTGCTTCCACTCCTCAACTACGTCATAGCCATATACTTCCTTGAGCAGCTCCCTGCCCTCCTCGCTGACCATGTCAGGGCTCCAGGGCGGGTCAAAAGTCACGTCAATCTCTATGTCATCCTCGCTGATTCCAGGAACCCTGTCTAATATGGCCTGCTCAACGTAGCCTAGTATTGAGCCTGTTACGGGGCAGCCGACAGCCGTCAGCGTCATAAGTACCCTGACCTTGGGCTTCCCGTTCTCCTTGGTGGCCTCTATCTCATAGACTAGGCCAAGGTTGAATATATCAACAGGTATTTCCGGGTCATAGACCTCTTTGAGCGCGTCCTCAACGAGCTTTATCAGCTCTGGGTCGCCGCTCACCTTAAGCTTAGGTGGCCCTGCGCGGTTCTCAGCCAAGGCTTACCTCCTCATAGTAAGGTTCGCGGGAAAATTTATATAAAGCCGTTTAGACTCCGCTCAGCTCTCGCGGAGCACCTCGTCCCTGTAGAGCCAAAGTACTATGAGGTATGAGATCCAGGGGGCCGCCAACATTATAGCTGCGCCCAGGAAAAGGTAGGCCCTGCCAAGCCTGGGGCTCATGGCAACCAGAGCTCCCCCTGCGGCGGCTATAGAGAAGGTCAACACTAGCTTGTCACGAACAGCCCTCCTCACTAATCTTTCCGCCGAGCTTCTGCGCTCCAACTTTGACAGCCTCCAGGGCTGACATGGCCTTAGTCAGGGCCTCCTCCCTCGTGTTTCCCGAGGCCAGGACTTTTATCTCTAGGATGGGGTTCCCGACCTCCACCCCCTTGGGGTGGCTCTTTACGTAGCAGCCTGGGTTCTTCCTTTCAGCCTCCTCGACGAAGGGGGCGAGCGACGACTCGGGCACGCCAACTACCTTGAAGCCGCACTCCACCACCGACAGCTGCGGGGCTATAGCCTTAAGCCTTGGCATTACCTCCTCCTCAAATATCGCCTCCATCTCCTTGGGCACGCCGGGGAGTGAGACTATTATGGTGCTGCCGAGGTCAAGCCATGAGCCTGGGGCGGTCCCCGCTGAGTTCCTCAGCGCCACCGCCCCCTCGGGCATGTAGGCCATCTTCTCCCTCTCCTTAGTCATCTGCATGCCGCCCTGGCTGTACTTGGCTAAGACCATCTCGTAAGCCTCCTTGTTCAGCACAAGCCTGCGGTTAGTGGCCAGGGCCACGGCCTCCAGGGTCCTGTCATCATACGTTGGCCCGAGCCCCCCGGTGGTTATGACTAGCCTTACGCCATGTGACAGGGCCCTCCTTATTTCATCGCCTATCTGCTCGAGGTCGTCAGGGGTCACTATAATCCTCTCGACGCTGAACCCTAGGAAGGTCAGCTTTCTGGCAAGCCACGCGGCGTTGGTGTTCACTATCCTTCCTATCAATATCTCGTTGCCTATGGTCAGCAGCCACGCCTTGGGGCCCTGCTGTAGGGCCATATGCAAACCCTCATGCTAAGTGAGGTCCGAGGGAAAACAGCGTTGCGCTTCGGAAGTATTACTACGTGTGATACCCTTAGTGAGCCCTAGGAGTAAGTAAGTACCGGTGAGAAGGGGTGACCTTAGAGGCCCTGCAGTACGCTGTAAACTCCGTGTTTGGTCACTTTGGCGGGCTCCAGCTGAGCTCCGCGGGTAACGTGCTTGCCCTAGTAGGCATTGCAATGCTGCTCGCCATAATAGTAATAGGGGGAGTGGTGCTCATAGCCAGGGGCATAAAAGCAATAGGAAACCTGACGCCGGGCAAGTTCCTGGCGGTGCTCATAGGCCTTGCCGTGGCGTTCATAGTTGTTGGGGCGTTGGCGCCCTAGCGGCCCTGCTCTCCTCAGCAGCCGTGAGCATTCTTTTGAGGTGCTTGAGCCTGACGAAGTCCTCCCTTTCCCTCTCGTCAAGCACCATAGATATGAACTTTATGGCCCTCTCGTAGCTTGGTATTATGACGTAATCGAGCGAGTTGATGAGCCTCTGCGTCCTCTTCAGCTCCTCTATCAGCCTAGTTATGGTCTCCTCGTACTGGGCAAGCCTAAGTATTGCGGGCACCTCCTCCCTTAGCATAACGTAGCTTTCTACCAGGTCAGGCGAGGAGCCGGGAGGTATGGCGGGAGTCGCCACAGACGTAGGTATGAGCTGAAACACGGGAGCCCTTACCGTGAACATAACCGTAACCCCGGCCTTTATCCTGAGAGAGCTCTTCACGGAATCGGCGTAGGCCCACGTCCTCTGTATGCCCTCGGAGGCCTCACCCCTGTAGAACTCTGTGAACATCTCCTCAAGCCTGCTGTAGACCTCCTTCTGGTACCTGTTGTAGTCCTCCGCGACGCTCCTTATGTAGTGAAGCAGGACGTCCCTCTTCTCCTCGAGTACCCTCCTAATCCTCCTTATGGTGGCGTACTCCCTTCGCAGCCTTATCAAGTTTATCTTTGTTGGCAGCGTGCTCCTGACGTCTATGGCCAAGCCTCAGGCCCCAGTGTCTACGGGCTATGCTAGACTTTAAGCGGTGCGGTCCACCTGGACTAGGAAAGGAAGCACGGCATGGAGGTCAGGCTGCTGGACTCCAAGGCCAGGTACATAGAGGTGCTGCCCAGAAGCGAGGAGGACCTGTGGACGTTAGCTATGACCTTAAGGCAGGGGGACCTTATCAGGACTGTCGTCACCCGTGACGTGAGCGGAAGGGACGCAAAGAGCAAGGAGAGGAGGCCCATCGAGGTCCTGTTAAGGGTTGAGAACGTTGAATTTCAGCCGTTCACTGGGGCCCTGAGGATCTTTGGCGTCATTGAGGAGGGCCCAGACAGGTTCGGCGTCAAGGGCAAGCACCAGTCGGCCTACATAGGGCTCAACCAGTGGGTAACCCTCATAAGGGACGGGGGGTGGAGCCAGAGGATTATAGAGAAGCTGAGGGCGAGCGGGCCCAGGGGCAAGGCAATTATACTCGCTGTTGACTACGAGAGCTACGCGCTGGCGGTCCTGACGCCTGTGGGCCTAAGGGTGCTTTACGAGAACCCCCTCTCCCTGGGCTCCAAGGATGACCCGAGGAGGGAGGCTAACCTTGAGGAGGCTATAGATAGAATTGCCAACGAGCTTGTCGAGCAGGCCTCCAAGGAGAGCGCAAACGTAGTCGTGGTCGCAGGCCCAACTGCTGTGAAGGACGAGGTGGCGTCAAAGGTAAGGCTCCTGGCCCGCGGCCTGAGAGTCGTAGAGGACACCGTCTCCTCTGGGGGCATAGAGGGGGTCTATGAAGTTATGAGAAGGCAGAGCGTGCTGGAGGCGCTTAACGAGATGAATAGCGTTAGGGCTGAGAGCATACTTGACGAGTTCATGAAGCTCGTCTCCACAAGCCCCGACCTGGTGGCCTACACGCTCCCTGAGGTAAAGCTGGCAGCGGAGCTGGGGGCCGTGAGGTCCCTAGTTATAATTGACTCCCTTCTCTACTCCATCGATGATAGTGAAAGGGAGACGGCCCAGAATATAATTGAGAGCGTGGAGTCCAGGGGAGGAGAGGTCGTAGTGATAACCAGGGAGTCCCCGGCATCAGACACCGTGGCCTCCATGGGGGGCGTGATAGCCATCCTGAGGTACAAGGTGCCCAGGGAGCTCAGGGAGGCTCAGAGACCGCCCTGATGATATCCCCTGCCCTCTCCTTCCTGACAACTATAACGTCGCCGACCACCGACACCTTATCTATGTCCCCGCTCAGCTCATCGCCCCTGGAGTTCAGCGTGGCGGCGCCGCACTCCCTGGCTATGCCAAGGGCCGCAGCCACGTCAACGTTCCTCAGCTTATCCCTGAGGTCAATGAAGGCAAGCCCTCTGCCAAGGCCTACCATGGCTATCTCTAGGGCTGAGCTGCCGAGGCTCCGGACCTTGAGCTTAGGCATATAATTGAAAAGCCTGGATATCCTGTAAGCCTCCTCAGGCCTCTCAACGTAGACAAAAACTATCTCGCTCTCAGAGGTCGCCGGCGAAACCCTCTCGCTGCCCTCAAAGCATCCCTCTCCCCTGCCAAAGGATATGGTCTTGCCGAACCCTATGGGGGCCACCGCGCCGGCCACTGCATCGGACAGGGACCTGGAGCCTGGCGGTATAACAGCTATGGAAACCGAGCACCACGGTATGCAGTTCTCATAGTTGAGGCTCCCGTCCAGGGGGTCCACTATGAAGGTGTAGTCCCCGCTGCCCATGACTCCGCTTTCCTCGCTCACCATCCTGAAGCTTAGGCCCTGAGCCTTGAGGTCCTCGAATATGGCCCTCTCGGACTCAAGGTCAGCCCTTATGGTTTCCCCCTTGACCTTCTTTGTTGACTCCGTGCACCACTCCTCCCTCAGCATCCTGGCGGCCCCCTCAGCTATCTTGACCACCAGTGACCTGAGGTCCTCTACCTCCTTGCTCATCTCTCATCCCCTGCACCTGTTCCAATCAGCGATTTAAAGTGGAAGCACTGGCCGTCGGGCTCAGAGGACCAGGGCCAGCGACAACGCGACGACTGCGAGGGGCACAGAAATTATGTATATGTGCTCTATAGCGCCCAGCGTAACCATAAGCGAGGCCACAAGCGGGGCGAGCACCTCTCCAGCACCTGAGGAGAGAGCTATCACGTAGCTAGCCTTGATCTCGCTGTCGGGGGACGACTCGAACGACTCATAGAGTGAGACAGGGTAAATGAGCGCGTGAGGCACGCCGAAGAGTATAATGCCTGCGGTTACAAGCATTGTGGCGTTAGTTGACAGCAGGGCAGTTGATACTGTGAGGGCCGTCAACGCTGTGATCTCCGCGGCCCTCACGTTCTTGAGTCTAATTGAGGCAAGCCTTATGGCTGCCGATATTATAAACATGGCCGTCAGGAGCCCAAAGGCCTGTCCAGTGCTCATGCCCAGCACTTTAATTGCGTAGAGGGACCAGTAGGATAAGACCAGCGGAAATATTGTAGAGTACAGGAAGTTCACGTAAAAGGCCTTAGCGAACCTCCGCGTGGTGAAGAACCTCTTGACGTCGCTAAGCCCAGGCAACTTTATGTGTACGTTGGCGTGGGACGGCACAGGCGTTAAGAGCACGTGGGCCGCTGAGGCGACGGCCACCGCCCCAGCAGCGATGAAGACTATCCAGAGCTTTGAGGGCGGCATCAGCGAGGAGACCAGCGTGGCGGTGATGAGTCCAAGGGAGAGTCCCAGGGAGTAGCTGCCCAGCCCCTCCATGGGTCTTTCCCTTGGCGAAAGCCTGTGCAATGACGGTGCCAGCGCGGAGCCTGCCATCCCAGACCCAAAGCCAGCAACTATAATGCTTAGGACAGCGAGCTTTGGGCTCACGGCTAAGGTTATGAGCCCCAGCGCCATGAGCGGAAGCCCTACAAGGCTACTTGCCTTGGCCCTTTTAGCCAGGGTCGCCGCGAGCGAGCCAATGGCTATTGATGCCCACATCAAGATTACCATGTAGGAGATGAGCGGGGTCTTAACGCCTGTGATCGCGAGAAAGGCCACGGCGGTGGCCTGAAGGGACGCAGTGGCGAACCTTATGGAGGCGGCGGAAAGCACGAAGCCTACTGACTCCCTCCTCAAGAGCCCCTCAGCCTTCTAAAGCCTGCCTATACACCTTAAGGAGGCTTTCCCCTATAACTTCAGGGTCGTGGTCCCTCCTGACGACTTCCTGTGCCCTTAAAGAGAGGCTCTCCCTGAGGCCCTGGTCGCTAACGAGCTTCTCCAGGGAGTCAGCAAGCATATCGTAGTCGTCCCTTTCTATTATAAGACCTGCCTCCCCGACGAGCTCAGGAAGGGCGCCTACGTTGGTCACTATTGGGACGGCCCCATAGGCCATAGCCTCAAGCACAGTCAAGTTATATGCCTCAGCCCTGCTTGGGGCAAGCACGACGTCGGTCGTGGGCATAATGACATCATGTAAGGTGTCATCGTCGACCTTATCAAAGGCCCTGACCCCTTTAAGCCCTACCTTAGCGAGCCTTGACGCATTGGGGCCGACAACTATTAGCCTCACGTTGTTAAAGTGCCTGTGAACCCTTACAAACGCCTTAAGCGACACGTCGAGCCCCTTTCTAATGGGATCCCTGGCTATTATCAGTATGTTAACGGCATCGTGGGGCCTTCTGCTCTTGACGGAAACTGGGGGAGGGATGACGTGAACTTTCGAGCTTGGCACTCCGTCCCTCACGAAGCCCTCGTGGGCCCACTTGGACCAGGTTATCACGGCCCTACAGTTGTCGTCAACAAGCCTGTCCACGAGGGCCCCTGTAATGATGTTCTTGGCGACATCTGGCACGTTAACGTACTCATCAAGGTACTGTCCAGGGCTCTCGTCACTCTCGTGAATCCACGGCACCGAAGTGCGAGTTAGGTCTATGAAGAAGCTGTGGACCAGGTCAAAGCCCTCCCCGAGCGGCGTCCTGAGGACCCTTGAGGCCTGTCTGACGAGCGACCTGAGCAGCTCCAGGGGCGAGAGCTCGCTGTAGTTGGCTGGGGCCTCATACATCTTTGAGCGCTGCAGGGCAAAGTACCTCACGTGCGGGGGCGGGTTGAGGAGCCTCAGCAGCGGCCCTCTCCTTAACTTCCCAATTCTCCTGTCATACTCGGAGAGCAGCAGCACCTTAAGCTCGTCCAACGGGGTCACCCAAAGCCCGCCAGCTTGAGTATCTCGTTTACAGCCAGAGGCCTCTCGACTTCCCTGGGCAGGCTGAAGCCCTGCCTGTCGTAGATGTACGAGTCCTTCCACCTGGCATACGGGTAGATAAGCTCCTTCATGGACTCAGCCCTGGACCTGTACTTTATGACATCCTCGAAGATCTCCCTTATGACGTCCTTCATGTCCTTCTCCCTGTGGAACCCAAGCGAGGGGAGTATCCTGTGCTCTACGTCATAGAAGTGTTCTTCCTTTTCAACTCTCGGGTCCTCGACCCTCTCATAGTCAACGTCTATGCCGTACTCCCTGGCGACCTCAGCGACCATCTGGGCCAGGGTCAGCGTATCATAGATCATGTCAAGCTGGTTGACAGTCCTGTACTCGCCCTCCTTGGGCGGGTTCTCGAGGAGCAGAGTCATCGCGTTGATACTGTCGTACAGCGACAGGAAGCCTCTGGTCTGCCTTCCCTTGCCGTAGATCAGGAGCTTCTTCAGGAGGACTGCCTGGACCACGTACTTGTTTATCACCGTGCCCCAGGTGGAGTCAAAGTCAAGCCTGGTCTGAAGCTCCTCGGCTATTGTGGTTTCGTGCGTCCTTGTTCCGAAGACAACGCCCTGCATTATGTCGGTTACCCTGAGGCCGTAGATCTCGTTTGCGAGGAGCAGGTTGTATGTGTCGAAGATCTTGCTGAGGTGGTAAAAGCTCTGGCCCATCCTTGGGAACATGAACTTGTCCTTACGGCCCCCATACTCTATCTCTATGTCACCTTCCGTTATAGTGATGTTAGGGGTCCCGTACTCCCCCATGGAGCCCATCTTAAGCAGGTGGGCGTTGGGCGCGTGCCTTGCCAAGGAGAAGATTATGTTGAGGTTTCCAACAACGTTGTTCACCTCTGTGTAGACAGCATGCCTCTGGTCTATCATGCTGAACGGGGCAGACCTCTGGTGAGCCAGGTGAACCACCGCTGAAGGCTTATACTTAGCTATGACTTCATCGACTCTCTGAGGGTCCCTCACGTCGCCTGGCTCAAATACGAGGTTGTCCCTTCCTGTGTATTCCTTAAAAGCCTTGAGCCTCTCGGCCATGGCGGCTATGGGGATTAAGCTGTCCGAGTTCACAGATTTTACGAGCAGCCTAGTTGACATGTTATCAAATATGACTACATCGTCGCTGGTTCTCATCGCAAGGTGCATCGCAAGGGGCCATCCAATGTAGCCGTCGCCGCCGAAAACTATTATTGGTCCCTTGAGCTGTGGCATTGCCTTTCATCATTGCTAGGAATGTCATTCCCTCCAAATAAGCAGTTTGTACTCGGAGTACAGTGCGCTCCTTTCTGAGGCAGTTCACTTCATTTTAAAGTGAGAGCCCGAAGCCCCTGAGGAAGTAGTCCATTCTGCGGAGCTCGCGGTAGAAGTTCATGCCCTTCTCCGTCAGCACGAGGTAGTTACCATCGTTGCCTCTCTCCTCTATTATAAATCCCTTCTCCTCGAGCTCCGAGAGGTACATAATGAACCTGTCATAGGGAAGGTTAGCGCTTGAGAGCACGTGCGAGAACCTCGCCCTGCCGTTTTCGTCTGCTATGCTTTTCAGCACGTCGTAGTAGATTTTCAGCCTGCTCCTCGGCGGCGACCTGCTCAATACCTGCTCCACCTCAGCAGGAAGAGCGCCAGCAGCGCGAACGAGACGAACTGAACGAGCTCGCCGTAGATGTAGAAGTAGGGGTCCCTGACGGCCGAGGAGTACAGCATTATTACGTGTGACGCCAGCAGGAAGCCGAAGGAGAGCAGGATAAGCCTTGAGACCTTGCTTCCCCCTCTGCTCTCGAGCAGGAGGCCCTCAAAGACGACTATTGAGAGGAGGGTTATTGACATAACCTGAGACGAGTCGAACACGAGGTGACCTAAAAGGAAGTACTCCCTCAGCTGCCTCGGCTCAATTACCAGTGCCCCCAGGGCCCCCCAGTAGGCGGCCTTGGTGTAACCTATTGCAAACACCAGGTAGGCCACGTTCTGCAGGAGCAGGTAGGAGACTCCAGCGAGGTAGGTCAGCCTGGCGTCCTCATATATGTTGCCTATGCCTAGCCCTAGTGACATGCTGAGCCACCCCTGTATTATAAGGCCGATGCCGAGGAGCAGGAACCCAAAGCTTATGTAGTTCAGGGGAGACGCCCTTACCGTCCTCTGGTACATGAACGCTATGTAGCTCGTGATCAGCGCCACTACCCCGCTCAGCAGGCTCAGCATGCCGCCCAGCGTTATGAAGTCCCTGAGTAACATCAGCTGGCCTCCTGCCATGATTTGGCTGCGGGGGCAAGTTTAAAAGTATAAAAATAAACCTGAGAGGGCCGCCCAAGGTTAGGACTGGCCGAGCACCTTAGCCTTTGAGAGCCTCCTCATTATTTCAAGGAAGTCCTCCTGAGACCTAAGGTAGGCCTCGTCGAGGGGCAGGCCCTGCATAAGGAACCTGTGAGAGACCAGCGCAAGCATGACGTCCCCCGCCCCGGTCCTGTCCTCGAGCAGCTCGTTGCCCTGAGGCGACGGCACGGCGGTGACCTTGCCACCAACGTAGATCAGCGCCCCGCCAGGCCCCACGGTATAGAGCACGTTGGGGAACTTCCTCGCAAGGGACTCGGCGACGGACTCGCCAGCGTCGTCATTGGAGAGGTGAACCAGGGAAACGTGCTCAGGGCTCAGCCTCTCCCACCACCCGTCGCCCAAGCTCCTTGAGAAGCCCTGCACGTCAACGCTTACCCTCCTGCCCCTGAGCGCGCTGGAGCCTAGTAGCTCCGGGGGCACCTCGGAGTACACGGGGGATATGATTACAAGGTCAGGGTCGCACTCCTTAAGGGCGGAGTAAAGGTCGTCAGCCGTGAGCGGACCAGAGACGCTCTCTATTGTTGACCTCCTGGCCGGCGACCCAGGGTCATAGTAGTGGGCGAAAACGTAACCCTCGCCGCGGCCCTCGCAGCAGATCCTCCTTATGCCAAGGGACGACTCCAGCTTCAGGGTGGGGCTGACCAGGCGGCCGTACGTTCCCAGCGCGCACACCTCATATCCAAGGCTCCTGAGGGCGAAGCCAGCGTAAAGTGCTGGCCCGCCGGCCTGAAGCCTGACCACGCCGTTAGGAAGCCTCACCCTGTCGAGCGTTGGGGAGGCTACTATAATCGCCCTCAAGAAGGTCCACCACCCGCCGAGCATATCTCCCTTATTCCGGTAAACTTGGTTGGGTCCCCAAGGACCACGAGGCCGTCACCCTCCTTGAGCTTAAAGTCCATGGAGAAGTATGGAGTGAAGACGCCGTTACGCTCCACTAGGACAGGTATGACCCCCTTCGGCAGCTCCCTTAAGGCCATGCCATCGCACTTGGAGCCCTTCTCAACCTTGAAGAAGCCGATGCCGTAGCCCGCCTGGCGAAGCGCCTTGCTGCTGCCCTCTGTAGACTCCAGCAGCACTCCTCCAAGGTTGCTCGACAGAGCCATGCCCGCCAAGGCCCTCCCTATGAACCTCCTGAGCCTAACTACCTGCGTCGCCCCTGAGTCTAGGAACACGTCAGTTAGATCCTCGTTGTGTATCATTACCACCGTCCTGACCTTCGGGTTAAGCCTCCTCACCCTGATGAGGGCCGTGAGCGAGTCGGAGTCGCTCTCAAGGGCTATTATTACAACTGCCGCTGACTCTACCCCGGCCGCCCTCAGCTCCCTTTCGCTTGTCGGGTTCCCTATTATAACCCTGTGGTTCTGAAGGCTAGCAGCCAGGGACTCGTTGCTCGTAACCATGATGTACTCAATCCCCATCCTGTCCAGCTCTGCCGCCACCTCAGGCACGTCGCCAAGCACCACCACGTGGTCCTTCACGTGCGAAGCCCTCCACCTGGCCCTGGCGTCAGTCCACACAGTCCTCTTAGTTATGGTTGAGACTATATTCATTACTATGGTTGTGTAGGTGGCCACCGATGCTAAGACTAGGGCCGTCAGGAACAGCTTTTCGGAGTCCGGCATGGCGTTTATCGACGGGGTGTAGAGGCCTATGGTGGTCACCAGGCCCACGGACGCGTATATTGCAGACACCAGGTCAATGTGCTGGAAGTACATGAAGACGTAGGCGGTTATAGCTATTATAACGGCAAGGGCTGCCATCTGCGGCATAAGCCTTGAGAGAACGGAATAAGGAGCTGAGAGGACCTCAAGCACCTCCAGCAGCAGCCTGCTGCGAGTCCTTACCATTAAGCCCTTGGGCCTAGATGGGGCGGCGGCCTTAATAGCCTTGTGCAGGCTCAGTAAACGGTTGGATCCTTCCTGAGGGCCGACTCCCAGAAGGATATCTCGAACCTGACGCTGTTGACAAAGGCCCTCTGCATCTCCGGCGTCACGCTATACTGGTCAAGCACCTCAAGCACGGCCCTCACGCGCGAGTTATAGTCGTCAGAGGCGTAGAACTCCCCCCAGGTCCTGTAAAGGGGATCGCTGGAGTGCATAACATAGCTGCCGACCTCGCTGTAGCCCCACATGCAGGGGGCCCACGCCGCCAGGAACTCCGGCCAGCCTAGCGACGCGTAGTAGTTAAGGTGTCTCGTGTAGGCGTAGCTGGTCAGGTTCATGCCTGTGGAGCTCACCTCGACCTCGCCTATGTTGAGCTCGCTGAAGAGCCTTGAGTGCACCTCGGCCCCGCGCTCAGGGTTTGCAAAGACCGCCAGGAGGACCTTAACCGCCTCTGGCAGGGGCGCCTGGGAGGCCGCCCTTATGACGGCCCTCTGCATCTCTTCCACGTACTTAGAGTCCTGTATCAGGTAGTACCTGAACGCGTCCCTCGGCAAAGTCCCGTCACGGAGCATCTCAACAAACCGACTCCTCACGTACTGGTTCCACAGGTCCCCAGCCGACTGCCTGAGGACCTCAGAGGCCCTAGCCAAGTTAGGTCCCGCTTACTACTGTTGGTGGTAAAATAAAAGCTAGCTTAGGGGCCTTCAGCAATCATGGGGGGCCTGACAAGCACGGCTGAGGCCCTCCGGGCAAAGAACATCGTGGCGCCGAAGATAACGGCGACTATGGGCACTATGCTCAGTATAGTGGTCTGATACCCGGCGGCCGTCACTATGGCTCCAAGCGCGGCCGGCAGCCCGGAGCCTATTATCATCATTATTGAGAAGAAGTAGCTGTTGGCGGCGTTAAGGCTCCTTGGCTCGAAAGTCCTTGATATAGAGATCACGCTGAGCGTGTAGGTGAGCCCGTGTGGAATTCCAAGTAGCAGCAGTGCAGCCATGTACACCAGCAGTGTGGGCGAGGCCCAGGCTGCTATGAGGCCCAGGAGCGTGAGGCTTGACGAGAGTATCATTAGCCTCACCACGTTATATGGGGGCCTTATGGCCAGCACGAGCCTCCCCAAGAATGACGTTGTGTAGAATAATGAGTATAACAGGAGCGCTATGGAGTCGCTCACGTGAAACCTGTACTCGGCGTAGAGGCCAGCAAAGCTTGTTATGAAGGCGAAGGGCACCGAGTACGTTAGATTATTGAGGGAGGCCGCTATGAACCCGTTGTTGGCAAGTATCGAGGTCACGCTGGGCCTGGTTGAACCCTTGGAGGGGTGCCCCTCCTCAGGGAACCTGACCAGGGGGGCCATGACGGCGACGAGGGCGGCTATAGGCTCAAAGAAGATGAAGGAGGCCTTAAGCCCAACATATTTAACTATAACGGAGTCTATGGCAGGGCCCACGAGTAGAGACGTGCTGAGGGCGAGCGTGTATATGGTCAGAAGCCTCTCCCTTGCCTTGAGGTCCCTAACGCTTCCAGCGGAGGTCATTATGTTAGGCATTATAGGGCCCAGCGCCATGCCGGCAGCCACGGCGAGCACCCAGACGGTCAGAGGACTTGAGAAGGCGTAGAGCGGGAAGAGCGCTGCGTAGGCTATAGCCGCTGCCACGAAGAACCTTCTTCTGGACACCGCAGGAAGCCTGGCGTTTATGAAGGTGCTCGAGACGAAGGTGGACCCCATGAAGGCCGTAGCTATGAGCCCTACGGCGAGGCCGTTAAAGTTGAAAAGCCTCTTGACAAGGAGGGGCAGCGTGGTGGCTATCATATTATTTGAGGCCCTGGCGCCGAACGTCACCAGTATCACTATGGCCGCTATCACCGCGAACGAGTCTCCACTGCCTTTGGCTGCCTTCATTTAGTTTCACCTTTATCTGTCAGCGCGAGACTTTACGTATTACGGCTAGTCACCCATAAATTTTTATCTATAGACCTCAGGTCCCTGACTATGAAGTCCTCGAGCACTTTGCCCTTCTCATCAAACCTGACGCCCTCGGATAGCAGGAGCAGCCTCTTTACTTCAGGACCTCCAAAGGCGTAGCCGCCGAGGCTCCTGTCGGACATTATCACCCTGTGGCATGGCACCTCAATGGGCCTTGGGTTTCTCTTTAGCGCTCTGGCCACCGCCCTGGGGGAAACGCCCAGCAGCTCAGCTATGGCTTTGTAAGTGGTCACCTTACCTCTTGGTATTGCCTTGACGACCTCGTAGACCCTTTCATCCAGGCTGTTCACAGCTGGCCCTAAGTAATTATTTAAGAACTACTTATAAAGGCGTAACTATTAGAAGAAGGCTGAGGAGAGCAGGTTGAGCGAAGACAACATTAAGGCCGCCCAGCTGCTTGGCGCGGCCCTGGGCGCCTTCGTGTCCTCGCTGCTCACCGCCCTTCCAGCGTCGCTGGAGGAGATTGCAAGGCAGGGCGGCCAGAGCGAGGGACCGTCGAGCCAGATAGCGAGGTGGGCCGTTTCCACCTCTCAGGAGATATCAAGGGTGTTAGACTCAAAGCTGCCCCCTCAGGAGGTTGGCAAGTTGGTTGAGGAGCTGGTGGTGTCCTTCAGGGGGCTTGCCAGCGTTGCCATAGAGCTCTCAAAGACCCTGGGCGACCCGCAGGTGGCCGAGGTCATAAGGAGGACCTCGGAGGGCTTTAAGAAGAGCCTTAACCTCATATCGTCATCTTATTACGACCCCATGGCAATGGTAAGGGCCATGTCAGACCCTGACGTGGCCTACGCGCTGGGCGTCATACTTGCTATACTTAAGGCCTTTGGTGTGGCCCTCAGGGTATCCGCGGACAAGGCCGTGGGAGGCTCAAAAATCTAGTCTTAGGTCAACAAAAACCTTGGGGCTTAGAAGGCTAGCGTTAGGCCCTTTTTAACTGAGAAGCTTTCGGCTTCAGTAAGAGCCGTTAGGCCCCTCGTAGTGAATTATCTGCGTCGGACAGCTCTTGGCTGCCGCGTCAACGCAGTCCTGGAATTCGTCCGGCACCTCGCCGTGGTTTATGTCGTTGGGGTCGGCCCTCCACTTGGCTATTATCTGGCTCTTGCCGTCCACGTCACTCATCTCAAAGACGTCTCCGCACAGGCTCACGCAGACCATGTCAGCTATGCAGTTGTCCCTGGGGTCTATCCTGACCTTTATGGTCATTTTTGGTCCCACCTCTCAGTAGTTTTTAGAAAGAAAAAAGCAAGAATATGTACCTAAAAATTAAAAACTAAATGATAACAAAAATATATACAGACCTATTTATTGTTCATAAGATCAAAGTATCAGTTTTGGCGTGTTCAAGGCCTTCTGGTACCTGGCCTCGACGTCGTCCCAGTTTATCAGGTCCCACCAGCTGTCAACGTACTTGGCCCTGTCGTTCCTGTAGTCTATGTAGTAGGCGTGCTCGAACACGTCAACCGCCAGCAGTGGTATCAGGTTTGTGGTGACGACGTTGTTGTGCTTCTCAACCTGCAGTATCCTCAGGTCGCCTGTGACCGGGTCATATGCAAGTATGGCCCATCCCACGCCCTCAACGTTCTTGGCCGCGTCGCCGAAGAGCTTCTTAAACTTGTCAAAGGAGCCGAAGAACTTGTTTATTGCGTCCCCAATGGCGCCTCCAGGGGTTCCTCCACCCTTGCCCTTGGGAGCCATGTTAAGCCAGTAGAGCGTGTGAAGTATGTGTCCTCCGTAGTTGAACTCGAAGTCCCTGCTCACGGCCCTCACGTCTATGTCAGTCAGCTGGCCGTTGAGGTACTTCTCAAGCTTGTCAAGAGCGGCGTTGGCGCCGTTGACGTAGCCCAGGTGGTGCTTGTCGTGGTGATACCTTAGTGTTTCAGCGCTTATTATTGGCTCGAGAGCATCATAATTATACGGAAGAGGCGGGAGCTCGTACCTCTTGAGGGAGACCACTCTTCTCGCCCAGGAGCTCAGGGCGCTGCTGGAATATAAACTGATGTATGATTATTCACTTAGAAAATCTTTTTAAGAGTAGTTCAGGCATGTAGGATGGCGTGTTCCTGTCCACGCGCCTTATACTGATCCCATAGACGTCGCTCAGGAGCTCTTCACTTAAGGCCTCCCTGGGCGGGCCAAACGACACCAGCCTGCCGGACTTCAGCACGGCAACGTTGTCCGCCACGGCGGTATACTCTATGTCGTGCGTGGCCACCACTACTGAGACCCCGTCCCCTGTGAGCTCCTGCAGCAGTTCAATGACCTTGGTCCTGTTGGTGACGTCTAGGAACGCGGTGGGCTCGTCAAGTATGAGCAGCCTTGGGTCACGGGACAGGGCCGCGGCCAGGAGCAGGAGCCTCTGCTCGCCGCTGCTCATCGATATGACAGGCCTGTTGGCGAGTCCTCCCAGGCCAAACCTGCCCAGGACCTCCAGGAACCTCTCCCTCCAGAGGCCGTCAGGGGGGCGGTAGTTCATGGCAAGGGCCACGTCGAGGCCCCTGGCCATGGGGTCCAGGGAGGGCTGCGCGGGCACATACGATATGTACCTGCGGTACTCCTCGGGCCTAACCCCGTCAAGCTCAACGGACCCCCTGAACTTTATGAGCCCGGCCAGGGCCCTCAGCAGCGTCGTCTTGCCAGCCCCGTTGGGACCTATTATCATGAGCAGGCCTGAGCCGTGCGTGAAGCTTATGTCCTTCAGTATGTGGACGCCGTTTACCTCATAGCTGAGGTTTTTTACAGCCACGCTTACCATGAGCCCTCGCTCCTCGACTTTAACAGTATGTAGACCAGGAGGGGGGCCCCAAAGACGCTAGTGACGGCGGTGAGCGGCGCCTCCGAGGGATATATTACAAGCCTCGCAGCTATGTCGCTGAGCACCGTGAGGGTAGCGCCTATAGTGGCTGCCGCTGGAAGCACTGTGGTGAAGTTGCTCCCATACATGCGCCTTGCAAGCCACGGCGACACGAGGCCTATGAAGCCCACTGGGCCTGACATGGCTACGACTGCCGACGTCGCGGAGGAGGCCAGCAGGAATGACAGGGCCCTCACTAGGCTGACGTTGACGCCCAGGCTCCTGGCGACCTCGTCGCCAAGCATGAACGTGTTGACTTTCCTTGCCAGGAGGAGGAGCCCTGCCAGGGACGCCGCCGCCACGGCCGCGGACTTCTCAAGTATATTAGCCGTCACGAAGGCCACGCTGCCGAACATCCAGTAAAGGGCCCCAGGCAGCCTCGGGCCGAGGTCTATCATGAGGAACATCGTCAGGCCGCTCAACAGGTAGGAGGCGGCGACGCCAGTTATTAAGAAGGTGGACGCGCCGCCGCCAGCAAGTGAGGAGACCACGGTAACCAGGGCGAGCGTAAGGAGCCCCCCAGCCATCGCCGCGGCGTACAGCTCAAGGAAGCCCACGCGGCCCAGGTATATCATGAGCGTGACCCCCAGCAGGGCCCCCGAGGCCACGCCTGCCAGGTAAGGGTCGACGAGGGGGTTGCGGAGCGTGTACTGCAGGGATGCCCCGGCTGAGGCCAGGGACACGCCTAGGACTATGGCTGCGGCCGTCCTGGTCAGCCTGTATACTATAATATAAAAGTAGGTGCTAGGTATGTCATGGCCTACCATCAGGTCCACCAGCTGGGGCAGGCCGACCCTGGAGTAGGGGCCTATGGACACCGACGCCAGCGAGGCCAGCGCCAGCAGTATCGGGGGCGCCAGCCACCTAAGCTGGCCCGCCCTCAAGGTTCACACCTGGCACGCCCAAGGTTGACGGCGAGATCACGCTTGGCAGGCTGCTTATGTTGAAGGCCTGCGGGTGGAGTATCTCAGCTATGAGCAGGGCCCCGTACGGCGCGAGCACGGAGGGTTCGCTCAGGACGCTCTCGTACCAGCCCTCAACCAGGTAAACCCTACCTGAGGCTATGGCGCTGATGTTCTTGTAGGCCGGCCCTATGGAAGAGTTGAGCCACTGTATAAGGTAGGACTCATTGAAGAGACCCCCGTTGCTCATCAATATTATCACCTGCGGGTTCACCTCAAGGAGCTCCTCGGCGGTCACCACTGGCCACCCGCTGCTGTTGGCAAAGGCGTTGACCCCGCCGCCAAGCGTTATAAGGTTGTCCTGGAAGGTGCCGCCGCCGGCCACGTAGGTTGGGTTCACCCAGAGTATTATTGCCACCCTGACCTCCGGGAGGCCATGAAGCCTCGACTCCAGGGAGTCAACTATGGCGGAGTCGTTCTCTACAATGCTTACAGCATCCTTTACGTGGCCTGTGGCCTCGCCTACCATAATTATGGACTTATACACGTCGCTCAGGGAGCTCGACGAGGGCAGCAGGAGCACGGGTATGCCGTACTGGCTGAGCACCGAGGCTATGTAGTTGTTGTAGCCCCACCCCGCGGTCCCAATGACTAGGTCAGGCCTCAGCGCAAGTATGGCCTCAACGCTCGGGGAGCTCCAGGTGCTGCCGATGCTGGCCACGGAGCCGTTCTGGTAGAGCTTATTTATTGTGTAGTTGAAGGGCGGCGGAAGGTACACGAGGCTGTCATTGTCAACTCCGACCAGCTGGCCGGCGGCACCTACGGCAAGCGCTATCTCGGTGGAGGCCGGGTCAAGGGTCACTACTCTGTGGGGCATGGAGGGCACGTAGACGGTCTGGTTGAGCGCGTCAACTATGGCAACGGGGAACCCTATGCTCGCCTCAAGGCCTGAGACCTCGCCCCTTATCTTGGCTACCTGGGAGCTGACGCTCGTGTTAAGCTGCGACAGCAGCTCCCCAAGGTACTCACTCTCGTTGGCTAGCCTGCTCGACACCTCACTCATTACGGTGCTGTTTATATTTGACACCGAGGAGCTGATGTCGCTGAGCTTCCTGTTAATCACCTGGACCTGGTACATGGAGTAAGCAGTTAGCCCCACGAGAACCACCATAATTATCAGCGTTGCCGCCAGGAGGACCGTCGACGCGGACCCCTTAGCACCTCCTAGGCTCATATGAGATCCCTGGATACCGTATCCAGGCATCTAATTAAAAGCTTTCGTCCCAGCGCGAACGTAAAAGGCCTAGTCCCTGCGAAAAGGAAAAATCCCTTTTTGTTCCCAGCGTGCCCTGGGGGTAATGTGCTGGAAAGCATACGAAGGGCTGTGCTTGAGGTTTCATCAGAGCAGATAAGGGGGGCCTCATGGTCCGCTGAGACGCTTGCCAGGGCCGTCATTGATGACTTCTCGGGCGGCAGGGCGTCGTGCGATAACGTGGACAGCATCTCAGGCCTGCTCATATCGGCCAACCCAACTATGGGAAGTATAGACAGCCTCGTGTGGGCGCTAAAGGAGGCGTGCTACAGCGGCAGGACACTTAAGGACGGGGCCGAGGCCTTCCTTGACTATATGAAGTGGTCAAGGGAGGAGGTCGTCAGGCACGCCGTGGACTTAGTCAAGGGCCAGCCGATAAGCGTCATCACGATAAGTTACAGCAGCAACGTAGTTGACGTTCTGACTTCTCTACAGAACATGGTCAGGAAGGTCTACGTTCTTGAGAGCCTGCCAGGAGGCGAGGGGAGGAACGCGGCGGCGGAGCTCAGGTCAAGAAGGCTTGACGTGGAGTTAATAGTGGACGCGGCGGCTAGCTCCTACGTGGGACGCACAGACATGGTTCTCATAGGCGCGGACAACGTAACTTCCGATGGCTGCATATACAACAAGGTGGGCTCCAAGAACCTCGCAATACTCGCCGGCTACTTTGGAAAGCCGGTGATTGCCGTGTTCGAGCCGTACAAGATAACGGAGGACTCCCAGTGCGGGGGCGTCAAGTTGGTGGAAAGGAGTTACCAGGCCGACCCTTGGGGCGAGGTGAGCTACAAAGTTTTTGATGAGTTGACCAGGGACCTGGTTGACGCGGTGCTCAGCGTGAGGGGGCTAACAGATAACACCCCCGCCCAGATATCCTCCCTCAGGAGGTCCTTTGAGGAGTGGGTGATGTCAAGGATTGAAGGAAGGCAGCGATGAGGACAATGAGGCCCCTCTGACGGAGCTGGAGAAGCTAATCCTGGCGCACATATACAAGTACGGGCCTGACAGCCCGTGGTACATGGCCAGGAGGCTCATGGGGGCCAGCGGGTGGGCCCCTAAGTACAGCGAGGACGAGATAGAGCAGGCTTGCAACGACCTGGAGGCTAAGGGGTACCTAACCAGGTTCAAGGGACAACTTAAGAGGGAAGTGACCTCCTCAGTCAAGCCGTGGCTTAAGTTCAAGTCCAGGGAGATGGGCCACAAGCCAAACGGCGTCTACTACGACTTAACCAAGGCGGGAAGGAAGCTGGCGTCAACGATCTACAAGGCCATGAGGCAGGAGGGAACTCACGATATCTAAACTAAAATAGCCTCTAGCTTACCATGAGCCTGGCTAACAAGATTTAAGGGACCTCTGCCTGTGGTGAGGTCCCTTGGGTGCAAGATGGCTGTAAGCAGCACTTATAATGCAATGCCGCGGCGTCCTGGCCACAGCATGCTGTACTTCCTTTTGCTGTCAGCCTTAGTGGTAGTTATAGTAATACTTGTGGGCTACGTGCTTATAAAGCTGAAACTCATACCGACCGGGTTCGAAGACTACGTCTATGGCGTGCTTTGGCTCATAGCTTCAGTGACCGTGACGCAGCTAATTGCAATAGCCCTTAGGAACAGGCTCGCCTCGACGGTGGGCCCCGCCAACGCCTCCTCCGTGGCCTTCATAGTGAGGCTCAGCGGCTACGTGATAGCGTTCGTGGTGTTCCTGGCAATAATAAGGGTGGGGGTAACAGAGGCCCTGGCGGCTGGCGGCTTTGCGGGGCTGGTGGTAGGACTTGCCTCGCAGTTCGTCCTCTCTAACATATTTGGAGGCATCGTAATAATACTTACAAGGCCCTTCAAGGTAGGCGACAGGATAACGTTCAGCACATGGCAGTATGGCCTCATAGTGCCCTCCTACCCACCCAAGTTCTTCTCAACAGACTACCTGATACCTGGCTATACTGGAGTTGTGCAGGAGATAAACCTGATGTACACGGTTATACTCTCAGACGACAACGTCCCGGTAAAGGTGCCGAACAGCGTCATGGCCCAAGCGGCAATATTTGTGCACTCGGACAACGAGGTCAGGAGGGTCAGGACCCGCTACGAGGTCCCCAAGGACCTTGACCCTGAGACGGTCATAGAGAGGCTCAAGAAGGAGCTTTCATCGCTCCCTATAGTAGCCGATGTGCCAACAATAAGGGTCATAGAGACCAGCCAGAGCACCTACGTTATAGCAATAGATGCCAGGTGCAAGACCATGTTTGAGGACGAGGCGCGGCACAACATCCTGATAACAGTGATGAAGACCGTCAAGGCGATTCAGGAGGAGCAGAAGAGGGCTAAGCAGGCTGGCCAGCCTTAGCGTCCCCTCCTCCTGGCCTCCACGGCGGCTAACATTAACGCCGAGGCCAACAGGGGCGAGCCTACGACAAGGGCCCCAGCGCCGTAGCCGCCTTCTATAAGCGCGGCTATCACGACGCCGCCCAAGAGGCCGCTGAACGCCTTACCGGTGTACATAGCGGCGTTATTTGACGTTGAGAAGGCCTCGCCGTAGAGGTCGCCGACAATGCTGAAGAACAGCGGTATCTGGGCGCCGTTGAAGAAGCCTACGAGGGATACCGCGACTACCTTGGCGAGCGCAGGGCCATAAAGTGCCAGGGCCGAGGAGAAGGCTATTATGAGGAGTGACGCCAATATGGTCCTGGGCCTTCCCAGCTTATCAGATAAGGCGCCAAGCGCGGGCCTTCCAAGGCCGCTTGACAGGGGGAAGAGGGAGGCGGCCACGCCAAAGAGGTACCCCTTGAGGTCCGTCAGCCTCCCCAGCGAGCTTGAGAAGGACACCAGCGGAACCAGGGAGAGGACGAAGGTAACGTAAAGCAGCCACCAGCTGGGCGACCTGACAGTCGTTGTAAGGTCGACTCCCCTGAGCCCCCTTGGATACTCTATGAGCGATGAGATGACCGTAAGCGCCGCCAGCTCCACGACCCCTATGGTTAGGCTCGCCTCCCTGAAGCTCCTCGAGAGGCCTATGAATGGGTTAGCCACCGCGGCCCCAAGGCCGAAGCCAAGGCTCACGAGCCCCGTGGCCAGGCCCCTCCTGTCAGGGAACCACTTCACAGCGGCGTTTGAGGCTATGCCGTAAAGTACCCCCTCGCCCACGCTCCCAGCGCTCCAGAAGGCGTAAAACTCTATCAGGGAAGTAGAGAAGGCCGTGCCCAGGAAGCCCATGGCTGAGAGCAGCGAGGCGAGGGGCGCTATGAGCCTTGGCCCCCTCCTGTCCACGAGTGGGCTCACTGCCAGCTGTGAAGCTGTCGAGAATATTGCAAAGAGAGTGAAGGCCACGCTGACCTTAAGGAAGTTTATGTGAAGCCCTGAGGCTATCAGCGGGCTGAGGACGCTCCAGGAGTACTGGTAAAGAGAGTTAAAGGCCATCACTATGAAGCTCATGGCCAGGAGCCCGCTCCTTCCCGTCTTTAGGGCACCTCGCTGGCTGACCCTTTTCTCTAGCCCTTTGAGTGTTTTATCGTTAAGCACCCGCGGGGCGCGCAGGTGGGCCCTCTGTTCGGTATCAGACATTTAAGCATTAAAAGATGCATAAGTTACTTACAACGCGCGGGAAGTAGGGTTGAGCAGTGACGTGAATGAACTTGAGACCACCATCAGGAGCCTGCTGGGAGTCAACAAGTATGAGGCGGCGGCCTACCTGGCCCTCCTGAAGCTTGGAAAGGCAAAGCCTCAGGACATAGCCAAGGAGTCCTCCGTCCCCTCCCAGAGGATTTACGACGTGCTCAGGAGCCTCGAGTCCATGGGCTTAGTGACGGAGTTTGACGGGGTCTATCAGCCCATTGAGCCGAGGCAGGCCATAAATGCCATAGCTGAGAGCGAGATAATGAAGAGCCTTGAGAAGGCCAACAGGCTGAGGGAGCTCGGGGACATGCTCTCGAGAACCTACGGGGCCAGCATTAAGGAGGGGGCCAGGGTGAGCCTGGTGAGGGGACTGAACAACGTCTTCGGCGCAGCCATGTCCTATGGCAGCTCCTGCAGCTCAAGGCCCATATTTATGGCGTTCAAGGTTTTTGACAGGCTTGCCGAGCTGCTCCCAGAGCTGAGGAAGCTCGTGGCCTCCTTGCCGTCAGGAGCGCTTGTAATAGTGCCCAAGGGATCGCTTGAAAGGTACGGACAGTTGGCCGACGAGTTCAAGAGGCTCGGCATAGAGTTCGTGGAGTCGGAGGCAGCTTTTATAGACCTCATGGTGTCGTGTAACGCCGTCATAATAGGGCTTCCCCACGGCAACGACGCCGTTGCAGTGGTGGTAGTTGATAAGGACTTCTCAGAGGCCATGTACAGGAGGCTCAGCGAGTTCATCTCACATTAGGCGGGCAGGGGCTCCCCTCTCTTTACCGCGTCCACGAGGCCGTCAATGGTGTTCTCAAGGAACCCCTTTATCATGAACTCCTCGCCGTCCGAGAGCAGCGACCTCACGTAATCATCGTTCTTGGCCAGCAGGTCCTCCAGGACGCCGTAGCTGTGATCGCTGGACCCCTTGATGAGCTTGAGCCAGAGGGTCACCTGGGACTTCGCCCTCTCAAGCCATGCCATGGCGTCCCCATGAATCCCGAAGTGGGTTGGCGCTATACTCCTTGGTTTCAGTGACACCATCTTATCTATGCTTTCGACGTACATCATCGGCTTGAAGGGCGGCGGCGTGGTGGGCAACATTACCTCGTGCCCCTTCACTGTAAATATGACGCCTGCCGAGTCCCCGGTGAAGATTATGCCGTCAGGCTCCAGCAGTAAGCTCATGTGGTGACTGGCGTGTCCCGGGGTGTGTATAACCCTTACCCTCGAGCTGCCAAGCTCCAGGACCTTCCCGTCCTCGGCCGGAAAGACCCTCTCAGGGCTCGCTGCGAGGGGCTTACCGTAGGTGCGCGGCAGTATTGGGGCCACCTTGAAGGAGGCGTCGTAAAGCTTTGAGGGGTCCACTATGTGGGGCACACCCCTGGGGTGCGAGAAGACTATAGCTGAGGGGAAGTCCTTCAGCAGGTGGGCGGCCGACCCCGCGTGGTCGAGGTGCACGTGCGTCACCACTATCAGGTCAGGCTTTACGCCGAGGGCCTCAAGGCCAGACCTGAGCTTGTCGTAGGCGCTCTCAGGGCCCGGGTCCACCACGGCCACCTTCTCATCTACTATCACGAAGGACGAGATGTAGCCCCTGAGCTCCCCCGGGCTAACGTCGATAACTTTCACTTCCGTCAGTTCCAATCACCTCAGTTTTGGACGAAGCGCTGGGTTAAAGCTGTGAGTAAGGTGCCAGAATCATAATAACAGGCTATATGTATTGGTCAGCTGGCGCGTTTTATCCCTTGCACCCCAGGGGTCCCCTGGAAGGACTTTGCGCGTAGCCGACTACGCCCTAATGGCAGTGATGGCTGTCAGCTTCTCGTCAGCTGCCATTCTAGTCGTGCTTAGCGGCGCGCCGGGGCCCGTGGCAGCCACTTGGAGGCTAATAATATCATCTGCAATTGTAGCGATCTTGGCGTGGGCCAGGGGCTCCATAAGTTCCCTGCTGAAGCTCTCCAGGAGGGACTTGATGATAGCCTTAGCTGGGGGCCTCTTCCTTGCAATGCACTTCGACCTGTGGATGACGAGCCTGCGCT
The DNA here is from genome assembly GCF_055392325.1 of Acidilobus aceticus. Taxonomy (NCBI): domain Archaea; kingdom Thermoproteati; phylum Thermoproteota; class Thermoprotei; order Acidilobales; family Acidilobaceae; genus Acidilobus; species Acidilobus aceticus. The sequence continues at coordinate 1,294,908 of NZ_AP042407.1, forward strand.
ACATAAGCGTGGCCGTCAGCGTGACCCTAGTGGACTCCTACCCAGCAGTCCTTATAGTGGTTGGGCTTGCCTTCTTCAAGGAGAAGTACAGGCCCCTCGAGGTTCTGGGCTCGGCAATAGCCATGGTGGGCGTCGCCCTCCTGTCGCTCTCGGACCCCGGGGACAGTTTTGCGATTGGCGTGCTGCTGAGCCTGGGAGGCATGGCTGCAATGGTCCTCTACCTCAGCGTCGGGAAGTCGATGAGAACGAGGCTTGACACCTTCAGCTACGTCACAGCAATATATGCGCCGGCCGCAGCCTTCAGCGCCGCGGCGTCGCTGGCCCTGGGCTACAACCTGCTTTACTATAGCGTTAAAACGTGGCTGTGCTTTCTGGGCCTGGCCCTTGTCCCAATGATGGGCGGCCACACGGTGATGAACTACCTTATAGGTAGGAGGAACTTCATAGCGTCCACCATAGCAATGATGGCTGAGCCCGTGGGCTCCGCGGTCCTGGCTTACCTAATACTTGGTCAAAGCATACTTTTCATACAGTATGTATATATGGCAGTCACTCTTGCAGGCATAGGGCTTGCCGTGGTGCCTCAGGGTTAATACGCCGCAGAGTTCCGTACTTAGTGGGCAGGGCGGAGATTCCATAAACTCCTTATAACTTTTAAGAACACAGCTAACAGAGAAGCGGGGTGAGCCAGCGTGTCAGCCGCACAGGTAAGTACTGAGGAGAAGATTAGGCTTGCCATGACCATTCTGACCACAATAGTAAACGACGCGGGCGTTCCAAGAAACATAAGGAGGGCCGCCGCCACGGCGCTGACCTACCTAAGGGACACCAAGCTGTCGCCTGCCGTGAGGGCAGCCAACGCGGTGGGGGCCCTTGACGAGATAAGTCAGGACCCCAACATGCCCCTCCACGCTAGGACTAAGATATGGCAGGTTCTCACCACACTGGAGACCATAAGGGATTAACATCCGAGTCCTGAGAGGCCCAGCATGATGTCCATGAGGCGTGGCTCCTCAAGGCCTTCCTCCAACGCCCACTTTTTGTCTTCGCTTATTTGTTTGTTGAGACCCACTATAACCCTGGGCCCCCTTCTCCAGAGCGATGAGATTTCCTTAGCACCCTTGAGCCCCGGCACTATCAGCGGGAGCCCCGCGTTAACAATGAGGGACGAGGCCTCAACTGAGGCAGGCGACGTGAACCCCCTGACCAGGTAGATAAACGTTGGCTTCGCTGATGCCACCAGCCTGGCGATCCACGCTACAGCCTCCTCTAGGTCAAGCACGTCAACGAGGGCCCAGCCCCTGACTGGGGCCCTGAGGGACTCGACGTCCCCGTCAGCCAGCGTGGCCTCCCCTATTACCCTTAGGTCACCTGGCCTCCTCACCTTGGCTGTGGTCTCCCCAGCATCCTTAAGGAGGCCCAGCGGGTCAGTTATGGACGGCCTTCCAGAGGCGACGCTGAGGGTCACCATGGGCCAGTCCTCCACTAGGGCCACGCAGGCGGCCCTGCCGCCAGGGCGCCAGAGGAGGTCGTAGGGTCCCTCGCTGAGCACCAGAGCGTAACCGCTGTCCCTGAGGACCTCCCTAGCTGACGCCGTCTTAGGTCCTATTTAAAGGGGCCCAAGGTGGCTTATTTAAGTAGTTTTTACGAATAATCCTCTTATATTTTCCTTATCGTAAACTTCCTTCAGAAGGAAAAGAGAGGTGTACACACCTGTGTCCCTACCTGAGGAGGTCCCAGACAGGCCAGGCTCGGAGCTGACTATAACAAGGATATACGAGAGGGCCAGGTACCTGTTCCCTGACCAGGAGATAGTCTACAGGACGAGGAGGGGGGTCTTCAGGTACACTTACTCGGACTTTGCTGACCGCGTTGAGAGGCTGGCGTCGGCCCTGTCGTCGCTGGGCGTCAAGGGGCTCGACAGGGTCGCCACGATGGACTGGAACACGCACTGGCACCTTGAGGAGTACTACGCGGTTCCAATGATGGGCGCCGTGCTTCACCCGGTCAACGTAAGGCTTGCGCCCCAGGAGATAGTCTATACGATGAACCAGGCCGAGGACTCTGTCCTGATTGTTAACGCTGACTTCCTCCAGCTGGCGGAGGCGGTGGTGCCGAACGTCAAGAGCATAAAGCACGTGATAGTTGTTGACGCGGACTCCGTGCCCAGCAAGGTAGGAGGGGTTCAGGCCTACCACTACGAGGACCTACTTAAGGAGCGCGGCGGCAGGTTCGAGTTCCAAGCCCTCAACGAGAGGAGGCCGGCATTCATGTTCTACACCAGCGGCACCACGGGCCTCCCCAAGGGGGTGTACCACAGCCACAGGCAGGTGGTTCTGCACGCCTTCTCAATACTGTCATCAGTCGCTGGGTTCGGGGCAGGTCCCAAGGGAATACAGATAACCAGCAGGGACGTGAGCATGATAGTTGTGCCCATGTACCACGTGTATGCCTGGGGCTTCCCGTTCTCATCAATAATGTCAGGGCAGAAGACCGTGCTCCCAGGGAGGTTTGACTCAAAGGCCTACCTTGAACTCATAAAGCAGGAGAAGGTCACCTACTTCGCTGGCGTGCCGACCATCCTCTACATGCTCCTGACCGATCCGGAGAGCGAGAAGTACGACCTGAGCGGGGTCATATTCATAAACGGCGGCTCGGCGCTGCCCGAGGGGCTGGCCCTTATGGCTGAGAGGAGGGGCATGAAGGTCTTCGTGGGCTATGGCCTCACGGAGACGGCCCCCGTGCTTACGCTGGCGCTCCCGCCCTCAAGGCTTCAGGATAAGCTGAGCGACAGGGAGCTCTTCTACATAAAGTTAAGGACTGGCTACCCAATATTCTTCGTGGACATAGCGGTCGTCGACCAGGACGGGAAGCCTGTGCCGAAGGACGGCAAGACTCTTGGAGAGGTGGTCGTCAGGGCTCCATGGGTCACCTACGAGTACTACAAGGACCCTGAGAAGACGGAGGCCGCGTGGAGGGGAGGCTGGTTCCACACAGGCGACCTGGCGGTGTGGTACCCCGACGGCAGCATACTGATCATGGACAGGGAGAAGGACGTGATAAAGAGCGGGGGCGAGTGGATAAGCAGCCTAAGGCTTGAGGACGCAATAAGCCAGCACCCGGGCATTCTGATGGTCACAGTTATAGGCGCCAAGCACCCCAAGTGGGGCGAGAGGCCTGTCGCCCTGGTGGTTCCAAGGAGGGGCTGGGAGGGCAAGCTTACCACAGAGGAAATAAACAGGTTCCTCACGGAGAACTTCGTTAACAGGGGAGCTATACCAAAGTGGTGGCTTCCCGACAAGGTAATAGAGGTCCAGAGCCTGCCCCTGACAAGCACTGGTAAAGCCGACAAGAAGGTGCTCCGCGCCCAGTACAGCGACGTTTTAGCAAAGTAAATGGCGAGTCCTCGGAAGTTAGGCCAGAAGGGAGCGAAGTCGTGACTACATTTCAAGATCTTCCTTATGTATGAATAGGAGGCCCTTTAATATTTCTGAGCGCAGGTGGATACCTGCAGGTGTGCGCTCTTGGCAGAGGAGGAAGAGGGCACAGAGGAGTGGTATAAGCTGAGCACGGAGCTCCACAGGTTCTACGGCGGCAAGATAGAGGTTCTGCCGAAGGTGCCAGTAAGGAGGCTGAAGGACTTTGCCATATGGTACACCCCAGGCGTCGCCCAGCCCAGCAGGCTCATAAGCTCGGACCCAGACCTCTCCTTCGAGCTCACCTCCAGGTGGAACACGATAGCCGTCGTGAGCGACGGCACCAGGGTTCTGGGCCTCGGCAAGGTTGGCCCCGAGGCCGCCTACCCGGTGATGGAGGGCAAGGCGCTGCTCTTCAAGTACCTGGGGGGCGTCGACGCCGTGCCCATAGTGCACAGGGCCAGGGACGCGGCCAAGTTCGTGGAGCTCCTTCAGCTCATAGAGCCCTCCTTCGGCGGCATAAACCTTGAGGACATAGAGAAGCCCAAGTGCTTCACCATACTGGACGAGGCCAGGTCGAAGCTCCAGATACCGGTATGGCACGACGACCAGCAGGGGACAGCGACTGCCGTGCTCGCAGGCCTCATCAACGCGCTTAAGGTTGTTGGCAAGAAGCTCCAGGACGTCAGGATAGTGCTCTTTGGGGCTGGGGCAAGCAACGTGGCCTTCTACAGGCTGCTGAAGGCCCTGGGGCATAATATGCACAACGTGGTCGCGGTTACTACAAAGGGTGTCCTCCACCCTGAGATGAAGGACATAGACAAGCTCATGCTCACAGATCCATACCAGTACCAGATAGCCATAGAGACCGGCGGAGGAGGGCTCCCACCTAATTCGCCTATCGAGAAGGCCTTCGATGGGGCGGACGTCGTAATAGCCGCCTCAGTGCCGGGCCCAGGGGTCATAAGGCCCGAGTGGGTCTCGAGGATGAACAGGGACGCCGTTGTGTTCGCCCTGGCGAACCCGGTGCCCGAGATATGGCCATCGGAGGCCAGGAGGGCCGGGGCCAGGGTGGTGGCCACGGGAAGGAGCGACTTCCCTAACCAGGTCAACAACAGCCTCGTCTTCCCGGCGGTCTTCAGGGGGGTGCTGGACGTGAGGGCCAGGACAATAACCGACACCATGGCCATAGCGGCCGCGGTGGAGCTCGCCAAGTTCGCCGAGGAGAGGGGGGGCATAGGCGAGGACAGGATACTGCCCACCATGGAGGAGTGGGAGGTCTACCCGAGGGTCGCCGCTGCAGTTGCGGTTAAGGCTGTGGAGGAGGGGGTCGCCAGGAGGACTACCACTTACAGGGAGGAGCTGGAGAGGGCGACCGAGATAATAGGGACCGTGAGGCAGAAGATCCAGCTGCTCTGGGGCAACGGCATTATACCTAAGCCCCCTGTTGACTATCAGGGGTGAGCTGCTTGTACGCGGAGACAGGCATAAACATAAGGAGGGCGATCAAGGAGGACGTGAAGCAGCTCTCGGAGCTCATCTACAGGTTCTACTCGTTCAACGCTGAGTTTGACCCCAGCTGGGCGGCAGTAAATAACCTCAGGGAGCTAGCTAATGATCGTGCCAACAAGCTTGTTGAGGACCAGGGGTCGCTTGTCCTGGTGGCCGTCCAAGGACTCGAGGTCATAGGGTACCTCGTGGCCTACGTTGAGGAGAACGACCTACTGATAAATGGTAGGCAGCTGGTGATCAAGGAGCTCTACGTTAAGCCGGAGCAGAGGAGGCAGGGCGTGGCGACCCTCCTGGTGAATAGGGCCAGGGACGAGGCCAGGAAGCAGGGGGCGTCGCTAGTGACGGTTGAGTTCCCAGCTGGAAATAAAATAGCTGAGGACCTCTACGCTAAGATGGGGTTCAGGCCGTACCTGGTCAGGTACGTGAAGGAGGTGTGAGCATGTCGATAGAGAACATAGTGATAAGGAACATGACAGAGGCCGACATAGATCAGGTAGCCGAGCTCGTGGTAAGGCTAAAGGGGCTCAACGAGGAGCTGGACCCGCACTTCAAGGTGGTTCCCAACATATATGACGTGGTCAAGGAGTACCTTGCAAGGTCGCTTAAGGATGAGAACACGGTGGTGCTTGTCGCTGAGGACACGTCGAACAAGGTGATAGCGGGGATCATAAGGTTTGTCATAGAGGACAGGCTCTTCTACGAGCCAAGGCTTAAGGCCCAGATAACGGACTTTTACATCAGGCCTCAGTACAGGAGGAAGAGTCTTGGCAAGATGCTGATAGACAAGACGTTCGAGGAGGCACGGAAGAGGGGGGCAGGGATAGTGACGGCTATTTACCCAGCAGGCAACTCAATAGCCGACAGCTTCTACACGAGGCTCGGATTCACGGAACTCAACAAGGAGCTTTACAAGCCTTGCAGCATTTGAGCTGTATTACTGACGCCTACCTGATGGCCTGCGTCCCTCAAGGGCTACCTACTAACTCTTTTTACCCTTCTGGCAAGCTAAAGCTAAGGGTGCTTGTGACGTACACCGGCAGCAGGCCCATATCACCCAGCCTGCAGGAGTACCTGACGGCCATTTACAAGCGCGGGGGCCTCAACTCGTGGGTTCGCACTACGGACGTCGCTGCAGACCTGGGGATGACCCCTGCCAGCGTCACCGAGGCATTCAGGAAGCTCGCGGCCCTCGGCTACATTGACTACATACCGTACAGGGGGGTGAAGCTGACGGAAAGCGGGGCCTCGGTGGCAGAGCCCATAGTGAGGAGGGAGATGCAGATAAGGTCCGCCCTGATTACCATGGGCATAAGTGAGGCGGAGTCCGAGAGGCTGGCGTGCATGCTTGAGCACGCTATGAGCGACGAGGCCGTCGAGAAGCTTAGCGACTTTGTGAAGAGGTGCTCAGGTGGCGGCCATGGGCAATAAGGTGAGGTTTGGGGTAAGCCTTCCTGATGACCTGAGCAGGGAGCTGGACCTCTTGGCAGCCAAGGTTAACGTGAGCAGGAGCGAGCTCGTGGAGCAGGCGCTCAGGAACATGCTGAGCGACTACATACATTACTTGGTTCCACACGACTGCGATGGAGTTATGGTTGCGCTGTGCCCTGAGAGCAGGGGAAGCGAAGACATAATAGAGCAGTACTCGGACATAGCTGAGACCTACATACACGCGCACAGGAACGGCAAGTGCTTTGAGGTCCTGATGCTCTCAGGGCCCTCCCAAAGGATATCAGAGCTCCACGGCAAGCTGCTCGCGGCGGGGTGCGGGGTCAGGTTCCTCCCGAGCCTCTCCCTGGAGTCCTACTTCTCAATGCCGGAGAGCGCGGCCCAACCGACGAGGAAAGGGGAGGAAAGGGTGACCCTCTAAGTTAATACTTTGGCAGCTCCACGAGGGACTGCGCCTTGTCCCTGTAGGCCTCAAGGGAGCGCTGGTGGGCCTCAAGGAACTTGGCCAGCTTCTCGGCGCCCATTGCCTTGCACTGGCCGCAGAGCAGGGCCCCTCCCCTGCACCTGGACTCTATTGAGGAGAGCTCTGAGTCGTCAGGGACAAGGTAGTAGAGGTACTGGTCAAAGACGGGGCACTTGTCGGGCTCCCCGCCAAGCCTCCTCTGCTCCTCGGCCGTGTTGCGTCCCCCTGTGAGGGACGCCTTGAACTTCCTCACGGCCTCCCCTATGGGCTCGGTCAGGAAAATCGTGGCCTCAGGCCTGCTCTTGCTCATCTTACCGCCGTCGAGGCCCCTTATCAGCTTGTGGTAGGTCGCCGCCGGCGGCGTGAGCTCTATCTCGCCCTTCATCCTGGTAGCTATGTCCCTGGAGAGCCTTATGTGGGGGTCCTGGTCGGCGCCCACTGGAACTACGACGTACTTGTAGCCGCCGTACTCCTTCAGCATTGGGTGAAGTATGTCCGCCGCCTGGGTGAGGGCGCTCATCACCTTGGCTGGGCTCAGGTCGCCGTATATGGCCTCCATCTCATTAAAGGTCACCTTAGCGCTGAAGAGCTGGATAAGCTCGTGGTAGGGCCCCTCCCTGCCTGTCTGGAAGTAGAACTCGGTCCTCTGCGGGTCAAGGCCCAGGGCGAGGAGGTTAGGTATGAACTCCTCCAGGGCGCTCTTAATGGCCTCCTCCCTGCTCACCCTCCTCACGGCGTAGGCCTCGGCGTCAGCCATGCAGACGAACACCCTGAAGCCGAGCCTTTGGTAGAACACGAGCTGAAGGCCCGTGAGCATGTGGCCGAAGTGGAACTGTCCGCTCGGCATGAAGCCCGTCACCACCGCCACTGGCTCGCCCGAGGCCCAGGCGTTGAGCACGACGTCCATGTCCCTGTGTCCGAATATTATCCCCCTCCTCATGAAGGCGCTGGGCTCCACCCCCATGGACTTAAGCTTCTCAAGTATCTCAGAGAAGGGCCTTATGCCGAAGACCTCGTACAGCCTCCTGTAGTCCTTTATGTCAGGCCTTCCCCAGGGGTCTATCCTCTCCTCGCTGCTCATGAGCTCTCCTTCCTCCCGCGCCTCAGCTGAAGTATTAAGCCTAAGCCGCGTTATATTAAGAGGTTATTAAGTTATTTAAGAGTTGAAGAACAGCTGTGCTTTAGGGAGTGCCTTGCTGGATCAGGTGGACACTGACGTCATGAGGGCGATAGCCGACTACGGACCGCTGACGCTCTCGGAGCTCTCGAGGACGTTGGGCTGGAGCAAGAGCATGGTGCTCAAGAGGGTCAGGAAGCTCGAGTCCCTCGGGCTGATAAGGGTCAGGGACGAGGGAGGGGTGATAATAATAAGCCCCGGGGGCTCGAGGGCCAAGGCGCCCGCTGTAATAGGCATAGTGAGGGCGAGCGAGTACCCGTACATAATGAGGCTCGTCAAGAAGCTCTCGGAGAGGTACGGCTCGGTCACAGTAAAAGTCTATGATGACGCGCTTCAGGAGGCCATGGATTTGGCGGCGGGCAGGATACAGCTAGCCATGGCCCCTGCCATAACTCTGGTAACCCTCAACAGGCTCACGGCCGGCTCCGTTCACATAGTTGGCGGGGGGAGCCAGGGAGGGGCAGGGATAGTCACGGGCAGGGGGGAGCTCGGCCACGCCACGTCAAGGATGTCCTCTATGGAGCTCTGCGCCGAGGTCAGCAGGCTTGAGCCCCCAAGGGTTTACGCTAATAGCGGCGACAGCATACTTGACATGGCGCTCAGGGGACAGGTGAGGGAGGCCGTCATCTGGGAGCCCTACCTATCTATTGCTGAGAGAAGGGGACTTAAGGTGGAGCAGTGCGACCTCGAGACCTGCTGCCTCCTGGGGGCCAACAGCTCGCTTGAGGGCGAGTACGACAGGATAGCCAAGGCTATGGAGGAGGCAGTCTCTGAGGTGAGGGAGGCCGACCTACAGGCCTACGCCAACCTGGTCAGGATGCCATATGAGCTCGTCAGCGAGTCCGTCAGGAGCTACAGCTTCCTTGAGAGGCCCGACAGGGAGGTGCTCAGGAGGCTGCTGCCCTACATGAGGTCCGTGGCCCTCCCGAGCTCGGCCGTCAACGAGGCCGTCAGGGCTTAATGGACTCGACGGCTGACCTCAGCTCAAAGAAGAGCAACGGCAGGCTGGCCAGGAACGGCGCCAGCCTTGCGCTGAAGAGCTGTCCCCTCACCTTCTTCCACAGGGACGGCTCAAGGCTGCTGGCGTAGCTCCTGAGGGACTCCTTGACCAGGTCCAGGGGGGCGCCGAAGAACCTTGAGTAGTAGAAGAACACCGCCAGGTCCCAGGCCCCCCTCTGGGGCGTGAACTTGCCGGCCTGCTCGACGTCTATGAGCCATGCCCCATCCCTGCCAATTACCACGTTGCTCGGATTCGGGTCGCCGAGCGCGTAGCCAGACCTATGGACTGTGGCGAGCACCCTGCCGGCCTCCTGCCAGTGGGCCGGGTCCCTGCTTCTCAGCACGTCGCTGCCGTCCACATAGTCCCTTACCATGGAGGCCTCCATGGGGTTTATGCAGAGGGCCAGCACCCTGGGCGTCCTGACGTACTGCCTGAGCTCCAGTAGCCTGCGGTACTCGTTTGAGGCCCTGCCAGAGGGCGTCTGGATGAAGGGGTACGCCGTTATTGACACGACCCCGGCGAAGAGCCACTTAAAGGTGCCATAGCCGTAGTCCTTAATGACAGCCCTTGAGTTGCCGTCCTCGCAGAGGAGCGAGGAGTAGAGCAGCGATGACCTCCTGCACGTGGCCCTCTCCATCTCCAGCTCAACCGGGTGAGAGGTCCACCTGCACGAGCTGAAGAGAATGCCCTCGGGGATCACCACGGTCCTGTAGGGGTCCTCGAGGAGGACGTTGGGAGGGCACTCAGAGGACCTCATGAAGAAGGACATGTAGGCGCCGGCCACGCTTATGCCCGCGGCCACGCTCTTTACAATGCCAGATATCAGCGAGGCCACTGAGCCCTTGACCTTGGACTCGCTGAGCTTAACGTAGCCCTCGGGCGTCAGGTCACCCACGAGCTTAGCGTAGTCGCTGTAGATCTCTCCCAACAGGTCAACGTTGCGGGTGGACTCATTGAATATGCACGAGTACAGCCACGAGAGCTTCGACATCCTGGCTATCGGGAAGAAGTAGGGAGGCACCTTGGCCAGGCCAGCCAGGGGCCCGAGCCTGGTTATGGCCTCCGAGGCCTCCTCCACCACTACCCTTGTCCTGTAGGACTTAACTATGCTGGCAAGGTCGCTGCTGTAGTCCACCGCCGGAAGGAGCAGGGAGGCCAGGGACTCGCCCATCACTCCCAGGCTAGCGTCAAGCCTGAGCAGCTCTGCCCCGACGGTAACTTCCCTGCCGTTTACCTTGGGTGTCGCAAGGCCCTCAACAACCCTTATAGCGTATGATGGACCCTTTACGTAGCTCAAGACTTTAGTCCTCTCCTCCAGGCCTCCCCGTTAGGCCCCCTCACCTCGACTACCCTGTGCAGCGGTATAACTGTGTCGCCGTCGTCAAGCGTGAGGGCCCACTCGCTCACAGCGGCTATCCTCGAGGCGTTGAGCTCCGCCAGCCTCTGGCCAGCCTGGGGGTCCCTGTCAACGTAGACTATTATGTAATCCTGAGGCCTGCCGCTCATCAGGGCCCTGTTTATAACCTGCCTTATCACGCTTCTCCTCTTGGTCAAAGCTACCCGTGCCAAAGGAGTTTATTCCGCGTTAATAAGGCTCAGGTGGGTGTAAGCCTGTGCCTGAGGACGACGCGTTCTGTAAGATAGCCAGGGGCGAGTCCAAGGCATACGTTGTCTACAGCGACGACAAAGTTATGGTCATACTGGACAGGTCCCCCATATGTAGGGGCCACATGCTGGTGATCTCAAAGGACCACTTCACCGCGGTCGAGGACGTGAGGCCTGACGTGGTGTCAAGGGCCTTCCTCGTGGCGGCGGCCATAGCGAAGTACCTCAAGAGGGAGCTCAAGGCGCCCGGCGTTAACATCGTCACTAACAGCGGCAGCCAGGCCGGGCAGGTGGTGTTCCACTTCCACGTGCACATAATACCCAGGTGGGCCGACTGCCCCCCGCCCATATTCAGCGACGAGGGGGCCAACATAACAAGGGTGGCCCAGAGGCACAGGCTGACGGAGGCGGAGGCCGCCGAGGTCCTTAACATGATGAGCGGCGTCATCAACTACATAGAGGAGTACGTCAGGGAGGAGCAGAATCCCGGCAGGTGAAGGTCAGCACTCAAGACCCTCCTCATCGCGGGCGCTCAGCAATGCCGAGCTCATCACACTTACACGTCAGAACCTAACGATTATTAATTCAGATGGAGTCCCCTCAGCGCTGGTGGGCTTTTTGGCCTGCAGGGCTGAGCTTCACTCCCACAGCAGGGCCAGCGACGGCAAGCCGACGCCTGAGGAGGTCGTAATAAGGGCCGCCCAGCTGGGGCTGAGCGCCGTAGCGCTCTCGGACCACAACACGTTCAGGGGCTCGGCCCTCGCCCAGGCCTCGGCCAAGGAGCTGGACCTCGACATAACGATCATACCTGCCAACGAGGTGAGGACTTCAAGGGGCGACGTCCTGGTCCTCTGCCCCTCGCTGCCTGACGAGGACCCGCCCAAGGGGATAGAGCCGCCTGAGCTGAGGAAGTGGAGCCTCGAGAGGGGGTGCATAATGATAGCTGCCCACCCGTTCCAGCCCGGCAGGAAGGGGGTCGGCAGGTACCTGTTCTCTCATTACACGGAGTTCGACGCCGTGGAGGTGTGGAACGCCAGGGGGCTGCCCCCTCTTAACTGGCTCGCGGAGAGGTTTGCCAGGTCAAAGGGCCTCCCCATGACAAGCGGCAGCGACGCCCACGTGATATCTGAGCTTGGGGAAGCGCCCACTGTAGTCTTCGCGGAGGGCTGCACGGCCGAGCAGATAATAGAGGCCATAAAGAAGGGCATGTGCAGGCCCACGAAGGGCAGGATGGGCTTCAAGGCCCTGAGGGAGGCCGTTGAGTGGAGCGTGGGCAGGAGGCTTGGAAGGGCCTACTGAAGGTCAATGACTATCCTCGCCCTGGGGTCTGGGTCCTCGAGCCTGAACGAAAGTATTGAGCTGCCGAAGCCGCTGAGGTCCAGGACGTTCTTGCCTCCAGTTATGTCATAGGTCTCCTCGTAGGCGTCCTGGGCGGGCAGCGAGAAGTCGTACTCATACACGTGAAGCCTGTTGCTCCTTCCAGCCCTTATGACAAGCCTTGGCCTGCTGTAGCCTGCTAAGGGTATGCCGCCGAAGACCTTGTCCTTCACCAGCGCCCCTGGCACTGAGAACCTGACGGGCGGCCCCCTCTCCAGGACCTCCGATATGGGCTCTATTATGAACCCCCTGTAGCCTATGTCCAGGGGCAGGGCGTTGTACCTGGAGGTGTTGGACATGGTGTTGGCCCCTATGACGAGCCTGTCCCCCACCGACTCAAAGCTTGTTATCCTGGCGCCATAGGCGCCCACTATCCTTGCCACGGGCGGGGTTATGTAGAGGAGCACGCTGGGGCCCACTATTGTGTTTGTAGCCCTTGCAACCATCTCCTCAAACTGGTTGGTGGGCCTCACGAGGGACTCAGAGTAGGCGTTGAACGCGACCATGACGCCTCCCCCTATTGGCTTGGCGACCGTCCTCCTTGAGAAGTAGCCCGAGTCGCCGAAGTCAAACAGCCTCACGAACCTGACGAGCTCCGTCCCCTCGTCAATGGGGTTGCCCACGAAGGCCCCTCCCTTGACGAAGAGGAAGAACCTGCCGTAGGCTGAGGCCGCCGGGCCCGTCTGGGGCCAGCTTACAGGTGCGCCGTCAACTGAGCGCCTGCTTATGTCGCCAAGGCTCGTGTACGTTACCTTACCGTTGGTGAGGTTAACGCACTGTATCCCTGTGACAGCCTTAGTGAACAGCACGCCATGTATGTCCTTTATCTGACGCTCAAGTATGTCAAAGCAGGCATACTCATAGACTAGCGCCCCCTTGAGGGCGGGCCTCTCTGAGAGCTTCCTTGGCTCGCCCGTCCTGCGGTCAATGCCGTAGACTCCCAGGTTTATAGTCCCGTCCCCCCTGGCTACGAGCAGCTCGTCCTGAACTGGGTTGTAGATGATCTCAGAGACCTCGCCAGCCCACTCGTCCTTCCTGGCAGCCCCCTCCTTCCACAGCAGCGAGACCCTCCTGTCCTCGACGTCATAGAAGTGGACGTGGCTGTACTTGTTGACGAAGGATATGGTGCCCCTCAGTGACGCCTCAGAGCCCTCGTAAACTGCGGGGGCGTGGACCCAGCCGCCGAAGTATATGCTGTCGTCAACGGCATCAACGGCGTTATAGGTGTCTCCCCCTGAGGTCGGCAGGGGGCCTACCTGCTCAAACCTGTACCTCTCCACGCCGCTGTCGGTGACGAAGTTGGCTATGGCGTCAAACGCCAGGGTGTAGTAGAGCACCCCCCTGTAGTACTTCAGCCCAAATATGCCTCCGCTGCCCCACTCGGGGGCGTAGCTTGGCGGGTGGTCGTGCAGCATTCCGAGTATTTCATTTGTACCCACGGCGCTGCCCCAGGGAGCCTGTGCGCCCAGGGTAAAAACGGGTCTCAGGCACAACGCGGGTCTACTCAGCGTCTTTATAGTCCTGCCGTGACATAGCCCTGGTGAGCGCGTTGAGTCGCGGCTTCTCCGGGAGGGTGATAGACCTCACGTGTGAGGTCTACAACGGAATGCCGACATATCCGGGGGACCCGCCCTTCAGGCACGAGTTCGTGCTCATGGGCTCCAGGGAGGGCGAGGTCACCCTGTCGCGCCTTGAGGCGGGCTCCCACTCCGGAACCCACGTGGACGCCCCGCTGCACTTCATACCTGGCGGCCTCAGCGTGGACAGGATACCGCCCGAGAGGCTCGTGCTGCCCGTTGACTTTGTCGACCTCAGCTACAAGAGGCCTAAGGAGGCCATAACGTCAAGGGACCTCGAGGGCAAGGTGCACGCGGGGAGGGCCGCCGCGCTCTACACTGGCTTCTCAGGGCTGAGGGGGTCCGAGGACTACCTCCACGCCTGGCCCTACCTTAGCAGGGACGCGGCTGACTACCTCGCAGGCGTGGGGGTTGGGGCGGTCGTGACAGAGGCTATGAGCGTCTCCGGCTGGGCTGGGGCTAAGGGATACCCATGGCCCCCGCTAGTGAGCGAGGAGGACGCAGCCTACGTTCACGTCAGGCTGCTGTCCTCGGGAGTGATTATAGTGGAGGGCGCATGCAACCTGGGCGAGCTTGCGGGCTGCAGGGACCCGCTGCTGGTGATAGCGCCGCTTAAGGTTCGCGGGGCCGAGGGGGCCATGGCGAGGGTCCTTGCCATATGCTAGCGCCAAGTAGCCCTGATCTACAGCCTATCATAGGGGCAAGCCCTAGGTCATCTACAGCTTAGCGTATAGCTATTAGATCTATATATCAATAATAGGGAGATAAACAGTGAAGGTGCTCTTGGCCCTCCCCCCGGACGTCCATAACCTGGAGATCTACAAGGTCACGGGGATGAGGGCCCCTCCCCTCGGCCTTGCATACATAGCCTCAGTCCTTGAGCAGGCCGGCCACAAGGTGAAGATAGTTGACAGCCCCACAAGGAAGCTCAACTTGAAGTCGTGGATGGCCGAGGTCAAGGCCTTTAGCCCAGACATAGTTGGGATCTCGATGCAGACCCCCCTTACCCCCAAGGGTTACATGGCTGCCAAGGCGCTTAGGCAGGAGATGCCAGATGTAATCTTAGTTGCAGGGGGGACGCACCCAACCTACATGTATGACGAGGCGCTCGACGCCGGGTTTGACTTTGTCGTGAGGGGGGAGGGTGAGTTCACGATGCTTGAGCTCACGAGCACCCTTGAGTCCAAGGGGAAGGACTACGAGGCCCTGAGGTCGGTGAAGGGCATAGCCTTCAGGGAGGGAGGCAAGACCGTAGTGACGCCCGACAGGCCGTTCATAGAGGACCTTGACAAGCTTCCCTGGCCCGACAGGGACCTGCTGGACATGGATAAGTACACGCTCTTCAACAAGCCCATCAGGATAGCCCACGTCATGGCCAGCAGGGGGTGTCCGTACGGGTGCATGTACTGTATAACAAGCTACTACTGGGGGAGGAGGTACAGGTACAGGTCCGCCAAGAACGTGGTTGACGAGATAGAGTACCTGGTGAACAGGTACAGGGCCAGGGAGATAGTCTTCACTGATGACGAGTTCACCGCCAACTGGAGGTTCGTGAGGGAGTTCATCGCTGAGCTGAAGTCAAGGGGGCTCGACGTAAAGTTCTCGTGCGGCAGCAGGGTGGACCACGTGAACAAGGACATAATGAAGCTGCTCTATGATAACGGTTGCAACGCGCTGTACTTCGGCGTTGAGTCGGCCAGCCAGGAGACCTTGAACAGGATAGGCAAGAAGATAACCATAGAGCAGGCCAGGAGGGTCTTTGAGTGGAAGAGGGAGCTCAAGGGGTTCGCAACGGGCTCCTTCATACTTGGCTTCCCCTGGGAGACCGTTGACGACATGAAGAGGACCGCCCAGCTCGCCGTGGAGCTGAGCCCGGACTACGCCCAGTTCACGGCGTTGACCCCGTACCCGGGCACCCCGCTCTGGGACTTCGCGGTGAAGCACAACCTGATAGTGGACACCAACTGGGAGCACTACACTACCGTGAGGCCTGTCATGAGGGGCTTCCACTTCACTGCCGAGCAGTTGGGCAGGGCGCTTATCTACGCTTACAGGAAGTTCTACCTGAGGCTGGGCTTCATATCGCAGGAGCTCAGGGCCGGCCGCCTGGGCGACCTCATGTCGGTGCTCGCGAGGGAGACCCTCTCGGCCTTCGGTGACGCGGTCGGCCGCATATTTGAGCCCCTGAGGTGGGGTGGTGAAGGTGAGTGAGGGCTTCTCCCCAGCAGGGCCGGACCCTGATGACAGCAGGAGGGGCAACATAGGTCACCTGCTGGCCGGCGTCAGGCTGGTGTTCAACAACCCTGTGACCAGGGCGTCGCTTAGGCTGGCGTCAAGGACCGTGAGGGTCAAGTACGGCGACGGCACGGTGAAGGAGGCGCCCCTTATCTACCACGCCCTCAGCAGGTTCGTTGGGGAGCAGATAGTAGAGTGCCCCCTCTACGCCAGGTTCCTCATACCAATAATAGACAAGACCATAGAGTTTGGCATCAGGATGCTTCACGGCGACGTCGAGGACGCGAGGAAGTCTATAAGCGACCCCGCCATAAGGAGGGGCGTCGCCCTCGTAATGAAGGGGCTGGGCCTCTACGGAGTCACCGTGCCCCAGAAGATGCCCGCGCCGTTCCTAATAGTGTGGAACTTCACAAACATGTGCAACCTCAGGTGCATGCACTGCTACCAGAGGGCAGGGGCCCCGACACCTGACGAGCTGACGCTTGAGGAGAAGCTCAGGGTGGTTGACGAGCTCGACAGGGCCGGCGTGGCCTCGATAGCCCTCAGCGGAGGGGAGCCCACGATACACCCGCACTTCCACGCGGTGCTTAAGGCCATAGCGTCGAGGGGCATACACGCGGCGGTGGCCACCAACGGCTGGGTCTTCGCTAACATAAACGAGCTTGAGAAGGCCAAGGAGGAGGGACTGAAGTATGTCGAGGTCTCGATAGACAGCGCCAGCCCGGAGAAGCACGACAAGTTCAGGGGCGTGCCCGGCTCCTGGGAGAGGGCGGTGAAGGCCCTTGAGAACGCGGTGAAGCTTGGCATGGACCACGGCATGGCTGTGACCATAACTAAGATGAACATAGGTGAAGTGAAGGAGCTCCTGGACCTGGCCGAGGACATAGGGGTGAAGAGGGTGATATTCTTCAACTTTGTGCCCACCGGAAGGGGCCTCGAGAACGTCTGGCTGGACCTCGACCCCGTGGAGAGGGAGAAGTTCCTCAGGAGCATATACCAGGAGATGAAGAGGAGGCCAGGGCTTCAGATAGTGAGCACGGCGCCCCAGTACGGCCGCGTCGCACTGCAGGTCAGCGGAGGCCAGGAGGTGGCCCCAACACACTTCGCCGTCAGCGGTGACCCGATAGTTAAGGCCGTCGCTGAGTTCGTCGGCGGCTGCGGCGCCGGAAGGATATATGCGGCCATACAGCCCAACGGGGACGTCTCCCCCTGCGTCTTCCTCCCGGTGGTGGTAGGGAACCTCAGGAAGCAGAGCTTCTGGGACATCTGGACCAAGACCCCGCTCTTCAACGACCTCAGGGACAGGGACAAGCTGAAGGGGTACTGCAGGGTCTGTCCCTACAGGAACATATGCGGCGGCTGCAGGGCCAGGGCCTACGGCTACTACGGCGACCCCCTGGCCCCTGACCCAGGGTGCATCTATAACTTCAAGGAGTGGCAGCAGCTGGCGTCGAAGGCGCCAAGGGTGAGGGTAGTCAACGCTAAAGAGACCTCAGGGCGGGAGTGAGGCTGTGCCGGCCCTTCCCTAGGCCTCCCGCGCCCTCTCCCGGCCCAGCCCTTTTCAGCTTTGGCCTTACACAGGGGCTGGGGTGACTCGAGTGAGGGCCTCGGCAATAGCGGCCATAGTGATAGTGATTATAGCCGTGGCTGCGGGAGGCGCGTACCTGGCCGTTTCAAGGTCTCAGGGCTCTGTCTACGTCTACATAAGCGACCCCGGCAGGGGAGGTAACGTTACTACTACAGGAATATACCTCACGGTGACGTCAATCATGGTGCACTCGGCCAGCACGGGCAAGTGGCTTACAATAACTAACAGGACCATAACCGTGCTGCTCTCCAGCGTGCCCCAGGCGGTGGCCCAGGCCAACCTGCCGCCAGGCGTCTACAACGAGGTTAGGCTCTACGTGAGCTCCGTCACTGTGCAGCTCGGCTCCGTAAACGTCTCAGCGAAGCTCCCGAGCAACGCGCTTAAGATACCGATAGTTAACGGGGGCCTCAACGTGACCGCCGGCAGGAGGGCGTACCTGGTCATATCAATGGGCCCGCACGTGACGCAGGCGGCCGGAGGCTACATAGTGAGCCCTGTGGCCGTCGCCTACGCCTACTACGCGCCGCCGAACACCACGACTAACACCACCGCCTAGCCGCGCCCCTAATTATCCTGCCCGTTTGTCCCTGCGCTTTCACTTCAGTCGTTTTTTATGTTAACTCGCGATCAAGCGAGGGACTTGACCCTCGTCCGACCGCCGAGCTTAACGGCAGGCGGGTCATGGAACTGCAGTTTACCGCCTTTCGCCTTATCGCTTCACTGCCAGCGGGCGCGTCTAGCGACTACCCTGCCCCCTCGCAGCGGGCTCGCAACTCACTTTTACCTTGATGGCCAGCACTGCAGGGGATCCCCTTGAGGTACGTGAGGGTGTTCGCACCGAGCCACCTGCACGCCGGCAACCTTGACCTGTGCGGCGACATGGGCAGGCTCTACGGCACCGTGGGCTTTACCCTGGAGGGACCAGGAATCGTCGTTAGGGTCGAGGAGTCCGACATCCTCGAGTCAAACGACCAGCACGCGCTCCAGGCCCTCAGGACGCTTAGGGAGAGGTTTAACCTGAGGGGGGCCAGGGTGACGGTAGAGAGGAGCTACCCCCCTTACTCAGGCCTGGGCTACGTCACGGGCCTTTACTTCGCTGTGGCGGAGGGGGTGTCAAGGCTCTACGGCCTCGGCCTGAGGCTAGAGGACGTGGCGCTTGCGGTCAGGAGGGGGCTCGTGACCGCCCTAGGCCTCTACGCGGCCAAGGTGGGGGGCTTCATAGTTGAGGGGGGCTTCAGGAAGGACATGGCTGAGAGGGAGGTGCCTCCCCTGATCTTCAGGGGCGACATACCCGCCCGCTGGCTCTTCATAGTGGCCCTCCCCTACGGTCCCCTCCCGCGGATACAGAGGTTCAGGGCCAGCTCAGAGGACAAGGCGCTCTCAGAGGTCAGGGAGGACTGCGGCCTGGCCTCCAGGCTCTCGAGGCTGGTCCTAATGAAGATGCTCCCAGGCTTCGTCGAGGGCGACATCAAGGAGTTCGGGGAGTCGCTGACGGAGTTCAACAGGTTGCTGGGGCTCGCCTGGTCAAGTTACCAGGGGGGCACGTACTGCTGCCCCCTCGTTGAGAAGGGCATTGAGATCATGCTGAAGCACGCCTATGGCGCCGCTCAGTCATCCTGGGGACCCACGTTCTACGGCCTAACTGACGACGAGCGGGAGGCCGAGAGGGCCGCCTCAGAGATCGAGGAACTCCTTAAAGCTAACGGAGGGGGTGAGGTGCTCATAACCAGGGGCAGGAACAGGGGTATCGAGGTGGTGGACTACGGTTAGGGCGCTGGGGACGGACTCGGGCACGAAGAGCTACGACATCTTTGGCTTCGACGATGAAACTAACGAGGTCATAGCTGACGAGTCAATACCCAGGGACTACATGGTCAGGGACCCGGGGGCCGTGCTCAGGAGGCTTAAGGAGATAGTGAGGGAGAAGGGCGTTGACACCGTGGTCGCCTCAAGCGGCTACGGGATACCGCTAAAGCTGGCCAGGGAGGCCAGTGACGAGGAGATAGCGCTTGCCACCTTCATATCGGCCGAGGACGCCGCCAAGGGTCACAGGATACTTGGCCTGAGGAGGCTCCTGAAGATGATAAAGGAGGAACCGGAGCTCAGGGATATCACCTACTTCACCCCGGGCGTGGTCCAGCTGCCCACGGTGCCTGCCTACAGGAAGCTGAACAGGGTTGACATGGGGACTTCTGACAAGGTCTACAGCGCAGCGCTGGCCATAGCCAGGCACGCCGAGGCCTTCAACTTAAGCTATAACGACGTTAACCTAATAGTAGTTGAGGTGGGCTTTGCGTACACCTCGGCCATGGCGGTCAGCTCAGGCCAGCTGGTAGACGGCGTCGCCGGCACGGCGGGCTTCCCGGGCTACCTGGGCTCCGGCTGCGTTGACGGCGAGGTGGCCTATGCCATCTCTAACGTGTCCAGGATCACGAAGGAGATGCTCTTCGCGGGGGGAGCGGCCTACCTGGGCCAGGGGAACCCCTTCACGAGGCCAGTGGAGGACTTCGTTTCCTCTGGGGGCGACGGCTACAGGGCGCTTATCGAGTCAGCCGCCAAGGACGTCATGTCGCTCCTGGTGTCGACGAGGCCGCAGGCCGTCTACGTCAGCGGCAGGTTCTCGAGGGTCGAGGGATTCGTTGATGACCTGGGCAGGGCAATAAACGGGGGCCTCCAGGGCCTTTGGACGGGGCTCAGGGTCGTCAAGCTCAGGACGAGCGGCAGGGTGGCTAAGGAGGCTGCGGAGGGCGCGGCGGTCATAGCCAACGGCCTTGCGGGCGGCAGGTACAGGAAGCTGGTTGATGTCATGAGGCTGAGGGAGAGCTCGGGCTCAATATTTGACTATGTGACAATGTTTGACAGGGAGGAGCTGAGGAGAGCTTACTCAAGGCTCCTGGGCGTCGACCCCGAGCCAAGGGCGATGCCAGAAGGATATCAACAAAGCTATGGATCAGGCAAGGGGACACAGCAATGATGGCCGTCACAGAAGTGAGTGGCGCCGCGGGCGGGATTTGAACCCGCGCGGGGTTTCCCCCACCGGCTTAGCAGGCCGGCGCCCTGGCCAGCTAGGCGACCGCGGCACCTGTTAAGGAGGAAAGGCAAGGTGCTTATAACCTTTAACTCCGCCAGGCCCAGCTCCTGCATGCAGGGGGAGGGCCTCAGTGATGTATTACCTCCGGCACTAAGGGTACCGATGAGGTGAAGGCATTTGGCTGAGGGGCCCTGCCTGGACGTTGCCCTGGGGAGCCAGAACCCCGTCAAGGTCGACGGCGTCAGGGAGGCCTTTGAGGCCTTCTACGGGTGCGCCACTGTAATTCCTGTCAGCGTCAGCGGCCTGCCTCCCCAGCCTGTGGGCCTTGAGCAGACGAGGAGGCTGGCCATACTTAGGGCGTCAAGGGCCCTTGAGGCCGCCAGGGCCCACGTTGGGGTAGGCGTCGAGTCTGGCATGTTCAAGGTTGACAGCGCGTGGTATGTCACAACTATTGCCTGCGTAATGAAGGGCGGCAAGGTGGCCTGCGGCGCCTCCCCCGCCTTTGAGGTGCCTGAGGACCTGGCCAGGGAATCCATGAGCTCCGAGCTTGACAGGGCGGTTGAGGCCAGGTACGGCATAAGGGACATAGGCTCAAGGGAGGGCATAATAGGGCTCATGACAAAGGGAATTGTGGTGAGGAAGGACCTGGTCAGGTGGGCCTCCCTGATGGCGTTAGCCGGGCTCAATGGCCTCCCTCGAGCGCCTTGAGGGCCTCCTCGGCGATTCTCTCGCCAAGCTTGTCCAGGGCCTCGAGCTCCTCCTTCCTTGGCCTTGTCCTCAACGTGACCAGGGGCTCCACGACCCTGAAGCCTGCCTTAGTCAGCGTGTCAGCCGCGAGCTTCGCCACGGGCCCCCAGCCGTAGCTTGTGACCACCCCGGCGGCCCTGCCCCTGCCGAACATCTTGACCTGGTATGTGTAGAGTATGTTGTTTAGGGGCATCGGTATCGAGGCGTCATACGTTGGAAACACCGTGAGCACGGCGGCCGAGTTGTTGCTGTAGCTCAGCGCGTATGACATGTGCTCCTCGGCGGCGTCTATGAGCCTCACCCTGAGCCCGTGGGACTTAACTATGTCGCTGAGCCTCTTGACGGCGTCCACCGTGTGGCCGTACATGCTTATGTAAAGTATTGACACCTCTGGCTCAAGCCTTGGAAGGGCCCAGTCGTAGTAGAGCTTCACGGGGAGCCTTGGGTCGCCCCTGTACAGCGGCCCGTGGGCAGGCGCTATAACCTTCACCTTGTCAAGGACCGCGGAGAGCTTGTTGAGGGCGTCAATGGTGTTCTTGGTGTACCTCCCCACTATGTTGACGTAGTACCTCTTGGCCTCCTCTATGTAGTGCTCCATCTCAAGCTGGTCGTCGAAGAGCCCTCCCCTCAGGGCCACGTAGGAGCCAAAGACGTCGCACGTGAAGAGCACGGAGTCAGTCTCATCAAGGGTCACCATGGTCTCAGGCCAGTGGAGCCAGGGCGTGTAGATGAACCTCAGGATCTTTCCGTCTACCTCAAGCCTGTCGCCGTCCTTAACTGGAACCACCCTGTCCTCAGGCACGTCGTAGAAGTCCCTTATCATCCTGGCGCCCACTGCAGATATCAGCACCTTGGCGTTCCTCGCCCTCCTCAGCGTCTCCTCCAGGGACCCCTGGTGGTCCGGCTCAAGGTGGTTCACCACTATGTACTTGACCTTGTCCATGTCGTCAACTACCTTGCTCAGCTTGGCCAGGTAGAGGTCGGTGTACTCCTCCTCAACGCCGTCAACGAGCACGTAGCCGCCGCCCGTCCCTATGACGTAGGCGTTGTAGGAGATCCCCTCGGGTATGGGCCACATGTTCTCGAACCTTACCTTCCTGGTGTCGTTGACGCCGACCCAGTAAACCCCGTCAACTACCTTAACTGCGGAGCTGAGGTCCGCGTAGCTCACTGCTGTCACCTTTATTCTAACTTAAGTTAATTAAAAGCAGCATTTATACGTTTTTATCTCTTAATTAGAAGAAAATTTTGTCTAGAAGCATGTATACTTTTGTGCAGTAACCAATCTCTTTTATTAGAACTGCTCCCAGAGGGCAGCGCCTTCCAGTGCTTAAAAACTTAGAGTTGGCTACCACTGAGCGGTGGCGCACATGAGGGTCGCCTACGCTACTATGCTTTACAGGACGCTGCCTCCAGCGGAGGCGGTAGTGAAACTGCACAACATGGGCGTCGACTACTACGAGCTTAGCTACGATAACTTCATCAACAGGAAGGGCCAGGAGGACGCGCTGCTTGAGGAGACGCAGGCCGCCCTTAAACGTCAGGGCCTCCTGGTCTCAAGCGTGCACCTGCCCTATGACAAGCCAACCCTTGACATGCTTGCCCAGGGCAAGGAGGGGGCAGTTACCCGCATGATACGCTGGATGAGGGCCGCCAGGGACATGGGGGCCACCATAGCGGTCATTCACACGCTCCCCCTCAAGCGCTCCGAGTCGGCCATAGCGGCTAACGTAAGCGTGTTGGGCAGGCTCGTCAAGGAGGCCAGGGAGCTGGGCCTCACGCTGGCCGTTGAGAACAGGCTGGAGGGCGACTTGGTCGGCTCCAGCGTTGACGAGCTGATTAAGATGGCGAGCTCCGTCGACGGCCTCAAGCTGTGCATAGACGTCGGTCACCTTAACGTCAACACGAAGAGCCCGCCCGACGAGATAAGCAAGGCGTCCCAGGCCGGCCTGATAGCGGAGGTGCACGCGCATGATAACGACGGCTACGCGGACGAGCACGCCCTGCCCATGACTGGGACAGTGGACTGGTACAGGGTGGCCGGGGCCCTGCTGCACTTCGACGGCCAGATAACCTACGAGGTCTCGTGCGGCGGCCCCGAGGCGAAGTGCGACAACTACGTCAGGTTCCTGAAGATGTTCAACAGGAACGTCTTCAGCTGACGCTTTTAAGGCCTAAGCCCCCTGGGAGCCGGGGCTGGCCTTGAGGCTACTTATGATACACGTCTCGGAGGTCAAGTTCTGGGCCGTTGAGGAGGCCATAGACAACCCGCCCGACCCGCCCTCAAAGTTTGAGGGCAAGGACTGCGTGGTGGGCTTCATAAGCGTTGAGGAGGGCGACACGCCGGACCTGGCAGGGCAGGCCGCCATGGAGATAGCGGAGCACGCCAGGAGGTCCGGCGTCAAGTGCGCCGTGGTCTACCCCTTTGCCCACCTGTCGCCAAGCCTGGCCCCTCCGGACGTGGCGGCTGAAATACTTAGGAAGGTTGAGGACGAGCTCAAGTCAATGGGCTTCCAGACGGCCAGAGCCCCCTTCGGGTGGTATAAGGGGTTCACAATAACGTGCCCGGGCCACCCGGCCTGCGAGCTCTCAAGGACCATAACCGCGCCCAAGGGGCCCTGGTACCTGCCGGGCGACGGCTCCCAGCTTGGGATAAGGGAGGCCATAGAGAGGGGCCTCCTGCCTAAGGAGGTCGAGGTGGGCAGCCCATGGGACAACGAGTCCCTGGGCTCGCAGTCAAAGCTGGGCCTGACCAGCGGCGGACTGACGTCGCTTGGCGAGGTGGCCACGGGGGCCCTCTCATCATGGCTTGCAGAGAGGCTGGGGCTCGCAAACGTTGAGACGAGGGGCGGCGGGCCAGAGCAGGTCTACGGAATAGGCGGCGTCGCGGCGGTGGTCAAGTCGTGCCTTGACGCTGGCAGGTACGCCGAGTCGGGCGTGAGGGTCAGGTCGCCGCTGCCGGGGGCTGACATGATAGTTGCGCCCACCGACGTGGGCGACGAGGCCATGGTTAAGATGCTTGAAGAGCTTGAGGAGGGAATATCAAAGGACACGACGTGGATTGACGTGGGGACCTCCAAGGGCTTCTCGATACCTTACGACATCCAGTACTCCCTCCGGCTCCTCGCTTACAGGACGAGGGGAGGGGGGCTGGCCGCCCTGGGCCTTCACGGCGCTGTTAGGGACAGGCAGGTGACGTGCTTCGGCCCGCTGAGGCTGATAATGTCGTCACTTATAGACTTCGGCCTCAAGCTGGCGGACTCCGGCAAGACGCCGTACCTGCCATTCTGGCTGTCACCCCTCCAGGTGGCTGTGATACCCGTTAAGGACCAGCACGTGGAGTACGCCAGGAGGCTCCTTCAGGACCTCATCGACGTGGGCGCCAGGGCCTACCTTGACCCGCCCACCAAGGGCCTTGGGGCCAGGGTCAGGGCCGCAGGCAAGGCATGGGTTCCAATAATAGCGGTCGTGGGCGACAAGGAGGTGGAGAGCAACACGGTAAACATAAGGAGGAGGTGGCTCCAGGGCCAGCAGGAGGTAGTGCAGGCCGAGGCCTTAGTTGAGGAGGTCTCCCAGCTCCTGGCCTCAGGCCCCGGCAGGAGCTTCCAGCCGCCCGAGTGACTAGTCCTCGCTCCTCCCGAGTATCTCGTGAAACGTGTTCCTCCTGCACCTGGGGCAGTACATGTATATCCTGTTGCCCTTCAGCGTGCTCAGGTCCATGCCTGTCTCAAGGTCCCTCTCGAGGCCGCACTCGGTGCACCTGACCCTCCACTTGGTCAATCCTCCCACCTTCCCAGCCACAGCCCTAACATGGCGTATGCGATGTTCTCCACTATAAATATGCCTAGCAGGGCGAAGGAGGGCGGGTCGCCAGCCATGAGCTGCTGTAGAAAGACGGCCGCGGGCGTCGCGGGGGACAGCATGAGGGCGTAGAGGGCTGGCCTGGGCAGCGCCGTGTACGGGTAGTATATCGGCGGTATCATGGTGAGGAATATGGAGAGGAAGGAGGCCAGGCCCCACGAGTTCCTCACGTGCCTCAGCCTGCTCCCGCCCAGGAAGGCGAGCCCGGCGCCCCCGACGGCCAGGAACAGGAGGGCTACGACCAGCACGGCCCACTCAAGGGGGGTCGTCAGGACCCTGAACACTATTAGCAGGGCCAGGAACACCGCAAGGCCTGGGAAGGAGTAGAGGAGGTTGCCGAGGCCTATGCCGACCAGGTACTCTATTGGGCTCACGTCCGCGGCAACCAGGAGGTCCTGAAGCTTTATCTCGAGCTTCATGAACGCTGTGTCGCCCAGGGCGCTCAGGGCGTTGCTGGTGACTGTTGAGATGACGCCGCCGAGTATGGCGTAGTCAATGAGCCTCCCCCTGCTGAGCATGTATATCATGAAGAGCAGGGCCAGGGGCCAGGCCATGTATGAGAGCACCCAGCCCGGCCCCCGCTTAACTGACGACCAGCCGTAGAACCAGGCGAACGTCAGCACAAACCTTGGACTTAACTTAAGCCTCGCCATTCCCCTCATCCTCGCTCAGGGGCCTGATGCCGTTTATTATGAAGACGTCGTCAAGGTTAACCGGCCTTATCGTGACCTTGAGGCCGTCACTTATGAGCCCCCTGGCCTCCTCCGGCGTCATGTATGATATCCTCATGCCACCTATGCTTATGTCGCCGTAGCCCTCTACCCTGACCTTGCCCTGGAGAGGCCTCATGAGCTCCTCAAGGGTTCCCTGGGCTATCACCCTGCCCGAGTCCAGGAGGACCAGGTACTCGCACAGCGTCTGGGCCTCCTCCATGTCGTGGGTGGTGAGGAGTATGTAGGACTTGAGCTGCCTCATGGCCCCCCAGGTCTCAAGCCTAGAGAGGGGGTCAAGGCCGGCAGTGGGCTCGTCCAGGAACGTGAGCTCCGCCTGGGCGGCCAGGGCCATGGCCAGGAACACCTTCCTCTTCATGCCGCCGCTCAGCTCGTCCGTGGCTATGTCCATGAAGTTACCAAGGCCTACGTCCTTGAGCACCCTTCGGGCCGCCTGCTTGGCCTCCGACATTGACCAGCCCCTGGCCACGAGGTACATCACCACGTGCTCGTAGGGCGAGGCCACGCCCATGGGTCTTGCCTCCTGCGGTATGCTGCATATTCTCCTCCTCAGCGCCTCCCTGTCAGCGACCACGTCCAGGCCCAGGACTCGGGCCCTTCCGCTTGTGGGCCTGAGCTGGGTTGAGAGTATCCTGACGAGCGTTGTCTTGCCGGCCCCGTTTCGACCTATTATACACGGCACCCTGGCGCTAAGCCTAACGCTGACGCCCTTGAGCGCCTCAACCCCGTTGGGGTAGACCTTTCGCAGGTCCTCGGTCTCAATTACGTCCAAAGGCCCCACCTTGCCTGGAGTCCTAGTGATACAGGGTCGCCTTAAGCCCTATTAACTGCTACCCAGGACTTGGCGCGGTAAGGCCTCAGCCGTAATAGCCTTCAGTAGCAGGAAAAGCCTGGGGTAGGCGTGAGCTCGTACGCGGAGAGGGCGAGGCCCTACTACCTTGAGACCGGCACCAGGCCCCCCAGGAGGCTCATATGGGCAGTCGCCATGATTAAGGCGGCCGCCGCCAGGGCCAACAGGGAGCTGGGCCTGCTGGACGCCGTGAAGGCCTCAGCCATAGAGTCCTCAGCCCTCGAGGTGGCCAAGGGGGCCCACGACGACAAGGTAACTGTTGACGTGTTTCAGACTGGCTCGGGGACTGGCATAAACATGAACATAAATGACGTGGTGGCTGACCTGGCCTCGGGGCTCTGCAGCTGCAGGGTTCACCCAAACGACGACGTCAACATGTCCCAGTCCAGCAATGACGTCATGCCAACGGCCCTCCGCCTGGCCGCAGTAGCTGCCATCAATGAGGACTTACTGCCGGCCGTCAGGGAGCTCGTCTCAGCGCTGAGGGAGGCCGGCTCCAGGTTCAGCGACGCAGTGAGGCCAGGGAGGACGCACCTGAGGGACGCCCTCCCCATAACTCTCGGGCAACAGATGGAAGCCTATGCGCACATGATCGAGAGGGACCTCTCAGCCGTGACATCAGTGCTTGGCCTGCTGTATGAGGTGCCCCTCGGCGGGACCGCGGTGGGCACTGGGGCTAACACGGACCCCAGGTTCGCAGAGGTTGCCTTGAAGGAGCTGAGCTCCCTGAGCGGGGTGAGCCTCAGGCCCTCGCCGTCTAAGTCGGCGCTCATGAGGTCGCTCTCTGACGTAGTAGCGCTCAGCGGGGCTCTCAGGTCCCTGGCCCTTGACATGCTGAGGATCTCCAACGACCTGAGGCTCCTGAACTCCGGCCCCAACACTGGCCTGAACGAGGTTGAGGTTCCAGTTGACGTGCCTGGGAGCAGCATGATGCCGGGCAAGAAGAACCCCGTGACCCTTGAGGCCGTTAACCAGGGGGCCGCCCAGGTGCTTGGCTACGACCAGGCTATAGCCTGGGGCGCCTCGCTGGGGGAGCTCGAGCTTAACATGGGCATCCCAGTGGTGGCGTACAACGTGCTTAAGGAGGTTGAGCTGCTTGCTGAGATGGCCAGGAAGCTGGCAAGGACGGTGTCACAGGTCATACCGCACAGGGAGAGGATGCTCCAGCTCGCGGCCTCAAGCCAGGCCCTTGTGACGTTCCTCTCGCCGCTCGTGGGCTATGACGTCGCGGCGGCCATCTCGGAGGCCATAAGCAGGGGGGCCTCGCTCGAGGACGCCGTGAGGTCAGCGGTCAAGGATGAAGAGAAAGCTAGGAAAGTCGTAGAGCTGCTCTCGGACGTAAGGAAGCTTACAGGTCCCGTGAGGCTGCGCTAGCCCGATTAGCGATGTTTAATGGGCAGGGTAACTCGCAGCGGCATGATAACAAGGGGCTGCGAAGGCTCTGGATGAGCTTCTAGCAGTTGCTTAGGCCCGAACATCAAGGCTACACTTTCAACGCTGTTGAACGGGCCGTGGCTCAGACCTGTCCACAGCCGTTACCTAGTTGAGGGCTCCGAAGCCCGCGTTAGGTTAACTTGCCGAGGGCTTTCAGGGCTCAGCAAAGGCCATTATCATCACGTTTCAGGGATAGCTGGGTCCTCACAGCCCTGAATGCTATACTGGTTCAGGCTTATTTCCTTATGCTGCGGCCGCTAAATAGGGTCAAGCTTGAGGCTATGCGACAAGGAGGCCTCGCCCCTCGGCCTGGGCACCTGGGGCATGGGCGGCGGGTTCTGGAGCCCTGACCACAGCAGGGATGACGTTTACGTTAACGCCATAAGGTACGCCTACGAGCGCGGCATAAGGGTCTTCGACACGGCCGAGATGTACGGGGGCGGCCACACAGAGGAGCTGGTGGGGAGGGCCCTCGCGGACGTCGCGGATGACGTGATAATTATAAGCAAGGTCTGGCCCAATCACTTCCACTACGACGACCTGGTGAGGTCGGCAGAGGCCAGCAGGAGGAGGCTGGGGGTGAAGTCAATAGACGTCTACCTGCTGCACTGGCCCAGCAGGGACGTGCCGCTGCAGGAGTCCATCAGGGCCCTTGAGGACCTGGTGGACAGGGGAGTCATAAGGTGCATGGGGGTGAGCAACTTCGACAGGCAGCTGCTGGAGGAGGCCATGAGCTTAGCCAGGAGGCACGAGGTGGTAGTTGACGAGGTTGAGTACAGCGTTTACAACAGGTGGGCCGAGAGGGACCTCATACCGTTCGCGAGGCAGGCGGGGGTCACCATAGTTGCCTACTCGCCGCTCGGCAGGGGCTCCGTGAGCTCTGACTCAAGGCTTGCGAGGGTCGGGGCCAAGTATGGGAAGACGCCCGTGCAGGTGGCCCTCAACTACCTCATGAGGAGCTCCCTGCCCATACCCAAGGCCTCGAGGAAGGAGCACATAGACGAGCTCCTGGGCGCCGTGGGCTGGAGCCTGAGCGACGAGGACTATAACTACATAAGGTCCCTCTAGGCCAACAGCGGGGCCTTGCCGCATATATAGGCGATTGCAGTTAGGTTATAAGTTCCTGTATACATTTTTGTAAAGAAGTAGGAAAAGTGTGGAATAAGAGGTGATTATTGCCTTGTCCAAGGTTACGGAGGAGATATACTCTGTAAGGAAGCTCCAGGCCCTCTCCTCCCTGGCCTCAAAGGACCCGGCCGCCTTCTGGGCGCAGCAGGTGGACCTGATAGACTGGTTCCAGAGGCCGGCGAAGGTCCTCGAGGGGAGCCCGCCGACCGAGAGGTGGTTCGCAGGAGGCCTCATGAACGTCTCATATAACGCCGTGGACAGGCACCTCAGGGACAAGGCCGACAAGGTGGCCTTCTACTGGACCAACGAGTCCCTGGACTACAGGGCAATAACGTTCAGGGAGCTGTACTACCAGGTCAACAGGGCTGCCTACGTCCTGAGGCAGCTTGGCGTCAAGCGCGGTGACGTGGTCTCGATGATAATGCCGAGCATACCTGAGGCCGTCTACTTTGGCCTGGCCGTCCACAGGCTTGGGGCGATACTGGCAATACACTACGTTGGGCTCAGTGATGACGTAATGGCCTTCAGGCTCCAGGACGCCGGGTCAAAGGTCCTGGTGGTCGCATCCAAGGGCTTCAGGGCCGGCCAGGAGATAAGGATAAAGGACATAGCCGACAGGGTGCTCAACAACTTCAAGACTCCCGTCGAGAAGGTCCTGGTGGTCAGCAGGGGCTTCAGCGACTTCAACGTCAACGGCAGCCGTGACGTGGTCTATGAGGACATAGCTCCCAGGGGGAAGGTCTACGTGCCGCCGGAGCCCGTGGACGCGAGCGACGTGGGGACCATATACTACACGAGCGGCACCACCGGCAGGCCCAAGGGGATAACCCAGACGCAGGGAGGCTACGTGGTGGCGCTTAACTGGACTTTCAAGGCGCTGTTCAACCTGGGGCCCAGCGACGTCTGGTGGACCATATCTGAGCTGGGGTGGCCGGTGTGGCCCATGGCAAACCTCTACACGGCCCCTGTCATGGGCGTGACTGCTGTGCTCTTCGAGGGCTTCGTGGGCCAGAGGCCAGACCTCTTCGCCAAGGTGGTTGAGAGGTTTGGGGTCACCCACGTGTGGTCCTCAACGACCACGCTCTACACTCTGAAGGGCCTGGGCTCGGAGTCGGTGACGGGAGGCGACACGTCCACCCTGAGGATAATACTCAACACCGGGGAGCCGCTCAACGTGGGCGCCTGGCAGTGGTTCAGGGAGAACCTGCCCAACACGTACATAGGTGACGCGTACTGGATGACGGAGCACCTGAGCCCCATAGCCGCGACGCCCTACGGCATAGCCGAGATCCCATTCAGGCCAGGCTCCGCCGGGATAGCCTTCTCGCCCACCAGGGTCCTCATAGTTGACGACGAGGGCAAGCCGCTCCCGCCCGGCAACAAGGGCTACATAGTGCTGAGCCCCTACACGCCGGCCCTGGGCAAGATGTGGAACGACCCCAACTATGAGAGGTACATTAAGACCTACTGGTCAAGGTTCCCGGGCTACTTCTACACGGGCGACTACGGCTACATGGATGAGGACGGCTACCTCTACGTGCTTGGCAGGGCGGACGACGTCATAGCCACCACGGGCCAGAGGATAGGCACCATGGAGGTCGAGAGCACCATAGGCACTCACCCCGCGGTTGCCGAGGTGGCCGCGGCTAGCATGCCGCTGCCCGGAGGCAAGGGCTCGGCGCTGCTGGCCTTCGTTGTGCTCAGGCCCGGCTACCAGCCCAGCGACCAGCTGGCCGAGGACATAAAGGCCTACGCCAGGAACGCCGGCTACATAGTTGACAGGGTTGTATTCGTGAGGAAGCTGCCAAAGACCAAGAGCGGGAAGATAATGAGGAGGCTGCTGAGGGCAGCGCTTAACCAGGAGCCGCTGGGCGACACCTCAACCCTTGACGACCCAGCAGCCTTTGAGGACACCAGGAGGATGATAGAGCAGGTGAGGGAGGAGTTCAGGAAGCTGCTGCAGCAGTCGTAAAAGGGCTACTTTACTACCAGGGCAGGTATGACAAATATTGCTAGCATCAGGTTTATGAACACCACAGCGGTGATGAACGTGTAGAGCCAGTTCCTCTCGTGTGCGAACTGCGCTATGCCTATGGCAACCCTTACCACGGGCGTCGCCATGAGGATTATGAGGCCTATGAGCACGTAGGCCAGGCCGTTGAGGCCCATGACTGTCCTGGAGTTTATGTAGCTGACCGGCAGTATCGACGTGTTAACCGGGGAGTTGGCGGCGACCAAGTCCTTGAACGTGTAGATGCCTGCCCCCCTGTGGACGTATATCAGGCCTATGCCGAATATTATGAAGACTGCCGATATTAGGACCCCCACCCTGAGGGTCCACCCTATTATGTCCTCGAAGCTTATGTTCCTGGGCATCGTCCTCACCCCTCAGTGTATTATGCCGACACCCCTCAGTACCATCTCAACTCCTAGGAACGCCAGTATTGCAGTGAATATGTACCTTATGGACCTGTTGGTTATCTTGGGCAATATCTTGGAGGCAGTCATTGAGCCCAGCAGGACGCCGAGGGCCGTGAAGCCAGCGAGTATGGGCTGTATAAGGCCGAAGGCCCAGTATATGGCGCTCCCCGTGGCCGCCGTGACGCCAATCATGAAGTTGCTGGTCGTGGTGCTGACCTTCATGGGCAGGTTCATGGCCCAGTCCATGCCGAGCACCTTGAGGGCCCCGCTGCCTATCCCGAGGAGGCCTGATATGAAGCCTGCGAAGAACATTATCGTCTCCCCCAGCCACCAGCGGACTCCGTAGTACTTAACCTCCTGCTTCAGGGCCTCGTCGTAGTACTCGCCGTGCAGCTGGAAGACCCTCGTCGTCCAGTCAGGCTTTATGGGCTTTGGGAGCTCAAACCTGGACCTCTCCATCTGGAAGTATATCTGGCTCAGGAGGACTACGCCGAACACTATATAAATTATGTACTCTAGGTGGTGGGCGTAGACGAAGGCCGCGGTCAGGGAGCCCACTATGGAGCCAGTGGTGGTAGCTATCTCCAGCCCCATGCCTATTCTCACGTTAGTTATCCTGTCCTTAACGTAAGCGCTGGCCGAGCCGCTGGAGGTGGCTATCGTTGATATAAGGCTTGCGCCTGTGGCGTAGGCTATTGGAATTCCAAGGAACAGCGTGTAAAGGGGGACCAGGAAGGTCCCGCCGCCAAGGCCTACCAGGGCGCCAAGGAAGCCCGATATTATACTTACTATTACCACAAGGGCGAAGAAGACGTCTATCGGTACGTGAAGCATCCCCTGTGCCCTAAGGCAAGGGTTAGGTAGGGTAATTAAAAAGACTTTCACCTCAGCTGTAATGTTTCAATATAATTATGAACTGATAGCTATGTTTTAAAACCAGTAATTATATTTTCAAACGAGTACTAGTTAATTTGTTGATCTAAATCCGCTTAATAGATTGCCCATAGTACCCCCTGCGGGGACCCCCTTGGAGGAGCTTGAGGAGTTCGCCTACAAGGCAGTAGCCGTCAGGATAGCTGGCGACATAGTGCTCAGCGACTCCCCCGGCGCCGCCCTGAGGAAGTGGAGGGAGTACTTCAAGCTGAGCCAGCAGGAGGTCGCTAAGTATATGGGGGTCTCCTCCAGCGTGCTCAGTGACTACGAGAAGGGCAGGAGGAGCCCGGGGGCGGGGTTCATAAGGAGGTTCGTCACTGCCCTCCTCAAGGTTGACGCCGAGAAGGGCACGAAGAGGTCCGAGAACCTGGTCAAGGCGCTCGGCATACCCACCACTGGCATAATAGACATGCAGGAGTTCAGCGAGCCCATGACACTTGAGGACATAATAATAACCGTTGACGGCATACTGCTCTACCCCGACTACCCCAAGGGCATAGTGGCATACGGCTACACAGTGATAGACAGCATTAAGGCCATAACTGAGCTCACCAGCATGCAGTTCTACACCATGCTGGGCTCCGTGCCCGAGAGGGTCATAGTGTTCACTAAGGTCACGGCGGGCAGGAGCCCCATGGTAGCGGTCAGGGTGTCCCTGGTGAAGCCCAGCATAATAGTGATCCATGGCCCCAGGGAGCACGTGGACTACCTGTCAATAGAGCTGGCGAGGCTGGACAGGATACCCCTCGTCCTCAGCACTCTCAACAGCGTCGACGAGCTCGTCCAGAGGCTTAGGAGCCGCACGGGCGGCAGGGGCTTCACGATCCCTTGAGCTTGAGTATGGCCTCAGCTATGTCGCCGTTGGCAGCTATGAGCGCGTTCCTGGCGGTCTCAAGGTCGACCCCGGCCTGCTCCGCCACGAGCTTCACGTCCTCCTCGCTCACCTGGGGCTGCGCCGGCTGCTGGGGCTTGACCTCCTTCGGCTCCCCCACGACATATATCATAGTGGGCTGGTTCCTCCCTCTAACTATTATTACCTGAGGCTCCTCGACGACCAACTGCTTGTCCTTGGCCTCTATGGTGACCCTGGTGGCCTCCAGCTCCTCGGCCTCGATGCCCATCCTCTTGAGCATCCTCTTGAGCTCCCTTGGGTTGACCCCCATCAACGGCCTCTCCTACAACTTCATGGTAAGTATCGCTTAATATAGCCTTCTGTTACACAAGGGCAGCGGAAGCTGTATTGGAACAGGTCAGATGAAAGATGGGTAGCAGTGACGAAACGCCCAAGGTAAGGATCCTGGGCAGCGGAAGGGAGGTCGGGAGGGCAGCCATAGGTGTAGAGCACAGGGGCCGCATGGTCCTCCTGGACTACGGCGTCAACTTTGATGAGAACGAGCAGCCCATATACCCGCTTCACGTGAGGCCCAAGGACGTTGAGGCCCTGGTGCTGACCCACAGCCACTTGGACCACGTGGGGGCAGCCCCGGCGCTGTTCATATCTGTCAAGCCGAGGCTCCTGGCAACCCCGCTCACCCTTGACGTGACGAGGCTGCTGCTCTACGACATGATAAAGCTCAACGGGCCCAACCTGATATTCGACAACAGCACAGTTGATGACATGCTTGGCGTGGCCGAGAGCGTGGACTACGAGAGGTCCTTTGAACTCGACGACTTCACCCTGACCCTCATGTCGAGCGGCCACATACCGGGCTCCGCCTCAGTGCTGGTTGACGTGAACGGCAGGAAGGTGCTGTACACCAGCGACATGAACACCATAGAGACGAAGCTCATGAACCCCCACAAGCTGACCGGGGTGAAGGCCGACGCCGTGATAATAGAGTCCACCTACTCCACCGTGACGCACCCCGAGAGGGAAAACACCGAGAAGGAGTTCTACGAGTCAGTGGAGGACGTGGTCAAGAGGGGCGGCACCGTGCTTGTCCCCGCGTTCAGCGTAGCCAGGGGGCAGGAGATAATGTGCCTCCTCGAGGAGAAGGGCTTCGGCTGGCCCGTCTGGATAGACGGCATGATAAGGTCCGTCACCGACCTTTACCTGGCGCACAGCAGCTTCATCAAGGACCCCAGGCTCCTCGCCAAGGCCCTTGAGGACCAGAAGGTGGTGAAGGGCTGGGGGGACAGGAAGAAGGCACTAAAGAAACCCGGAGTCATAATATCAAGCGCGGGCATGCTGAAGGGCGGCCCGAGCCTGTACTACTACACAAGGATGGTTCAGAACGAGAAGGACGCAGTGTTCCTAGTGAGCTACCAGGCGCCGGGCACCCCTGGCAGGCAGGCCCTTGAGGAGGGAGTATTCTTTGACGGCGAGAGGAAGCTGCCCGTGAAGGCGAGGCTGCAGATATTCGACTTCTCGAGCCACACAGACTGGAAGGGAGTCTTACAGACGTTGAAGTCCCTGGCCGGGGTCAGGAAGGTCATCCTGGTCCACGGGGAGCCCCAGGGCCAGATGAGGCTGGCGTCAAAGATAAAGGACGAGCTGGGCGACGTTGAGGTCCTGGTGCCCCAGAACGGCGACGAGATACCCGTCGACTAGCGGCAGCCTTATTTGTCTGGACCTCCACAGCTCAAGTGAATGAGGAATTTGCCGAGTGCTGAGCCGTTGAGGCTGTGAAGAGAGGGAACCTCGCCTGACGCTTAGTTGCGTTCTCCCTTAGCGAGAAGCCACCTGGCAAACTCCAGGAAGCCGGCGCCTCCCCTGCCCCTGGCCACGAACTTAACCTTAACCTTAACCGCGGGGGCCGCGTCGCCCGGGCAGCCGCTTATGGGCACCACTGAGAGCATGTCGAGGTCGTTCTCGCCGTCCCCTATGGCTGCCGCCTCGGAGGCGCTGACCCCTATTAGCTCAAGGGCCCTCAGGAGCCCCTCGCCCTTGCCGTTGCCAGGGTTTATGTGGACGGCGTAGCCGCTCCAGAGGACCCTGAGGCCGTGGGCCTCGGCTACCTCTGACACAGCCCTCAGCAGCTCGGCCTTCGAGTTCTCGTCTACCCCCCTGGGCATGAAGAAGGCCATGTCGTGGTACCTGAACTCGTTCTGCCAGCTGGGCCTGAGGCCGAGGTCCTGGAGCTTCCTGAGCAGCCCCTCGGGGGGCCTGCCGGAGCACACGTGGTATATCTGTCCCCTGTACATTATGACGCAGCCGTTCTCAGCCACGACGGGGCCGCTGGAGCCAAGGTAGACGCTGAGGCCTGCGGTCACGGGGAGGCTGTTGCCTGAGACCAGGATAACCTTGACCCCGCGGGACTCCAGCAGCCTTATCCCCCTGATCGCGTGCACGCTTACCCTTAGGTCGCCCCTCCTCACGGTGAGCGTGCCGTCAACGTCTGACCCGACAGCCTTCAGCGGCAACCGCGCTCCCAGCTTTAGCTCTCGCAGTAAATATTAAAGCCCCTACATACTTCTAAAGTAATTGAAGCACAGATTCGGAGGTAACTTAATATGAGCGACAGCGTTGTGAGCCTGATAGCAAGAAAGAAAATAGTTAATGACCCAGACTTCGTCCTGTCGCAGATAAAGGACGGCGACGTCGTTGCCATCTCAGGCTTCAACGAGATAACGTCGCCCGACTACCTCATAGAGAGGCTCTACAGGCTGTACTTGAAGACCGGCCACCCCAGGAACCTCTTCATAATAAGTGACACGTTCCCTGGGACGCCAGGCAGGGGGCTTGACAGCATAGCCCAGATGATGTACAAGAGGGGGGACAGGGACTTCATAAGGGGCATGCTGGTGGCCTTCTACGGCTGGAGCGAGACCCTCCAGAAGATGATAAAGGAGGAGTGGTTCGAGGCCTACGCCTGGAGCATCGGGATCCTGGCCTACTGGTTCAGGGAGGTCGGGAGCGGCAGGCCTGGCGTCCTGACCAGGGTCGGACTCAACACCACCGCTGACCCAAGGTATGACGGAACAGCCCTTAACGAGACCGCCAAGGAGAGGAGGACTGTCAAGGTGCAGCTGCTCAACATAGACGGTAAGGAGTACCTGCTCTACACCGCCCCGAAGCCCAAGTTCGCCCTCATAAGGGGGAGCACGGCCGACGAGATAGGAAACCTGTCCCTCGAGGACGAGGTGGCTTACGGCACCGTGCTTAACATAGCTCAGGCGACTAAGGCCATGCCAGAGAAGGGCACAGTTATAGCCCAGGTGCTCAGGGTGGCCAGGTTCGGCACCATTAACCCCAAGAGCGTGGTCGTTCCCGGACCGCTGGTGGACTACGTTGTAGTTGCGCCCAGGGAGTACCACAGGCAGTCCCACAGCTTTGACTACGACCCCATAGTAGCTGGAAGGGTGATACCCCCGGCTGACGTTATGACGGCGCAGATGGAGAGCGGCCTGGACGAGAGGAAGGTAGTGGCCAGGAGGGTGGCCCTCGAGCTTGCCAGGCTCGTGGAGAAGTACGGGAGGCCTGTGGTGGTCAACCTCGGCGTGGGCATACCGGCTATGGTGGGCGAGGTGGCGATGGAGGAGGACATACAGGACCTGGTGGTGCTCACCGTTGAGTCAGGCACGTGGGGAGGAAGGCCGCTCTACGGCCCTGACTTTGGGGTCTCCATAGGGGCCTTCGCAGTACTCTCGGTGCCGGACCAGTTCACCATGTACGAGGGAGGGGTCATCGACGCGGCCTCCCTGGGCTTCATGCAGATAGACAAGTACGGCAATGTCAACTCGTTCTTCACGGAGTCAAAGATACCTGGGCCAGGAGGGTTCCCAGCTATAGCGTCAGGGGCGCCTGACATCTACTATGCAGGCCTCTTCACGGCTGGCAGGGGGACAAAGTATGAGGTGGCCGACGGGAAGCTAAGGATAATCTCCGACGGAAACATAGTTAAGTTTGTCAACAAGGTGGACAAGGTCGGGTGCTCCTCGAAGGTTATGAT
Source organism: Acidilobus aceticus (assembly GCF_055392325.1). Classification (NCBI taxonomy): domain Archaea; kingdom Thermoproteati; phylum Thermoproteota; class Thermoprotei; order Acidilobales; family Acidilobaceae; genus Acidilobus; species Acidilobus aceticus. The sequence goes on from NZ_AP042407.1 coordinate 1,332,332, forward strand.
AGAGAATAGGAAGAACGTGCTCTACATAACCGAGAGGGCCGTGTTCAGGCTGACGCCCGAGGGACTGGAACTCATAGAGGTGGCCCCTGGCGTCGACCTGGAGAAGGACGTGCTCGCCAAGATGGAGTTCAAGCCTATAATGAAGAGGGAGCCGGAGCTCATGGACCCGAGGATCTTCATGCCCAAGAAGATGGGCATGAAGGAGGAGCTAGTGAAGGCCATAAGGGTCTGAGGCTAACGCTTTTCTTTTCCTCCACGCCCGAGGGCGCGGGGTCCTTAGTGGGCACGTGCGAGGTTAAGGCAAGAAAGGGCCTCATAAGGGTCTCCTCCGAGGTCGTCGGAGGGGTCATAGCCAGGGTCAGCATAACGGGAGACTTCATGGTTATCCCGGAGGACAAGGTCTTCGAGCTTGAGGAGAGCCTCGTTAACACCAGGTTTGACAGGGGCGAGGTCTCCGGCGTCGTCAGGAGGGTGCTCCAGGGCTCAAGCCTGGTAGGCTGCTCCGAGGAGGACTTTGTGGACGCCATAATGTGCTCGGGTGAGGGCGATGCAGCTTAGGGTCCTGCTCTACGAGACCCCTGACGACCCATACATGAACTTGGCGTTCGAGGAGGCCCTGCCCAGGGCGAGGGGCTGCGGCATCTCCCCTGACACGCTGAGGCTGTGGAGGAACCGCAGGGCAGTTGTAATAGGCTACTTCCAGAGGGCCGAGGAGGAGGTGAACCTCGCAGAGGCAGAGAGGCAGGGCGTGAAGGTGGTGAGGAGGTTCACCGGCGGAGGGGCAGCATATCATGACCTTGGCAACATAAACTACGCAATATCGCTCTCCCTGGGCGAGAGGAAGGTAAGCAACCCCGTCGACTTCATATTCACTGAGCTCATAAGGGCCCCCGTCGAGGCGCTAAGGTCCCTGGGCTTTGAGGCCTCGGTGCAGAACGTCAACGACATAATTGTTGACAACAGGAAGGTGAGCGGCACGGCGGCAACGGTGTCCTGGGGCTCCATATTCTTCCACGGCGCCATGCTAGTGAGCGCAGACCTCAGCGCCCTGGCCTCCGTCCTTAAGGTGCCCCTCAAGAAGCTCGTAGACAAGGGGGTCTCGAGCGTCAAGTACAGGGTAACGAACCTGGCCGCCCTGAGGCCTGGGACCACTGCCAACGATGTTGCCTCCGCCCTAGCCAGCTCGTTCGCAAAGGTTCTGGGCTACGACGGCGTTAAGTACGACCTGCCCACGTCTGAGGAGCTGGAGATGGCGGAGATACTCTACACTTACAAGTACTCAGACAGGTCATGGAACATGGACAGGGCGCCCCACAGGCAGTTCAGGAGGGCCGAGGAGGAGCTCATGAGGGTATGTAGGAGGTAGCGTATCATATGCACTAAGCTGAGCGCTTAAAATCCCCACTGTGCGGACACTATTAAGGTGAGCTCCTTGAGCGTCTGGACCTCAAAGGTAGGTGACGTTGCAAGGAAGAACGTGGTGTCCGCGACTGCCGATGCCACGCTTGCGGAGGCCGCGAGGCTCATGTACACCAAGGGCACCGGCAGCGTCGTAGTTGTGTCTCCAGAGGGGAAAGTGATAGGCATCTTCACTGAGAGGGACCTGAGCAGGGTGGTGGCGGACAGGGTCAGCTATGACTCAAAGCTCGGCGACTTAATGACCAAGGACCCGGTGACCATAAGGGATGACGAGCCCGTAACTAAGGCAGTGGAGCTGCTTTCAACCCGCAAGATAAGGCACCTGCCCGTGGTTGACAGGGAGGGAAAGCTCGTGGGCATAATAACGGCCAGGGACATAGTTGACATAACTGAGAGGTACCTGGCGTCGACAGGCTTCGTCTCGGAGTGACCTCAGCCTTCAAGGTCTCGCAGGTCAAACGTCATAAGTATCACGAAGAGGTCTATGAGCACTATTCCGTAGGCCTCGAGGGTGGCCGCCGAGGGCCACCTGAAGGCTATGGCCCCGGCGGGCCCGATAACCCCAATGGCCACCTCCGCGGCCCCTCTTTTTGCCCTGCCCGAGACTATGGAGCCCGCGCCCCACACTATGGACGTCATGTCCATCTGAGCGAAGAACCACTGCGAGACGAAGACGTGGGGGTATGTGCCCTCGTGGAACACGCCTATCAGGGCAAGGAACAGGCCGGCGACCATCATAAATGAGGCGCCCACGGCCTCTAGCTTCTCGCTGCTGACGTTGACCGCGTACGAGGCGAAGGCTATTATGAGGGCGCCGACCGCTATAAGGCCATAGTTGTAGAGCCATGGGTCTGTGGCCCTGGGACCTCCCAGGTCGCTGAAGGCGTTTTTGGTGAACACGAACCAGGGGTTAATGGACACGCAAGCAATAATAATTACCCATGCCACCGCCGCCGCCGTGATGCCAAGGTACCTGAGGGCCCGCAAGTAAAACCCCTGTGGGTTAAGGGGCCGGAGGCTAAAATCTAAGCCTTTGACCTGGCGTAGAGGTAGAAGCTGGCGTAGGGGTAGCCGTGGATAAGCTTAACGACCTCGTTAACTTTTTCACTGTCCTTGGCCACCACAACGACGTAGCCCATGTTCATAGCCTTTTCAAGCTCCCCCCTCCTGGCCAGGGAGGCCAGCCTCCTGTAATAACTTGGCGACACGGAGGGCGACCTGCCAGTGAGCTTGAGGTACCTGGCGGAGACCAGGGGGGCGGCCGTGGGGGAGGCGCCTATAACCACTGAGCCCTCTCCCACGAGCTCCTCAACCTCTATAACGTCCTTTATGGCGCGGTCGACGCACTCGTCCAGGCTGTCACACCTCACCACCTTGCCCAGCCTGACGCCCCCCAGAGGGGGCCTGACCCCCCTGGCGAGGAGCTCCTCTATGGCCCTCTTGACCTGGGAGTCAGCCAGCTGCTGCCCTCCCCTTGCCCTGGCCGCTACGGCCGCCTCCAGCAGGTCCGAGAGCTCCTTGACCTTCCTGCCCTCCCTCAGGGAGAGCCAGAGCGATATGGCGTAGAGCTCAGGGTCAAGGTACCTCCTCGGCCTCCTCCAGCCCGAGGCCACGGAGACCAGGGCCACGAGGCCGTCGTAGCTTATCGACTTACAGGCCTCCTGCGCCTTCAGCCCTATTGAGGCGTCGTTGTCGCAGATGTTAAAGTAGACCCTGCGGCCCTCCAGCCCCCTCACGGCCCTTGATATGCACGTGCCGTCGCTCATCGGTATGCACCACCCCGCCTCCTCCTCGACCTTCTCCCTCGGCAGGTCGTAGGCCAGCAGCGGCCCCCTGACGACCTCGTAGTCTATCAGGCCCGCCACCCTCAGCACGTCAAGGTACTTGACGAGCCCCCACTCGCCCTCCCTGCCCTTGATGGGGATCGGGATGACGCCGTCCCTGTACTTGACGTACTGCATGGCCTCGGCTATCAGCTGCAGGGTCCTGTGCACGCTGAGGGGCCTTATGGCCTCCCCCTTGGCCATGGCCGACTGCACGGTCATGTCAGAGGGGTTGTAAAGTATGACAGCCCTCGCGGGCTTCCCATCCCTCCCGGCCCTGCCTATCTCCTGGTACAGGTCCTCCACGCTGCCGCTCGGCGCGGCGTGAAGGGTCCACCTTATGTTAGGTATGTCAACACCCATGCCGAAGGCCTTGGTGGCCACCACTATCCTTGGCCCCCTGCCCGTGCGGGAGGAGCTTACTATCTCCTCCTCGACCCGCCTCCTCTCGGAGTCGCTCAGCTGGCCGTGGTACACGGCTATGTCCTCGCCCAGCCTCCTGCCCAGGAACTTGGCCACCTCCTCGGCGTTAAGCCAGGGCCTTGAGTCGCTCTGGACGAATGGCACGAACACTATACCAACCCACGGCCCTCCGAGCGAGTCGGCCCACCTGGTGAGCTCCTCCGCGTGGGCCGCTATGTCCTCAAGCCTGTCAGGGCCGTCCCTGGCTGGCACAACATCAATGGAGATCTCAGGCCTCAGGGACGGGGCCCTCAGGACCACTGGCTTGCCCGAGTAGCTCACCTCCGCGGTCTCAGGGCCCAGGGATATACGGCGCTCCTCGTAGTCCTGGTAGCCGAGCTCGCTCAGGACGTCCCTGACCACGTCAGAGGGAGCTGAGGCGGTGAGGGCAACTATCGGGGGCCACCCGGCCGAGGCCCTGTCCTTGAGCTGCCTGGCGACGTACAGGTAGCTTGGCCTGAAGCTGAGCCCCCACCTTGAGAGGGCGTGGGCCTCGTCGAGCACCACGAGGCTCGCCTCGCCCGAGGTTGACACCAGCTCGGAGGCAGGCCCCGAGCTGAAGCCCTCGGGCGTCACGTAGACCAGGTCCAGGAGACCCTCCCTGGCAGCGGCTATTATCTCCCTCTTCCTTGAAGGCGGCACACTCGAGTCTATGTAGGCGGCCCTGAGCCCCCTCGACCTGGCGTTCTTCACCTGGTCGTGCATGAGCGCCCTCAGGGGGCTTATCACTATGGCCGTTGACCCCAGTCCCAGGTCCTCGAAGGCCTTCGCAGTCACCTGGAAGATCGCGCTCTTCCCGGCCCCAGTGGGAAGTATGACCATCAGCGCTGAGGCCCTGCCCGAGGAGGCCATCTGGGCCAACACCCTCACGGCGAGGCCCTGGTAGGGCCTCAGGCTCAGGTTGGCGCCCCAGAGCCTCTTGAACGCGTTCTCGGCCTCCTCCATTATATCAGTGTCGCTGAGCTCCACATCAATCTCGTGCCTCGAGGGGGCTACCAGCTCTATGTCGTCCCTCCTCTCGGCCTCGGCGTGGAGGGCCCTGCTGACCGCCAGGCCCCCGTTCTTGGCCACAAGCTCTATGACAGAGTCTACAAGCCTGTCGTGGACGCCATATGCCGTGTCCTCGGGCTCTGCTCTGATCAGCCTCTCGGGGAACACCATAATGGAGCGGTCGGCCACGCCCCCGGCCTCGGGCATGGCCAGGTAGTCATCCCATGATATGAAGCCCAGGCCTCCCCTGGAGAACCAGGAGTCTATGGTTTCAGCAGTTATGAACGTGCCTCCGTGGGCGCTGGCGGCCGCCCTGGCGAGGGCCCTCGTTGGAACTATTATCAGCGGCCTGGAGGCCCCCGAGGCCATGGCGACAGCTGAGGATATCGCCTCAGAGGCCCCCCTGAGGCCGCCCAGGATGGGCTCGCCGTAGGCCTTCACCTTGCCCTTGTTGGGGGCCGCTATGCCGAGGGACTCCGCCAGCCTCTGGGGGACGTAAGAGTTGGCGGTGAGCCTTATGTTCTTGGCTCCGGGGCACCTCACCTTGAGCTTCCTAAGGAGCTCCTCCTCGTCAGGCGGAGGCCTTGAGGGGAGGCAGTCGTCGTAGGTGCGAGCGCAGTCAAGTAGGACTTCTATATCGTCAAGGCACGCCAGGTCCCACGGCTCAACCTGGCTGCCAGGCCTTGGGCCTGCGGCCGTCTGCACCAGGGAGGCCATTATGGCTTTAGCTATTGGCCTGCCCTCGTCGCCGTCAAGGCTTGAGAGTCTGATGGCCCTCAGGGGGTCGCCTCCCCTTGAGGCCAGCGCCTTGATGACTATAGCTGCCACGTAGTCGTCCTGGGGGGCCCGCGAGGGGCTCACCGAGAACGGCCTCCACAGCGGCATGTAGGCCCTGGGCCTGTCCGTGACAACTATGGAGCGCTGTTCCTTGACGCCGCGCTGCCCCACGACGGAGTTCACCACGTCCCTGTACTTGACTATTTCGGAGGCGCCCCTCACGTCCTCGGGCATCTTTTCCCACTCGACCCCAACCCTGTTCAGTATGTCAACTGAGCTCTCGACCGCTGCAAGGACCACGGCTGACGGGGGAAGCATGGGGTTAACCCCTAGGTTGTAGGCTATTGACGCCAGCGAGGGCCTCACGTCAGGGTAGGCCAGCCTCACGAGCCTCCTGGCGTTTACAGCCCCCCTGAGGCCGCAGCTGCCCCAGCTTATGACAAGCTTCGCCCCTGAGAGCTCAGCTATTGAGCTCATTGCCTCCTCCGGCGGCGGGGACCTCCATGAGCTCCCAGGCGGCGGCACCTCGGTTACGACGCCATCTACCATGACCTCCCTGTAGTCGCCCTCGCACACCGCAACCATGACCTTTGAGCTGCCGGAGAGCTTTGGTTGCTCCTGCAGTAGCCTTGACGCCTCGGCCTCCCACTTGGAGAGCGCCAGCCCAAGTGAGTAGGCCCTCGCCCTGCGGAGGGTGACGGAGGGCACCGAGCAGCCCCTTGAGGCCAGGTATATGACGTCCTCGTAAAGTCCAAGGGAGATGAGCGACTCCGCCAGCCTCTCCGAGCCCTTGGGGCACGACCTCAGGGACCTCACTATAGCGGAGACCTGCTGCCTGCTTATGCCTAGGGACTCGGCAGAGGAGGCCACTTCGACTATGCTGTCGGGGTTCACCTTCAGCCTCAGGGAGGTGAGGAGCCTTGACAGCAGCCTCTTCCTGTAGGCTACATAGGTCGCCGCGCCCGCAGCGGCTGCCGCACCTGCAGCTAGGACGGCCTCTTGCACGCTAGCTCTCCTGGCTCCTCTAGGACCAGGCCCGCTTAAGGGAAGGAGAGCTCAAAAGCTAAAAAGGCTCAGACGTCAACGACCACTACCATGTTGTCCATCAGGAACCTGTAGAGCTTCCTCACTGTGGACTCCTTTATGCCGACTACCTTGGCCACGTCGCTCTGGCTGATCTCATAGCCGTTAAGCCTTGCAACCAGGTAGACGGCGGCCGCCGCCAGGGCCTCGGGCTTCTTGCCGTATGGTGTCTTGCCTGCCACGCCCAGGGACTTCCTTATGAAGTTCAGCGAGTCCTGCACGACTTGCTGAGGCAGCGACAGGCTTGACGCTATCCTGTTAATGTAGGTGAAGGACCTCTCCAGCACCCTGCCCTGGCCCTCGGAGGCCACGACGACCTTAAGCATGTCAAGGGCGCCGACGTCGTTGAGCTTCTTAAGGCCGTCCCATAGGTCGTTGTCGTCTATCTCAAAGAAGCTCTCTATCTCGCCCTTAGATATACTTAAGTTGTAGACCTCTACCACCTTCTCCAGGGCGGCGGCCACGACCTTGTTCACGTCCCTGCCTATGGGCTTCTTGGCCCTCTCAGCGTAGGCGTGGAGCACCTGCCCTAGGGCGTCCTTGGCGCTGTCGCTCAGCTCAAAGGCGCTCGCCGCCTTCTTGGCTATGGAGAACATGTTGACCAGCGGCGCCTCGCCCTTGAGCAGCGGGTGGGAGCTGCCTATCCTCATCCTCAGGTTCCTGACCCTCATCAGCGGCGACCTTGACCTGGCCGGGCTCATCCTCAGGTTGCCTATGCCTAGGTCATGCATCAGGGGATCGTTGGAGTACGAGGCCCTCTCAACGCCCTTCACGTTGCCGTTGCTGAGCGACCTCCACTCAGGGCCGTCACTGAGCTCGTTGCCGTCGTATATGTAGCCACAGTTGGGACAGACGAGAACCCCATTATCATCAACAAGCTTGGAGCCGCACCTGGGACACACGAGTGGGGCAACCACGTCTAATCACCTTCTCCTGTGATGGCTCCTCCTCCTGGGGGGCGAGAATATGAGGAAGAGCTCGTCCCCCTCCTTAACTGAGGCGCCCGGGCTCAGCTTGACCAGCAGGTATGGGGAGTTGACGTTTCCTATTATGTCGGCGGCCGACCCCACGAGCCTGCGGTCAGGGTTGATCACGGGCGACCCTTGCCTGAACTTCCTTACATCTATGTCGGCCCTGACCACGGCTAGGCCGTTGACTACGCCTGAGACCTTGCCGATCCTTAGGACTTCCCGGGCGCCTCCCTCCATAAGTTCCCCCCAGCGGGTGCCAAGGTTAGATGTCGCGGCCCTATAAGAAAACCTGGCAGGCAACCGCGGTCCTTGCCCCCAAGCTGTGGGAAAGGGGCCGTCTGAAGCGGGAGGCCAAGTCCTCACCTAAAGCTGAAAGGATAGTAAACCGAGATAAAGCTTAAAAAGACCTCACAGAAGCTCCCTCAGGTCCTGCCTGGCCCTTGCTGAGGCGTCCCCTACCACGGGCTCGCCGTGCCCTGGGAGCAGGACCCTGAAGTCCAGCGACAGCAGCCTCCTCACCGACTCCCTGGCCCTCTGCATGTCAGCGGTGAACAGGGGCGGCGGGCCCTGGACCCTGCCGTCGCGGAAGTTCAGGTTGTCGCCGGCGAATAGGTGCTCCCCGTCGTAGAGGGCTATGGAGCCGGGCGTGTGCCCTGGGACGTGGATCACCCTGAGCCCGTGGACCTCGTCGCCGTCGTTTAGGACAACGTCTGGCTTGACCGGCTTGAACCAGCGGTAGGCCTCGACGGCCTCCCTTGGGGCTTCCTTGGGGAGCTGAGGGGGTACCAGGCCCTCAAGTATTGGGGCGTCGTCCCTGTGCACGTATATCTTGGCCCCTGTGGCCGAGCGAATGGCGTTCGCGCTGCCAGAGTGATCCAGGTGGTAGTGGGTCAAAACTATGGCCTTGACCTGGGAGGGGCTGAAGCCCAGGGACCTTATGGAGTCCAACACCAGGCCGTCCTTGCCCGGAATGCCCGTGTCTATTATGATGAGGCCGTCCTCCTGGACGTAAAAGTATATGTTGCCGTTAGTCTCCTCCACGGGCACCCTGTAGACCCTGCTCGTCACCTGAAGGACCACTGCTCCCACGCGATGCGAGTAAGTCGGGAAAAGATATAAAGTTTTAATTAGTATACCCGAGGCCATCAGCCCCGCAGGAGTCCACGGTCAAAGGGGGTCCGACCCTCTTAACTCCAATGCCCGTATGCTCCCGTCGGGAGTACATGTGTGGTACTGGCTGGGGGTCACCTACATAGCGGCGCTCTCAATAGTTGACTTCATGATGTTCAACTACATAGGGTTCAGGACGGACGTGTCGGACATAGACTACGGCATAATCGGGGCCGCATGGAGCGCCGTGTTCATAGCTTCCAGCGAGTTCCTCGGCAGGCTGGCCGACAGGGGGGACTACCGTAAGCTGACGGCGGTGTCGCTCGTGGCCATAGCAGTGGCTTCCCTGCTGTTTGGCCTGGCGAGGGGCGTTGAGCTTATGGCGATAGCCTACATGTTCCACGCTGTTGCCACTGCGGCCGCTAACCTCGGCTTCTCGGCTGGCATGTTTGAGCTGTCGCCCGACACCGAGTGGGAGACGAAGGCATCAGGCCAGAGGCTGGGCCTCTTCGGCATAAAGGGCGCTGGGCTGCTTGCCCTGTCCTTCGTGATCCCCTTCATACCCCTCATGGGGCTGGCCGTGGGGGTAGGCGTCGCCTCCCTCGCCGTTGGGCTCGCCTTTATGTTATTCCTTCCCTCAGGCTGGCCCCCCTTCGAGAGGAAGCTCCACGGGCTCATGCTAAGGCTTGAGGGCTTCGGCCTCTACGCCACCGCGGTGGGGTCCTTCGCCTACGGCAAGTACGGGCTTCTCTACAACATCTCCAGGTCAGTTGAGAGGGGCGCGGGATCGTCGACAGGGGTGGCGGTGTCGGCTATGCTGACGACCTTTGTCGGCGATTACTACCTGACTGCCCTGCCGCTCATGCTCAGGTACGTCAACCTGGGCCTCAGGGACTACATGGTTGCCTTTGCAGCTGCGGGCCTCTCGGCGGCCGCGGCGTTGGCCCTAGTCCAGGGCACGGGCTCCAGGTCGCTGGCGGCGGCGGGCATAGCGATAAGGGGGGCGTGGGCCATAGTGGCCATAAGGTTCATAGACTCCCTGGCTGGCATAGTGGCCTACATAGTGGTCCTGGTAGCCCTCTTCAGCGTGCTGGACCTGTCGCTATATAGGATATACATAGGGATAACGGGGGGCTACAGGGTGCACGGCTACATGATGTTAAGGGAGCTGGGCTCCCTGGTGGGCTCCCTGGCAGGGGGGCTGGCGCTCTACCTTGGCCCGCTTGCCTTCATGGCCACCCCGGCCGTGATTACGGCGGCGGCCGTAGCCGCGGCCCTAATTTAGCTGCAAGCACTTTAATTCTGCGCATCACACAGGGTCAGCGAGAGCATGTTGTCCATAACGCTTCAGCTGGCCATAACCTTAGCCCTGGCGGCGTGGGTTGGCGCTGTAGTCCTCTACATCTCAAAGGCCGTCTACAGGCTGTCCACCTCTCATGGACTTGGGGACCGCATATCAAGGTACATGGCTAGGAAGACGATACATATCCTGGGCGGCGGCCTGGTGGCCGCGCTGGTGCCCTTTGTCTACACCCAGCCGTGGATGGCGTTTGCCTCAGCCATGGCTCTGACTGGTTACATCTTCTACAGGAGGAGGAAGGGCTTAATGGCGTGGTTCCAGGAGCCCGATAACGCCTACGAGGCCCACTTCACCATAATGTGGGGCCTTGTCATACTCGCCTCCTGGTTCTTCGACCCAAGCATGGTGATTGGGGCCGTCTCGGCGCTGTTCATGTCAGTCGGCGACGGCGTCACGGGGGTCGTGAGGGGCCTCAGGAGGGTCAGGGGCAAGGCGTGGTCGGGGACCATAGCTATGATTGTCGTGTCGTCCCTCATAGGGGGCTACTTCCTCGGCCTTGAGGGGGTGGCGGCCGGCGTGGCGGCCTCCTTTGTGGAGAGGATAAACGGGGTCGACGATAACATCACCGTGCCCCTCGTCTCGTTCCTCCTGCTCCTGGCCATGAGGTACCTGCTACCGGCGGGCCTGGCTCACTTCCCTCCCAGGCTCTGAGGGGCAGTCCTGCCCCTGAGGGCGGAGGCCACAGCCGCCACCACCACTATGACGCCTGATATCATCAGGGTGAACCTGAGCGCGTACATGAACGGGGGAGCTATGACGTGAGGGAACCAGGTGTTGCTCATCACCTCCTTAAAGCCCGAGGGGTCGCCGGCCTCTATGCTGCTCGCCACGCCCTGCGGCAGGTCCTGGAGGACCACCTGCATGGGGTTATAGCCGAGGAAGGCCGCGAACAGGGCCGCGGTCGGGGGCATCCTGGAGACCTCGAGGGCCAGGGCCTGCGGGAACCCAGCGCTCACAAGCGACGAGTATATGGCCGAAGGAAGCTTGGCCTCAAAGGCGCTCAGCAGCAGGGAGAAGTAGAGGGCTATGCTCACGGTGTTTGCCATGCTCGTCATGACCGACCTCATGCCTGAGGCCACCCCCCTGTGCTCCGGGGGCACGGCGTTCATTATTGAGGCGGTGTTCGGGGCCACGAACATGCCGTTGCCGACGCCCACAGCAAATATCATCAGGGCGAAGGGCAGGTAGGAGAAGTTATAGTTGAGCGTCATCATGGCCATCATAGCTGCAAACGCTATCAGCATGCCCCCGGTGGCCAGCTCCCTGGCCCCGTACTTGTCGGAGAGGGCCCCGCTCAGGGGCCCGAGGGCCACGAAGCCGAAGAGCATGGGCATCATGTATATGCCAGCCCAGAACGGCGTCGAGCTGTAGCTGTAGCCGTGGAGCGGGAGCCAGATGCCCTGAAGCATTATCGTGAGCGTGATCATGAGGCCCCCAAGGGCAAGGCCCGCCAGGAGCGCCGCAAATATCCCGGCCGAGAACTGCCTTGACCTGAACAGCTCGAGCCTGAACATGGGGTACTGGACCCTCATCTCCACGAGCGGGAACACTGCAAGCACCGCGGCCCCGGCGCTCATCAGCGCTATGACCCTGGGGCTGTCCCAGCCCATGGCCTCCCCATGGTAGGGCTCCAGGGCATAGGTTATGCCAGCCAGCAGGAGCACCAGGCCGCCAATGAAAGTCAGGTTACCGATTACGTCGACCTTCTCCTCCCTCCTGGGCCTCGAGAGTTCCCTGAGCTTCAGGTATGACCACACGGTCCCAGCCACGCCGAAGGGGACGCTTATTATGAACACAAGCCTCCAGTTAACTGTAGCCAGGACGCCCCCGAGGATCAGGCCCACCAGGTTGCCTACCATGCCCGCGACCTGGTTTATGCCGAGTGCCCTGCCCCTCTCAGTTATGGGGAACGCGTCAGTTATGAGGGCGGCGCTGTTAGCCATCAGCAGGGCGGCGCCGACGGCCTGCACCATCCTGAAGGCCACGAGCTCGGCCGCGGCCACCGTCCCCCTGCCCGGAGTTATTGAGAGGAGCACCGAGCCCACGGTGAATATCACGAAGCCGAGCCTGTACAGCTTGACCCTGCCGTACATGTCGGAGAGCCTGCCGAAGGAGACTACCAGCGAGGAGGAGACGACGCCGTAGCCCATGAGCAGCCAGAGAAGGTAGTCAAAGGAGCTCGGGGCCAGCGGGTTAAGCTGGATGCCCCTGAATATGGCAGGGAGCGATATTATGAGCACGGAGGAGTTTATCATAGCCATGAGTATCCCAAGCGTGGTGTTGGTGAGCACGGTCCACTTGTACTCCATGACCTCACCCCTATATCAGTTACCTGAGTATCGGTTACTGAGCTATTTAAAATTGCTTAACTCTAAACTTAAAAGCCTTACCTATCAGCGAGGAAGCTAACAGCTAAGCCGAGGGGCCTGGACGGCTTAAACTTCAGGCGCGGGTAAGTCCCCCAGGGGCGCCCATGCTGCTGGTGGGCTGCTGCGGCTGGTGCCTGGGAAGGCAGAGGTATTACGCCAGCTTCAACGTCGTCGAGCTTCAGGACACGTTTTATGAAATGCCTGACGAGGGCAGGCTGAGGTCCCTGAGGGGAGAGGCGCCCGAGGGCTTCAGGTTCACAATGAAGGCGTGGCAGGCGGTCACCCACCCCCCTGGGGGCCCCACGTGGAGGAGGGCCAGGCACAGGGTACCTGAGGAGCTGGCAGACCGCTACGGCAACCTCAGGACAACAAAGGAGAACCTTGAGGCGTGGGACGTGGTCGCCAGGGCCGCGAGGGCCCTCGGGGCCTCAGTGGTGGTGGTCCAGACCCCTCCGGGCTTCGGGGCCTCGGAGGACAACGTGAGGCAGGCAGCGGAGTTCTTCAGGGCCGTGGCAACGAGGGACTTCACGATAGGGTGGGAGCCCAGGGGCACGTGGCGCTCAAGGCCGGACCTCATAGCTAAGGTCATAGGGGACCTTGACGGGGTCATACACGTGGTCGACCCATTTAGGGCCAGCCCTGCCGTCGAGAGGCCTGTTGTCTACTTCAGGCTCCACGGCATAGGGGGCGGGGAGGTCAACTACAGGTACAGGTACACGGACAACGATCTTGAGGCGCTCTGCAACAAGGTCAGGGGGCTCAGGGAGGCCAGGGAAGTCTACGTTATGTTTAACAACGTCTTCATGAAGGACGACGCCTCGCGCTTCAAGTCATTGTGCGCGGTCTAGCCTATCGACCTCTTGACGTGAACGGACCTCTGGATCACTGTGGCGGCGGCCAGCACGGCCACTACCGCCATTATTATGTTGTCCACGAGCAGCTGCCTGAGGAGGAGCAGCAGCGACATGACGAAGAGTATTATAAGCCTCTCGCTCCTCTCGACAAGGCCTATGCCCTCCATCCTGACGTTGAGCAGCTCGCCCTTGGCCCTGGCGTAGCTTACCATGAGCGAGAAGGCCAGCGCTATCATGGTTATGTACTGGTTCACCCCGGCCAGGGCCATGGCCAGGAACAGGAAGGCGTCGCTGACCCTGTCGGTCACAGAGTCAAGGTAGGAGCCAAAAGCCGTGGTCCTCCCGGAGGCCCTGGCGACGGCCCCGTCAAGGACGTCCATGAGGCCTGCCAACAGTATTAGGAATGGCAGCATTATGAGCTTGCCCAGGTAAACCGCGAGGGGCGCCAGGGCGGAGAGGGCGAGGCCCGTGTAGGTGAGCTCGTCGGGGGTCACGCCGGCCTTATAAAGGGCCTTGCCCACGGTCGTTGGAGCTACGGAGTTAACGAACTTCCTCAGCTTGCCGAGCAAGTGCTCTCACCTGCCGCCCGGCTGAGCCAGCGCCCTGAAGTTAATATTGTCAAGGAGCGAGGGCGCCTCACTCATAGTCATGGGCCTGTAGCCCCTCCTAACCATGTAGCTCACCGCGTTCCTCAGGAGCCCGAGGAGCCTTGGGCCCGTGCCGACCCATATGTCGGGCCTCCAGTGCACCACGCCTGAGACCTCCCAGGGGTGCACGAAGAGCGTGGTAACCCTGGGCATCAGGGCCAGCAGGGGCCTCTGGAGGGCCCACGGCACGCGCAGCACGCTGCTCGTCACCGTGGCCGGGACCCTGACCACGCCGCCCTCAACAGTGAGGCCCCGCGGGAAGGGCGGCTTGTAGGAGGCCAGGCTGGCGTCAACGCTGACCCCCTCCTCCCTGAGGACAGGCAGGAGCTGCCGGGGCAGCTTAAGGTTGGGGGCCCTGAATGACTTGACCTCACTGAAGTCCCTGAGGACCCTCAGCGACCTCCTCACGTCGTCCTCGGCCTCCCTGAGGGGGACCCTGTCAAGCCTTACGTGCGCGTAGCCGTGGCTTCCAAGCTCGTGGCCCCTTTCAATTATGTTGTAGACAGCCCTTGGGTGCCTCTCGGCCACCCTGCCAACCACGAAGAACGTGGCCCTCACCTTAAGCTCGTCCAGCAGCTCCAGCAGCCTGGGCAGGCCCTCGACGATGCCCCTCTCAGTGTTCATGTACGGCGGGGCGTCCTGCTCCACGTCTGACGACAGGAACAATGCCATCGGCTGACCTCTCATGGTACTCCCACTTCCTCCCCCTGCACCACTCGCCCTCCTTAACGGGGTCCCCCGTGAGGGCCCTGTAGAGCCTGTAGGCCAGGAACCTCCTGTCGTCGCTGCACTTAACCTCCTCGGCCCTCCGGTACTCCTCAACGTACCTCCTGGCTATTATACTGCAGTCGAAGAGCCTTGCCCTGTCCTCGGCGCCCCTTGCAAGGTCCCTCCTGAGGCCCTCGTCGCTGGCAACCCTTACTATGGCATCCGCCATGGCCTCAGGTCCATCAGCTATGATGCCGCTCCTGCCGTCCTCAACCAGGTCTAGGACGCCCGGGCTACTGTAGACCAGCGGCGGCACCCCGAGCGCCATGGCCTCAAGGACGGCTATGCCGAAGGACTCCCTGTAGCTTGTCAGGACGAAGGCGTCAGCCCCAGAGAGAAGCTGCGCTACCCTCTCCCTGGGCATGAGCCCCAGGACCTTCACCCTGTCCTCAACCCCGAAGCCCCTGAGCGACTCCACGAGGTCCCTCATGAGCATGCCGTCGCCGACCACGTAAAACCTAGCCCTGGGGAGCTTCCTGGCCACCAGGGATGCCACCTTGGCTATCTCAAGGGGGTTTTTCCTCGGCGACAGCCTGGACGTTATAACTATGGCCGGGTCCCCGTCAAGGTGGGACCAGGTGGCCATCTCCCTCCATGAGTCGACGTCTATGCAGTTATGTATTACGTCCGCCGGCCTCCCGCTGATCCTTGAGACGTCCTCGGCCGCGGCCCTTGACACGCCCACCAGGAGGGTGGGCCACTTGAGCGCGTACTTGAGGGACAGCCTGCCCAGGCCCTTCAGGGAGCCGCTGAGGAGCGAGTGGTTAGTGAGCACTGACGGCACGCCGGTTCCCCCGCTGGCTATCATTGAGGTCATGAGGCCCAGCACTGAGGTCACGCCGTGGGCGTGAACTACGTCGACCGCGTTCCTCTTGACGAAGAGCGACGCCTTCGCTATTACAAGCGGGTCATAGGTGACGTCGTCCTTGGCCAGGAGGCGGGTCCCGATCCAGTAGACCAGGTAGCCGTCGCCCTTGACGAGGCCCGGCGGGCCCCTGTAGGAGCTGTTCTCATGAGTTACAACCATCACCTCGTGGCCCAGCCTGCCCAGGGCCTTGGACAGCTCGCTTATGCTGGTCTCGACCCCTCCAACTCTTGGAGGGAACCAGTCGCTGACCATTGCAATTCTCAGCGTCTCCAACTCCCTGCGCCCCTGGCCTGCCTGAGCACGCGGTAGCTCCCGGTCACGACAAGCACAATAATGCCCGCTATGCTTGGCATCACCGTGTCCACAAGCCTGATGGACACCAGGAACAGGACAGCTAGCCCCACGGGATACCCCATGAACTTCAGCGCACCTATGACCCCTAAGTCAAGGAAGCCCAGGGCCGCCGGGGTCGGCGCCGCGGACGTGACCCTGAGGATGACGTAAAGCAATATAAGGTCAAAGAGCGCAAGGTAGAGGCCGCTCATGAGGGCCACGAGCCACACCTTAATGACGTCTATGGCTATTATGGCAGAGCTCACGGCCAGGTAAGTTGCCATAAGCCTTCGGTCCCTGGACAGGAGCCTGAAGGCCTTGACCAGGTCCCTGACGGCTGACCTAACTGTCATGCCCTGGGGCTGGCCTGCCGCCACTGCTACAAGGGTGAGGGCCGCGGCGCCGATCGCGTAGTGCCTTATGATTACAGCTAACAGCAGAAACGAAATTATTAGGCCCTCGGCGACCCACTCGACGGCAGCCGCCGCCATAACTGACGTCCTCTTGCCCTCCTTGACGTCAAGGTATGCTATTCTGAACGCCTCCTGGGCCGCCTTGCCCGCCGGGAGCAGGTTGCCCAGGGGAAAGCTGGC
The DNA here is from genome assembly GCF_055392325.1 of Acidilobus aceticus. Classification (NCBI taxonomy): domain Archaea; kingdom Thermoproteati; phylum Thermoproteota; class Thermoprotei; order Acidilobales; family Acidilobaceae; genus Acidilobus; species Acidilobus aceticus. The sequence continues at coordinate 1,348,759 of NZ_AP042407.1, forward strand.
CACTATTGCGCCGAGCGACTGAAGGTAGCTGACCCTGACGCCCAGGTACTTTAGCCCGGCCCTCCACCTCAGGGCCCAGAGCAGCGTAAGAACAACGTTTATCAGCGATCCCACTAGGACGGCGTAGCCCACCTCCTTAAGGTCGCTGAGTAGCGCCGTCAGCGAGAGGTCTAGCAAGGCGCTGTCCTCAAGTACATTGAGCAGGGGGTCCTAGGATTAAAGCCTAAGCTGGCCTCAGGGGACCTGACGCCTTTTAGTCCTCAAGTGTACCTGCCGCCGTTGATTCCAATTACCTGGCCGGTTATGTTGAGCGAGAGGGCTGGGTCGGCCAGGAAGTAGATGACCTCGGCCACCTCCTCGGGCTTTATTATCCTTCCCAGCGGGTGCATCTGCTCCACCTCCCGCCTTCTCCTTGGGTCGTTGAGTATGTCAGCCACCATGTCGGTCTCCACGAAGCTTGGCGCAACCGCGTTGACCCTTATGCCGTACTTCGCCAGCTCCACCGCGAGCCTCTTGGTGAGCTCAATCACGCCGCCCTTGGCAGTGCAGTAGGCCACGCTGGCCAGCACGTTCCCAGTCTGGCCAGCTATGCTTGCCAGGTTAACCACGGAGGCCCAGCTGGCCCTTCTCAGCAGGTCAAGGAGTGCCTTTGTGACCAGGAAGGGCCCCGTGAGGTCCACGTCCAGCACCTCCCTCCACCTCTCTGGGGTCAGACCCTCGAAGTCGTTGTAGTCAATTATGCCAGCGTTGTTTACGAGGACGTTAACGTAGGGCACCCTGCCGGAGAGCTCCTGGGCGAACTTGGACACGGACTCCCAGCTGGAGACGTCAACGCTGTAGTAGAGGACGCTGCGGGCCCCCTGCGCCCTGGCGTCTGAGGCCGTGCGCTCCGCCGCGTCCTGCCTGCTCCTGTAGGTGAACACTACGTTGAAGCCCGCCCTGGCGAACCTGAGCACGGTGGCCCTGCCTATGCCCCTGTCACCGCCGGTGACGACAACATACCTCTCCTCCAAGGCGACCACCTCGCCGGCTCAGCGCGATGCCTGGAAAATAAAGCGCGGTCAGAGCGACAGGTGCAGGACCTTGAATATCATGTAGATGCCCACCAGCACTATTATTATTCCATATGCCCTCTGGAGCGTCTTCTTAGGCGCCTTAACGGCCAGCGACGTGCCCAGGAAGCCCCCTCCTATGCCGCCAAGCACGTAGAGCAGCGAGATTATGAACAGGGTGTCGCCGTAAACAGCGTACTCAAGGCCGCCGGCCATGCCGAAGGTTCCGACGCTGAGCAGCGAGGTGCCTATGGCCCTGGTGATGCAGAGGCCTGAGGAGAACATGAGGGCGGGCACTATCAGGAACCCCCCTCCTATGCCGAAGTAGCCGCTTATCAGGCCAACCACGAACCCGAATATGGCCACGAGGCTGGCCACCCTGGCGGTCAGCCTGGGGCACCTGGAGTAGGCCTCAACAACCCTGCTTACCTCCTCGTGGGTCCCGGCCTTGGCGGCGTTCCTGAAGAACCCTATGTAGACGCCGAGGACTATCATTGCTATGGCGAAGTACAGCAGCAGCCTTCCGCCCGGCGTTATGTGCCCCAGGTAGGTGCCCAGTAGGGCGCCGACCACTCCGACGCCCGCGAATATGCCTCCAACCTTAGGGGAGACGTTCCTCTTCTTGAGGTGCATGTAGGAGTTTATGTATGCGTTCATGCCCACTGCAAGGTCTGTCGTTCCAAGGGCTATGTGCGCCGCGTTAGGTATGCTGCTGAGGCCGACGAAGTAGAGCAGCAATGGGACTGCGAGTATGGAGCCTCCCCCACCTATGAGGCCCAGCGAGAACCCCACCACTACGCCTGAGATCACCGAGAGTATGTATTGCAGCAGCGTTACGTGTATCATACTCCCACGCCCCACAGCTATTTACTTGTTTTCAGTATAGTTAACCTGTAAGACAGAAGCTTTATAAGTGTTTATCTTTTAATTAAATATATCCGGGCTGTCGTTCAAATAATGTCAAGCTTCTTGAGCTCCTTGAGCAGGTCCTGGTAGGCGACTATCTTGCTTATGTTCTTGGTGCCCCGGGGCCCTGGCATCTTCATGTAGAACCTGTTAACAGTGGCGTAGCTCCCGTGGACCCCCCTCTCCAGCAGCGACTTGGCTACCGGTACGATCGACGCCATGAGGCCGGCCAGGTTCGACTTGTCGTTTATCCTGGCGTTGACTATCACCTCGTCTCTGAAGCCCCCGAAGGACTCGTACTCTATGTGCATGGCGACGAACTTCCTGTCGCCCAGCGGCTCGAGGTAGCCCGTGGGCCTTATGTAGTGGGGTGCGTCGTAGCCGAGTATGTCGGCAACCATGCTGCTCTTGGTGACCTCCTTGGAGTGGTTCCTCTCGGGCTCTGTGAGGCTGAGGAAGTCCGTGTTGCCGCCTATGTTGAACTGCGCCACCGACAGCACCCTGCGGCCCCTCTCAGCCATGTGCTCGAGCAGGTCGGCGGTCAGCGGCGTCGCGCCTGTGGCGGCGTCATCACCTAAGACCAGGGCCCCAGCCCTCTCGAAGCGGCTCACGACGCCTGGGCTGTTGGCGGCGGCGGGGGGCGTCAGGTTGATGAAGGCCACGGGGTTCCCTGTCCTCAGCGAGTACTCGCTCGCGGCGTAGGCGTACGCCAGCGTTGCCCCCGCCGAGCACGTGGAGGCCAACTTGACGAACTCGCCCTCGCTCTCGACGAACCTCATGGGCTCCGTGGTTATCACGTTAACGATGACGTCAGGCTTAAGCTTCACGAGCTCAGAGATGAACTCCTCCAGGGCCTGCTGGGGGCTGCCCAGCGCGTCCTCAAGGCCTGAGGCATCTACATCAAGCCCCCTGAGGCTGCCGCAGTGGAGGCCCCTGCTCACAACTATGTCCTTCAGGGTCCTGGGCACCGAGCTGAACGGCGAGAGCTTAGAAGCTATTGAGTACATGTCCCTGCCAACCTTTGAGTTGTCAACGTCATACACTGCGACGACGTCTATGTCCTCCGGCCTGTGGGCCTTCATGTAGTTCACGAGGGGTATGCCCACGGGCTGTATCTCCCTTGCCTTCAGCTTCTCAAGGCCAGCGAGGAAGTATGAGGCGCCGCTGCCGGCGCCTATTAGCACAGTCCTTATCACATGTCCGCGCCCTTCCAAGCTGTTCACCTAGGGATATTTACGCCTTTCACTTTCTGAAAGTCTCACTTGGAGACCACGTCGGGGGCCGCCAGCTCCGGGTTGAAGCTGACATACTGTACCATGCTCCCCCTTATCAGTATCTTGCCCAGCCTGGCGACTATCTGCTTCCCGTCCTTGACCTCCACGGAGTTGTCAAGCACTAGGTTCATAGTTGAGTCAGTGACTAAGAGCTGGCCCACGTACTCGGTGCCGTCCTTCAGCTTAACGTATATCTGGCTGTCAACCGCATCCCTCAGGTACCTCAGCGGGTTGACGACCCTCTTCTCTTGGCTCGCGGCCACGACTCAAGCACCCTGGTTTTCCGCGTAGAGCCTGTCACCTCATCTTATAAAATTAACCCTCCTAAGCCTCGAGCGGCGTCCTGCGTGGCCTGCAACCGCTTTTAAACTTCCCGAGGTCTTGGTGTCCCGTGACTTGCCTTGAGGCTTGCCTCCGTGCTTGTAGGGGGAGCCCCTCGGCTGGCGCTGGTCGAGGGGGGCCAGGTCTACCTGGCTCTGCTCAACGGCTCACAGGTGGACCCGGCGGAGTTCTTCAGGGACCCGGTTAAGCTCGTGGGGAAGCTGGAGAGGGGGGAGCCCGTCCAGGGGCTCGACAGGCCGCTTGAGCCCCCGGTGCCCCAGCCCTCAAAGATAATTGGCATAGGCAAGAACTACGCGGCCCACGCCAGGGAGATGGGGTCCGTGGAGAGGCCTGTGTTCTTCATGAAGGCCCCAAGCGCCCTGACGGGGCACCTCCACAGCATTGAGGTGCCTGAGTTCATACAGAAGCCGGACTACGAGGGCGAGGTGGTGATAGTAATTGGCAGGGCGGTGAAGCACGCTGGCAGGAGGGAGGCCCAGGAGGCCATACTCGGCTACATGGCTGGGAACGACGTGACCGCCAGGGAGCTCCAGTACGACGAGAGGCTCCCCTGGTGCCTCTCAAAGAGCCTGGACACTTTCTCGCCGACGGGGCCCTACGTCAAGGTCCTCGAGGACTACTCCGAGCTGCAGGGCTCGTGCGTGGAGACCTATATAAATGGCGAGAGGGTCCAGCACGGCTGCGCCGATGAGATGACATACGACTTTGCCGATATAGTGGTTGAGCTCTCGAAGTACATGAAGCTCTACCCCGGGGACCTGATATTCACTGGGACCCCGCCGGGCGTTGGACACCCGAGGGGGAGGTACCTTAAGGACGGCGACAGGGTTGAAATAGTGGTCAGGGGCCTCGACCCCCTGGTTAACGTCGTGGCCAGGCCCCCGGGGCCAAGGAGCTCATAGCTTCCTTCAAGTAAAAGCTTCAATTTAAAACTCCTAGTTCTTCGTTCAGGAGGGGTGCCCTGTTTGGAGTACACGGAGTTCGGGTCAACCAAGGAGAAGGTGCCCAGGATAGGGCTTGGAGCCTGGCAGTTCAGCGACGCCTGGGGGGTCACGGACTACCAGAAGGCAAAGGCTGCAATAGCCAAGGCCCTGGAGCTTGGCATGAACTTGATAGACACGGCCATGGTGTACGGCAATGGCATGAGCGAGAAGTTCATAGGGGACGCCATAAGGGAGCTTGGGGTCCCGAGGAGCGAGGTCTTCATAGTAACTAAGATACCTGGCCACTTCCTAAGCTATGACGACGTATTCAGGGCGGTCGACGGGAGCCTGAGGAGGCTCCAGACCAGCTTCATAGACGCCCTTGAGGCCCACTGGCCGCCGGCGTGGCACAACATACCCACGTGCGAGTACGCCAGGGCCTTTGAGAGGCTAATAGAGATGGGCAAGGTCAGGTACATAGGGCTGAGCAACTACCCTGTGGCGCTGATAGAGGAGTTCAGGTACTGCCTGAGCAGGCACGACGTGGAGGTGCTGGAGCTGAGGTACAACATAGTTGAGAGGCAGGCGGAGCAGCAGCACATACCGTATGCCGAGGCTAACAGCATGACCGTGCTCGCCTGGAGCCCGCTGGCCCAGGCCGCCATACTGGGTAAGTACACGCTTGAGGACATAACTAAGTTCAATGACGTCAGGAGGAACAACCCGCTGTTCAGGCCCGAGAACTACTCGCAGATACTCCAGCTCGTTGAGGAGCTAAAGGAGGTTGCAAAGAAGTATGACAAGACTCTGTCACAGGTGGCCCTCAACTTCCTGCTCAGGGCCAGCAGCGCCGTGCTCCCGATACCCGGGGCCAAGTCGCCTGAGCAGGTCGAGGAGAACGCCGGGGCCACGGGCTGGGCCCTCTCGTATGAGGACTGGAGGCGCCTGGACGAGGCGAGCAAGAGGCTCAGGATATCATACGTTGACATACTATGAGTGGGAAGCCCTCGCCACTTTTTATTCTTCCCAGGCCCTTGGCCCGCAGGTGTGAGCTTGGCCCTCAGGACGGTTCAGCTCTCCTCCCTTCATGAAGGCCTAGGGGCGTCCTTCGGCGAGTTCGCCGGCTGGAGCGTCCCCATGGTTTACACCTCAACCATGGAGGAGCACATGGCCGTCAGGACCGACGTGGGCATATTTGACATAAGCCACATGGGGAGGCTGAGGCTCACGGGCCCCGACGCAGCGGAGCTCCTTGAGATCGTGTTTACCAAGAAGGTCTCCGCGACTAAGGAGGGCTTCATGAGCGGCCCCACACTCGCCCTCACGGAGCTGGCCAGGGTGATTGACGACGAGATGTGGTACAGGGTCTCTGACAACGAGTGGCTTGCCGTGCCGAACGCGGCCGTCACCGAGAGGATGAAGTCGCACCTGCAGCAGGCGGCGTCCTCCAGGGGGCTTAAGGTGAGCCTCGAGGACCTGACCTCGACGTATGCCATGCTGGCCATACAGGGCCCGAGGAGCCCCGAGGTAATGGAGAGGATGGGCCTCAAGGAGGCGGGCTCCCTGAAGCCCCTTCAGTTCCTCCTCAACGTTGGCCTGGGCGACGCCATGGCCTTCCTCGTGAGCAGGAGCGGCTGGACCGGCGAGGACGGCTTCGAGGTGTGGGCCGCCCCAGGCGACGCCGAGAGGATATACAGGAAGGCCCTTGAGCTGGGGGCTAAGCCGGTGGGCATCGCGGCGAGGGACACCCTCAGGATAGAGATGGGCTTCGTGCTCGGAGGCAACGAGTACGGCGAGGACCCCCTCAAGTTCCCCTGCGCCCTGAGCCTAAGGTATGGCCTGGGGGCCATAGACTGGGGCAAGAGGGGCTTCATAGGTGAGGAGGCGCTCAGGGCGTGCAGGAGGGAGGGGCTGAGGTGGGTCAGGGTCGGGTTTGAGATGAAGAAGTCCTCCGCCAGGTTCATACCGAGGAACGGCTACAAGGTGATGGTTGACGACGTCGAGGTCGGCTGGGTGACGAGCGGCACCTTCAGCCCCGTGCTGCAGAGGGGCGTCGGGCAGGGCTACCTTGACGTGAGGTACGCAGTCTTCGGGGAGACCGTAACTATAGTGGACGAGAGGGGCAGGTCAGGGGAGGCCAAGATAGTTGACTTCCCGCTGATAAGGAGGTAGCCCCTTGAGGGCCACGGCCTTCTACGGCAGGATATATGTCTCCTTCAGGCCGCCCAGGGCAGTCGACTCCCTGCTGGCCGTGAACGGCAGGGTGATGCTGGAGGGCGACCGGGGCAGGGTTGAGAGGGCCTGCAGGGAGCTTGAGTGCGAGGAGGTGGACATAGACAGGGGCGTGGGGCTGCCGGGCTTCATAGACGCCCACATGCACCTCAGCGGCCTGGCAATACAGGACAGCGGCGTCGACCTCAGGGGAGTTGACAGCCTGGACGAGCTGAGGCGCAGGGTCAAGGAGTTCCTCGAGAGGCACCCCAACGTCACAGCTGTGCTGGGCAGGGGCTGGGACGAGTCAAGGCTTAGGGAGAGGAGGCCTCCCACCTCGGCCGACATAGACGACGTAGCGGGCGACAGGCCCGTGATGTTGATAAGGGTCTGCGGCCACGCCGCCGTGCTGAGCTCCTCGGCCATGAGAAGGGTTGACCTGAGGGGTCTCGAGGACTACATAGACATAGGCCCGGACGGCAGGCCAAGCGGCCTGGTCAGGGAGGGGGCCGTGATAAGGGCGCTCAGGCAGCTCGAGCCGCCGCCTGAGGAGTACATGACTTACGTCGCCGAGGAGGCCAGGAGGCTGGCCCTGCAGGGGGTGACCACCGTAGGCTTCATGAACGTGCCGCTTAAGCTCATGGCCGGCCTGACCTCGCAGCCCCTGCCCCTCAGGCTCAGACTCTACCTTGACGCTGACAGCGTTGGCCTCCTTGAGTCCCTTGGCGTGGCTGGCGGCTTCGGAAACGACCTGGTCAGGGTGATGGGGCTCAAGGCGTTCGCCGACGGCTCCCTCGGCGCCAGGACGGCTTACCTGAGCGAGCCCTACTCGGACGACCCTGGGAACAGGGGGAGGCCGCTGCTCAGCCCCGAGGAGCTCAGGTCCCTGCTGGCCAGGGCCTCAAGGCTTAGGCTGCAGGTGGCTGTGCACGCCATAGGTGACGCGGCCCTCGACGTGGTCCTAAGGGGCTCCGAGGGCCTGCGCGGGTGGCTGAGGGTGGAGCACGCCTCACTCGTGAGGGACGACCAGCTCCCGGCTCTCTCGGGCCTCCGGGTGGCGGTGCAGCCCATGTTTGAGGTTGACGACTTGCCGTGGATACACAAGAGGCTGGGCCAGAGGGTCAGGTGGGCCTACAGGTTCAAGTCCATGATTTCAGCGGGCGCCGTGGTGGGGCTCTCCACTGACGCCCCAGTGGAGCCCGCCGACCCGTGGACGACGCTCTCGGCCGCCGTGAACGGCGTTGAGGGCGTGGGGGAGAGGCTGAGCGTGGCTGAGGCCCTAGACGCCTACACCAGGGGCTCCGCCGAGGTCCTCATGGACAGGGACGTGGGCAGCCTTGAGGTAGGCAAGATGGCAGATCTCATTATAGCCTCAGGGGACCCCCTGGAGGTCGAGCCCGGGGAGCTGGGCAAGCTGAGGACGCTGGCCACTTACCTTGGGGGCTCAGGGGTTCAGTAAGTCCTTGACCGCGGAGCCGCGCCTGATAACAACCAGTGCCCTGTCCCTGCCCCAGTCATACCCAAGCTCGCTGACCCTCTCAAGGTCCCACACCACCAGGTCAGCCAGCTTCCCGGCCTCCACGGACCCCCTGTCGCTCAGCCCCAGCGAGAGCGCGGCGTTAACCGTGGCGGCGGCCAGGGCCTCAGCCTGCGTCAGGCCGTAGAGGTAAATTGCAAGGTCAATAGCTGTCTGCATCGACGGCATGACGCTGTTCGCGCTGAGGTCGCTGCCCAGTGCCATGGGCACGCCGTACGCCCTCAGCAGGGGCACCGGAGGCCTCGAGGAGCCCATGGTAGCCATGAGGCTTGCCGGCAGGAGGCCAGCCGTGGATCTTGAGGCGGCTATCGCCTTCACGGACCTCTCGTCCGAGACCTCCAGGTGGTCAACCGAGGCGGGGCCCGCCTGGGCCACGGCCTCGGCGCAGCCTATCCTGGCCAGCTGGTCCGCGTGAGCCCTTGCTCCTAGGCCTACAGCCCTGGCTGACGTGAGTATAAGCCTTGACTCGTCAGGCGTGAAGGCACCTTCATCGCAGAAGACGTCCACAAAGTTAGCTAACCCTGCCGCCCTCCTAACTAGGTCGTTGGCAAAGCCCTTAACGTACTCCTCCCTGGCCCTCCCCTCCCTGGCCTCCTCGGGCGGCACGTGGGCAAGCAGGGTTGGAACCACGTCGACCTTTGCAGTGCTAGACGCCTCCCTCGCAACCCTAAGCAGCCTGAGCTCGCCCTCGTGGTCGAGGCTGTAGCCGCTCTTGACCTCAGCCGTCGTGGTCCCCAGGTGAAGCATCAGCCTGAGCCTCTTGACTAGCAGGTCCCTGAGCTCCTCGTCGCTGGCCGACCTCGTGGCCCTGACGGTCCTGTATATGCCTCCTCCTCTCCTGAGGATCTCTGAGTAGCTGACGCCGCTCAGCTTAGCCTCAAGCTCGTCGTCCCTGCTGCCGGCGAAGACCGCGTGGGTGTGCATGTCGACAAGTCCTGGCGAGAGGAGCCTTCCACCTGCGTTAAGCTCAAGCCCTGCCCTGTAGGTTCCCCTAACCTCGCCTCGCTGGCCTACCTTAGCTATGTAGTTGCCCTTAACCGCCACCTCGCCCCCTGCCAGGACCTTCACTTGGGAGGCCCTAGTGACGGGCCTGAACTCAAAGAGGACAACGTTAGCATTATATATAATTAGGTCGGCCTCGGGCAAGGGCGCCACCTCAGGCCAGGTTCACTATGAAGCTGAGGCCCGAGAGGCCGGCCTCCCCCACTACCTTGGCCAGCGACCTCTCTAGGGCGTCCTTAGGGTCATCGAGGGGGAGCCCCCTGGCGACCTTGGCGGCCTGTGAGGCCAAAGCGTCCTCGACGGCTATCAGCCTCGCCAGCACGGCCGTCGACCTTAGCAGCTCGTAGGAGGAGTTGGGCGCCATTGAGACCACGTCCTCCTGCAAGCCGCTGGTAGGAATGGAGTGCACAGATCCCGGGGAGGCCAGCTGGCGGAGCTTGGCAGCAAGCGACGCGGCCGTGTACTGGTAGATCATTGCTCCCACGACGGTGCCCTTAACTGCCAGGAAGTCCGGGAGCCCTGTGGTGGCGGAGCTCAGCAGGTGGGCCGTCCTCCTCTCTATCATGTTGCCCACGTGCGCCAGGGCGACCTTAACCATGTCTGACGCCATGCCTGCAGCCGAGGCGTGGAAGTTGCAGGCGTGATACACGCTGTCATTATAGACGAACGGGTTATCTGACGACGAGTACGCCTCCGCCTCAAGTAGCTTGGCAGCAAACCTGAGGACCTCGAGGGCTGAGCCGTAGACCTGGGGCACGCACCTTATGCAGTAGGGGTCCTGAAGCCTCGGCGACCTCTGACAGCCAACCTTAAGCGAGGCCACCACGTCCTTAACTCCCTCAAGCCTCTTGCTGTTGGCCACCGCTGTAGAGAAGTGCTGGGGGTTACACCCCGTGACCTCAAGCGTCTCGCTCATTACATTGAGGGACTCGCCCAAAAGCCTCAGGGAGGCGCAGACCCCTAGGGAGGCCATGGCGACGCTGAAGGCGTTGCTGTTAATTATAGCCAGGGCCTCGCCCGGCCCAAGCTCCAGGGGCTTAAGCCCGGCGGCCTCAAGTGCCTCCTCGCAGCTAAGCCTTCTGCCCCTCACGGTTGCCTGCCCCTCCCCGCTGTAGATGCACCTGGAGATCCTGGCTAGTGGCGCCAGGTCGCCGCTCGCGCCCACGCTGCCCTCCAGCGATACAGCTGGAACTATGTCGTAGTTTAACGCGTCTACGAGCCTCTGCGCCACCTCGGGCCTCACGGGCGCGAAGCCCTGGGCCAGCTGGGACGCCCTCACGAGCATGGCCGCCCTGACCACCTCCCTTGGGGCCTCAGGTCCAATGCCGAGGTCGTGTTCCCTGAGGACCTGGGCCTCCCTGCCCCTCCACGTGCCCTCCTCGGCCGAGGCCAGGGCCCCGAGGCCGGTTGAGTAGCCGTAGACCTTTCCCAGCGAGGCCCCGGCCTCGTAGGCCTTCCTGGACCTTGAGAGCAGCTGGAGCGACTCCTGGCACATGTTAACTGGGGAGTTAACAGCGACGTTACATATGTCTTCAACGGTCAGCCTCTGGCCCGCGCAGACCTTCAATGCATGCACCTGTGCACACTGGCAGTTCAAGGTATTAGAGTCAGCGGCCTTGACAAGTAATTACTTAGGCTGCGGTTTACGAGTCCAGCGAAGGGAGCCGTGCACGGCCCTGAGGAGTAGGAAGGCTGCAAGCTTAGACGTGGAGCCCGTGGGGTCGAGACTTGGTACGACCTCTACGACATCCACGCCCACTACCCTCGCGATCGACGTCACAGAGTCTATCACGGTTACGCTCTCAAAGGGGGTCATGCCAAGTGGGTTTGGGCTGTTGACGCCAGGGGCAAAGGCCTGGGCCAGGTGGTCCATGTCTATACTGAGGTAGACCTCGGAGCCTGAGATCAGGGAGCTGAGCCTCTCTAGTGAGCTCCTTGAGTCCCTTAGGAGCTCAAGCCTGCTGATAACTTCAATGTCCAGCTCCTTAGCCCTTGAGGGGGCGTAGGGAGGGTTGGAGTACTCAGAAACGCCGATGACTATTGCTCTGGCCTTAGGGGAGCTTTCAAGCAGCTCCCTGAGCCACGAGCCGCTCGTGACGCCCTCGCTGGGCCTCCTTATGTCATAGTGCGCGTCCAGCACCACCAGCGTGACGCCGCGCTGTACGAATGGCCTGGAAGCCCAGCCTGTTATGGAATGGTCGCCGCCGATAAAGACGACGGGCGTGCCCCTCTGCCTGGCGGCCTCCATTAACTGCCTTGAGGCCTCTGTGACCCTTCGCCCTGTCTCAGCCAGGTCCCCGCCAACTATGTCAACATCGCCTACGTCATCAAACCCCCACATAAGCTCGCCCAGGTCCTCAGAGAGGGGACTCATGGAGTAGAGTTCCGTCCTTATGGATGAGGGCGCAAACCTGGCCCCTGGCCTTCCAGCCGTGGACCAGTCCCATGGAATGCCTGCCAGCGGCACCAGAGGCCTGAGGTCTGCCAACCTCACGTCGTCAGGGTCCTTTAACAGCCTGGCCCTTCTTACGAACACCTGGGTCACCCGCAGCTACTTCCTGACAGGGTATAAAGCTAGAGGCAACCATATTATTTCCACTGACGGCCCTTTTTTGGCTATGCGCGTAGCGGCAGGCTCATTTCGATTGCTTAAATACTTATTGTATACACGGCTGCTCGGCGCGTCCATATGTCTGTACCTTCAAAGTATAAGGGTCAACCCATTGAGGAGCTGATATCCGAGGGCTATTACGACCCTGAGACCAGGACAGTTCATGCAATCACTGGCCCTGAGCTCCACGTCAGGAGCAGGGACTGGCAGGTAGAAGGAATACTAAGGATGCTCTTTCACGTCCTCGACCCCATGGTTGCCAAGGACCCCAAGAACCTCATAGTTTACGGCGGCACCGGCAAGGCCGCGAGGTCCTGGGACGACTTTGAGGCCATAGTCAACACCCTGCTCACAATGGACTCGGACGACACGATGGTGATACAGAGCGGCCAGCCCGTGGCGGTCTTCAAGACTGACCTGAGGGCCCCGAGGGTCGTCATGAGCAACGCCATGCTGGTGCCCAAGTGGGCGGACTGGAGCTACTTCTGGGAGCTCGAGAAGAGGGGGCTCATAAGCTTCCACCAGATGACGGCGGGCTGCTGGGCCTACATAGGCACCCAGGGGGTCCTCCAGGGGACCTATGAGACCGTGGGGGCGGCGGCCGAGAGGGCCTACGGCTCCCTTGAGGGAAGGCTCTACGTGAGCGCAGGCCTAGGGAACATGGGGGGCGCCCAGCCACTCGCGGCCAAGATGCTTGGCGGCGTGGCCCTCATAGCTGACGTTGACAAGCGCATGATAGACAGGATGATACAGACAGGCTACCTGGACACCTGGACCGACGACATAGATAAGGCCATAGACATGGCCCTTGAGGCCAAGAGGTCAAGGACTCCCACCAGCATAGGGGTCCTCGCCAACGCAGTTGACCTGCTCGAGCGCCTGGTCAAGGAGAACGTGGTGCCTGACGTCCTCAGCGACCAGACGCCGGCCCACGACCCGCTCTCCTACGTGCCGGAGGGGATGAGCGTCGAGGAGGCGGCGAGGCTCAGGTCACAGGACCCCGAAAGGTACATACAGCTGGCAAAGCAGACTATGAAGAGGCACGTCCAGCTCATGCTTGAGCTCCAGGCTAGGGGGGCCGTGACCTTTGAGTACGGCAACAACCTCAGGAAGCAGGCCTACGACGCTGGCCTAACAGAGGCCTTCAAGATACCCGGGCAGATGGAGTTCATGCGGCCGCTGTTCGAGGAGGGGAGGGGGCCGTTCAGGTGGACCAGCCTCATGGGCGACCCGAACGACATATATAAGCTGGACGACGTCCTGCTGCAGCTGTTCGGCAGGAACCAGAGGCTAGCCAGGTGGATAACGGCAGCCCACAAGTACGTCAAGTTCCAGGGCCTGCCCGCCAGGGTGGTTTACCTCGGCTACGGCGAGAGGGCCCTGTTCGGCAAGGTGGTCAGCCAGATGGTCAGGAGGGGCGAGCTCTCAGGCCCCATATGGTTCGGCAGGGACCACCTGGACGCCGGCTCCGTGGCCTCGCCCTACAGGGAGACCGAGGGCATGTTGGACGGAAGCGACGCCATAGGTGACTGGCCCATACTTAACTACGCCCTCAACACGGCGGTCGGCGCCACGTGGACCTGCTTCCACCACGGCGGAGGCACAGGCATAGGCTACGCGATACACGCTGGCTTCGGCATGGTAGTTGACGGCACTGAGCTGGCGGAGCAGAAGGCCATCAGGGTGTTCACCGTGGACCCAGGAATGGGGGTGGTGAGGCACGCCCACGCAGGCTATCCAAGGTCGCTGGCGGTGGCCAGGGAGAAGGGCGTGAGGATACCTATAATGAAGATGCTCGAGGAGAAGAGCAGGAGGGTAATAGAGGAGGCCAAGAAGGAGGGCAGGATATCAGACTACACCTACCAGAGGGTCAAGAAGGACCTGGAGGAGTACGAGTCAAAGAAGGGCAACTACTCGCCGCCGTTCAACACTTAGCGTAACATTCAGCTTAGGGTAGCCATAGACCCCTTTTTGCTGCTCTTGAGCCGCGGCCTCCTCTTCTTGCTGAGGACGGGTGTGGGACGTGTGACGCTCGCCACCCAAAGCTAGGCGTTGCAGCTGCGGGGCCCATAGGTAACTTTTACAGTTATTTAAATATTTTATCATTTGAGGGTCCTGGCTAAAGTTTTAAAGCGATTATATATAGCAGTTATCTATCGGAGATAGATATGTATAGCCGGAGAACGGCCTACGTAATAGTGGTTGTGGCGATAGCTCTGGCCGTGATCTTCTACCCATTCATGACAAGGATCAACAGCGTGGTCTCAACCAACGAGTCCTCAATGCTGCCCCAGGGGGTCGAGAGCATAAAGGTCATGAACATAATTTCGAGGGAGGGCAACCTGTCAGAGCAGGGAAACTACATATATGTCGTCACAGGGGTGCCCGTCAACTTGACCACGTTCTACAGGCTCAACGGCACACTGACGCAGGGCACCAGCTGGGTCAGCGTGGCGAGGGGGGTCTACATCAAGCTTAATAACGTCTCCCAGAGGCTCCTTAACGTCAGCCTCTCCACTGCAGAGGGCCTTGTGAGGCTCTGGGAGGCCGTTAATAACCTCTCGCTGAGGCTCGAGAGGCTCAACTCGACGCTGGTGGGCCTCACCTACATGCTGAGGAACGCCGACTACGCCTACGCTCAGTACTACTCCCTGGGCAGGAACCTCAGCCTAGCGTACTCCCAGGCGGTCCCCGAGGTCGTAGCCCTAGGCAACGAGACGGAGGGCCTCTCAGGGGCCTACGTGTCTACCCTCTTCAACGCCATCAGGGCTGAGTACGTGCTCTCCAACATGACGGACGCCTACTCCACGGGAAACCTGACGCAGGGCGACGTGGAGCTCGTGGTGAGCGAGTGCCCGCCCATAGGCGGCGCCCAGTCCCCCTCCCCTCAGCTTGTGGAGGCCCTGTTCCACTACGTGCTAAGCACCGGGGGACCTTCAAGGTTCAGCCTGGCCTCGGCGGAGAACTTCACCTACACGGTGCTCTACGGGGAGCTCAACGCCAGCGGCGAGCAGAGGGCCCTGCCGCTACTGCAGGCCTACGGCCTGGCGTTCAGGAACGCCTCGGCCGCATACAGCAGCTACATTGAGTCTCTTATGAACAACCTCACGCAGGACAACCAGTACAGACTTTACTACGCGCTGAGCTCCATAGGCAGCGCCTCGGGCAGGGAGGCCTTCCTGGCTGTGGTCTCCTCCATCCCAGCGCCGGGCCAGACCAAGGAGCTGCTGACGACCTTAGCTGAGGAGTACGCCGCCTCGGGCTTCAACGAGAGCGACGTGACGTTGATAGTGAGGAACGTCACGTACTCGCTCCTCTCCAGCAGGCTCCCCAGCGACGTAGCGATGGACATGGCGTCATACGTGGCCAACGGCTCCTTCAGCAGGGAGGCAGCGGCTGAGCTGGCGGCCAAAACATTGGCTGCCCGCCTGCCGGCCAACCTCAGCGGCTACGCCCCGCTGGTCCTCAGCTACGTGCCTGAGGAGCTCCTGGAGTATGACCCCAACGCCACCTGTGCCCTCTGCTCTAACATGACCCTGGCCGAGGCCTCGGCGTCAGCCATAGCCGAGAGGGGCCTGAACGTGACCCCGTCGCTGTCAATGGCCCTCCTCCGCGGCGAGAGCGCCTACTCCCTGTCCCTGGACCTGGTCAACAGGAGCCTCACGTCGCCGACCGCCAGGCTGCTCCTGGCAGAGCTGGCCTCGGCGGGTCCCATAGATGACTACCAGTCACTGTTGTCAAGGATGCCATCGCTCCTGAACAGCTCCCTTGCCAGGCTGGGCGTGCCCTCAAACCTGACGCCCGTGCTGTCAAGCGAGGCCGCCGTCGTGCTTGAGGACCCCTCCCTGTATGGGAGGGCCGTGACAAACGTAACTGAGTACGCGTTTAACAGAACCTTCGCCAATCTGCTGGGCGACCTCAGGGGGCTCCTTGTGCAGAGGAACCTTGACGGCTTCCTAGTAATGTACTCAGTCAACATGTCCTATGACGAGGCGCTCAGCGTCAGGGGCCAGCTGGTCAGCGAGCTGAGGTCCGCGGGCTACGGGAACGCCAGCGTCACGCTTACCGGCACGCAGGCCATAAACCACGACCTCTCAAGCTCATCGTTCAGGAGCATAAGCAGGGGGGACATGATAAGCGCCCTGCTGGTGCTCGTCATACTGGCCATAGTGCTCGAGTCGCTGGTGGCCGTCCTGGTGCCGTTTATAGGAATAGGCGTGGGCCTCGTGGTGGCCCTTGGCGTTGGGTACCTGCTGGCCAGCCACAACGTAATAACGCTGAACTCCATAAGCAGGACTATAATGTACGAGGCCGGCCTAGGGCTGGGCGTCGACTACTCGAGCCTGATATCGAGGAGGTTCAGGGAGGAGCTAGGCAAGGGCCTCAGCCCAGCGGAGGCAGCATGGTCCGCCGCGAGAAGGAGCTGGAGGGCGGTGGTCACGGGCGCGCTCACGGCCTCCATAGGCTTCGGGGCCATGACTATAGCCTCAAACTTCCCGTTCCTCAGGAGCCTAGGCGAGGCGGCCCCCATATCGATACTGATAACAATGGCCGTGAGCCTCACGGTGGTCCCTGCGGTGCTGGCCATAGTGGGCGGGAGCAGGATAGTGTGGTGGCCCTCCAGGGTGAAGGCCAGCGCTGCCCGGGCGAGTCCAGGGCGCAGCCCCAGGGCAAGGTACATAGCGTTTGTTGTGGTCATAGCACTCATATTAATACCTGCAGGCTTCATCTACGCCACCTTCAGGGGCAGCTACGACTTCACATTAATGATGCCCCAGGGCGCCCAGTCGGTGCAGGCCCTCCACTACATAACTGACAACTACGCCGCCGGCATAATGTACCCTGTCTACGTTGTGGCCGCCAACTACTCTACGCTGCAGGCGATAAACTCGTCCATATCGAGGCTAAGCTGCGTTCAGTCAACCCAGCTTTACAACTACTCCGAGCCCGTCCTTAGCGTCACTTTATCTGTGTACCCGCTCGGCAGGGAGGCCATAGCGTGCGCCCAGTCCATAAGGCAGCTGGCGAAGCAGGTCTCCCCAAGCGCCATGGTCGGGGGAGAGGCGGCCATAAACCTCGACCTTCAGAACATAGTGTACCACGACTTCTACCACCTGGTCTACCCCATAGCCATAGTCCTCATGTTTATAGTGCTGCTGGCCTTCTTCGGCAGCGTGCCCATGGCCTTGACGGCGCTGGCCAGCGTCGTGATCGCGGCGGTGTTCGGCAGCTCCCTCGCCATAGAGGCCTACAGGCTATCAGGCGTCAACCTGCCGTGGTACCTGCCCATAGTTGTCTTCACGGCGATACTTGGCGTCGGCATGGACTATAACAGCTTCATCATAAACAGGGTCAGGGAGGAGGCTGGCAGCCACGACGTGAGGACGGCAGTTGAGATAGCTGTGAGGAGCACCAGCGTCCTTGTGGTGGGCCTCTCAACGATAATGGCTGGGGCCTTCGCGGGCCTCCTGGCCTTCTCGGCCCCGGGCTTCAGGGGCATGGGCGTGGCCCTCATGGCGGGCGTGCTCTCAGCAGGACTACTGGCCGCGCTGCTCTTCACGCCTGCGGTGCTCTACATGCTTGGAGAGAGGGCCCTGTGGCCGTCGAGGAGGGCAGGCAGCTGACCTTAATGGCACTGACTTTCAAGCCCCCTCAGCAAGGACCCACGCTTTTTAAGTTGGGCGGGCTCAAGCCAAGGGGACAGGCTTTGGTCGTTGACCCGGTCTGCGGCATGGAGGTTGACGAGAGCACCCCCTACAAGACCATGTACAAGGGCAAGGTATACTACTTCTGCTCCGAGGGCTGCCTGAAGGCCTTCAGGAGGGACCCGGAGAAGTACCTCCGCGAGGGGCCCAAGGGGATGCCTGGTTGAGCGAGAACGAGAGGAGGCCCCTCAGGATAGGCAAGGAGGAGCAACTCAGAGTAGTTGGGATGCACTGCGCCACCTGCTCAACTACAGTGGCCAAGGCGCTGAGGGGCGTCAAGGGGGTTGAGGAGGCGGAGGTGAACCTGGCCTCCGGCACGGCCAAGGTTGTGGTCTCAGGGGCTAGGCTAAGGGACCTCGTGGAGGCTGTCAGGAGAGCAGGCTATGACGTGGTCACTGAGAGGCTGAGGCTTAGGATCTCCATGAACCCGGAGGACTCCAGGAGGGTCACGGAGCTCCTGGAGGGCCTTGACGGCGTCGTTAAGGCCTCAGTGAACCCGGGCACCGGGGAGGCCGTCATCGAGGTCAACCCGTACTCGACATCAGCGGAGGCCATAGTTGAGGCGCTGAGGGGCCACGGCTTCAGGGCCCAGGTGATATCGAAGGCCGCACCCGCCTCAGCAGGGGAGCTGAGGGGCTACCTGAGGGCCCTGGCCGTCGCCTGGTCCTTCGGGCTGCTGACCCTCTACCTTCAGTACACCTCGAGGCCGCTCCTGGCGATGGTAGCCTCGGCCCCGGTGGTCTTCTACGCCGGCCTCAGGTACCACCTGGGGGCTTACAGGGCCTTCAGGAACAGGACGACCAACATGGACACGCTGGTTTCCACCGCCACCCTGGTGGCGTGGCTCTACAGCGCCTACTCACTGGCGGTTCACGGCCCGGTCTTCTTCGACGCCGCCTCCCTGCTGATATCGTTTCTCCTCATAGGCAAGACCATAGAGGCCTACATAAAGGAGAGGCTCTCCGGCGAGGTCGTCAGGCTGCTGCCCTCGAGGGCCAGGGTTATCAGGGACGGGAGCGAGGTGGAGGTAAGCGCTGACGAGGTCAAGGTTGGGGACCTGCTGGTGGTGAGGAGCGGCGAGTCCATAGCTGCTGACGGCGTCGTGGACGAGGGCAAGGGGGAGGTGGACGAGTCCATAGTGACCGGGGAGCCGATGCCTGTGACAAAGTCCAAGGGGGACCCGGTCGTCGGGGGCTCCAGGCTCGTCTCGGGCTTCCTGAAGGTGTACGTCACCAGGTCCGGCGAGAGGACATACATGGCCCAGCTCATGACTGCAGTGAGGGACGCCGAGGCCGCCAGGCTGAGGGCCCAGGACCTGGTGGACAGGGTGGCCGCGGTGTTCACGCCGACCATAATAGCCATAGCTGTCGTCACGTTCCTGGCGTGGCACTTCGCCCTGGGCTTCCCAACGCCGAAGGCCGTGCTCTTCGCGGTCGCAGTGCTGGCGTCGGCGTGCCCCTGCGCCCTCGGCCTGGCGACGCCCATGGCAGTGCTGGTCTCAGTGCACAGGCTGGCCAAGCGCGGGGTCATAGTCAAGGACGGCGAGGCCCTTGAGAGGGTCAAGGACGTTGACGTCTTCGTTTTTGACAAGACCGGCACGCTGACCGAGGGAAGGCCAAGGGTCAAGGACTACGTGGAGCTCCAGCCGGGCGTCATGGAGCTCGCGGCCTCCCTCGAGTCCCTCAGCTCCCACCCAGTGGCTAAGGCAATAGTTGACAGGTTCGGGGCCAGGCTCAGGGGCTTCGTCAAGGACTTCAACGAGTTCCCAGGGGACGGGGTCGCAGGCACCGTGGGGGACAGGCAGGTTATAGTGGGGAGGCCTGAGTTCGTGGCGCAGAACTGCGAGGGCCAGGCCAAGGGCGACGTGGCCGTCTGCGTGGACGGCAGGGTGGCCGGGTGGCTCAGCCTCGAGGACCCGGTTAGGCCTGAGGCCCTCGAGCTGGTGGCCAAGCTTAAGTCCATGGGCAGGAGGGTGATAATAGCAACGGGCGACAGCGGCCCCTCGGCCGAGGCCGTGGCAGCGGCCCTGGGCGTCGAGGTTCGGAAGGGCCTGAGCCCGGACGACAAGGCTGAGCTTGTGAGGTCCCTGAGGCAGGAGGGCCACAGGGTCGCCTTCGTGGGTGACGGCGTTAACGACGCAGTTGCCGAGAAGGAGGCGGACGTTGGAATAGCGCTGGCGGGCGGCACGGACATAGCTAAGTACGCCGGCGACGTCGTGGTGATGAACCTTAAGGGCATAGAGCTCCTCCTCAGGGAGTCCAGGATAGCAACAAGGAAGGTGAAGGAGAACCTGGCCTGGGCGTTCGGCTACAACAGCGTGCTTGTCCCGGTCGCTGCCGGCCTCCTCTACCCCGCCGTCTACCTGAGCCCCCAGTACGCGGCCCTGGCCATGTCAATGAGCAGCGTTATAGTCTCCCTGTGGTCCACGGTCCCCCTGTAGGGGCAGGTTTCACCCATTTAATGTCTGGGGCCACAGTGAGCTGGGGTTGCACCTTGTATGAGGCCGAGTTCCCCTCGCTCAGGTCAAGGCACTACCTGGACTGGGCGGCCGTCGGCGTCCCGCCGCTCAGGGCCATAGGGGCCATCAGGTCCCTCCTGGACGTCTACGAGTCGTCGCCCGAGGAGGCCTCTTCGATGGGCTCCCAGGCCGAGCTCAAGGCCGCCGCCAGGGGGCAGCTGGCCCCGCTCGTGGGCTGTAGCCCCGACAACCTCGTGTTCACGGGGACGAGCACCACTTCAGCAGTGCAGGAGGCCGTGGACTCCATACCTATGTCGAAGGGCGACAACGTAGTCATCTTTGACATGGACTTCCCCCTCGTGCACGCCGAGGCCTACAGGCTGAGGCTGAGGGGGGTAGAGGTCAGGGTGGTCAGGAACAGGGACGGAGACTATGATGTTGACCAGCTTTATGAGGTGGTCGACAGGAGGACCAGGGCAGTCATAGTGAGCTCCGTCATGTGGGTGAACGGGCTGAGGGTTGACGTCGAGGAGGTCGCCAAGGTGGCCCACGAGGCCGAGGCCTACCTTGTCGTGGACGCCATACAGCAGGCGGGCGCCATCAGGCCGAGGGGGCTCGAGAGGGCAGACTTCGTGGCCTTCGGCACGCAGAAGTGGCTCCTGGCGCCCTTCGGGCTCGGGGGTATGTGCGTCAGCAGGAGGTCCGTCGAGGAGCTTCAGCCCGCGAGGCCCGGGTACTCCAACGCCCCGGTCCAGGACTGGGACGCCTACTGGCTCGACCCGAACAAGGCGCCGTTTTACGTTGAGCCCTACAGGAGGGACTCAGCCCTCAAGTTCGAGTACGGCGGCTCCCTGTCGTCGCTCTCCCTCAGGGGGGCGGAGGCCGCCGCCTCGCTGATAAACGAGGTCGGAATAGATAACGTGGAGGCCCAGGTCATGAGGCTTAGAAAGGCCCTCCTCGAGGAGCTGGAGGACCTGAGGGCGGACCTGCTTACCATGCCGGAGCAGTCAAAGGCGTCTGGCATAGTGCTCTTCAGGGTCGGCGACAGCGTGAGGGAGGACTACGAGCTCGCCAGGAGGCTCAGGGCCAGGGGGATAGCGGTTTCCGCCAGGGGGGCCGCCGGCCTCTGGGGGATAAGGGTCTCCGTGCACTTCCCAAACAAAGAGGATGACATCACAGCGCTGTCAGAGGCCATCAGGGAGCTCAGGGGCTGACGGCCTCAGGGGCCAGCTCCGTGACGTTGAACGCCTTGACCACGTAGAGGTAGTGCACAGCCCCAGCGACCTGGCCCACCACGTCAACCCTGAGCGGCAGCTGCGTCAGGTTGGCGTTCACGTGGGCCCCCTCGCCTATGACAACCAGGGCGAATATCACGTGGTGGGTCTCCTGGGTGCCGTTTACTATCCTCAGCACGGCCACGTAGGTGGTCTGGTTCACGGCGAAGAGCAGCTCGCCCCTGAACTCGTAGACCTTGCCAACTATGTTCTGTGACTCCACGTAGGCGTAGAGCTTCTCGTCAAGCCCTATTATGAGCTCGTCGGCCCTGTATATGCCCCTGCCCACGGCGGCTGCCATGCCGTGGCCGCTGGAGGTCAAGTTCTCGGCTATCCCAGCGCTCTCGTTGGCAAACGTTATGGACTGGTTGATGTACTCGAGGGACAGGTTGTCCTCCCCTGCGGCGTAGTAGTGAAGGGCCGTGAGCGTGGCGTTTATGGCCTTGAACGTCAGGTTGAGGGCCTCCTCGCTCAGGTTGGCCTCGCTCCCTGTGAGGTAAGCCATAAGCGACTCGACCCTGCTGAGGCTCCTGTTAATTCCCACTAACGCCTTCACCTGGGCGCCGTAAAGCGTGACCCTGCCGGTGGCGTTGGGGAAGGGCTCAGCCATCGGGGCCCTGCTCTCTATCTCCTCTACCGCCCTGGCCAGACCCACGAGCTGCGCGGGCGTCGCGTTGGCGGCTGAGGAGTTCAGCTCCTCCTCAAGCTCCTTGACCACCTCGTCGGCCACCTGCGCGGGGCTCACGTTGGCCTCCTGCATGTAGGACCAGTTGGCCTCGAGCTCGCCCCTGGCCTTGTGGAGCTCCCTCACGAGCCTCCCTATCATGGCGTGCTTGGCGTACATCGACACCCTGACGCTGAGGTTAGCCAGGTAGCCCTTCAGGTCAGCAAGTATCTCAGCGGCTCCGCTCACGTTGCCGCTGGAGATGTCCTTGAGGGCCTCGTCCACCCGTGATATCACATACGACCTGTCAGTTGAGTTTATTGCTGGGGAGCTGTTCACGAACCTCTCTATGGCGAGCAGCTGGGCCTCTATGCCGTAGGCTGGCGGCATGTACGTTGGCCTGACCCCTTTGGCCTCGGACGCTATGTACTTAAGCGCCTCCAGGCAGAGGTCCTGGGCGCCGGTGTAGTTACCGTTGTTGTAGTAGCTGAGGGCCTTGGAGTAGAGCTCCTCTGCCTGAGTGACGTTGATCCCAAGCGACTTGCCTACAGCTATGGCCCTCTGGGTCAGGTTTAGCAGAGCCTGAGCCTGCCCCTGGCCAGCCCCCTGGGCCTCCCCTACTCTCACCTGTAACAGCAGGGGGGCCCCGAGGGCCAGGGCCACAAGGGCCACAAGGCCCAGGGCAAGCGCGACCTTCAAGCTTCGCTCACCTCAGGCCTGAAGTTGTCGGGCAGGCCGTATTAGGGACCTGGCGGGATTGGCTTCCCGCCCCTTCCCGCGCTGTCCCGGGAAGAACTTATAGCTTTGCCTAAGGCCTTCACGGGCCGTCAAGGGGCTTAAATGGACTTGACGGCCTCAAGGGCCCTGTCGGCGTGCTCCTCGGCCCTCTTCAGGTTGCTTATCACCTGCCTCACAACGCCGTCAGGGCCTATGACGAAGGTAACCCTTGAGGCCGTCATAAGCTTCAGGACGCCGAAGGTCTTTGAGACCTCCTTGGCCTTGTCGCTCGCCAGGGGGAACTTGGCCCCGTACTTCTCGGCGAACCTCTTAAGCGTGTCGACGCTGTCGACGCTGACTCCTATCACCTCGGCCCCGAGGGCCTTGAACTGGTCGTAGAGCTCCGTGAACCTCTTCAGCTCCCTCGTGCACCCCATGGTGAAAGCCTTGGGGAAGAAGTAGAGCACAAGCTTCTTGCCCCTGAAGTCGGAGAGCTTAACCTTGCCAGCCGTGGTCTCAAGCTCCAGGTCTGGCACCTGGTCCCCAACCTGAACCATATAGCTCACCGAACACCTTTTCTGAAGGGAAATATTTAAGCGGAGGTACAGCTGGCGGGGTGTTAATAGGTGGGATGGGCCACAACTTATTTACCTTGCTAAGTAAACAGTAGAGAGGTGCCAAGGTGTATACAATGTCGTCCAGCGAGAGCGTCGAGCTGCTCAGGTCTAGCGTCAGGGAGTTCGCGGAGAAGGTGATAAAGCCCGTGGCCAGGGACATAGACAGGGACAACACGGTACCGCCTGAGGTGATAAAGCAGGTAGCTGACATGGGCTACTTCGCCCTGAGAGTGCCCCAGGAGTACGGGGGGCCCGGCCTCTCCACCCTTGAGTCAGTCGTGGTCGTTGAGGAGCTGGCAAAGGCTTCAGGCGCCGTAGCTATAATGGCCACCGTCTCGGGCACCATGGTGGCCTACCCGCTCGTGCACTACGCAAGCGATGAAATAAAGAGGAGGTACCTTGAGAAGCTGGCCAGGGGCTCCATAGGCGCCTTTGCCCTCAGCGAGCCCTGCTGCGGCACCGACGCGGCGGCCATAACAACGAGGGCCGAGAAGGACGGCGACGAGTACGTGATAAACGGCAGGAAGACCTGGATTACCAACTCGCCCTACGCGGACTTCTTCCTGGTGGCCGCCAGGACCGGCACGCCAGAGCAGAGGCACAGGGGCGTCTCGCTGTTCGTCGTGGACAAGGGCTCCTGCGTGGAGGTTTCGAAGCTTGACATGATGGGGTACAGGGGGAGCGGGACCAGCGAGGTGCTGTTCAAGGACTGCAGGGTGCCCGAGGCCAACATGGTTGGTCAGCTCAACGGCGGCTTCAAGATAGTCATGGACACCCTCAACGAGGGGAGAGTGGTCACGGCGGCCACCGCCCTTGGCCTGGCGGAGGCGGCCTTCGAGGACTCCCTGGCCTACGCCAAGCAGAGGGAGAGCATGGGCGTGCCCATAGCCGAGCACCAGATGGTCCAGTACATGCTGGCCGAGATGAAGGTAAGGGTTGAGGCCATAAAACAGCTAATCTACGAGGCGGCCCGCAGGGTTGACGCCGGCGACCCCGAGTACCCCATGTGGAGCAGCATGGCTAAGCTGGCCGCGGCAGAGTGGGGCGTCGACGTGGCCCGGATGGCCGTCCAGGTGGAGGGCGGCTTCGGCTACAGCAAGGAGAGCCTGGTCGAGAGGATCTACAGGGACGTGAAGATGGTCGAGATAGGGGACGGCACGAACGAGGCCCAGAGGCTAGTTATAGCCAGGAGCCTGCTGGGCAGGATAAGGCCTGTCAGGCAGGGCTAGCTCACTGGGTCGAGGGCTTCAGGTACTCCTCCCCCATCACGGCCCCGCAGAGTATGGTCATGAACACTATGGCCATGGTCTTTATGGCGTCGTCAACCTTGGCTATTATTGCGGCCTCCGCCGCGCTCTGGGAGGACTTTATGTAGGACTCTATGGAGCTTATGGTCGCCACGACGTTGAACGCCACCTCGTGGAGCCTCTTCACGCTCGGCTGGGCCACCATGGCGCTCACCAGGGGGGCCAGGTCCCTCACCTGGGACGCCAGCTGGGAGACGACCCTTGACCTCACCTCGAGCCTTGAGGCCATCTTGGCCGCGTCAAGCAGCGTGTTCCCCACGACGCCCAGGAGGGCGGTGCCAACTATCGTGCCCTGCAGGTTTCCCTCGACGCTGCCGCTGTTCATGGAGCCGACCACGTACCTCATGATAAGGTGCTGGTACTTCGTGAGCTCGTTTGTGGCTATTGAGAACTGGTCCTCGGTGACCTGGCCCCCCTCAACCACCTGCCTTAGGAGCTCCGCTATGTTCGAGACTGCCGAGCCCAGGCCCTTTATGGCGTGCTTGGGGTCGGCCTTTGAGTCGTCCAGGACTATCTTCATTACGGCCCTGTCCCTCTCGACCTCAAGCAGCTCAAGCCCAAGGAGCCTCATAGAGGCCTCCTTGAGGACCTGCATGGCCTCCGGGCCCATGCCCCTCAGGTCTATGGTGGCCTCGTTGACGTTGTTAACGTAGAGGCAAGTGAGTGCCCAGGAGACCAGCTGAGGCATGACGAGCTTGTAGGCCTCAAACTCGTAGGCGTTCCTGTCGCTGCCCGTGCTGGCTGGGACTATCTTAAGCCTGTCGCCCTCGTCAACTATGTAGACCACGTCGCCCGCCTTAAGGCCGTGGGCCTCTATCCACGTGTGCGGCAGCGTCACGACAAGCGACGAGGCCCCGAGCTTCTGGAGCTTCCTTGGCGTTATGTTCAAAGTATCAACCCCGTATATACTGGACCTTGCTACCTTGTCTATGCATGTGAGAAGTTTTAACGTTTACTTAGTATTTTCACCTAAAAATTGTTTCAGCGAGAAAGAGTTTTCAAAAAAGTTATGGTAATGTTGAGCGGCCCTCAGGGGGCATACTTCTTAGCCTCTTCAACGTCCTCCCTCGGCGCCTCCCTGAAGGTGAACCACCAGTCGTAGCCCTTGAACTGGGTGAGCCTCAGGGACGCCTCCTCTACGCTTGCAGGCGTGGGGTTGAGCAGGTTATCCTTTATTATCTCGTTGTTCGGCCAGTTGGCTGGGGCAACGGCGCCGGTCTTGTCTATCAGCTGGAGGGTCTTCACGACCCTCAGTATCTCCTTCACATTCCTGCCGAGCTCCAGCGGGTAGTATATTATCGCCCTTATGGTGGCCTTGCTGTCAACGAAGAAGACGGCCCTTACGGTGTTGGTAGCGCTCTGGGCGTGGAACATGCCCAGCCTCCTGGCCACGAGGCCGAGGGGGTCTGCAATTATAGGGAACGGCACCTTTATCTTTAGGTTGCGCTCTATCCACTGCACCCACGATATGTGGCTCGGGTTGCCGTCCACCGAGAGGCCTATGAGGCCCGTGTTGAGCTTCTCGAACTCAGGATAGTACAGCGAGAAGCTGTAGAACTCGGTCGTGCAGACCGGCGTGAAGTCGGCCGGGTGACTGAAGAGGACGAACCACTTGCCCTTGGAGGTGAAGTAGTCGGGCAGCTTCAGCCTTCCGTGCGTCGTCGCTACCTCAACCTCTGGGAACTTCTCCCCTATGAGGGGCATCCTCTCCTGGGAGATGACCTCCGAGGCCGACATGGCTGGTCGCGCTTGACTGTGCAGGGCATCGCTAAAAGCCTTTCTCTATGTAGAGAATAGCTTAGTATAGCCGCAACTTTAAGGCCATCGGCCGGCGCAGCAGTAGGCGCGCAGTCATTACTAGCGCATAAAGGTCCCCAGCCCCCGCAGGCCGGCAGGGAGCAAATGCTGCTGGGCGACGCCACCAAGGGCCTCATGACGGGGAGGCTGACGAGGGGCTGCGAGCTCTGCTACGCGGGCCTCAAGGCGGTCATCTTCATAACCGGCGTCTGCGACGAGAACTGCTTCTACTGCCCCGTCGACAGGGACAGGTTCGGCAGGAGGGTGATGTACGTGAACGACGAGAGGGCCTATGACATCAACGACATAATAAGGGAGGTGGAGAGGCAGGGAGCCACCGGGGCAAGCATAACGGGCGGGGACCCGCTCGCGGACCTGCCGCTGACGCTCTCCCTCATAAGGGCCCTGAAGGCCACCTTCGGGCCGGAGTTCCACATACACCTCTACACGCCCGGGAGGCACTCAACCCCAGAGGCGCTGCTGGCCCTCTGGAGGGCGGGCCTTGACGAGATAAGGTTTCACCCCGTCAGCAAGAACTACATGAAGGGAATAGAGTACGCCGTCAAGCTCACCGGCATGAGGGTGGGGGCTGAGATGCCCATAGCCCCGGGCCTCGAGGGCTGGGTCAAGGAGGTCATAAAGTTCGTGGACTCAGTTGGGGGGCACTTCGTTAACCTTGACGAGATGGAGTTCGCCGAGCCCAACAGGGAGCCCCTCAGGCTCAGGGGCCTCAGGCCCGACGACTCGAGGGAGGCGGCGGTCAAGGGCTCCCTGAGGGCCGCCATGGAGGTGCTCTCCTGGGCTGAGAGCAGCGTCAGGGTGCCGGTGCACTTCTGCCCAGTCTCCTTCAAGGACCTGGTCCAGGTGAGGAACAGGTACAGGAGGACCGCCTCAAGGGACCTGAGGTGGTACGAGGTGCCGCTGGACGACGGGACCGTGGCCAGGGGCGAAATAGTTGGCGAGGACGGCAACGTTATAGGCTACTTCAGGCCGGGGGAACAGGTGAGCCTGCCAAAGGGCGCCGTGGCGAGGGTCGTGGTGACCTACCCGACCCAGGCCAGGTCGCCCGTGCTCTGCGAGTCGGAGTCCGAGGACCCCGCTGAGGCCTTCAGGGAGTGCTCCTAGGCTGAGCGGGGCCTAAGTCCTGCTGGTAGGGATTTATCCTTCACATGCCATACACTGAGGGGTGAAGCGTTGAACGTAGTCAAGGCCCTCGTGGAGGAGTCGCTGCCGAGGGCCAGGGGCAGGGCAATAAGGAGGGTGGCCGTGGGCAGGTACGCCTACGTGGAGCTTGACGACGGCAGGGCAGGGCTCGCCTATGTTGACTGGGACTGGGTCAAGCCCAACAGGGACCCCTGGAGCCCCCCTAGGTCGGCCGAGGAGGCGGTTGGCCTGGCCCTCTCCTACGACCCAGTTATGGCAGCCGTGGGGGTCGCCACCATAAACGCGCTTGTAAACACCGGGGGCCAGCCGGTTGACCCCCTTGACCTGGTCAAGGTCAGCCCCGGCTCAAAGGTGGCCATAGTGGGCTACATAAGGCCCTACGTGAGGAGGCTCAGCGGGACGGCCAAGGTGTACGTCTTTGAGCTGTCCCCCTCCGAGGAGGACTTCGTGCTGCCATGGTACGCCGAGGAGGAGATGCTGCCCCAGATGGACCTTGTAATAGCCACCGGGGTGACTGTTGTCAACAAGACCATAAACAGGATAGCCGAGCTCTCCAGGGGGTCCCAGCTCATAGTTGTGGGCCCCACGACCCCTATGCTCCCCGAGGCCTTCGAGGGCCTCAGGGGCGCCCTGGGGGGCTCCACGGTGGTCGACAGGGAGCAGGCCTACTCGATGATAACCATGGGCTACGGGGCCGGGGCCCTGCTCCACTCTAAGGTCCTGAGGAAGGCGACAGTCCAGCTCTAGTTTCTCTATTAATAGAAAGGTTAAAATAATACCTCTTGTATACAAGTTTAACAACTGGGGGATAGGCTTGAGGCTCCCCCTCGTCAACCTGAAGGAGGTCGCGGGGCCGGGGCCCTACAGGGCCAGGCTCGAGGTCACGCTATGGCCCGGCCTGGTGGAGGAGGTCAGCGTGCCGAGGCTCTCGAGGCAGCCGGACAGGGCGTACTGCAGCAGGATTGAGGGCCTCGAGGCCAGGAGCTACGTGGTGACCCTCTGCAGCTCGGGGGAGCCCTTCGCCTCCGTCTACCTCTGCCCCCCGTGGATCAGGAGCGCTTCAGGTACCACTCGGCAAACGCCCTGAGGGCCCTGCCCCTGTGCGACATGGAGTCCTTCTCCTCGACGCCCATCTCAGCGAAGGTCCTGCTGTGCCCCTCAGGCACGAACAACGGGTCGTAGCCGAAGCCGCCCGAGCCCCTGGGCGACTCAGCTATGGAGCCGCAGACCTCGCCAGCGAAGGTCCTGACGCCGCCCTCATCCGCGTAAGCCAGGCCGGTCCTGAAGCAGGCCCTCCTGTTAGTGACGCCGCTGAGGAGCTTCAGGACGCCGCCGAGGCCGACCTTCTCAAGGAAGAAGCTGCTGTAGGGCCCTGGGAAGCCGTTAAGCGCGTCTATGTAAAGGCCAGAGTCGTCAACTATGAGCGGCACCCTGAACTGCTCGTAGGCGTGCCTGGCGGCCACCTCGGCTATCCTCACGACGTCCTCGTCCTGCACCTCAAGCTTCTCAGCCTTTATCTGCTGCAGCTCTATGCCGTAGGGCTTAAGTATGAGCGAGGCCTCGAGGAACTTCCTGTCGTTGTGCGTCACCATGTAGAGCCTCCTCACCCCTCTCCCCCCTCCCCAGCCCACACGCTCCTCCTCGAGGCGACGTACCTGCCCCTCATCTCCACCTCCCTGGCCCTCCTGCTGACCTCCTCCGCCGCCCCCTCCCCTAGGGCCCTTGAGTAGCCCCTCATGAAGGCCTCCATGAACCTCCCCGCCGCGGAGGGGTGGGTGCTGGTGACGGCCTCCCTCAGCAGGTGCACGTCCACGGCCCTGTCCTCCAGCTCTGACGAGAAGTCGGCGAGCCCGAAGTCTATCAGGGTCACGCCGCCGTCACTCACCACCATGTTAGACGTGGTTGAGTCGCCGTGAACTATGCCGGCCGAGTGGAGAAGCCCCAGCTGGAGGCCGGCGTCCTCTGCGAGCGACTCCCAGCCAGGGGAGCCCACGAGCTCCTTGAGGGTGGGCCCCCTGACGTACTCCATCACTATGAGTCCGAGCGACGGGAAGACCGCGTAGAGCCTCGGCACCCTGACCCCCCTGGCCAGGGCCACGGAGAGCACCTTGGCCTCCTTGAGGGTCCTCTGCGCCCTGAGCCTCGAGTCCAGGGCCGGGTCCATGTAGGGCTTGCTGACCCTGAGCTTGTATATCGCCTTCATCCCCATGAAGTCCCCCAGCCTCACCTCCGACTCCGCCCCCCTCTTGAGCAGGGTCAGCGAGGAGGCCCAGGACTCTATCATAGAAGCTTCCCATACCAAGGTACCTCCACCTCGTCGAGCCTCCACCTCTGGTTTATGAACGCCCTCTCAGGCTCAACGTGCACCCCGCTCAGGTGCGCCAGGAGGCCGGCCAGCGATATCATGGCTCCGTTGTCGCCGCTGTAGTAAGCCGGGACCCCCCTGTAGGTCCCGCCGTGGAGCCTGGCCATGGATTCGAGCTTTGAGTTAAGCACCCTGTTGGCGGCGACCCCGCCGGTTAGCACGACGTCCCTCTTGCCCGTGTGGGCCAGGCACCTCTCGGTGACCTCGACGGCGGCTGAGAAGGCCACCTCCCTGAGTGTGTAGCACACGTCCTTCAGCTTAGCCCCCCTCCTGAGGGCCCTAAGCGCTGCAGTCAGCAGCCCCGAGTAGGAGACGTCCTGGCCCTTCACGACGTAGGGGAACCACCCTATGAACTCCCCTCCCTCGGCGCAGGCGTCAACCACGTGGTTGCCGTTGACCACGTACGGCGGCCCCAGCTTGACCTCCCTGGCGAAGGTGTCGAGGAGGTTGCCAAGGGCCATGTCAAGGGTTTCGCCGAAGACCCTGTACCTGCCCTCAACGAACGTAGTCACTGCAGTGTTGCCGCCGGAGACGTAAAGTATCACGGGGTCCCTGAGCCCCGTGGTGTACCTCGCCACCTCCAGGTGGGCCACGGCGTGGTTCACGGGGACCAGGGGCACCTTGAGGGCCGCCGCCATCGCCCTGGCGACCGTTGCCCCGACCCTCAGCTGGGGCCCCATGCCGGGGCCCAGGGCCACCGCTATGGCGTCCAGGTCCCTCGGCGTAAGCGAGTTCACTGAGAGGGCCTCCTCAACGACCTCCGCGGCTACCTGGCTGAAGAACTGGGCCACCTCCCTGGGCAGTATGCCGCCCTGCTTAGGCACGTAGTTCCTCCTGGCGTCCTTGAGGAGCTCGGGCCCGGCCGAGGTCCACCTGGAGGCCCCGACGCCAAACGTGTGGGCGGTCGACTCTATTCCAAGTACAATTACTTCACTGTTGGACGACGAACTCCGTGTAGCCGCAGTAGCCACAGTGCCACCTCTCGACAGGCTTCAGGTGGTGGGCCATAAAGTTGCCGCACTTGGGGCACTTCCTGTTCTTTGCTTTTATAGTCATGTTGTTGTAGTCTACCTCGTAGAGCAGGTGCACGTAGGCCTTTACCTGCTTCGCCATCACTTGCCACCCCCTGCCTTGGTCTTGGCCTGCTTCTTCTCCGCCTCGCCGTGCCTTGCAAGGACGTACTGGGGCTCGACCTTAACTGCGTCATCGTGGCTGTCATATACGTGGATGTGAACCTTAGATATGCCGACGCCGTAGCTGGTCTTTATCGTCTTAACGTAGACCGCTTCAGCGTCCTTGTTGTAGGCCTTTGCAACTGCCTCCCTTATGGCGCTCCTGGCGGGGGTCGACTTGAGCTCGTGGTGCGCCAGCGCCTCTACCTCAGTGCGCTTGAGGAGGTCGTTCCTCCTCTCTGAGAGTACCTCCAGCCAAGAGCCATCTCCCAGGTCAACCCTCTTGGCCTCTGGCATGCCTGGCACCTCACTTAGGCCTGTCACCTGGGATTTTAACCCTTGAGCACCTCAGGCGTCACCCGGCGGCTCAGCTTAAGTGTTGAGGTCGGCTAAAGTCGGAGGGACCTTTATGAGCGAGGGCGGCCGCCCGGCTATGAGCAAGGCTTAGTAACAGGTAATAGAAGAAGAGAAGAAGTCGGATCTCTCTCAAAGGGCTGGGGAGTTAATTGGTATTACCGGCCACGCCGGCGTTAGGTTTATATAATATCAAGCCTAAGCCATAGTATGGCTAAGATGTTGGGTAGAAGTAAGTTGTGGGGCGAGGGCCGCGCTGCGGCATCAGTTTTGGCCGGGAGGGCCTTAGGTATAACTATAATTAAAAAGGTAGTAGCGGAAAGGGCGTGATCATGCACATAGATGAAAGTCAATATAAAGTGCAGGACCTCGTGGACAGGAAAAGGACGTCTTCATACTACACTACATATGATGGAATCTCAGTCATAAGGTCCTTCCTAAAGGAAGTCCCAAGCAGGGAAGGGGCTGTATTAATGGACCCCTTCATGGGCTCTGGCGTCCTACTTTCCTCAGTTGACGACCTGGTTAAACCTAGCAGGGTCATTGGCATTGAGATAAATAAAGAGCCCTGCGAGCTGGGG
Source organism: Acidilobus aceticus (assembly GCF_055392325.1). NCBI lineage: Archaea > Thermoproteati > Thermoproteota > Thermoprotei > Acidilobales > Acidilobaceae > Acidilobus > Acidilobus aceticus. The sequence goes on from NZ_AP042407.1 coordinate 1,380,792, forward strand.
CGTAAAATGCTCTCCTCAATTTACGATAGCGTGGAAGTTATATGCGGTGACGCGTTCAAGGTGGCGTGGAAGTACAAGGCCGATATAATAGTTTCTAACCCTCCCTTCGTCAGGTGGCACCTGATAAGTAACAGGGACGAGCTGCTCAACTCCGTAATTTCGCACGGTTACGGCAGCTTCGTTTCGAGGAGGGACCCCGGGCTTCACATACTGTCGATATTTCTAATGGACTACATATTGAAGGAGGGCGGGCACGCGCTGCTCGTGCTCCCGGCGTCAACGTTTTACACGAGGCAGGGCGACGGAGTGAAGAAGCTCCTGAAGTACAGGTACGACGTTCTCGCAATGGCGGAGAACTTAAAGTCGCCCTCGTTCAGCTCTGGAAGCGGATTCAAGGAGCTCATAGTATTCCTTAGAAAGAGAAAGCTGTTCGAGTTTAACGCCGTGCAGACGGCCATATACCAGTATGATGGCAACTTAAAGGAATCGCGCAGGGTAAACCTAAGTAAAATGCCCAAACTTTTAGACAGGAACTGGCTAAGCTTATTCGATTATGATAACGCAAAAGCGGTGGCTGAGATGATTGAGAAAGCCTTAGATATGGGGCTATTACGTTACCTGAGGAAGGGGGAAATTATAAGGGGCGTGGAAATGTACGGCCCAGACTTCTTTTTCATCCCAAACAGGGCGTGGAGCATCGTAGGGGAGGACGAAAGCTCCGTCCTGATAAGCAACAGGGAGCAGACCCTGAGGCTTCCCAAGAGGTATTTAGTCAAGTGCCTCAGGAAGCCCGAATACTATAATGACAGCATTGTAGTGCACGACCCCAGGTTTTACGCTATTGCAATCAATGATGACCCGGAGGGCGACGTCGCGAAGTACGTTGAGTGGGGCGAGAGGCAGAACATACCCGCCTTAAAGTTTGGCAGCAAGTGGTACCAGCACGTGTGGAGACAGCTGCAGACCAAAAAGCCATATGGGCACGTTTTCATTCATGACAAGTTAGATCCGACTAGACACGTGATCCTGGCCAACTACAGCGAGAAACCGCTGTGCGCGTCAAAGAACTTTTACATCATAAGGGAGAACAACCCGCTGATAGCCGCTTGGCTTAACTCGGGCATTATGCAGTATATATTGCAGACCTTCAGTAAGAGGATATCGGACAACTGGACCAGGCTGTTAGAGGATGACTACTTGGAAATTCCTGTGCCCTCGAAAGTCAAGGATGTGGATCTAAGCAGCGTTCAAAACGCGGAAAAAGCGATAGAAGAGTATTTGGACATTAGAAGCATTAATGCAACAATTATCAAGGACCCCCCTAACTCTATCCATGAACTCTAAGGGCTTAAGTTTAAGCTACAATCGGTTACAGGACGGGGGTAGGTCTGTCTTAGGTTTTTAACATGACTCCCATCGCCTCCTTTCCTCTCTAGGCCTTCAAAGGGCTCATAAAACGCTTCACTACAGCTCTTAATCCTAGCCATGCGGCTACGTCTGGACATGCCCTTCTGCGGCCGCACGTACGCGGGCAGGGAGCCGCCGCCCAGGCGCCCCGCATGCGGCGCCCTGGGCAAGGACTTCGCGAGGTCCTGACGGGTCCGGGGGGATTTGAACCCCCGACCTCCGGCTCCGAAGGCCGGCGCGCTGGTCCTGGCTACGCCACGGACCCCTGTTTACAAGGTGGGACAGGGGACATTATTTCTTTCCAGTACTCCACGGCAACGCAGGCCAGGGCCTATGGTCTTTATGAAGAGCCCTTGAATGTATTTATGCTCACGCATTAACAAGCTTCAGTCTTGGTACGGGGTGCGTCTTGGCAAAGCAGGTCCAGTGCAACTCAATAGGGGTCTCAGTTAAGTTCGGCAACGTCACATGCTACGACGACGGTAGCATAGTCGTTGAGGGCCCCGCCGTGCTCTGGGTCTCCAAGGCGCTCATGGGCGTCGACGGCAGGTCGAGGAAGGTAGGCGCGGTGCAGAGGGCCATAATGGACGCCATCTCCAGGGGGCTCCACACCAGGGAGGAGATAGCGGCGAGCGTGGGCATCTCCATAGGTTCCCTGGGGTACTCGCTGACCTCGCTGGTGAGGAAGGGGCTGGTCATGCTCGTCAAGGCAACCTCGGGAGGGCCCTGCAGGTCCTACTACTTCCTGCCAGGCCAGGACATACAGGCTTACCTCACGGCCAACAGGCTTGTGCCCTGTCGCAAGTCTTCATGAGGGCACACTGCTGTGTACATATTAACTTCACTTGCCCACCAGCGGCACAGGCGCGGCTGATGAGGGCAGACGTGCCGGTAGAGTGCGTAGTGGACGCCCACGTTCACATGCCGCTGCTCAGGGAGAGGGGCGAGGTCAACAGCTACATAAGGGGGCTCGTGGAGAGCGGCGTCGGCGGCGCAGTGCTGCTGGGCATACCGCCGTTCAAGGAGATCCTGGCCTCCATACCGCTCGAGGAGGTTAAGAGCGAGCACGAGAGGGTGAGGGGCCTCATAGAGAAGCTGGCCGGCGACATAATGGACCAGCTGGAGCCCGAGAGCCTCTACCTCTCAGCCGTTAAGCTCTCCGAGAGCTTCTGCTCCTTCGCCAGGCACTCCGAGCTCGCCGGGGTAGTGAACTTCCCGGTGATGTACCCGGCCAACCTGAGCCTGGGCCCGGACGAGCTTGCAAGGCAGCTCGAGGAGGCAGTCTCCCTGGGCTTCAGGGGCTTCAAGGTGATCTCGACGCTCTTCCTCAAGTACCTCAGCTCGGAGCAGGTGGAGGCAGTGATAGAAGTGGCCGAGAGAAAGGGGGTTCCCGTCGTGGTCCACGGGGGCTGCGACCCCGGCATATGGGAGCTGCCGAGGTACTGCAAGTACGGCGACCCCTCAAAGCTTGAGCCGCTCCTCTCCAGGCACAGGGACGCCACTGTTATAGTGGCCCACGCCGGCGGCTACAGCGCAATAGCCCCGGGCGTCTTCTTTGAGGAGGCCCTCTCGCTTGCCAGGAGGTTCGAAAGCGTCTACGTTGACACCTCGGCCCTGCCCCCGCAGCTGGTGCCCGTGGTGCTCAGGGACTTCCCTGCTGGGAGGGTCCTCTACGGCTCCGACTACCCGGCAGTAGCGAACTCCAGCCTGAGGGAGTACATGGAGGAGGTCTTCATGACCCTCCTCGCCTCCGGCTGGAGGGGCAAGGAGCTCGAGGGCTACGCCCACGGCGTCGCCGAGGAGGTCTTCAGGGCGTCCTGCGTCACGCCGCTCTACGACGGCGTGGGGCTCTGACGTCATAAAAGTGCTTTTTAAATTATAAAATAGTGGGAATATTTACATATAAGCCCACCATAGAAATCTTTTAAACTAATCCAATAGTGTATACAAGTGAACGGAGTGGACAGAGGGAGGTGGAGTCCTTGTCCGAGTCGCCTTCTAAACAGGAGATAGAGCTCCTGCCCTACGGTGAGAAGTACCACCCGTACCACAACAAGTATGTCGACTTCTGGAGGCAGAGCCTGGCCGACCCCATGAGGTTCTGGGACGAGAGGGCGAGGGAGCTGGTGTGGTACCGCACCTGGGACAGGGTGCTTGACGACTCCAACCCGCCCTTCTACCGCTGGTTCGTCGGCGGCGAGACCAACGTAAACCTGAACGCCCTGGACAGGTGGATGAACACGCACGTGGCCAACAAGGTCGCCTACTACTGGGAGGGGGAGGACGGCACCACGAGGGTGCTCAGCTACAGGGACCTGTTCCGCGAGGTCAACAAGTTCGCCAGGGCGCTGCAGGACCTGGGCGTCAAGCCCAACGACACGGTCACAATATACCTACCGATGATACCCGAGCTCCCGATATCCATGTTGGCGGTCACCAGGATAGGCGGGATACACAGCGTGGTCTTCTCGGGCTTCAGCCCGTCAGCCCTGGCGGACAGGATAGTGGACGCCAAGTCGAGGGTCCTCATAACTGCCGACGGCTACTGGAGGAAGGGAAAGGTCGTCGAGCTCAAGAAGAACGCCGACGAGGGCGTTAGGCTGGCCGAGGAGAGGGGGGCAAAGGTCGACAAGGTCATAGTTGTCAGGAGGCTGGGCAACCAGGTGGCCTGGAACGAGGGCAGGGACGTCTGGTACCACGAGCTCGTCTCAAAGTACCCTGAGAACACCTACGTTAAGCCCGTCCCGAGGAAGGCCGATGACGTCCTCTTCATACTGTACACCAGCGGGACCACCGGCAAGCCAAAGGGGATAATGCACAGCGTGGGCGGCTACATGGTTTACGTCTACAACGTGTTCAAGTGGAACTGGGACATAAGGCCCGAGGACGTGCACTGGACCATGGCTGACGTGGGCTGGATAACGGGGCACACCTACATAGTCTACGGCCCGCTGCTCAACGGCGCGACGGAGGTGATGTATGAGGGGGCCATAGACTACCCGCAGCCCGACAGGCCGTGGCAGATAGTGGAGAGGTATGGGGTCACGATATTCTACACGAGCCCGACTGCCCTCAGGATGCTGAGGCAGTACGGCGACGAGTGGGTCAAGAAGCACGACCTCTCGACTCTGAGGATACTCGGCACCGTGGGCGAGCCCATAAACCCCGACGTCTGGAAGTGGTACTTTGAGGTAGTCGGCAGGGGGAAGTGCCCAATAGTGGACACCTGGTGGATGACGGAGACAGGGGCCGCAATGATAGCTCCGGCCCCCGGGATATCGCTTGTGCAGCTCAAGCCGGGCTCAGCCACCTTCCCGATGCCTGGCATAGAGGCCGACGTGCTTGACGAGAGCGGGAAGCCCACGCCGCCGGGCGTCAAGGGGTACCTGGTCATAAAGAGGCCGTGGCCCGGCATGCTGCTCGGTGTCTGGGGCGACCCTGAGAGGTACGTCAAGACCTACTGGTCAAGGTTCCCCGGCTACTTCTACCCTGGCGACTACGCGGTCAAGGATGAGGAGGGCTACTTCTGGCTGCTGGGCAGGGCCGACGAGGTCCTCAAGGTGGCCGGCCACAGGATAGGCACGGCGGAGCTAGAGGACACGCTGATAAAGCACCCCGCCGTCGCCGAGGCGGCCGTCATAGGCGTCCCTGACCCGATAAAGGGTGAGGTGCCCGTGGCCGCGGTGGTGCTCAAGGCGGGCTACAGGCCCAGCGAGGATCTGAAGAAGGAGCTCATAGACATGATAAGGACCAACATAGGGCCCATAGCGACCCCCCAGGCGATACTGTTCGTGAGCAAGCTGCCAAAGACGAGGAGCGGCAAAATAATGAGGAGGCTGCTGAAGGACATAATGGAGGGCAGGCCGCTGGGCGACACGACAACCCTAGAGGACCCCACCGCGGTCGACGAGCTCAAGAGGGCTTGGGACGAGTTCAAGTCGCAGATGAGGTGAGACCTTGAGCCAGGACCAGCCCTTCGCGGACCCCAGCTCCCTGGGCCTCTGGGGCTTCGCCCTGACTACCATAGTGCTAAGCCTTCACAACGCCGGCCTAATATCAACTGCGGGTCTCACCCTGGCCTATGCCTTCTTCTGGGGAGGGGCCGCCCAGGTCTTCGCGGGCTGGATGGACTTCAAGAGGGGCAACATGCTCGGGGGCACGGCCTTCAGCACCTACGGCCTCTTCTGGATCGGGCTGGCCATGGCCTTCGTGTTGAGCAGCTGGGACCCCTCAGTGTTCAGCATGAGCGGGGCCGAGCTCGGGGCGTGGTTCGTGCTCTGGGGGGTGCTTACTTTGATCTACGCGGTGGGCGCCTACATGGCCAAGGCCAGGGTGCTCACTTCAGTGCTCGCCCTGCTGACCCTGACCTTCTGGGTCCTGGGAGCGGCGTTCTTCTCCGGCAGCGCGGCCATAACCAGGGCAGGGGGGTGGATAGGCGTCATAACTGGACTTGACGCGCTCTACCTCGGGGCCGCCCTGCTGATTAACTGGGTCGCCAGGGGGCAGGCGCTGCCAACCTAAGGCCCAGGGAGCCCCTTTACTTTAATAGCTTGACTTTTTTAATTTACGGCCCTCCTTTATTTTATCGCCTGAGGGGCTCTCCCACAGGAGTGCCAGTAACCATGATCTCACGGACCATTTTTCCTCAATTTATATATTTGTTATCTCGCATTTTTAGCGCGGTGGACCCTTGAGCTCCTGCAGGAGGGAGAGGCTCGCAGCCCTGGGCAGCTACTCCATTGAACTCCTCTGCCCCGAGGACGCCAAGTACGTGGTGGAGTTCTACTCGTCGCTGGACGCCTTCTCGCTCTACTACAGGTTCCTGGGGATATTCAAGGACTTCGAGGGGCACGCCAGGAGGCTCTTCTCGGGGCAGTGCAACTACGCCATAGGCGCATTCCTTGGCAATGACATAGTTGCCCTGGGCGAGGGCTTCTCGGACTGCAGGAGCGCTGAGCTGGCCTTCGCAGTGAAGGAGGAGCACAGGAGGAGGGGGCTGGCCACAGTGATAGCCGCCCTGCTGATACTTGAGGCCTACAGGAGGGGGATCAAGACCATGGAGGCCTACATGCACGGGGACAACTACGCTGCCATAAGGATAGGCGAGAAGGTCGGGCTTAACCTTGAGTGCGAGGGCGACGTCTATCACGGTAAGGCCGAGGTGGCCAAGATAAGGGACAGGTGCCTAAACGCAATAAGGGAGAAGGGGGGCTCCCTGGAGCCCTGGTACCTCGAGGCCATAGCCTCGGTAAAGCCTTAGGCATTTAATCCCTTGGACCCTGGCTGTGCTGGGATCAGGATGGGAAGCAGGGTCGCCATGTTCTCCGGCGGCAAGGACGGGCTGAGGGCCGCCTCGCTGGCCTGGCCCGTTGACATCCTCCTGTTCCTGGTGTACGACTTCCCTGAGCCGAGCCCCCACATAGAGAACGTCGGCGCCACCATAGCCGAGGCCTCGCTCATAGGAAAGCCCATAGTCGTCGCGAGGCTTGACAGGGGCAAGGAGTTTGAGGAGACCACCGACCTGCTGAGGAAGCTGAACGCTGACAAACTCATAGCTGGCGACGTCTTCGTTGAGGACCACCTCAAGTACATGGAGTCCTTGGCCTCGGAGGCCGGGGCGTCGCTCCTCGAGCCCCTGTGGGGCCAGGACACGCTGGAGATACTCATGAAGGACCTTGAGGAGGGCTACTCCATGAAGGTCCTGGGGGCCAGGACAAGGGCCCTGAGGAGGGCCGTCGGCGAGGTAGTGGACAGGCACAACTCAGAGTGGTTCCTGTCCCTTGCCAAGAGCGACGGGGCTGACCCCCTTGGCGAGAACGGGGAGTACCATACGGTCGTCGTTAACTCCCCGCTCCACAGGGCCCCGCTCAGGACGTTCAACGTCAGGAGGATATCCATGGAGTGCTGCGACATAGAGCTTGTGGCGGCCCCGTTCAACCAGGCCGCGCTGGGCTCCTACATAAGGGCCTTCGGCACGCCGTAGCCTCTATAGGCTTATGGGCCTTTAGGTAAATTACCTACATTACGTTTTAATAGGTAGCCAGCGGGAGGGAGCCTTTTATAGCTGAGTAATCCCAGGGGTCAGACGGGTTCGGTTTTGGGAAATAGTCGCGGCTCGATCTCCACGGCCGCCCTGGCGGCCATAGTTGTTGTAATAATTATTGTCGCGGTGGCCGGCCTCGCTATATATTACACGCACAGGCCCTCTAAGGTCACAACTTCAACAAAGCCGACGCCAACAACCACATCTACGACCACAACTTCAACGTCAGCGAGCTCGCAGCAGGTCACGCTAACGATAGCGACCTACACCGGCGCGCCGCAGCAGTTCCTCAGCATGGCCGCCCAGCTCTTCGAGCAGGAGCACCCCGGCGTTGTAATCAAGGTCGACGCCTACCCGTTCACGGAGTACATAACAAACGAGCTCACAGTCCTGAAGGCCGGCGAGAGCTCCTATGACATAGTGACGTTCACTCCCACCAGCGCGAGGCTGCTGGCGCCCTACCTGGTGCCGCTGAACTCGTCGGTGATAAACACCAGCGACATACTCTGGCCGGCTGAGAGCTTCGGCGGCGTGATATATAACGCCACCACCAACACCTCAGAGATGGTTGGCGTGGCCCCCTGGGTCTCAAACGTGCTCATAATATACAACACCAAGTACTTCGACAACGCCACCCTGCAGCAGGAGTTCTACAACGAGTACCACATGCAGCTGAACCCGTGGACCTGGCACAACTGGACCGTCGTGGTTGACGTGAGCCAGTTCTTCGTGAGCCACAACATAACCAAGTACGGCGTCCTCATAATGGACGACACGGCCGGCGGCGACCTCGACTCGAGCTTCGAGTCCATATACGGCTGGTTCTACATACACAACCAGAGCCTCAACTGCGGCACAGTACATGGAATACCCGGCTTCGGCATAGAGTTCTACGGCTGCTACCCCAAGGGCTGGACCTACCCGTTCCCGCCGCCCGCCATAAACACCTCGGCCGGGGTCCAGGCCCTTGAGATACTCAGGGAGCTGGTCAGCTACGAGCCCTCGCCGACTGTGTTCCAGGTGTCGTTTGACAACACGCCTGAGCTCTTCGCCGAGGGCTACGGCCCCGCGGCCGTGAACTACGCCTCAAGGCTGGCCGCCATACTTGCCCAGAACGTGAGCCCAAGCGAGATAGGCCTGGCCCCGCTCCCGGGCAACTACTCCATGGCAGGGGGCACCTACTTTGGCATAAGCAGGTACTCGCAGAACAAGCAGCTCGCCCTTGAGTTCCTGCAGTTCGTAGAGTCGCCGCAGGTGCAGGAGGAGATGTTCCTGAAGCTGGGCCTGTTCCCGATATCGAAGCAGGCCTACAGCGTGCTGCTGTCGAACTCCTCGGTGCCGGCCTACGAGAAGAACTGGCTGCTGGCCAACGAGATCTCGGCTGAGTACGGCAACGCGTGGGAGCCGCTGGTGCCGGTCACCTTACAGCTCGGCAACGCCCTCGGCAACGCGCTGCTGAACTACCTTGAGAACCCGACCAGCCAGAGCCCGCAGCAGGTGCTCAACTCGGTGGCAGCGCAGTACATAAGCATATTGAAGTCGTACTACGCCTCGACCACGACCTCCTCTTCGTGACAGAGGCATATATAATCATTGTAATCATAGTCATTTTTTCTTTTCCTGTAGGCGATCAGCTCCTGCCCCTTATGGCTGACGCCACGGCGCCGGCCACCACTAGCCATATCATAACCATGTATATTGCCCTGAGGCCGCGCACGAAGCTCACCGCGCTGGCGGCCTGGGCCGCCGGCAGCCCTGTGAATATGGTCGCGAGGACCCCCCTTGGAATGTAGGAGGCCGCCAGGGCGCTCGCGAGGGCCAGGCTCAGCGACTGCCCCGCGAACCTCATCAGGTTCAGCGTGCCCGAGGCCACTGAGAGCCTGTCCCTTGGGGCCGCGCCCATGACGGACGCGGTGTTAGGGCTTGAGAAGAGGCCCATGCCAATGCCCAGGAGCACGGCCCTCCACGTTATGTCCTGCAGCGACGCCCTCAGGCCGAGCTGCATCAGGAGGGCCAGGCCGACCGCTATTATTGCCATCCCAGCGGTGGCGAGCGGCCTCGCCCCCACCCTGTCCGAGAGCCTCCCGCTTACGGGGGAGAGGACAACCATGGCCAGCGACAGGGAGAGGAGGGCGAGGCTCACGTATATGGGCCCTATGCCCAGGACCTCTATCATGTAGTAGCTTAGGAAGAAGGGCACGAAGAAATATCCAGCGTAGTTCAGGAGGGCCGCCAGGTTCCCCGCGGAGAAGGGCACGGACCTGAAGAGCCTGAGGTCCAGGAGGGCGCGCGGCCCAAGCCTCGACTCCCTGACAGCGAAGGCTGAGATGAGGGCGAGCCCGGCCGCCAGCAGCGAGAGGTACTCAGGGGACCAGCCCTCGAAGGCCCCGACGGTGAGGCCCATGAGGGTGAGCCATATCCCCGCGGCCGCCAGCAGCCCCCCGAGCACGTCTACAGGCTCGTCAACGCGCTCCGACTCCTTAAGGTACGCCTGGGACAGGGCGTAGCCGAGGGCGGCAAGGGGCACAGTGACCAGGAAGACCCACCTCCAGCTCGGCACCCCAGCTATGTACCTGAAGCTTGTTATTGCGCCTCCCACCACGGGCCCTACAGTTGTTCCAGTGTAGACCGCAAGCGTCCAGTAGCCGAAGGCCTTGCCCCTCTCCCACGGCGGGTAGGCCTCGGTAATTATGGCGCCGCTGTTGGACAGTATCATGGCGGCCCCGAGGCCCTGCACGGCCCTCCAGGCGTCGAGCTCGAGGCCGTTGACCGAGAGGGCGCACATGATCGTGCCAACGGTGAATATAAGGAAGCCCACGGTGAACACTCTCTTCCTGCCACGCACGTCGCCAAGCCTGCCGAAGAGCAGGAGGAACGCCGAGAGCGAGGCCAGGTACCCCACGGGGACCCAGATGGTCTCCAGGTAGTTGGCGTGCGAGCCCCTGGCTATGGCCGGCAGGGAGACGCTGACTATTGTGCTGTCCAGGGGGGTTAGGATGGCCGCGAATGAGGTCACTATTGACACTAGCCTGAGGTACTCCCTGGGGTACCTCCAGGGGCGGGACAAGTCAGTTACCCCGTGAGCGACCTGACGAACTCCTTGGCCGCCTCGTCCAGCCTCCTGGAGGCCTCCCTCAGGGCCTGCTCCTTCATGTCCCTTATGGACTTGAGGTACTGCTCGTAGCCCTCCTTAAGCTTCCTGAGGGACTCGTCCTCCTTCCTTCTGAGCACGTCGTCTATGGAGCTCAAGGCGACCACACTTTGGCCCTGGGCCCCAGAGTTTTAAAGCGTTGGCGTGGGGCTCAAGTCATAATAGCACTTTAGGAATTAACTAGCTTTTAAATAAAAAGAACGCTTATATATATTAGAAGCTTTAGATTACTTTTCGACATATTTTTTATTTTAATACAATTTTTTAATAAGTTATTAAACGATATTTGTAATTATAACGTATTTGGTGTAAAACCTCCGTTTACGATTCTAGCTAATTTAGTCAAATAACCTTAGTGAGGTGAGGCGTAGGTTGATAACATACACGGCCCCCATGTGGGTGGGCCTCATAATAGGCTTCATAATAGGGGCCGCGGCGGAGGCCTGGGGCATCGCCAACCCTGAGACGCTGATACGCCTTGCGAAGTGGGAGGACAGGCTGTTCCTTGACTGCATAGCCCTCGGGTTTGCAATAGGCACGCCAGTGCTCTTCGGCCTCTACGCCCTCGGTGTGGGCTTCCACTGGGGCCCCAAGCCCCTCTACGTGATAGGCGTTGGCCTTGGAGGCGTGCTCTTCGGCTCAGGGCTGGCACTCTCAGGCTACTTCCCAGGATCCATATGGATGGCCCTCGGCGAGGGCAGGAGGGACGCCGTCTACGCGCTGTTCGGCGCTATACTCGGGGCCGCGACGTGGACGGCGATGTACCAGGACCCGGCCATAAGGAAGGCGCTCGTGGGGACGCTCAACTTCGGCAGCCAGATAATAGGCGCAACTCACCTGAGCGGTACAGAGTACCTGGTGCCGTGGCCTGGGCTTAACAGGTACTCACTGTTCGGCATAGCACTCGTCTACGGCATAATAATGTTCCTCATAGCGTACTACGTGCCGAGGTACAGGGGAGGCTCAAGGAGCTGCCTGAGGGCCAACATTGAGAAGAGGGTGACGCCCGTTGAGATGAAGATGCACGAGGACACCGCGAGGTACCTCACGGACGGCGCACTGCCATACAAGAAGGGGAGCCTGGCGCAGAAGCTCAACGAGTACTACGCGGTTGAGAGCAACGTGACCAGGTGGTTCATGGTCTCCGTGGCGGGCATAGTGGCCCTCACGGTGGTTGCGGAGATGTTCCTGCACCAGATATTCGGGGAGTCCACCACGGACAGCTGGATAGCCGGCCACCTCTTCATGCCCAACTTCGCCTACAGCAAGATAGTGTTCAAGGGCATAGGGTGGGAGCCCTACAGCGACATAGGCACGCTGATGGGCAGCTTCTTCGCAGCCATATTCCTGACCAGGAGGTTCACGGCCTTCAGGAACATAATACCGCCCAGCTGGGCCGAGAGGTTCGGCACCAACAGCGCAGTGAGGTTCCTGGGCAGCTTCGGAGGGGCGTACCTGATGCTGCTCGGCGCCAGGATGGCTGACGGCTGCGCCAGCGGGCACATACTGAGCGGAGGCCTTGAGATGGCCCTCAGCGGCCTCGAGTTCGCCGGCTTCGTGTTCCTGAGCATGGTGCTGGTCGGCAGGGTTTACTACCAGAGGAGGAGGTGATGGAGATGGCGAAGGTGAGCGAGGAGACCCTGGACAAGATGGACAGGACCTTCAAGGCGATATTCATAATAGCCTTCATAATGCAGCTGGTGATAGCTGCAATAGTGACGCACGACGCCGCTATGACCCCGCTGACGGGCTGGCAGGTGGCCTCAGTAGGTATAATAACTGTGATACTGCTGGTGATAGCTGCCGTCATCTACAGCCAGTACCCGTATTCAGTGCTTGGCCAGCCCGTGGAGCAGCAGGGAGGCCAGCAGGCAGAGAAGAAGTGACGATCCCCTAGCTTACGAAGTTTTTTGGTAATCACTTTACTTCTCCTTTTTTGGTAACCGCTTCTAGGCTTCCCCTCTGGCACGCCCGTGAAAGTGAAGCTTCTAAACTCTTGTAAAGGCGGCTTCAGCCGGCGGACCCATTAAACGTCACGTAGATTATGTTATGGGGCATGGTGAAGTTAATGCCAGAGCAGTAATTATAGTAAACCGGGGTCAGGTTGCTGAAGTAGACGTAGACGGGCGGGCTCTTGAGGCCGTTCTGGACGCTTATAATATCGCTGTCGACGGCAAAGGTGTGGGTTCCAAAGGTGATAGGCTCGAGGGCCCCGGCCAGCAGGGGGCCGCACGGGGCGCCGTCGCAGGCGAGGTCCCCCAGGGCTGAAACAGCTATGGATCCCACGTCAAGGCCCACCGCGTAGGTGCTCTCGGGCCCGTCGACCTCGAGGCTGGTGTAGCTAATGGAGAGGCTCCCGAAGGTGGGCACAACCTTAAGTGGCGTGAGGTTGACGTCGTACGAGCCCCAGAAGATGGGGGCCGGCGTTGGGGGCGGCGGGTAGGCGACCTCGAGGCTTCCCAGTATTTCAGCTGCGCCCTCGTTTCCCTGGGAGGCCTCGTAGGCCAGCGCGCTCTCCTCGGCCCAGGCGCTGAGGTTCACGGGGTTCACGTAGCTATACCAGAGGTGCACTATAGGCGCTACACCCGTGCCGCTCCTGTAGACGTTTAAGGCAGTCACGAGGGGGCCCAAGTACCAGGCGTGTACATAGCCAACAGCCCTGTCGCAGGCGGCGCTGTACTTAACCACGGTCCAGTTTATGAAGGCTATCTGACCGACAACGTAGAGTTGCGCCACGTCAGGCCCTCCCGTAAAAACGTTGCCGTCCTCCCATGAAGATACTGAAACGTACTCAAAGGAAAGGGAAGGGTTGACCACAAGCGGCGACAGGGCCTTGGTGGCCTCGCTGAGCGCCTCAAGGCCCGCGCTGTTAAAGTGCTGGGCCGCGGCGCCTATTGCCCCGGAGGCTATCATGACCGCGTTGAACCCCACGTACTGGACCGTAGGGCCCAGCAGCATCACTTGGAGGTTGTTCGAAGTAGCGTCAGGGCTGGGCTGCAGGACTGCCACTGCAAGGCTTATGGGGGCCAAGCCGCTGCTGTTGGGGTACCAGGAGAGCACGTGAGGCGCGGCCTCATAGTAGTAATTGTGCCAGCAGCGCCCCAGCTGCCCCCCTAGGGCTGAGGTCGTGTTTGTGATGGGCGCTGTTGTCGTAGTAGTCGTCTGGGCCGACATGATGGCGCCAGCGGAGGCGGCCCTAGGCCTGGGCTGCCCAGGGCCGACTATGGCCTTGAAGGGGCGGGACACCTGGACCTCAAGCACGGCGCCTGAGCCGCTCAGGGGCACGCTGAGGTTCAGGGGCTCCAGCTGGGGCTCTATGGCCAGCTCAACGCTGCCGTTGGGCAGGTCTATGGGGTACATCACCCAGACGATTATGGAGGGCTCGAAGGAGGTCAGGGCGCCCTGGCCGTAGTATCTCATCCAGTCCTCGGCCCAGGCAAGCAGCCTGCCGACGCTGACCACCGCCTGGGCGCCGACGCCGTTGTAAACTGGCATGAGCTCAGTGCTGTTCTGCGTCGGCGCCCAGGCCCACACGGAGAAGGAGGCGTTGGTTATCTGAACCGGGTCGCCGCCCCTGAGGTAGAAGGCCCTTATGATGATCCTGCCCCTCACCAAGGCGCCGGGCAGGACGTAGATGCCCGTGAGGAGCGCCGAGGCCGCGGTGACAATTATTATGAGGACGGCGGCGGCCCTGGCGGTCAGCGAGGCCCTCCCGCGGGGGTGAAGGAGGAGGGACACTGGGAGCACGCCCCAGCGGTGGCCCCCGTTTAGCGTTAAAAAACTTCACCGGAGAACCATTTTAGCTCCGCCGGCGGGCGGCGCGCAGTCAAAGTGACGGCTTCGAGCCGCCGCCCTTCAGCGCTGCCTTGCTCAGGCCTTTGCCTGAGCAAGAGGCCTCGCCTCTTATGTGCTGCAATTACATGTTAAAAATTCCATATGGGAGACCAGTAGGAAAATTGCCGCCTTAAGCTCCAGGGCCCGCCGCGGGCCTGGGGGCCTCTTGGCCATGCTACGCTTAAAATATCCCTGCCCCCCAGTTCCTTGGGAAGCTGCTTGCGCTTAACGGCCCCCTACGTGGCCTACATAACGGCCTTTGGGGTAGTCCCCTTCTTCGCCACGTTCGCCCTGGTCGGCCTTGACTTCCGCTCGGCCCTGGTGGCCCTAAGGCTCGTGCCCGTGGGCCAGGTGTTCCTCAACACCTTCATACTTGCCGTGGCCACCTCAGTGCTCGGCACCCTGATAGGCCTGGTGGCCGCCGTGGCCGTTGACATGCTTGACGTGAAGTACCAGAGGCCGCTCTCGCTGCTGACGGTGCTCCCGCACACGGTGCCCTTCGTCTCGGCGGCGCTCATATGGTCCATAAGCCTCTACGGCGGCGGCTGGGGGTGGTTCACCTACCTGCTCCACATAAGCTTTGACCCGCTCTACCTGGCTAACACGGCGCTCTACGGCGTCATACTTGTCAGCGTCTGGGGCGCAATAGCGTTCCCCTTCATAATAATATACGCGACGCTCAGGTCCATACCGCCCGAGATAAGGGAGAACGCCATGATAGACAACATAGGCCTCTCAAGGTACTACGGCGAGGTGGCCATACCGCTGGCTAGCAAGGCCATACTGATAGCCTTCATAATAGAGCTCGCCTTCAGCTTCGGCGCCTTCGACGCGCCCTACGTGCTCACCGGGGGAGGGCCGGGCTACGCTACCACAACGCTGGGCATACTCACCTATGAGGCCGTGTACAACCTCAACAGCTACTCCGCGGGGGCCCTGATAGCGGCCGCCATAGCCGCCCTGGCGACAGTCCCGGCCATAGCCCTCTTCAGGGTCCTGAGGAGCAGGCGCGCCCTGCTGCCCGCGGTCAGCGTGAGGCTGCCAGACCCGGTGTTCAAGGGGATAATGCTGGCAGTGCTCTCAGTCATACTGTTCTTCAACGTAATGCCCATATACTGGATGTTCCTCGTGGCATTCAGGCCCAACACCCTTGACTTCAGGTCACCCCCGATCATGATACCCGTCAAATTCACCAGCGCGTTCTTCGTGCAGGCTCTCAGGGGCTCGGTGCCCTACATGGTCAGCAGCGTGGTCGTCAGCGTGGCAGTTGGGGTAATAGCGGTCCTCCTGGCCTCCGGGGCCTCATATGAGATAGCCAGGGGCAGGGCCTGGGGCTGGCTGCTGCCCCTCTCCATCTACCTCTACGTCCTGCCCCCCATGGCGTTCGTCATACCCCTCTACATAGCCTTTGCCAGGGCGCACCTGCTCAACACCTGGTGGGCGCTTATAACGGCAATGCCCCTCGGCTACGTGACCTACGCCCTGTGGATAATGAACGGCTTCTTCGTTGACCTCCCAAAGGCATACGACGAGGTCGCTGACCTGTTCAACATAAAGGGCAAGTTCAGGAGGCTCATACTCCCGCTCTCCAGGCCCGTGCTCCTCTCAACCTTCCTGCTGGCCGCCGTGGGGGCCTGGCACGCCCTCTTCTACCCGCTGATATTCTCGGCGACCCCGTACAACTTTGGCTTCCCGCCCCAGGGGGCCCAGACGGTAACCATATACGCGCTGACCGCGATACAGGAGTCAACCATAGACTGGGGCCTGCTGGCCTCCATGGCGTTGGTCGCCGCGCTGCCCCCCATGGTGCTCGACATAGTGTTCCTGTCGCTCATAGCCAGGGGGAGCAGGGCCAGCGGCCTCAAGTTCCTGTGAGGGCTCCAAGGGCCAGGGCCAGGGACGCCGCCAGGAGCCCCGCGGCCCCTGCAAGCCAAAGGCCTGAGACGAAGTCCATGGCTGACCATGCCGCCACGTACTCAAGGTAGAAGGCCCTGGAGACTAGCCGCGGCCTTGGCTTGGCCCTCCCCAGTGCGTCGTAGGCGTAGTAGAACGCCATGGAGACCACGAACCAGCCGATGAAGTTAGTTATGGGCACCCCGTAGTATGGCCCCCTGGTCTGCCAGAGCCAGAGGTGGCCCTCTATGGTCAGGAAGGGGTCAAAGGCTAGGTCCATGGCCACCATTGCCAGGGAGGCCGCGAGGTAGCTGCCAGTGGCGGCCAGCGAGTAGAAGCCCAGGGAGGCCCAGAGCAGCGGTATGTAGACCGGCACCCCAAGCACCTTGAGTCCGAGGCCCTTCGTGTAGTAGTACTTCCCGAAGGGGAGGCCGTAGTGCACCCCCAGGAACTCGAAGGCGTACGATATGGCCGCCGAGGCCGCGAGGAAGTAGAGGGTCCTCCTCCCTCCCAGCTCGGAGTAGGACGCCAGCAGGTAGAAGGCGACGAAGAAGATGGGGGTTGATACTACGGCCGCAACGAGGCTGAGGGGCCGCGGGACGTCAAGGACTGACAGGAACAGGAAGGGAGGGTATAAGGCCGAGAGGCTCCAGGCGACGAGCCTAAGCCTGTTCAAGCTAAGGCCCCGCTGTCGCTGCCTCACTTGAGTTAAAAACTTCACTGGCCGAGGCTGACCTCAAGCAGGTCCCCCGGCCTCAGCGTTAGCTCCCTCGAGAGCCCCAGCTGGCCGTCCTTCACGTAGCTCAGCGGGACCTCTGAGCCGTTGTACTTCACTGACGCCCTGCAGCCCTTGAAGTCAAGCCTTAGCGACGAGAGCCTGAGGCCTGGACCCTCAACGGCTTTCAGCGTTATCGAGCCGCTGCAGCCCTCCCTCCTGTAGCTGACGCTGAGCAGGTTACCAGCTACCATCACTGGCCCCCTGAAGCTGGGGCCTCCGAGCCTCGGCGCTACTGCAAGCTCACCGCGGACGCCGTCATAGGTTGCGCCGGCTATAGAGTTAGGTATTGCGAGGGCCGCCAGCGGCCTGGAGTAGTGGCCGTCGCACTCAAGGTGGTTGAAGTAGAGCCCCCAGGAGCGGTACCTGTCGTGGATCGACCTGAGGACCTCCATGGCCTCCTTGACCATGCCCTCGTAGAGCATCTGGGAGGCGACGCCGAACTCCACCCCGGTCCACGGCGTGTCGGCCTGCGACGACACCCTGTTCAGTATCTTGGTGCCGTTAGGCTCCTCTACGTCACCTACCATCGATGGCCTTGGGGTGCCCGGGTAGGTGCCGTTGAGGAGCCCCTCCCACCTCCTGAAGTTGGCCCTGTAGACCTCCCTGAGCGCCGACCTCACCTTCTCGCTGTCAACGCCGTCGCCAAGGCCGAGCACCTGCAGGTACCACTCCCCAGTGAGCTGCGCCGAGAGTATAGCCCTGTCCCTCAGGCCGCTCTCGGGGTCGTACCAGTCGTCGAAGTAGCTGCCGTTCCAAAGCAGCTTCACCATGCTCTCGTAGGCCCTTAGTGAAAGCTGCCTCAGCTCCTCGGCCCTCCCCAGCCCCTCCCTTGAGGCCGCCTCGGCTGCTGCCCTTAGGGAGGCAGCCCACAGGTCCCCGGTGAAGGAGGCCACGCCGAGGAGGCTGAACGTGTCAAACGTGTTCACAGAGTTCATGACGAACTCGGGGCCTGAGAACAGCAGCTTGACCACGTTGCCGCCGTAGAAGCCCGGCACGAGGCCCTTCTCCGCCGCGTCCTGGGCCACCCTTGAGAGGCCCTCGTAGTCTGAGGGCATGTAGTGCTCTATGAGCCCCGTGCCCCTGCTGTCGTGCTGCCTCCTGGTCCCATCTATGACTGTCAGCACGTCGTTCCAGAGCGACCTGAGGTACTCCCTGTCGCCCGTGGCGTAATATGGCAGGAGGGCTATGAGCAGGAACTCGGGCATGAGGTCGTTCCTGTCGTAGCTGTCTATCAGGTTAAAGGACGCCCTGAACGAGTGGGGCACCCTGCCCGTCGGGTCCTTGCTGGTCCTCCTCACGACCTCAGCTATGGCCTCAGAGAACTTAGCTGGGTCGTTCTGTATCGATGGGTCCTTCCTCAGCATCTCCCTGTAGAGGCTCATGTTCTCATGGAAGCCGAGGGCGAAGAGCTCGTAGTAGTAGTGCTTGTCAGGCCTGAGTATGTGCCTGGCGACGTCCTTAACTGCGGCCTTTACCAGGTCAGGGTACATGTTGATGACCCCGGCGAAGGCCCAGAGGACCACGTCAACCGTGTTGATCCCGCAGCACCCCGGTCCCCCCTCCCACAGGCCGAAGTGGCCGTCCCTCGTGAGCCAGGAGAGCTTCGGGATGCTCGTCAGCTGGGCGGTGACCAGGTCTATGACCCAGTTGTCATATGACGCGTCGTACATAGCGCTTGAGAAGGCCTCCAGCCTGGCCGTCAGCTCGTGCTTGTTCTCAAAGATGTAAGAGATCACCTGCTCCACGTTGCCGAAGAAGTTCTCGTAGTAGTGCCCCACCCTCTGGCCCGAGGCGTCTACGTGGTTGGGGAAGTGCCATGCTATGGCCCAGTAGAGCTCCTCCGAGGACCCAGGCGTCAGCTCTATAGGCCTTGTGGCTACGGCTGAGTAGACGTCTAGGTCTGACGTCATGCTTGAGGGTCCCGTCAGAGTCCCGTCGCCCCTGAAGTCAACCAGGAGCCTCCTCAGGAAGTTAACGAGCTGCGGCCTGTTGGAGGAGTCAACGGACCCCACAGCGCCTGAGGACGGCTGGCCCAGCGAGGCGGCCGCCAGGGCCCCCCTTGCCATGGGGTGCCTCTCGTCGACGCAGCAGGCGCTCATTATCATCGCTGTCCAGTCCGGCCCCTCCCTCACCTCGCTTGACGGCCTGCCCCCGGCTGACCTGGCAGGGTTCCTGGCCACGGCCATTAGTGATACCTTAACCCTGGACGTCCCCCTGTTGGTGACCCTGAACCTAAGTATGACTGCCGGCGTTGACGACGCCTTCAGGTCTCCCGGGAGCAGGGGCGAGTAGGCGTCAAGGCTGACCTCGACGCCTAGCTCGTCCAGCAGCGAGTCCCTGTAGCTCAGCGTCACCCTTGGATACCTGACGTCCATCTCCACGCCCTCAACTCCCTTGGCCCAGGGCAGGTGGTACGGCTCAGCTACGACCCACGGGCCGCAGCCCCTGTAGGTGTAGTCCTCCGCCGAGCCGTACCAGAGCCCGGTGAACAGGCCCCTTAGGATGGGCTCCTGGCCCTCGGGCTCAATCCTCAGGAAGAACACGAGGTCGTCGGGAGTCATGAACCACTGGGGCTGGCCGTAGCCTGCCCAGGGCCTGTTGTTGAATATCAGCCACTCCCTGAACCTGCCGTCAGGCCCTATCTCAAAGGAGCCCGTGCCGAGGCCTCCCATGGGGACGCCTGCCAGGGAGGTGTCATAATATGATATGCGCAAATGTAACACCATAAGGAAAGGTGACGGGAAATATAAAAGCTGACAGCTTAATTAAGGCCTGAGCCTCGCCTGGGAGCCCAGCCTGATGCCCTCCTCAAACGCCGCCAGGTTCTTGTCAGCCATGGGGAGCTCCTGCACCTTGGCCCTTATCCTCTCCGGCTCAACGAAGCCGTCCAGGGCCCCGGTGCCCACTAGCGCGCCAAGCATTACCATGTTCTCTGCCAGGTAGCTCCCGACCTTCTCCGCCACCTCCCTCGCCGGTATCACCACGTACCTCACTCCGGCCCCCTTGAGGGCGGCCTCTATCTGCTGCCTCTTCAGCGGCCTGAGGCCAGGCGTGGGCGGCATCATTAGCGTGTCGGCCGTCAGCAGCACTCCGCCCTGCCTTAGGTAGGGCACCCCCCTGACGGCCTCTATCATCTCAAACGACAGCACCACGTCCGCCTCCCCCCTGGGCACGAGGGAGGAGTAGACGTCGCCAAGCCTCACGTGGACCTCCACGGCCCCTCCCCTCTGGCTCAGCCCGTGGGTCTCGGCGACCAGCGCCTTGCAGCCGCCCTCCACGGCCGCCTCGCCGAGGATCCTGGCGGCCGTTATGAGCCCCTGTCCTCCGACCCCCGTCATGACTATGTTTATCCTCCTGCGGCTCACATCCATGCCTCCTCCCACCCCTTGCCCTCCTGGACGACCTTAACTATGGCCTTGTACGGGCATATCTCAGCGCAGACCCCGCAGCCGGTGCACAGGCTCGGGTCTATCCAGGCCCTCCTGTCGTCCTTGACGAATATGGCCGGGCACGAGAAGGCGTTGTAGCATATGCCGCAGGCCGTGCACTTGTCGTCCTCGACCTGGTAGAGGGGCACCTGAACCTTGGCCTTCCTGGCCCTCCTCAGGGCGTCAAGGGCGCAGGCCCTCCTGGCCACTGCAACCGCGGGCCTCCTCTCTTTGACCACGTACTCCAGCGCCTCGGCCATCGCGTTCGTGGCCCCATTTATGTCGAATGGGTCGAAGGTCACGACCTTCTCTATGCCTATGCCCCTAGCTATGCCCTCTATGCTTATGACCGGCGCCTCGTCCCCCATGGCTGTGACCCCTGACCCTGGGTCGGGCTGCTCGCCGGTCATGGCGGTGGTCCTGTTGTCGAGCACCAGCAGGAGCATGGGGGCCCTGTTGTACATGGCGTTTATCAGCCCGGGTATCCCGGCGTGGAAGAAGGTGGAGTCGCCGATTATCGCTATGGGCACCTGGTCCTGGGCGGCGTGGGCCAGGCCGTTGGCGGCGCCGACGCTCCCTCCCATCTCAATAATTATGTCCTGCTCCCTGAAGGGCTCGTAGAGGCCCAGGCTGTAGCAGCCTATGTCGCCGCTGTATATTGCCTTGAGCCTCAGCCTGTTGACGGCCCTCCTCAGGGCGTAGAAGGTCGCCCTGTGCGGGCACCCCGGGCAGAAGGCGGGAGGCCTGGGGGGTATCTGGAGGTCTACCTTGTAGAGCCTCGGCTCCTCCACGGGCAGGCCGAGGAAGGACCTCACAGCCCTCCTGACGCGGTCAAGCGTCAGCTCCCCGGCCAGGCCCACGAGGTCCTTGCCGTGGACCTCGGGCGTCAGCCTCTCCTCCTCGAGGGCCTGCTTTAGCTGGCCCTCCACCACGGGCTCAAGCTCCTCAATTACCAGAATCCTTTTGACGTTGGATACTGCGTCAATCACGAACGACCTGGGGAAGGGCAGCGGCGTGGCTATCTTGACTACCTTAACCTTGTCGGCCTCTGGGCCGAGCTCGGACAGGGACTCCTTAACGAAGCCGTAGGCGACGCCGTCAGTGACTATTGCAACGTCGCCGTCCCCCTCGACCCTGTTGAACTGGCCGAGGCCAGTGAAGGTCTTCCTTATGTCCTCCCACTTGGATATGAGCTTCTCCCTCTGCTCCCTTGCCACCGCTGGCACCAGCGTGAGGCCCCTGGCCCTCTCGAACTTGCCTGCGGTCCTGGGGGGCCTCAGCGGGCCCAGGACCACCGGTCCCCTCGTGTGGGACACCCTGGTGGTGCTGACCATCATGAACGGGTGCGAGAACTTCTCGCTGAGGTCGAGGCCGAGCACAGTGAGGTCCTTGGCCTCCTGCGGGTCGCTGGGCGTCAGCACGGGCACATATGATATGAGGCCGTAGTACCTGTCGTCCTGCTCGTTCTGGCTGCTCCACATGCTCGGGTCCCCTGCCACGAAGACCAGCATGCCGCCCCTGACCCCGGTGTAGGCTATGCTCATGAGGGCGTCCGCGGCAACGTTGAGGCCAACGTGCTTCATTGTCGCTATGCTCCTCACTCCCGCGAGGGAGGCGCCATATGCGGCCTCAACGGCGACCTTCTCGTTGGAGCTCCACTCGACGTAGATGCCTGCCTCCTTGGCCACCTCGGCCAGCGACTCTATTACTTCAGTTGACGGCGTGCCAGGGTAACCTGCGGCGAAGCCGCCGCCAGCCTCTAGGAAGCCCCTGGCCACCGCCTCGTTGCCCATCAGCAGGGCTGTACTCCCAGCCCTACCCAGTATGCGATACAATAGCGGGTCCCAGGTAGCTATGGCGGCTGGAAATTAATTAGTTGTGTATTAGCAAAAAAGTTTTTGATCCTACGCCTTTAACATCGCAGGCCAAGGGTCAGCCCTCCTGGGAGCCCCTCACGGGGGCCCTTATGGCAGGCATGGCAGGGGGCGAGGCCTTTATGGTACCGGTGGCTATCATGGCGGCAACTGCTATGGCGAAGAGGCCGGTGACTATGGCCGCGACGTTTATTGGGTACGCCGGCGGGTAGAAGCTGAAGTAGACTCCAAAGAGCAGTATCACGAAGGACACCACGGGGGCTATTATGTGGTACACCACGTTAAACTCGCCGAGCCTCCTGTAGAAGAACGGCAGGGCAACGTCGCCAAGCATGTGGCCGACGAAGAGCGCTATGGCGGAGGCGTTTATCAGGAACAGGAAGCCGTTGAAGGGGCCCATTACGAGCCCAGCCGCAAGAATGACAGCCGCCGAGAGGCCGGAGAGCAGCAGTATGCCCTTGTGCGGCGTCCTCCGCTTGGGGTGCACTTCAGCAAGACAAGCCGGGGCGGCGCCGTCCCTCGCCAGGGCGTAGAGGAGCCTGGAGCTTGAGTTAAGGGGCGCCAGGGAGCCGGCCACCAGGCTGTTGAGCATGAAGGCCAGGAGCAGGACCAGGAACCATATCCCGATGTCATCCTTGGCCAGTATGAGGCCCGGCACGCCAGAGGAGGCGAAGGTATTCATGTCGTTGAGGCCCCAGGCTATCACCATGGCGTAGGACGTCAGCACGAAGACGACGCCAGTTATGAGGAAGCTCACCAGCACCGCCTTCTTGACGTTCTTAAGCGGGTCCCTGGTCTCCTCAGCTATGTAGACGGCGGCCGAGGAGCCTGACATGGAGAAGATGGCAAGTATCATGCCCTCGAAGACCGGGGCCCAGCCATGGGCCGGCCCGGGCGTGAACGGGGCCAGGCTTAGCCTGCTGGAGAACTTGGCGAGCAGCACGGCCGAGAACACTATCAGGAGGGTTATCTCGATAATTGACGTGTAGAGGCTGTACTTGGTGGAGGGCCTTATGCCGAGGTACGCGGGCAGCGTTATGAGGGCCAGGAAGGCCAGCGTTATGGGTATCCAGGACCACCAAGGCAGGCTTACCCCGAAGAAGTCGCTGAGCATGGAGGGCAGGAAGACCCCGCCCACGAACAGCACGGCATTTGTTATGGTGTTGAAGTAGGAGAAGAGGTATAGGTAGCCCGTGAACGTGCCAAGCCTGCGCCCGAAGCCCTGGGAGACGAACTCGTAGAAGCCGCCGGCGCTGCCTATCTTCCTTGAGAACTGGTAGGGCACGTTAACCCATGCCAGGACCCCGAATATACCTATTATATATGCCAGCGGGAGCGAGCCGAGGGCGTACTGGGCGGCGCCCGTGAGGGTTGCGGCGACGGCGCCCAGGGGCGCTATCATGGCTATTGCCTGGCCCAGGAGCTCGTTGTATCCTATGGCGTTCCTCAGGAGCCCCTTGCCCGATGACATGTAAGTTCCCTAGAGGCTCACCCCGTGGAGCCAACTATAAAATGTTCGCAGGTTCCGAGTAAGTTAAAACAATGTAATGCCCTAAATAATATCATGTTAATCTGGCCGTTTCTGCTAGAACGTGTGTTATCTTTTCCTTACAGAATTCCAAAGCTTTACACGTTAGAGGTCAGTTCACCCTGTCCAGGGCTATCGACATCACCGACCTGGTCCTCTGCCCGACCCCCTTGACCTGGAGCTCGGGCCTCTGCGAGAGGTAGTCCAGGTACTCGAGGAGGCTGTTGTAGAAGCTCACCCTGTTGTGGTCAGCCACCCTGTTGTACTTGCACTCGCCCTTGGTGCCCGTGACCGCCAGGGACATGGGGTCCACGTATATGAGCACCTCGGCCCTCCTGTTGAGCTTGCCCATGTCAGGTATAACTATGATCTCGTGGGGTCTGTCCACGTATATGCTCTTGACCACGTCTATGTCTATGGCGTTCCTGAGGAAGTCGTACCTGCCCGCCTTTACGTCCCTGTACACCCTCTCGAAGAGCTCGTCGAGCTCCCTCCTGAACTCGTAACACTCGTCCTCTTCCCAGCTGCCCAACCGCAGTGCCCAGTCATGGTAGGCGTCGCAGGTTTTTAACTGAGGGCGCTTACGCCGCCATGCGCCTCAGGTCGACCTTGGCCGGCCCCCTGGCCATGGAGTCGTAGTCGGGCAGCGGCGCCTTCACCAGGGACCTCAGCTCGTCCCAGGCGTCCCTGGAGGACGAGTACCTCCTCTGGTAGCCGAGGGCCTCCAGGAGCCTTGAGGCGACCTCCCAGCCCCTCATGGCGTTATTAATTACCACGTTGCCCCTGGCCAGCGTCAGCCTGCCGTCAGCTGAGACGTAGACCCCCTCCTCCTCGACGTGCGAGGCCAGGGGCAGGTGGAACTTTGAGGCGTAGCTCACGCCGACCCCGGCCGCGGGCGATATGGAGACGACCAGCGGGACCCTCGACATGGCCTCAAGTATCGACTCCCTCATGGGCGATGGCGAGGCCAGGTCGTAGCCTATGATGACCAGGGCCCTGAGCCTCCCGTCCCTGGCGGCCTCTATCATCTCAGCGGAGCTCATGCCCGGCTCCCCTGGCACGCTGGCCTTCCAGGCCCCCTCCAGCCCCCTGGCCTCGTCGAGCCTTAGGCCTCCAGGCAGCCTTGAGGGGCTCACGCCGAAGGCCACGGCCTCGTAGTTGTCGAAGTACGAGAGCAGCGGCAGGAGGCCCGAGCCCTCCCTGCTCAGGGCACCTGAAAGGGCTGCCAGGCTGAGCGACTCTGAGGCGACCCCTGGCGTGCCGTCAAGCTCTGAGACTATGACCAGCCTCCCGGCCGAGGCTATGGTTTCAGCCGCGGCCCTCACGGCCCCCTCGTCGACGCCAGCCTGCCTCGAGGCCCTCGAGCCTCCCAGCGACCTGAGGCTCAACGCCAGCGACGCTGCGCCAGGGAGGTACTTTGAGGCCCCGGCCACGTCAACCCTTCCTCCCTCGGCGAGCGAGGCCTCCACGGCCCTTACGGCGGCCTGCATGTGCTCCTGACCAGACTCTACGAAGACGTCGGCGAAGCGCGACAGCTTGTCGTCCTTAGTTGATATGACCACCAGCCTCGAGTACCCCTGGAGCGACTGCCTCCTTATCGCTGAGGCCAGGGCCGGGTGGTACTCCTCAACCTGGCCTATGGTAACTATCACGTCGGCGTCCTGGACCGCGGTGAAGGGCACCGTTGGCAGGGGGCCTCCGATTGGTGTTAACTCCCCGGTTGACGGGAGGAGGGTCGACGCCGTGTCGACGTTGTTGGTCCCGAGGCCCGCCCTTGCCAGAAGCTGGGACAGGTAGTAGGCCTCGGCAGTCAGCCTGGAGGACACTATGACGCCCACCGAGCTTGGCCCTCCATCCCTCACGGCCTCCCTGAGGCCCTGGGCCACGGCCTTCAGGGCGTCGTCCCAGCCAGCCTTTGACCACAGGCCGTTGGACCTGACCCTGGGCCCCTCGGGCCTCTCGGGCACGTAGACCAGGTCCTCCCAGTGGTACTTGCCCTTGAGGCACTCCGCGGAGAAGGGGAGCTGGCCCCTGTCCCCATCAACGTAGACGGGCCTGGAGCCCGAGAGGCCGACCCTGACAGGGCACGAGAGCGAGCACATGGAGCACGCGGTCTCGCCCCACCGGTCCGGCACGGACGAGGACATCACCTTGTCCACTATGGCCCCGCTGGGGCAGACGTCGACGCACGCCCTGCAGCTTATGCACGAGCTGGTGCCAAACTTGCCCGTCTCCGGGATGACCACGGTCTGCTGTCCTCTGTACATGGCCCTCCATATGAGCCTCCCTATGTACTCGTCGCACACCCTGACGCAGCTGTAGCAGAGGACGCACCTGCTGAAGTCGAAGCGGAGGAGCGGGTGGCTGTCGTCAACGAGTTCAGGCCTCTCCTCGCCGCCAGGCTCGACGCCGTACCTCTTGAAGAGCTCCGCCAGCCTGCCCCTGGCGTCCCTCGGGTGCCTCTCCGCGAGCATGCCAAGTATGACCTTCCTGTGCTCGACCACCTCAGGGGTCTCCGTTGAGACCTCCATGCCGTCCTGCACGTACGTCGTGCAGGCGGTCACGAGCCCCCTGCCCTTGACCTCCACGAGGCACAGCCTGCAGCTGCCGTAGGGCGAGAGCCTCTCGTCGTAGCAGAGCGAGGGTATGTCTATGCCCGCCCTCCTGGCGGCGTTGAGTATGGTGGTGGGCTTCTCCAGCACGACCTCCCTTCCGTCGATTATCACTTTAACAGGCACTTTGATCACCTCACTATCTCCTTCCAGAACTTCTTAAGCGTGACCGCCACCGCCTGCCCGGCGGCCTGTCCGTGGCCGCACAGGCTGGCCACAGCCATGGTGTTAGCTATGCTCATCGCCTCCCTGGCCTCCTCCTCGGTCAGGTAGCCCTTGCTGAACATCCTCTCCAGCTTGGCCGTGCCGAGCCTGCACGGGAAGCACTTGCCGCACGACTCGAAGGAGGCAAACAGCAGGACCTCATGTAGCATGTCAGCGACGCTTGTGTCGTCGCTGAAAGCTATGACGTTGCCGTGGCCCAGGCTGGCCCCTATGGCCCTCAGCTCCTCCACGCCGAGCTTCACGTCAAGCTCCTCAGGGGGTATGAGGGAGGCCAGGGGGCCTCCGATCATCACCCCCTTCAGCTTCCCGAACCTCACTCCCCCTCCCATGTCGTAGACAACCTCCCTGAGGCTGACCCCGAACTCGACCTCGTAGAGGCCAGGCCTCGAGAACGTTGAGCTGAGGCTCAGCACCTTGGTCCCCCTGCTCCTGCTGAAGCCCAGCTCCGCGTAGGCCTCGCCTCCGTTCTCAACTATCCAGGGGACGCTTGAGAGAGTCTCCACGTTGTTAACAACTGTCGGCATGCCGAAGAGCCCCCTCTCGGTTGGGTAGGGGGGCCTCGGGGTGGGCTCGGGCCTCCTGCCCATTATGGCGTTTATCATAGCAGTCTCCTCGCCCACCACGTAGGAGCCCCTGCCAACGTGGACCTCAAGTTCAACGTTAGGCCCCCTGCTGGCCTTGCTTCCTATGTAGCCTGCCTCCCGCAGCTCCTCTACTGCCCTCCTCACCGCAGCCACAGCGCCCGGGTACTCCCTCCTTATGTAGAAGTAAACCTTGCCTGCGCCTATTGCATAGGCAGCTATGAGGGCCCCCTCAATAACGAGGTATGGGTCCCACTCCATGAGGAACCTGTCCACGTAGGCCCCCGCGTCCCCCTCGTCCCCGTTGACGACGACGTACTTTGCGGGCGCCGCCTGCCTCATGGCTGACTCCCACTTGAGGCCCGTTGGGAAGTATGCACCTCCCCTGCCCCTGAGCTGGGACCTCTTGACCTCCTCTACCACCTCGGCCTGGGGCATGGAGAGGGCCCTCCCCAGGCCCCTCATGCCTCCCCTGGCCAGGTAGTCCCTGAGGGACTTGACTGGCCCGTCCACTATGTGCCTGAGCACTATGGCCTTCCTGGACCTGACCTCGACGTGAGGGGCGCCGCCGGTCAGCGTGCTTGAGGGCCCGGCGTAGCACTTGCCGAGGCAGTAGGTAGGCGGCTGCTGCGCCACAGCCTTCTTCCAGGCCTCAGGGTCAAGGGACCTGGCTGCGTAGCACGCCAGCCCCCTGCAGTGCTCCTCGGGCGGCGCGAAGTCAGGGAACGAGTAGAACGTGTTCACCTCCTGCTTTGGAAGGTTAATCCTAATCGTCAGAGGCACCCTATTGCCTTAAGTATCCTAAGATAGATAAATTCCTACTGCCCCGCCTCCCCCAGGGCCTCCCCAATCCTCCTTATGCCTTCCTCGAGCCTCTCCGGCGGCTGGCTGACGAAGGTGACCCTTATGAAGGTCCTGTTGGCCGGCCCGAAGGCGGTCCCGGGCATCACCGTGACCCTGTACTTTGAGGCCAGCCTTGAGGCGAAGGACTCAGCATCGTTGACCAGCGGCGAGAGGTCGGCGTAGAGGTACATGGAGGCCCGGGGCTCCGTGAACCTCGCCGAGGGCACGTACTTCCTCATAGCCTTTACTGCAGCGTCCCTCCTTCTCCTGTACTCAGCGACCACGGACTCTATGAACTTCTCCCTCCCCTCCCACCTCAGGTAACGCAGGACGTAGAGCTGTGACATGTTTGAAGCCCCGAAGAAGGCGTGCCCATTGAAGGAGGCGTATGCGTCTATGAAGTCCTTGGGGCCGTAGATGTAGCCGAGCCTCAGGCCGGGGACGCCGGGGTCCTTGGAGAAGGTGCCCAGGCCTATCACGCTGTCAGGCGCGTACGGCTGGACGCTCCTGTAGGAGCCCTCGTAGACTATCCTCCTGTAGGCCTCGTCAACCATTAGGTAGACCCCCCTGTCCTGGGCCAGCTCAGCTATCGCCCTGCCTATGTCGGGGTCAAGGAGCCTGCCAGTTGGGTTGTCAGGGTCAACGAGGACTATCGCCTTAGTCCTGTCGTTTATGGCTGCGGCCACTGCATCCGGGTCAGGCTGGAAGCCCCTCTCGGGGCTCGCCCTGACCCACCTCACCCTGCCGCCCAGGTACTCTATGACGGGCCTGTATATCATGAACGTCGGGTCCACCAGTATGACCTCGTCCCCGGGGTCCAGGAGCACGGACATGGCTGAGAATATGGCTGAGGTCCCGCTGGGGGTTATGGCTACCTCGTCGAAGCTGACAGAAGTGCCGTCGCGCTTCAGCTCTTCGGCGACGGCCTCCCTCAGCTCCGGCAGGCCCCTGGTAGGCGCGTAGGCGTAGCTCTCCGGCCTCCTCAGGTCGTCAACGAGGGAGTCCACGAGCTCAAGGGGAGGGGGCAGGCTCGGCTCCCCAGCGTGGAGCCTTATGACGTCAGCACCTGCCGGGCCCAGAAGCGAGTCTATTATCTTCATTGGCGACGCGGCCAGCGAGGACAGCCTGGAGCTGAGCCTCCTGGGCATGCCGGTCTCCGAGGCCCCCGTGTCCCCCAAACTTTTATCGTTACCCTTGGCCTTAGCCCCTTCGGCCTCACTTTTATACCCCCGTTCCAGGTCCACCGCGGGGCCGACGTTGAGGTTATCAGAGCTGCCCTACTACGAGAGGTGGTTCATAGCTGGCATAGTTATAGGGATCTCAGTGGGCCTAATGGCGTTGGCCCTCTACTACCTCGAGGTCTACGCCCTCGGCAGGCTTGTCCTGCTAGACGTGCTCCATGTCAACGAGAGGGGCATGACGCTCCACCAGTACTACGCCTCCCTCCCGTGGCTCCTCCTGATGCCCCTGGTGCTCGCGGCCGCCTTCCCGCTCTCGCTCTTCGTTGCACTTGCAATGAGGACGCCTGAGGTGGGCAGCGACCCTGCGGTGAAGGCCTACCACAGGAACGCCAGGATGAGGCTTGAGGAGGCCCCGGCGGCGATCATCTCGTCGGCGATAACCATAGGCCTCGGGGGCAGCGCCGGGAGAGAAGGGCCAGCGTCGCACGCCGGGGCTGTAATATCGCAGTGGCTCTCCAGGATAATGAACATGAGCGCAGAGGACAGGAGGAGGGCGGTGGCCATAGGCCTCGGGGCTGGCATAGGAACCGTCTTCAAGTCCCCCTTCGCAGGCGCCATACTCTCCGCAGAGCTGCTCTACAGGAGGGACATGGAGCCTGAGGTCATATACCCGTCGCTCATAGCGTCAAGCATAGCGTACGTAATATACGGCTCCGTCACGGGCTTCTCCCCAATACTCGGGCTGCGCAGCTGCCCCTTCAACCCACTTTATCTCCCCCTCTTCGCCGTCCTGGGCCTGATAACGGGGAGCATGGCAATGCTCTACGTCAGGTCACTCAACTACTTCTCAAGGCTGTTCAGGTCGCTGGCGAACCCCTTCGTCAGGGCAGCCCTGGGAGGCGCGCTGGTCGGCCTCCTGGTCATACTGTTCCCTGAGGACATGGGCGAGGGGCTCAGCTGGGTCAGGTCGCTCATGGGGGGCGGCCAGGTGGTGACCCTGCTGCCCCTTGCACTTGCCCTGCTGCTCCTGCCCCTCTCAAAGGTCCTCGCCACATCGCTTACCCTCGGGAGCGGGGCCAAGGGCGGCGTCTTCGCCCCAGGGCTTGACATAGGCGCCTTCACCGGCCTGGCGTTCGGGGAGGCCCTTCACTTCGCCTCGCCCAGCCTCTTCAGGGAGGTCGGCCCCTTCGTTGTAGTTGGCATGCTGTCGACCTTTGGGGCGGCCAGCTCGGCCCCAGTGAGCTCAATGCTTATGACGGTTGAGATGTCGGGCAGCCTGGCGCTGCTGCCGGGCGAGATGATAGCGCTGGCAGTGGCAATGATAGTGTTCAGGGGGCCGACCCTGCTGAGGGAGCAGGTCGAGAGCAGGGCCAGGTCGCCGGTCCACGCCGGCGAGTACGCAATACCCGTGCTGAGGAAGGTCAGGGTGGCCGAGGTGCCCCCGAGGCAGCTCTACGTGAGGCAGGACGCCAGGGTCTCCGAGGCCCTCCAGGTCATCACGTCAGCGGGCCTCCTGTCGCTGCCCGTGGTGGACCCGCTGGGCAGGGTGCTCGGCATAGTTAACTCTGTTGACCTGAGGCAGGGGAGGCCCGAGGAGCCGGCTATGAAGTACATGAGGCCCGAGCCGGGGCACGTGAGGCCGGACTCAAGCCTTGAGGAGGCCATAAACATGATGTCAAGGACTAACTCAAGGTACGCTATAGTTGAGGACAACGGCAAGTTCATGGGCATAGTGACCCTTGACGACGTGGTCAGGGCATACGAGAGGGAGGCCTCTAGGTACTCTGGCCCTCAGGGCTGACCTTTACCACTTCAGCGCTCTTTACGAGCTCCCTGTAGTCGAGGTTCATAGCCTGCTCCGCCTTGATGACGTCCTCGACCCTGGCCCTCGTGGTCGAGGCCTGGGCTATCGCGCAGTACTCCGGCACCTTAGCTGATACGCTGTAGGTGCCTATCCTCCTCGCGACCTCAGCTATCTCGTCCTTGTCCATGGCTATGAGGGGCCTCAGCACCGGCAGCTCTATGCCGTGCTCCTCTGCCTCCAGGTTCCACATGGTCTGCGAGGAGACCTGGGAGAGGGACTCGCCAGTGGTTATGGAGTGCGCCCCCTCGCGGATGGCCAGCGCCTCGGCAAGCCTGTAGAGGACCCTCTTGAGGGTGACCACCCTCAGCTCCCTCCTGACCTCGGCGAGCCCCTTCATGACCGGGATGCCGTCTACGAAGAACACCTTTATGTCGTGGCGTCCCGACCAGGCCCTAAGCGCTCTGACCTCCTCAAGCACGGCCCTCCTGTGCTCCTCCCCTCCTATGGACAGGTTAAGCACCAGCGGCACGACGCCCCTCTTCATGATCATCCACGTTGCCACCGGGGAGTCTATGCCCCCTGAGACCAGGGCCACGGTCCTGCCCGCGACGCCGACAGGAAGCCCTCTGGCGCCCTCGGCTAGGCCAGTGTGCACGTACGCCAGGCCCCTCTCGACTATGTCAACGTACACCGTCACCTCCGGGCTCTCAAGGTCAACCCCGGCTGAGGCCTGCAGCAGGGCAGCCCCAAGCTCCCTGTTGACGTCCGTGCTGGTGAACCTGTCCTCGCCGCCTGCCCTCCTGGCCCTCACGGCAAACCTCCTGCCCCTGACGTCCTCCACTACAAGGGCCGAGGCCTTCCTGGTCAGGTCCTGGAGGTCCTCGTACTTGACCGGGGTGGCCGCGGAGTAGTGAGCTATGCCGAAGACCCTCGAGAGGGCCGACAGGTCGCCGTCAACCTCCAGCACCAGCGTGCCCCCGTAGGCCCTCCACGACCTGAGCCTTACCGTGGCTGAGACGTTCCTTATGAGCTCGTTGACCATGTGGGCCCTCGTGGGCCTCCCCTTTATGCCGAGCTCCCCCGCCAGGGTTGCTACCACTGTTGTCAAGGGACCACCGCGACTAGGGCTTAAGGGGAGGCCAAAAAGCACTGCTCAGACCACTACGACGTAGACGAACAGCAGGACCCCTATGAGCACCAGCGTCAGCCCGGCCACCGTGCCGTACCTCCTGCTCAGCGACATGGCCCTGCCCACGGCCCCCGAGAGGCCGACGTATACGGCCGAGTACCCGGCGCCAAAAGCTATGGAGCTCATGATGGCCGTCGTTAGGCCCGCCGCGGCCACAGCTGAGATGGCCGCCACGAAGAAGGGGAGGGAGCACTCTAGGCCGGCAAGGGGCGCAAAGGCGGCCGCTGGGCCGCCCAGCATGACAACCCTGCCCCTCAGCAGCTCGTAGCCCAGGAAGGCGGAGAAGCCCGCGGCGAAGCCCTCCAGCGAGGACTCTATGAGGGGCGACAGGGAGTACACCTTGGCCAGCAGGGCCCCGAAGGCGGCGACGCCGAGGGTCATGAGGGCCAGCTCAAGGGCCATCCTGGACAGGGCCCTCCTCCTCGAGGAGGCGGAGTAAAGCGCCAGCATGGGTATGCTGCACGGGCTCACAGCAGCAAGGGCCCCCACGCCAAGGGCTGCCGCGGGGCTCACGTACTTCAGGTCTGAGGTTGGACTGCCCGCGGCGGCCGGCGCTGGGCCGACGCTGAGGGCCGGGGCTATTGGCCTGCCGCTGAGGGAGCTGTTGACGAACTGCTCTATGTAGGGCAGCTGGTCAGCCGTGGGAGGGGGCCATATGCCCACGTGGTAGCCGTAGACCATGCCGTGGTATATCACCAGCTCCGTGGGGGTCCCCTGTATGTCATAATATGAGACCAGCCTCTCGACGAGGCCTGGGTCGTTGGAGTAGAGCAGGTTAAGCTCAACGTTGACCATCTCAACGCCTGGGTGGGCCTGGGCGTACTGCTCAGCGTAGGGGTCCAGTACGTGACAGTAGACGCAGTCGGTGGCCCTAAATATGAGGAGCACCGGCCTGCTCGTGTTCAGCGCCGAGGCCAGCTGCTGCTCCGTGGTCACTGTTATCATGGACTGGCGCCTCGCGGTCGCCGGGGCCAGCCTCAGGGCGAGCACTAAGGCAGCGACTATCAGGCCTGCCACCACAGCGTACTTCCACCTGACGCCCAGGTTGGATGACCTCATGGGCAGCTCCATCCTGTGGCCTGGCAGGGCTACCGCCTCCCTCGGTTTGGCCTCCCAGGCAGATCAGCTTTGCTCGTAAGTATGCTTAGCGTTTTAACTTCAGGGGACACAGCTGTCGGGGAAAGAGTATGGGTGAGGAGGGAAACAAGTACGACGCCAGGAAGGACCCTAAGGTAATCAAGATAATGACGCAGCTCATGGCGCAGGGCGGGGTCATGCTGGAGCAGACCTGCCCCATATGCGGCCTCCCCCTCTTCAGGCTTAAGAGCGGCGACGTCGTCTGCCCGCTCCACGGCAAGGTCTACATAGTGAGCAGCGACGAGGAGGCTCGAGAGGTGGAGATAGACGAGACCATAAAGCGACTGGAGTACTTTGCAAGCCTTAAGCTCAGGGAGCTGATGGACAAGGGGGACATAGGCGAGGCCGGCGACCTGCTGGGCATAATGGAGCAGGCGGAGAGGGTGCTGCGCCTCAGGCTCGAGAGGCTCTCGTCGACCTCAAGGCAGGCCCAGCCGCAGCCGCCCCAGCCGCCGAGGCAGAGGGGCAAGGAGGAAGAGGAGGAAGAGGAGGAGGCCTAGCCCTTAAGCAGCCTCGCCAGGAGCGGCGAGAGGCTGAGCAGGTCCTCCACGTCCTCGGGCGTCGCCGGGAGGACTATCCTTATGCTGTCCAGCCCCGTGGCCTTCAGGACTGCGTTCACCAGCCTCTCGTGCCCCCTGCCCCATATTACGTCGCTCACGCCGTCGAGGAGCTCGTCAACAAGGCCAGGGACCGTCATGTCGAGGATCCTCAGCAGGTTAACAGAGTTGACCCTCAGCCTGCCGCCTGCTATGAAGCCTGACACGTAGGCGTAGAGCGCCTTGCCCCTGGGGGACCTGGAGCACGCGTCGCCCATGAGCCTGCAGTCGAAGTAGTCGGCGGGCAGCCAGCCGTCTATGTGGAGCAGCTCGGACTCAACGACGCTCAGGCCCAGCGAGAAGGAGGCCCCCCGGTACCTGTAAATGACGTACTCGCGGCCCGAGGCCTCCCTGGCGTCGCTCCAGAAGGCCCTGGCCTGGTACTGGTTAAGCCCAATTCTGGAGAGGAGCCGTGACGTGGCCAGGGGCGGGTCCCTGCACCTCAGCCCCCTCTCCCTGCACCCCGCTATTAAGGCCCGGGCCGCCTCTACCATGAAGCCCAGGGAGGCCTTCCTCACGACGCCCACGGCTTAACTGTAAAGCGACCACTTTAAATGTGTGAGAAGGCCCAGCGCTGTTAGGGTAAGGCTTGGACAGGGCGTCGGCGGGCTGGCTGGGACTCTACGTCGTCGGCTCAGCCCTGCTTTACTTCTTCGTCAAGGCAGGCCTGGCCTACGCCCAGCCGCTCGAGTACACAGTGCTCAGGTTCGTCCTGTCGGCTGCCGTGCTGCTGGCGCTGACCAGGTCGCTAACGCTCAACAGGTACGTGGCCCTCCTGGCGGCGCTGGCGGCCGCGAGCTCCGTGGTCTGGGCCTGGGGACTCATGCTGGTCCTCCCAGCGACCTCAGCGAGCCTGAGCTACTTCATGCCGTTCGTGGCAATAATAATGGGCTTCCTCGCGCTTGGAGAGCGGCTTGACAAGTGGGGGGCCGCCGGCACCGCCATAGGCGCGGTGGGGGTGTCCCTTTACGCAGTCGAGTCCATAAGGGGCAGGAACACGGCGCTCGGCGTTGGCCTGACGCTATTTAACACCGTCCTCTGGGCCGGCTACACGGTGCTCTACAGGAAGATAGCTAAGATGGGCAAGGGCGTTGACATGAGCTCGGTTAACCTCTCCATGTTCCTGCTCGGCACGGTCATGATGCTCCCCTTCGTGGCCGTCGACCCCTCCCCTGTCAGGTTTAACCTGACCCTCATCGCGAGCCTCGCCTGGGCCTCCACCATGGGAGGGGCGCTGCAGTTCCTCTCCTGGAGCAGGCTGCTTGAGAGGATGAGCGTCTCCAGGGTCACCCTGCTGAGCTACCTGGTGCCCGCCGCAGCCGCCGGGATCCAGGCCGTCATGGGGGAGCCCCCGGACCCGCTCCAGGCCCTCGGCCTTGGAATAATGGTCCTCGGCGCCTACGTTGCCCTCCGCTGAAGGCCTCATGCACTGGAATCGCGCCAGCCCTTACTAAAGCTTAAAGGCCCCTTGGACAACCATGGAGACGGTGTGCGACATGTCCGAAATACAGATAACGCCCGTGAGGCAGCCCAAGTGGTCATCAGTTCACAGCCACATAAGGGGGCTCGGGCTTGACAAGAACGGCAAGGCGCTCAGGGTAGCTGACGGCATGATAGGCCAGACGGAGGCCAGGGAGGCGGCGGGCCTCGTCGTTGAGATGGTGAAGCAGGGCAGGCTGGGCGGCAAGGGGGTGCTGATCGTAGGCCCGAGCGGCACCGGCAAGACAGCGATAGCCGTCGCCATGGCCAGGGAGCTGGGCGAGGACACCCCGTTCGTGGCGATAAACGGCTCCGAGGTCCTGGCGGCCGAGAACAAGACGGAGTTCCTGATGCAGGCCATGCGCAGGGCCGTGGGCGTCAGGATGAGGGACGAGAGGGAGGTGGTCACGGGAGTAGTCACAGACCTCAAGTACCTCAAGAGGACCTCGCCGTTCTACCCCTACCCCGTCCTCGGGGGCGCCAAGGTGACCCTCGAGACCAGGGACGACTCGGGCACCTTCACCGTGGGCCCAGAGGTCGCGCAGCAGTTCCAGGAGCTCGGCATAAGGAAGGGGGACGTGATAATGATAGACGTCAACACGGGCGAGGTCAGGAGGCTCGGCAGGGTCAAGGAGAAGGCCGCAGTTAGCTATGACATAGACGTCACTGAGAACGTTGAGATACCGAGCGGCAGGGTCAGGTCCAGGAGGGAGATAGTCAGGACCCTCACGCTTCACGACATAGACGCCTCGATAGCGGCCCAGAGGGCGGCCTTCACTATATTCGGCTTCCTGAGGGAGGAGTCCGCAATAAGCGACGAGGTCAGGTCCAGGACTGACGAGCTTGTGAAGAAGCTGAGGGACGAGGGCAAGGCGGAGCTCGTGCCTGGGATAATGTTCATAGATGACGCCCACATGCTCGACATAGAGGCCTTCAGCTTCCTGACGAAGGCCATGGAGAGCGAGTTCGCCCCAATAATAGTGCTGGCCACCAACAGGGGCATGACAACAGTAAGGGGCACCGACGAGGTGTCGCCCCACGGCATGCCGAGGGACCTGCTGGACAGGCTGCTGATAATAACTACAAAGCCATACAGCGAGGACGAGATAAGGGAGATAATAAGGGTCAGGGCCGAGGAGGAGGAAGTTGAGCTGAGCGACGACGCGCTCAGCGCGCTCACCAAGATAGGGGCGGAGAGGAGCCTTAGGTACGCGGTCCAGCTCCTGCAGCCGGCCAAGCTCGCGGCCGAGAGGAGGGGGTCGAGCAGGGTCGAGGCGTCCGACGTGGAGCAGGTGTCGAAGCTCTTCGCTGACCTGAAGACGAGCATAGAGTACGTAGAGAAGTACAAGGACCTGCTGTTACACTAAAACGCGCCGAGCCTCCTCATGAGCTCAGCCATGGACTCCCTGAGGCCCCTCTCGAGCAGGGGCTGAAGTTTTGGGGACGGCCTCAGCAGCGGCGCCCCTGAGTACCTTCTCTGCAGCTCGCTCAGCGCCCCCAGGAGCCTCCTTGAGTACTCCTCGGGCACCCTTAGCGCGTACACGGTGTGCGTGCTCGTCTCGGCCCTCCTGACCTCCTCGACGAGCCCCTGCTCGGAGCACCTGTCGAAGGCCACCAGCATGGCGGCAAGCTTGGTCACGGGGACCCTGTAGGCGTACCCCCTGGAGCCCGTCGAGGTGACATATTCCATCACGGACCTGTTGTCAGGCATGAACGTGGGCCCCCTGACGTTCAGCCCCCTCCTCCTGGCCTCCTCCATAAGCCACGAGACCCTCTCGTAGCTGCTCCTGCTGTTGGCCTTGGCCACTATCTCCACCGGGGAGTCCTCGACCACGTCTGGCAGGGGCAGGTAGAGGGTGTTCTCGGCAGTGACGCTCACGTCTGCGACCCCGGCGCTGTCAAGCTCGTCTGCCACCTCGTCGGGCAGCCTGCCGGCCAGGGAGACGCTCATGAGGTCCGGGGCCACTATTATGAGCCCCCTGTTCCTCGAGAGCGCTTCAAGTATGAACTTCACCATGTGCTCAGTCCTGTCGCCCTCCGGCACCTCTGCAACCCGCTCGTACTCGTAGATCTCAGCGAAGTCAAAGGAGTCCAGGAGGGCGTTGAGCAGGGGCACCTCGTCTATGCTCGGCTCGTGGACGCTCTTGACAAGCAGGGAGACCTCGCCGCCTGTCACCTCAGGGCTCGGGGCCTCCCTCAGCTCGACGCTTGCCCTGTAGACCCTTGAAGTGAGGTATATCCCCTCAAGCTCCTCGGCGCAGTCCTCTGGGGACGCCTTCAAACGCGCTGCCTGTCTAACACTTGGCCTCCAGGGATTTTATGTGAAGCGTTCAGCCCTCGCTGGCCGCGGGCCTCGCCCTCAGGGCGGGGTCAGCTGTTGGCGTAGGCGTAGACCGCCAGGAAGGCAACAGCGAATATCGGTATGAGCAGGAGGTCGCTGGGCGAGTAGAAGGCCTCGGCGTACCAGAAGGCTGAGAAGGTGAGGAGCATGGCTGAGACGAAGTTCTTGAGGAGGGCCACCCTTATCCTGAGTATGTTCTGCTTCAGGAAGTAGGCGAGCACCGCAACCAGGGCCACGCCCACGGCGAAGCCGAGGGCGGCGGAGGCGTAGCTCTCCGGCAGCAGTGCAAGTATAACAATGGCCGCCTCGAGGGCCTCCGTGGCGCCCACGCTGAAGGCGGTGGCGGCCAGCCCCCTGCCCTCCGAGAGCTCCGAGGCCACGGATGTCGTGGCCCCCTTCCTCGACCTCAGCACGGTCCTCCTCGTGCTCCTGGCCAGCCGGAGGCCGAAGTACAGGAGGAGGGTTGCTGAGAACAGGCGGACGTAGGTCACGGGCACCTCCTCTATGACCTTGCCCGCCACGAACGTGGGCACCAGCACCAGGGCCTCGCCGGCAACCATGGCGCCGAAGGACGCCAGCGCGCTCCTGAGCTCGGCGTAGACTGCAACCCCAACCGCTGCTGCCTCGGAGAGCTCGAGCAGGGTTATGCCGAGGGCGGCCAGGGCCACTCCAGGGTCTATCAACCCCTACCCCAGACGCTCAAGCCTCAAGTCTTTTTTAAGCGTTAGCCAGCCTCCCGTCAAACTCTATCCTGAGCCCCCTCAGCGCCCTCATAACCGAGTCCCTGTAGGCCTCAACCCTCTCCCTGGGCACCCTGGCCTCGGCCTGCTTAAGCACCAGGTCCTCAACCACCGCGTACTTCTTGTATGTCTCGTTAAGCCTCCTCCAGTCTATGCCCTTCAGGGCCTGCTCCACCTCAGGGTCCCTCTTTATCACGCCGGCGAGCATGAGGACTGATATTATGGGGTAGCCCACGTAGCCCCTCAGCTTAGTGCCGTTGTCGTCGCTGTACGCCCTGAAGTGGTCCCCCTCCTTAACTACCTTGACGTGGTACCTCCTGTCGCCCTCGCTGCTGGTCACAACGGCCTCAAGGACGTCGGGGCTCACGGTGTTGAGCAGCTGCACCCTGCCGTCCGCTATGGCCCCTGCGGCCTCAAGCACCTTTATCCTCGGGGGCTGCCTGAGCGTCCCTGTCACCTATAAATACGTGGGCCCGGAAGCTATTAACCAGGAACGCCCTTGACTGAGGTCTGGGAGCTCCCCGGCTCAAGGTTTGACTCCTCCCCCAGGTCCATAGCGGTCATACCCATAGGCTCCGTGGAGAGGCACGGCGACCACCTGCCGCTGGGCACCGACGCCATAGAGGCCGCGTGGGTCGCCCAGAGGGTGGCCGACGCCTTAGGCGCCGACCTCTTCCCAACCATATGGTACGGCGTGTCGCCTGCCCTGGCCAGGTTCCCAGGGACGATAAACGTGGAGACTGACGCCTTCATTGCCTATGTGAGGAGCGTCCTGAAGGAGATAGCCAGGAACGGCTACAGGCTCATAGTGATAATAAACGGGCACGGGGGCAACACTACAGCCATAAGGGTGGCAATGAAGGACGCGGCCTACAGCACCGGGGCTACCTTCGTGATGTTCGACTGGTGGAGGGACGCCGGCAGGGAGGCGCTGAGGCAGCTCTTCACGAGCCCGGGCCACGCCGGCGAGGACGAGACCAGCGCCATGCTCTACATAGACGGGGCCCACGTAGACATGTCGGCCGCCAGGGCCTACCCAAGCGGCTGGAGCCCCAGCAGCGAGGGGGAGGCGAGGGACCTGAAGTCCATGAGGAACTCGATGATATACGTCCAGGGGGTGGCCGTGGAGTCCCAGGCGGTGGACCAGGCGCTCTACCCCTACGCGGTCCTCGGCGACCCCACAAAGGCCTCGGCCGACAGGGGGGCAAAGTGGCTTGAGGCAGTCGTCAGCGAGATAGTGGACAGGGTCAGGGGGCTTGCGGGCACCCTTGGTGTGCTTCCTCCCCGCCCCTGAACATGCCAGTTATCACGTAGGCGGCGGCCACGGCAAGGAAGGCTAGGGCGAGCTCCATTATGGTCACCGGGTTTATCTGCTGCTGGGTTATCGAGCTCGCCACCATCTCCCTCACTATAACTATCATGGCCACCTCCACTATGCTCCGTATTGATATGTAGCCCTCCCTCACGCTTATGACTATGGTCCTCATGAGGTCGGCCGCCAGGAGCATAATAATTACAAGGTCCACCATGCTGAGTATCGTCACGTGGGCCGCGGCCGCGTTGCCAGAGGAGAGCTGGGCCGAGGCAGCCTCGACCTCCACCAGGAGGTTCCAGAGCGAGAGGACCATGACCACTATTATTGCCAGGGCTATGAGGAGCTCCACCGCCAGCAGGAGGAGCCTTGAGGTCCTTCCAAGGCTTGCTGACAATAAATTTCCCTGTGGGTCCTGGGCGGCCTGCAAATTAAAAAGGGTCACGGGTCCTTCATTATCTCCTGCAGCTTCTTCCTGGCCTCCTCCAGGGCCATGGGGTCGCTGGGCTTCGTTGTCTTGGGGTCGAACGGGTACTGGCTCATAACTAGCTTCACCTCGCCGTTCTCCAGCTGGGCGAAGAGCTGGGGGAGCCAGGCCATGCCAAGGTCGTCCTTGTCGCCGTAGGATATGGCGTAGACGTAGTCCTCCTTCTTGACCTCAAGCTCGACGTTGAGCTCCTTGGCCAGCTGCTGGGCCAGGTTCATCCAGTTCTTGTGCAGGGGGTGGAAGTCCTCCGTGTCGAGCACAAGCTTAACTACCTTGCCCAAGGCCTCTCGCCTGCCCCTCAGGGTGTCCGAGGGATTTTAAGCGTAGAGGTAAAGGCGTGGCCCAAGGCTTGGGCCCTCCTGGTAAAAACCATTTATTAGTGGTGTACACGGGACCCTGGGGTCAGGCTTGAAGGCCGTGGTCTTCGACTCCCACGGAGGCCCTGACGTGCTCCACGAGGCCGAGGTCCCTGACCCGAGGCCGGGCCCTGGGGAGGTGGTCGTCAGGGTCAGGTACACCTCGCTCAACAGGATAGACGCGCTGGTCCGCAGGGGCTACCCCGGCATAAAGGTGAAGCTCCCCCACATACTCGGCTCTGACGTCTCGGGCACTGTTGAGGAGGTCGGCGAGGGCGTCGACTTCCTGAGGGAGGGGCAGCAGGTGATAGCTGCCCCGGTTCACGGCTGCGGCCACTGCGAGTACTGCCTCACGGGCAGGGAGAACATGTGCAGGCTCTGGTCAATGCTCGGCTTCCAGGAGGACGGGTCGTACGCGGAGCTCGTCAAGGTGCCGGCCAGGGCCGTGATACCCGCCGAGGGTGACCCGGAGGAGCTGGGCGCCCTGCCCCTCTCCCTGTTGGTCGCCTACAGGTCGCTGGTGAGCGTGGCCAACGTCTCCAGGGGGCAGTACGTGCTCATATGGGGCGCGACCGGGGGCGTCGGCACGCTTGCCATACAGGTGGCCAAGGCCTTCGGGGCCAGGGTTATAGCAACGACCAGGAGCGAGGAGAAGGCGAAGGTGCTCAGGGAGGCGGGCGCCGACCTTATAGTTAACACGAGCGAGGAGGACGCGGTCTCAAGGGTCATGGAGTTCACCGACGGCCGCGGGGCTGACGTGGTGATAGACTATGTAGTGGGCACAACCCTCGACAAGAGCCTCGAGGCCCTGGCCATTGGGGGCACCGTAGTTGTCTTCGGCTACCTCGGGGGGCCTGTGAAGGAGATAAACTGGAACAGGTTTTACCTGAAGCACGCAAGGGTAGTCGGCACCCACACGGGGAGCCCGTGGGAGATGGCTAAGGCGTACCAGCTCTACGCCCAGGGCCTCGTGAGGCCAATAATAACTAGGAGGCTGGGCCTCTCCCAGGCGGCCGAGGCCCACAGGGTGATGGAGGAGGGCTCCCTGGCGGGCAAGCTGACCATGAAGGTCGACCTAGGCTAGGACCTTAACCATGAGTATGCCGTCCTCGTCGCCGTAGTACCTGGGGAGCCTCCTCGCCGGCCTGTAGCCGAACTTGAGGTAGAGGTTTATGGCAGGGTAGTTCGTCTCCCTGACCTCAAGCTTGACCGCCACCGCGCCCTCGCCCTTCAGAACCCTCTCAGCCTCGGCCAGGAGGGCCGACGCTA
Source organism: Acidilobus aceticus (assembly GCF_055392325.1). Classification (NCBI taxonomy): domain Archaea; kingdom Thermoproteati; phylum Thermoproteota; class Thermoprotei; order Acidilobales; family Acidilobaceae; genus Acidilobus; species Acidilobus aceticus. The sequence goes on from NZ_AP042407.1 coordinate 1,422,880, forward strand.
TCCCCCTCCTCCTGAAGGCGGGCCTCACCGCCAGCGACGCCAGGTGCCCGACCCCCCTGCCCTCCACGTAGCCCAGGGCGTAGCCCGCGACCTCGCCGTCCTCCTCGGCCACTATCATGAATGAGCCCCTGAGGGAGAGGAGGTAATCAAAGGTCTCCGGCGTGTACCTCTGCCTTGGAGGGAAGCTCTCCTCCTCAACCCTCAGTATGGCCTCGATGTCCTCCGGCCTGTAGGGCCTCAGCCTGACCAAGCTGCCCCACGCCGCCCTGTTAGGCGGGGTTAAAGGCCTTGAGGCTTGGCACATAAGTGCGCCTTGGAGTTAGCGGTTGAGTCAGGGCAGGGCGCGGGGCAGCGAGAGGGCCACAAGGTAAGTCACGGTCAGCGCGAGCACCGTGTAAAACCTGAACTTCACTGCGGTGCTCAGCTGGACCCTCACGACGCCGACCACTATGAGCGTGGAGTAGATGGCCATCGGCGCGACGGCGAGGCTCAGGAGGCCCCAGGGCCACACCATGAAGGCCGGGAGGAGAAGCGAGGTGAAGACCAGGGCCGCGTACAGCGCTGAGGCGGCCCTCATGCCTACTCTGACGGGCAGGGTCCTCACCCCGTGGGCCTTGTCCCACTCGTAGTCCCTCATGTTGTCAGCCAGGAGGACGGACGTGGTTATGATTGACGGAGGCAGCGAGAGGGCCACCTCCCTGAGGGACAGCACGCCTGAGACGGCGTAGGCGGTGCCCACAACCATGATGATGCCCATCAGGAGCACGTCTATCTCCCCTACGCCGCCGTACTTGAAGCCGCGAGGGGCGGGGTAAAGGAAAAGCAGGGGGGAGCCCAGGGCCAGGAACAGCGGGAGCAGCGGCCTGTTGAGCAGAAACGTCGCCAGGGCCACTGTCGCTGAGCCAGTGCCGAAGAGGGCCAGGCTGTAGTTCCTCAGCTGGCCCACGCTCATGCCCAGCGAGTAGAAGCCGTGGGGGTTATAGGTGATCCTCGGCGCTCCGGGCATGTCAACGCCCCTGAGGGTGTCCATGTAATCGTCGAACACGTTCTCAGCCGCGAGGAAGAGCGAGAGGCCCACGGCGGCCACCAGCGTCACTGCAGCCCCTGCTATGGTGAAGCCGGTGTAGAGCCTCATGGCTATGACGCCGCCCGTCAGCGCGAGGGAGACGCTCGAGAGGAGGGCGCACGGCCTCGTGGCCAGGAAGTACCTCCTTAGGCCTTCCCTCAGGCCTCCCTTCAAGCCGACACCCATATTACACCACTAAAGAGTTGTGTAAAAAAGCTTTCATAAAAAGCTGATTATAATGTCGCCGCCTGCCTTCGCTAAGCGTTAATAGCGGCCCAAAAACCGTTGACGTGGGCGGCGCCTTGGACGTCGTGGCGGTCGACGTAGGAGGCACCTTTACGGACGTGATATACGTTGACAGCTCCGGCTCCGTGAGGCTCTCCAAGGTGCCGACGACTCCCAGGAGGCCCGAGGATGGGGTCGTCAGCGGCGTCCGCTCCGTCTCCCCCTCGGGGACCTTCGAGGTGCTGCACGCCACCACTATAGCAACCAACGCCCTCCTCGGCCAGGTGAGGCTCGAGCTCCCAAGGACGGCCCTGTTGACCACGAGGGGCTTCAGGGACGTAATAGAGATAGGGAGGCAGGCGAGGCCAAGGCTCTACGACCTCCTCTTCACCAAGCCGAGGCCGCTGGTGCCGAGGGAGCTCAGGTTTGAGGTGGACGAGAGGACCCTCAGCGACGGCACCGTGGTCAAGGAGGTCAGCGAGCCCGAGCTCGACGAGGTGGCCTCAAGGATGGAGTCCATGGGGGTCGAGGCCGTGGCCATAAGCTTCATCAACAGCTACGCCAACCCCTCCAACGAGGCCAGGGCCAGGGACCTACTGTCGAGGAGGTTCGCTTACGTCACTGCCTCCCACGAGGTCGCCATGGAGCCCAGGGAGTACGAGAGGACCTCAACAGCCGTGATCAACGCGGCCCTGAGGCCCATAGTCTCAAGGTACCTCTCGTCGCTGCGGTCATCGCTGGGCTCCATGGGCGCCTCCTCGCTGTCGGTTATGTCGAGCGCCGGGGGGCTTGTAGACGTCGAGGAGGCGGCCCTGAGGCCCGTGCAGCTGATAGAGTCCGGCCCCGCCGCGGGGGCGATAGCGGCCTCGTGGCTTGCCAGGGAGCTGAAGGTGGGCAGCGCCATAGGCTTCGACATGGGCGGCACCACGGCCAAGGCAAGCTCCATAGTGGGCGGCGAGGTCCAGGTCACAACTGAGTACGAGGTCGGGGGCGAGGCGCACCACGGCAGGGTGGTCAAGGGCTCAGGCTACCCGGTCAGGTTCCCTTTCGTTGACCTTGCTGAGGTCTCGGCCGGGGGAGGGACCATAATATGGAGGGACGAGGCGGGGGCCCTCAGGGTCGGCCCGCTGAGCGCGGGGGCAGACCCGGGGCCGGCGTCATACGGAAGGGGAGGCTCGCAGCCCACCATAACTGACGCCAACCTCGTGCTTGGCAGGCTCGGCACCTCCCTCGCAGGGGGCGCCGTGGAGCTCAGGCCGGAGCTCGCGGCCCAGGCCCTCTCAAGGCTTGGGGACCCCGAGGGCGTCGCCCAGGAGGCCCTGGAGCTGGCCACAGTTGAGATGGCCAGGGCCGTGAGGCTGGTAACTGTTGAGAGGGGCCTGGACCCCTCGGGCATGACGTTAATTGCCTTCGGCGGGGCCGGCCCCCAGGTGGCGGCGGAGCTCGCGGACGAGATGGGGGTCAGCAGGGTCCTCGTGCCCCCTGACCCGGGCCTCTTCTCAGCCCTTGGCCTCCTGGTCGCCGACTCAAAGTACGAGGCCAGGCTCCCGTTCCCGAGGGACCTGGAGGCGGCCTTTGAGGGCCTCGAGGCCTCCCTGGCCAGGAGGCTCGGCAGGGTGGACCACTTCATCAGGCTCCTCGACGTGAGGTACAGCGGCCAGGGCTGGGAGCTCACCATAAGGGCCCCGGCGGACCTCTCGCCCGCCTCGGTCAGGGAGGAGTTCGACAGGGCCCACGAGGCGGCCTACGGCTTCACCTTAGACAGGCCGATAGAGGTGGTCGCCGCCAGGGTCTTCGCAGTTATCTCCAGGCCAAAGCCCAGGCTCAGGGGGCCGCCGAGGGAGGGGGAGCCGAGGCCCGTGGCCCAGAGGAGGGCCTGGATAGGCGGCAGCTGGGACGAGGTCCCCATATACAGGAGGGAGTCCCTGCCCCAGGGCTTCAGGCTGAGGGGGCCGGCGGTGGTGGAGGAGTACAGCTCGACCACAGCTGTGCCCAGGGGGTGGACGCTCGAGGTAGGCCCCATGGGAGTCCTGGAGCTGAGGCGGTGATCAATGGTAAGCTGGGAGGTAGTGCACAGGGCCACGGTGTTCATAGCGGAGGAGATGGGGGTCGCCCTGAGGAGGTCCGCCCTGTCGCCCAACATAAGGGAGAGAGCCGACCACAGCTGCGCCGTTGTCGACAGTGACGGCAACATAGTGGCCCAGGCCGAGCACATACCAGTCCACCTGGGCTCCCTCAGGGTCGGCGTCAGGAACCTGCTCAGGGCCATGGAGTCCGAGGGCGTGGAGCTCGGGGAGGGCGACGTAGTGGTCTCTAACGACCCCTACATAACTGGGACCCACCTCAACGACGTAACCGTTATCTCGCCGGTCTACGTGGACGGCAGGCTCGAGGGCTACGTTGTCAACAAGGCACACCACGTTGACGTTGGAGGGCCGGCGTTCGGCAGCATAAACCCTGACGCCAGGACGATATACGAGGAGGGCCTCGTAGTTCCTCCAGTGAAGATAGTCGAGGGGGGCAGGCTGAGGGATGACATTCTGAGGCTCTACCTGGCAAACGTGAAGTACCCTGAGGCCTCGGAGGGTGACCTGAGGGCGCAGCTGGCGGCCCTGAGGGTCGGGGCCTCAAGGGTCAGGGAGCTGATGGACAGGTACGGCAGGGGCGCCGTCAGGGAGGGCTGGGCCAGGTCGATTGAGTACGCGAGGGAGCTCGCCTCATCCGAGATATCGTCGTGGCCCGAGGGCACGTACAGGGCCTCTGACGTGCTTGAGGTGGGCCCGGGCGAGGGGGACATGGTTAACATAAGCGCGGAGGTCAGCGTCTCGAGGGGGAGGGCGAGGGTCTCACTTAACGCCCCTGGGCAGCTCCAGAGGCCAGTCAACGCAGTCCTTGGGGTGACCTACGCAGCCTCCTCGTTTGCCATAAGGTCCCTCATGAGGGCTGACGTGCCCGTCAACGAGGGGCTCTACTCGACCATAGAGGTGGAGGCGCCGGAGGGCTCAATGCTGAACGCCAGGCCCCCAGCCCCGGTCGCGGCCGGAAACCTTGAGGTCAGCCAGAGGGTCGTAGACGTTATACTCCTGGCCATGTCAGCGGCCCTGCCGGACAGGGTGCCGGCGGCCTCCTCAGGCACCATGATGAACGTCATGCTGGGCGGCGTTGACCCCAGGACGGGGAGGACGTGGGCCTACTACGAGACAATAGGCGGCGGCAGCGGGGCGAGGCCCAATGGCGACGGCGTCCCTGCAGTTCACAACAACATGACCAACACCATGAACACCCCCATAGAGGTCGCGGAGGCCTCGTACCCGGTGGTGTTCACGTCGTACAGGGTAAGGGAGGGCAGCGGGGGAGCCGGCAAATACAGGGGAGGCGACGGCATAGTGAGGTCCTTCAAGGTCACCGCCCCGGCGAGGCTCTCAATAATAGCAAGCAGGTTCAGGTCAAGGCCGTGGGGGCTCAGGGGAGGCCTGCCGGGCGCCCCTGCCAGGGTCACAATAGTGAGGGCCTCGGGCAGGGCTGAGGAGGTCGTGCCCTTCTCCACCGTTGACCTTGGCCCCGGCGACGAGGTAATCATTGAGACGCCCGGGGGAGGCGGCTACGGGAGCCCCTAGGCCTGAGGGGCCCGCCTGGGCCTCCTGGGCATCACATGCAGCAGGGCCAGGGCTAGGGCAGCTATGGCCAGGGCGAGCCCAGCCACAGCAACAGCCGTGGCCCTGGCGAGCGACGACGCCTGCGACGACAGCCTGCTGCCCTGGGCGCTGACCGACGACGACAGCTGGAGGAGCTGGGAGCGCAGTGCGGTGTAGTTTCCGCCTATCCACGAGGACAGCCTCGAGGCCTCGGCCTCCTGGTACGACATGAGCTGCGTCACGTTCTGCCTGAGCCCTGTTATGTTTGCCTCAGCCACTGAAAGGGCCCTGCCCAGCGACGACACGTTAGACTCAAGCGCGCTGACGAGCTCGGCCTCAGCTGTGACGTTAGACCTCACCTGGGAGGCCAGCGACCTGAACTCGCCGACTACATAGCCCGCCTGGCTGACAGCGGAGTTGGCCTCCTGCAGCATGGCCTTGGCGTACGCCAGGGAGGCGTTGATGGCGTACCCTAGGGCCGTCACGTTGGCCCTCAGCCCCTCCAGGCGCTGCCACGCGGCCGTGAGGTTCTCCATGGTCTGGTAGAGCTGGCCCTGAAGCAGGCTTACGTTGAACCTAACGCCTGACAGCTCGTCGCTCAGGCGCCCCAGGTCGCCCAGGAGCTCCTCCCTGACGAGGCTCACGTTCTCCATGGCCTGGGAGAAGTAGTCAGCCACGAGCGACTGGAGGTAGCCCACGGCCTCCCTAACGTAGGCTGGGACCACCACGCTGACCCTCGACCCGGGGCCCACGGCAAGGCCGCTCACGTTGGACCAGAGCATGGTGAGGCTGGAGTTCACCAGGACGACGCGGCCGAGGCGGCTGTAGGCGAGGGTCACGTTGGAGTCGACTATCACCAGGACGCCATAGGAGCTGGAGTAAAGGATAGTCACGTTGCTGCCAACTATGTAGTCAGTCCCCGCGAACACGTCGTTGTAGAGGGCGCCGCTGAAGGTCATGTTCACGTCGTCAAAGTACGAGTTCACGGGGTAGAACTGGCCGGCTCCCAGGGTCCTGTTGAAATAGTAGTACACGGGCACCTCAATTACCTGAGTTTCCACGGGGGCCAGCTGCGAGTAGACCCCCTGGCCGTAGACCTCGATGTCCCAGGCCTGGGGCTGCCCTGAGCTAATGCCGTCAAGGCTCCCGTTGCTCCAGGGCAGCGTCACCGTGGCCTCCCACAGGCCCAGGGTGGAGTTGAACTCCATGGGAAGGGAGGCCGAGGGGCCCCCGCTGGCAGGCCTCACGGAGAGGGTGAAGTAGCCCAGCCTCGCCGGGGTCCCGTTGAGGTAGGTCACGTTGGCGTAGACCCTGATGGGCTGCCCCATCATCGAGTACGCCGGCGCCTTAAGGGTAGCCCTCAGCGGCGGGGACACGTAGACGTAGCCATAGGTGACGCCCTCCACTGCCCCCAGCTCGGCGGAGCTGTAGTTGGTCTCAACTATGACGGCGTAGTAGCCCTGGCCCACGTAGCTGGGCAGCCCCACGCAGCCCCAGTACTCCCCGAGGGCGGAGTTGTAGTAGACGTAGGCCTGGTAGAAGGTGGACACCAGGCCGCTGCTGTTGGAGGCCAGGTAAACTGTGACGTTGCTCCCGCGCTCAATCATGGCCGAGGCCTCAGGCCCCGCCTCAGCAGGGGCTTTCAGGGAGACTGTGAAGTAGAGGCAGCTCCCCGGCGAAGGGGCGTAGCCCCCCGCGGCCTCGGGCGAGTAGCCCACGGCCACCAGGGGTCCTGAGACCAGGGGCAGCGACGCGAAGGCGGGCGGCCGGGCCTCGACAACGTAGTAGCCCGGCAGCCTAACTTCAATTGAGCCCCCTGGCGCTGTCCCCTCAAGCGCGTAGGTGTTGTTGTTATAGCAGTAGTAGAGGACGTCAAACAGCGGCGGCACATTAACCGGGGTCCCGTTGAGCTCGACCACCTCATAACTCATGCCGAGGGGGCCCAAGTGGGGTCCCGGGCTCAGGTTGAGGTCCTCCACGAAGTAGCCAATGAAGGCCTCGCACTCGTAGATCCCCCAGGTGCCGTTGTACCTGGCCTCAACTGCTATCATTGCGGGCCCCGAGGCGTTGGCCGGCACAGTGACAGAGGCCCTCCAGAGGCCGGCCGAGTAGCTCATAGGTACGACCTCGACCACCCCCTGCTGCGCGGTCTCTATGTAGAGGTTCACGAAGCCCGAGGAGACAGTCTCGTTATAATAGGTCACAGAGGCGACCACGCTGAGCCTCTGGCCAGGCAGCAGCTCGGGCCCCTGAGGGCTCAGGCTCGCCGAGACCAGCAGCCTGGGCACGGTGCAGTTTATCGCCCTCAGGAGGGACCCGTTGGCGAGCCACCTGGCCAGCTGGCCCGCGTTTACAGCGCCCAGGCCGTTGAGCACGCTGTAGCCGCGACCGGCGAGCCACGGGAAGCTGTAGCCAGGGTAGGCCTGCTCAAAGGCTGACCTCGTGGACTCGTTGCACGGGGTCCCCCTGTACATGAGGTACAGCGTGGGCGCTATGAGGCCGAGCCTGTGGCCCACGTAGCCCTCAACGTCGGCCAGCTCGCCTGCCACCACTGCAGCTGCCAGCCCGTTGCCCCAGGCGGAGCCCTTGCCGGAGGCGGTGACCACGCTCAGCCCCGTGGCCGGGCTGGCGTCTGCCACCACGTCAGGCGAGCTCCTGCCGTGGGGGAAGCCCTGGGGAGGCGCTTGCCTCAGCAGGCCCTGCCACCACGGCATCGGCTCAACCCCGCTGACCCCGGCCTGGCTGCCCAGGTCGCCCTCAGCTGACCAGGAGGACTGGGCCGTCAGGTTGCCTGAGACAAATGACATGGAGCCCCCCACTGAGAGCACCCACGGCGACGACGCCGGGTAGTAGAGCGAGCCCAGGGGCCCGTAGGGGTAGAGGCTTCCGTTGTTTCCAGTGGGCGCTACAAAGGTTATCCCCTCGGCGGCCCCAAGGGCGAAGTAGACGTCTGCCAGGTAGAAGTTGAAGAGGTAGAAGCCGTAGCCCAGGTAGTTGACAAGGCCCTCGGGGGCCCCGAAGGGAATCAGGACTACCGGCGTCGCGTTCAGCTGGTCCACCTCTGCGGCTATAGCCGAGAGGGGGAGCCCCTGCCAGGCAGCATATATTACAATTGGGGAGCCCGGGGCCATGGAGTGCACTGCCTCGGCCAGGGCCTCGGCCTCCTCGGCCCACCCGGAGTAGAGCCCCAGGTTAGGGTCATAGGGGCCTACGGGCACATATGACACCGAGGCCCCCGGCAGCCCGTAGGCGGCGTCGAAGGCCCTCAGCTCGTCCTCAAGCAGGGGGTCGCCGTAGTAAGTCACTATGCCGACGGGCACCCCGGAGCCCGTCATGTTGCCAACGCCGTATGCCTCCCTGAGCTCGCCCGGCCCGACGCCCTGAAGGCCTGAGGTCAGGCCAAGGGGCTGGAGCGTGAAGTTCGAGGCGTATACGTAGCCCATGCCCGGCACGTATGAGGCGTAGACGAAGTACTCACGGCCCATGTAGCTGAAGTACCTGGCCTGGCCGCCGAAGTCCTCCTCGAGCTGCCCGAGGCGGGCCCCGAAGAGTATCATGGAGCCCTCCAGGACGCCCAGCACCCTGAAGCCCATGCCCTGCAGCAGGGAGGCGTTGCCGCTCACCTGGGACGGAGGGGGGAGCACCAGGGAGAGCATGGTCGAGTTCATCAGGTGGCCGTAGAGGGGGTTGCCCGGCGTCGACGAGGCCTCGGCGTAGAGGAAGACGAGGTCCAGGTCCCTGAGGGGCACGTAAAGCACGGCCACCGTCTCGGGCCCCTGGGACGAGGCCACTGGCAGCGAGGGAATCGCTGAGATCACCATGAGGGCCACGAGCGCCAGGACCAGCCCCTTGGCCAAGTTCATGGGCTGCACCGAATGTTATGACGAGGAACAAATGTAATAAGGGTTAGCCTCCTTTCCTTTAGCCCGCCAAGGCTAGGGCTTGGCCTACTTTAATACCGTTTAGGCCGCGCCTGCATACACGATAAAATACTTTTAACCATCCCATGTTAACACGTAGAGACAGAAAGGGGTTTCCTTTGGACGCAGCTGTGGAGGTCAGGGGCTGAGGGCTGGCTACTTAACCGAGGACGGCGGCTACGTCAGGGTCCTCAGGGGCGTGGACCTCGACGTCCCCAGGGGGCCATAACCGGCGTGGTGGGCGAGTCGGGGTCCGGCAAGTCAACGCTCGCCAACATAATGGTCGGCCTCGTCAAGCTCCCCCTCGTCGTCGAGTCCGGCTCAGTGATGATAGAGGACAAGGTGGACGTCCTGAGGGCCTCCCAGGAGGAGCTCAACAGGGTCAGGGGCACAGTTATCTATCAGCTACGTGCCCCAGGCCGCCCAGAACTCCCTGAACCCGGTGAGGAAGGTCAAGGACACCATAAAGGACATACTGGCCTCCCACGGCATTGACTACGAGGAGCACGTGGACCTGGTCCTTGACACCCTCCAGGAGGTGGGGCTGGCCAGGGACAAGCAGGTGCTTGAGCTCTTCCCGTTCCAGATGTCGGGGGCATGAAGCAGAGGCTCATACTTGCCATGGCCCTCATGCTCAACCCGAGGATAGTTGTAATGGACGAGCCCACCACAGGCCTTGACGTAGTGACGCAGCACGACATACTCAGACTGATAAGGAGGGTGCAGAGGCAGAGGGACCTCACAATGGTTTTCATAAGCCACGACATAGCCACGGTGGGCTACATAACTGACAGGGTCTATGTGATGAAGGAGGGGAGAATCGTGGAGGAGGGTCCGACAGAGGAGGTGCTCATCCACCCAAGGCATGAGTACACGAGGCTGCTCATAGAGAGCGTGCCGAACCCATATTCAAGGATCGAGGCTTAAGAGTGCTTCCAGCGTGGAATTGGTTGGTCGAATGAGCCTTGAGCTCAGCTGGCCCGGTCTCAGTCATAGTCACCGCCTACAACAGAAGGCAGTACCTTCCCTACGCCCTGCGAAGCCTTGAGGGGCAGACCCTCCCAAGGGACAGGTTCGAGGTAATAGTTGTCAAGAACTTCGAGGACAGAGAGAGCGACGAGATAATTCGCAGGAACGGCTGGAAGGGCGTCTACAGCGACGAGAGGTGGCAGGGCAGGTTCCTCCTGGCGGGCCTCGAGGAGGCGAAGGGGGACATAATAACCTTCCTGGAGGACGACGACATGTACAGGGAGGTCAGGCTCGAGAAGGTCTACAGGGGGCTTGGGTCTCACGCCATGTTCTACAACCTGCAGCAGCCCATAGACGCAAATGGCAGGGAAATAGGCGTGAGGCTCAGGCCCAGGGAGCCTCCCGGGGAGCTTGAGGTCAGCGACGCCAGAGAGGTTGTCCTGTATAACCTTGACTTCAACGCCAGCTCCATTGCCGTCCAGAGGCGCGTGGCCGAGAGGGCAAGGCTTGACCTGGTGAGGAAGTCAGTAGACACCGCACTGGCTGCGGCCGCCCTTGAGGCGGGCAGCATAAGGGTTGTGCCTGAGAGGCTGACGCTTTACAGGGTTCACTCAGAGAACACATCGGCCACCAGGGGGCTCACGGCCGAGGCGCTGGCAAGGAAGTACATGGAGTACTACAGGGACTACATGGCGTTAAGGGAGGCAACCACGTCTAAGGTCTCCAGGGAGCTCATTGACTTCAGGGCCACGTACTTTGGAAGCATACTCTGCCTTGGAAGGGGGATTGAGGGCGTGGAGGTGAAGGTGAGGCCCCTGAAGGCCGTCTGGCTCCGCCTGAGGGGCTGGCCGGTGGACAGGGGGGCCGTGCTGGGCTCCATATTGTGCCTCGTGCCTGCGGACCTCGTCAGGGCCCTGCGGCTTCGGTATTTTTATTGCCGGCAGGCGAGGGGCCCGGGGGTCGGCAGTGAAGGCTGCAAAGGCCCTCTTTGTCGCCCCTCACCCCGACGACGAGTGCATCAACGCCGGTGGGCTGCTCTCAATGCTAGTGTCCCTGGGCCTGGCCTGGGACAACCCATCAAGGATAGAGGAGGGCTGCAGGGTCGACCCTGGGTACCTGGACCACTATGTAGGCAGCGCGGCCTCCCTGGAGCTCAACGATGAGAAGTACGTCAAGGCGTGGATAATGCTCAGGGACGCCCCGGCCGACGACAACACGGCCGTTGTTGGCGAGCTTGCTGGGCCCGAGGAGGAGCTCATAGCCTCCCTTCTGCTGGAGTTCAGCAGGGTAAAGCTTGAGCCGGTCCCGTGACCTCAGACCTCAACTACGGCGCCCTCGCTTACCTTGACCTCCCTGAGGGCGCCGTCATAGTATATCAGCGTCCCGGGCGCCCTGGCCCTCACCCTGTTTCCCTCCACAGTGACGCCGGCGGGCGGCACCAGGAGCTCAGCTATGCCTATCACTGCGACGCCGTCCACCACCGGGGAGAGGGTCAGCAGCTCCGCCTCGAGCTCCCCGAGCTCCAGGTCAACGCCCTCGGAGCCGCCGATGACCCCAGCCTCGCCGCTGACGGACTTGTAGTAGGCCAGCCTCTCGGCGGTCGGCGGCCTCGGCAGGTAAGAGGGCCTGAGGGCCTCCCTGACCCTTGAGCCCCTCCTGGTCACGTTGATGCCCCCGACCACGGGGACCCCCGAGGCGGCGGAGGCCACCTTCAGCAGGACGTCCTCGTTGTATGGGTCCCTGAGCAGCACGTCCCTGGTCACGAGGCCCGGCTCGTCAGCCACAGCCAAGGTGCCGTCGGGCAGCGTCAGCCTCCTAAGCAGGTCCACGTTAGTCCTGTCCGGGAACCTGTCTGTTATGTACACTGGCCCGCCGCTAACTGCAGCGGCCACGGCGTAGGCCAGGGCTCCCTGGTCGTAGGACATGAACATGTCGTAGTCAGGGTAAAGTACGGGCGACAGGAAGGTGCCGGCGTAGGCGCTGAACATTATGTGCAGCTTGGCCCCGGCCCTCCAGAAAGGTATGTAGTCCGCCGAGGCCCTGGCGGTCGCCGCCGCTGAGAAGTTAGAGTAGGCCTCAGGCACCAGGGCCATGCACATCAGCAGCTCGAGCCCCTCCCTTGAAGCCACGGACTGAAGGGCCTCCTCGACTTCTCCAGCTGCCTCGGCTGAGGGGACGTCAACGTAGCCGTCGTGGAGCCAGACCTGGTTGTCGACCTTAACGAAGCTGACCCCCTGCAAGGCCATCCAGCCCAGGTAGTCCTCGTAAAACCTGTCGGCCGAGTCAGGCCTCACGAAGTGGCCGTCCCTGACCTTTGCCTTGGGGTAGCGGCCCGCCAGGCCCTCGGACAGGCTCCCCCAGTAGCCGTTTATCGTAGTCCACAGGCCCATCCTGAGCCCCATGGACCTGAGCTCCTCGGACAGGCCCCTCAGCCCTCCGGGGAACTTTGAGCCGTCGGCTGAGAACTCCCTCAGCGACTTCCCCTCAAGGGACTCCCAGCCGTCGTCAACCAGCGCCCAGCCGAGCCTCACGCCCCTGGCGATCAGGGAGCTGACGGTGGCCTTCACGTCAGCCTCGGTAACGTTGCCGAGGAACGCGTTCCATGAGCACCAGCCGAGCCTCCTTGAGAACGATGGCCTGGGCTTCTGGGACCTCAGCCTGACCTTGGCGCGCCCCGAGGTCCTGGCCCACGCCTGGACTATGGCGTCGTATGGGTCGCCCGAGAGCGCATATGCAAGGACGTGGCCTGAGGCCGAGTCAGCAGGGGAGCCAAGGTAAACTGAGAGCCTGGGCCCTGGGCCCAGGTAGCCGGTGAGCCTGCCGGACGATATGGCCACCGCGGCCAGCCACGCGTCCCCCGTGAAGGCTATCAGGCCGGCCGTCAGGGGAGGTATTGAGCCCTCGTCCCCAAGCCATATGGGGTAAAGCCATGACGTTGGCCTCCCTCCCCTGAACTCCCTGGGAGGGTACTCGACGTCGTCAGGGGGCCTCTCAACGGAGGGCGTGGCCCCAGTCCCGAGCAGGTTGTAGTACCTGAAGCCAACTGCATAGGCGGAGTCGGGGGCGGGGTCGTTGGTCAGGGCCAGGCCGCCTGAGACCCTCAGCGAGAGGCCAAGGCTGAGAGGCCACGAGCGATCTACCTGCCCGAGGGAGGTGAAGCTGACGAACAGCGAGCCCCCGTCGTCAGTCACTTCCACCTCGGCCGAGGGGCACCTGAACCTGTTGCCGGCCCCCTCGCAGGCCTCCTCGCCGCTGGGCCCCCTGACGGCGAGCCCCCTGAGCCCTAAGGTCATGGATTTACCACCTGAGTGAAGGCGCAAGTGTGCATAAATTAAACTTCAAGGACCGCAGAGCGCCTTGAGGCGCCTACCACCTCAATGGCCGACCCCGGCCCTGGCCATAGCACTGCCAAGGTAGCCCTCGACGCTCGAGCCTCCCACCAGGCAGTTGAGGGGCTCCTGAAGATCGCGAAGGCCCTGCTTGACGCAGTCGCCCTTTGGCTGCAGCGGGCCTGCGGCTATTAATAAGCGGCTACATGGGCGGCAGAGGCGGCTCCCTGTGGAGGCTCACCCTGAGCGCGCTGTACCCGCGCTACACTACAATGTTAAGAACAACCGTTCTCGTTTATAAGGACTTCTGGGTTCCGCGCTGGACACATTTTTAAATTTCAGGGTCATCACCACCGCGGCGACAGTCTTGAGTCGCGCGCACTTAATAATAGTCCTGTTGGCGTTGATCCTCCTGGCGCCTCAGCAGCACGCTGCAGGCCTCCACGTTAGCAGGCCATCGGTGCCGAGGCTTCCCGTATCGCCATTCCCTGAAGCCACTACTGAGGCGGCTGTTGGGATAAACGACAACGGCACAGCGCTCGTTAACGGCAGCCAGGTTAACTACTACTACACAACCCGCTCCCTGCTGGGTGTCTTCAACTTCTACGGCGGCTCCTTCTACTCCGGCCCGCCGGTCAACGCCAACTGGTCCTCAGTGCAGCTCAACGCCAACCTCAACGTGACCCCTGAGGTGGTGCTCTGGGCCCAGGACGTGATACTTATCTACGCGGCGGGCAACGGCACATACAACGTGACGATTGTGGATAACCTGTGGAACGCGACCAACCCTGCCGCGCTCAGCGCCAGCGGCAATGGAAATGTAAACAGCTACCAGGGGGAGCAGTACTACGCCTACATCTACTCAATCCACTTTGAGAGCGGCGAGCCGTTCCACGTCTACGTCATGATGAACGTCAGCGTCAACGCAGCCATGGAGCCGGTCATATACATGTACTTCAGGTTCGTCAACTCGACCTACGACAGCGGCTGGGTGCTCTACGACACAATAACAGTTAACGAGGCGGCGTCCAACGACAACCCGACCTTCCTCGCGGGCAGCGTGCCCGGGGTGACCAGCTACGATGGCTACCCATACGTCATACAGTTCGTCACGGCCGGCGGCGGGGGAGGGTCAACGCTTTACGCCTACTCCTGGGGCGCCAGCATGATGCTCTACTACAGGTATGACGACAGGTTCTACGCCGTGCCAGGGGCCTTCTCCCTGGAGCCCTCCTACTTCTCCGGCGGCGTGACGGCCGAGAACGTCAGCGCGGTACAGGGCATAACGGAGTACTACTACGACGGTCTCGTGTATCAGTTCTCCGGCAGCAGCCACCAGGAGGCCCTGTGGCAGGACTCGGCAAGCGGCTACTCGCCGGCCCCGAACGAGGTCTCCGTCAACCTGACGCCGGCCGGCGCCCTGTGGGTCGTGAGCGTCAGGGGCGTGAACTTGAGCTTCTCAAGGACGATGGTGGTGACGTCGCCCCAGGCCCTAATTCAGGTGCCCTCCGGCGAGTACAACGTTATTGCTACCCTCTACGCCGGCAGCAGCCCGGTGTACTCCTTCAGCTCTGAGGTGACCGTGGCCAGCAGGCGGCATGTGATAGCGCTTAGCGTGAGCTCGCTGACGCCGTTCATATACAACGGGCAGAGGCTCCAGGCGGGCAACTACACGTTCTACTCACAGCGGCCCTTCGTGGCGAACTTGACCTTCGTAGCCTACACGCCGTCGGCCGGCATCAGGGTGCTCCCCAGCGAGGTCCTGGTCAACGGCACCCCGGCGCACGTCACCTCCCTCCTGCTGGTGGTCTACAGCAACACCACGGTGGCCGAGGGAGCCACGACGCAGTACTACGTCAACCTGAGCCAGTCGGTCCCTGCCAACGTTAACGGGCTCAACACCACGCTGACAAGCGGCTGGTACAACGCCTCGACGAGGATAATCATATACAGGTACTTCTACATCGACGAGGCCGAGAGGCTCTACGTCAGCCCGGAGACCATAGTTGTCAACCTGAGCTCCCCGCTCATGCTGCCCCTGAGGCCTGTGCTGCAGTTCTACGTGACGATAGACCTGCCGAACGGGACCCTGAATGGCTGGTACGCGAACAGCACGGTGATAGACCTGCCGGCCTACATATACGTCAACGGCTCCGCCAGGTACGTGCTCGAGGGCCAGAAGTCCATAGTTGTCAACTACCCGGTTGTCGCGTTGCCCATGTACGTGGCCCAGTACTACGTCGTGGTATTTCTCCCTAACGGCACGGTCAGCGGCTGGTACAGCGCGAGCTCGACGATACAGCTGCCCAGGTACATTAACGTTAGCCGCGACGCGAGGTACGTGCTGGCCTGGCCGAGCAACGTGCTCATCGTCGGAGGCCCGCTCGTGGCAGTGCCCCAGTACGCGGTCCAGTACTACGTCACTGTTTACCTGCCGAACGGCACCATCTCAGAGTGGCTCTACAACGGCAGCATCATAAGGCTGCCCAGGTACATCTACGTCGCCGGCTCCATAAGGTACGCCCTGAACGCCTCGGACTCCCTGGCGGTCACCTCGCCCTTCGCCGTAAGGCCCAGCTACGTGGAGCAGTACCTAGTCACAGTAACATACGCCAACGGCACCACCAGGAGCTTCTGGGCGCCGCAGGGCTACACCGTCAAGCTTGAGGCGCCAGTCCCGCCTCTCCACGCCGTGAGGTGGGTCGGCACCCTGGACCTCCCCAACGGCGCCTCGGTTAGCGTGGGCGGGCCCATGGCTGAGAGGGAGGCTGTAACCATCAACGCGGCCGAGGTCGGGGGGCTGGGGGCAGCGGCCGTCGCAGCAGCGGTCGTCGCTGTGGCGCTCCTGCTGCTGAGGAGGAGGCCTTAGAGTCAGTAAAACGGTTCTTTTTCCCACCACCTTATTACTTCTGGGGCAGAACCCTTGCTGTTTGACTAGAGGCCCAAGGGCAGGAGGGAGGGACCTCTTCGACAGGGACTCGGAGGTCTCGCAGGTCGTTGAGGGCCTGGGCCACCCGCTCACGGTGATAAGCGGCATCAGGAGGATCGGCAAGATCTCGGTGCTCAACGTGGCCCTGAGCGAGGTCAACGCGGTCACCTTAATCATAGACTGCAGGAGGCTCAGGCCCAACTACAGCAGGGCCGAGCTCTACTCCCTGTTCTCGGAGGCCCTCTCATCAAGGCTTGACAGGGTGGTTGACCTGCTGAGGGGCCTGAGGGGAGCGTCCATTATGGGGAGCGGCGTCGAGCTGAGGTGGAGGGGGAGGGACTCCGTCAGCCTGGCCGACCTGCTGGACAGGCTGAACTCGAGGAGGGCCGTGATAGCCCTGGACGAGGCCCAGAGGCTCAGGGGACCCCTCTCTACGGAGGCCAGGGACGCCATAGCCCACGCCTACGATTACGATAGGAACGTGAGCTTCGTGCTTACCGGCAGCGAGGCAGGCCTGCTCTACGACTTCATAGGCCTCGAGGACGAGTCCTCGCCCCTCTACGGCAGGTACTTCAGGGATGTGAGGCTCGAGAGGTTCAGCCGCGGTCAGTCGGTCGAGTTCCTCAGGAGGGGCTTCAACGAGCTCGGCGTTGAGGTAAGCGATGACGTGATTGAGGGGATAGCCGAGTACTTTGACGGAATCCCCGGCTGGCTCACCTTCGCCGGCCTCAGGGTGGCCGAGGGTAGGGGGCCTTGAGGAGGTCAGGGAGGAGGCGGTTAAGGTTGCCGAGGACGAGCTGCTCGACCTGCTGAGGTCCAGGGCATTCACGCCCGAGGTGACCTACAGGAGGTACAGGGCCCTGCTCTCCTGCATAGCCAGGGGGAGCGACAGCTGGGGCAAGGTTATGTCGTGCCTGGGCCAGGAGCTGGGCTCCACGGTCTCGTCCAGCGTCCTGGACAACATGCTCAGGACCTTAGAGAGGCTCAGCATAGTCAAGGACTACACGTTCCTTGACAACGTCTACAGGGAGGCGGCCCTGAGGCTGAGGTAACCAGCGGTCCCTTAAGCTGGCAGGCAGGGGAGGCCGCTCTAGGGAGCAGTAGAGTTGCTTTATAGCTTATAAATTGCTTACAACGAGTTCTTTTGCAACTAAACGAAAGCTGTATACTGAAGTTTACGCACGGCAGTGTTTAAATAGGTCCCCGTGTAAGAAAGTGTAGAATTAGGGAGGTAGGTGTCCGTATGAGGTCCTCACTCAGCACCGCGGCCATAGCGGCCATAGTTATAGTCATCGTGGTGGTCGCCGCCGTGGGCGGCTACCTCGCGTACGTCTCGACGAGGCACCACGTGACCACGACAACGCCCACCACTACCACAACAAGCGTGACGACGCCGATAACGACCACTACAACCACAACTGTCACTACCATAACGTTCTACACGTGGTGGGCGACCACGGGCAGGGTGGCGCTGGACCACCTCATACCGGCCTTTGAGGCCGCCTACCCGCAGTATACCGTGCAGAAGGAGATAATCCCAGGGGCGGGCGGCACCAACGCCAGGTACGCCATAATGGGCATGATAATAGCTGGCAGGCCTCCGGACCTCTTCCAGAGCCTGCTGGGGGCCAACATGCTTAGCTATGCCGAGGCCGCCCCGCAGGGGGTCAAGGCTTTTCTCAACCTGACGCCCGCGTTGAAGTCCATGGGCTTCCTGAACCCCTCCGTGGTCTCCCTGCCCATAATTGAGGCCGCGGCCTACAACGGCACCACACTCAACGCCCCAGTGAGCGTGCACAGCGGCTTCGTGCTCTACATCAACATGAAGGTGCTCAGGCAGTACAACCTGCCGCTGCCAACAAACATGAGCACGCTCATCTACGACACCGTTCAGCTGGCCGAGCACGGCGTCACCCCGTGGATGGTGCCAGGGGCGGACGGAGGTTATGACCAGGAGCAGCTCTGGTTCGCAATATTCCTCTCGCTGGGAGGCCCCAGGCTCCTGGACGAGGTCCTCTACGGCACTGTTAACTTCAGCAGCCCGACCTTCTGGAGCGTCTTCAACGAGACCAACAGGCTGTTCCTCAACTTCACCTCCTACAACTACCCGGCCTGGAGGTCCATGACGTGGTCCCAGGGAATAGCTGACGTGGCCCTGGGCAAGGCCGTCTTCGAGGTTGACGTCGACTCGGCCACTAACTACCTCTACGACTTCGACAACATAACCGTCTACCCTGCCACCGAGCCCTACATAAGCTGGCCCAACGTGACCGTGGTCGCCGAGCCGTTCCCGGGCACGCAGGACTACTTCGTAGTGGTCTCTGACGCCGTAGCAATACCTGTCTCGCCCTACCAGGACGCCGCGCTTACATTCATGAAGTACTGGCTGTCCTACAGCGGCCAGCAGGCCTGGACCAGGTGGAAGGCGGTCACATACTACCTCAACGGCACGGACTGGTACAACACGCCGCAGCAGTGGTGGATGTACCAGCACCTGGTCAACCTGAGCAGGACGGCGCCGCAGAACTTCGTCATAGACCCGCTGTCCCTGTTTGCAGACACTGACGAGACCATCTACAGCGGCCTCCTGGCGCTCCAGAGCACGGGGCCCTCGTACCTGCAGGGCTGGACGTCAATGTTTGAGAACGCCATGCACGAGGAGTGCGAGGAGTGGCTGACAGGCGCAAAGATGGGCCTCGGCTACCTCGGCCTGCCGGGCGAGCCCTTCGGAGGGTACGTGCCGCCGTGGGTCAACCCGTCAACTTTCACGTTCACCTCTAACTACACCTGCCCCTCGTGACCGTGGGCCTCGAGCCCCTTTACCTTGTTTTTAACTTTTTGGTTTCTCCCTCCATCTCTTCCTTCTTCTTCCTTTTCTTTGTCCCCTCAGGGAGCCGATGCCAACCTCTGGCAGCCCCCGCGGCCCTCAGGCACCTTAAGCTTTAGGCTTCAGCTCAAATCCCTGGCCCGCCCACTGCCCGCCAGTGAAAGCCTTGAGGGTCGCGCACGGCCTCATGAGCCTGGGCCTGCTAACCGTTGCACTCTCAGCGCTGACCCTTGACCTGTCGCCCGCCCTCCTCACGGCCGTAGCCCTTGGGCTCGCCACGGTGTTCGCCGCGAACTTCGCCCTCTGGAGGCCCCGCTCGCCGGCCTCCGTGGCCTTAGCAGTTGTCATAGCAGCTGCATACGCGATCGCCGGCCCCAGGGTGCTCATGGCCTCGGTGCCCGCTGGCGTTGCCATGCTCTCCTCGTGGGCGATGGAGCTGGCAAGGAGGAGGGACGCGTCAACGGTCCTGGGCTCCCTCGGGGTCTCGCTGTTGATCCTCCCCCTGGCGTCCCTGGGCAGAGGGGTCCCGGCGGGCATAGCCATCGCCTGGGCGTCCTCGGCCCTGGCGGTCTCGCTGGCCGCCCTGGGCGTCGTGAAGGAGGCGAACAGGGCCAGGGCCACAGCGCTCTCAGCTGTGACGGCGGCCGCCGGCGCGGCCCTTGACTTGGCTCTCGGGTGCCACGCCTGCGCCTTAGCCCTGGCGCCGCCGGCCGCGCTCACAGCCGCGCTGAGCAGGACCTCGCTAAGGGACCTTGGGCCGAGGCCCCTCAGGAGGCTCGGCGTGATCTCCGCGGCGGCGTCCGCCGCCTCCTTCGCTGTCCTGGCCGCCGTGGAGCTCCTCTAGCCACCTGCACGCTATGTCATCCGGCTCCTCGCTGAGCCCCCTGCTCGAGAGGTACCAGCCTATTACCTTGAACAGCGCCTTCCTCAGGTTCTCGCTGAGCGTCGCGGGTGAGACGCCGAGCTCCTTAGCAACGTCAATTAGCCTGGCCCTCCTCTCCGGGCAGAAGGCCCCCATCCTGTAGGCAGTCAGGAGGGCGGCCAGCTGCGCCTGGGAGAGGGCCAGCTCCCTGTAGGGCTCCCTGGAGAGGACCCTGGGACTGAGCCCCCTCTGTTCCAGGGCCTCAAGGACACTGCCGAGCCTGTTCCTGTGGACGATTATATCATAAACTACCGCGTCGCCGCCCTCCGACCTCCCCCCGAGGACTATGACCCCCAGCTCAGAGAGCGCCCTGCACGCCGAGCAGCTGGACGTCGTCACGAGGTATAGGCTCCGGCCTATCTTAACCCTCCTCAGGCCCCTCAGCTCCTCCTCGTCCTCGACCTCGACGAGGTGGGTTGAGAGCCCCCTGCTTGCAGACATCCTCACAATACTGAAGCCTCCCCTGCCCCCGAGCGCCTTGGCTACCTCGCAGTCGTGCCTCGTGAGCCTTACCCTGACCCTGAGCGCGCTTACCAAGCGCCTCCCTAAAATTTTAGGTTATAATGTTAATCCCAGTTAAAGCCCTTAATGAAATTGGTGAGCTGATTGAGCCTCAGGCGTGACGCCCTGCCCGTCCTCTTGGCCATAATAGTGGTGTTCGCGTTCTCAGGAGCGCTCTTCGCCTACACGTTCTCCAGGCTCCCGCCCGTGCCTCCGGCGGTCGTGACCCAGAACGGCACGGTCCTCTTCACGAGGCAGCAGGTGATAATGGGCAAATACTACCTCCAGAAGTACGGCCTGATGGACTACGGCTCCATAGAGGGGATGGGGGCGTACTTCGGGGTCGACTTCACCTCCTACACCCTTGAGCTCTACGAGCTCTACCTGGCCCAGAGGCTCAACCTGACGGTCTCGTACAAAGGCGGGGTCCCTGTCCTGCCGCCGTCTGAGGCGGCCGAGGTCAAGAGGCTCATCCTTGACCCAGGGGGCACGATGAGCTGGGACAGGAACTACACCGTAAGCGACTACATGTTGGGCGCCTTCAACTACGCCGTGGACCTCTACTCCCAGTACCTCGGCCAGAACTCCTCGGAGTTCAGGCTGAGGCCCGACTTCATAACTAACAGGACCGTGGTGAGGGACCTCGTGGCATACTTCACGTGGAGCGCCCTCATATCACTAAACAACTACACCCAGGGGTTCCCCTACATGCCAGGCCTGACGTCGCCCTCCACGAACGCCTGGGCCGCGACCATGATAATGATAGCGGCCATACTGGCGGTAGGCTTCCCGGTGGGGGCCTTAATAGTCAGGGACCTGGTCTCCCACTGGAACGACCCACTGCTAAAGGTTGACCTTCCATCCCCGGGCCCGCGCAGAGGGCCGTCATACCATTCATGGTACTCCTCATGGTGGCCGCCGGCGTTCAGGGCCTCCTGGGCACGTACCTCATGCACCTATATGCAACCCCGTCCCTCTACGGCCTCGACCTCATCGGCCTCCTCCCCTTCAACGTCGCCAGGGCCCTCCACATATGGCTGGCGATATACTGGATAGCCCTCACCTGGGTGGCGTTCTCCCTCTTCGTGCTCCCCTACTTCGGGGTCGAGCTTTCGAGGGGGAAGGCCATAGCAATAATGGGCTTCCTCTCAGCCGTAGCGGTGGCCTCACTGGCAGGGGTCTGGCTCGACTACCTAGGCTATATGCCCTTCAGCTCGGGCCCCGTTGAGCCGTGGTTCATGTTCGGTGCGGAGGGGAGGGACGTAATAGAGGTCGGCTCGCTCTGGCTGCTTCTCACAGCAGTTGGCGTCTTCTACCTCTCCTACCTCTTCCACAGGGCCTCAAGGCTGGCCGCCGAGCCCCTGAGGCCATTCGCCAGCGTGCTCTCCTACGTGCTGGCCGGCTTCGGGGTGGGCGTCGTCGTGGGGGCCCTTCCTGTGGTGAGGCCCTGGCCGTACTTCACCGAGGACGAGTTCTTCAGGTGGATATTCATACACGCCGCCGTCGAGGGCTTCTGGCCCTCCATAGTGATAACGGTCCTCGCGGTCCTCCTCGTCGTCAGGGGCCTCATACCCGCCGGCCTCGCCAGGTCGGTCGTAATGATTGACGCGGTGACCGAGGTCATAACTGGTATGATAGGGGCCGCCCACCACTACTACTGGACTGGCTTCCCGGCCGTCTGGATGTACGTCGGGGCAGCGCTGAGCATCCTCGAGGCAATACCGCTTGGCTTCGCCATGGCATACGTCGTACTAGTCGCCAGGAGGGCCGGCACGCTGGGCACGCTGACCTCCTTTGACAGGACGCTGCTGACCTTCGTGCTGGTCGCTGGGATAGGGGGAAGCATGGGCGTCGTCTTCCTCGGGGCGGGGCTCATAAACGCCCCAATAGTTAACTACTACGTCCACGACCTCCAGTACACGATGGCCCACGCCCACGCGGCGTTCCCGCTCGCCTACGGGCTGCCGAGCATAACGATGTGGTTCGTGGCCCTATACCTGGCAGGCCACGTGAGGGAGTCCCACCTGAAGTACATAAGGCTCGGGGCGATAGGCTACGGGGTCGGCTTCTACCTCCAGGCCCTCCTCTCCCTCGTGCCGCTCGGCGTCCTGCAGACCGTCTACGAGCTGAGGTACGGCTTCTGGTACGCGAAGACGGTCATAGTGCCGTCAGTCGGCCTCGACCCAGCCCCAGGCTTCTGGGAGACTCGGTTAGCGCAGCTGTTCATATGGCTCAGGATGCCGGGCGACCTGACGGCAGCGGCCTCGTTCGCGATAATAGTGGTGCCCATGGCCCTGGACTGGGTCCTCTCAAGGAGGTCCGCCTAACGCTTTAGGCTAGCCCATTTTAACCATAACCCATACCTCCTTTTGGGATCAGCTTGAGGGTAATGGTGGCCAGAGTTTACGAGAGCCGCGAGGCCGGCAGCTGCCTCGTCGTCCTGGCTGAGAGGCTCTGGCCAAGGGGCATCAGCAGGGAGGAGCTCAAGGTGGACGCCTGGCCGAAGGAGCTCACGCCCTCCGACGAGCTGAGGAGGTGGTTCTCCCACGACCCAGCCAAGTGGGAGGAGTTCAAGTCAAGGTACTTCAGGGAGCTCGACTCCCGCCGGGAGGCGGTCAAGGAGCTCTGCTCAAGGATAAGGGAGAGGGGGTGCGCTGTACTCCTTTACTCGGCCAGGGACAGGGAGCACAACAGCGCGGTGGCGCTGGCTGAATACCTTCAGAGGGCCTGCCAGGAGGCGTAAACGTTGAGGCCGCCAACCAGGACGCAGGAGGGGGCTTCAAGGTCTGACCTTCACTGCACATAAAATTCACGGTCTGTCGGAAACCGTTGACAGCGGCAGCCGCGGCTTTGTCAACGTCCGCCCGCCAGGGGCGATAGCGCGGGCTTTGAGGCCCCGCCACCCACGCCCGTTTAACCTACGTCAGCACCGTGGCGTGCTAAAGTTTTATACAAGGCATTTAACCGCGTCCCCACAGTAGGTGGGCGGCCTGATAGGCCCTCCGCCGGAGGTTTGTCAGGCTGAGCTGGTGATTGTTGACCGCGGCCTACTTCAGGGGGCTCAGGGGGCCCGCGGCGGCCCCCATCGCTATAGCGTTTTTCTTTTTCCTCCTCGTCTTCCTGCTCGTCCCCCTCGCGCTCCCAGGCCCGCCCTCCAGGGCCCAGGGTGGCGGAGGGGTCACCATAATAACCGGGCCCACCAACATAACGAGGCCCGGGTACTACGAGCTCGCGGGCGACATATCCTGCGCCCAGCCCTCGGGGATAGCCATAGGGGTGCTGGCGGACAACGTCGTCCTAAACGGGAGCTGGCACCAGCTGAGGGGGTGCGGCGACGGCACGGGCATCTACATAAGGGGAGACAACGTCACAGTCGTGGACCTGACTGTGCTCAACTACACCTACGGCGTCAGGGCATTTGGCGACTACATTACCTTTGACTACCTGGTGGTCAACTCCAACTTCTCAGTGGAGGCCGCGGGCTCCCACATAACGCTCAACAACACCTGGGACAACTACATCTTCGCCGGCCCATGGTTTGCCGGGGGCTACGGCATAAACGTCAGCGGGAGCTACATAGTCATGCGCAACGTCAGCTCCACGAGCAGGCTCAGGGGCTACGGCATAGTTGTTAGCGGCGATCATGTGAGCCTCGCGGGGTCAAAGGACATAGTAGACAACAACACGCTGTCCTTCGAGGGCAACTACATGAACATAAGCAACGTCAGCGTCGTAGCGGTGGGCAACGGCACCGGGGTCAGGGTGAGGGGAAGCCATGTAATGCTGAGAGACGTGAACGTCACGGGCTCGACCCACAGCTATTACTACGCCCCCACGGTCGGCATAAACGTCACGGGCACGGATATAGCCCTGGAGGGCTCCACTCTGTTGGACAACAACATAGCGATCTACGTTGACGGCCGCAACGTCAGCCTAGTCGACGTGAGCATGTACGATAACCTGTGGCAGAACGGCACCGGCCTCGTGGCCCTGGGGGACAACATATCCGCCAGGAACCTGACCGGGGTCTGGGAGGCAGACGACGTGATTTTCAGCGGACAGGGGCTCACGATAAACGGCTCCCTCCTCAAGTTCTTCAAGGACGGCGTGGTGGCCCACGGCGATAACATAGTGGTGGCCCGCGCCTCCATGGCTTACGGGACCAACGGCACCGTCATAGTTGGCGACTGGCCGCTGCTCTACGGGGACAGCGTTAGCGTCTCAACAGACGCCATAAACGTCACGGGCAACGACGCTGCAATACTATATGACAACACATCCGGCGGGGCTGGGATAATAGTGAAGGGCGACAGCCCTGAGCTCGTCGGCGACGTAATCTACGGCCCGGGCAGGTGGGGGCTAAACGTTACTGGCCCCCATCCCGTGATAAGGGACACTAAGGTCCTGTTCGCGCTCACCGTTAACGTCACTGGCAACGACGCGTACCTCGCTGGGGACAACTTCACCTACCCAATGGTCTTCATAAGCGGCAGCGGCCCCACGATTGTGAACACGACTCTCCTCTCATCGTGGGGCCTCTTCATATCGGGAGACCACGTCAACATGACTGGGGTCTCAATAAGCGTGACCCCTCTCAACAACGGCACCGGCCTCGGCATAGACGGCAACGACCTCCACCTTGAGGGCGTCCTCTTATATGGCTCCACTGCGAACATAAGCGGCTACAACGTCACTGTGGTGGACTCCAACTTCACCTTCGGGCAAAGCGCCGTTAACCGCGTACCTCCGTTCACGCTGCTCCGCTACTACGGGGGCAACCTGACCATAGTCAACACCACGCTCTACAACCCCTTCGGCGCCTGCCTCGAGGCGGACGCGAGCGACGTCACCGTGGTGGGCTCGCGCCTGCTCTACGGCTGGTGGGACGTATACATGGTTGGAGACGACCTCAGCGTGAGCGGCACCGAGCTGCTGGGGGCCAAGTACGGGATCTACGTGGTGGGAAGCCACGTCACGCTTAACGACGACAACATATCTGAGGACGGCTACGGCGGCGTCAACATGACCGGCGACTACCTTGTAGTTGAGAACTCCACGTTCTTCTTCGACTGGGGAGGCATACCTCCTTCAGGCTACGGGGTCTACCTCAACGGCAGCCACGCCACCATAGCGGGCTCCAACTTCACGGACGACGTTAACGACGTTGTAATAGTGGGGGACGACGTCACCCTGGCCAACTCGACGCTGGCAAACACCGTGTTCTCCCTGGCGGGGCAGCCGGACAGCTTCATAGCCAGGTACGGGGTGGGCCTGGTCCTCGTCAACTCCACAGGCGACCTGGTCTACAACAACGTCTTCAACAACAGCAGGAACGTCGTCATGGTGAACAGCGAGGCCGCCTTCTACGTGAGCCCGAGGCCGGGCACCAACATAGTGGGCGGCCTAGTGATAGCCGGCAACGCCTGGCTCAGCCCCTTCGGGGGAGGCTTCTCTCAGGTGACCCCGCCGCTGCCCTTCGACCCGTACCTGTGCGACGCGCCCTACGTCAACGGGAGCGTGGTGGACCTCTACCCCCTCAGGTACCCCGCGGCGGCCCCAGCGAGGCTCTACAGGGTCACATTCACGGAGAGCGGCCTGCCGCCCGGCATAGCGTGGTCAGTCAACGTAAACGGGACCACGGTGAGCTCAAACTCAACAAGCATAACACTGCTCATGGCGGCCGGGGAGTACTACTACAGCGTCGGGGCCGTCCAGGGCTATGAGCCCAGCCCGCCCTCGGGCGTGGTGGGCGTCGCGGGCCCCGCGGCTGTGACAATATCGTTCACTGTGTCTACCACGGCGACCACTACGACCAACACCGCGCCCCCGCCGACAACCACGACTACATCAAGTACCTCCACTACTACAACAACCAGCGCCGCGACGGCCACGGCTAGCGCGACCACAACAACCTCGACGAGCAGCACTACGACAGCGTCCAGCGCTGCCACCACGGCAACCACAGCCACGTCGACAACTACGACATCCGTTAGCTCGGCAACCTCAACGGCCCCGCCGCGCAGGCCCGCTTTAACGGGCCTCTACGTGGGCGTGGTAGTAATAATAGTGGCTGTCGCGGCCGTCCTGCTGCTCAGGAGGCGCTGAGCCGCAGGCAAAGGTCGCTGAAGCGATAAACCCATTCTTTCCTTTTCTTTCCCTTTTTGTTAGACTTTTCCCTAAGCCCTCCTTTTCCTGGCCGCCGGCATTGGCCTCCGTGCACGCGCCGACCTTATGGTTACGGCTATAAACGTCCCCACGAGGCACCCAGCGGCCTCGAGGACCCCTGAGACCACGAGGGAGGCCAGGGGCAGGGCAATAGTCGGCAGGCCGGCTACCTCAGCGGCTGCCGCCGCCTCGGCCACGGCTGAGGCACCGGGGGCCAGGTAAGCCAGCAGCCCCAGGGCGGCTGACAGGGCGAACACCAGGGCCAGCCTTCGCCGCGCTCAAGGTCTCACCATGGTACAGGGCTAATATCAATGGAGGGCGTCAACCCTTGCACCAGATATCAATGTATACTCATATGCTTACCGTATTGCGTTATCCCCAGGGGCTTCAATAGCATCTCCTCAATACACTGCGTGGAGGCGCATAATCTAAGCTCCTCCTTGTTACTAGCCCATTAGTGCACATCTTAAAGCAGGTAACAATTTTATGCAAATATTAACATCAAGGCTTCAGCATGACCACCCTTTAGGGTGATCATTTATTATGATATGAATAAACTATTTTAAATCGTTTAGGCTATTCTAGACTATTGAGAATATGAGAATAGAGGTGTTGAGGTGCCTCAATTGGCACTTAACAAGTATGTTTACTTCGATGATAAGGCCGCCACCAGTTGGGTTGATCATAGCGTCGGTAGGGAATTAGCGGATAAATTGAGAAAGGCCTATGGTTACGTAATCGTTGATTATAATGGCGTAAAGAGTTCCATGGAGAATGCCATAAAGAGTGATACGGCACATGAGTACGCAATAGTCTTCGCTAATGACGTAATTCCCTATGAGCTATTCAGCGATGACATAGACCCAATGAATAGCTTACTAATGCGTTTCATAGCCAAGGGAGGCACGGTTGTATGGATTGGGGACGTACCATTTTGGTTCAGGACTAAGCAAGGTGTTCAGGGAGATAGAGATAGCACCTTCGATAAACTCTTACCATTTAAGGCATTAGGGGTCTTCACTGTGTTTACGGAATCGCCAAAAACGGCATCAATTATATGTGTTGACGGTAAGTGCGCTACCTGGATCTCAAGAAGGCCAATAATTTACCCAAGGGATGTTGAAACTTATAAACTCACAGAGTGCGAGAAGGGTCATACGCATAAGTATATTTACCCACTAACGAGCGTATTAACTATCGTTCGAGGTCTCTACCCACTGCCCGGGGGAGAGATCGAACTAACACTCCAAAAGCCAAGGTTAAGGTGGTGGGAACGGATTATGAGAGCAATAGGTATACGTAGAGTGGAAATCGGCATTGGGCCAGCCTCGGTAAAGCTTGAAGCTTCTGAGCCTGGGCAGGGGAAAACATCAATAACGCCTTACTGGGAGGCAGTGCCAGCCTGGATCAAGTGCTTCGGGAGGGGCCACTTCATAAGACTATTCGACGAACCCTGGAACCCAAACACAATAAGCAATAAAGATCTCGAGGACAGGGCGTTCATAATAAACCACTTCGTTGAGGAGGTTTCGCGGATCAAGCATTAATGCTAGCCCTAATCTATGCATTTTCGGCGTCTTTTAAATATAGATCAACATAGTCTATTGATGGCCAGCAACCAAGGAAGCTAGGTAGTAAGATAATCAACCTGCAGGTCAGGCCGATCCAGGCCTATCGCTAATATCCTGCCAACGCCTCCGCAAAGATACTCTTAGACATGAAGGTTATCTGCTCAATAGCCTTTACAAGGACTTCCTTAAGTCCATGGGGTCCCTAAGGTCTGTCACTTATGATGCAACTGCGTTAGCGCTGTTGATGAGTTACTTAAGGGAGGCAGAGGTGAGACCAATGGAGGGGTTACTAAGCAACAGTCGCCGCCCCTTAAGAAGACATAGTCTCAGTAAATGTTAACGGGAGCCCAAGGTCATTGGAGGTAGCCAAGGGGAAGGCTTCGGCCCTGCTGGACCCTCGATGTGTTAACTTAAGGGTGTGAGACCTTCGGCCTAATGTAGTACGACCTGCCTGAGGCGCTCGGCGGCCTCAGAGGCCTTGACGTAATAGATATTGGCGCCAACGTAGGCGACTCGTCCATATTCTTCGCCATAAACGGCGCCAGCACCGTTGTAGCCGTGGAGCCCCTGCCGAACCTGGCCGAGTGTGTTAAGAGAAATGTTATGCTTAATGGGCTCAGCGATAAAGTAAAGGTATTAAATGCCGCTATTGGATACAGCGCCTCAAAGATTAGGGTTCCCTGCAGGTACTCGGTGCGTGACT
Source organism: Acidilobus aceticus (assembly GCF_055392325.1). NCBI lineage: Archaea > Thermoproteati > Thermoproteota > Thermoprotei > Acidilobales > Acidilobaceae > Acidilobus > Acidilobus aceticus. Next base: position 1,451,642 of record NZ_AP042407.1, read on the forward strand.
CCAGGGCTTCTCGGCTGTCTCGTCAACAGCGCCAGGCAATGAGGGGTGCTGGGTCCCTGCGGTCAGCTTAGGAGCCGCCGTCAGAGGTGAGGAGCCCCTACCTACTATAAGGTCGACTGCGAGGGGTGTGAGGCCGATTTAGTTAGCAGAGAGCCCCACGCAATCAAAGCGTTTAAACATATGTTTTGGAGTCGCATCCTCACGTCACTGGAATTCCTCACGAGGGACTGATATCGTCAATAGAGGGCCTTGGCTTTACCTGCAGACGCCTTAGAGTCACTGTGGCTGACACTGCCACCTTCTGTTGCGCCAAGCGATGAAATTGCTGACTATTGGCCGCGGCCCTGGTTGGAGTCCCAAAGAGGGCTCGGCTAGGCGTTCTTTTCGTTCACAGCTCTGATGCGAGGAAGACTTAAATTGAGCTCCTACCTAAGGACTAGGCTCCTTAATGCGCTGGTTTTCCTTAGAAAATATCTGTTTTTTAGGGCACCTTCGCTTAAAAGCTGCCCATTTAACTCCACATGGAGGATTTCCTAAACATTTTTAGTGTAGAAGGGTCAAACCATTTTAAGGACTATTCAAAGGCTGGGAAGTGCTGAGTAAATGTCGCTGAGGGCCAGGGTCTTCAGGGGGGCCGCCAAGCTGCTGTCGGCGAGCACCTTTGTCACGCTTCTTCAGTTCGCCTTCTACCTCACCATTGTCAGGGTGCTCAGGCTTCAGGGCCTAGGCGCCTACTTTGACACCACAATAATATGGGGCTTCATAGGTTTTGCCCTGACGTGGCCGGCCCAGGGCTTCGGAAGGTTCGTGACGGGTGAGTACCAGGCAGGCAGGGTTGAGAGGGCGAGGCACCTCTACAGGCTCGGCGTGATGATCGGCCTCCTCGGCGGGCTCTCGGCGGCCACAGCCTTCATTGTGTTAGCTCCCCAGGCCGCGGCCCTTATGTTCAGGAGCGCCCACTACACAGGCCTCGTCAGGGTACTTGCAGTTGACATGGTCCTCAGCAGCTACAACGCCTACGCCGGCATAGGCCTCGGGGCCACCATGAGGTTCGGCAAGATATCACTGGTGCAGGTCCTCTGGGCGCTTGCAAGGTACCTGACGGGCATAGCGCTGCTTGTTGCGGGCTACGGGCCGGCGGGGCTCATAGCTGGCTGGGTGGCCGGCGACCTGGTCAACGCGGTCTTTAACACCTACTGGTCCAGGGACCTGCTCCTAGGCCCCACGTCGGCCCACCCGTTAGGTCCTGTGATAAAGTTCGCCGTGCCCCTTGCCCTCAGCGGCGCCGTGGTCTCAGTGTTGCAGAGCTTCGACAGGATCTTCGTGCTGGCCAAGTTGGGCCTCGCGGAGCTCGGCTCCTACTCAACAATAATGCTGGCTTCAACGGTGCCCCAGATGCTCCCGGGAGCCATAGCGGGGGCCCTTGGGCCTGCCATGATAGGCCTAGAGGAGAGGGGGGAGCTGAGGCCGGAGACTGTGGAAAAAGCCGTTAGGTACGTCACGACGCTCTCAATACCGCCCCTGCTCCTCATAGCTGCTGTTGGAAGGCCCCTGGTGCTCCTCTTCCTGGGGCCCAATTTCGTCCACGACTGGGAGGCCTTCACCATACTGACGGTGGGGCACAGCCTCATGACATACGACATACCGATAAGCATGGTCCTAGCAGCTAAAAGGGACTCAAGGGCGTTGGCGATGCAGTCAGTGGTAACCGCCGCCACTATAGCCCTGCTTGCGCCGCCCCTCATAGACCTCTGGTTCGCTGCGGGGGCGGCAATAGCCTACGTGGTCGCCAGGCTAGTGGGCTTTCTAGCAGTGGCGATGCCCAGGGTTAAACGCTATGGCCTGCTGAGGATAGACTTGGGCGAGTACACAAGGCTTGCGCTTACCTCAATAATTGTGTTCGCCGGGACCCTGTCCCTTGGGCTTGCCACTGGGCTGAGGCTAGTCCTCCTGCCGGCCTACATAGCCTTTGGCCTCGCCATAATGTGGGCTGCCGTCAGGGCCCTTCACGTATTGGACGCTGACGACTACGGGGCCCTGATGGAGGCCCTGCCAGCCGAGCTCCACGGGATGATGTCGCGGCTGTGGAGGGGGCTCGGGCTCCCCATGCCCAACGGGTACTTGGACGACACCAAGTAGCTTTGCAAAATCTATTACTTGCCTATGCAAACCCTCGCTATCTGCGATTCTTGTTATAATTCTGTTATTCCTTAAGTCATTGCGGTGTTATACTTTAGGGACTTTATTAAAAGCTCTTGGAACCTGTCTTGATTTGAAAAGCTCTTTGTACGACGTTATTTAACCTTAATTTATAGTTGCTCCAAGAAAAACTACTGGCCGTCTCCACAGATCTTTTAGATAATTTAAGCCACAGGTCTTTATCTTGTATTATCGTCTTGATTACTTTTGATGCTTCATCAATATTGCTATATCCTAGCATAGGGTCTATTCGAGACGCTATGTCCATCCAGCCTCCCCCGTCCCTGTAGACCACTGGTACGGCGCCGGCGGCCGCTCCTTCAGCAATCGCAATGCCGAAGTGCTCGGCAAAGAGAGGGTGGAGGTAAACCTTAGCCTGAGAATAAAGCTCGATCAATCTGTTTTTAGGTACATCCTTTTCAAGAGATACATTTTTGAGTTTTAGTTCATCGATTAGAGTCTCAAGCTGACTTATTACTTTCTGAGAACCCGGTGTTTTAGTAGAACCTACAATCACAAAACTCACATTAGGCAATTTAGATGCAACATAAATTATAGATTTTAAGTTTTTCCCAGGACAATACCTAGAAACCGTTAGCGCTAAATCTTTTTTAATAGAGGGATCGTACATGGATGCATAGGCCTCATAATCAATCGGCGGATACACTATTGAAGCGTCTTTAATAAGCTCATTCATCTTACCGATATTACCTATTTTTGATAGAATAGAATACAACTTTATCAATCTCTCTTTAGTCCAGGACGAATTAACCGCTACTAGGTAGACATTATTGCTATTGTTAGGTCTTTTCTCATAGTTCCTAAGAATGTTGTACTCCTCATGTAAAATAAGCTTCTTATATAACTTAATAAGAGGGAATTTACTATTTGGAATATTTATGTGAAGTAAAGGTATTATCCCTACCTCCTCTACTATAGTCGGATAATGAAGGTACATGATGTCGCCGGGCATTATATCAACATAGTGAAAGTGAATTAGAGAGGGAACTTGCATTGATATAACTATATCATACTCTTTTCTAAGGTCATTGATGAATTCGAGAAGCTTCTTATATACGTGTTTATGCTCGTGTTTATATTCCTGTAATATCTGATAACTAACTAAAATATTTCTTTTTATTAAAAAATTAATCAAAGGGCTTTTTTCATCTACTAATATCAGCTTAGGAAATACACTAAATCCGCTGTTCTCTGCCACCGTTTTTATTATATCCTTTTTAGCGCAAGATGTGTAGAGATCTACCTCATGTCCTTGCTCGCGTAACGCCTTGACTGTCTTGAAAGCTGCTATTTCAGCTCCGCCCGCAGTGTCACAAAAGTTCGTATGATATACTGCTACTTTCAAAGCTGTTCCCAACTAAAAGATCTTACTTTTCCTTTTAAATTCTAAAGTTGAACGTGGCTCTTGACGCAACTATTTATTCGCCTCTCAAGTTTAAATCAAACACTCAATTAAAACTTAAATTAATGTTAGATTAATGAAGATATAAAGAAAGATAATCCAGGATGCTTATTAATTAGTATTAAGTTAATTAGTATTAAGCCTAAGAACTGTTATGTGTTCGTCGCGAGGGAACATGTAACTAACGGGTACTTGGACGACGCTAAATGACCTCACGCAACTCGGCCGCCAGGCTTCTTCGAGTAATGGCTTCCCGCTAGCATTTAGCAGGCGAAGGCCTCCCGTGGGAAAGGTTTTATTTTTGGTATACGCGACGTCGCAGGGTAAACGGGTTGCCCTTTGAGTTCGAGAGGCTCGACATCCCAGACGTGGTCCTCGTTAAGCCAAAAGTCTTCAGGGACCAGAGGGGCTACTTCATGGAGACCTTTGTTGCGAAGACCTTTGAGCAGGCAGGGGTCAAGTTCAACGTTGTCCAGGAGAACCAGTCGTACTCAAGGAGGGGCGTGATCAGGGGGCTTCATTACCAGAGGGGGCAGTGGGCCCAGGCCAAGATAGTGAGGGCCGTCAAGGGGGAGATATACGACGTGGCCGTCGACATAAGGCCCTGGTCGCCCACCTTTGGAAGGCACGTGGCCGTGAGGCTGTCCGAGGACAACGGCTACGCCCTCTACATACCGAGGGGCTTCGCCCACGGCTTCCAGGTACTCAGCGAATATGCAATAGTGGTTTACCTTGTTGATAACGACTATGCCCCGCAGGCCGAGGGAGGCATAAGGTGGGACGACCCCGACATAGCTATCAGCTGGCCCATAAGCGGCCCGTTGCTCTCTGAGAAGGACGCCAGGTGGCCAACGCTGAGGGAGGCCCTGCAGGGGGGCCTCATACCGTGAGGTGATAACATGGGGGAGAGTTACCTGGTGCTGGGAACCGGCCAGCTGGGCTCCGAGCTGGTTGAGCTCCTGAGGGGCGAGAGGGAGAAGGGGAAGGACGTGGTTTACACATACCACGGCTCTGACCCCTTCGGCTTCGGCCAACAGCTTGACGTGACCAATTTCGAGCTGCTCGAGGACCTCGTAATAAAGGCCTCCCCGGACGTCATAATAAACTCCGTGGCCATGACAAACGTTGACGCGTGCGAGAGCGACAGGGCGAGGGCGCTTAAGGTCAACGCTGAGGCGGTAAAGCACGTGGCCAGGGCGGCGAGGGTTGTCGGCTCCTACCTGGTTCACGTGAGCACGGACTACGTCTTTGACGGGACGAAGGGGCTGTACAGGGAGGACGAGGAGCCGAACCCAATAAACTACTACGGTCTCACGAAGCTCCTGGGCGAGGCGTACGCCCTCTCCTACGACGACTCCCTAGTGGTCAGGACCTCGGGGGTCTTCAGGGACAAGGGCTTCCCCTCGTTCGTTATCAGGCAGCTCAGGCAGGGCAGGGCAGTGAAGGCTTACGCTGGCTTCTACAGCCCAATATCGGCCAGGAAGCTGGCCGAGGCGATACTCGCGCTTGCAGAGCTCAGGAAGACCGGGATCATAAACGTGGCGGGCGAGAGGGTCTCGAGGTACCAGCTCGCCGTTGAGGTAGCCAAGGCCTTTGGACTTGACCCCTCCCCGGTAACGGAGGTCAAAGAGGTGGAGGGCTGGGTCGCCAAGAGGCCCTACGACTCCTCCCTGGACATTTCAAGGGCCAGGGCGCTGCTTAACTTCGACTTCTACAGCCTTAAGGAGAACCTGAGGCACGCGGTGGTGTGAGATGGAGGCTGTTGTGCTTCACGGCGGCCAGGGGACCAGGCTCAGGCCGCTGACCCACACGGGCCCGAAGCAGCTCATAAAGGTGGCCGGCAAGCCCGTCTCCCAGTGGGTCCTCGAGCAGGTGAGGGACGCCGGCATAAAGGACGTTATAGTTGTGCTAGGGGACAACAACCCCCAGAGGGTCGTTGAATATTACGGCGACGGCTCCTGGCTCGGCCTCAGGATAAGGTACCTCTACCAGGGGAGGGCGAGGGGGCTGGCGGACGCCGTCTACAGGGCGAAGAACCTGGTCGGCGACAGGTTCATAGTCTACCTGGGGGACAACGTGGTGCCCTACGACATTAAGAGGCTTCTCAGCTTCAGGGGGTCCGCCTCAATACTGCTGGCCAGGGTGCCCAACCCGCAGAGGTTCGGCGTCGCGGTGCTCAAGGATAACAGGGTCGTCAGGGTGGTCGAGAAGCCGAGGGAGCCCATAAGCGACCTTGCCCTGGTGGGAGTCTACGGCTTCACAAGGGAGGTCTTCGATGTCTTAGAGGGGTTAAAGCCCAGCTGGAGGGGCGAGCTTGAGATAACGGACGCGATACAGGGCCTCATAGACAGGGGCAGGGAGGTGACCTATGACGTCGTTGACGGCTGGTGGAAGGACACGGGGACGCCCGAGGACATACTGGAGGCAAACATGGTGCTGCTGGACAGGCACGCCACGAGGTCAATAAAGGGAGTAGTCTCCAACTCCAGGATCGACGGCAGGGTCATAGTTGAGGACGGCGCCCAGGTGGTTAACAGCAGGGTGGTGGGGCCCGCCTTCATAGGCAGGGGCTCTGTCGTCAGGGACTCCTACCTGGGGCCCTACACCATGGTCGGGGACGGCTGCACTGTAGAGGACTCCGAGGTTGAGAACTCCGTCATACTTGACGGGGCAAGTGTGGCTGGCGTCTCGCTGAGGGACTCTATAATAGGCCAGGGGTCCAGGGTGGCCAGGGGAAACGGGAAGCCGAAGGCCATGAGGTTAATAGTCGGCGAGAGCTCCGTGCTCGAGGTGTGAGGCTTGACTGAGACCGTCAGGGTTGCGGTGCTCGGAGGGGCCGGCTTCATAGGCTCGGCTGTCGTGAGGGAGCTCAACAGGAGGGGGATGAGGCCCCTCGTGTTTGACCTGCTCACCTACGCTGGAAGGCCTGAGAACCTCCAGGGAACCGACCACGAGTTCGTCAGGGGCGACATAAGGGGGCCGGAGCTCCACGAGGCCCTCTCCAGGTTCAGGCCTGAGGTTATAATTAACCTGGCCGCGGAGACCCACGTGGACCGCTCCATATACTCCCCCCAGGACTTCGTGACGACCAACGTAATTGGAACCATCAACGTGCTTGAGGCCGCCAGGAGGCTTGGGGCCAGGCTGCTCCACGTGTCAACCGACGAGGTCTTCGGGGATGCCTCAGTATATGGCTGCGCTGATGAAAGCTCGCCGCTCAGGCCGTCGTCGCCTTACAGCGCTTCAAAGGCCTCCGCGGAGCACTTCGTGTTCGCCTACGTCAGGACGTATGGGCTCGAGGCGCTGGTGGCCAGGCCTTCAAATAACTACGGGCCGAGGCAGCACCCTGAGAAGCTCATACCTAAGGCCATAATCAGGACGCTCCTGGGCCTTGAAGTGCCTGTCTACGGCTCTGGGCTGCAGAGGAGGGACTGGATGTACGTTGAGGACACGGCGAGGCTGCTGGTAGACCTCGCCTTAAAGGGGGAAGCCGGGAGGGGCTACAACCTGCCCGGGGGGCGCGTGGCCGCCAACCTGGAGATACTGAAGCTCATAGGGAGGGCCCTGGGAAGGGAGGTGAAGATTAAGCACGTGGAGGACAGGCCCGGCCACGACGTTGAGTACTGCATGAGGCCAAGCTTCAGCTACTGGACCACGCCGCTGGAGGACGGCATTGGAAGGACCGTTAAGTGGTACATTGAAAACCAGGAGTGGTGGAAGCCGCTGTTAGGTGAGAAGTTCTTCATAAACGAGGTTCCATGGAGATCTATAAGCTGAGGCCGCCTTTCAGCCTCAGCGCTCAAATAACTTGCCTAAGATGGGTTCACGTATAAAGAGTGCAAGTAACGGTGCATTGATACGTTAGGGCTCAAGAGCTTCTGACCGCATATAAGGTGCCAACCGCTGGCTTTTCGGTCTTGAAGGGGCCCGTGACAGTGACCTTAAATCCGAGCGTCTCTAACCTACTCTTAAGGATTTCGTATCCATAATGATACTCCATCATGATCTGCTTGAAGCCAGCTATTTGATCGCTGCACAATACAGCTTCATACTCGCAGCCCTCGCAGTCCATCTCAAGCACGTCGAAAGGACCAAACTTCTCTACAATATAGTCAAAGGTACATAGAGGCACCTCAACAGATTCTAGCGCACCTGATGCCATTGAAGCGTTGCCGTGCGTGGGGTCTTCTTTATTAGGCTCATCGAATGTATAGTAGGCGTCGTAGGTCACCAGGAAGGTCCTATGGACAGGACGCTTTGGAAGGGCTATGTTGCCCGACTTCCGGCTTATCCCGCAGTTAAGTAAAATGATCTTATCGGAAAGGCCGTTAGCCTCAACGTTATACTTGGCCATTTCAAAGGCCCAGGGGGAGGGCTCAACGGCGATTACCTTCTTCGCCCCCCTCGCTGCGAACATTAATGGCGAGTCCCCAACATACGCGCCTATCACTAGGACGTTCTTATTGCTCACGTCGAGCTTCTCGTAAGTTTTGACTGCATCGTAAAACGTGAGCAGATCATGCGTCCTTAGCGAGTAGGTTCTCCCGCCATAGAGGAACTTCAAAGTGTAGTTAGTAGACTCGTCATAATTGTCAAGCAGCTGAACTGGCCCCTCATTCAAGAGCTTGATCAGTGCAGTAAGGATTCCAATCTCATTAAGAGGGGCTACAATCCTCTTACCATTATGACCTACTACTATCTCGTTGTTTTCCTTCTTGAGATAAACATACTGAACGCCAGGTTCTGCAAGAAGGTGAGCTAACGCGCCTACGTCTCTTTTCTCGCCACAGAGCTCTACGCCCGATCTTTCCTTAGCGCAGCCTTTTCCTTTAATCAGAAGATTTAGCAGCACCAGAGGCCAATTAGTATAGGCCTTTTTATATATTTTTATTACATTAATTAATCCTTTGACTCTGCTCATCGGCTTCAATGTTTAACGCTCCTCTTAAAATATCACAGGCTAAGGCCATTAAAATTTTCTCAGTTTTATTTTTATGATTTAAGATTTATAATATTTAAAGCACTTTAATAACGGTCATCAATTAACATTTTAGAATAATTAAAATAATTACTCATTGTTTTCTTTAATTTTACAACTAATCGCAAAGCTGTCAATATCGTCCTGTTAAAAGCTTTACTATACTATTACTATTTATCCTACTTACACCTAGAGGTGGATGAAAAGATAGTTTTACCAAATCTTATCTTAATTAAGACTTCTATGCTATACGGAAACCTCAATTAGTATAGATGTATCAAGCTCACAAACTTTAAATAAAGAGAAGTTTTTAATAGTCCCCGTCACATTTCTTTTTAGATCACGCATGCCTGTCACATACAACATCTCAAGTATTACACAAAGGACCAAAATTCATATAGGTTACGGACGTAACGCCAGGTGCTCCTTCTGCTACTACAGGGCCCTGATACACAACCCTAACTTGCCTGTAAAGCTCATTAACGACCAGCTGAGGCTCGCCTACAGGCTCGGCCACAGGGACATAGACTTCACCGGTGGCGAGCCAAGCACAGTGCCTCACATAGAGAATTCCATTGCCTACGCGAGGGAGCTGGGCTACAGGAGAATAAGCTTCATAACTAACGGCATAGTCCTCGCGGACGAGAGAATCTACAAAAAGTTCATTGATGCTGGCCTCAACGAGACCCTCTTCTCGCTGCACGCTGCAAGGAGGGAGACCCACAACACCCTCGTGGGCATACCGGGCGCCTATGACAGGATAACAAAAGCCATGAGAGTCGCCATGGACCTCGGGGTCATCAGGAGGACAAACATTACCATAACAGCACAGAACTACAGGGAGCTGCCAGAGTACGCTGACATAGTCCTCAAGTATGAGCCGGAGAACGTAAACTTTATCTTCTTCAACACGTGGACCACGAAGGACGTTGAGATAAACAGGCACTTAGTAAGGTACACAGAGGCCATGCCATACCTCATTAAGGCCATAGACGTCTTAGAGAAGGCAGGCGTGAAGATAGCCGTTAGGTATATTCCTTACTGCGTAGTCCCCGAGCCCTACAGGAAGTACGTGGTGACTTCTCGCTGAGGCCCCACGACCCATATGAGTGGGCCTTCCCGTTCGCGATGTTCTCAGAAACTATAGCCTATAAGTACACAGAAACCAAGAACCCAAACATAAATGTCGAGCTGTAATGGCTAAAGTTCGTGAACAAGTTGAGGTTGCGGCTTTTGAGGGGGGTTGGCGTCCTCAAAATTGGCGATCTTATGAGTAAAGTTAAGATAAGGCTCTACGAGAAGAGATTCACAGAGTTAGTCGATATGATGGCACATATCGAAACGTGCGACTTATGTAAACTTAGAAGTTTATGCGACGGAATAAAGCATGAATATCTACAATTATTTGGAGGGGCGGAGTTTAAGGGGGTAACCTGGTGAGCAGAGTTACAGTAATAGTGATCGCCCATGATAGAAGGCAGTTCTTGCCAGATGCGCTTAGGTCGATAGTCACGCAGACTAGGAGACCTTATGACGTTATCGTTGTTAAAAACTTCAAGGACGACCAAATAGATGAGTACATAGAAAGGTCAGGCTTTACGTCAATTCTCCTAAGTGATGAAAGAGGAGGAGCAAAATATGAAAGAGGCTTAAGGGAGGCCGACACTGATCTTGTAGCCTTTTTGGACGACGACGACTATTATTTAAATCGAAAACTGGAGGTCGCTCTTGAGGCGTTCGAAAAAACTGCTAACCTAGGCTTTTACCACCACAATGTAGTCATAGTCGATGCCAAAGGGATTGAGCTCCCATGTACGACAGATATAGCTTATTATTGTGAGAAGAAACTGAATAAAAAGATTTTTTTAAATAATAACGATAAATATTTAAAAATCGACTGCATCTCTCATCATGGCGATCCCCTTTTCTGGCTTGGATTCAACTCAAGCTCAATAGTTATGAAGAGAGACGCTATTCTTCCTTTCCTCGATGTCCTAAAGAAGCTATATTATGCGCAGGACGGGCTTTTCTTGATCTCTGCTCTAGTTTCGCCTTACGCCCTACTTCATGATCCGATTGAGCTGACGGCCTACAGGGTTCACGGTTCTCAAACCACGAGGTCGTACAATGACCTCGATTCTTTAATAAGTATATCCAAACGGACGATAAATGACTACGAAGTTCTATCAGACCTTATAAGCGAGCTTGGTCTCCATAATTTAATCAATTTAAGTAAAACAGAGTTTAAGAGGTCTTATGATTGGTCTAGATTGTATTATGGGGTCTCCTTAGGAGACTCGGATCTTGTACGAGAGGCTATTAAAGAACTGCTTAATGATAAAGAGAATAGAAGGAACTTTGCGAAGTCTACAAAGTTAAAGTTTAAGATTTTTTATATGTCCCTATCAGTTCCGATTATTTCAAAAGTTCTTATAAACTATGCTGCCACAAGAATTTTGAGAGTTAGTATAAAGGATTTACAGTCGTTAAGACGCAAGATAAAAGGGGATGTCATTAATAATGTTTAGGGCCTTTCATAAGTCATAAGTAATTTAAGTAATTAATATGTGCATTTGCGTTATAACAAAAATAAATTGGGGCGTTAGTAGCCCTGCCTCTGGAGCTCCTCCTCAATTGCCCTCCTGGCCCTCTCGACGACTAACCTGAAGTCCCACCTCCTCGCGGTCTCAAGGCCGCCTTGGGCCAGAGACCGCCTCAGCTCCCTGTTGTCAAGAACCTGCACCAGGAGGTCTGCTATCTCGCTGGGATCAAAGGTCTTAGCTACCACGGCGTTGTAGCCGTTCACCATGTAGTCCATGTTCCCTTTAGCGTTGGTGCTTACAACGGCGGTCCCGCAGGCCATGGCCTCAAGGGGAGGCAGGCCGAAGCCCTCGGCCCTAGAGGTAAATAGGAAGACGTCAGAGGAGCTGTAGATCCTCGCAAGTTCCTCATCACTTACGCCGCTCCGGTAGAACACATAAGGGAACTTCGGCCTGAACTTAAGCCTAAACTCGTCCTCGGTGAACTCTGATATCACAAGCACCTTAAACTTAGTCCTCATAGCGGCTAAGTTCAGCGCCTCAACCGTAATGTCAGAACCCTTAAGTCTCTGCCGGCGCAGAATTACGCTTACCAATGGCTTCGTCGCCTCTCGTGACTTTTCTGGGGTAAAACGTGTCAAGGTCTATTCCATTGCCTATGTAATATATTTTCGCCGAAGGGTTTTCCGACTTTACGATTTCAGTTGTATAGGACGAAATTGAGAGGAAGCCGAGGGGCGCCCTTAAGACGGCCTTAAATAGCCTGAGCCCAGCGTTACCCAAAGACTCAGCTACTAGCTCAGGGAAGTCCTGGAGGAGGATCATGGGCTTAGTGTCGCTCTGCAAGGCTATGAATGCCGTCGGAAACCACGTAGCAATGGCGACGTCAACGCCCTTTAGTAGCCTGAGCAGCGCGTGGTGCTCGTCAAGCCTGAAGCCCGTTAGCCTCTGAATCACAAAGTCTAATGTAGGTAGACCGGCCTTGCCCTTGCGGCCCAAGACCCTTTTGCCGAAGTTCAACAGCGAACTTAATATGGATGGCATTTTGGGCTTACTATAGGGACCCTGTACTGGGGCCACGGATTACCTGGCTCTGGGGAGACGACCTTAGAATCGAAATGTTTTCCTAGAGCGCTGGCCAACGTGAGTGCCACACGTATGCCGCCGGCTATGAAGAGGCCAGGGACGATGAAGGCAATTTTATGCCTCTGTTCTGCATGCAACGCGCCTGAAGCCTAGGAACTATGTGGCCTGGTGGTAATATAAGTACATTTTATGGTTTTGATGTGCTTCTTAATGGCAGAAATTGCCTTATAATAATACAGGTATCGCGGGCACTGGCGTCTCTACAACTATTATTATATTTGTTGTGTTGTACTAAATACTAACTTTATGGCCGCCCTTTTAGGAACACTTTAATACATCCATGCTAATTCAAAATCAATAAGGGCTACAGGTTACATGAATTCAACGGATGATTTGCAGGTCTCAGTCATAGTTACCGCCCACGGCCGTAGGAGGTACCTTCCCCACGCGCTGCGAAGCCTTGAGGCGCAGACCCTCCCAAGGGACAGGTTCGAGGTAATAGTTGTCAAGAACTTCGAGGACAGGGAGAGCGACGAGATAATAAGGAGGAACGGCTGGAAGAACATAGTCACCGACGTCGTGCCCCTCGGCGGCAAGATAGCCATAGGGTTGGAGGAGGCAAAGGGCGACATAATAACGTTCCTGGAGGACGACGACATGTACAGGGAGGACAGGCTCTCATACATTTATAGGGCCTTTGCGTCGTTGCGTGACGTAGTTTACTTCCACAACGAGCAGGTAATAATTAACGAGGAGGGCAAAGTGATCTCTGGCAAGAGCCAGTTTCCTGCAGTCAAGGCTCGGAGGGATTTCGTCCTTAGCTCTTCCCTGCTCTCAAAAGTTGATGAGAGGCTGGGCGTCTGTTACTATCAGCTGCTCCCTCTCCTCAGGGAGTTCTGTTCATACCCTCCTCACTTCAATAACAGCTCTATTGCAGTCAGGAGGGAGCTGCTTGATAAGGAAAAATTGAAGCCTATGGAGGGGCCAGGATTTGATCATATGCTTTTCGCCTTAGCCCTGAGGCCCAGGGACGAGCGCTCGGTCCTCTACCTTACAGGCGAGCCGCTCACATATTATAGGGTCCACGGCAACAGCTTTTCCGCTAAGGCCTATGGCAAGATTAAGGCCTCCCATTTTAAGGACCCGAGGCTAGTTGAAAGGATGATGTGGCTTCTTAAGGTGAACAGAGGGGTCAGCTGCGTGGCTGAAGAGCTCCCAGAAGGGTGTAAGTGTAACAATTATGAACTCTCTGCAACCCTCGTAAGGCTGGAGGCCCTGTACCTTCCAACGCGGCTTGCCAGGGAGCTCTCACAAAGCTTAGTGTTGCGGCCCTCCGAGCTTCTCAAGTATCTTCGCTGCGGTCTGGTCAACTCGGCGCTGTCGAAGGAAAGAAGCGTCACTTCGTTAGTTATACGCGAAGCGCGGTCACTGATGTACACGACGCTCCCCTACGTGTTGGCCTTCATAGATAGGATAGCCCCTCACGGCTCCGACGTCCCCTTACGCCTTAGAATGATGCTTGAAGCGGTAAGGGCAAGGCTCGGGGCGAGGCTTAGGCTTTCTCGCTAATAAATGCATTGAATTTTTAATTACGCGTTCCTAGAAGCAGTAGTTCCTGGTAAGGCCTTTTGCAGGTCTCAGTCATAGTTACCGCCCACGGCCGTAGGAGGTACCTTCCCCACGCGCTGCGAAGCCTTGAGGCGCAGACCCTCCCAAGGGACAGGTTCGAGGTAATAGTTGTCAAGAACTTCGAGGACAGGGAGAGCGACGAGATAATAAGGAGGAACGGCTGGAAGAACATAGTCACCGACGTCGTGCCCCTCGGCGGCAAGATAGCCATAGGGTTGGAGGAGGCGAAGGTTAACAGAGTTAAGTGGTTGCTAAATTTAGCCAAGTAGCATAGCTTTTGGCATAGCTTTGTGAGTAAGGAGCTTCTGCAGGAATGCGCCTGTAACGCCTATAGCTTCTCGTCAACTATTGCTAGGTTAGAGGCCTATACGTGCCAATGCCGCTAGCGAGAACGTTATCTCAAAGCTTGACGCCCTCAGTCGGTGAGCTCGCAAAGATCGCTAAGTGCGCCGTGACGAACTTTGCTTTGTCGTCGAGCAAGGAAAGCGTAAAAATATCAGGTACCCTGAGATTTCTTGCATTCCTTTTTATGCCTTATGTTTTGGCACTCGTGGACAGAGCCTTTCCTCACAATTCTGGCGTTCCCTTGTATGTTAGAAGGGTGCTGAGCTTCTTAAGGTCAAGGTAGATTAATCCCTTTAGGGTTTGATGGAAAGCAAAGCAAAAAACGCGCCCTATCACTCTAACGTTGAGGGTTAGATGCAAACAATAACAGCAATCATTACAGTACACAAGAGTAGAAAGCAGTATCTGCCTCAGGCCCTGGCCTCAGTGCTGGCTCAGGAGACGGGGAACTTTAAGCTGGAGACAGTTGTTGTTGCAGATTACGAGGATGACACAAGTGGCCTCGCCACGGGCGTCAGGTGGGTCTCCGTAGACAATGAAAGCCTTGGAGCAAAGATAGCCGAGGGCATAGAGGAGTCAAAGGGTGATGTAATTGCCTTACTGGAGGACGACGACGTGTGGCTGCCGGGCAAGTTGAGGTTCGTGGCTAGTCGCTTTAAGGAGGTGAGGGGCCTCGCGTTCCTTCATCACCTCTACCTCACGACCTATGACGACCTGACCCCGATTACTAAGACTATTAGGGGGTGCTACGAAAGAGTCCTCCTTGACCCGTCGAGGGGAGCGCGCAACCTTAAACTGTTGTACCCTTACTGCGTCGCTAACAACAGCTCCATAGCGATCTCAAGGGAGGCGGCCGAGGGCATTATTGAGGGCCTCAGGAGGATCCCTGGGGCCTCCGGCGTCGACAGGTTCATATTCGCTGGCTCATTAGCTTATGGCCCCGCGCTCCACGAGCCAAGGGTATTGACTCTCTACAGGAGGCCTGGCCTTTTACCAGGCCGAGGTAAGCCCGCGGGTCTGACCGAGGAGGGCCTCGAGTACTTAAAGTGGTCGAGGATTGCGTCATGCGGCGATCTCGTGGCAATTGCTGAGGGGGCCAGGATCCTGGCCCGTGCTAAGCTCATGGGTATTGCTAGGTTTTTTGAGAAATATGCCATATCCTCGGCAATTTCATGCTCATTGGCTCAGTTAGCTCTTAGCAAGAAAGGCGCGAAGCCTGGTGAGGCCTATTGGAGCTTTGGAAGGGCGCTGCTGGAGGGAGCCTTTATGCTGACAGGGCCCGCGCCGTTCCTTGACGGCATACTGTCTTTATTAGCGCCCTTTAAGACTTTTGACAAATTAATCATGCCGGCGTTAGCCCTGCTTCATAGGCCTAGAAGGTAAGGCAAATTAAATTGATAGAAGGCTTCACCACTCTTGGGTTATCATTTATTGAGCTTCGATACGATATCGTGTGAATAATGGAAGAACCACCTCGCAGGATCAGGCGAGTACTGAATAAGGGACTCGCCTATGAGCAGCGACCTTGTCACAGAGTCCTGGCTATTTGAAAACAGCTTTGCTATAAGTGGCACTAAACTTATCGTCGGAAGTTGTATGTTAAGTAGCTTATGTTTAGTAGGTAGGGAGGCTATCCCTAGGGTTCTCATAATGAAATTCTTGGCGCAAGATATACGTCCTATGTCTACATAGCTGGCCTCTTGCAGTAACGCCAGGTCCATCAAATAGTGAATATAAGTCGTAATCCATTTCCCGCGTAGTCCAGTCAGTTGATGGTAACGACCTGGAGTGCTAACTCCCTTTAAGGTTAATATCTTAGGGGTTATATATAGGTCTCCTTGATCAATCAGTGAAATATAGAAAAGCCAGGGGTCGATATAGATAAGATGTTTTAATATATTAAGCCTTTTTCAACTATCTCCTTTTTAATAGCGTGATTGCTATTAAAAAGGGGCCCAAGTAACTGTTATCAAAAGATCGGTCACCCTTCTCTTTGCACAGCCTTGAATTAGCATATCATGATATAGTAATGCTCCCTTGGTCCAAGGTAAACTCCTTTATCATCAATATAACCATAGTCATTATGAAAATAAACTAAATTTTATGACTAATAAACGTCCTATGTATAAACTTTAATCGATCGGCATCGTAAACGTCATCGTCCTCTAAAATAGTAATGATCTCCCCTCTGGCTTCTTCTACCCCTACGGCTACCTTGCCTCCAATGTGCGGTTCCAAAGTAACTATATTTTTCCATCCGTTTCGCTTAACTATACTGTCTATATAATAATCTTCGTAAGGCTTAACAACTATTACATCAAATAACGCTTTATCCAAGCTCTGCTGCTCTAAGCTCCTTAGCGCTCTTGGAATGAAATTCCTCCTTTCGTGAGCTAATACTATAACTGATATGAAAGGCTCTGGCACTGCGTGCTCCGCTAAATCTTCCAAAGTTGAGGTTATATTTATTTACTCATTCTCTAAAAAGCGCATGTAGAACCCTAAATTTACAGAAGCTCCTTGTAAAAATGTTCTAAGCTATCAACTATCCTTTCTTGATTCCATTTAGCCAAGGCAGCTTCCCTTGCTCTTAAGCCCATGTCTCTTAGCTCCTCCCTTGATATAGAACTTGTCTCTATCAAAGACCTCGCAAATTCCTCCACGTTGTACACGTTGACGTGAAATCCCGTTACCTTATCCTCTACCTGCTCGACAAGCCCTCCGTTACCTTTGGTGACAACAACGGGCCTTCCAGAGAGCATGGCCTCTGTGACAACCCTTGACCAGGTATCAAACACCATGGTTGGAACAACTACAACGTCAACGTCCCTGAGCAGCTCCTTAAGCGAGGAGGCGTAGTTCTCAAAGGACGCCCAACCGGTTAGCTCCACCTTATCCCTTATCCCCAGCTCCCCTACTAACCTTACAACGTTGGGGCTTGCGAGCCCGCCGTATATCTTAAGTCTTAGCCTAGGGTTTGCTTTGATGGCCAGGGCAAAGGCCTTGATCAGCTGGAAGACGCCCTTACCCTCGTCGGGGTAGCTCAGGTAGGCGAAAGTGAAGGCGTCGGAGGACTCATAAGGTGAGTACTCTATATTGTAAGGCATTAAGGCGTTAATATAAACGACCCTTATCTTGGCCCCTTCATAACCTGCCTTTACGAGCAGCTCTTTGGTAGACCTGCTTACAGCCAAAACTGCGTCGGACCCCATTAAGTTCCTCCTGATCCACGACCTCTTCAGCTTCCAGTAGAGGGCCTCCCCCAGGGCAAAGGCCTTTCTCGGCCCTCTCCTCCTGCTGTAGATGCACTTGGCGGCCTCCAGCACGCTTGAGGTGCAGCCGCAGGCGTTGTAGCCATAGGCGTTAAAGTAGCATATGGGCCATGGGTACTGAACGGTGATCGCACTCTTAACGCCCTGACCGTGAGCAAGGTAGGCCAGCTCATGCATGGCGTTCATTGAGTGGACTATGGAGTCCTTAGATGGGTTGATGGCGTTCAAGGCTTTTCTCGCATAAGTTGGAAGGTTGACAGCCGCCTCATAACCAAGGGGCTTAAATGAGGGGGGCCTAGGAAGAACGTTGAACTCTGAGGGAAAGGTTGTCCACAATCTAACTTCATGTCCCCTCTCTCTAAGCTTTTGGAAAATCACTTTTGCGGTGGCGTAGGTACCTCGTTGGTTGGTCTCTATAACTAGATTAACGTTAAGACTCTCCAATTTTCTGTCGCCAAGCTATAGGTCATTAACTTTAAGTTTTAAATGTTACCAATACCTATAAGAAACCTCTTCTATAGAGCTTCCTAGTACAGTGTACAGTACAAAAAGAGCCTCGGCCTGCCTCCGCTTGAGGTCATGGCTTGCAGCACGCCAGTAGTTATGACCAAGAACCTGGGATTCCTCTCCTACGCTAGGCATGACTATAACAGCCTGATAGTAGAGGAAAGGAGCCTGGAGTCAGCGACGTCTACAGTCTCACAGCTCCTTGACAACCCGGCCTTAGCTGATGAGCTTTCCCTTAGATGAGCTTTCCCTTAATGCTAGGAGAACCGCGGCTAACTTCAGGTTTGAGGACTTCATGAAGAGGTTTAAGGCGTGCATAGGTCTCTCTTAATAGGCCTTATTTAACATAGGAGGTCAAAGGAACTTGGTAATTATATTGATCAACCTATCAACGTATGCGCCAAGCGAGAATCGCTGCGCGGCACTTCTCATCAGGCTCGCCTTCTCATAGTCCCAGAACTCGACGGCCTTTTCAACCTTATCTATGGCTTCATCAATGCTGTTGAACATGTACTCCTCAGGCGCGTAATCTAAGTGCCTCAACCCTCCTGACGACAGGCAGGGCTCTGGCAGCCATGCCTTCAACAACCGCTATTCCAAAGCCCTCAACAAACATGTTAGCGTTGAAGTAGACCTGAGAAGTCTGAAGGTACGCCTTCTTAGTCGGCTCGTCCGCGTTTGGAATTACCTTAACGTTGCGCAGGAGCCTTGAAAGCTCCGTGAGCGAGCTGACGTTTTTGACGGAGCCCATAACTACGAACTCGTAGTCAAGGGAGGAGGCTACCTCCTTAATTACCTTAAGCATGTAGTCGTCCAGCCTATGGACAACGACGATCCTTTTGGGCCTTGGAGAATAGGGCCAGTCGTCATACCCTTTCTACGTGAACTGGTGGATGAAGGATCTTAACGTTGGTGAGCCCAAAAGGGCTCTTGGCCCCTGCCATAGTGAACGTGGAGTTCACCAGGACAAGCCTGCTATTCTCCTTCGCTTTTCCAGCCTTTCCAAGGAACTCCCTCCTGACCCCCACTGAGGGAAGAGCTTCAGCTTGGCCTTAGCGCTGCTCCTGAAACCGTAGTCTATGTTGAACTGATGAAAGTAAATTATGTCGGTGTTCACGGGCTACACGTCGCCATGAAAGTTAAACCTTGACTCGCAATCGGAGGGAAAGGACTGAAGAGCGTCCAGTATTATATTAGCTGTGGAGGTCGGTAGGGGCCTCCTGAGAGCTACCTGCACACTTCCCATGGACAGAAGCCTCCTTAAGAACCAGCTGCTTACTCGCCTGGTGACCAGCGTCACGCGAAAGCAGCCATTCATCGCAGTGACTCAACAGTGTTAAGGACAATTAGCTGGATGCCGCCAGCGCCTCGGCGTCGTCTAACAACAGCAAGCAAACGTTTAAGCCCCACCGCCCGAAGGCTACGCCTCAGCTTTAATTTAATTTCTGCCAGGCTTTAGCAGGTTTATAATGGGTTCAAAACCTCGGTGGCTGCAGTGGTGTTTCAAGGCCTCTGTCTCTACGGCACGGTGCTGAACTCAGTTAACACAGTCGAGGCCTCCGTCAGGAGCGTCTACAGGCCCGACGCGGAGATAGTCGTTGTAGACGGAGGCTCAAGGGACGGAACCTACGAGAGGCTCCTTGAGATTGCCAAGGACTACAACGTGAAGGTGTACAGGCTGCCTGGATCCACCAGGGGCAGGGGCAGGGACTACGCGCTGCGCATGTGCCCAGAGGGCTCCTACGCGGCATACTTTGACCTTGACGACGAGTACAACGCTTACTTCCACAGGGCTATAGAGTGGGGGATGGCCACTGGCAGCCAGAGGCCTCTGCCATACCTTGCGAAGAGGGACTACGCGGTTGCCAGGGGAGGCTGGAGGGACCTCAACTACGCCGAGGACATAGAGTTCTTCACGAGGGTCGGCTTCGACTTTCACGTGCCGGTGCTGTTCAGGAGGCCTTTATCAAGGCCTCATGGAGGGCGCCCGCTGGGAGACGCTAGGCGTTACATGAGAGGTACCCTTAGCGCGGTCTCTAGGTCTGTAAGAAACGTCATTGACCTAATTAGAGGCAATGGGTTTAAATATAGCGAGTTTGCGTCCCTGCCTTACATAAGGCGAAGGCCTTACCTCCTCGTGGCCCCAGTCCCGCTGATTTATACTGTGGCACTAGTCAAAGGCATATACAGGTACGACCCGCTACTTAACAACTATGACTTAATGTTTAAGTACATGGTTAGCGGGCTCGTGGACCCAATTAAGGAGGTCGGGGCCGACGGCGACCATGCGGTGTTCTCAGTACTTCTCTCAACAGCCAGCAGACTAGGTCTTAACTGGGTAGTTGCAAAGGTCAGGTCAGCTAACCTTAAGCCCTACACATGCGGCCAGGGCGACTCAAAGGTGTTGGTAGGCGTGGCCTCCAGTGAGGCCCTGGCATCAGTGGGCTTCAGGGACTGCGCCGAGGTGGATTCGCCATGACAAGGATTTCCGTCGTCGTCCCCACCCTGTGCAGGCCTGAGCTCAGGGACCTACTCTCGTCCCTGGGCCTGCAGAGGAGGCGGCCGGACGAGGTGATTATAATATATGCATGCGAGACGGCAAGGCTTAGACCCCTGGTGGAGGACGAGCCCCTGCCCATACAGGCCTACTCCCAGAGGGGCGTTGGGGTCACGGAAGCTGTCAACCAGGGCCTGGAGTCCGCCGAGGGGGAAATCATAGTAATCGTAGATGATGACGCTGTGATTCCCTCCTCCCTCCTGCTGAAGTACGAGGAGCTTTTGGGAAAGCTGCCCAGGGCCTTCGCCGGGGCGTGCAGCCGCGACATACTTTATGAGAGGGGCAGGGGTCCCGTGAAGGGTCCCGACGACAGCGCCCTCGTAAAGCTCTACAGGAGGCTCTACGTGGCTAACCTAGTGAAGCCCTACCCAGGCCTTGAGGTATTTGCAAGGGGCGTCTTCGTTGACAGGGGGCTGAGGGTCAGGCACGGGCCCTGCATACCTGATGGCGACTGCATATCCCTCCCCTTCAGGGCCGTAAACATGGCTCTTAGAAAGGAGGCGGTTGATGGCTTGAGGCTCCCAGAGGACAAGGACCTGGGGGCGGCGAGGGGCTTCGAGCAGCTGCTGGGGGTAATGCTGGCAGCAAAGGGGTACCTCTACGCATACACGTCGGACAACCCAGTTTACCACCTTCACCACACCAGCATCTCAAGGTCCCATAGGTCAGAGGCCGAGGAGAGGGCCATGAGGAGGTACATGGCTGAGGCCCTGAGCAGGCTAAACGGATGAGAGGAAGTCAAGGAGCCTTGAGGCCTGCTCGTCCCACGTCGGGAGCTTGGCCCTGCCTGAGAAGGGTCCCCTGGCCCTCCCCGCAAGGTTTGCTACAGCCTCGCCGAGGTCAATGCCTGGGATCGCCAGGGCCAGCGGGTACCCCTTCAGCGCCGCCGCCAGGATGCCCTCAAGCGACTTGGGGGTGGCAACCAGCGGCAGCCCCGCTGAGAGGTAGTCCATCACCTTCATGTGAACCCCTGTGCCCGAGACGTTAAGCGCTACGGCCACGTCAGCAGAGCAGAGCAGGTCATCAAGGTCGTCAACGAAGCCCACGTAGAGGACGCTGTCCGAGAGCCACCCTGGCCTCATGTCAGAGCCCCCCGCGACCACAAAGACGACGCCATGCTTACCTCTGCTCCCCCTGCTCATGGTCAACAGCGCCCTGAGCGCGTCCATGTTAGGGCCGTACCTCAGGCTGCCATGCATGACAGCAACGACCTCCCCCTCCCTTACCCCCCACGAAGAAAGGACTGCTCTTAGCTTACCTCTCCCCCTGCAGCTGACCTCCCTCAGGCCCGGCACGAGCACCAGCTGCCTCTCGGCCTTAACCCTGTAGAGCCTCCTGGCCTCCTCAAGGACCCGCTCGCTGATTGCAACCACCGCGTCCGCGCTCTCATACATGGCCCTCTCGAAGGGGACCACCGAGGCCCTGCACGCAAGCCCCCCGCACACCTCAGCCTCGTTGCCGTGGCTGTCATATACAAGGGGCACCCCGGACAGCCCTGAGGCGAGGAGAGCCCACCTGTTGATGCCGTACACGTGTTCAGCAATGATGAAGTCGGAGCCCCTGGCCGCCTCCGTTATTGCGGCCAGCGAGCTCATGCCTCCGGCCCAGGCAGCAGCCCTACCTGGGAGCGGCCTGACGACCTTGAGCTCTGAGGCCCAGGCGAGCCTCTCGGGGTGAGCGGCCCCCTGCGTTACGAGCCTGACCTCAGCCTTCCTGGCGACCCTCGAGTACAGCTCGTAGGTCCTGGCCTGCTGCCCCTTCCCAGGCACGGAGAGGTCCGTGTCGTCAACCAGGGCTATTATCAAGTTTTCAACCCTACGCTGACAACATATCGCTGCAAGAATATAGCCTATGTTCTTGCAGGCCCTTTATATGCAGGAGTCTCTTTTGAGCAAGCATAGCACTGTGCCAGAGGAAACAGAGGTTAATAGAGTTCACTCTTTGGCATGACACGTTTCATCGAATAATCATACTAAAATTTCCGTTTCATATTATGTTCATATTTCATATCATATCATATATATATCATATATATAGCTGCTACGCAACGGGAAAGGCCTTATCCGAATAGGGCAATAGAACTTGACAAGAAGTCGTGATACCATAAATCATTTTTAATATGCTTAAAAAGAGAGTGAAGCGAGGCCTCGGCAGTGACTAGACAGGGCCACACATCATTAATTACACTTGCAATGGCTGTCCTTCTTGCCCTCATTATATATTATGTCGTCATTTTCGAGGAGGTAGGCAATGAGGTATTTGGGGTCAGCGACGTCTATGGACCCTTTTCCCGCGCGCCCGTCTTAGGCGTTATTGGAACGCTTATAATGCTTCTATCGCTAATGATGGCATTTTACGTGGCCCTCAGCGAGAGTTTCAGCAGCAGATGGGCTGCCCTCATTATCGTAATGTCCGCCCTAACCGTCGTTAGCGTCAGGTTCCTGGTCCCTGACCTTGCGGATAGGTATTACATCACCGACTTCGAGGACTCCTTTAATCACATGTTCCGTGCCATGTATATAGCGGAGTACGGCCACTTAACTCCATGGTCTGACTTCATGTGGCTCAACAGGTCCCTCTGGTTCACTCTAGCTGAGGCGATACTTGTCCTCTGGGGCCACCCCACCTGGTTTAAGGACCCGCCGTTCTACTTCATGATTAAGTGGGTTCCGGAGCTCATGTCGCTTCTCATGGCTCCCGCGACCTACCTATTGGCGAGGTCGCTGGGCCTCAGCAAGAGAGCCGCAGCGGTAGCGATGCCTCTTTCCATAGTTCTGTGGTCTGACATTCCAGAGTCCGTGTCGGATCACTATGGAACGGTGACATTTACCATAGCAGTGGCCACCTTCGTGTTAGCCTTAAGGGAGAGGGACAGGAGGTCCCTAGCTATGCTCCTCGTGGCGACCCTCGCGGCGGTTTACACTCACGAGCTCATAGCGGCCCTCGCAGGGGTGGCCTTTTTCGGGGGCGGGCTCCTCTACTTAATGTTCCCGGGCATGTCGAACTCAAGGACGTTTACAGCTAAGGCGCTGCTGACAATAACGGCGGCTTACCTAATAATGGGCGTTTACGACTCCTACGGCTTTGTTCAGCAGGGAATTCACTACTACTGGAGCCTGACTATAAGCACGCTGAGGAGGCTTGCCTCCCGCGCCCCTCAGCTAATATACCAGGCCACTGTGAGGGTCATGCCCTCATATCACGTCGCAGTTGAAGTTAAGGCGGCGGCCTACATCGCCGAGCTTCTCATACCCTTTGCAGTGGCGGTAGCGCTGAGCCTGAGGAGGCCCGAGCACAGGGCCCTCGTGGGGGCTCTGGGGCTTTCGGGACTTGTCGGGGCGACCTTAACGTTAGGCCTTGGCGCTGTTGGCTGGGCTGACAGGGTGCCGCTGATGTTCATAGGCGTCCTCGCGGTAATACTTGCGTCCCTAGTTGAAGTTAAATCGCACAGGAGGGCCGCCGTTGCAGTAACTTTAGCCTCAGTCATTATCTTAACGCCTTTATGCCTCTACGCTTCCTTCGCTGGGTATCCAGCTGTAGCATTCCCCGAAGTGGGCTGGGACCTAGGAGTGTGGTGGGTGGTTACGGAATCAGACTCGCCAGCCCTTTATGCTAACGGCTCGGCCTCCGTGCCAGGAGAAGTCGCCCCCGGCGCTGAGATGGCATATTGGCTGCCAGGCTCCCCGGCCTGGTGCAACGAGACCGTAAGCGAAAGCTGGTTCACCCCAGGTTACATGGGGTACTACTACGAGCCCTACTTCATATATTACGTCTACTCGTCGTGCTCCAACTATCATCTCGTTTATAGTAACGTACTCAGCGTTGAGCAGAACAATAGCGTGGTCATAAATTCGCCTGTAGGCTTCCTGGAGGTCATGAGGTGATAGTGTTGACTAGAAGGCTGAGGATAGTGATAGCCCGTAGAGATTCGCTGACGCACCTTGACGGGGTGACCACGTTCATAGCAACGCTCACAAAGGGTCTCTCAAGCCTGGGGCACGAAGTGTCGCTCATGAGCTGGGGCCTGCTAAGGTCCCAGAGCGGTGACAACATAGCCGAGCTCCTCAACAGGAGGTACGGCCTTAGGGACGTGGAGGTAATAACGTTGAAGGGAGTCGTAGACTCGCATGAGGAGCCATGGGTGTCCCTGGGCTGGCTCCTGGAGGGTAGGAGGGCCCTGCAAGGGTGGGACGCGGTCGTGGTTAACGGCGTGGTGCCCCTAACGTTCAGGCCCAGGGTCGCAGTACTGCACAACGTTTCTAGGCTGCGGTCGTGGGCAGGCAGGTTGGCTTACAGGGCGCTATATAACTCCTACGACGCCGTGGTCTGCGTCTCTAAGAAGACCTCTAGGGAAGCCGACGAGGCGGGCGTGAAGTGCGGCCAAGTAATTTACAACCCGGTCGACCTCAGCCCTTACAGGCCCAAACCGCTGGAGGATAGGGAGAATCTAATTGTCCACATAGGAACTAGAGGCGAGAAAAACCTTGAAATAAGCCTCAGAGCCGTGGCAGCGATGAGGAGCAGAGGGGCTGACGTAAGGCTGGCGGTCGTGGGGCCAGGGGCTGACGCCCTGGTCAGATCCCTGATGGGCGGCATTCCAGGATGGGTTGAGGCCTTTGTGGGCATACCTGACAGCGTGAAGGCGGAGCTGTTGTCCAGGGCTAAAGCGTTAATACTACCATCTTCTCGTGAGGCCTTCCCATATGCCGCTCTGGAGGCGATGGCCAGCGGCACTCCCCCTGTGGTCTCTGAGGCAGTCCCAGAGGAGGTAGTTGTTGACGGCTATAATGGGCTCAGGGTTCCACAGCTCTCCCCAGAGGTGTTCGCAAATGCTATAGAGAGTCTGCTGGGGAACCAGGATCTGTGGGAGAGGCTCAGCGCTAACGGGGTCAGGTTCGTGAAGAGGTTTGACCACGTAGAGGTTGCAAGGCGCTACGAGTCGCTACTGGCAGGGCTAGTTCGGAGCTGAGACCCCTTACAGTATTAACGAGCTATGGCTTGTCGGGGAGTTAGCGACTGATATCCACATACTGAAGATGCCTTGGTACGGAGGCTGACGTTTTAACAGCGCGCCGCCTTGGGACATGGCGTTTATCTAGAACATTACTATAGGTTGGCCGTGTACTATAGATATGTAATGTATTCCAGCTTCAGCCTCGCGGAGTGTCACGCCGTTGCCTTTGAGTACAACAGCACGTTACAGTTGACGCAAGTGTAGGATACCTTGCCATGAGTAGGCGACTTAACATTAACTTGCTTCATGAAAAGATCTTCTAGGAAAGGTGTGGAAAATTAACCATACCTACTTACTTAGATTAGAGAGGATATCTTTGACCACAAGCTCACGCCCTTAGCTGAGTCGAAGAGTACAACGTGAGCAGCAAGTCTATAACCTCATCCCATGTTGGCGCATCTGGCCTGGCCCCCTTGGTCAGCTTATCCCTCAGCCCCCTGTCGTGAGCTATCGCAAGTATGGCCTCGGCCAAAGTCCTCAGATCCTTAGGGGGGACCAGGATGCCGTTGACCATGTTCTTGACCCTGTACGGCACCTCGCCGATGGCAGACGCTATGACTGGTTTGCCCCTGGCCCAGGCCTCAGTTATTGCCAGGGAGAAGGCCTCTGCGTAGTCGCTGACGCTCGGCAGCACGAGGGCAAGGGACGCGTCTATGGCCCCAACCTTTGCCTCCTCGTCCACGTAGCCGGTGAAGAGCACCCTGTCCCTGACCCCGAGCCTCTCGGCGAGCGTCAGGTAAGACCCCTGGTTCCCTGGCCCTACGACCACCGCCTTGAGCTCGGGCTCCTCCCTCCTTACAACAGCCATGGCCCTTATGAGCACGTCCACGCCCTTGAGCCTGTGCAGCCTCCCCACGTAGACGACGAACGGGCCGTGAACCCCGAACCTCTCCCTGAACTTCTCGGCCATGTTGGGCATTGTTAGGAGCCCCTCGTCGACGCCGTCTGGCACGTAAACCGTTTCAACTCCATACCTTGCCCTCAGCACCTCCGCGTCCCTGTGGCTCTTGACCAGCCTGAGGTCGCTGGCCTTAAGGGCTACCTTGACGTTCCTCCTGCCGTAAAGCGGGCCTATGAGCCTCACCAGGGGGTTTGGGTGGTCCCTCAGGGAGTCAACCGCCATGAAGTGCAGTGCGGTCTTAGCTCCGAGGCCCTTCGCCTCCTCCAGGATTTTAACGGTGAACAGGCTGTTCTGGCTGTGCCCGTGAACTATGTCAGCCGACCTGAGCAGCTCCCTGGGCACATAGAGGGGGTAAGTCAGGTCGGGGAAGCCAAGCCTAATCGACCTGACCCTGTGCACGTGGACCTCGTTAACGACCTCCTCCCTGGGCCTGCCTCCGTAGGCCCCTGTTACGACGTGGACCTCGTGGCCCCTCGAGGCCATGCCTTCGGCTAAGGCTTTAACTACGTTCTCAATCCCGCCTGCTGCAGGCCAGTAGCTGTGAACCACGTGAACTATCCTCAACCTACTGCCAGCTCCCCTAACGCTGGTCGCTAGGGCTCTCTTAGTTCCTTTCGTCCACAGCCTCTCTGTAAAGCGAGGCGTACTCCATGGCCACGATGTCTCAGTCAAAGGACCTAGCAAACTCAACCCCATGCTTTGGAAGGTACCTGGCCAGGGAGTTCATCACAATGACTAAGTCCCTTCGTAGTAGCCAAGGCCCATCAATACCTTAGCGCCTTGCACTATACTACCTTGTTCCCTTTACATTTAATTATTTTTAGATGCAAGGTTTATTATGAGTTTGCGGCGTGTAACGTAAATGGAAAATTTGATTTAATTTAACTATTATGTTGAGGAGCTTGAAATATACTTGTTGAAATATAAGAGAAGCAACGGTGTGCCGTAAGCTTTCCGTAAAGTTCCTCATACTTGGGGAGCAGCCTGCCCCACGTGAACCTCTGGGACCACTGCCTGGCCTGATAGGCTAGCTTCCTCCTTAGGCTCTCATTGGTCAGCAGCTCGGCTATGGCCTCTCCAAAATCCCTTGGCTTAGGCCTAGCCCACAGGCCTACGACGCCTGGAGGGGCAACCTCCACCTGCCCTCCCTGCCCAGTTATGACGGGCGGCGTGCCATGAGCCTCCGCCTCCAGGAGCGTTATCCCGAAGGGCTCAAAGGTCGACGGGAAGGCGTAGACGTCGCTTGCAGAGTAGAGCCTGTGCTTCTCGCCCTCGCTGACGGTTCCAAGGTACTCTGCCTTAACTCCGTGGGACCTGACGTAGCTGATAACTTCACTAGCCAGGCCCTCGTCCGGGCCCGCGATGACCAGCTTCACCTCCTTTGCCTTGCCCCTGACGTACTCCATAGACTTGGCTAGGAGCCCCAGGTTCTTGGACTTGCTCACCCTCCCAAGGTATAGCACCGCGGAGCCGCTCCTCGAGTCTAAGTCGACGCTGCACCTGTCCTCGTCGATCCCGTTTGGTATGACGTGGACCTTCCCCTCGTCCAGGCCAAGCCCCTGAACTACCCTGGACTCATAGGAGGTCAGCGCGACGTATGCATCATACGCAGCCAGGGCGCCCCTGCCGAAGGCGTCAGCCAGCCTGTGGTAAAGCCAGGTGACGAGGCCTAGCTGGCTTAGCGTGTGAAAGGGGGAGTGGCCGTGAAGTACCGCGGCGAACCCGAGCTCTCCCTTGAGCCTAGCCACCTGGAAGACGTGGGGGTGCCTCCATACGTGCACGTGCACTACGTCGGGCCTGAGGGACCTTATGACGTCAGGAAGCTCCGGGCTGTACGAGCCGTGGCTCCAGGTAAACCTTGGCCTTAGCCTTGTCACGTGGACCCCGTTGATTACCTCCTCCCTTGGCAGCGAGCCGACACCGCTTGACCTGAGCCTGTTGTACGTTACTACGTGAACCTCGTGGCCCCTCGAGGCCATGTACTCGGCTATTCTCCTCACTACCTCCTCCACGCCGCCCACGACGGGCAAGTAGAACGGTGAGACCTGCACTATCCTCAATCTGCACTACACTACCTCTAGAAATGTAACATGAGGCTTACCATTATAAAGGTTTGCTTTGTTATAAAGGGAACTACTAGACCTCGTTACTTTCCATCAAGAAGCGTGGACTAATTAAAGTCCTGCTAACCAACATTTTAACCAACAATTAAGTAGGGAGTACTCTCTTGTGATGAATTATTTTAAGCTCAACTCAATATATTCATACCATTTATATCAAAGATCTAATTTTAATCCTTAACAGCTTTAAACCCTTTAGTTTTACGTGAAACCTAGGAACCTCTTTGAGATACCTGGTCTTCGGCGGCGCCGGCTTCCTTGGCTCCCACCTAGTTGAGTCCCTGGAGGGCGAGATAACCGTAGTTGATGACCTGTCTACGGTAAAGTACATCGAGCTTCCCCCTAACGTGAAGCTGATCAAGGAGAGGGTTGAGAGCTTCAAAACGGATGAGAAGTTCGACTACGTAATTCACCTGGCGGCCAGGCCGTCCCCTGACGACTATGTACAGCACCCCGTTGAGACGGCCCTGGCAAACTCGATAGGAACTTACAACGCGCTTGAGATTGCAAGGAGGAGCGACGCCATATTCTTCTTCACGTCCTCCTCGGAGATATACGGCCACGCCGATGTTATTCCCACGCCTGAGGACTACTGGGGCAAGGTGAACCCGACTGGGGTGAGGAGCTGCTACGACGAGAGCAAGAGGTTCTCCGAGTCCCTCATAATGGCCTACTACAGGGAGTACGGCCTCGACGTGAGGATCCAGAGGCCCTTCAACGTCTACGGCCCAAGGCTGAGGGAGGACGGCTCATACGGGAGGGTGGTCTCGAGGTTCATCGCCCAGGCCTTAAGGAATGAGGACTTAACGGTTTACGGTGACGGCAACCAGACCAGGGCGTTCCTCTACGTGAGCGACTGGGTTGAGGCCACGAAGAGGATGCTTGAGCCCAGAAAGGACTTAAAGGGCGTCGTGCTGAACGTCGGCTCAGACAAGGAGACCAGGATCATAGACCTCGCCAACCTCATAATAAGGCTCACCGGCAGCAGGTCAAAGATCAGGTTCCTTCCGCCGAGGCCTGACGACCCGCCCAGGAGGGCGGCCGACGTAACTAGGGCGAAACAGCTGTTAAATTGGGAGCCGAGGGTCAACCTTGAGGAGGGCCTAAAGAGGACGATAGAGTGGTTCAAGGTGAGACTATGAGGGTAGGGATAGTAGGCCTTGGCGTCGTTGGGCTTGCCACAGGCGTTGTACTGGCGGAGCAGGGCCACAACATAGTTGGGGTGGACGTCGACGAAAACAAGGTGGAGGGCCTGAGATGCGGCAGGTCGCCCATCTACGAGCCTAACCTCAAGGAGATGCTCGACGCCAACGCCTCGAGGATTAAGTTCACCACAGACTACTCGGAGCTGTCCGACGCCGACCTAGTCTTCATTACAGTTTCGACGCCTACCGTCAACGGGAGAATATACCTGGGCTACGTCTTTGACGCCGCCAAGAGGTTAAGTGACGTCCTGAGAAGGAATGACTCCATAGTAGTTATAAAGAGCACCGTGGTACCAGGGACCGCAAGGAAGGTAAAGGAGATCGTCAAGAACGACGTAGTCTCTAACCCTGAGTTCCTCAGGGAGGGAAGCGCAATCCTTGACACCAAGAGGCCTGACAGGGTCGTTATAGGGTCACAGAGCAAGGAGGCAGGTGACGTAGTGGAGAACCTGTGGAGGTTTACGGGGGCCCCGGTTATAAGGACGTCGTGGGAGGAGGCCGAGATGATAAAGTATGCCGCAAACTCCTTCCTGGCCATCAAGGTGTCCTTCATAAATGAGATAGCTAACCTCTGTGAGAGGCTCCCCAACTGCGACGTGAACGTGGTCGCTAAGACCATAGGGTTGGACAGGAGGATAGCCCCCTACTTCCTCAACGCTGGCCTCGGCTGGGGAGGCTCGTGTTTCCCGAAGGACACGCAGGCCTTCGTCAGCTTCGCCAGGGACATGGGAGAGAGGCTCAGGATAGTGGAGGCCGCCATAGAGGTCAACAGGGAGAGGGTGCCCAGAGTAGTCAACATGTTAAAGAGTCTCCTGACCAGGGGCAAGGTCTGCGTGCTCGGCGTTGCTTTCAAGCCTAACACTGATGACACGAGGGAGAGCAAGGCTATCGAGCTCATAAGGGCCCTCAAGGCTGAAGGCTACGAGGTTGTGGCCTACGACCCCAAGGCCAGGACTGAGGAGGCGAAAATGGTGACCCTTGACGAGTGCATCTCTTCCTCTGATGCCGTTATCATAGCTACGGAGTGGGACGAGTTCAGGGGCCTTGAGGAGAGGCTGAAGGACAAGATAACGATAGACGCCAGGAGAGTCCTGGACCCCTCAAAGATGGAGGCCTCCAAGTTCAGGGCAATCGGCCTTGGTGTTCAGACATGATGGCCGTGATAACGGCAGCGGGGCTCGGCACCAGGATGCTGCCCTGGACCAAGGAGATACCGAAGGAGATGCTCCCAGTGGTGTGGAACGACGAGATAAAGCCGATAATTCAGGTGGTCTTTGAGCAGCTCTACTCGCAGGGAGTAAGGGACTTCATCTTTGTCGTAAGCAGGAACAAGAGGGTGATAGAGGACTACTTCGCTCCTGACCATGACTTAGTAGACTACCTCGAGGCCTCCGGAAAGAATAGACAGGCGCGGAGCCTCAGGGGTTTTTACGAGATGGTGGAGCGCGCCAACATTGCCTTTGTGAACCAGTTCGAGCCCAAGGGCTTCGGTCATGCCGTCCTGGTCGCAAGGCCCTACGTGAGCGGCGATTTCCTTGTAGTAGGGCCGGACACCCTTGTATTAGACCTTGACGTATCTGCCATGCCGGTCAACTCCTTCCTGGTAACGGAAGTTCAGGACCCTAGACAATATGGCGTTGTGCAGCTTGTTGATGATAGAGTGATTGACTTGGAGGAGAAGCCGAGGACCCCCAAGTCAAACTTAATCGTGGTCCCCTATTATCACTTTGACGAGGACATTTTCAGAGCGCTCGCAAGCGTAAAGTTTGAAGGCGAGCTACAGCTCACCGATGGAATCAGGGCCCTGATAAGGGAGGGAAAAGAGTTCAGGGCAGTTAAAGTTAAAAGGGTATATGATTTGGGTAACCTGACAGGATATATAGATTATATGAGAAGCCTGGTCAACTCCATGAATGTATAGGTGTGAGCCTAAACGAGGTGAGTTAAGCCGCGGACGAAATGCCTATTGTGGTAGTCAATTATAGCGGCCTCGACCTCCTGTCAACCAATGATGGCAACAACCGTGCTAATGCGTTTTCCCGGAACGTCCGTCTTAAATGCAATATACTTAATTAGCTATTCTATTCTCCTCACCACCTCCTCCACGCCGCCCACGACGGGCAAGTAGAACGGTGAGACCTGCACTATCCTCAATTGCCACGGCGCCCAATGCTAACTGCCGCACAACAGAAGTATAAGGGTTCCCACGGTTTGATGTGGTGGCCTCATTGCAGGGCTTTTACCCTAAACCCGCTTACATCATCAACCTAAAAAGGCGTCCAAGATAGCCATACCCGGTCTGCAGCTTGAGCTCAGGAGAGCTGATTTCCGTCATAGTGACCGCGCATAACAGGAGGCAGTATCTTCCCCACGCGCTGCGAAGCCTTGAGGCGCAGACACTCCCAAGGGACAGGTTCGAGGTAATAGTTGTCAAGAACTTCGAGGACAGGGAGAGCGACGAGATAATTCGCAGGAACGGGTGGAAGGACGTTGTAACAGACGTCGTGCCCCTCGGGGGCAAGATAGCCATAGGCCTCGAGGAGGCGAAGGGTGACATAATAACCTTCCTGGAGGACGACGACATGTACTTCCCTGAGAGGCTCTCGGTGGTTTACAAGGCGTTCACTGAGTTCCCAGGGCTCATATACCTTCACAACGGCCAGGAGGTCATTGACGAGGGCGGCTCCAGTCTGGGACCCCTTCAGGGCCTCAGTCATGACGTGGTGATCCCGCTGCCCCCCACGGAGGTCGCCTGCTACGCTGCCCTAGTTAACCCCGGGGGCTTCCACAACAACAGCTCAATAGCGGCCAGGAGGCATGTCCTTGAGGGCGGTCCCCTAAGGTATATCCGTTCGTCGCCCGACCTCGCCGCGCTGGTCTCTGCGCTCCGCCATGGCAGGGGCCTCCTCCTGCTCATGGGCAGGCCGCTGACCTACTGGAGGGTCCACAGGGGGGCCACCACGTCGCACTCGTACTCCTCAAGGTCGGGCGGCATGGTGGGCTCGCTGAGGGCCCTGGCAAGGTCATACTACGCCTGGGCCCTCGACGCCCACCTAGTCAAGTCGTACCTGGCTGGCACCCCGTGTGAGAGGTACGTTGAGTACCTTGAGGCCTTCAGGGCCGTTGAGGTGGCCTCCATGCCATCCTGGGCCTCTGGGCAGAGGCTCACGGTCACGCTGTATCGCAGGCTCCGGCAGGCCTGGGCGCTGAGGAGGCTGGGCTCTGTGAGCGCAAGGAACTACCTTGTGATGGTTGCCGACTCCTTCATGTCAAAGGCGCCTGACAGGCTAAGGGAGCTGTACTGGAGGGCCAGGTGGCTCGCCGCGGCGGACGATAATAAGAAGGGGAGAGTGAAAGGAGAAAGAAGGAAAGGGAGGGAAGTCTGCTAGGCCCCATCTCACAGGTTTAAAAAAAGCTAGGTAAGGAAGCACGACACGCATTACTTCCTCCTCATCACGGCCCACACAGCGAGGGCGGCACGGGCGGGG
The DNA here is from genome assembly GCF_055392325.1 of Acidilobus aceticus. Lineage (NCBI taxonomy): Archaea > Thermoproteati > Thermoproteota > Thermoprotei > Acidilobales > Acidilobaceae > Acidilobus > Acidilobus aceticus. Next base: position 1,484,906 of record NZ_AP042407.1, read on the forward strand.
CTCAGTAATTTTACGTTAAGCGGGCGCAGCAGGCCGGGTGGCCGCTTGGGCTGGGAGCCCTTCGAGAGGCTGCACTCAAGGTACGACTCCTGGTTCTCCAGGAACGCCGTGACCGCGGAGAACGAGGTGAAGGCCCTTATGAAGGCAGTCGAAGGGGCCGGGAGGCCGTGCGTCGAGGTAGGCTCGGGCACCGGCTTCTTCGCCTCAAGGCTTGGCTGCCTCGGCGTGGAGCCGAGCGTAAACATGGCCAGGCTCGCCCTGAGGAGGGGAGTCCAGAGCGTCCAGGGCAGGGCCGAGGCGCTGCCGCTGAGGGACTCCTCGGTCAGCGCTGTGATCTTCGTTGTGACGCTCTGCTTCCTCAGCGACCCGGCGGCCGCAATTGCTGAGGCCTCGAGGGCCCTCGTTAGGGGAGGCGTCCTGGTGAGCTGCATAGTTGCCAGGAGCTCGCCCTGGGGGCAGCACTACATTGGCCTCGGCAGGGCCGGGCACCCGTTCTACTCCATTGCTAAGTTCTACGACGTCGACGAGGTGGAGTCCATGGCGGTCTCAGCCGGGCTAAGGCCAGAGGGGCACTTCGCGACCCTGACCTACGGCCCCCTCGACGAGCCAAGGGAGGAGGAGCCGAGGGAGTACAGCGGGGCTGAGGGGTTCGTGTGCTCAAGGTTCAGGAAGGCCTAAGGCGGCAGCCTGCGAGCTTGCAATGTGTGACCTGGGCTCGCTAAGGGACATCCTCAAGGTAGCGGGCAGGCCGCAAAGCTGAGGCATCAGCGAGAGGGCCGCAGACATCAAGGGCGTGGCCGACAGGGACGGGCCGGTGAGGAAAAAGAGTCAGAGGGAGACTTTGCCTAGCGGCCTTCAGGCTTAGCTGTTATGCTCGTCGCGCCGGCCGGCGCGCCGCTAAGTCAGCCTCCGCCGCCCAGCGCCTCCACCCACGCCCTGGCGGCCTGCTGGAGCACCTGCACAGGCGATGAGGTCGGCGACGACAGCCACTCGAACACGGGCCCGTTGAATGAGGGTATGAGCACGGGGTAGGTCTGGGGGAGGGTAGGCGGGGTGGCAGTGGCGTTCTCGTTAGCTACAAGTATGGCCCTGAGCCACTCCCTCTCATAGGCCGGCAGGGAGGCGTTGTTCATGACCTGCAGGTAGGCCTCCCTTGATATGGGCAGCGAGCCCTGGGCGTAGAAGGCCCTGACCTGGAACTGGGGGCTCACTATGAACTGCAGGAACTCAAGGGCGAGCTGCTTGTGCTGCGAGTACCTGCTTATTCCCAGGAACGTGGACCCGGGCTCGCCGTAGCCCCCCGGCAGGGGGGCCATCAGGAGCTGGGAGGCGACGCTGGAGTTCATGCCCATTATGTCGTTGGCCCACGCTATTGCCCCTGCCGAGCTCCCCTGGGACAGTATGCTGACCAGGGCGCTGTAGCCTATGGCAAGCTGCGACGGCGGGGGCTCGTAGCTGACCAGCTCCCTGAGGGTCTCGAGGGCCTCAACGCCGGCCGTGCTGTTGAAGGCCGGCGGCGGGAAGCCGTGGCCCCACCAGCTCGGCACGCACCCCATGAACATGGTGCCGTAGCCCGGGAGGCCGGCCGGGTTGCCGCAGTTGAGGCTGCTGTTGTGCATGTAGTACCACTCGAAGATAGCCGGGAAAGTGTCTATGAGCTCGTGCTTCGGCTCGTCCTCCACCAGGAAGCCGTACTTCGTTATGTTGTGGCTGACGAAGAACTTGTCTGCGTCCACGACCTGGCTCCAGTTGCCCCAGGTCCAGGGGTTGAGGCTGAAGCCGTACTCCTCCTGGAACTCGCGCTGCAGCGTGGCGTTGTTGAAAAGCGTGGCGTTGTAGGCTAACAGCTCCACCCAGGTCTGGAACGCTATCCCTATGACCTCGGCCCTGCCCGAGGAGGCGTTGTAGTAGAGCCCTCCGAAGTCCTCCTGGTCAGCTATTATGTCGCTCCAGTTGAAGTAGCTAGTGTTCAGGGGGACCACGTAGGGGGCTATGAGCTGGGAGGAGGTGGGGGTGAAGGTTACTACGTCGTACTCCGGGCTCCCGGCCTTGAGCACCGTGATCTCCTGCTCCACGTAGGTGTCCCACGGGTACGAGACCACCCTGACCTTGACGCCAGGGTGCTGGGCCTCGAACTCCTCTGCCGCCATCTCCACTACAGGGGCCACGTCGTTGTAAGTCACCACGGTTATGGTGACCTGCCTCGCTGGCCTGTAGAGGTAGGCAGCCAGGGAGGCCGCCACCGCGACTATTATTATGATGGCTGCTGCCACGGTCCACCTCACTGGCCCCACCGGGGTTTACATGGAGCCCATAAGTAAACAGCTCTGCTGAACGTTCATCTCCGGGCCCCGCGGCGGGGCTGCGGGCCCAGTTGGCCGTCGGAGGCCCCTTCATGGCATCCCGCCTCACGGGCTGGGCCTCGGCCGCGCGGCCCTTATTGGCTGGGGAGGTACCCAGTTACTGGGGATGTACCCTGCTGTTCGACCCCAGGCCAAAGGAGGACCCCAGGGACCTCTTTGACAGGGAGGAGGAGCTGAAGGCCCTCAGGTCAGGGATCAACTACCCGGTGACGCTCCTCCTCGGCCTCAGGAGGAGCGGCAAGTCGTCCCTCGTTAAGGTGCTGATGAGGCAGGAGGACGCCCTGTGGGTCTACCTTGACATGAGGAAGTTTGAGGGGAGGGCATACATAACCTACAGGGACCTGGTGCAGGAGCTTGAGGGGGCCATCAACTCGTGGCCCGAGAGGCTCAGGCAGGCCTTCAGGGGGCTGAGGGGTGTCAGGCTGGCGGGCGTCGAGGTCAGGCTCTCCTGGGGCCCAGGGGACAGGGCGGAGATAAGCGACGTCCTTGAGAGGCTCTCGGAGGTAGCTGAGGAAGAGGGGAGGAGGCCAGTCGTGGTGTTTGACGAGTCTCAGGAGCTGAGGAGGCTGAAGGGCTACGACCTGCTGTACCCCATAGCCTACGCATACGACAACCTGAGGGTCAGGTTCATATTCACCGGGAGCGAGGTTGGCATGGTGTACAGGTTCCTTAGGCTTAACGACCCTGGGTCGCCGCTCTACGGCAGGGCAGTGACGGAGGTCAACGTGGGCCCCTTCAGCAGGGGGCTCTCGCTCGAGTTCCTGAGGAGGGGGTTTGAGGAGGTCGGCATGAAGGTCCCCGAGGCCGAGGTCGAGGAGGCCTACTACAGCCTCGGAGGGATCCCCGGGTGGCTGACGTACTACGGCTTCTACTATATGCAGCTCAGGGACCACAGGGAGGCCCTCAACAAAACCATATCAACGGGCGTCGAGCTGGTCAGGCAGGAGTTCAGGAGCTTCCTCGTTGGCAGGGAGGCTGCAAGGGAGAGGTACTACACTATCATGGAGGCCTGCAGGGAGGGCTGCACGTGGAGCGACGTGAAGAGGGCCCTCGAGGCCAGGGAGGGGGCTAGGGTCGACGACAAGCAGGTCACACTGCTCATCAGGAACCTCGTGGACGCCTCGTTCCTCACGAGGGAGGGCGACCTTTACAGGCCCGCTGACGTCCTTATCAGGAGGGCGTTCCAACGGCAGGGCGAGCGCGAGGCCAACTCATCAGTGCCCTAGGTGAAGCTGCCGCGTCGCTGCCGTTTGGCTTTAAGGTTCGCGCCGCCGGCCCCGCTGCCTGCCCTAACTGCCTCTGGGCGCGGCCCTGCGGCCCCTCGCGGCAAGTCCAGCCACAGGCCCTCAGCTCGTCGAGCCCCTGGCCGGGTAGGGGACTATGGGAACCATGAACTTCTCCTGCAGCTTGGCGAAGAAGTACCTCTTGTAGTAGGCGGCCTCGTTGACGTCAACGTATGCCAGGGCGTTCTCGGGGCACGCCTTGACGCACTGCGGGTCGCCGCCGCAGAGGTCGCACTTCACGGCCTTCTTCTCGAGGTGGTCAATCGTTATCACTCCGTAGGGGCAGACCTCAACGCACCTCTCGCAGCCGTCGCACCTTGCCCTGTCTATCACCACCGAGAACGTGTTGGGGTCCCTGTAGATGGCGTTGTGCGGGCACACTCCGTCCACGGCGCAGAGGCCGCACTGTATGCAGAATAGGGGGGCGTCCAGGGGCTCCCTCTCGAGCCTCAGCACGTGGATAGCGGAGAGCTCCGGGTCGAAGACCTTGAAGTGCTCGAAGCTGCAGGCGAGCTCGCACCTCCCGCAGCCCGTGCACCTTTCAGGAATGGCAATGAGCTGCTTCAAGGGGTCCTCCCAGGGTATCAGGCCAACTAGAGTATTTCAATATATCCACGGGGACCCGAAAAGGCTTCTAAGGCCCCGCCCAGGCCCACACGAGGCCCCAGTCCGCCGCGTAGAGGTAGCCCGTGCCTGAGCCGACGCCGACGTAGTAGGTTCCCGTCGCCGGCGGGCTGAAGTAGCTGCCCACGTACTCGCTGAAGGTGGAGTTGTAGAAGGGGTAGTTCAGGTCCACGGCCCTGCCGTATATGTAGCCGTTGGACGGGTCGTAGGTGACGCACACGAGGACGTAGTCGCCCGGCCCCGGGACCCAGGGGGCCGGGCTCCAGGAGCCGACGCCGTCCCAGCCGCTCCAGGGCGGGCCAAGGTTAGGGCTCGGGCTTGGCTCAAAGTTTGCTGTGAGCCCAGCTTTCTTCCCCTTGCCGGCGACGGTGACGCTCGCTACCCAGGCGTTCCAGGGGCCGCTGCTGCCCCCGATGCCCGGGCCCGTGGCCAACGAGAGGTTGTAGTACCAGGCCGGGTCGAACTGGACCACCAGGTAGGAGCCATTGGAGGCCGGGTACATGACGTCGCCCATGACGGGCGAAGGGGGCTGGCTCAGGCTCTCGGAGGAAACGTATGGTATTGACTGGTTGGCCGCCTTGCCCTGCGGCGCCAGGAAGAGGTAGAAGTAGACCCCGTGGCCCAGGGCCAGGCTTGGGCTGCTGTAGGTTATCACTGCGGCGATCGTCAGGTTATGCCCTCCTGCGTAGTTGTAGCTCCAGAGGACCGCCCCGGCCGAGGGGGCGTACTGAAGATTGCCGTAGTACTCCTGCAGGTAGCCGGTCATGTCCATTACTGGCTGGGCGGCCGAGCCCGCGTACCACAGGTCCCAGTAGTAGGCCTCGGCCGCCGAGGGGCCTAGGTCGTAGGGCCACCCGCCGCTTGGCGTGCCGTTGTAGTCGCCCTGGTAGTACATAGTGGTCTGGAGCGACTGGCCGTCAACGAAGCTCAGCGCCGCCCCCTGGGGCGGCTGGTAGACCGCCGTCCTCAGGCCGTAGACGAAGCTGAGCCCCTGGGCCGAGGAGGGGCTGAAGGCAAGGCTGCCGGAGAGGCTAACGCTCGACAGCGGGGCGCCGGAGAGCAGGTACAACAGGTAGGTGTTCCCCCTCCGAACGCTGATGGTCGTCGAGCCCCCTCCAAGGGATATCGTCGCGGTGCCGTTCTCCGCCGCCGTGAACACGGATATGGGCCACTGCAGCTTATACTCGTAGCCCCGCTGGGCCGGGACCAGGAGCGTGAAGGCGTAGCCGCTCGAGCCCTGGACAGCGCCGTAGTAGAGCACGGAGAGGTTGGGAGCAAACCCGCACGCGGGCGCCGACGCCCTGTAAACTATAGGGCTTGCCACGGGCTCCAGGCTTACAGTTGCCCTGTAAACTATGATAAGGTCTGCCTCCGCCACCGCCAGGGCGGCGAGCACTGCAAACGCCAACAGCAGCGGGGCTGCCCTCCTCACGCCCTGCGCCTCCTTATGTACCTGGCCCTCCTCATTATCTCCCTGGCCGCCCACGGCTTCGTCCTCTCCAGCTCATCTATGCCTACCCCGAAGATCCTCCTGGCCTCCCTGTCGGCGACCTCCCTTACCGGCTCCCCCTCGTCATATATGTGCGACCTGGCCTCGCCGTAGCCCGGCGAGTACCTTGAGTAGAGCTCAACAGCCCTGGCGAGCCCCGGGCTCCTCCTCCTGAGCTCCTCAAGGCCGACGCCGAACCTCCTCCTAGCCAGGGCCTCGGCGGCCTCAACAATCCTCCTGACCTCGCCCCAGGCCGAGGCAGCCAAGGCGGCCCCCGCTGAAGCCGTGAGCAGGGCCACGGAGGCGTAGTTGAGGCTGACCGAGGCGCCGGGCACCACGAGGGCTGACGAGGGGCCGTAGTCTATGGTGAGGCCCCCGAGCCCCCTGAGGCCCTCGGCCACCTCCAGGGCTGCGGTGAAGTAATAGGATAGGGCCGCGAGCGCGAGGTAGGCCGCCCTGGCCCTCCTGTTAAACGCTATGTAAACTGCTGAGGCCCCCAGGAGCACCTCGGGGACGGCCATGGGAGGGTAGACTGTTACCTTGGAGTAGGTGGGCGTGACTACCCTTGAGACCAGGCCAACTCCTATGTAGTAGTACCTCGCGTCTGCGACCACCGCCGGCAGGGCGGCCAAGGCGCCGAGGGAGGCTATTATCAGGGACGCGGCGGCCGCGGCCAAGATCCTAGCCCTGGTAGCCAAGGAGGCCCACCTCCTGCGTCACGTTGCCGTAAGGTGAGATGTAGGTGACGTTGGCCAGGGCCCTGATCTGGTAGACGTCCCCTGGCCTCAGCGCGCTAAGATCCTCATAGCTGCAGTTCAGCAGCTGAAGCTTGACGGTCCCCTGGCCGGCCGGCGCCAGGGCCCTGGGGGTCATGCACCCTGAGAGCGCCAGGACGGACAGGTTGTAGTTTATGTAGGTGACCTGACCCGCGGAGATCATAACGGGGAACGGCGAGACGTAGCTCAGGAACAGGAGCGGCTCGCCGTCCTCGAAGGTCACGTTAACGGGCCTCAGCGACATGACCGCCGTGACCAGCCTCTCGAAGTATGAGACCACGTAGCCCCTGTCGCCCAGGGACACGTTGACAGCGAACCTGGCCTCAGAGCCCACCAGCTGGGGCTGAAGGGGCAGCGAGACAGTGTTGAGGCCGCACGTCGCGTTAAAGCTGCTGTAGCCCACGACCCTGTCGCCCAGGTAGACCTCCACTGAGCCCCCGAGGGGCCTCACGCGGCAGTCGCTTATCGTTATGTTAACGTAAAGCCTGTCGCCTACGCCGCTGACGTTAACCAGGCTGACGTTAAACGGGGGCTCGGGCAGGGGGCGGCCAAGGGGTCCCAGGTACCTCAGCACTGCAAGCGCGCCTAGGACTGAGACCACTATTACAATGGCGGCGTAAGCGTAGTTGACCTCATCGTTGCCCAAGGCTGCCCCCTGCCGCCCTTTAAGGCCTCCTTCTAGTAAGCAGGGCAGCGCGAACGTAAAAAGGGGCCGTGAGACGTCACGACGACGTTACGTTCTCGACCTCCAGGTACAGGGTTAGGGTGCCGCTGCCGCTATACGGTACTGGTTTGGCAGGGAACACCTTGAAGTCAACGTAATACGTTGTGCCCTGGGTCAACGTCGCAGTGCCAGAGGCCGTGCAGGCTGAAGTCGACGGGATTATAGTTATGTTCTGCCCCTGGCTGGGGCTGCTGCCGGTGGTTGGATAGACCACGAGCGTCACGTTGGTCAAAGTGACTGGGCTCGTGGCTGAGCTCGTGTAGCTGCAAGAGGCCACCGAGAGCTCCGGGGTCCCTTGCCCGAAGGCGTTGTTGACGTAGAGCTCAAGGGCCTGGTACACGTACTCGTAGGTCGCGTTAGTCACTGGTATGGTAAGCTGTATGAAAGCCCCGCTCTGGCCCGTCTTGCCCGTCACATTATATAAGCTCAGCTGGACGGCTTTGGCCTCGGGGCCGGGCTTGAAGAGCACCGGCGTTACCGCGTTGAAGTTAACCTGCTCCTTGTAGACAAATATGATGTGCGCCGCCGCCATGGGGGCCGCCAGGGCCACCGCCAGCAAGGAGGCCAGCATAGCTACCTTCAAGTAACCCTTCATGCTCTCACCGCTAAGCGCCTGTTGGAGCCACTTAAAAACTTTCTTTTTAATTAATATGTTTTTTCTTAAGAAAAAGTGACTTAAGTATTACTTTAACTCTAATTTCACAGGGGGCGGGCCATGGCCTCTCAGCCGCCGGCGGCCTTAAGTATGCCCAGCCTCTCAAGGGTCTCCCTTGTTGGCCTCCCCTCCTCGTCGTAGCCCCTGAGCTTATAGTACGTCATAACCATGCGCCTCCACTCCTCCTCGGTCACGACATACTTCTTGCCCTCGAACTCCACGGGCTCCTTGAGCCACCTGGGCGGCAGCCTGTCGTCCTCGACCGTGGTCCCATTCATGTACCTGTGTATAACTATTATCCTCTCTGCCGTCTCCCTCAGCGAGGCCTGGTCGTAGCCGAAGCCTGTCACGGCGTTGAGCACCTGGACCAGCTCGCTCCAGCCGTAGGCGTTCCTGCCGAACTTGCAGAGCACCGCGCTGTCGTAAATCGCGTTCCTCTCCTCAAGGTCCATGACGGCCCTGACCTTCTCCTCGCCCGTGGCCTGCCTGCCCCCGGCCAGCCCAGGTATGTCTATGGCGTAGCCGCTGCTCCACAGGTGGTCCGCGCCCCTCTCCGCGACGGCGTATGTCAGTATCATGCCCTTCAGGGTCCTCGGGTCGTAGCCCGCCGGGTCAAGGCCCTTGACCTCTATGGCCACCTCGGGGTGCCCCAGGGCCCTGGCGGCCTCCCTGGTCCCCATGGAGAGCACCTTGCCTATGCCCTCCCTCTTTGCTATGGCCGTTATGAGCTCCCTGAAGCGCTGCGCGTCCCCAAACCTCACGCCCTCTGATGGGTCCACGTAGCCCTTCTCCGTCAGGTACGCCAGCAGGCCGAGCGCGTTGCCGGTGCTTATGGTGTCCAGCCCCACGTCGTCAACCAGGGAGGCGAGCTGTATCAGCTCGTCCGGGTCCACGACGCCCGTCAGGCCGGCCAAGGCCATGGTCGTCTCGTACTCCAGCTCGTAGTATCCCCCGTACCTCCTCGAGGTCACCACCTTGTGGCAGGCCACGGGGCAGTGGAGGCACGTGGCCCTCTTCCCGACGTAGTAGTTCTTGCTGAGCACCTCGTACCACGAGATCCTCCTCCAGCCCGGGGCCGACACCCCGGTCCAGTAGAGCGAGGGGAAGAAGCCGGTGCCGTTGGCCGCGTCTATGGTGCCCAGGGTCCCGTTGTCCCTGTAGCTTTTAGCTGCCGTCGCGAGCCTCTGGGTCATGTAGCTTATCATTGACCAGGCCCTCTCAGGGTCCGCGACCTCGATGGACCTGCCGCTCGGCACGAAGACTACAGCCTTCAGGTTCTTTGAGCCCATGACCGCGCCTCCGCCTGACCTGCCGAACTGCCTCCACGTCTCATGATTTATGGAGGCGAACGGCACCAGGTTCTCCCCCGCTGGGCCTATAACCGCCACCGCCGCCTCCTGGCCGTGGACCTCCTTAAGCGCCCTCTCGGCGTCGAAGGTCCCCATGCCCCAGAGGCCCGAGGCGTCCCTGACCTCGGCCCTGCCCCCCTCGACCACTATGTATGAGGGCCTCTGGGCCCTGCTCGTCACCATTAGCACGTCGGCCCCCGCGTACCTCATTATCACAGCCAGGGAGCCCCCAACCGTGGAGTAGCTCCACCTCCTGCTCAGCGGCGAGAAGAACACGGCCGTGGCCCTCGACGAGAGGGGT